>NZ_KI912265.1:4779-5187 GCF_000231035.2 Saccharomonospora iraqiensis subsp. paurometabolica YIM 90007 | reverse complement strand
CGCCTCCGCGGGCGGCAGGCGTCCCGCGGGCGCGGGCCCGGATTCCCCGGCGGGGCACTGACCGGGTTGCCGAGGTCGTCCGCTCCACCGCCCGACCCGTCGTCCGTCCGGCTGGCGGGGCCGTGGACCCACCGGGACGTCTCGGCCAACGGCATCCGGCTGCACGTCGCCGAGCTCGGTTCCGGTCCGCTCGTGCTCCTGCTGCACGGCTTCGGCGAGTTCTGGTGGGTCTGGCACCGGCAGCTGCGTGACCTCGCCGACGCCGGGTACCGGGCCGTCGCCGTGGACCTGCGCGGGTACGGCGACTCGGACAAGCCACCGCGGGGCTACGACGGGTGGACGCTGGCCGGCGACGTGGCCGGACTCGTCCGCGCGCTCGGGGAGCGCCGGGCCCACCTCGTCGGGCAC
>NZ_KI912265.1:0-4679 GCF_000231035.2 Saccharomonospora iraqiensis subsp. paurometabolica YIM 90007 | reverse complement strand
CTCGGCGGCCGGTGCCGGTGTGCCCCCGCGGTCGGAGGCCAGCCATACCGGCGTCCCGGCGGCCAGTGCGGCCTCGTGATACCCGGTCCGCTCGGCACCGGGGCCGGTCACCTCGACGACGGTGTGGATCCCCGCGCGCCGCAGCGCGTCGTCGACCCGGAAGGCGACCGCGGGCGGGTGTGCCTCCGGGCCGATCTCGATGAGCACCACCCGCTGGGGGAGCGGCCCGGGCACGGCCCCCGCCGGGGTGTTGCGCCACACCGCGTGGACCGACCGGAGATCGGGAAGCACCTGCAGGATGCGGTCCAGTGCCTCCGCCATACCGTGGTCCGGCCGGTCCGCGCCGGAGAACCGGTGCGCGGGCTCCGTTCCGGACTCGCCCACGGTGAGATCCTCGGCCAGTGCGGGGTCGGACCGGCTCAGCTCCAGCACCAGCCCGAGCTCCCGTTGCTCGGCGGGCCGCACCGGGATCCGGCCGGCGATCAGGGCACCGACCGCGAGTTCCGCGGCCTCGTCGAGATGCGAGCGTGCGACGAGCTCACGGGCGTCCGACAGCGCACTGTCGTCGAGTCTGCCCGCCAGTGCCAGCAGGACGTTGTGCAGACGCAGCGGCACGGCGAAGCCGTCCTTCGGCATGCCGTCGTGCACGTCCACCATCGCCGTTCTCCCTCCAGCCCGCGAAAGCGAGCGTCACGCGGGTACGAGCCTGTGGTGTCCGGCGTCCACGGCGCCCGCGCACACGAACCGGGAGTCCGCGAGCGCGGCCCGGTGGTAGGGGGGCGGTTCCGCCTGCGCGGGCAGGACCTCCACTCCGGGTTCCTCCTCCCCCAGCACACGCAGAACCCGCTGCAACTCCCCGGCCAGCCGCGGCAGCCCGGACACCGCGGTGACCAGGAGTATCCGCTTGGCCTCCCGGTCGGCGGACTCGCGGTCGTACCGCCAGCTCTCCCGGACCTCACCCACGTCCGGGCGCCCACGCAGCGTCGCGGGCATCACCACGGACACCGAATCGACGGTGTTCACCCATTCGGGTGGTTCCGGGGTGAATGTGTACCTGCTCCCGGCCGAGGCGTCCACCCCGAGGGTCGAACTGACCTCGTGCCAATCGGCCCCGTAGGGGATCAGACCGGCGACGAGCAGCCGGTACTCCGACTGGTCGAGGTCGACCCGGTGCTTGAGCAGGGCCTTGGGCAGGGTCCGCGCGAGCGTGGCCATCGCACCCTCGCCGAACCAGTCGCGGAACCGCCACAGCATCCGGTCGGGCATCCGCCCCGCCAGGCGAAGGAGCAGTTCGTGGGACGCCGCCTCGACGTCCGGGTCCATCAGGACACCTCCACGACATCCATCAGGACACCTCCACCACGAGCTCCACCTCGACGGGCGCGCCCAGCGGCAGTTCGGCCACCCCGACGGCCGAGCGGGCGTGTGCCCCCGCGTCCCCGAACACCTCACCGAGCAGCTCGGACGCTCCGTTGATCACCGCGGGCTGGCCACCGAAGCCCTCCCCCGAGGCGACGAATCCGACGACCTTCACCACCCGGACGACGGCGTCGATACCCACGACCGAGTCGACGGCCGCGAGACCGTTCAGGGTCGCCGTCCGGGCGTGCCGCTTGGCCTCCTCGGGGCTGACCTCCGCACCGACCTTGCCGGTCGCGGCCAGCTCGCCCGCGACGAACGGGAGCTGGCCCGAGGTGTACACGTACCGCCCCGTCCGGACGGCGGGCACGTAGGCCGCGACCGGCGTCGCGACGGCGGGCAGGTCGATGCCGAGTTCCGCGAGTCTCGCGCTCCAGCTCATCGTCGGTCCCGTCAGTCCTTCTCGCGCCGGAGGTAGGCCACGTGCTGCTCACCGCTGGGGTTCGGCAGCACCGTCACCAGCTCCCAACCGTCCTCGCCCCACTGGTCGAGGATCTGCTTCGTCGCGTGGATCAGCAGGGGGACGGATGCGTACTCCCACTTCGTAGTGCTCATGCTCCGACACCCTAGCCATTACCGTCGGGTCTCGTGGAAGCATGGCGCATCCTGGCGACGGTCCTGCTGGCCGTACCCGGGCTGGTGGGGGTGGCGATCGTGATGGCGCTGGCGCGGGACCGCACCGGTAGGCCGGGCACGGTGGCGGTGGCCGGCCTCGTCGCGTCCACCGCCCTCGCGGTGGCGTGTGTGCTCACTCTCACGGTGCTGTCCGTCCCGGTGACCTGGGCGCTCGCCGGCGGTGTCGCACTGATGGTGAGCGTCGCGGCCCTGGTGAGCTGACCGGTGGCTTAGGCTCTGGGAGTGTGACCACGTTGCCTGGCTGGACCGAGGAACTCGAACGGAGCCGCCTGCACTTCGTGACCGGGAAGGGCGGGACCGGCAAGACCACGCTCGCCGCGTCCCTGGGCCTCGCCCTGGCCCGGGAAGGGCGCCGCGTCCTGCTCGTCGAGGTCGAGGGACGGCAGGGATTCGCCCAGGCGTTCGACACCGAACCGCTGCCCTACGCCGAGCAGCGCATCGCCGCCGCACCCGGCGGGGGTGAGCTGCGGGCGCTGCACGTGGACGTCGAGGCCGCCCTGCTCGAATACTTCGAGATGTTCTACAACCTCGGCTTCGCGGGGCGGACCCTGCGCCGGATGGGCGCCATCGAGTTCGCCACCACCCTCGCGCCGGGGCTGCGCGACGTCCTGCTGACCGGCAAGATCAAGGAGTGTGTCGGGCGTACCGAGTCGAACGGCAGGCACACCTACGACGCCGTGGTGGTGGACGCGCCGCCCACCGGGCGGGTGGTCCGCTTCCTGGACGTCACCCGCGCGCTCACGGACGTCGCCAAGACCGGCCCCATCCGGGGGCAGGCCGAAGGGGTGGTCCGGCTGCTGCATTCGGGTGAGACAGCCGTCCACATCGTCACACTGCTGGAGGAGATGCCGGTGCGCGAAACGCTCGACGCGGTGGCCGAGCTGGACGGCGCGGATCTGCGCCCCGGGGCGGTCCTGGTCAACCGCGTCCGGCCCTCGCGGCTGCCCGCACCCGCCCTGCTCCCCGCCGCCGACGGCAGGGTGGACGCCGAGCGCGTGCGGTCCGGACTCGCGACCGCGGGCCTGGAGCTGCCCGGGAACACCGTGGACGCGCTCGTCGCGGAGACCGTGGAGCACGCCGTCGGCATCGCCGCGGAGCAGCGCTCCCGCGAACAGCTCGCCGAGGCCGACCTGCCCACACTCGAACTGGCGGACTTCGCGGGCGGCGTGGACGTGGCCGCGCTCTACGAACTCGCCGACGCGCTCGTGGAACAGGGTGTACGTTGACCGACTCCTTCGACGTCGACGGTCTGCTGGACGACCCGGAGACCCGGGTGGTGGTGTGCTGCGGCTCCGGCGGGGTCGGCAAGACCACCACCGCGGCGGCACTGGCGCTGCGCGCCGCCGAGCGCGGCAGGCAGACCGTGGTGCTCACCATCGACCCGGCGCGCAGGCTCGCCCAGGCCCTCGGCCTGCGCGAACTGGGCAACCACCCGCGCCGGGTGTCCGTGCCCGGGTTCGAGCCCCGGGGCGAGCTGTGGGCGATGATGCTGGACATGCGGCGCACCTTCGACGACATGGTGCGCAGGCACGCGGGTCCGGAGCGCTCGGAGCAGCTGCTGGCCAACCCCTTCTACCAGACGATCTCCACGTCGTTCTCCGGAACGCAGGAGTACATGGCGATGGAAAAGCTGGGCCAGCTCGCGGCGACCGGCGAGTGGGATCTGATCATCGTCGACACCCCGCCCAGCCGCTCGGCGCTGGACTTCCTGGACGCGCCCAACCGGCTCTCGGCCGCGCTGGACGGCCGGATGATCCGGCTGTTGACCACCCCGGCCCGCGCGGGCACCTGGGGGCTGCGCAAGGTCGTCGGCGCGGGTTTCTCCATGTTCGCCAAGGCGGTGTCGACCATCCTCGGCGGGCAGCTGCTGGCCGACGCCTCGGCGTTCGTGCAGGCGTTCGACTCCACCTTCGGCGGGTTCCGCGAGCGCGCGGAGAAGACGGCCGAACTGCTGCGTTCCCGCGGCACGTCGTTCCTCGTCGTGGCCGCGCCGGAACCCGACGCGCTGCGGGAGGCCAGCTACTTCGTCGACCGGCTGTCCACCGAGTCCATGCCGCTGGACGGCCTCGTCGCCAACCGCACCCATCCCGTGCTCGCCGACGTCTCCGAGATCTCCGCCATCGACGCACTGGCCGCCGCCGAGTCCCTGGAACGCCGGACGGCGACCGGGACCGGTGACGAGGGTTCCGCGGACGGTACGGCCGGTCCCGACGGCGCCGACGGTGCCGACGCGCTGGCCGCGGCGGTGTTGCGGCTGCACGCCGACCGGATCGCGATGGCGGGCCGGGAGGAGCGGCTGCTGGCCCGGTTCACCCGGGCGCATCCGCACGTGCCGGTGACCACGGTGCCCGCGTTGCCGAGCGACGTCCACGATCTCGACGGACTCCGGGATATCGGAAACCGCCTCGCGCGCGGCTGATCCGTCGTAGAATCACCCGAGCCGTGAGGCACACACCCGGAACGGGTCACCGGACGAGACGGCGGAGGCGGCGTGAGGCACGGTCGGCACGGCCCAGTGGCAGGGCCGGTACGAGCCCCGGTGGCAGGGCCGGTACGCGCTCCGGCGGCGGGGCGGGCGCGGGTCCCCGCGAAGGGGGTCCCGCACACCGCCCGTGCCGTCCGTG
>NZ_KI912264.1:110643-114985 GCF_000231035.2 Saccharomonospora iraqiensis subsp. paurometabolica YIM 90007 | reverse complement strand
CGCGCCCACCGACGGCGCCCCCGTCCCCGACGGCACCGCCACCACCGGCCCGGAAACCGGCACCGACCGTGCCCCCTGAGTGCCGCCCACCCCGTGCGGCACGGTCGTGCCCCGTCCGGCGCCGGGGCGACGTCGGCGTGATGATGGGACCACCGCCCGGGCACACCCGGTCGGAACCACAGGAACGAGACGACGCGGGAGGAGTGCGAGTTGTCCGAACTCCGGGAGCCGTTGACGCGCGGGATGTCGCAACTGTGGGAACTCGACGACGTCCTCTGGGAGGCCGACACCCTCTACCAGCACGCCGTGATCGCGAGGACGGCCCAGGGTGTCTCGCTGTTCTGTGACAACGATCCGCAGAGCACCGAACTGGCCCAGCGGCACTACCACGAGGCGCTGCTGGTTCCCGCGCTGCTGCTCGCCGACCGTGTGGAGCGGGTCCTCGCGGTCGGCTCCAGCGAGGGGGTGATCAGCGCGATGGCCGTCGAGGCGGGAGCCGCCCACGTCGACCATGTCGACATCGACCGCGAGGTCGTCGAGCGGTGCGCCCGGCACCTGCCCTACGGCTACACCCCGGACGAACTCGACCGTGCCGTGCGCGGCGAGGGGCCGGTGACCGTGCACTACGCGGACGGGTGGGAGTTCGTGCGCGCGGCCGCGTCCGACGGCGCGGGCTACGACGTCGTCGTCGCCGACCTGCCCGGCGAGCGGGAGGACGACGCCCAGCACAACCGGTTGTTCGGGGAAGAGTTCCTGCGCCTGTGCGCCTCGGCGCTGCGTCCCGGCGGGGTGGTGACTTCCCAGGTCGGCTGCCCGACGTTGTGGCTCAACGGGATGCTCCGGCGTGCCTACCGGCGGTTCACCGACGTCTTCGGCACGGTGTTCTACTACGGCTCCGACGAGTTCGACTGGGCGTTCCTCACCGGCCGGGTCGACGCCGTGGCCGAACCTGCCGCGCGGATGATCGACCGGTTCCCCCACCTCACCTACCGGCCCGGCACGCTCGACGCCGAGGCGCTGACGGCGGGCAGCGTGCTGCCCTACACCCTCCGCAGGGAGCTCGCCGCCGAACGGTCCTGACCACCGGGGCGAAGCCTCCGCATCGCGGAATCACCGGCCACTGTGGCCGGACGTCCGGACGGTGAACGGCAGGTACATACGTGTGATCTCGCGCACACTTCACTCGGGTGGGTAACGGTGCACACCAACGCTGTACTGCGACGATCGGGTGAGTGCCGTGTCGGCGGGATGGTTGAGTGCGACCGGGGTCGCACGATGCATGTCACACGGGCTTTGCCCGGGGGCGTGTGGCACATAGAGTCCGACAGACAATCTTCGCCTATGAGGCGGGCCTCGACACCCGTGAGCCGCGCGTCCCACCACGGACCGCGACGAGACGTCGTATTGACTCGTGCTCGCGGAGCTGAATAGCCTCCCCGCGCAGCGTCGGCTCGATGCGGTGTGGGCGGGTCGGACACGGGTTGGGGGCCCATACGGAACATGTCGCTGGAAGGGCCTTGAGCGCGTTGTTGAAGACGAGATCCGCCTCACGCAGTGGGCGTTCGACGATCCGGAACCGGATCCTGGCCATCGCCTTCGTGCCCAGCATCGTCTTCCTGCTCTCCGGATCGGCGATCTCGGGCTATCTGATCTACGACGCGGTCCAGGTCCGGTCGTTCGCGACGAGCGTGCACGACGCGGCCGAGCCCGCGGGGCGGTTCTTCGCCGCCGTCCGTGCGGAGCGCAGGCTGACCCTGCAGGAGATCGCCGGTTCGCGCTCGCTGGGCGCGCAACTGCAGGAGTCCCGGGCCGCCACCGACGCCACCGCACAGCGGCAGGCGCAGGCGCTGAACGACGTCACCGGCAGCGCGCCGGAGAGCGTGGTGGAAAGCGTCGAGGCGACGTTCCGGCAGGTCCAGCGGCTGCCAGGGTTCCGGCAGCGGGTCGACAACGGTGCGGTCACCCTGCAGGAGGCCTACGAGTACTACAACGGCATCATCGACCAGTACGTCCACGGTCTGAACAGTGTCGCGCGGGAGACACCGAGTGCCGAGACCGCGTACATGCGTCTGATGGCGATGCCGCTGTTCACCGCCTCGGACTCGATGTCCCGCGGTGACGCGCTCGCCGCGTCCGGCCTCTCCGGCGGCGGACTCACCGAGGAGGAGTTCCGCAGCTACATCAGTGAGGTCGGTGCCTACCACTCCGCGCTGGAGCAGGCGGTCCCGGAGATGATCCCGGAGGTCCGCGGGCAGTACGACCAGCTGGTTTCGAGCGAGGCGTGGGACACGCTGCTCACGGTGGAGAACGCCTTCCTCCGGGGCAACCAGAACAACCTGCCGGTGCCGGAGGACCAGTGGCGTGAGGCCGCGAGCGAGGTCAGCGCGACGCTGTGGGGCCTCTACGTGCAGCAGAGCACCGACGCGACGAACCTCGCCGTCGACGAGGCCGACGAGACGCTGGCGACCTCGATCGCCGCCGCCGCGGCCGTGCTGGTGATCTCCGCCGCCGCGTTCTTCTTCTCCTGGCGTCTGTCGAACCGGCTGATCCACCGGCTGACGGCGCTGCGTGCCGAGACGCTGGACATCGCCGAGGACCAGATGCCGCGTCTGGTGGAGCGTGTCCGTGGCGGTGACCAGGTGGACCTGTCCAGCGAGATGTCCTACCTGGAGTACGGCGAGGACGAGATCGGCCAGGTCGCCGACGCGTTCAACAAGGCGCAGCAGACCGCCGTCGCCGCCGCCGTGGACGAGGCCAAGACCCGCGAGGGTACGCAGCGCGTGTTCCTCAACATCGCGCACCGCAGTCAGGTGATCGTGCACCGCCAGCTGCAGGCGCTCGACGCGGCGGAGCGCAAGCAGGAGGACCCGGACCAGCTGGACATGCTGTTCCGGTTGGACCACCTCTCCACCCGTGCCCGGCGCAACGCCGAGAACCTGATCATCATGGGCGGGGAGCAGCCCGGCAGGCAGTTCCGCAACCCGGTCGCGATCACCGACCTGGTGCGGGGTGCGGTCGCCGAGACCGAGGACTACAAGCGCGTCACGATGGGCAAGCTGCCCGCCACGGCGGTCGCCGGGCCGGTCGTCGGCGACCTGGTGCACCTGCTCGCCGAGCTCATCGACAACGCGACCTCGTTCTCCCCGCCGCAGTCCCGCGTCGAGGTGCGCGGCGAGCTGGTCGGGCGCGGTGCCGTCGTGGAGGTCGAGGACCAGGGCATCGGGCTGGAGCAGGAGGAGCTCGACCGGCTGAACGAGACGCTGCGGAACCCGCCGGACTTCAGCTTCATGGCGCTGTCCGAGGAGCCGCGGCTGGGCCTGTTCGTCGTCGCGCGGCTGGCCGCCAAACACGGCCTGACGGTGACCCTGCGGGAGTCCGCCTACGGGGGCACCCGGGCCATCGTGCTGGTGCGCGCCGACCTGCTCAGCGACGTCGCGGAGAAGGGCAAGAGCGTCTCCGAGGCCGACTCGAAGTCCGAGGGCGACGTGCCGGAGCGGGGCGCGATCCCCGCGCTCAGCCGTAGGCCCCGGTCGTTGCCGAAGTCGACCGGGCAGGTCAACGGCTCGCACGACGGGCCGGCCGTCCCCACGGCGGATGCGGCCGACGACGGCCGGACGGACGACCGCTCCGGCGGTTCCGGTGACGGCCCCGGCACGGGCACGGGTGCGGGCGCCGACCGCGGGACCGGCCGGGGTTCATCCACCACGGAGACGGCCACGCTGACCGGCACCACGACGAACTCCGACGGCGGCGCCGAACCCAGCGCCGCCGACACCGCGGCGCTTCCGAACATCCCGTCCGGTGTCAACGGCACCGGCACGAACGGGCACCTCGATCCCGGATACGCCGGGGCGGACCGTGCCGGATCGAACGGTGCGGCGCCGGGACCGGAAAACGCCACGCGGAACGGCGCCGCGCAGGACGACGGGAACGGCCCGGAGGCCGACGGCACGCCCGGAGACCTCGCGAGCAGGCTGTCCGGCGAACCGGCCGGGGATTCCGAGGTGACCATGACGATGCCCGCGGCCACGGGGTGGCACCAGTCCGAGGCACCCCGGGAGGAGGTCGCCGAGCAGGGCCAGGACCGTCCGGGGCTGCCCCGCCGCGGCGGGGCAGCGCAGGATCCCCAGGCTCCGCAGGGGACCGAGCCCCGGTTCCGCAGGGGCGCGCCGTCCGAGAACCCACCGCAACGGGAGACACAGGTGCAGCGAGACGCGCACCCGCAGCAGCCCGCCCCTCCGGTCGGGCAGCCGCAGGCCCACGCGCAACCGCAGACCCAGCAGCGGCCCCAGCAACCGCCACAGGGACGTCCCCAGCCGCCGACGCGGCGGCGCCCGGACGG
>NZ_KI912264.1:105624-110543 GCF_000231035.2 Saccharomonospora iraqiensis subsp. paurometabolica YIM 90007 | reverse complement strand
GGCCCGGTGGTCCCGGCCAGCGCCTCGGCGGCGTCGCGCAGGTCCGTGGGGGTCAGCACCCCGGCCGTCGGTGTCGCCGTCGGTGTGCCCGTCCGTCCGCCGGTCGCGGCGGCTCCGGACGTCCGGTGGGTTCCGCTCATAGCCGCTCGATCACCCCGGCCTCCTCCAGCGGGTGCGGCCGGTAGGGGCCCGGGGCCTCGCCGCACAACCGGGGCGTGGGCAGCAGCTTGCCCGGGTTGCACAGTCCGTCCGGGTCGAACGCCGCACGTACCCGGTCCATCGTGGCGAGATCGGTCTCGCCGTACATCCGCGGCATCGAGCACGCCTTGTCCGTGCCGATCCCGTGTTCCCCGGACAGCGACCCGCCGAGCTCGACGCACAGCTCCGCGATCCGTTTCGACAACTCCTCCGCGCGCTCCTGCTCCCCGGCCGCGGCGTTGTAGAGCACCAGGGGGTGCAGATTCCCGTCCCCGGCGTGGAAGACGTTGGCGACCCGCAGGCCCGCCTCCGCACCCAGGTCGGCGATGCGGGCCAGCACCTCCGCCAGCCGGGTCCGCGGCACCACGCCGTCCTGGACGATGTAGTCCGGGCTGATCCGGCCCATCGCCGCGAAGGCGGCCTTGCGGCCCTTCCAGATCCTCGCCCGTTCGGCCGCGTCACCCGCGATGTGCAGGCGGGTGCATCCGTGCCGTTCGCAGATGGCGGTCACCTGCTCGAACTGCGCCTCGCACTCGGCGGCGGGTCCGTCCAGCTCCACCACCAGCGCGGCCGCCGTATCCAGGGTGTACCCGGCGTGCACGGCCTGCTCCGCGGCGTTGATGGCGAGGTTGTCCATCATCTCCACCGCGGCGGGCACGATCCCCGCCGCGACGAGGTCGCCGACCACCTCACCGGCGCGCGGGATCGAGTCGAAGTCGGCCAGCAGCGTGCGCACCGTCTGCGGCGTCGGCAACAGCCGGACGGTGATCTCGCAGGCGATGCCGAGCGTGCCCTCCGAGCCGACGAACACCCCGCGCAGGTCGGGGCCGAGCTGCTCACCGGTGTCCCCGCCGAGGGTGACGATCTCCCCGTCCGGCAGCACCACCGTAGTCTCCAGCACGTGGTTGGTGGTGAAGCCGTACTTCAGGCAGTGCGCGCCGCCGGAGTTCTCGGCCACGTTGCCGCCGATCGTGCAGACCTGCTGGCTGGACGGGTCGGGCGCGAAGTACAGCCCGTGCGGCGCGGCGGCCGCGGTGATGTCCAGGTTGGTCACGCCGGGTTGCAGGGTCGCGCGCCGGTCCAGCGGGTCCACCGCGAGGACCCGCCGCATCCGTTGCAGCGAGATCACCACGCCGTCGGCGATCGGCAACGCCCCGCCGGAGAGCCCGGTGCCCGCACCGCGTGCGACGAACGGCACCCCGTGCCGGTGGCACACGCGCACGGCGGCGGCGACACCCTCGGTGTCGGTGGGCAGCACCACGAGTGACGGCGCCTGGCGGACGCCGGTGAGACCGTCGCACTCGTAGCTGCGCAGGCCGACCGGGTCGGAGATGACGTTCGCCGCGCCGACCGCGGTCACCAGCGCGTCCCGCACCGCCGGGTCGAGCATGCGCGCCCCCCTGCCTCCGGTCTCCGACACGGTCGTCACGGATCGACGGTACATCGGGTACGGACGCGGTCAAGGTCGTGCGGACCCGCCCCGCCGTGGCCGTCCGCACAGCGGGACCGCGCCGGGGGCGTGTCGCCGTCGGATCCGCACCGGCCGGGTGATACGAAGGGGGGGATGAGCTGCGTGAACTGCCGGGAGGGTCTCGACCACTGCCACGGCACCGTGATCCGGCACGGCGACGACACGGCGGAGTGCACCGACGCCGGGTGCACGGACGTCGACGTCGTGCGGCACACCCTGGTCGTGGACTGCGGAACCGTCGACGGCGGCTGCGTCTGCGCCGGTCAGCCGGCATTCGCGGTCGCCTGAGAACCCTCGGCGGGGTCACGGGCGAACCGGAGGGCGTAGTGGTTCAGCGTGGCGGGCAGCCGGTCGTGGGCGTTGCCCCGCGCGCGGAGTGACCGCGGGGCGAGCACCCGGTAGCGGCCCTGCCGCAGGAACTCGGCGAGCATCGTGGCCGTCAGGAGCAGCACCAGATTCTCCCCCGGGCACCGGCCCGGCCCCGCGCTGAACGGCACCACACCCGGCCACCGCCCCGCCCCCTCCGTGACTCCGGGCGTGTCGTCCGGCGGGACCCGCGGGTGGAAGCCGTCGGGGAAGGGCACCAGTTCCGGTGCCCGGTGGAAGTAGGGCGCGAACACGACGAACAGCGTCCCCCGGGTGAGCGTGCTGCCCCGCCAGGACGTGGCCGTGGTGCTCTCCCGCAGCAGCACCGGGGTGGTCGGCCACAACCGCACGGTCTCCCACACGCACGCGCGCAGGAACGGCAGCGCCGCGTCCCCGGGCCGGGCGTGGGCCTCCTCCCGGGCGCGGGCGGCGTCCCTCGGGTGCGTGGACAGGACGGCGAGGGTGCGCAGCGTCACCATGCCCGCGGCGTCGAACGCGAACAGCCAGTGCGGCACCTGCCCGTACGGGTCGAGGTCGTCGGCGCCGGTGCCGATGCGGGGGAGGACGTCCCGCCCCACGGCGTCCCCGCGGGTGTGGTCGGCGAGCGTGGCGGCCAGACTGCCCGGTTCGGCACGGTCGAGGTGGGCCGCCAGCCGCGCACGGAACGCCTCCCGGCGGTGCCGCGCCGCGGGCAGCAGGAACGCCCAGTTCCCGCGCGAGCGCAGTGCGGCGAGTTCGTCGGTGACCTCCGTGGCGTCCCGGGCGTGGTCGCCGAGCACGAGGCGGCGGACGATCCGCCACCACGCCACCTCGAACTCCGGCCAGGCGAGTGCGGTGCGGTCGGCGAGCAGTCGGGTGGTCTCGTCGCGGACGATCTCACGCACCCGGAGTGCGAGGTGGTGCTCGGCACGGTCGGCCTCCAGCACCCGCTCGTTGAGCCGGCGTCGGGGTGCCCGCTCCGGCATCGGGGAGGCCAGCACCGCGTGCGGCTGGAAGTGCCCGAGCGCGGCCCGCTTCTCCCGGGCCGCGGGGGTGAACGGCGACGGGGTGCGGTCGAGCACCCGCTCGACGTCGTCCGGGTCGAGCAGCACCGCGATCGGCCTGCCCGGGATGCGCAGCAGCAGCGGACCCGGCCCGTACCGGGAGCGCAGGGCGCGCATCAACCGCACGGCGTGCCGGTCGAACCGCAGTCGCTCGGCCAGCGCCAGCACCCGCGGCCTGCGCCGGAGTACGCCGCCCGCGAGCGTCGGGGCGACGACCTCGCCGACGAAGCGCGCGGTGTCGGCGACGTCGGTCCGGGTGGTCACCGGCGGTCCTCCGTCGGGCCCGGAACGGCGGTGTCGGCCGGGATCACCGGGACCGCTGGGTCGGCACGGAGCGGCCCTCCTCGGGGGAGAGGCCGAGCGCCTCCAGCAGGTCCGCGCAGTCCCGCGCGTCGGTGGCGGCCGAGGCGACCGCGCGGACGGCCCGGCGCCGCTGTTCGGGGTCGGGCTCCTCGGTGTAGGGCAACACCGGCCGCGGGTTGTGGCTCGGCGCGGTCGAGGTGTGGGCGTTCACGGCTACTCCCGGGGGTCGCGTGTGGTCTCTGGGGACGGCGGGCGCACCGGTATCCGGCTGCGCACGGCCGCTGCGGTCGGATACCCCATCGGGGGCGCGGCTACACGTCGTCGTTTCCCGGGGACGGTGGCCGGGTACGAGGCGTGAGTGCCTTCGCGCCACGCGGAAAGGAGGCTGCGGTGACCACTGACGCGTACCTGGCGTTCGTCGGCCTGGGTCTGATCATGATCGTCGCGGACGGGCAGATCCTCTACCACAGCGGGAAACGCTATCTCTCCGATGTGGACGACGAGACCGAGTCGGTCGGTTCCATGGCCCAGTTGGTCGCCGTGCTCTTCCACATCGTCATGTTCGGCTTCCTGGCACTGCTGTCGGTACTCAACTTCGACTTCGGCGGCGGTAACACGCTCCGTGCGGTGGTGGGCAACCTCGGTGTGCTGCTGTTGCTGCTGGCCCTGGTGCACGCGGTCACGATGGCGGTCATCTCCCAGCTGCGGGACGGCCGGGCCACCGACGACCGGTATCCCGGCCCCACCCCGCGCACCCCGACGAGCACGAACGTGCAGCTGCACCGCGGACAGGTCGTCACCCCGGTCGACGACCAGCCCGGGCGGGATCCGCGGATGACGGCGTCGCTCGACGACTACCCGTCCTGATCCGCCGCCGCACCACCCCCGGGCGTGCGGCAGAACTCCAGCAGTCCCGCGAGCAAGCAGAAGTGCAGCACGAAGACGATCCGCTGCACCCCGCCCACCGGCAGCGCGGCGGCCACCGCGGACAACTCCGGCACCCGGGGCAGCAGGGTGTCGACGACGTAGGCCGCCCCGAACAGCGCCAGCGCGGCGAGGTCCGCGACGAGCAGCCGCGTCGTCGTCCGCCGGGCGTGCGCGGGACCGGGTGCCGACCGGGTCCGGTCGAGCAGGCACCCCACCATTCCCGGCAGACACAGGAACGCGAGCAGGCTGGCGTACTGGTGGATCAGACCGCTCGCCGGGGCGACGTCGTCGGTGAACGCCGCCGGGAACAGCGCGGCGGCGACGAGCCCCGCCGTGGTCGCCACGGCCAGCAGCGTCGGCGTCCGGCCGAACCGGTGCCCCGAGGCGGACAGGGCCGTGTACACCGCCACCACACCGAGCGCGAAGGAGAGCAGGCTCGCCTCGAGCAGCCCCGCGCCGTCGGTGCCGAAGGCGTACCTGCTGACGGGGTCGCGCACCGGGTCGTACGGGCTGACGGCGTGCAGCACGACCAGGGTGAACGCCGCCCACCCCAGCGCCGCCCACGCGATGACCGTCCACCGGCGGGCCCGGGCCGCCCCGGCGGCAGCGGG
>NZ_KI912264.1:104743-105524 GCF_000231035.2 Saccharomonospora iraqiensis subsp. paurometabolica YIM 90007 | reverse complement strand
CGCAGCCGCACCGGCGGCAGCAGCGACTGCGCCGCCCGCAGCCGGGGCGGCAGGACCCGCTCGGCGACCCGGGACAGGCGCAGCTTCTGGTACAGCACCCCGAACACCGCCGCCGCGCGCAGCCTGCGCCGATGGGGGAACAGCGCGAAGATCCCGTCCCGGAACAGCCGCTCACCGCGCGAGCGCGGCACGGCACGTTCGATCTGCGGCCGGGTGGCCTCCAGCAGCCGGTCGTACTGCACCCCGGACGGGCAGGACGTCACGCAGGCCATGCAGCCGAGGCAGGCGTCGATGTGCTCGGTGAACGCGCCCTGCAGCTCGATCTCGCCGCGCTCGGCGAGGTCCATCAGGTAGATGCGGCCGCGCGGCGAGTCCATCTCCTCGCCCCAGAGCTGGTAGGTCGGACACGTCGGCAGGCAAAATCCACAGTGCACGCAGTCGTCCAGCAGTTCCCGCGACGGCGGGTGGAACGCGTCGAAACTGGACGGTGCCTGCCGTTCGCCCGGTTCGGTCACGGCCCTGCCTCCTCGGTGTCCAACCACGACCCGAACCGGCCCGGATTCAGCTGCCGGTGCGGGTCGAGTTCGCTTTTCAACGCCCGCAGCACCCGCACCGCCGACGGTGCCCGGTTCCACGCCCGGACCCCCGCGGGCGGCCGCGCCCGCACCACGGACGTGCCGCCGACAGCGTCGACGGCGTCGTGGACCGCCGCCACGGTGGAACCGGCGGGGTCATCCACGTCGTCGGCGTCGTCTGCGTCACCCGCGTCGCCTGCGTCGCC
>NZ_KI912264.1:104107-104643 GCF_000231035.2 Saccharomonospora iraqiensis subsp. paurometabolica YIM 90007 | reverse complement strand
ACCCGACCCGCACCGTGCCCCGCTCGGTGACCTCGGCGTGCCGGGCCCAGGCGGCGTCCGCGTCGTCCTCGGTGAGCACCCGCCCGCCGAGCTGTTCGGCCACGTGCCGCGCCCGCGCGTCGGTCCCCTCCGGGGTGCCCTCCAGCCGCACCAGCAGCAGGTCGTCGACCCATTCCACGGACACCGGTTCGGCCGCGCCGGACAGCACCGTGCGCGTGCGGTCGGCGACCTCCGGCAGCGGGCACTCCACGCACACCGTCCGGGTCGCGGCGGGCACCGGGTGCAACCGCAGCACCACCTCGGCGAGCAGGCCGAACGCGCCGTAGGAGCCGTGCATCAGCTTCGCCAGGTCGTACCCGGCGACGTTCTTGATGACGTGCCCCCCGGTGCGGGCGACGGTGCCGTCGGCGAGCACCACCGTCGCCCCGATCACCAGGTCGCGCATCGACCCGTAGGCGTGCGCGAGCGGACCGGCGTCGGCCGTGGCGATCAGGCCGCCGACCGTGGCCCCGCGCAGCACCCGGGGCGCGTCGAAC
>NZ_KI912264.1:87917-104007 GCF_000231035.2 Saccharomonospora iraqiensis subsp. paurometabolica YIM 90007 | reverse complement strand
GGTCCGGTGGTCTCCGGGTCGCGCTCCGGCGGTCCGTCCTCCCGGTCGTCCGTGCCCGGGCCCGACCCGACCGGCGCGAGGGGCGCGAGGGGCGCGGTCTCCGGCGCAGTGCCCGGAAGCGGGTCGGTGGGTACGTCGCCAAGCGCGTCGTCCAGGCCGGGCAGTGTCCTCGGCAGGTCGAGCACCTCGCGCACGCCGTCCTCGACCGGGCGGGTGATCTCCTCGACCGCACCGGTGGCGACCCCGGTCAGGCTGACGACCGTGTGCCCGAGGTCGTCCACGGTCGCGACCAGGGCGTCGGCCGTGCCGCTCAGCAGCGTCGGCCCCCGATCCCCCGTTGCCGTTCCGTCCTCCGGTCCGGAGCCGTCGGCGGTCTCCCCGGGCAGTGTCTCTCCGGGCAGTGTCTCCCCGGTCGGACCCGGTTCGGGCAGCGCTTCCCAGGTCGGCGTCTCCGGGGAGGCGTCCCCGGGGGGCTGCTCGTCCTCGGTCGCCCGGTCCCCGGTCGGGGACTCGTCGGTCTCCTCCCGGTCGGGAAGCGACGCCCCGGGCGACGCCGGCGAGTCGGACGTGCGTTCGTCCTTCTCACCACCGGTAGCGCCGTCGCGGCCCGTGGTGTCGCCGTCGGTTCCCGTGCTCTCCTCGCCGGAGGCCTCGTCGCCGGGCGCGGCTCCGCTCTCCGGTTTCGCGTCCTCCGGCGCCGTGTCCTCCGCGGGGGCCGTGTTCTCCGTTCCGGAGTGCTCCGGCTCCGGTTCCGCGGGATCCGTGTCGCCGCCGGAAGCGGTGTCTCCGTCACCGTCGGAGGCACTGCCGGAGCGGCTGTCGGAGCCGGTGTCGTCGCCGGGGGCCGTGTCGCCGGAGTTGTCCCCGTCGTCGGGGTCCCCGGTCGATTCGCCGGTGTCCCCGGAGGCGATCCGCCCGGAATCGGTGGTCCCGGTGCCGTCCTCCGCGGAAGCGGTGTCGGCGAGGGCGACGGCCCCCAGCCAGGCGGCGGCGGCGAACCCGACGACCACCACTGCGCGGCGCAGACCGGTGGTCAGCAGGCCGGAGGGGTGCCCGGCACCCGCACTCCTCACCGCCACCACCGCCTGTCCGTCGCCGTCCGTGCGTGACACTCACCAGGGACTTCGCCGGGGGTCGGGTGTCGACCCCGCGTTCTCCCACGGGCCCTCGCGGGCCGCGCCCCGGCTACCCGGAGACTGCTATTTCTAGCATTCCCGCGGAGTGTTTCACCCCGTCGGTGTGCGATCCACCCCGGACGGCGCAATCGTGGCCAGGGTGCGCAAACGTTTCACCGCCTCGTCGAGCACCTCGTCCTGTTTACAGAATGCGAAACGGAGCAGGTGATTCCACTCGTTCGGGTGGTCGGTGAAGACCTTGACAGGGACCGCCGCCACGCCCACCGCTTCGGGGAGTCGCCACGCGAGATCCGCCGCATCGGTGAATCCGAGCGGACGGACATCCGCGCAGACGAAGTAGGTCCCCTCACTCGGCCGCACCGCGAAACCGGCCTCGGTCAGCCCGTCCCGCAGCCGGTCGCGCTTGCGCTCCAACGAGTCGCGCAGGTGTTCGACCCAGCCCAACTCGTGATTCAGTGCGTGGGCGACCGCCGGTTGCAGCGGACCGCCGGAGACGAAGGTGAGGAACTGCTTGGCCGCGCGCACCGCGGCGAGCAGCTCCGGCCGGGCGCACACCCACCCGATCTTCCACCCGGTGCAGTTGAACGTCTTGCCCGCGCTGGAGATGGACACGGTGCGCCCGTCCATGCCCGGCAGGCCCGCGAGCGGCAGATGGTCGGCGCCGTCGAACACGAGGTGTTCGTAGACCTCGTCGGTGATCGCGATGAGGTCGTGCTCGACGCAGACCTCGGCGAGCGCGGCCAGCTCGGCGCGGGTGAAGACGGTGCCGGTCGGGTTGTGCGGCGAGTTCACCAGGATCGCCCGCGTCCGCGGGCCGACCGCCGCGCGCACCGCGTCGAGGTCGAGGGCGAACCGGTCGCCGTCGCGCACCAGGGGCACGACCCGCCGGGTCGCCCCCGCCATCGCGACCGCCGCCGCGTACGAGTCGTAGTACGGCTCGATCACGAGGACCTCGTCGCCGGAGTCCACCAGGGCGAGCAGGCTCGCCGCGAGGGCCTCGGTGGCGCCCGCCGTGACGAGGATCTCGCCGTCGGGGTCGTAGTGCAGGCCGTAGCGCGCCCGGTGGGCGGCGATCGCCTCCCGCAGTTCGGGTCGGCCGGGGCCGGGCGGGTACTGGTTCGCGCCGCCGACCAGCGCGTTCCCGGCTTCGGTCAGCATCCCGGCGGGTCCGTCGGTGTCCGGGAAGCCCTGGCCGAGGTTCACCGCGCCGGTCCGGGTGGCCAGCGCCGTCATCTCGGCGAAGATGGTGGAGGTGAACGGCCGCAGGCGGTCCACGAGTACAGGTTCGCGCACGAGGGCCCATCCTCACGGACAATCGCGGCATGGAGCAAACGAGGTCCGTCGCCGTCCCCGGCGGCCCGCTCGGAGGCCGGGCGGGCGAGGACGACAAGCGGCGCGGCCTGCGCAGGATGAAGCTGGCCGCCCTCGGGTTCCTCCTCGGCGCCACCGTGATCTTCCTGCTGACCAGCTGGGCCGAGGCCGCGGGATGGCCCGCCTGGGTCGGCTACGTGCGCTCCGCCGCGGAGGCGGGCATGATCGGAGCGCTGGCCGACTGGTTCGCGGTCACCGCCCTGTTCCGCCATCCGCTGGGATTACGGATCCCGCACACGGCGATCATCCCGAACAAGAAGAGCGTGCTCGGCTCCAGCCTCGGCGACTTCGTCGGCACCAACTTCCTGTCCGAACCGGTGGTGCGGGACAAGCTCGGCCGGGTGGGGACGGCCCGCCGGGCGGGGGAGTGGCTCGCCCGCACCGACAACGCCGAGCGGGTGACCGCGGAGACGGCCACCGTGGTGCGCGGCGCGGTCACCGTGCTGCGGGACGAGGACGTGCAGGCCGTCATGGAGCAGGCGGTGGTGCGCCGGGTCGTCGAGCGGGAGTGGGGCCCGCCGCTGGGCACGCTGCTCGCGCAGGTGCTCACCGACGGTGCGCACTACCGGTTGGTGGATCTGGTCGTCGACCGCGCCTACGAGTGGGTGCGGGACAACCACGAGGCGGTGCTCCGGGTGGTCTCGGACCGGGCGCCGTCCTGGTCGCCACGGTTCGTGGACTCGATGCTGGCCGACAAGGTCTACGGCGAGGTGCTCGCCTTCGCCTGGTCGGTCAAGACCGACGTCAACCACCCGATGCGGTTGGCGCTGGACCGGTTCCTGGCCGACTTCGCGCGCGACCTGCAGCACGACCCGGAGACCAGGACGCGCGCCGACCAGGTGAAACAGCAGCTCGTCGAACATCCCGAGGTGCGCAGGGTGATCGACTCGGCGTGGACGACGGCCAAGGAGATGCTGCTGAACGCCGCCGAGGATCCCTCCAGCGAGCTGCGTACCCGGCTCCGGGACGGGCTGCTCACCCTGGGCAAACGTCTGCAGTCCGACCCGGCGCTGGCGGGCAAGGTGGACGGCTGGGTCGAGAACGTCGCCGCGTACCTGGTCACGCACTACTCGACCGAGATCACCACGATCATCACCGACACGGTGGACCGGTGGGACGCCGCCGAGACCGCGCGCAAGGTGGAACTCCAGGTCGGCCGGGATCTCCAGTTCATCCGCATCAACGGCACGGTCGTGGGTGCGCTGGCCGGGCTCGCCATTCACGCGGTGGCCCAACTGCTGTTCTGACCCCGGGGGGCGAGGTGGACGACGAACACCGCCGCGGCGGCCCGGCCGGTGACCGGGCCGCGGTCGAGGCGGCCAAGCGGGACGTGCGGCACCGCGTGTGGGAGCGGCTCGACGAGCTGCGGGTCACGCGCTTCCCCGGTGCGCACGGCCGCATCCCGAACTTCGTCGACGCCGAGCGCGCCGCGGCGGCGTTGGCGCAGGTGCCGGAGTGGGCGGCGGCATGGGTGGTGAAGGTCAACCCGGACGCGCCGCAGCTGCCCGTGCGGTCCCGCGCGCTGGCGCAGGGCAGGGTTCTCGTGATGCCCGCACCCCGGCTGGCCGCGGAGGAGCCGTTCGTGGTGCTGGACGGGGCGTCGCTGGAGGAGGCACCGCGCCGGGCCGCGGCGAAGGAGCGGGTGCTCGAACTGGGCACCCCTGCCGCCGTCGACGAGCTGCCGCACGTCGACCTGGTGGTGTGCGGGACGGTCGCGGTCAACCGCGCGGGTGTCCGGGTCGGCAAGGGCGGCGGGTTCTCCGACATCGAGTACGGCCTGCTCGCCGAAGCGGGGCTGGTCGGTGAGGGGACCGTCGTCGCGACGACCGTGCACGGGGCCCAGGTCCTCGACGAGGACCTGCCCGAGACGGCGCACGACTTCCGGGTGGATCTCGTCGTCACCCCGGACGAGGTGATCAGGACCCCCGAGCGGCGGCGGAGCCCGGGAATCCTCTGGCAGGACCTGACCGAGGACACGATCGCGTCGATCCCCGCACTCGCGCGCCGTCGTCCGTAGGGCGCCCGACCGGGTGTCACGAAAGTGTCCACACGTTCGGGCGAAGTTATCCACAGGGTGCGGAGTTTTCCACCGGGTTGTCCACAGGGGCGTAGTCCGATCGTGGACAGACGGGCGGGGACGGCTCCGCCGCCCGCCGAAAAGGACTGGCGCCGGGGGCGGAACGCCACGACGATGACCTCCACCCGTGGAGAAGGAGATGCCGATGCCCGCGTCGTTCACCCTGGACTGTGTGGCCCTCGACTGCCGTGAGCCGTACGAACTGGCCCGGTTCTACTCGGAACTGACCGGGTGGCCGATCGCGGAGGACGACGATCCGGACGACGACTGGGTCACCGTGCGCAACCCGGACGGCGGCGTCGATCTCGCGTTCCAACGCGACCCCGGCCACGAGCCCTCCAGCTGGCCGTCCCGCGAGCGGCCGCAGATGCTGCACCTCGACTTCGACGTCACCGATCCGGACGCCGAGCACCGCCGGGTGCTCGGCCTGGGTGCGCGGCTGCTCGACGACACCCCGGCGAACTTCACGGTGTACGCCGATCCGGCGGGGCACCCGTTCTGCCTGGTGCGGGCGAGTCCGCAGGCGGACTGACCCGGGGCGGGTCGCGCCCTCCCGTCGGTCACACCCTCCCGGCGGTCGCGCACGGTGCGTATTCTGCTCGGCGTGATGTGCCCCAAGTGCCAGAACGTGATGACCACCGTGGACAAGGACGGCATCCACATCGAGCAATGCGGCGGCTGCCGCGGTGTCTTCCTCGACCGCGGTGAGCTGGAGCAGATCGTCGAGGCGGAGAACGCCTACTACGGTCACCGGACGCCTCCGCCGTACGACCCGGGATCGACGCGAACGGCCCCCGGTGGCCCGGCGGGACCCGCTCACGCGCCACCACAACACGCGGCGCCGCCACCCCCACCGCCGACCCGGCCGTACGGCTACAAGGACTCCCCGGCCCCGTACCGGGGCAAGCCCGACTCGCCGAGCCCGTACCGGGGCGGCTACCGCGACTCGCCGCGCCCGTACGGACACCGGCGCAGGCGCTCGTTCCTCGAGAGCCTGTTCGACTGACGCGCGCGTGCTCGATCTGCGCATCTGCCCCGCCTGCGGGGACCGCGCGGAGCACCCGTCCGTCGAACACGGGGCGTTGGTCTGCGCGCGGTGCGCGCACCGCCGGACGTTCCGCAGGCTGCCCCTGTTCGCGTTGACCGGGCCGAGCGCGGCGGGCAAGTCCACGGTGGGGCCGGAGCTCGCCGCGCGCCTGGCGGACCGGGTGGTCGTGCTGGAGCAGGACGTGTTGTGGACCGGCGGTCTGCGCGACGACGTCGACGGGCATCCCGCCTTCCGGGCGACGTGGTTGCGGATGGCCGCGATGATCCACCAGAGCGGGCGGCCGGTGGTGCTGTGCGGCACCGTCGTGCCGCCCGAGCTGGAGCCGTTGCCCGAGCGGGTGTTCTTCGCCGACATCCGGTACCTGGCGCTCACCGCGGAGTCGGACGTGCTCGCACGGCGGCTCCGCGCGCGGCCCGCGTGGCGTGGCTGGGACGAACCCCGCATCGCGGAGATGCTGGAGTTCAACGACCGGCTGCGGGCGGAGGCGCACACGCACGCCCCGCCGGTCGACCTGTTCGACACGACCGCCGCGCCGCTGACGGAGGCGGTCGACCGCGCGGAGGACTGGGTACGGCGGGGACTCGACGACCTCCTCCCGGAGGCGGACCACCCGGACGGGTGCGAGCCGGGTGCTTGCCACAGTTAGCACCCGTGCGTACCGTCGGTGGCAGGGAGGTGACGGCACGGGTGGACATCGGTGGCTACATCCGTCTCCAGCGCAGCCACGCGAAGATCTCGCTGCGTCAGTTGTCGAGGTTGGCCGGGGTGTCGAACCCGTACCTCAGTCAGATCGAACGGGGTTTGCGCAAGCCGAGCGCGGAAATCCTGCAGCAGATCGCCAACGGGCTGCGCATCTCGGCCGAGGCGCTGTACGTGCAGGCAGGCATCCTCGACCACCCCGTCGGCGGGCCGGTCGTCGAGGCCGTCCACGCCGACACCCGGCTCACCGAACGACAGAAGCAGGTGCTGCTCGACATCTACGGCTCGTTCCTCCGGGAGAACGAAAGCGAGGTCGGGGCGGCACCCGGGACCGACGACACCGACACCCGCGGGCCCGGCGTGACCGGGTCCACGGCCAAGGAGTGATCCGGCGATGGAGACGACCCGAACGGACGACGTGCGCAAGGCGGTGCACACCGCGCGGGAGCAGGTGCGGACGTCGCTGCTCGCCGCACTCGGTGCGGGAAACCTCGCGGGGGAGGCGGTGGCCGACGCCGTGTCGAAGGCGCGGGAACGGGTGACCGAGAGCAGCGAGAGCGCGCGCCGGAACATCGAGGAGCTTCCCGGCGAGCTGGAACAGCTCCGGGACCGTCTCGACCCGGCGGAACTGCGCAGGCTGCTCGACGAGTACACCGACTCCGCGTTGCGGCTCTACCGCAGGCTCGCCGAGTCCGGTGAGCAGACCTGGGACAGGCTGTCCGAGCAACCACAGGTGCGGCAGGCCGTCGAACAGCTGGAGGAGGCCCTGCACAGCGCGCAGGAGCGGATGGACGACGTCACCTCCGACACCCGGGAGCGGGTGGACGAGATGGTGTCCCGGGTGAGCCGCCGCACCCGCGAGACGGGTCACCGTGCGGGAACGGCCGTGGAGGAGGCCGGGGAGCGTGCCGCCGACGCGCTGGACGAGGCCGCCGAACCGGTGCGGTCCGGGCGCCCGGACGGGTCCGGGGAGGGCGAGGAGCCCCACCGGTCGGGCTTCGACCGCGCCGCGGACGGGTGGACCGAGTCCGAGGTCACCGATCTGGGCACCCGCGGTTCCTCCTGACCACCCGGCCGCGCCGGTGGCGAGGGCCGTCGGACCGGCGCGGCCGGAACCGGGGCACGACCGTGCCGTGGTGCGGTGCGCGCGGACGCTCCCCGCTCTCGCGACGTACTGACGTAGGCTGGGACCGTGCCGACACTCGCTCACTGGATCACCTGGGTCATCGACTGGGCCGGCACGCTCGTCGGTCTGGTCGCGTTCGTCCACGCCGTGATGCAGCGGCCCGACGCCTTCACGGCCGCGGACCGCAAGAGCAAGCCTGTCTGGATGGCGATCACCGGTGGTGCCACGCTGGCTCTGCTGCTGTTCCAGTTCTTCGGGGCGGGCATGATCTTCTGGATCGCGGCGATCGTGGCCGTCCTGGTCTACATGGTCGACGTGCGACCGAAGCTGATCGAGGTGCAGCGCGGCGGATCGCCGTGGTGACCTGCTGGTCTCCCGGGTGAGTGAGCGCACGCTTAGTTCCGTCGCGGCAGCGCGTACGGTGAGGGTGTGCGTCACTGGGAGATCGCGGGCACCCTCACGCCCGTTCCGGCAACCGAGCGCCCCGACCTGTTGGCCGAACCGGTCGCCGAGGCGCTGACCGAGCTGACCACCGCCACCTCCGAACCGGTGGACGTCGTCGAGATCGACCCGGGGCTGGCCGACACCGCAGAGTTCTGCGCGACCTACTCCTCGCCGCTGTCGGCCTCGGCCAACTGCGTGGTCGTCGCGGGGAAGCGGGGTGGGCAGACCCGGTACGCCGCGGCGCTCGTGCTGGCGACCACCAGGGCGGACGTGAACAACGCCGTCCGGCGCAGGCTCGACGTGCGCAAGGCGTCGTTCGCACCGATGGACGAGGCGGTGGAGCTCACCGGCATGGCCTACGGCGGGATCACCCCGATCGGGTTGCCGTCCGACTGGCCGATCCTCGTCGACTCCGCGGTCGCCGACTCCCCGGAGCTCGTCATCGGCAGCGGTTCGCGCGGTGGCAAGCTCCTGGTCACCGGCCGACTGCTGGCCTCCCTGCCGGGGGCCGAGGTCGTCGACGGCCTCGCGCGCTGAGCCGGGACGCGGGACCGGGTCCGTCCGGGTACCCGGTGACACACCCCCGTGCGGACGCCACGGGGGAGAACGAGCACGGGAAAGGCAGGAGTATGGGCAAGGTGACGGCGGTCGCCGAGCGCACGATCGACGCCCCCGCCGAGCGGGTCCTCGAACGGGTCGCCGATTACCGCGAGGTCAGGCCGCGCATCCTGACCGAGCACTACCGCGACTACGAGGTTCTCGTGGGCGGTACGGGTGCGGGCACCGAGGCGCGGTGGAAGCTGCAGGCCACGTCGAAACGGGTCCGCGACGTGGCCGCCACGGTCAGCGAACCGGAATCCGGCACGATCGTGGAGACCGACGCGAACTCGACCATGGTCACCACGTGGACCGTGCGGTCGGCGGGTTCCCGGTCGCTCGTCCGGATCGAGACGACATGGCAGGGCGCGGGCGGTATCGGGGGGTTTTTCGAGGGGCTGTTCGCGCCCAAGGGCCTGAAACGAATCTACGACGGCGTTCTCGCCAACCTGGAGCAGGAGGTGCGGCAGTCCTCATGACCGCGACCGAAGTACGACTCGCCTCGCGCCCGCACGGCGCGCCGACCCTGGACAACTTCTCCGTCGTCGAGGTGGACGTGCCGAGCCCGGGGCCCGGGCAGGTCCTCGTGCGCAACACCTGGATGTCGGTGGACCCCTACATGCGGGGCCGGATGAGCACGGCGAAGTCCTACGTCGCCCCGTACGAGGTGGGCACGGTGATGGACGGCGGTGCGCTCGGCGAGGTGGTCGAGTCGAACGCCGACGGGCTCGCCCCGGGGGACGTGGTGCTGCACGCGCTCGGCTGGCGCACGCACGCGGTGGTCGACGGCGCCCGCGTCGCCAAGGTCGACCCGGACGCCGCGCCGGTGTCGGCGTACCTGAGCGTGCTGGGGATGCCGGGACTCACCGCGTACGCGGGGCTGTTCGACGTCGCGAACTTCCGCGAGGGCGACACGGTGTTCGTCTCCGGCGCCGCCGGGGCGGTCGGCTCGTTGGTGGGGCAGCTGGCGAAGTTGAACGGCGCGGCCCGCGTGGTCGGCAGCGCCGGTTCGGCGGAGAAGGTCCGCTGGCTCACCGACGAGGTCGGGTTCGACGCCGCCTTCAACTACAAGGACGGCTCCGTGCGCGACCTGCTCGCCGAGGCCGCGCCGGACGGGGTCGACGTCTACTTCGACAACGTGGGCGGCGATCACCTGGAGGCGGCCATCGCGCAGCTGAACCTGCACGGCCGGATCGCGGTGTGCGGGATGATCTCGCAGTACAACGCGACCGAGCCGACCCCGGCCCCGCGGAACCTGTCGCAGATCATCGCCAAGCGGTTCACGATGCGCGGGTTCCTGGTCGCCGACCACGAGGACGCGCGCCCGCGGTTCCTCCGCGACGTGGCCCCGCTGGTCAAGGACGGGAAGCTGACGTACAGCGAGACGGTGGTCGACGGCATCGCCAACGCCCCGCAGGCCTTCCTCGACCTCCTCGCCGGCGCCAACACCGGCAAAATGCTCGTCCGCCTCTGAGCACCCCGCACCCACGGGTGTTGCCGTGAAGGGCACTCTCCCTGCGTTGGGCGCAGCGAGGGGCACTTTCCCTGCATCCGACGCAGGGAAAGTGCCCCTCACGGCAACGACGCAGCGTACTCAGCCGAGGTAGCCGCCCATCGTGGTGAAGTAGTCGGTGGCGGCGTGGTCGGTGTCGTCGTCGGTGCGGAGGGCGTTCGACGACCAGGCCGGGGTTGCGGCCGCGACGGGCGTCGGAGCCGGCCACGATCACGATGCCGTCCCCCTCACGGATGAACACCCGGCCCGGTGTGCCGCCGTAGCGGCCCGTCGACACCGACGCCCGGGTGATCCGGAGGCGCTCACCCCGGTAATGGGTGAACGCGTTCGGGTACGGGTCCGACTGCGCCCGCCTCAGCCGCTCGATGTCCTCGGCGGGCCAGGTCCAGTCGATCCGACCGTCCTCGACGGACCGTTTGTGGAAGAAGAGAGACCGCCTCCTACTGCCGCACCGACGCCGAGGGCAGGCTGCGCGCGGACCGGGACTACCGGGTCGCCACCGTCCCCGGCGTGCGCGCGGGCATCTGCGTGCAGGGCGGCGAGGTCGAACACACCCACGGCATCACGGCGTCCCTGCTGTCCAACAACGCCGTGCGCTCCGGCGAGATCCTGGAGTCGCTGCTCACCCGGCAGCGGGCCGGACACGGCGTGCCGGGTCCGGCCGGGGACGCGCGGGAGTTGTTGACACCCGTCGGCGCCCGCTGTGCGGCGCCGGAACCCGGGGATCACCCGACGACGAGGGGAGAGTCGCGATGAGCAGTCCGTTCGACGACGACGAGGGCCGGTTCACCGTGCTGGTCAACGACGAGGGACAGCATTCGCTGTGGCCGTCGTTCGCGGAGGTGCCGCACGGATGGCGGGTCGTGTATGGCGAGGACACCAGGCAGGCCTGCCTGGACCACGTCGAGCAAGCACTGGACCGACCTGCGCCCCGCGAGCCTCCGGGCCGCGGAGAGTGACGCAGAACACTCTCATTCATGAGACTATCACGCATGATACTCTCACGAATGAGAGTCTTTTCGGCGCCGTCTGTCGCCGACCATGTTCCCCGAGGGCACGGAGGTGTTCGGGGGTTATTGGACCCGCAGCAACGGCCCGGAGATCGACCTCGTCGGTGCGGACCGGGAGCCGGTCGCGAAACGGGTGACACTGGCAGGTTCGATCAAGTGGTTGCAGAACCACCCGTTCGACGGCCACGACCTCGCCCGGCTCGTCCGGCACCGGTCGCAACTCCCGGGCGCCGACGACGACACCCCGCTGTTCGCCGTCAGCCGGTCCGGCTCGACGGTGGACGGCGTCCGGACCCTGACCCCGGAGGATCTGCTCAGCGCCTGGCGCACAGCGTGAGCGCGGGACCCGGGAGTCGTCGATCCCGGTGACGCGCGGTGAGGCCAAACCTGCGGGATCCACCGGGCCGGACGGCGGATCGAGGAAGGTGACCCGCCCCACTCCGGCTCAGAACACCACGGTGCGGTTGCCGTGGACCAGGACGCGGCCCTCCAGGTGCCAGCGCAGGCCGCGGGCGAGGGTGATCTTCTCGATGTCCCGGCCCTTGCGCACCATGTCGGTCACCGTGTCCCGGTGGTCCACCCGGATGACGTCCTGTTCGATGATCGGTCCGGCGTCGAGGTCCGGGGTGACGTAGTGGCACGTGGCGCCGACCAGCTTCACCCCGCGGGTGTGGGCCTGGTGGTAGGGCCGGGCGCCGACGAACGACGGCAGGAAGCTGTGGTGGATGTTGAGGGCGCGGCCCGCCCACGCCGCGCACAGCTCGGGCGGCAGGATCCGCATGAACCGGGCCAGCACCACCGCGTGCGGGTCGTGCTCGTCCACCAGCCGGGCGATCTCGGCGAACGCGGCGGGCTTGTCGTCGCCGAACGGCACGTGGTGGAACGGGATGCCGTGCGCGCGGGTGACGTCGGCGAGCACGTCGTGGTTGCCGATCACCGCGCGCACGTCGACGTCCAGCTCGCCGGAGGCCACCCGGCCGAGCAGGTCGTAGAGACAGTGCCCCTCCCGGGAGACGAGCAGCACCACGCGGCGGCGCTCGCCGGTGTCGTCGATCCGCCAGTCGGTCTCCGACCCCAGCGACCGGGCCACTCCCGCGAAGCGCGCCCGCAATTCGGTGACGTCGAACGGGACCGAGTCGGCGGTGACGACCTGGCGGGTGAAGAACCAGCCGGTGTCCGGGTCGGTGTGGTAGGCGGCCTCGACGATCCACCCGCCGACCTCGGCGAGGAACGAGGCGATGCGGGCGACGATCCCGGTGCGGTCGGGACAGCCGAACGTGATCACGTACTGGCGCTGCGGCACGCCGCACATTGTCACCCTTGGCCGGCGCGTCCGCGCGGCGCCCCGGCCGTGGTGGTGCGCGGCCGGGAGGGAGATCTCAGGCTGCGGTCGTGTCCCGGGCCACCGTGTCCCAGGCGACGGTGAGCTCGCCCAGTCTGCGCCGGTCCGGGTGCCCGAGGACCCGCCAGCCCTGTCCCGCCAGCAACCGGACCGTCTCCGCCCAGCGTGCCCGCGCCCCGAACACGGTGTACGGCGCGGCGACGGCCCACCAGTGGTCCACTGCGGACAGCAACGCGTGGATCGGCTCGCCGGGGACGTTGCGGTGGATCAGGGCCTTCGGCAGGCGCTGGGCCAGTGTGGACGGACGGTCCAACGTGTCCGGGCGGCAGGACAGCGTCAGCGTGCGCGGTCCCTGCCGGGTCAGCGTCACCCAGCAGCACAGCCTGCCGAGCTCGTCGCAGGTGCCTTCGACGAGCACCCCGTCCGGTGCGAGCCGGGTGAGCATCGCCCGCCAGGACGGCGCGACGTCGGCCTCGTCGTACTGGCGCAGCACGTTGAACGCGCGCACCACCGCCGGGCGGGTGCCCGCCAGTTCGAAGCCGCCCCGGCCGAAGTCCAGCCGCGGCGGGTCGGCCACCGCGCGGCCCGCCGCCACCCGGTCGGCGTCCAGCTCCAGCCCCAGCACCCGCACGTCCCGCCGGAGAAGCGTCAGCCTGCGCGCCAGTTCCACGGTGGTCACCGGCGACGCGCCGTAGCCGAGGTCCACCACCAGGGGGTCGTCGGACGCCGACAGGGCGCGGCGCACCCCCGGGTCGGCCACGAGCCAGCGATCGACCCGGCGCAACCGGTTCGGGTTGGTGGTGCCGCGGGTCGGCGCGCCGATCAGCTCCGGCCCGCGAGCCACTGCACCGTGAATTCCGCCTCGGCGTCGAGCAGCCGGGTGACCTGCTCGGCGACGACGTTCTCCAGCCTGCCGCCGACCAGCGGCAGCCGTACGGCGACGGACCCACGGGTGCACACCACGCTGTGCTCACCCTCCGAGGTGATTTCCGTGTCGGCGGTGAGCCGGCCGGGGAGGTCGGCGACGTGCACCGCGACCGTGCCGGTGTAGCGCCCGGTGCCGTGGTCGGTCCAGCTGTGCTCCCGGTGCACCACCAGGTCACCGCGGTGGACGCGGCGCACGGCCCCGGGCAGCTTCGCCGCGTCGATGCCCTGCACGAGCGTGTAGCGCACCCCGTCCGCGGTGGTCTCGTGCGTCGGGAGCTCGGCGTGCGGACCACCCGTGCGGGCGAGCCGGGCCCGCAGTGCCCGCTCGTCGGTGTGGGCGGCGAACACCTCGTCGGTGCCGTGGACATACCTCGCCCGGTGCTCGATGGGGGTGGCCATGGCGGGGACAGTACCGTGGGCCCCCGTGAGCACTGACGGAACGGTCGGCACCGAACGGCTGAGCGCCCACACCACGCTGCGCCTGGGCGGCGCGGCGCGACGGTTCGTGCGGGCGGAGAGCACCGACGCGCTGGTCGCCGCCGTGCGCGAACGCGACGCGGACGGCGAACCCGTGCTGCTCGTGGGCGGTGGGTCGAACCTCGTCGTCGGCGACGACGGATTCGACGGCACCGTGGTCCGCATCGCCACCACCGGGTGGTCCGGCACCGACGGGGAGACGGTGGCGGCGGGCCAGGACTGGGACGAGTACGTCGCCGCCACGGTCGCGGCCGGGCTGGGCGGCCTGGAGTGCCTGTCCGGGATTCCCGGCTCGGCCGGGGCGACGCCGATCCAGAACGTGGGCGCCTACGGCCGTGAGGTCAGTGAGGTGCTCGACTCGGTGGACGTCTACGACCGGCGCACCGGCGAGATCCGCACCCTCGGCGCCGCCGACCTCGGCTTCGCCTACCGCACCAGCGTGCTGAAGGGCACCGACACCGGGGTGGTGCTGACCGTGCGGTTCCGGCTGTACACCGACGGGCTGTCCGCGCCCGTGCGCTACGCCGAGCTGGCGCGCGCGCTCGGTGTGGACATCGGCGCCCGGGTGCCCGCCGCGGAGGCGCGCGAGGCGGTGCTGGGTCTGCGGCGGGGCAAGGGCATGGTGCTCGATCCCGGTGACCACGACACGTGGAGCGCGGGGTCGTTCTTCACCAACCCGATCGTGCCCGAGTCGGAGCTGGACACGGTGCTCGCCCGGATCGCCGAGGTGCTCGGCGACGACGTCACCGTGCCGCGCTACCCGGCCGACGACGGGGTCAAGCTCTCGGCGGCGTGGCTGATCGAACGCGCCGGCTTCACCAAGGGTCACCCGGGCCCCGGCGCCCGGGTGTCGCTGTCCACGAAACACACCCTGGCCCTGACCAACCGCGGCGCGGCGACGACGTCCGACCTGCTCGCCCTGGCCCGCGAGGTCCGCGACGGCGTCCGCACCCACTTCGGCGTGACCCTCACCCCGGAACCCCTCCTGATCAACTGCAAGCTCTGACCCGGGCCGGTCACCCAGGGTGTTGCCGTGAAGGGCACCTTCCCTGCGTGTCGCGCAGCGAGGGGCACATTCACTGCGTCACACGCAGGGAAAGTGCCCTTCACGGTTACCTCCGCCGGGGGAGTGTCACTCGCGGTGGACGCGGCTGCCGTGGTGTTGGGCGCGGGGTTTGACGGTGATCTGGTCGAGGTTGACGTGCGGGGGGCGGGTGGCGGCGAAGGCGATGACGTCGGCCACGTCCTCGGCGGTCAACGGCTGCAGGCCCTGGTACACCTGCGCGGCCCGCTCGGTGTCGCCCTCGAAGCGGTTCAGCGAGAACTCCGTCTCCACCATCCCCGGGACCACCTCGGTCAGCCGCAGCGGGTCGCCCAGGTGCTCCGAGCGCAGGGTCTGGTGCAGCGCCGACTGGGCGTGCTTGGCGGAGGTGTAACCCGCGCCGCCGTCGTAGACCTCGTGCCCGGCGATGGACGTGACCGTGATCACGTGGCCGTCCCCGGAGGCGATCAGCTTCGGCAGCAACGCCTTGGTCACCCGCAGCGTGCCCAGCACGTTCGTCTGCCACATCCAGCGCCAGTTGTCCTCGTTGGCCTCCTCGACCCGCTCCAGCCCGCGTGCGCCGCCCGCGTTGTTCACCAGCACGTGGCACTCCGGGACCTGGTGGACGAACGACTCGACCGACTCCGCGTCGGTGACGTCGAGCAGGTGCGCGGTGCCGGACAGTTCCTCGGCCAGCGGTCGCAGCCGGTCGAGCCGCCGTGCCCCGAGGACGACGTGGAAACCGGCCCCGGCCAGCGCGCGGGCGGCGGCCTCGCCGATGCCCGCGCTCGCTCCGGTGATCACTGCGGTTCGGGTGCTCATGGCCTGCAGATGCTGCCAGGTAGTGTGGCACCGCCGAAGCACTGGTGCCCGCGGGAGGAGCGACGAACGGATGCGGACGGACGTCGTCGGCGCATCGGGTGTCCGGATCAGCGTTCTGACCGGCGGTGACCCCGGGGGCGGCGCCTCCGGGCCGGACACCCCGGACACGACCCCGGCGATCCTGTTCCTGCACGGCTGGGCCCAGTCGGCACGGGCGTGGCACGCCCAGCTCACCGACCCGGACCTGGCGGGCCGGTTCCCGCTCGCCGCGATGGACCTGCGCGGGCACGGCTGTTCCGACGTCCCGGACGGCGGCTACGACGACCCGGCCGCCTGGGCCGACGACGTCGCCGCGGTGCTGCGCCTGCTGGGGCGGCCCACCGTGCTGGTCGGCTGGTCCTACGGCGGCCTGGTGATCACCGACTACCTGCGCGTGTACGGCACGCGGGGCCTGGCCGG
>NZ_KI912264.1:87668-87817 GCF_000231035.2 Saccharomonospora iraqiensis subsp. paurometabolica YIM 90007 | reverse complement strand
GGCGCCGCGTCGCGGTGGGCCCCCGCCCACCGAGCGGGGGAACGGCGCGCATCCGAACGGCGCGCGGGCGAACGGCGCGCAGGCGAACGGCGCGCAGGCGAACGGCGCGCAGGCGGGCGGTGCCCAGCGCAGCGGCCCGTACCGCGTGG
>NZ_KI912264.1:82479-87568 GCF_000231035.2 Saccharomonospora iraqiensis subsp. paurometabolica YIM 90007 | reverse complement strand
GCCGTGGCACTGCCCGCGCTCACCGGACTCGCCGAGGGCATGACGGCCCGCCCGGTTCCGGGGTCGACCACGCAGGCCCTGCTCGGGGCGACCCTGGCGGTGCCGCCCGCGGTGCGCGGCGCCCTCTTCCGGCGCGATGTCGACAGCGCCGACGTGCTCGCCGCGGTCGACGTCCCGACGCTGGTGCTGCACGGCGATGCCGACGCTGTCGTCGACATCACGGCGGGCGAGTACGCGGCCGGGAAGATTCCCGGGGCCGTCACGCGTTGGTGGTCGGGTGTAGGCCACGTCCCGTTCGTCGAGTCCGCACCCGAGTTCGACACCACCCTGCTGCGGTTCGCCGGACGTCAGGCCGTCGGGGGCCTCGACGGCCGAGCAGAAAGGTGATTCGGTGACGATCTCCTGGTACCGGTCGGCCGCCCGGCCGCGCCGGGTGGCGGTGCTGTCCCTGCACACCTCCCCGTTGGAACAGCCGGGCACCGGGGACGCCGGGGGCATGAACGTCTACATCGCCCGGACCGCGCGGGAGATGGCCCGCCGCGGCACCAGCGTCGAGGTGTTCACCCGCGCCACGTCCTCCGACCAGCCGCCGGTCGCCGAACTGGCGCCCGGGGTGCTCGTGCGGCACATTCCCGCGGGCCCGTTCGAACCGCTGAGCCGCTCCGAACTGCCGTCCCAGCTGTGCGCGTTCACCTCGGGGGTGCTGCGCACGGAGGCCTTCCAGGAGCCGGGGCACTACGACCTCATCCACTCGCACTACTGGCTGTCCGGCCAGGTCGGCTGGCTCGCCCGGGACCGCTGGGGGGTGCCGCTGGTGCACACGGCGCACACCCTGGCGAAGGTGAAGAACGCCGCGCTCGCGGACGGCGACACCCCCGAGCCGCGTACCCGGGTGATCGGCGAGCAGCAGGTGGTCGCCGAGGCCGACCGGCTCGTGGTCAACACCGACGTCGAGGGTGACCAGCTCACGCGGCTCTACGGCGCGGACCCGCGCGCCGTGCGGACGGTGTCGCCGGGGGTCGACCTCGCGCGGTTCCGGCCCGGCCCGTCGGCCGACGCCCGTGCGGCGCTCGACCTGCCGTCCGACGCGGTGGTGCTCGCCTTCGCCGGGCGGATCCAGCCGTTGAAGGCCCCCGACGTGCTCCTGCACGCCGCGGCCGAGCTGGTCCGGCGCGACCCCGCGCTGCGGGACCGGCTGGTCGTGCTGGTCGCCGGGGGGCCGTCCGGGACGGGGCTGGAACAGCCCACGTCGCTGAAGGAGCTGGCGGTGCGGCTCGGCATCGACGACCTGGTGCGGTTTCTGCCGCCGCAGTCCACCGACGGGCTGATGGACGTCTACCGCGCCGCCGACGTCGTCGCCGTGCCCAGCTACAACGAGTCGTTCGGCCTGGTGGCCCTGGAGGCGCAGGCGTGCGGGACCCCGGTGGTGGCGGCCGAGGTCGGCGGACTTCCGGTGGCGGTCGACCACGGTGTCTCGGGCCTGCTCGTGGGCAACCACCGTGCCGGGAACTGGGCCGACGCGCTCGGCCGGGTGGCCCTGGACGCCGGGTACCGGGACGCGCTGTCCCGCGGGGCGCGCGCCCACGCGGCCGGGTTCTCCTGGGAACGGACCACCGAGGCCCTGCTGGAGACCTACGCGGAGGCCACCCGGGCCTTCCGCGATTCGGCGCTGGAGGTGGCGGTGTGAGCGGTCACGACGGTGTGCGCGGGCGCGACACCGGGAATGCCCGGGGCGCCGCCGCGGACGGGACGGACGCCGTGGCGGACACGGAACACACGGGAAACGGTGGTGATCGGGTGCGGGCCGTCGACGGCGTGGTGCGCTCGGCGCTCGACGCGGCCGAGCTGGACTACGACCGCAAGGGCGCGGGTGTCTACTTCGTCACCCTGCCCGGGACGAAGAAGCTCCAGACGAACTGCTGGCTGATCGCCCGGGAGCACTCGTTCGCGGTGGAGGCGTTCGTGTGCCGGCGTCCGGACGAGAATCACGAGGACGTCTACCGTTACCTGCTGCGGCGCAACGCCAAGCTCTACGGGGTGCACTACACGATCGACCAGGCGGGTGACATCTACCTGGTCGGCAGGCTCGGACCGGACACGGTCACGGAGAACGAGATCGACAAGCTGCTGGGCCAGGTGTTGGAGGCCGCCGACGGCGACTTCAACACACTGTTGGAGCTCGGCTTCGCCGAGTCCATTCGCCGCGAGTGGGACTGGCGGGTCTCCCGTGGCGAGTCCCTGGCCAACCTCCGCGCCTTCGAACACCTCATCCACCCGGACTCCCACACCCCCGGCTCCCTCACCGCGGACTGATCCCGCGCGGGGTTGCCGTGAAGGACTCCTTCCCTGCGTTCGATGCAGTGAAGGGGGCCCTCACTGCGTTCGATGCAGTGAAGGGGGCCCTCACTGCGTCCCGCGCAGGGAAGGGGGCCTTCACGGCACACACGGCGGGCGGTACACGCGGTGTGGAGCGGAGGGGGAGGGGTGTCGCGGGGCGGCTCGAGGGAGGGGGGAGTCGCGAAACTCGAGCCGCCCCGCGGACATACCCGCCTTGGTGGACCCGGTGGCGAGGGGGATGCCAACGGGGCCGGCGGGCCGCAGCTCGGCAGGGGGGAGACGAGCTGCGCCTCGTTGCCCGCGTCCGGCCGGGGAGTGCGTGGTGCCGACCGGGCGGGTCCAAGCCAACTTGTCAGACTCGGCACGGTAATCACAAGGCTACCCACTACCCCGTTCGGGTGATTTTGCCCTTGATCGTTAACGCTTTGCGATTTTGGTTATCGCACCGCAATCTCGTTGGCAAGTTGCTAGGTGTTCGAGTGAAGATCATTCACTTCTTACTCAACAGTACGTAGAGCGACAGGCTCCGCCGACCACTCGATCGGCTCTCTGGCAGTCTTGAAGCATGGCCGAACTAGGGACCTTGGTGCTGCTGCGGCACGGACAGAGCACCTGGAACGCGGAGAACCTGTTCACCGGCTGGGTCGACGTCCCGTTGTCCGCCACGGGCGAGGAGGAGGCCCGGCGGGGCGGGGAACTGCTCGTCGAGTCCGGGGTGCTGCCCGACGTCGTACACACCTCACTGCTGCGTCGTGCGATCTCGACGGCGAACATCGCCCTCGACGTCGCCGAGCGGCACTGGATCGACGTGCGCCGGAACTGGCGACTCAACGAACGCCATTACGGCGCCCTCCAGGGCAAGGACAAGAAGCAGACGATGGACACCTTCGGCGAGGAGCAGTTCATGCTCTGGCGGCGGTCGTACGACACCCCGCCGCCGCCGATCGCCGCCGGTGACGAGTACAGCCAGGACGCCGACGTCCGCTACGCCGACCTCGGCGCCGAACTGCCGATGACCGAGTGCCTCAAGGACGTCGTCGCCCGGCTCCTGCCGTACTGGGAGTCGTCGATCGTGCCCGACCTGCGGGCGGGCCGGAACGTGCTGGTCGCCGCGCACGGGAACTCCCTGCGGGCGCTGGTCAAGCATCTGGACGACGTCTCCGACGCCGACATCGCGGGCCTGAACATCCCCACCGGCATCCCGCTGCGCTACGACCTCGACGCGGAGCTGAAGCCGACCAACCCGGGCGGGACCTACCTCGACCCCGACGAGGCGGCCAAGGCCGCCGCCGCGGTGGCGAGCCAGGGCCGCTGACCCCCCGCGCCCGGCGTCCGCCGGGCCGCCGTGGGGTCGTGTGCCGGGACCGTCCGGTGACCCGCGCACGACCTCACGGTGAACGGGTGCTGACGCCGTGGTGAACAGACCGCCCGCGGGATGTCGGAGCGGTCACGACCGGCCTCCGAGACTGGTCCGCGGGGCCGTCCGGGTGTCTACGATGCGGACGTGACGGCGTCAGCTTCGCTCGCCCTGGCCCTCGCCGCCTCGGTGCTCGGCCTCGTCGCCGGGTTCGTCCTCTCCGGCAGGTTGCCGGGGACCCGCAGGCGGCCGACGGGGCCCACCGCGGCCGACCTGCTCGACCGGTTCGTGCGGACCTCGGACAACGGGGTGCTGGTGCTCAACCGCTTCGGCGACCCGGTGCTGCACAACCGGCGCGCGGAGGAACTCGGCCTGGTGCGGCAGCATCACGCCGACCCGCGGGCCCGCCGTGCCGCCGAGCAGGTGCTGAGCACCGGGGAGCCGACCGAGATCGACCTGTCGCCGCCGGAGGCCCGGCGACGGACTCCGGAGGCGGTGCTCGGGCAGCTCCGGTCGCTCGGGGACGGCTACACCGTGGTGGAGGCCGTCGACCACTCCGAGGCCGTCCGGCTGGAGGCCACGCGCCGGGACTTCGTCGCCAACGTCAGCCACGAACTGAAGACCCCGGTGGGTGGGATCGCCGTGCTCGCCGAGGCGCTGGTGGACGCCGCCGACGACCGCGACGAGGTCCGCCGGTTCGGCGAGAAGATCCTGCGGGAGTCCACCCGGCTGGGCAGGCTGGTCACCGAGCTGATCGCGCTCTCCCGGTTGCAGGGTGCCGAGCGGCTGCCCGAACTCACCGTGGTGGACGTCGACGCCGTCGTCACCGAGGCCCTGGGCCGGACCCGGCTCGCGGCCGACGCCGCCGACATCGGGATCGGCACCGACGGGCCCAGCGGCCTCCGGGTCGACGGTGACCACACCCTGTTGGTCACCGCACTGTCCAACCTGCTGGACAACGCCGTGTCCTACTCGCACGCGGGCAGTCCCGTGTCGGTGAGCAGACGCAGCACCGACACCCACGCCGAGATCGCGGTGACCGACCGGGGCGTCGGCATCCCCCCGGACGCCCAGCAGCGCGTCTTCGAGCGCTTCTACCGGGCCGACAAGGCGCGGTCCCGGGAGACCGGCGGCACCGGCCTCGGACTGGCCATCGTCAAGCACGTGGCGGCCAACCACGGGGGCGAGGTGCGTCTGTGGAGCAGCCCCGGCGTGGGATCCACCTTCACCCTGAGCATCCCGCTCCACACGGCCGGGACCCCGGACACCGCGACCCGGGACACCGGCGCCGAGCACACCGGCGCCGGGGACACGGGCGCCGGGGACACGGGCGCCGAGGACACCGGTGCCGGGGACACCGCCTCCGGGGAGGACACCACCGCGCCGGAGCCGGCC
>NZ_KI912264.1:77004-82379 GCF_000231035.2 Saccharomonospora iraqiensis subsp. paurometabolica YIM 90007 | reverse complement strand
ACGCGGGCGTCGACCCGCACGGGGCGCTCCGGCGTCGCCGCCCGAGCCGCACACGGAGCAGTTCCCGGCGGTCCCGGAGGAGTCCGCCGAACAGACGGCGCTGTCCGACGCGGTCGCCCCCGGAGAGGCCCCGGCGGGGCTGAGCCGATGGGGCGATGCCGACAGCAGCGGACCGACCCGCGTCTCGCCCGCCGTCCCCGCCACCGACGACGCCGACGACGCCGACCGGGTGGACGACGGCCCGTCGACGGGTTGGTACGTACCCGACTTCGCCGACGACGTCGATGACGACCCGTACGGTGACGACGACCCGTACGACACCTACGGCGCCTACGGCACCTACGCCGACGACGGCTACGACGGCTACGGAGACTACGAAGGCCGTGCCGGCTCCGACGACGGGGACGGCTCCGACGGCGTCCACGGCACCCGGGTCGCACCGGGGGTGCTCGACGACGACCCGCTCGCCGACGACCTCCGCGCCGCGTGGGACGACGAGTCCGACGGGCGGGAGGACAGGGCCGACACCGCGGATGACCCCGACGGCGCCGGGGCCGGGGACGTCTCGCCCGCACGGCAGTGGCTGGTACTGGCCGGGCAACTCGCGCTCGGCGTCGCCGGGGGAGCCGGGGTGTGGCTCGGCTTCAACTGGCTGTGGGGGCAGATCCCCGCCGCGGCGCTCATGGCGGCGGTCGTGGTCACGGTCGCCCTCGTGTGGGTCGTGCGCAAGGTCCGCCGCGCCGAGGACACCCAGACCACCGTGCTGGCCCTGCTCGTGGGGCTGGTGGTGACCGTGTCCCCGGCGGCGCTGCTACTCGTCACCAGGTAGGCGCGTGGTTCCCGCGATCCCTGTCGCCCTGTCCACCGCGTCGGTGTGGCCGCTGCGGGCCGGGGAGGGTTTCGAACTCGCGGCCGAGCTCGGCTACGACGGCGTCGAGGTGATGGTGTGGGCCGACCCGGAGAGCCAGAGCATCTCGGCGTTGCGCAAACGCAGCAGGAACACCGGGGTGCCGGTCGTGTCGCTGCACTCGCCGTCGCTGCTGATCACCCAGCGGGTCTGGTCACCCGACCCGGTGGTGCGGCTGCGCAAGTCGGTGGACGCCGCGGTCGAGCTGGGCGCGTCCACGGTCGTGGTGCACCCGCCGTTCCGCTGGCAGCGCCGGTACGGGGACGCGTTCCCGGATCTCGTGGCCGAGCTGGAGGCCGACAGCGGGGTCGACGTCGCGGTGGAGAACATGTTCAAGGTGCGCCCGCCGGGCGCCGGACGGACCGGTCGGGTCTCCGCGTTCCGGCCGTCCATCGACCCGACCGACGTCGGCTACGCCCACTACACGCTGGACCTGTCGCACGCCGCCGCGGCGGGGATGGACGCGCTCGAACTCGCCGACCGGATGGGTTCGGGTCTGAGCCACGTGCACCTGTCCGACGGGACCGGTGCGCCGAAGGACGAGCACCTGGTGCCGGGGCGGGGTCACCAGCCCTGCGCCGCACTGCTCGAACGGCTGACCACCACCGGCTACGACGGCGCGGTCGTGCTGGAGATCAACACCCGGGGTGCGCGGTCCCCCGCCCGTCGCGTGAAGGACCTCGCCGAGGCGCTGCTGTTCACCCGACTGCACCTGGGTCAGTAGCGTCCGGCGCGGATCGTCCGACGATCGTCCCGACCCCGCGGGTGTTTGCCCGTCCGACTGTCCGGAACCCGTAGAGTTTCCTCCGTGGAGCCGCTGCGTTCGTTGATTCTCGCCGCCGCCGACAGCGAGGCGATCCGTCGGGCGGTCGCGACAGCACCCGGTACCCGGGGGATCGTCAACCGGTTCGTCGCCGGGGAGAGCGTGCCCGACGCCCTCCGGGCGGTGCGGGCACTGTCCCGCGACGGCCTCCGCGCGACCCTGGATTACCTCGGGGAGAACACCAGTGACCCCGAGGTCACCGAGCACACCGTGCGCACCTACCTCCGGTTGCTCGACGCCCTGCACGCCGAGGGGCTGACGGCCGACGCCGAGGTCAGCGTGAAGCTGTCCGCCCTGACCGTCGGGTGGGACGAGGAGCTGGCGCTGCGCAACGTCGGGCGGATCTGCGCCGCCGCCGACCGGTGCGGCACCACCGTGACGGTCGACATGGAGGACCACACCACCACCGACGCCACCCTGCGGACCGTCGACCGGGTGCGCAGGGAGTTCCCGGCCACGGGGGCCGTGCTCCAGTCCTACCTGCACCGCACCCCCGACGACGCCGCGGCGTTGGCGTATCCGGGCTCGCGGATTCGGTTGTGCAAGGGGGCCTACGCCGAACCGGCCGAAGCGGCGTTCCCGGACGCCCACGAGATCGACCTCGGCTACGTGCGGTGCGCCAACATCCTGCTCGAGAAGGGGGCGTACGCGATGTTCGCCACGCACGACCCCAGGTTGATCCCGCTCCTGCGGGAGCGGGTGCGGTCGTACGGGCGCGAGCCGGGCGACCACGAGTACCAGATGTTGTACGGGGTGCGGCCGGACGAGCAGCGCCGGCTGGCGACGGAGGGGGAGACCGTGCGGGTGTACGTGCCGTTCGGCGAGCAGTGGTACGGCTATCTGATGCGGCGGCTGGCGGAGCGCCCCGCGAACACCGCACTGTTCCTGCGTGCGTTGGTCAGCCGTTCGTGAGTACGGTGCACGACGATTTCGCGCCGTTCCCGGTGGCCAGCGACGTGCGGTCGCTGCGGGACGGCACCTTCACCGCCGACCTGCGGGCCGAGTGGTCGATCGGCACCCATCCGCACGGCGGGTTCCTGCTCACGCTGCTGGCCAGGGCCGCCGTCGCCGCGCTCGCCGAACAGGGTGAGCCGCACCTGGAGCCGTTGACCGTCAGCGCCGAGTTCCTGCGCCCTCCGGCCGTCGGGCCGGTGCTGTTGCGTACCGACGTCCGCAAGGTGGGCAGGCGGACCACCGTGGTGGCGGTGACGCTCGAACAGCGTGGCCGGGTCTGCGTCGAGGCGCGGGTGACGGTGGGCAGGCTGCCCGTGCGCCCGCCGGTGTGGAACGACGCGCCCGCGATGACCGCCGACCCCCCGGCGAACGCCGTGTCGCTGACGGTCGAGCGGTCGCAGGGCGTGTTCCACCTCGCGCAGGGGTGTGAGGTGCGGCTCGACCCGGCCACGGCCGGATACCTGGCCGGGCGCGAGGGGGATCCGCCGCGGATGCGGCTGTGGGCCCGGCCGCGGGAGGGCGGCTCGGACGCCTACTTCTCGCTGCTGGCCTGCGACATCAACCCGCCGGTCGTGTTCAACCTCGGCGGTGCGGGCGGCTGGGCGCCGACGACCCAGCTCACCGCGCTGGTCCGCACCCGGCCCCAGCCCGGGTGGCTGCGCATCCAGGTGGAGAGCCGGTCGGTGCAGGAGGGGTGGTTCGACTCGGACGCGGTGGTGGCCGACGCCCGCGGCCGCATCGTGTGCCAGGCCCGCCAGCTCGCCCTGACGGCCCTGCACTGACAGCCCTGCACCGAGGGCCCTGCACCGTCGGCGCCGCTCGCATCGAGGGCTCCGGAACCGGTGGTGGGCCCGGCGGCCCCGGCGCGGTGCGGGTCCTAGGCTGCGGACATGACGACGATCGCGGTACTGGGTGCGGGAAAGATCGGCGAGGCGCTGCTGTCCGGGCTGATCGCCGCGGGACGGGACGCCGGGGACCTGCTGTTCACCGAACGGCACTCCGAGCGTGCGGCCGAGCTGACCGAGCGGTACGGCATCACCCGGGTGGAGGTGCCGGAGGCGGCCGAGCGCGCCGACGTGCTGGTGGTGGCGGTGAAGCCGCAGGACATCGAACCGCTGTTGGACGAGCTCGCCCCGCTGGTCGGGCGGGACTCCCTGGTGGTGTCGCTGTGCGCGGGATTGCCGACGACGCTGTTCGAGGGCAGGTTGCCGGACAAGACGCCGGTGGTGCGGGTCATGCCGAACACCCCGATGCTGGTCGGCGAGGCGATGAGCGCGGTGTCACCGGGCAGGCACGCCACGCCGGAGCACGTGGAGACCGTCACCGCCCTGCTGACGTCCGTGGGCAAGGTCGTCGAGGTGCCGGAGCGGCAGCAGGACGCGGTCACCGCGCTCTCCGGGTCGGGCCCGGCGTACTTCTTCTACCTGGTCGAGGCGATGATCGACGCCGGGATCCTGCTCGGACTGCCCCGGTCGGTCGCCGAGCAGCTGATCGTGCAGTCGGCCGTGGGCGCGGCGCGGATGCTCGACGAGGGCCGCGACCACCCCGTCCTGCTCCGGGAAGCGGTGACCTCCCCGGCCGGGACCACCATCAACGGCATCCGCGAGCTGGAGAAGCACGGCGTCCGCGCCGCCCTGCTCGACGCCATCGAAGCCGCACGCGACCGCTCCGTCGAACTCGGCGCCCCCCACCGCGACTGAACCCCCTCACCTGGGGTTGTGCCGTGAAGGGCACTTTCCCTGCGTGCGATGCAGTGAATGTGCCCCTCGCTGCGCTGGGCGCAGGGAAAGTGCCCTTCACGGCAACCTCACGCAAGTCGGGGGGTGCGTCCGGTCGGGTGCCGTGTTTCCCCTTGACAGGCGTCGCAGGAGTCCCTTGTGTCCCGCTACCCTCGTTGAGAGCACGCGCGTGTCGGTACCGCCCGGTGGGGAAGCCGGGCGGCACGGCGCGTGGCGGAGGGACACGGTGAAATCGCTATGCCACCGAGCACGCACGACGACATGCCCGCGGGCCCGCGGCATGTCCAGTTCCTGACGGTCGCCGAGGTCGCCTCGCTGATGCGGGTCTCCAAGATGACCGTCTACCGACTGGTGCACTCCGGGGAGTTGCCCGCCGTCCGGGTGGGCAAGTCCTTCCGGGTGCCCGAACAGGCCGTCCACGACTACCTCGACAACGCGTACTTCGACGTCGGCTGAGTCCACCGTCCCCGCAGGTATCCCCGCCGGGGACGCCGGGACCCGGGGGCCGGGACGGACGCCCGGAGGTGTCCGGGAGGCTCCGCCGCACGGGGCTGCCCGGACCCGTGCGGGCCGCCCGGGGGACCACCGGTAACCTGGTGGACCGTTCCCCTCGAGGTAGACCATGAGGAGTGGGTGTGGGCTCGGTCGTCAAGAAGCGCCGGAAGCGGATGTCCAAGAAGAAGCACCGCAAGCTGCTGCGCCGCACCAGGGTGCAGCGTCGTAAGCAGGGCAAGTAACCACCACCGGCTCGGTGGTCGTCCCACCGGGCCCGTAGGGACAGTCGATGTCGCCGAAGGTCGTCCTCATCACCGGTGTCGCCGGTGATCTGGGCGGGCGGCTGCTGGCGCGGCTGAGTGCTGACCCGGGCATCGAGCGGGTGATCGGTGTGGACACCGCACCCCCGCGGCGCACCGGCGCACCCCCGCGCGACACCGGCGCCGCGCGCCCGGCC
>NZ_KI912264.1:73894-76904 GCF_000231035.2 Saccharomonospora iraqiensis subsp. paurometabolica YIM 90007 | reverse complement strand
CGCTCGTGCTCACGCCGCCGACCGGGCCGGTCGGCCCGGTCGGCCCGGTGCCTCCCGGGCCGGGAACGGCCTGCGCGGGACCCGCGCCCCCAATCCACGCGCACGCCTCCACCTCGTCGTCGACACCGTCGTGATGGCAACGACCGGTGATCGATCGTGGTTACGCGGAGGACCCGTCACCGGAAGCCGGTCGGCAGCAGGCGCGCCAGCCTGCGCACCGCCCGGTGCTGGAGCGCTTTCACCGCGCCCTCGTTGCGCTGCATGATCGTGGCGGTCTCCGAGACGGAGTAGCCCTGGATGAACCGCAGGATGATGCATTCCCGCTGGTCGTCACCGAGGTCGGCGATGCACCGGAGCAGTTCGTCGTGCGTGCTCCGGTTGATGACCTGCTGTTCGGGCCCCGTTCCCGCGGCCTCGGACGGCGGGGACTCCGCGATCTCCTCCGTGACGACCTCCATCCGGAACCGGCTGGACTTCACGTGGTCCAGCACCAGGTTGCGGGCGATGGTGGTGAACCAGGCCCCGACGTCCCGCCCCTGGTAGGAGATCGACGTGATCCGGCGCAGGGCGCGCAGGAAGGTCTCGCTCGTGACGTCCTCGGCCAGGTGCCGGTCGCCCACCCGCAGGAGCACGTACCGGTACACACCGTCGACGTGCCGGTCGTAGAGCGTGCCGAACGCGGCCGTGTCGCCGGCCTGGGCCCGGCGGACGAGATCCCAGTTCTCCGCCACGGTGGCGTCGACGGGCTCGGCGCGTGCCGTTTGTTCGGTCACCGCGCCCCCGACCGGTCGCAACCGTGCGGGTGCGGGCCCCGCCGCAACAGCGATCGGCATGCTCACGTGTCGCACCTCCTCCGGGCCCTTTCCCGGCCTCCGCGTGATCATCGCCACTACGTCGCCCGACGGAGCATACGGGTAGTTACCCAAAAGTAGGTAGTGGTGTCCCTGTTGCGAATTGGGCACGGCCCGGCTCTGATCACGCCCCGCGGGGGAGTGGTGGCACACTGTCCGGACTCGGAAAGGGGCTGTTTGTGACCGGTGAGGACAGCAATGTCGCCGACCTCGTCGCCTCCGCGGCGCGGGCCCGACCCGACCATGCGGCGTTGATCGATACAGCGACACACACCACACTGACCTGGCGGGCCGTCGACCGCGCCGTCGACGCGCTCGCGACCCGGATCGCCGCCACCGGCGTCGGTCCCGGCGACCGGGTCGCGCTGCGGCTGCCGACCTCGGCGCGCTTCGCCGTCGCCTTCTTCGCGATCCTGCGCGCGGACGCGATCGCGGTCCCGCTGAACCCGCAGGCGCCCCCGGGCGAGACCACCCCCGTGTTCGACCACAGCGGGGCCCGGCTGCTGATCGCCGACCGCGCGCTCGGAACCGGGGACGAACCGGAACTCCTGGTGCCGGACCCGGAAGCGGAGCCGGACCCGGAAGCGGAGCCGGAGCCGGACCGGGAGCCGGGCGCCGCCGTCGCCCGGGGCGCCTCCCGGGGCGGGGAGGACATCGCCGCGATCTTCTACACCTCGGGCACCGCCGGGCCCGCCCGTGGCGCGATGCTGTCCCACCGTGCGCTGCTGGCCAACGTCCGCCAGCTGCATGCCCTCGACCCGCCGGCCACCCTCCCGGACGACCGGGTGTTCGTGGCGATCCCGCTGCACCACATCTACGGCCTGGGCCCGGGGCTGCTCTCGGCCGCGGCGGCGGGCGCCACGACCGTGCTCGCGCCCCGGTTCGAACTGGGGCAGGCCCTGGCCGACCTCACCGCGTACGGGGTGAGCGCGATGGTGGGGGTTCCCGCGATGTACGCGGCGCTGGCCGAGCAGCCGCCCGAACGCATCCGGGAGAGTGTGTCGGCGCTGCGGCTGATGGTCTCCGGGGCCGCCGCCCTGCACCCCCGGGTGCTGGCCGCGATCCGCTCGGCCACCGGCCAGGGGGTGTACGAGGGGTACGGGCTCACCGAGACCGCACCCGTGGTGACCTCCACGCTGCGGACCGGCTACCCGAAACCGGGCTCGGTGGGCCGGCCGCTGCCCGGCGTCGAGGTGCGGCTGGTGGACAGCGACGGTGACCCGCTGCCGGTGCCGCTCGACCCGGACGACCCCGACGACGCCTTCGACACCGACGCCGACGGCACCGGGCTCGTCGCCGTGCGCGGGGACAACCTCTTCTCCGGGTACTGGCCGGACGGGGCGTACGGACCGGACGCCGAGGGCTGGTTCCGGACCGGGGACGTCGGCTACATCGACGTCGACGGCGACCTGCACCTCGTCGACCGGGCCACGGACGTCGTGATCGTGAACGGGTTCAACGTGTACCCGCACGAGGTGGAGGAGGTCATCGGCGCGATGCCGCAGGTCGCCGAGGTGGCCGTGGTGGGCACGCTCGACGAGCGCACCGGCGAGGCCGTGAAGGCGGTCGTAGTGCCCGCCGCGGGTGCGGGGTTGTCCGGGCAGCGGGTGCAGGAGCACTGCGCCGAGCGTCTGGCCGGGTACAAGGTTCCCCGCACGGTCGATCTGGTCACCGAACTGCCGCACTCCCCGACGGGCAAGGTCCGCCGGGCGGAACTGCGCTCGTCCGGGGACACCGCCGGGAACACGGCCGGGGACACCGCCGGGAACCCGGCCGGGGACACCGTCGGGGCGGACGCCGGGGAGGATGGGGGCAATGGCTGACGTTGCGCACCCGCAGGGGCACTCGGTGACGGTCATGACCCGTGCGGACTGTCCGGCGTGCGAGACCGCCGAACGCGACGTGGAACGGGTCTGCGGTGAGCTCGGGGTGCCGTTCACCGTCGCCGACGTGGACACCGACCCCGAGTGGCGGGCCGAGTACGGCGACCGGGTCCCGGTGATCCTCGTGGACGACGCCGAGCACGACTACTGGTCGGTCGACGAGACCCGGCTGCGCGCCGCGCTGGGCGGCTGAGCGGTCCGGAGCACCGCGCGGGCGGCGCGGAGCGGGTGTGCGGGTCCAGGATGGGGTCCATGCGCCTCGTGTCCCGCCCCGCG
>NZ_KI912264.1:71992-73794 GCF_000231035.2 Saccharomonospora iraqiensis subsp. paurometabolica YIM 90007 | reverse complement strand
CGACCGCGCGGAGTTCGTCCGCCTCGACATCCGCAACCCCCTCGTGGCGAAGGTCGTCACCTCGGCGAAGGTCGACACGGTCGTGCACGTGGGTGCGGCGTGCCGGCCCGCGGCGCCGGGCAGGCGGGCGGCCCGCAAGGAAGTCAACGTCATCGGCACCATGCGGCTGTTGGCGGCGTGCCAGCGGTCGCCGCACGTGCGCAGGCTCGTGGTCGCCTCCACGGCCGCGGTGTACGGGGCGAGCCCCCGGTCGCAGGCCGTGTTCACCGAGGACTCCGAACTGATCCCGGACGACGCCCGGGGCTACGCGAAGGACGCGGTCGAGGTCGAGGGCTACGTGCGCGGGTTCGCCCGCCGCCGTCCGGACGTCACCGTGACCACGGCCCGGCTCGCCGACATCGTCGGCGGCGGGTTCGACACCGTGTTCGCCCGGTACCTCGGCCTGCCGGTGGTGCCGACCGCGTTCGGGTTCGACGCGCGCCTGCAGCTGCTGCACGCCGAGGACGCGGTGGCCGTGCTGGAACGCGCCGCCCGGACCGACCGGCCGGGGGTGGTCAACGTCGGCGGGGACGGCGTGCTCACCGTCTCGCAGGCGGTGCGCCGGGCAGGCCGGGTGGCACTCCCCGTGCCGAGGACGGCGTTGCCGTCGTTCGGTGCGGTGCTGCGCGGTGCCCGGACGGTCGATCTCTCCGCGGAGAACGCGCGCCTGCTGAGCTTCGGCCGGGTGCTGGACACCACCCGGCTGCGCCGGGAGTTCGGCTACACGCCCCGGTGGACCACCCGGGAGGCGCTCGACGACCACCTGCGCGACCACCCGCCGGTGCCGGGCAGCGACGCGTTCGTGCGGATGCTGGACGCGGCGGAGCGACGGAGGACGGTGCTCTGACGGTGCGGGACGACGACGGGGACGCGCTGGACCGGGCGCTGCGCTTCCTCAAAAGCCGCGCGGTCGGCGACTACCCGGTGGACGAGTTCGGGTTCGACGTCGAACTGACCGAGACCGTGCTGCTGCCCGCACTGCGCCCGCTCTACGACCGGTGGTTCCGGGTCAGCGCCCACGGCGTGGGCAACCTGCCCGCCGAGGGCGGGGCCCTGCTGGTGGCCAACCACTCCGGGGTGCTGCCGCTGGACGCGCTGATGACCGCCGTCGCCGTGCACGACGAGCACCCCGCGCACCGGCACCTGCGGATGCTCGGCGCGGAACTGGTGTTCCGCACCCCGGTGCTCGCGTCGTTCGCGCGCCGGTCCGGCAACACCCTGGCCTGCCACCCGGACGCGGAACGGCTGCTGCGCGCGGGCGAACTCGTCGGGGTGTGGCCGGAGGGGTACAAGGGCGTCGGCAAGCCGTTCTCGGCGCGCTACCGGCTGCAGCGGTTCGGCCGGGGCGGGTTCGTCTCGGCGGCGTTGCGCACCGGGGTGCCGATCGTCCCGTGCGCGATCGTGGGCGCCGAGGAGATCTACCCGAAGATCGCCGACATCCGGCCGTTGGCCCGGCTGCTCGGACTGCCGTACTTCCCGGTGACGCCGTTCTTCCCGCTGCTCGGGCCGCTGGGGACCGTCCCGCTGCCGACGAAGTGGCACATCGAGTTCGGCGAGCCGCTGTCCACGGCCGACCACGACCCCGCGGCCGCCGACGACCAGATGCTGGTGCTGGACCTGACCGACCGGATCCGGGAGGACATCCAGCAGATCCTCTACCGCAGGCTCTCCCGGCGACGCGGTCTGTTCAGCGGCTGAGGCCCGCGCACGTCCTGCGGTGCCCGGGCGCGGGGCCGCGGCGGTGCGGCGGGCTCAGGCCGCGC
>NZ_KI912264.1:71401-71892 GCF_000231035.2 Saccharomonospora iraqiensis subsp. paurometabolica YIM 90007 | reverse complement strand
CGGGGGCCGCCGCCGCGGTCGGCGTGCTCGCGCTCGCGTCGGCGTTGGCGGTGGGGCGCCTCGTCGCCGCGTTCGTCGGGGGCAACGCCTCGCCGTACCTGGCGGTGGGCAACACGGCTGTCGACCTCACCCCCGCCTGGCTCAAGGACCTGGCGGTGGCGCTGTTCGGCACCGCGGACAAGCTGGTTCTGCTGGCGGGGATGGCCGTGGTGCTGGTGCTGCTCGCCGTGGCGGCGGGTCTGGCGTCCCGGCGGCGGCGCCTGCCCGGGCTGCTGGTGGTCACCGTGCTCGGCCTGGTGGGGATCGCCGCGGTCCTGTTCCGGGGGGATGTGGGCGCGCTCGCGCCGTTGGCACCGGTCGCGAGCCTGCTCACCGGGTTGGTGGTGTTCGACCTGCTGCACCGCACCGCCGTCCGCGCGGCGGAGCCGACCACCCCGGAGCCGACCACCCCGGAGCCGACCACCCCGGAGCCGACCACCCCGGAGCGGACG
>NZ_KI912264.1:56577-71301 GCF_000231035.2 Saccharomonospora iraqiensis subsp. paurometabolica YIM 90007 | reverse complement strand
CGTCGGCGGGGAACTGCTCGGCGACGGTGCCCGGGAGTCGCGCGCCGCGCTGGGCCGTATCCGACCGGACCGCCCCGCGCCGCCGTTGCCGCCGGGGGCGGACTTCCGGCGGCTGGGCACCCCGTCGTTCGTCACGCGCAACGACGCCTTCTACCGGATCGACACCGCCCTCGTGGTGCCCCGGGTCCGCCCCGCGGACTGGTCGTTGCGCATCCACGGCATGGTCGCCCGCGAACTCACCCTCACCTGGGACGACATCCGTGCGCGCGAGCTCGTGGAACGCCGGGTGACACTGTGCTGCGTGTCGAACCCGGTGGGCGGTCCGTACGTGTCGACGTCCGCGTTCACCGGCGTGCCGCTGGCCGACCTGCTCGCCGAGGCGGGGGTCCGGCCGGGTGCGCAGCAGCTGTTCTCCACGAGCGCGGACGGCTGGACCTGCGGCACCCCGATCGGCGCGGTCACCGACCGCGCACGCGGCGCCCTGCTCGCGGTCGGGATGAACCGGCGGCCGCTGCCGCTCGAGCACGGTTTCCCCGCCCGTCTCGTCGTCCCCGGCCTGTACGGGTACGTCTCCGCCACCAAGTGGGTCGTCGACCTGGAGGTCACCACCTGGGACGCGCGGAGCGCCTACTGGCGCGAACGGAACTGGGCCCGCGAGGCGCCGGTGAAGACGCAGTCGCGGGTCGACACGCCCCGGGAGGGCGCCGAGGTACCCGTCGGCACGGTCACCGCGGCGGGGGTGGCCTGGGCCCAGCCCACCGGGATCGACCGGGTGCAGGTGCGGCTGGACGACGGGCCGTGGGTCGACGCCGACCTCGCCGCGGACGTCAGCGACGACACATGGCGGATGTGGCGGGCCGACGTCCGGGTCCGCGCGCCCGGACAGCACCGGATCGCCTGCCGCGCCGTCGATGCGGCGGGCCGGGTGCAGACGGGCGAGCGCGCCCCGGTGCTGCCGGACGGCGCGACCGGATGGCACACGGTGTCGTTCACCGCGCGCCCGTGAGGGGCACCTACCCTGCGTCGAGCCCCGTGTGTGGGGCACACTCCCTGCGTCACACGCGGTGGATGTGCCCTGCACGGCAACAGCGTGCTCCCGGGGCGCGGAGTGCGATCCGGCGCACGTCGTCGGTCGGGCCGCACACCGACGTCGGTCGGTACGGTGGTGGACGGCTCGCCGTGGCCGGGCGAAGCCCCGGTGTGGCCTGCGTCAAAGCTGCGACCAGCTACTTTGTGCCCACGTTCACAAGTGGCTACCGTAGTGCCATTGCCGCGTGGGGTCGGGTATCGAACACCACCCGCCCCCGTGGGGTCAAGAGTGAATTTCTTCGTCGGCGACAGGAGACCAGCGTGGTGGCACAGCGCGGCCGGCGCAACGGGTCCTCGTCCGCCTCGGGACGGGGGCGGCGGGCACCGGACGCCGACAACGCGCCCACCGCGGAGATGCCCGCCGTGGAGACCGCCGACCCCGCTGACCCCGCCGACGCCGCGGGCACGGGTGCCGGGGGCGAGTTGCCCGTCAAGGCGGTGCCCGAGGCGGCCGTCGCGCGGCTCGCCGTGTACCTGCGGGTGCTCTCGACGCTGGCCGAACAGGGCTCGACCACCGTCTCCAGCGAGGAACTCTCCCACGCGGCCGGGGTGAACTCCGCGAAGCTGCGCAAGGACCTGTCCTACATCGGCTCCTACGGCACGCGCGGCGTCGGCTACGAGGTCGAGGTGCTCATCGGCCAGATCGAGCGGACGCTGGGGCTCACCCGCCAGCACCGGGTCGCCGTGGTGGGCATCGGCAACCTCGGGCACGCACTGGCCAACTACGGCGGCTTCCCGGGACGTGGCTTCCCGGTGGAGGCACTGTTCGACGTCGACCCCGATCTGATCGGGGTCCCGGTGGGCGGGCTCCCGGTCTCCGGGCTGGAGGAGATCCCGCAGGTATGTGCCGAGCGGGGCATCTCCATCGGGGTGATCGCCACGCCGTCCACGGCGGCGCAGTCGGTGTGCGACCGGCTCGTGGAGGGCGGGGTGCAGTGCATTCTCAACTTCGCCCCCGTGGTGTTGCAGGTGCCCGAACATGTCGAGGTGCGAAAGGTCGACCTGGCTGTGGAGTTACAGATCCTGTCCTTCCACGTGGCGCGCAGGGCGGACGGCGGGCCCGGTGCGGGCCGGGTCGCCGACGCCGAGGGGCTCGGAGGTGCGGTGATGTCGTCGTGAGTGTCCTCGCGATCGGGTTGTCCCACCGGACGGCCGACCTGGTGACGCTGGAGCGCGCCGCCGTGCCGGCCGCCGAGGTGGTCAAGGTCCTCGACGAGCTGCACCGCGCCGAGGACGTCTCCGAGGTCATGCTGCTGTCGACGTGCAACCGCATCGAGGTCTACGCGGTCGTGGAGACGTTCCACGGCGGCCTCGCCGACATCTCCGACGTGCTCGCCCGGCAGGCGGGCATGGAGCCCGGCGAGCTCTACGACACCTTCTACGTGCACTACGCCGGTGCCGCGGTGGAGCACATCTTCTCGGTCGCCTCCGGTCTCGACTCGATGGTCGTCGGTGAGACCCAGATCCTCGGGCAGGTGCGGTCCGCCTACGCCACCGCGCGCGAGGCGGGCACGGTCGGTCGCACCCTGCACGAGCTGATCCAGACGACGCTGCGGGTCGGCAAGCGCGTGCACACCGAGACGGGGCTCGACCAGCTCGGCGCCTCGGTGGTGTCCGAGGCGCTGGCCACCGCGGGCGAGCTGGCGGGCAGGCGTGCGCTGATCGTCGGCGCCGGGTCGATGGGGGCGCTGGCGGCCTCGCAGCTGCGCAAGGTCGGCATCGGTGACCTGGTGGTGGCCAACCGCACGGTGGAGAAGGCCGAACGGCTCGCGGACTCGGTCGCCGAGCAGGGCATCCTCGCCCGCGCGGTGTCGATGGGCGAGCTCACCACGGAACTGGCCCGTGCCGACGTGGTGGTCTCCTGCACCGGGGCGAAGGACTCGGTCCTCGGCGCGGAGCACTTCTCCGACCTCGACCGCGGCGGTGCCGCGGACACCCCGCTGGTGGTCTGCGACCTCGGGCTGCCGCGGGACGTCGAGCCGTCGGTGGGTGAGATCCCCGGGGTGTCGCTGGTGGATCTGGAGACGATCCGGCAGCGGATGGCCGACTCGGGGACGGCGACCACGGAGAAGCAGATCGCCCGCGCGGGCGGTCTGGTGCTCGACGAGGTGCGCGAGTACCTGGCCGGGCAGCGCAGCGCCGCCGTCACCCCGACGGTGACCGCCCTGCGCAAGCAGGCCGCCGAGGTCGTCGACTCCGAACTGCTGCGGCTCGACCGCCGCCGCCCCGACCTCGACGCCGACGTCCGCGACGAGGTGGGCCGCACGGTGCGACGGGTCGTGGACAAGCTCCTGCACGCGCCGACCGTGCGCGTGAAACAACTGGCCGCCGAACAGAAGGCGGGCACCGACTACGCCAACGCGCTGCGCGAGCTGTTCGGGCTCGACCCGCAGGCGCCGACCGCGGTGTCCACCCCGTCCGCGGCCCCCGAGACGAGTCGGATCGACGGTGACGAGAGTGGCTGACAGGACTATCCGGATCGGCACGCGCGGCAGCAAGCTCGCGATGGCGCAGACGGGCACGGTCGCGCAGCGGTTGACCGAGGCGGGACAGCACGTGGAGATCGTGCCCGTGTCGACGCCGGGTGACCGCTCGTCCGCCCCGATCGCGGAGATCGGGGTGGGGGTGTTCACCTCGGCGCTGCGCGACGCGCTCCTGCAGGGGGACGTCGACGTCGCCGTGCACTCCTACAAGGACCTGCCCACCGCCGCGGAGGAGGGCCTCACCCTGGCCGCGGTCCCGCCGCGGGAGGACCCGCGGGACGCGCTGATCGCCCGCGACGGGCACACCCTGGGCGAGCTGCCGCCCGGGGCGACCGTGGGCACCGGGTCGCCGCGCCGGATGGCGCAGCTGCGGGCGCTCGGACTCGGGCTGAACGTGGTGCCCATCCGGGGCAACATCGACACCCGGATCGGCAAGGTGACCTCGGGAGAGCTCGACGCGATCGTGCTCGCCCGGGCCGGGCTGGCCCGGGTCGGGCGGACCGACGAGATCACCGAGACGTTGGATCCGCGCCAGATGGTTCCCGCTCCCGCACAGGGGGCACTCGCGATCGAGACCCGTGTCGACGACGTGGACACCGAGCACCTGCTCCACTCGATCGTGCACGACGAGCGGACGCGGGTCGCCGTGACCGCCGAGCGTGCCGTGCTGGCCGCGCTGGAGGCCGGGTGCAGTGCCCCGGTGGGTGCGCTGGCCGACGTCGTGGAGGATCTGGACGACGCGGGGGCGGTCGTCGAGCGACTCTCGCTGCGCGGGGTGGCCGCCACCGAGGCCGAGGGCGATTCCGTGGAGATGCTCTCCGCGTCCGCGGTCGGGGAGACCGCCGACGCGGACGCGCTCGGGCGCTCGCTGGCCGCGGAGCTGCTCGACCTCGGCGCGGGCGCACTGTCGCACTGAGCCCGGAAACGGCGCGAAGACATCAGAGCCGCCGCTCGACGGCGGTGGAGAAAGGGCCGTCGCTTCGACGGCGGAAGAACCGAGCCGTCACGGACGGCGGAAGAACCGAGCCGTCACGGACGGCGGAAGAATCAAGCCGTCACGGACGGCGGACGGACGAGGAGAGACGACGTACATGACCCCCGCACGCAAGACCACGGGGCGCGTCGCCTTCGTGGGCTCGGGCCCCGGGGACGCCGGACTGTTGACGGTCCGTGCCCAGGAGCTGCTCGCGAAGGCCGACCTCGTGGTGACCGACCCGGACGTGCCCTCCGGTGTGCTCACCTACGCCGGTTCGGAGGCCGAGGTTCGCCCCGCCGTCGGTGAGCCCGGGGACGTCGCCAAGGACCTGACCTCGGAGGCCGAGGCGGGCAGGCTGGTCCTGCGCCTGACGGCCGGGGACCCGCTCACCCAGTCCGCCGTGGTGTCCGAGGTACACGCGGTCGCCCGCACCAACGCCGTGTACGACGTGGTCCCCGGGGTCTCGCCCGCCGCCGCCGTGCCCGCCTACGCCGGGGTCGCCCTCGGTGGCCAGCACACCGAGGTGGACCTGCGCGGTGAGGTCGACTGGGCCGGGCTGGCCGCCACGCCGGGCCCGGTGGTGCTGCACGCGACGTCGAGCCACCTCGCCGAGGCGGCGTCGGCGCTGGTCGAGCACGGCCTGTCGGCGCAGACGCCGGTCGCGGTCACCTCGAACGGCACCAGCAACACCCAGCGCACCGTGGAGACGACGCTGTCGTCGCTGGCCTCGGACGCCGGTGAGGTCGCGGGCCCGCTGGTGGTCACCGTCGGCGAGGCCGTCGGCGACCGGCAGAAGCTGTCCTGGTGGGAGTCCCGCGCCCTCTACGGGTGGAAGGTCCTCGTGCCGCGCACGAAGGAGCAGGCCGGGGACATGGCCGAACGGCTGCGCAGCCACGGCGCCGGCTCGCACGAGGTGCCGACCATCTCGGTGGAGCCGCCGCGCAGCCCCGCCCAGATGGAGCGCGCGGTGAAGGGCCTGGTCGACGGGCGCTACCAGTGGATCGTGTTCACCTCGACCAACGCGGTGCGCGCGGTGCTGGAGAAGTTCGCCGAGTTCGGGCTGGACGCGCGGGCGTTCTCCGGCGTCAAGATCGCCTGCGTGGGCGAGGCCACCGCGGAGAAGGTGCGTTCGTTCGGCATCTACCCGGAGCTCGTGCCCTCCGGGGAACAGTCCAGCGAGGGACTGCTGGAGGAGTTCCCGCCCTACGACGAGGTCCTCGACCCCGTCGACCGCGTGCTGCTGCCGCGCGCCGACATCGCCACCGAGACGCTCTCGGCGGGCCTGAAGGAGCGCGGCTGGGAGATCGACGACGTGACCGCGTACCGCACGGTGCGCGCCGCGCCGCCGCCCGCCGAGACCCGCGAGATGATCAAGACCGGCGGGTTCGACGCCGTGTGCTTCACGTCGTCGTCCACGGTGCGCAACCTGGTCGGCATCGCGGGCAAGCCGCACGCGCGCACGTTGGTGGCCTGCATCGGCCCGAAGACGGCGGAGACCGCCACCGAGTTCGGCCTGCGGGTGGACGTGCGCCCGGAACACCCGAACGCCGTGGAGCTGGTGGACGCCCTCGCCGAGCACGCCGCCAAACTCCGCGCCGAGGGCGCCCTCCCCCCACCCCGCAAGGCCAAGCGCACCCGCCGCTCCTCCTGACCCCGCGGGGCCGGGTTGTGCCGTGAGGGGCACATTCACTGCGTGTGATGCAGTGAATGTGCCCCTCACGGCGTCCTACGCAGGGAACGTGCCCTTCACGGCGACCTCGCCGGTGTGGGGGCGCACGGGTGGTGACGGGCGGTAGGGTGGCGGGGTGTTTCCCGAGCATCGGCCTCGTCGGTTGCGGGGTACGGCCGCCGTGCGGCGGCTGGTCTCCGAGACGACGCTGCGGCCGCGCCAGCTGATCTTCCCGATGTTCGTCGCCGAGGGCGCCGAGGCGCCGCGGCCGATCGACAGCATGCCCGGTGTCGTGCAGCACACGCGGGAGTCCCTGCGCAAGGCCGCCGTCGACGCCGTGCGCGCCGGGGTGGGCGGGCTGATGCTGTTCGGCGTGCCCGCCACCCGCGACGCGCGGGGGTCCGGCGCCACCGACGAGAACGGCATCCTCAACGTCGCCCTGCGTGATCTGCGGGCCGAACTCGGCGACGACACGGTGCTGATGGCCGACACCTGCCTCGACGAGTTCACCGACCACGGGCACTGCGGCGTGCTGGACGCCGCGGGCGGTGTGGACAACGACGCCACCCTCGACCGCTACGCCGACATGGCGCGCGCCCAGGCCGAGGCGGGCGCCCATATGCTCGGGCCGAGCGGGATGATGGACGGCCAGGTCGGTGTCCTGCGCCAAGCCCTGGACGACGCCGGGCGCACCGACGTCGGCATCCTCGCCTACTCCGCCAAGTACGCCAGCGCCTTCTACGGCCCGTTCCGGGAGGCGGTGGACTCGCAGCTGCAGGGCGACCGCAACACCTACCAGCAGGACCCGGCCAACGCCCGGGAGGCACTGCGCGAGGTGGAGCTCGACGTCGCCGAGGGCGCCGACGCGGTGATGATCAAACCGGCGATGACCTACCTCGACGTCGTCCGCGCGGTCGCGGAGAACTCCCCGGTTCCGGTCGCGGCGTACAACATCTCGGGCGAGTACTCGATGGTGGAGGCCGCCGCCGAGAAGGGCTGGATCGACCGCGAGCGCACCGTGCTGGAGACGCTGACGTCCATCCGGCGGGCGGGGGCCGACCTGGTCCTCACCTACTGGGCGGCTGAGGCCGCGGCCTGGCTCGACTAGAGTCTCCCGCCGTGACGGAACCACCCGAGTCGGACGACCAGCGCCGCAAGCGCGGCCTCCCACCCGAACCGGCCGTGCCCGGCGAGAAGCGGGACGACGCGGCCGTCCCCGGCCCGGTGACGGCCGGATTCTGGCTCTACGTCCTGGCCGGCCTCGTGCTGGTGGCCGCTGTCGTCCTCACCTTCCCGCAGCGGGAGAGCCTGGTCGACTCCCTTCTCGAGATGGACGTCGAGGGGCTGACCCGGGAGCAGGCCGAGGGGAGCGTGACCAACTTCCTGTGGCTGCTGCTCCTGGGGGCGCTCGCGCTGGCCGGGTTCACCTGGCTGTTCGCGTACAAGGCGCGGCAGGGCACCCGCTCGGCGCGCACCGTGCTGACCGTGCTCGCCGTCGTCTTCCTCCTCGTCGCGCTGCTGCTGCCCGGGCTGATGGCGATCGGCGCGGCATTCGCCGCGGCGCTCGCGACCATCCTGCTCCATCTGCCGAGCGTGGCCGACTACTTTCCGCAGGTGGGGAGGTCGCTGCACTGAGCACGCCGTGGGGCCGGCCCTCCGACGGCCGGGCGCACTACGCCGAGCAGGGCGCGAGCCTCCGCGCCCTGCTCTGGGGGCCGCTCTTCGCGCTCGGGGGCTGGCTCGTGGAGATCGGGAACGGCTTTCGCCCGCACACGGTGACCTGGCTGGTCGTCGCGGTCGGGCTGCTCGGTCTGACCTGGTTGTGGGTGTCGGCCCGCCGCCGTTTCCTCGCCGTCGCGGTCGACGACACCCACCTCCGCCAGGGCTCCGAGCGGCTCCCCCTCACCCGGATCACCGAGGTCGACGGGGAGAATGCCGACGCCACCGACCGGCGGGACACCGGGCGGGGCCGCGTCCTCGGGGGAGGCTTCGACGTGCCGCGTGGGTACGACGAGGTCCGGCTGCGGCTGGACGACGACACGACGGTGCGGGCCTGGGCACGGGACGGTGCCGCACTGCGTCGGGCGCTGCGGACGGCCGTGACAGACTCGACCCCGTGAGTGACGTCGCCCCACCCGCTGCCGCGTCGCACGGGCGTGCCACGGCCCGGTTGTACCACCCCGCCCGGCTGGTGGTGGCGGTGCTCGAGGTGCTCGCGGCCGGTGCCGCCGGGTGGATGGTCCCGCAGGCCTGGTCGCGGGCCTGGGGCACGGTCGTGTTCCACCTCGACGACGGCACCGAGCTGGTCTCCCGCACCGTCGCGGGCAACTGGGTGGGTCTCGCCGTCGCCCTGGCCACCGCCGCCGCGCTGCTCCTCGTGGACGCGGGCAGGCAGACCCTGCTGGGCACCCGGACGCGCCGACGGCGACGCGGCGGTCCCGACCGCTGACCCACGCCCCCGACGAGCGGCTGCCGCCGGGGCGGCCCGGCCGGGGCGCCATCCCGACGGGGTCTTTGCGAGACTGGAAACGTGAGTTCAGCAGTGGAGCAGTCGGTCGAGCAGTCCAAATCCTGGTTCGCACGCGCCGAGGCCGCCACGCCCGGCGGGGTGAACTCGCCGGTGCGGGCGTTCGCGTCGGTGGGTGGCACCCCGCGGTTCATGGTGCGGGCACAGGGGCCGCACCTGTGGGACGCCGACGGCCACCGCTACGTCGACCTGGTGTCGTCCTGGGGGCCGATGATCCTCGGCCACGCCCACCCCGAGGTGGTGCGCGCCACGCAGGAGGCGGCGGCGTCCGGGTTGTCCTTCGGCACCCCGACCACCGGCGAGGTGGAACTCGCCGAGGAGCTCATCCGCCGGGTCGAACCGGTGGAACAGGTGCGCCTGGTCAACTCGGGCACCGAGGCGACGATGAGCGCCATCCGGCTGGCGCGTGCGTTCACCGGCCGCAGCGGGGTCGTCAAGTTCGCGGGCTGCTACCACGGGCACGTCGACGCGCTGCTCGCCCAGGCCGGGTCCGGGGTGGCCACGCTCGGCCTGCCCACCTCGCCCGGCGTCACGGGCGCGCAGGCCTCGGACACGGTCGTGCTGCCGTACAACGACATCGAGGCCGTGAAGCGGTACTTCGCGGACAACCCCGACTCGGTCGCCGCCGTGATCACCGAGGCCGCGGCGGGCAACATGGGCGCCCTCGCCCCGCGGGACGGCTTCAACGCCGAGCTGCGCGAGATCGCCCACGCCCACGGGGCCCTGCTGGTCATGGACGAGGTGATGACCGGCTTCCGGGTGTCCGAGGCGGGCTGGTACGGCGTCGACGGCGTGGCCGGCGACCTCTACACGTTCGGCAAGGTGATGTCCGGCGGCCTGCCGGCCGCCGCGTTCGGCGGCCGGGCCGACGTCATGGCGAAGCTCGCCCCGAGCGGCCCCGTCTACCAGGCGGGCACCCTCGCCGGGAACCCGGTCGCCGTGGCGGCGGGACTGACCACGCTGCGTCTGGCCGACGCCGAGGTGTACCGCACGCTCGACGCCAACGCGCACCGGCTCGGCGGGCTGCTCAGCACCGCGCTGAGCGCCGAGGGCGTCGAGCACACCGTGTCCTACGCGGGCAACCTGCTCAGCGTCTACTTCACCGACCGGCCGGTGCACGACTACGAGAGCGCGGCGGCCTCGGCGACGTGGCGGTACAAGCCGTTCTTCCACGCCCTGCTGGACGCGGGCGTGTACCCGCCGCCGAGTGCGTTCGAGGCGTGGTTCGTCAACGCCGCCATGGACGACGCCGCCTTCGAGACCATCGAGGCGGCCCTGCCCGCCGCCGCCCGGGCCGCCGCCGCGGCCGAGAAGCCGTGACGGGGCCGGATCCGCGTGCACCGGAGGTGACCGAGGTCGGCACACCGGACGCCGGCGCGGACCCGGTCCCCGCGGCGCCCGGACGGCCCACCTCCGCGCGCACCGTCGTCCACCTGCTCCGGCACGGCGAGGTGTACAACCCGGAGGGCGTGCTGTACGGCCGGATGCCCGGCTACTCGCTCTCCGGGCGCGGTCGCGCGCAGGCCCTGACGGTGGCCGAGACGCTCGCGACGCACGCGCTGGTGCACGTGGTGGCCTCCCCGCTGGAGCGGGCGCAGGAGACTGCGGAGCCGGTCGCGGCGGCGCACCGGCTGCCGGTGACCACCGACGAGCGGCTGATCGAGGCGGACAACCGGTTCGAGGGCCTGCGGGTCGGGGTGGGCGACGGCGCGTTGCGGCAGCCGCGGCACTGGTCGAAGCTGCGCAACCCGTTCCTGCCGTCGTGGGGCGAGCCCTACACCGGGCTCGCGCACCGGATGCTCGGCGCGGTGCACACCGCCCGCGCGGCGGCGGAGGGCGCCGAGGCCCTGTGCGTGTCCCACCAGCTCCCGATCTGGACGCTGCGCCGGTTCCTGGAGGGCAGGCGCCTCTGGCACGACCCCAGACGGCGCCAGTGCTCCCTCGCGTCGCTGACGAGCCTCGTCTTCGACGGTGAGCACCTCACCGGGATCGTCTACAGCGAACCGGCGGGCACCACCGACCCCACGGTCACCGGCGCCTGACACCGCACCGGCGGACACGCACGGTCGACGGCCCGGCACTGTCGGGTCATCGCGTACTGCCGCGCTGTCACCGTTGGCACACAAGACTGTTACACGAGGCCCTTCTCCTCCCGGCCGACGCGACCCCGGCCGAGCTCGAACTGCACGACTCCGCCTTCAGCGGGGGCGTGGTCGTCGAGTTGTGACGCTGGTGACAGCGCCCGCTTCCGCGGCCGGTGCCCGGCCCGCCGTCGGTCACCGACCGTGCGGGTCCGGGTACCGGCCGTGCGGACGGGCGGACGGTCGGGCCCACCCCTGCCGGACCGGCCGGGCCACGGTGACGCACAGTGGAGGTGAGCGCGCCCGGCCGGTGGACCGGGCGCACCGCGCACACCGGAGCAGGGCGTAGGTGAGGTCGAATGTCGGTGGGGAGAGTTCCGTCCCGTCCCGGGCGGCGGGGGATCGGGCACGGCGCGACACCGTCCGGTCGGCGTGCGCGTCTGATGGCGGCGCTCGCGGTGGTCGTGCTGGCCGTCGCCGGGTGTGCCACCGGCGACGACGCGGTGGCCCGGGGAGGTGACTTCGAGTTCGTCTCGCCGGGTGGCAAGACCGACATCCACTACCCGGAGCACGAGCGGCAGCCGTTGCCGGAGGTCGCCGGGGAGGACCTGTTCGACCCGGACAACCGGATCGCCGCCGCGGACTACGAGGGGAAGGTCCTGCTGATCAACCTGTGGGGCCAGTGGTGCGGTCCCTGCCGCACCGAGGCCCCCGAGTTGCAGCGGCTCTACGAGGCGACGCGGGACCAGGGTGTGCAGCTGCTGGGCATCGACCTGCGGGACTACAACCGTGCGGCGCCGCAGGACTTCATGCGGGACCGCGGCCTGACCTACCCGTCGATCTACGACCCGTCCGGCCGCTCCCTGCTCAACCTGACCGGCTACCCGCGCAGCGTCGTCCCGTCCACGATCGTCGTGGACCGGCAGGGCCGCGTCGCCGCCATCTACCTCCGTGACGTCCTCGCCTCGGACCTGCGCCCTCTGGTCGACCGCCTCGCCGCCGAACCGACCCCGGACCCCTGACCCGCCCACCCTGCGAGTCGCCATCCCCCGCCCGCGAGTCGCCACCCCATGCCCGCGAGTTGACACCTCGCGCCCGCGAGTCGCCACTTCGTGCCCGCGAGTCGCCACTTCGTGCCCGCGAGTCGACACCTCGCGCCCGTGCTCGGACGCCCCGCGAGTCCTCACGGTGACGCGGGTCGTTCCCGCCACACCGTCGACGGCGTCGACGTGGTCGGTGCCCGACGTCCACGGCGTGTCCTGCGTCTCTTCGCCGTCGGGCCGAACCCACCGGCCGACTTCACACGAGTCGTATTCCCTACGCTGTGGCGCGTGGATGCGGTGACTGAGCTGGCGGTGTCCGGTCCGATCCTGGTTGCGGCCGGACTCGCCCTCCTGGCGGGCCTGATCTCGTTCGCCTCACCGTGCGTGGTCCCCCTCGTACCCGGGTACCTGGCCTACCTGTCCGCCCTGGTGGGCTCGGACGCTCCCGCCGTCCGGCCGGACGAGGAGCGCAAGCAGGGCCGGCGGGCGGTCGTGGGCGCGGCCGGACTCTTCGTACTCGGTTTCACCGTGGTGTTCACCCTCAGCGTCGGCGGTCTCGTCTGGGTCGCCGACACCCTTTGGGCCAATCAGGAGCTGCTGCAGCGTCTCGGCGGGGTTGTGATCATCGCGATGGGCCTGGTCTTCCTCGGCCTGTTCCCCGGGCTGCAGCGGGACACCCGCCCGCAGCACGTCCCCCGGACGGGGGTGTGGGGCGCCCCGGTGCTGGGGGCGGTGTTCGGCCTCGGTTGGACCCCGTGCATCGGGCCGACGCTGTCCGGCGTGCTCATGATCGCGAGCGCGAGCGGGGACGCCGCCGCCCGCGGCTTCCTGCTCGTGCTGATCTACTGCCTCGGCCTCGGCCTGCCGTTCGTGTTCCTGGCCGCCGGGGCGCGCTGGGCCGTACGCGCCACCGACTGGTTGCGCCGCAACGGCCGGACGGTGAAGCTCATCGGTGGCGTGATGCTGATCGGCGTCGGCACGCTGCTGGTGACCGGGCTGTGGATGGAGATGGTGGCCTGGATGCGGGACGCCTTCATCACGGACACGGAGCTGCCGCTGTGACCGACACCGCGACCCCGACATCGTCGGCCGACTCCCCGCGCCGGGGCCCCTCCCGGTGGCGGCGTGCCCTCGCGTTCGTCCGCAACACCTGGCGCGGCCTGCGGTCGATGCGCACGGCCCTGGTGCTGTTGTTCCTGCTCGCGCTGGCCGCGTTGCCGGGGGCCCTGCTTCCGCAACGGCAGCTCAACGCGGCCGCGACCGCCGAGTACATCGCCGAGCACGGCTGGTGGGGCAGGCTGCTCGACCGGCTGCAGTTCTTCGACGTCTACTCCAGCGTCTGGTTCTCGGCGATCTACCTGCTGCTGATGGTGTCGCTGGTCGGGTGCCTGCTGCCGCGGACCCTCGAATACCTGCGCGCGATGCGGGCCGGTCCGGTGCTCACGCCGAAGAACCTCGGGCGGTTGCCGCACCACGTGCGAGCGGAATCGGATGCCGCGCCCGCCGAGATCGTGGCCTCGGCCAGGAAGCGCCTGCGCGGCTGGCGGCTGGTCGAGCGCGCGGAGGCCCACGGCGTCCGCACGATCAGCGCGGAGAAGGGATACCTGCGCGAGACCGGCAACCTGATGTTCCACTTCGGGATGCTCGGGTTGATCGTGGCGTTCGGCCTCGGCGCGATGTACTCCTACGAGGGCCAGGTGATCGTGCACGCCGACGGCCAGGAGTTCTGCAACTCCGGCGCCTATGCCTACGACTCGTTCGACCCCGGGCTCCGCGTGGACGGCACCGAGCTCAACCGGTTCTGTGTGCGGGTCAACGACTTCGAGGCGGACTACACCGACGCGGGCCAGCCCATCGCGTACGAGGCCGACCTCGAGTACCAGTCGGGCGAGGACCTGGACGAGGGTACCTGGCGGCCGTACCACCTGGAGGTCAACGAACCCCTGCGTACCGCGGGGGACCGGGTCTACCTCCTCGGACACGGGTACGCGCCCACGTTCACCGTGACCTATCCGGACGGCGACGTCCGGACGAAGACGATCCAGTGGCGCCCGACCGACCAGACGACGCTGCTGTCCGAGGGCGCGACGAAGTTCGACCCGCCCGGGGTCACCGACCCCGAGAAGCGCCGGGAGAACCAACTGGCGATCACCGGCCTGTTCGCCCCGACCGCCTCGTTCCGCGGCGAGATCCTGAGCTCGTCCTTCCCCGAGCTGACCGACCCCGCGGTGGCCGTGGACGTGATGCGCGGGGAACTGGGCGTCGAGGCCGGGCGATCCGTGTCGATCTTCGAGATCGACCGGTCTCTGGTGGACAGCGGCAGGCTCGAACGGGTCGCCCGGGAGAACCTGCGCCTCGGGGAGGAACTCACCCTGGACGACGGCACCACGATCAGCTTCGACGGGGTGCGGGAGTGGGTGTCGTTGCAGGGTTCGCACGACCCCACCCAGGGCTGGGTGCTCGGCTTCGCGCTCGCGATGTTCCTCGGACTGGGCGCCTCGCTGGCGATCAAACGCCGCCGGTTCTGGATGCGGATCACACCCGCACGCGAGGACGATGATCTCCGACGTACAGTAGTAGAAATGGGCGGCCTGGCCAGGACCGATCAGGCCGGGTACGGCGAGGAGTTCACCGCGATCACCGGTGACCTGTTACATCGTGGACTCGAGGACGGGAAGGCACGCTGATGCCGGTCAACGAGACGTTGTCGCAGTACAGCGACTGGTCCTACGCCACGGCCGTCGTGGTGTACCTGCTGGCGATGGTGTTCGTCGGAGTCGAGCAGTCGGCCGGACGGCGGGGCCGGACGGCCGCCGCGGCGGGCCGGGACGCGGGGTCGTCGGAGGCGGGGTCGTC
>NZ_KI912264.1:44251-56477 GCF_000231035.2 Saccharomonospora iraqiensis subsp. paurometabolica YIM 90007 | reverse complement strand
CTCCGTGGCCGCCGCGGGCGGATCCACCGGCTCCGGCACGGACCCGTCGTCGGTGACGGTGCTCAGCGCGAAGGGCATGACCGGCACCGTCGCGGACCCTCCGCACGGGGCCCGCACCCGCGCCGAGCGGGCGGGCCGGATGGGCGTGGCGCTCATCGTGCTGGGCGCGCTGCTGCACCTGTCCGCGCTGGTGCTGCGGGGACTGGCCACGGACCGGGCGCCCTGGGGCAACATGTACGAGTACATCATGGCGATCTGCCTGGTCACGGTCGTCGCCTGGCTCGTGATGCTGCGCCGGTACCCGATCCGCCACCTGTCGGCGTTCATGCTGCTGCCCGTGGTGATCCTGATGTTCGTCGGCGGCACGATGCTCTACGCCGTCGCGGCACCGGTGCAACCCGCGCTCCAGTCGTACTGGCTGGTCATCCACGTCGCCGCCGCGGCGATCTCCTCCGGGGTGTTCCTGGTGCCCGGTGTGGCCAGCCTGCTGTACCTGTTCCGGGCCGCGCACGAACGCGATCCCGCGAAGTTCGCCCGGTTCGGTCCGCGCCTGCCCGCGCTCGACGTCCTCGACCGGGTGGCCTACCGCACCACCGTCCTGGCTTTCCCGATCTTCACCTTCGGCGTGCTGTGCGGTGCGGTCTGGGCCGAGGCCGCGTGGGGTCGGTTCTGGGGATGGGACCCCAAGGAGACCGTGGCGTTCATCGCCTGGGTGGTCTATGCCGCCTACCTGCACTCGCGCGCCACCGCAGGGTGGCGCGGCACCCGGGCGGCGGCGATCAACGTCGTCGGGTTCGTGGTGACGGTGTTCAACCTGTTCTTCATCAACCTGGTGACGGTGGGACTTCACTCGTACGCGGGAGTCGGCTGACGTTCCGCCGGATCGGGGACTACCGTCACACAGGGGACACGCACAAGGGGGAGTTCGCAACCGATCGGAGGATCGACGCGGTGACCGGACCCAGTGAGCACGGCGGGTGGGAGCAACCACGTTCTCCCCGATCGGGCACCGACTCCGCGCCGTACCCCGCACGGCCCCCGTACGCCCCGGCGGGATACCCCGGACCCGGGGGACCACCCGCCGGGCAGGAGCCCCACGGCAACCCCCGGTACCCGTTCCCGCAGGGTGAGCCGCTGCCGCAGCCGCGCGGCGGCCGATACCACGCGCCGGGCCCCGCGCACGGTTCCGGTGGTCCGGGTTCCGACCTGGACGACGTCCGGTTCGTACGCCGGATGAAGCGCGCCCCCCGGTCCGGGTGGCGCAGGCTGGTCTACCTCGGTACCGGCGGACTCGTGAACCCGGGCGAGAGCCCCGCCGACCTCCGGGAACGGGAGTTGTCCCACCGGGTCAACCAGCCGCTGCGGGGGTGTCACCGCATCGCGATGCTGAGCCTGAAGGGCGGGGTGGGCAAGACCACGGTGACGACCGCGCTCGGCTCGACGTTCGCGTCCCTGCGGGGGGACCGGGTGATCGCCGTGGACGCGAACCCGGACCGGGGCACGCTCGCGCAGAAGATCCCGATCGAGACCACGGCGACGGTGCGGCACCTGCTGCGGGACGCGGACAGCGTCACCCGCTACAGCGACGTGCGCGCCTACACCTCGCAGGGTCCCAGCAGGCTGGAGGTCCTCGCCAGTGAGTCCGATCCGGCCGTGTCCGAGGCGTTCTCCGAACAGGACTACCTGCGTGCGGTGGCGTTGCTGGAGCACTTCTACAACGTCGTGCTCACCGACTGCGGCACCGGGCTGATGCACTCGGCGATGAAGGGCGTGCTGGACTCCGCGGACTCCCTGGTGGTGGTCTCGTCCGGGTCCCTGGACGGGGCGCGCAGTGCGTCGGCGACCCTGGACTGGCTGGACGCTCACGGCTACGGGGACCTGGTGGCCCGGTCGGTCGCGGTGATCAACTCCGTGCGGCCGAAGGCGGGCTCGGTCGATCTGGACCGGCTCGCCGCGCATTTCGCGGCCCGGGTGCGGGCGGTGGCGAGGATCCCGTTCGACGCGCATCTGGAGGAAGGAGCCGAGATCGACCTGGACCGGCTCCATCCGGACACGCGGCGGGCCCTGCTCGAACTGGCCGCGACCGTGGCGGACGGGTTCGACACCGACCGGTTCGTCCGCTGAATCCGACCGGTTCGTCCGCTGAATCCGGCCGGCGCTGAACCCGGCCTGCGCTGAACCCGGCCGGGAGGCGGGCTCGGTGGAGGGGCAGGTGGACGGGCTCAGCTGCCGCCCTCGTCGTCCTGCCTGCGTTGCCGTTCGTTGAGTTCGCGGAGGAACTCGGGGTCGTCGTCGGGGGCGAGCGGTGCCTCGGACCGGGGCGTGGACACGCCGACCCGGTCGGCGCCGAAGGCCCGCCACAACAGGACCGCGATGGTGAGGGCGCCGATCGCCGCGAGCAGGTAGAGCATGCCCGCTCCCTTCGGTGTGCACGCGCGGGTGAGGTACCGCCCCCGAGATTAACCCTGTTGTCGAGTTCCGGGACGCGGGGTGCCCACCACACCGGAGGCACCCCGGTCGTCCCACGGTGCCCGACCGGGTCCCGACCGGTGGCCCGAGCGGCGTTGCGGCGGCTCAGTCGCGGACGACCTCGCCCGCATCGGTGGTCAGTTCCTCCAGCAGTTGATTGACCTCCGACTCCCGGAATCGCCGGTGGCCGCCCGGGGTCCGGATCGACCCGATACGGCCCGCCGTGGCCCAGCGCGTCACCGTCTTCGGATCCACCCGGAACAACGCCGCGACCTCACCCGGGGTGAGCAGCCGTCCTCCAGTGCTCGTGGTCACTGTCCGCCCTCCTTCGTCATTCGCGCCGCAATCGTGGCACTTCCCCCGGCGGGTACTCGAACGGTTGTCGGAGAGTAAAGAGGTAGTAAGGGACAAACCGCCCGGTCCGGGAGGATGTGGCGGGCGCACCACTGCCGTGGCCGCCTTGCGGTACCGCGTTCCCGCCCGCGTAACCTCGAACGATGTGAGCACCGACGTGACTGGATCCGACAGCGACCGGCGGACGGGCGACACCTTCGTCCGCGACCTCGTGTTGTACGTGCTCGCCCGGTTGGCGCTGGTCGTGGTGATCACGGTCCCGTTGGCCCTGGTCCCCGGGGTGCCGTTGCTGGTGGCACTCGTCGTCGGGTTCTTCGTCGGCATGCCCTTCGGGCTGCTGCTGCTGCGTTCGCTGAACGAGCGCGTGACGGCGGGGCTCGCCGCCCGGAACGAACGCCGGGCGGCGGAACGCGCCCGGTTGCGCGCCGAACTGCGCGGCGAGGACGTCCGGGACACCACCGGGACGGACACCACCGGGACGGACACCACCGGGACGGACATCACCGGCGAGCAGGACGCCGGGGACCGGGACACCGGGGACACGGCGCGCACCGAGGACCGCGGGGGCACCGAGGACCGCGGGGGCACCGAGGAACCCGAGGAACCCGAGGGCACCGGGTACACCGAGAACACCGGGGACACCGGGAACACCGACGGGGAGGGCACGCGGTGAATCACGAGTGGGTGCGGGAGGCCGTCCGCATCATCGAGGCCGACGCCAACCGCAGCGCCGACACGCACCTGCACGTCTTCCCGCTCCCACCGGACTGGGGTATCGACCTCTACCTGAAGGACGAGTCGGTGCACCCCACCGGTTCGCTCAAGCACCGCCTCGCCCGCTCACTGCTGTTGTACGGGCTGGTCAACGGCCGGATCGGTCCGGAAACCGTGCTCGTGGAGGCCTCCAGCGGCTCCACGGCGGTCTCCGAGGCGTACTTCGCGCGGATGCTGGGGCTGGAGTTCGTCACCGTGGTGCCGCGCAAGACCAGCCAGGAGAAGATCGACCTCATCGAGTTCTACGGCGGCCGGTGCCACTTCGTGGACAGCGGCCCGGAGATGTACTCGGAGGCCGAACGGCTGGCCGCCGAGTGCGGCGGGCACTACCTCGACCAGTTCACCTACGCGGAACGCGCGACCGACTGGCGGGGCAACAACAACATCGCCGAGTCGGTGTTCACCCAGCTGCGTTCGGAGCGGCACCCCGTCCCGGCGTGGATCGTCGTGGGCGCGGGCACCGGCGGCACGAGCGCGACGTTCGGCCGGTACGTGCGCTACCGCAGGCACGACACCCGCATCGCGGTGGTCGACCCGGAGAACTCGGCGTTCGCGGGTGCCTGGGAGACCGGCGCCCGCGACTACAGCACCGGGATGCCGTCCCGGATCGAGGGGATCGGGCGTCCCCGGGTGGAGCCGTCGTTCGTGCCCGAGGTGATCGACGAGATGATCCGCGTGCCCGACGCGTCGTCCCTGGCCGCGATCCGGTACCTGCGCGAGCGCACCGGCCACTGGGCCGGGGGCTCGACGGGGACCAACCTGCACGGCGCGTTCACCCTGATCTCGCGGATGCGCGCCGAGGGCAGGCGGGGCAGCGTGGTCACGCTGCTGTGCGACGGCGGCGAGCGCTACGCGAACACCTACTACGACGACGCCTGGGTCGCCGAGCAGGGCCTCGACCCCGACCCGCACCTGCGCGCGTTCGAACAGTTCACCACCACCGGCGTCTTCCCGCCGCCGGAGGGGCCGGGCCCGGCCTGACCGGGCGCCGCCCGTGTCCTCAGGTCGCCAGCCCGAGCGCCGCGCCGGTGAGCGCGGCCCAGGCCAGCATCGACATGCCGGTGTCGCGCAGCACGGGGATCAGATCCTCGCCCTCGTACCCCGTCAGGACGGCACGGGTGGGCGCGGCGATCAGCACCAGGGCGACCACCCCCACGAACGCCAACGGGTGTACCAGCCCCAGCACCACGGTGACCGCGAACGGCAGGATCACCAGGGCGAGCCACAGCCTGCGGGTCGCGGTGTCCCCCAGCCGGACGGCGACGGTGTGTTTGCCGGTCTCGCGGTCGGTGGGGATGTCCCGCAGGTTGTTCGCCACGAGCACGGCCGCCGACCACGAGCCGACCGCGACCGCGCTGAGGCCGGACTCCCAGTTCACCGTGCCCGCCTGGACGTATACGGTGCCCAGCACCGCGACGGGCCCGAAGAACGTGAACGCCGCGAGCTCGCCGAGGCCGGAGTAGCCGTAGGGCCTGCTGCCGCCGGTGTAGAACCAGGCCGCCCCGATGCTCACCGCACCCAGCGCGAGCAGCCACCACCGGCCGGACAGGGCCACCAGCGCGAGCCCGAAGACCGCCGCGACCGCGAACGACGTCCAGGCGGCCGTCAGCACCGACCGCGCGGTGGCCACCCCCGAGCCGACGAGCCGTTGTGGCCCGGTGCGCTCGTCGTCGGTGCCGCGCACACCGTCGGAGTAGTCGTTGGCGAAGTTGACCCCGATGATGAGAGACAGGGACACCAGCAACGCCAGTGCCGACCTCAGCCAGGACAACGCGGAGAGCTCGGCCGCCAGCCCCGCACCGACGAGCACGGGGGCGACGGCGTTGGGCAACGTGCGGGGTCGTGCCCCTTCGATCCACTGCGCGGCGGTCGCCATGGGGCTCATTGTTCGGCATCGGTTTCGCGCGCGGTGAGCTGGGCGCGCACCGCGTCGCGGTGCACCTTGCCCGGACCGGTGAGCGGTAGCTCCGGCACGACGACCAGCACCTTCGGCGCCGCCGCCGCGCCCAGTTCGGCCCGCACGTGCGCGCGCAGGGCGTCCGGGCTCGGCGCGGGTGCGTGCCCGGGATCGGCGGGGACGACGGCGGCGGCGACCCGCTGGCCCCACTCCGGGTCCGGCAGCCCCACCACGCACGCGGCACCGACCGTCGGGTGCATGGTGAGCACCTGTTCCACCCGCCCGGCCGGGACCTTCACCCCACCGGTGTTGATCAGGTCGTCGACCCGACCGAGGATGCGGAGCGTCCCGTCGTCGGCGAACTCACCGACGTCGCCGGTGCGGAACCACCCGTCGACCAGTACCGAGGCGGTCAGCTCCGGGGCGAGCCGGTAGCCGTGCGTGAGCACGTCCCCGGCGATCTCGACCCGGCCGCCCTCGCCGAGACGCAGGCGGACCCCGTCCAGCGGGGCGCCCTCGTACACGCAGCCGCCCGCGGTCTCGCTCATGCCGTACGAGGAGACCACCCGCACCCCGGCGTCGACGGCGCGGCGGCGCAGGTCGTCGGGCAGTGGGGCACCGCCGAGCACGATCGCGTCGAACAGCTCCGCCCCGGCGCCCCCGGCGTCCAGCAGACGGCTGAGCTGGGTGGGCACCAGGGCGGTGTAGTGCGGGCCGGGGCGTGTGGACAGCTCGCGGGCGGCGGCCTCGAACGCCGCCGGGCGGAACCCGTGCGAGAGGTCCAGCACGGCGGGTTCGGTGCCCGCCAGGTGTGCCCGGACCAGCACCTGGATGCCGCCGATGTAGCGCGCGGGGGTGGCCAGCAGCCAGTGCCCGGGCCCGCCCAGCCGGGCGTGCGTGGCCCGTGCCGAGGCCAGCAGCGCGCGGGCGGACAGCAGCACCCCTTTCGGCGTACCGGTCGATCCGGACGTCGCCACGATCAGGGCGGTGTCGGGTTCGGCGGGCTCGTCCGGCCGCATGGCCGCGCGCAACGCCTCGGCAGCCGGGTCGTGCGGGTCGACGGGCAGCACCGCCTCGCCGCCGTCGAGCGCCTCGGCCAGCGCCGCCCGCAGCCGCGCCACCGCGGTGGGGGTTCCGTCGACCTCGACCACACGCATCGCTACCGTCCTTTCGATGATGAGCTCGACCTTCCCCGTCGGTGTGCTGACCTACCTGGTGCTCGTGGCGGGCTTCTTCTACATCCTGTACTTCGTGGTCCGGGCAGCGGTGCGCGACGGCATCCGGCAGGCGAAGCAGCGTTCCCTGGACTGACCGGCGCACCGACGGCCCGGCCGGAGGGGACGATATCCGACCGAATGGCGACCGTGCCGACGTGTGCGGCTCACGAGGTGGTTGTGCAGAAGACCAGGCGCCATTCTTTCCCGGTGACCTCCTGCCGCCGGTAGTGCCATCCGTGCTTGCCGAGCACCTCGGTCAGATCGGCCCTGGAGAGATCGCGGAAGGCGATCCAGTCGATGACGAGTTCCCCGCGGTCGTGTTGCTCCCGCGCCACCGTGGTCAACCGTTTGCGCTGTTGTTGTCGTCTGACCGGGTCCGAACTTCGCGAGACCTGGTTCCGCTGTACGACGGCCAACACGAATATCAGAGCCAGTGACGGCACGAACAGCCAGATTCCGAGGGTCTCCAGGGCCGTATCAGACATCGGCGCCTCCGGACAGGTGTCGCTCGGCAGAGCGGAAGCGCAGGTACTCCACGCCGTTCCGATTGAACACGTCCACGTATTCGTATCCGGCGAGCGCCGCCGCTTCCTTGATCATGTCGGGGGTGAGTGGGTACATCGCACCGGGACTGACCTCGGCGATTCCCTTTCGCGCGGTCGACCGGGCGAGGAAGAGGCGTAAGCGGTGTACGGCCTGCTCCGCGCTCCGCATGCGGGAGCGGAGGAACCCCGCGAGCATGACAACCGCAAGGACCGCGAAGATCGCGGACAACGTCAGGAACACAACTGGTGGCACAAGAATCGCTCTTCCTTAAAGGAGGGCCGTTTCGATGCTGCTCCGAAGAGAGGGTGGTGCGAACGACACGGTACGAAGAACTTTCCCGAACAAGTCCAGACACTCTGGCCATCCGGAGTCGGACTCTGACGAGATCGACACGATAGCGGCCCTGCGTTTGTCCGGGAACGGCACCGTGGCCTGCATCTGGCGTACACGGTGTCGGCTCGGATCCGGTCTGCCGGTGAGCGTGGTGGGCAACTCAACCGTGTTCTCTTCGGCGACCAGCAGTGCCTTGCCCGCGGGGAGTTCGAGGAACCCGACATCACGGGCCTCGCCCGGTCTCCGTAAACCGCCTCCGACCGCGGACAGGGGGTCGTCCGCATACAGTTCCATCTTCTTCACCAGTACCGTCAGTTGTAGCACCACCGGACGTGGACGATCTTCCTCGGTGCGTGCCAGGCACACGCCGGCGTACACGGCACCTTGTTCCGCCAGTCGCATGTGCATCGCTTCCTGACGCAGCACCACGTTGAGAGGCTTCTGAGGTCGCGTCGCTGGTGTCGGAGAGACCCACCGCGTTGGGGACCTGGAAGCTCAGATTGACTGACGATTGCATGGCTTTCGCCACTTCGTCAGCCTGCGAGCTGAACGGTCCGATCGTGGCATCGCCGACCCACTGGAACAGCCGAGAGGCGTCAGCTGACGCTGCGGCGGCCTCGTCAGCAAAGGCGCGACCACCGGCGACCACCGCGTCATAGCCGGTCGCCGCCACGTTGTCGAGCACACCTCCCACCCTGGTCACATCGACGATCTTGTCCACCCCTGCGACCACACCGCCTGCGGCGTCCATACCCTTCGAGATCGCACCCACACCGGGGATGACACCGAGCACATCGCCGCCGATCGAGACCCAGGCGTCTGGGTCGTCCCACTTCTCGTTGACGACCATGTCCGCGCCGTGCGCACCGAGGGCCACAACTCCCGCCCCGATCGCGATAGGGCCCATGACCGGGGTTAGTACGGGAATGAATGCCAGTGCGCCGGCGACGGCCGACACGATCCCTGCGATGTCACCGATCGCGCCGAGCTGGTCCGTGAACCATCCGCCGATGTCTTCGAACATGCCGCCGAGCGATTCCCAGAACGACTCCTGGGGGGCCGCGTCGGCGGCATCCTTCAGCGCATTGGCGCAGGTGTCGGCATCGTCCTGCCATCGATCCTGCAGGTCCCGTGCTTGTTTGCGGACTTCCTCGACCCTGTCCCATGCGTCGTTGGCCGCGTTGATCTTGTTCACTGCAGCGGCCCGTAGATCGGGGTCGTCGGGCTGCTCCAACGCCGTGCTGCGTGCGGTGCGCGCAGCCTCGTCACGGCTCTCTGCTGTGGCGAGGGCCTCGCCGGCCTGGCGCTCCAGTTCTGTCGCCGTCTCCTGATGGCTCTTCAGCTGCTCCGCCCAGGTGGACAAAGCCTTGCTCGCCTTGCTCAGCGAGTCATGGCTCTTGTCCAAATACTCCGGGAGTTGGTCGAGCTTCGCCGCGAATGCGTCGGCTGCAGTGCCGGTCCAGACGTCCTTCTTTTCCTGTACGCTTCGGAGGACTTCGTAGCCCTCCTCCGCGTACGTGGCTGTGTTGCCGAGTTGCGTCGCGAGGTCGCGGACAGTTCCGACATCGCCGCGGGCAGGATGATATCCGAGATTCGGGAAGTCCCTCGTCCCTCATTGTCGGTTAGCACCGTTCTCAGCCGCGATGTCGGCTTTCATCTTCCTCAAAGTGTCCTCCAGTCCGGTTTCGAGCTCGGAGTAACCCTGTACTGCCTGGTCCACAGCGCCCTTGATTCCGTCCACGGCCTCGCGAAGTTTGTCGAAACCACCCTCCCAGTCGGACTTGAAATCGGCGCAGGCTGTTCGCTGAATGAATCCCCGTTTGGTCCTTCTGACGGTGAGTCGGCGCATATAGTTCCCGCCATCCTCTGCTCCGTGGTGCGGGCAACTTCGCGCGACGGCATCCGTCAGGCGAAGCAGCGCTCGCCGGACTGACCGGTGCACCGACGGGTCGGTCGAGGAGGACGGTGGTTAACCGGTCACGGACGCGGCCGCGCCGCGGGAACTCCCGGACGGGTGCGACCTCCGCGATACCTGCGGCACTATCGGCGCACACGGCGCGCGACCGCCACCGACATGTAACATGCTCGCCGTGCGCATCCACAGTGCTTTGGAGGACGTCCGGCAGGTGGTCGCCGGAGGTATCGACGCGATTCGGGAAGATCTGGCCGACGTATGCGCGGAGGTGCGCACCGGGTTCAGCGAAGTCCGAAGCGAGTTGGACAGCGCCACGACTGTTGTCGAGCGCACCATCGAGCTGTTGAACATGGCAGCCTCGGGCTGGGCAGACGCCGAGGATCGTGACTGAGACCTCCCGACATGCGGTCGTGCCGACCGGCGTTACTCTGTCCGGTCAGGCGTACCGGGAGGGGATGGGTGGTGGCCTTCCCCCCACCCGCACGCACGGGGAGGGAGAGTGCTCCCGCGCATGCGGAGGGGGAAACCTGCCAGGCCCGCTCCGACCCGGTTCGACCTCAGTAGTAGTACGGGTACTCCGACCAGTCCGGGTCGCGTTTGTGCAGGAAGGCGTCCCGGCCCTCGACGGCCTCGTCCTGCATGTAGGCCAGCCGGGTGCTCTCCCCGGCGAACACCTGCTGGCCCACCAGCCCGTCGTCGACCAGATTCAGCGCGTACTTGACCATGCGCTGCGCCGTGGGGGACTTGCCCAGCGTCTCGAAGGCCCACTCCAGCGCCACGGTCTCCAGCTCCCCGTGCGGGACGACCTCGTTCACCGCGCCCATCGCGTGCGCCTGCTCGGCGGTGTAGGGGCGGCCGAGGAAGAAGATCTCCCGGGCGAACTTCTGTCCCACCTGGCGCGCCAGGTAGGCGGAGCCGAAGCCGCCGTCGAACGAGCCGACGTCGGTGTCGGTCTGTTTGAACCGGGCGTGCTCGGCCGAGGCCAGGGTGAGATCGCACACCGCGTGCAGTGAGTGCCCGCCCCCGGCGGCCCAGCCGGGCACCACCGCGACCACCACCTTCGGCATGAACCGGATCAGCCGCTGCACCTCCAGGATGTGCAGCCGCCCGGCGCGCGCCGGGTCGATGGTGTCCGAGGTCTCGCCCTCGGCGTACTGATACCCCGAGCGGCCGCGAATACGCTGGTCACCACCGGAGCAGAACGCCCAGCCCCCGTCGGTCGGCGACGGTCCGTTGCCGGTGAGCAGCACACAGCCGACGTCGGAGCTCATCCGGGCGTGGTCGAGCGCGCGGTACAGCTCGTCGACGGTGTGTGGGCGGAAGGCGTTGCGGACCTCCGGCCGGTCGAACGCCACCCGGGCGACACGCTTGCCGGACCGGGTTTCCCTCGAACGGTGGTAGGTGATGTCGGTGAAGTCGAAGCCCTCGATCTCTTCCCACGCGGCGGGGTCGAACAGCTCCGAGACTCGGTCGTCAGGCACGCCTGGGAGAATAGGCCCCGTGCTGGCGAGTCTCGACACCACGGCGGCCCGGACCGTCCACCGGACGCCGACCCCGCACCCGGCCGGGCGGGACGGTGGCCGATGAACCCCTCGACGGCACAGGCCCGGGTGCTGGTCGACGAGCTGGTGCGGAACACGGTCTCGCACGTCGTGCTCTGTCCCGGGTCACGCAACGCCCCGCTGTCGTTCGCGCTGCACGACGCCGCCTCGGCGGGCCGGGTGCGGCTGCACGTGCGCGTCGACGAACGCGGGGCTGCCTTCCTCGCCCTCGGGATCGCCGCCCGCACCGGCCGTCCGGTGGCCGTGGTGTGCACGTCGGGCACCGCCGCGGCGAATCTGCACCCGGCGGTGCTGGAGGCCGACCGGGCCGGGGTGCCGCTGATCGTGCTCACCGCCGACCGGCCGCCCGAGCTGCGCTCGGCCGGGGCGAACCAGGTGATCGACCAGCACGCCCTCTACGGCGGCGCGGTGCGGTACTTCGACGAACTCGCCGTGGCCGAACACCGGTCCGGCCAGAACGCCTACTGGCGCAGCCAGGTCTGCCGGGCGTGGAACGCCGCCTACGGGGAGTGGCGGTGCGGCCCCGTCCACCTCAACATCCCGTTCCGGGAACCCCTGGTGCCGGACGTCGCCGACGGGGGCGGCGCCGACGTGGGCGGCGTCGACGGCGTCGACGCCGACGACGCTGCCGACGGGGACGGCGCCAACTGGTACGAGTCGCTGGACGGCAGGCCCCGGGGCGACCGGTGGACCGAGCTGCCCGACTTCGGCGCGCTGCCGTCCTTCGTGGTGCCCTCGGCGCGGCAAGGTCTGGTGATCGCCTGCGATGCCGGGGTGCGCGCCGCGAGCGAATGGGCCGAGGAACACAACTGGCCGATGATCTCGGAGACGGGCGGGCTCGGGCTCGGCGGCCCGACCGCGCTCGCCGGGGGCGCGTGGCTGCTCGGCGTGGAGGAGTTCGTCGCCGAGCACAAGCCCGAGCAGGTGTTGTGCCTCGGGCGGCCCACCGTGTTCCGGCAGGTGCAGCGGCTGCTGTCGGACCACGACGTGGAGGTGCTGCTCGTGCGGCCCGATTCGGACTGGCCCGCGCCCGCGCACAACGTCCGCCAGGTCGGTCAGTGGTTCGACGAACCCGCCAAGCCCGCCGACCCCGAGTGGCTGCACCGGTGGCAGCGCGCCGACGCCGCCGCCACGGCGGCCGTGCGGGAGACGCTGGCCG
>NZ_KI912264.1:42917-44151 GCF_000231035.2 Saccharomonospora iraqiensis subsp. paurometabolica YIM 90007 | reverse complement strand
GTCGGTGGCGGCCGAACTGGTCGACGCCCTGCCCGCCGATGCGCTGCTGGTGGCGGGGTCGTCGAACCCGACCCGGGACGTCGCCCTGGCCTCCGGCGTGCGCCCGGACGTGCTGCTGCACCGCAACCGCGGCGTCGCGGGCATCGACGGCACGGTGTCCACGGCGATCGGCGCCGCCACCGTGCACACCGGGCCGTCCTACGCGCTCGTCGGCGACCTGACCTTCCTGCACGACGTGAACGGTCTGCTCACCGGTTCCGCCGAGACCCGGCCGGACCTGACCGTCGTGGTGGTCAACGACGACGGTGGCGGCATCTTCTCCCTGCTCGAACAGGGTTCGCCCGCCTACGGCGACTCCTTCGAGCGGGTCTTCGGCACCCCGCACGGTGCCGACCTCGGTGCCCTGTGCGCCGGGTACGGGGTGCCGTACTCGCTGGTCACCACCCGCGCCGAGCTGCGTGCGGCGCTGCGGACCACCCCCGGACTGCGCGTGGTGGAGGTCCGCGTGGACCGCTCCGGCCACCGCGACCTGCACGCCACGGTGCGCGACGCGGTCCGGGCGGCCGTCACCACCGCCTGATCAGTCCGTGGTGAGTGCCGTGCGGGGCACTTTCCCTGCGTGCGACGCAGTGAAGGTGCCCCGCACGGGGTTGGACGCAGGGAAGGTGCCCTTCACGACAACCCCGGCCGATATGCTCGCGGTGTGCGTGGCGTAGGCGGTGGACCGGTCGGCGGCGTCTCCGCGGAGGAGATGCCGCGGCGGGTGCGCGTGCTGCGCGGCGCGATGTGGGGGGTACTCGGGGCCGCCTCCGTGTTGTCCCTGCTGTGCGTGGTGCTCGTGCTGGGGACGGTGCGCACCGACCAGCTGATCGACGAGCACCGGGGGATGGCCACGGCGCAGGTCGAGCGGGTCATGTTCGACCGCACCCTGATCCGGTACGAGACCCCGGACGGCGTCTCGCACAGCCCGGAGAACGGCGTCCTCTACCCCGACGGGCTGAACGAGGGCCAGCTCATCCGCATCGAGTACGACCGCACCGACCCCGAGCTGGCGAAGGTGGCGGGGCGCACGTGGCTGCTGTCGCTGCTGCCGGTGGGCACCACCCTGCTCGGCGTCTGGCTGGTCGCCACACCGACGGTGTGGTGGCTGCGCACACGCCTGCACGAGGCCGCGGGCGGCGGGACGGACGGCAGGACGACCGGCTCGGCGGAGCACCCGGCGGACGCGGCGGAC
>NZ_KI912264.1:33045-42817 GCF_000231035.2 Saccharomonospora iraqiensis subsp. paurometabolica YIM 90007 | reverse complement strand
GGCCCGGGAGACGGGCGGGACGCGGGAGGCCACGGCCGCGGGTCCCGTCCCGGGCGGGCACGGCGGCACCGGGGACTGAGCGCCGGGGCCGGTCGCGGGTGGACGGAGGTTTCACCCGCTCCGACTACACTGCGGGCATGGCCCGAGCGAGCCTGGACAAGGATCCGAACGACGTCGCGGCGATGTTCGACGACGTCGCCCAGAACTACGACCGCGCCAACTCGGTCATGACCTTCGGCTTCGACCGGCGGTGGCGCATCGCCACCGCGCAGGCCCTCGAGGCGGGCCCCGGCGAGCGGGTGCTCGACCTCGCCGCGGGGACGGGCGTGTCCACCGAGGAGTACGCCCGGGACGGGGCGTGGTGCGTGGCCGCGGACTTTTCGCTCGGCATGCTTCGCGGCGGCGCGCACCGGGGGGTGCCCAGGGTGGCCGCCGACGCGCTCCGGCTCCCGTTCGCCGACGGGAGCTTCGACGCCGCCACGGTGACGTTCGGCGTCCGCAACTTCGTCGACACCCGGGCCGCGCTCACCGAGATCGCCCGGGTGGTGCGGCCGGGCGGACGGCTGGTGATCTGCGAGGTGTCCACCCCGACCTTCGCCCCGATCCGGTTCCTGCACCGCACCGTGCTGCTACGGGTGCTGACCTGGCTCGGGCGGCGGGTGTCGTCCAACCCCGAGGCCTACTCGTACCTGGCCGAATCCATGCTGAACTGGCCGGACCAGCGCCGGTTCGGCCGGATCATCGCCGAGTCCGGGTGGGTCGGGGTCGAGTGGCTGAACCTGACGTTCGGCGTCGTGGCCATCCACCGCGCACGCAAGCCCGACGCCGGCTCGTAGACTCGCGCGCATGACTCAGGACGCCGAGGTCATCGTCGTCGGTGCGGGCCCCGCCGGATCCACCGCGGCCACCCACCTCGCCCGCGCGGGTGTGGACGTGCTGCTGCTGGAGAAGAGCGCGTTCCCCCGGGACAAGGTCTGCGGGGACGGCCTCACCCCGCGCGGGGTGAAACAGCTCATCGACCTCGGCATCGACACCTCCCCCGACGCGGGCTGGGTGCACAACCGCGGGCTGCGCATCCGCACCGCCGAGCTGACGCTCGACCTCGACTGGCCGGAGCTGACCGACTTCCCGCCCTACGGGGTGGCCCGCACCCGGCACGACTTCGACGACGTCCTCGCCTCGACGGCGGTCAAGGCGGGGGCGCGGCTGACCGAGCGCACCACCGTCACCGGCGCGATCACCGACGAGCGCACCGGGCGGGTGGTCGGGGTGCGGGCCAAGCAGGGGCCGGACAAGGAACCGGTCTCCTACCGCGCGCCGTTGGTGCTGGCCTGCGACGGGGTGTCGGCACGGCTGGCGTTGTCGGTGGGCATCGAGAAGGACGACCGCCGCCCGATGGGGGTGGCGGTGCGCCGCTACTACCGCAGCCCCCGGCACGACGACCCCTACATCGAGGGGCACCTCGAACTGTGGGACCGCCGCGATCCGGCCGAACCGAAGCTGCTGCCCGGCTACGGCTGGGCCTTCCCGCTCGGGGACGGGACCGTGAACGTGGGGCTGGGGATGCTGTCCACCTCGGCCGCCTTCCGCAACACCAACTACCGTGAGCTGCTGCGGTCGTGGCTCGACTCGACCCCCGAGGAGTGGGGCTACCGCGAGGAGAACGCCGTCGGCCGGATCGGTGGCGCGGGGCTGCCGATGGGCTTCAACCGCACCCCGCACTACCGCGACGGCCTGTTGCTGGTCGGTGACGCCGGTGGCATGGTCAGCCCGTTCAACGGGGAGGGCATCGCCGCCGCGATGGAGTCGGCCAGTCTGGCCGCCGAGCACGTCGTGCAGGCACTGGCCCGGCCGGAGGGGCCGTCCCGGGAGCGCGCGCTGCGCGGCTACCCGCGTGCCGTCGCCGACCTGATGGGCGGCTACTACCAGCTCGGCAACCAGTTCGCCCGCGCCATCGGCAAGCCCCGGATCATGCGGCTGGCCACGAAGTACGGCCTCCGGATCAGGCCGTTGATCCCGCTGGTGTTCAAGGGCATGTCCGGCTGCTACGACGCCCGCGGCGGCGACGCCGTCGACCGCCTGGTGACGGCCCTGTCCAAGGCAGCCCCCACCCCCCGCTGACCCCCACCCCACCCCGCGAGTCGCCACCACGGGCCGGCGAGTTGCCACCCCAGGCCCGCGAGTCGCCGCTCCGGGACGGCGAACCGACGCTCCAGGACGGGAGTGGGTGCGTGGTACCGGTGCGCGGTCGTCGGGCATGCACGCTCCGCAGGCCTGAGATGTCGACTCGCGGACACACAGCGGCGACTCGCGAGCCTGGGGTGTCGACTCGCGGGTGTGGAGTGGCGACTCGCGGGGGTGGAGTGGCGACTCGCGGGGGTGGAATGGCCGGGAGGCCAGTGGGAAACCTCACAGTACGCCTGTACTTTTACGGCGGTTCGACGTCCGCGCGGGGGTGTCGGCGCAGGTCTCGGCGGTGTGCGGGCGCCGGGTGCCTGCCGCCGGGAAGACTCCGACGGGCGGCGGCGCGAGATCGGGACCGTGGGGGCTAGCGACAAGTTGTGAGTCGCGTCCTACACTGCACCCATGTTTTGTGAATGGCTTCACAACCGCGTCGGCGGGTTTGTGAACTCTTTCACAAGCGAGCTCGGTTGCGTCGTGCGTGACAGAGGTGGTTGAGCACACAAGGTAAGGCGGCCCTTACTCATCAGGGTGTGGTGCAGGTCCCTTAGGGTCGCGCCCAACCGATTACTCAGATCACGTCCGTTACGCAGTGGCGCGGAAAGGATGGTGCCGCAGTGAACTCCTCGGTTTCCGCGGCAGGGGTACTGGCGCAGGGGAACGCGGATTCCGGCCTCGGTGTCTTCCTGCCACTGGTCCTGCTGTTCGGCCTGGCGCTCGCGTTCGGCCTCTTCTCGGTGCTGCTCGGACCGTTGCTCGGCCCCAGCCGCTACAACAGGGCGAAGACCTCCGCCTACGAGTGCGGCATCGAACCGTCGCCGCAGCCGGTGGTCGGCGCCGGCCGGATGCCGATCGCCTACTACGTCACGGCGATGCTGTTCATCCTCTTCGACATCGAGATGGTGTTCCTGTTCCCCTACGCCGTCGCGGCGGACTTCCTCGGGTTGTGGGGTGTGGTCGCCATCACGCTCTTCATCGCGACGTTCTTCATCGCCGACATCTACGTGTGGCGGCGCGGCGGGCTGGATTGGAACTGACGAAACCATGGGTCTCGAAGAGAAGCTCCCCAACGGAATCCTGCTGACGACGCTGGAGGGCGTGGTCAACTGGGCCCGGAAGAACTCCATGTGGCCCGCCACCTTCGGGTTGGCCTGCTGCGCCATCGAGATGATGACCACCGGCGGGTCCCGCTACGACCTCGCCCGGTTCGGGATGGAGCGCTTCAGCGCCACCCCGCGGCAGGCCGACCTCATGATCGTCGCCGGGCGGGTGACCCAGAAGATGGCGCCGGTCCTGCGCCAGATCTACGACCAGATGGCCGAGCCGCGCTGGGTGCTCTCGATGGGTGTGTGCGCCTCGTCCGGCGGGATGTTCAACAACTACGCCGTCGTGCAGGGCGTCGACCACATCGTGCCGGTGGACATGTACCTGCCGGGCTGCCCGCCCCGGCCGGAGATGCTGCTCGACGCGATCCTCAAGCTGCACGCCAAGGTGCAGGACGAGCCGATGGGCCCGCGCCGCGCCGCGCTGCGCGCGGAGAGCGGACAGCAGACGGAGATCATCCCGTCGTCGATCAAGTACGCGAAGAAGTGATGGGCATGGCTGACGACGAGACCGCACCCTCCCCGGGCGGGGAACAGTCCAGCGCCGAGCGCGCGGAGCCGGACCTGCGGCCGGAGGGCACCCAGCCCGCCGCCCCCGCCGAACCGGTGGTGGCGGGCCGGGAGCGGCACGGCATGTTCGGCGTCTCCGGAACCGGGGACACCTCCGGCTACGGCGGCCTGCGGCTGCCCGCCTACTCGCCGCCGCCCGCCGAACGGCCCTACGGCGGGTGGTTCGACGAGTTCGCCGACGAGTTCTTCGCCGCACTCGCCGACAACGGCATCCCGGCGGAGTCGATCCTCCAGGTCACCGTCGACCGCGGCGAGATCACCTTCTACGTGTCGCGCGAGCACCTGGTCGCGATCTGCCGCACCCTGCGGGACGACTCCGGTCTCCGTTTCGAACTGTGCAGCTCGGTGTCCGGTGTGGACTACGGCGAGGACGTGCCGCAGCGGCTGCACTCGGTGTACCACCTGACGTCGATGACGTTCCGCCGCCGGATCCGGCTGGAGGTCGCCCTGGACATCGACGACCCGCACGTGCCGTCGCTCGTCGAGGTCTATCCGACGGCCGACTGGCACGAGCGGGAGGCCTACGACATGTTCGGCATCGTCTACGACGGACACCCGGCGCTGACCCGGATCCTCATGCCGGACGACTGGGACGGCCACCCGCAGCGCAAGGACTACCCGCTGGGCGGAATCCCGGTGGAGTACAAGGGCGCGGAGATCCCGCCGCCCGACACGCGGAGGTCCTACTCATGACCACGAGCGACCGCATCGCCGAGAGCAGCACGGGCACCGACACCACGGCCGAAGGCGCCGACAGCGCCCGGTACGCCGACCACCGGGAGACCACCGAGGGCCGCGTCTACACGGTCAGCGGCGGTGACTGGGACGACGTGCTCACCGACGCCACCGAGTCGGAGCGCATGGTCATCAACATGGGCCCGCAGCACCCGTCCACGCACGGGGTGCTGCGGCTCGTGCTGGAGATGGAGGGTGAGACCGTCACCCAGCTCCGGTCGGTCATCGGCTACCTGCACACCGGTATCGAGAAGAACACCGAGTACCGCACCTGGACCCAGGGCGTCACCTTCGTGACGCGGATGGACTACCTCGCGCCGCTGTCCAACGAGATGGCCTACTGCCTCGGGGTGGAGAAGCTCCTCGGCATCGAGGTGCCGCGCCGTGCGCAGCTGCTCCGGGTGCTGCTGCTGGAGCTCAACCGGCTGGCCTCGCACTTCGTCTACATCGCCACCGGCGGCATGGAGCTGGGCGCCACCACGGCGATGACCCTGGGCTTCCGGGAGCGCGAGGAGGTCCTGCACCTGCTCGAACACCTCACCGGCCTGCGGATGAATCACGCGTTCATCCGGCCCGGCGGCCTCGCCCAGGACATGCCGGACGACTGGGTCGAGCAGGTCGAGGCGTTCTGCAAGGTCATGGACGAGCGGCTGCCGCTGTACGACAAGCTGTTCACCGGCCAGCCGATCTGGCGCAACCGGCTCAAGGGCGTGGGCTACCTGCCGGTGGACGCCTGCCTCTCGCTCGGTGTCACCGGCCCGGTGCTGCGTTCGGCGGGGCTGGCCTGGGACCTGCGCAAGGTGGAGCCGTACTCCTGCTACGAGGAGTTCGACTTCGAGGTACCCACCTCCACCGAGGCGGACTGCTGGGCGCGCTACCTGCTCCGCGTGGAGGAGATGCACCAGTCGCTGCGCATCATCCGGCAGGTGCTGGACAAGGTCGAGCCCGGACCGGTGATGGTCGAGGACAAGAAGATCGCCTGGCCCGCGCAGCTGTCCATCTCGTCCGACGGCCTCGGCAACTCGCTCGAGCACGTCCGCAAGATCATGGGCCAGTCGATGGAGTCCCTGATCCACCACTTCAAGCTGGTCACCGAGGGCTTCCGGGTGCCGCCGGGCCAGGTGTACGTGCCGGTGGAGTCGCCGCGCGGGGAGATGGGCTACCACCTCGTCTCCGACGGCGGGACCCGGCCGCTGCGCGTGCACGTCCGCGAGCCCAGCTTCGTCAACCTCCAGTCGATGCCCGCGATGTCCGAGGGCGGCCTGGTCGCCGACGTCATCGCGGCCATCGCCTCGATCGACCCGGTGATGGGGGGAGTGGACCGATGACCGAGTCTTCCGAGACACCGCGGAGCGGGCCGCAGCAGGCCGAGCGGACCCACGCCGCCGCGTCCGACGACGTCGACGTGCTGGCGATCTCGCCGGTGCGCGCGGACGGGATGCTCACCGCCGACACCCCCGCCGACCCGTTCGGCCCGGAGACCGAACAGCGGGCGCGGGAGCTGGCCGGGCGGTATCCGGAGTCCCGGTCGGCGTTGCTGCCGATGCTGCATCTGGTGCAGTCGGTGCAGGGGTACGTCTCCCAGGAGGGGGTGGCCTTCTGCGCCCGGCAGTTGAACCTGTCCGAGGCCGAGGTCAGCGCGGTGGTCACGTTCTACACGATGTACAAGCGCAGGCCGTGCGGGCAGCACCTGGTCAGCGTCTGCACCAACACGTTGTGCGCGGCGCTCGGCGGGGACGCGATCTACCGGCGGCTGGCCGAGCATCTCGGGGACGACGGCGAGCCGCTCGGCCACGAGCAGACGGCGGGCGAGCCGGGGGAGCCGGGCTCGGTCACCCTCGAACACGCCGAGTGCCTCGCGGCCTGCGACTTCGCCCCGGTGCTGCAGGTCAACTACGAGTATTTCGACAACCAGACGCCGGACACGGCGGTCGCGCTCGTCGACGACCTGCGCGCCGGGGAGAAACCGCAGCCGACGCGGGGCGCGCCGTTGTCCGACTTCAAGTCGGTCGAACGCCAGCTCGCCGGGTTCTTCCCGGAGGACGAGGACGTCTTCCGCTCCGATGTGGACGGTCCATCGCAGGCGGTGGAGACGGTGCGGGGCGCCCAGCTCGCGGCCGACCGGGGCTGGACGGCCCCGATGATGCCGGACAACGCGCCCCTGCCGGAAACGGAGGCGAAATGAGCGAGCATGTCATCCGTGCTCATCGAGCCGACCGGGTGCGGGTGTCCCGCAGGACACAGGAGGCGAAATGAGTGCCGATCCGCTGACGCCGGTGTTGACGAAGCGGTGGCTCTCGCCGCAGTCCTGGCGGCTGGCGACCTACGAGAAGCTCGAGGGCTACACCGCCGTGCGCAAGGCCCTGGCCGGTACGCCCGAGCAGATCGTGCAGCTGATCAAGGACGCGGGTCTGCGCGGCCGCGGCGGCGCGGGCTTCCCCGCGGGCGTGAAGTGGTCGTTCATGCCGCCCAATGAGGACAAGCCGCACTATCTCGTCATCAACGCGGACGAGGGTGAGCCGGGCACCTGCAAGGACATCCCGCTGATGATGGCCGACCCGCACTCGCTGATCGAGGGCTGCATCATCGCCTCGTACGCGATGCGGGCGCACCGGTGCTTCATCTACGTCCGCGGCGAGGCCCTGCACCCGATGCGCAGGCTGCAGGCCGCGGTGCGGGAGGCGTACGACGCCGGGTACCTGGGCAGCGACATCCTCGGCTCCGGGTTCGACCTGGACATCGTCGTGCACGCCGGTGCGGGCGCCTACATCTGCGGCGAGGAGACGGCGCTGCTCGACTCGCTGGAGGGCAGGCGCGGACAGCCCCGGCTGAAGCCGCCGTTCCCGGCCGCGTCCGGCCTCTACGCGAAGCCGACCACGGTGAACAACGTGGAGACCATCGCCACCGTGCCGTACATCGTCAGCGGCGGGGTGGACTGGTTCCGCACGATGGGCTCGGAGAAGTCGCCCGGCCCGAAGATCTACTCGATCTCCGGGCACGTCGAGCGGCCCGGCCAGTACGAGGCCCCGCTGGGCACGACGCTGCGGGAGCTGCTCGACCTGGCGGGCGGGATGAAGGACGGCATCCCGCTGAAGTTCTGGACACCCGGCGGGTCGTCGACCCCGCTGTTCACCGCCGAGCACCTGGACGTGCCGCTGGACTTCGAGGGCGCGGCCGAGGCCGGCTCGATGCTCGGCACCACGGCCGTGCAGGTGTTCAACGAGACCGTCTCGGTGCCCTGGGCGGTGATGAAGTGGACGCAGTTCTACGAGCACGAGTCCTGCGGCAAGTGCACCCCGTGCCGGGAGGGCACCTTCTGGCTGGCCAAGGTGCTGGAGCGGATGGTCGACGGGCACGGCACCGAGGAGGACATCGACACGCTGCTCGACGTGTGCGACAACATCCTCGGCCGGGCGTTCTGCGCCCTCGGTGACGGCGCCGTCAGCCCGATCACCAGCGGCATCAAGTACTTCCGGGACGAGTTCCTCGCACTGTGTGAGAGCAACCGGGCGGCCTCGCCCGAACTGGTGGGAGCATCATGACCATCGCACCCGAGACGTCCTCGGACACGCCCGTTCCCGAGGGCCACGTCAAGCTCACCATCGACGGTGAGGAGGTCGTCGCCCCCAAGGGCGAGCTGCTGATCCGCACCGCCGAACGGATGGGCACCGTGATCCCGCGGTTCTGCGACCACCCGCTGCTCGACCCGGCGGGCGCGTGCCGGCAGTGCCTGGTCGAGGTCGAGATGAACGGGCGGCCGATGCCCAAGCCGCAGGCCTCCTGCACGATGACCGTGGCCGACGGCATGGTCGTGAAGACGCAGAAGACGTCGCCGGTGGCGGACAAGGCGCAGCAGGGCGTGATGGAGCTGCTGCTGATCAACCACCCGCTGGACTGCCCGATCTGCGACAAGGGCGGCGAGTGCCCGCTGCAGAACCAGGCGATGGCGCACGGGCGGCCGGAGTCCCGGTTCCGGGACCAGAAGCGGACGTTCCCGAAGCCGCTGCCGATCTCCACCGAGGTGCTGCTGGACCGCGAGCGGTGCGTGCTGTGCCAGCGCTGCACCCGCTTCTCCGCGCAGATCGCCGGCGACCCGTTCATCGACCTGTTGGAGCGTGGTGCGCACCAGCAGATCGGCACGTCCGAGACGGCCGACGTGATCGGAGGCCTGACGAGCGATCACGGTGAACACGCTCGTTCGGGCCGACCGGGTGCGGGTGCCCCGCAGGACACCGACTCCGCCTCGCGCACCGGGGCGGGGACGCCGTTCCAGTCGTACTTCTCCGGCAACACCATCCAGATCTGCCCGGTGGGCGCGCTGACCAGCGCCCAGTACCGGTTCCGCTCCCGGCCGTTCGACCTGGTGTCCTCGCCGAGCGTGTGCGAGCACTGTTCGTCCGGCTGCGCCCAGCGCACCGACTTCCGGCGCGGTCGGGTGATGCGCAGGCTCGCGGGTGACGAGCCCGAGGTGAACGAGGAGTGGGACTGCGACAAGGGCCGCTTCGCGTTCCGCTACACCACCGCGGAGCACCGGATCCGCACGCCGCTGGTGCGCGACGCCGACTCCGGCGAACTCCGGGAGGCATCGTGGACCGAGGCGCTGCGGGTGGCCGCCGAGGGGCTGACGACGGCCCGCGACGGCCGGGGCGTCGGCGTGCTGCCCGGCGGGCGGCTGACCGTGGAGGACGCCTACGCCTACGGCAAGTTCGCCCGGGTCGCGTTGCGCACCAACGACGTCGACCACCGGGCGCGGGCGCACTCCGCCGAGGAACTGGACTTCCTCGCTTCCCGCGTGGTGGGCACCGCGCCGGAGAACGGCGGGGTCACCTTCACCGACCTGGAGAACGCGCCGACGGTACTGTGCGTGGCCTTCGAGCCGGAGGAGGAGTCGCCGCTGGTCTTCCTGCGGCTGCGCAAGGGCGCGCGGGACAACGGCGTCCGGGTCGTACACATCGGACAGTGGACGACGCCCGCCGTCGAGCGCACCTTCGGTGAGCTGCTGGCGTGCCTGCCGGGTGCCGAGGCCGAGGCGGTGGACGGACTCGCCGGGCATGCGCCCGATGTGGACGCGAAGCTGCGCACCGAGGGTGCCGTGGTGCTGGTCGGGGAGCGCGCGGCCGAGGTACCCGGCCTGTTCGGCGCACTGGACCGGCTGGCCGGGCGCACCGGGGCGCGGCTGGCCT
>NZ_KI912264.1:22552-32945 GCF_000231035.2 Saccharomonospora iraqiensis subsp. paurometabolica YIM 90007 | reverse complement strand
AACTCGCCGAGGGCGCGCTGCCGGACACCGCCGGACGCGACACGACCGGCATCCTCACCGCCGCCCGCGACGGCGACCTGGACGGCCTGCTCGTCGGCGGCGTCGAGACCGCGGATCTGCCCGACCCGGAGCTGGCGCGCGAGGCGCTCGACGCATGCGGCTTCGTGGTGAGCATCGAGCTGCTGCACAGCGAGGTCACCGAGCGCGCCGACGTGGTTTTACCGATCGCGCCGGTGGACGAGAAGTCCGGCACCTTCCTCAACTGGGAGGGCCGCCGCCGCGAGTTCTCGGTGACCCTGGAGGGCACCGGCGCCCTGCCGGACTGCCGCATCCTGGACACCCTCGGCGTCGAGATGGACACCGACCTGTTCACCCAGACCCCGGCCGCCGCCGCCGGCGACCTGGCGAGGGTTGCCGTGAAGGACCCCTTCACTGCGTCCGGCGCAGCGAGGGACTCCTTCACTGCGTCCCACGCAGGCAGGGAGTCCTTCACGGCACCACCCGGCGACGGGCGGGCGCTGCTGGCCACCTGGCGGGTGTTGCTGGACGAGGGGGCGTTGCAGGCGGACGAGCCGCATCTGGCCGGGACGGCGCGGCGGGTGGTGGCGCGGGTGTCCAGGGGCACCGCCGAGGCGCTCGGGTCGGGCACGGTGACGGTGTCCACCGGACGCGGGGCGATCACCCTGCCGGTGGAGGTGGCCGACCTGCCGGACGGCGTGGTGTGGCTGCCCGGCAACTCCCCGGGCTCCGCGGTCCGCGCCACGCTCGGCGTCGGCCACGGCGCCGAGGTCTCGATCGCGGCCGGAGGTGAACGGTGAGCGCGTCGACGCTGACGTCCGTGGTGTCGTCCGTGGAGGAGCCGGTGCGGGCGGTGACCCCGCTGCTCGCGCAGGCGCAGGACGGCGCGATGACCCGGGCCGAGCTGCTGGCCGACGACCCGCTGTGGCTGATCCTGATGAAGGTCGTCGTGGTCATGCTGATCGGCCCGATCATGACGGTGGGTCTGATCGTCGGGGAGCGCAAGGTCGTCGGCCGGATGCAGAACCGGCCGGGCCCGAACCGGGTCGGTCCCTTCGGTCTGGGGCAGTCCCTCGCGGACGCGATCAAGCTCCCGTTCAAGGAACAGATCATCCCGGACACCGCGGACCGCAAGATCTACTTCATGGCACCGCTGATCACGGTGGTGCCCGCGCTGATCGGTCTGGCCGCCATCCCGTTCGGCCCCGAGGTGACCATCTTCGGGGAGCGTACCGTCCTCCAGCTGATCGAGCTGCCGGTCAGCGTGCTGCTCGTGCTGGCGGGCGCGTCGATCGGGGTGTACGGCATCGTGCTCGCGGGCTGGTCGTCCGGCTCGCCGTACCCGCTGCTCGGTGGGCTGCGCTCGGCCGCGCAGGTGATCTCCTACGAGATCGCGATGGGCCTGTCGATCATCGGTGTCGCCCTGTACGCGCAGTCGCTGGCCACCGGCGACATCGTCGCCGCGCAGCAGAACGGCTGGTACTTCTGGTTGCTGCTGCCGAGCTTCGTCATCTACCTGATCTCGATGGTCGGCGAGACCAACCGTGCCCCGTTCGACCTCCCGGAGGCCGAGTCGGAGCTGGTCGGCGGCTTCCACACCGAGTACAGCTCGATGAAGTTCGCGATGTTCTTCCTCGCCGAGTACACCAACATGGTCATCGTCTCGGCGTTCGCGACGACGCTGTTCCTCGGCGGCTGGATGGCGCCGTGGCCACTGTCCGCGATCGGCGACGGGATGCTCAACACCGGCTGGTGGCCGGTGCTGTGGTTCTTCGGCAAGATGCTGATCGTCCTGTTCGGCTTCGTGTGGCTGCGCGGCACGCTGCCCCGCTTCCGTTACGACCAGTTCATGAAGCTCGGCTGGAAGGTGCTCATCCCGGCCGGGCTCATCTGGGTGGTGGTGATCTCCGCGGTCCGTGCCGTGCGCACCTCCGCCGACATCTCCACCGGCCAGATCCTCGTCGTCGGCGGCATCGTCATCGCGGTGCTGGTGCTGCTGTCGCTGCTGCTGCCCGAGAAGGAGGTGCCGCCGGAGGACTCGGTCCCGGTCACCGGCGGCGACTACCCGGTGCCGCCGGTGGACCTGAAGGTCCCGGAGACGACCCCACGGCAGAAGGCACTGCGGGCCCGGCAGAAGACCGAGCAGAAGCGACCCGCTTCGGTCACCTCAGGTAAGGAGAACGCCGATGGGGATGTTTGATCCCGTCAAGGGCTTCGGTGTCACCTTCGCGAACATGTTCCGGAAGGTGTCCACGGAGGAGTACCCGGAGATCGGGGCTCCCGCGGCGCCGCGCTACCACGGTCGCCACCAGCTCAACCGGCATCCGGACGGGCTGGAGAAGTGCGTGGGCTGCGAGCTGTGCGCCTGGGCCTGCCCCGCCGACGCGATCTTCGTCGAGGGCGGGGACAACACCGAGGAGGAACGGTACTCCCCGGGCGAGCGCTACGGCATGGACTATCAGATCAACTACCTGCGCTGCATCGGCTGCGGGTTGTGTGTGGAGGCGTGCCCGACCCGGTCCCTCACGATGATCAACTTTTACGAGCTGGCGGACGACGACCGGCAGAAGCTGATCTACACCAAGGAGGACCTGCTCGCGCCCCTGCTGCCCGGCATGGAGCAGCCGCCGCACCCGATGCGGCTCGGCGACGACGAGCAGGACTACTACGTCCGCGGCCCCGAACTCGCCCGTGACCGGGGTGTGCCGTCCGGCGAGGCGGTCGAGACGTCCGAGGAGAAGGCAAGGCGATGACGGTAGGCAGCGCACTGGTTCTCGCCCAGGAGGGCGCCGAGGCGACGGTGTCCACCGGGGAGGCGGTCGCGTTCTGGATCCTCGGGCCGCTCGCGCTCGCCGGGGCCCTGGGCATGGTCTTCGCCCGCAACGCCGTGCATTCGGCGCTGTGGCTGGTGCTGACGATGCTCTCCCTCGGGCTGCTGTACCTCACCCAGCAGGCGCAGTTCCTCGGGTTCACGCAGATCATCGTCTACACCGGCGCGATCATGATGTTGTTCCTGTTCGTGCTGATGCTGGTCGGCCGGGAGTCGTCCGACTCGGTGGTCGAGGTCCTGCGCGGCCAGCGACTCGCCGCCGGGCTGCTCGGCGTCGGCGTGGCCGTGCTGCTGTCGGCCGCGCTCACCCGGGCCGTCGCGGACGTGACCCCGGCGCAGCCGCTCAACCCGTGGAGCGCCGAGGGCGGCGGTGCGGGCGGTCTCGGCCGGATCATCTTCCGGGACTACCTGTTCCCGTTCGAGCTCACCGCCGCGCTGCTGATCACCGCGGCGATGGCGGGCATGGTGCTGTCGTTCACCACCCGGCACGCCGCGGGCGGCAAGCGCAGCCAGAAGGAACTGGTGGTGGCCCGCTTCCGCGGCGAGTACGAGCGGCCCTCGCCCAAGCCGGGGCCGGGTGTGTTCGCCACGGCGAACTCGGTGGCCACGCCCGCACTGCTGCCGGACGGGTCGGTGGCCCCGGAGTCGCTGTCCGAACTCATCGAGTCCACGCCCACCGCACGGCTGGAGGCCGAGCGCAGGCAGGTGGCCGGGGACACCCCCGCCCCGGACGCACACGCCTTCGTCGGGGGCACCGACGACCACGACGGTGCGTCCACCCCGAGCACGAACGGCGACGGCACCCACCGGGACAACCGGGACACCGCCGCGGAAGGGGAGAACAAGTGACCCCGACGTACTACCTGTTGTTGTCGGCGCTGCTGTTCACCATCGGCGCCGTCGGCGTCCTGGTGCGGCGCAACGCGATCGTGGTGTTCATGTGCATCGAGCTGATGCTCAACGCCGTGAACCTGTCGCTGGTCACGTTCGCGCGCATCAACGGCTCGATCGACGGTCAGGTGATGGCGTTCTTCGTGATGGTCGTCGCCGCGGCCGAGGTGGTCGTCGGCCTCGCGATCATCATGTCGATCTTCCGCACCCGGCGGTCGGCCTCGATCGACGACACCAACCTGCTGAAGTACTAGCCTCCAACCACAGGGAATCACCTTGATCGCTCAATCGTGGCTGCTGGTCGCGTTTCCCGCGCTCGGCGCCCTCGTGTTGCTGGTCGGCGGTCGCCGCACCAACGGCTGGGGGCACCTGCTCGGCTCCGCGACGGTCATCGCGTCCTTCGTGTACGGTCTGGCGCTGTTCTTCGGCGAGTCGCTGTCGCGGGCCACCGACACCACGGTCTACTCGTGGATCCCCGTCGAGGCGCTGCAGGTCGACTTCGGACTGCGCATCGACCCGCTGTCGGTGACGTTCGTCCTGCTGATCACCGGGGTCGGCTCGCTGATCCACATCTACTCGATCGGCTACATGTCCGACGACGAGTCCCGTCGGCGCTTCTTCGGCTATCTGAACCTGTTCGTCGCCGCGATGCTGGTGCTCGTGCTCGGCGACAGCTTCGTGCTGCTGTACCTGGGTTGGGAGGGCGTCGGCCTCGCCTCCTACCTGCTGATCGGGTGGTACCAGGACCGTCCGTCGGCGGCCACGGCGGCGAAGAAGGCGTTCCTGATGAACCGTGTCGGGGACGTGGGCCTGGCGCTGGCCATCTTCCTCATGTTCAAGGAGTTCGGCAGCACCTCCTATGCCGAGGTGTTCGCCGGTGTCGGCGAGGCCTCCGCCGGGGTGGTCACCGCGATCGCGCTGTTGCTGCTGCTCGGCGCGTGCGGCAAGTCCGGCCAGTTCCCGCTGCAGGCGTGGCTGCCGGACGCGATGGAGGGCCCGACCCCGGTGTCGGCGCTGATCCACGCCGCCACGATGGTCACCGCGGGCGTGTACCTGATCGCCCGCTCCGCCCCGATCTACAACCTCACCCCGGACGGTCGGCTGGTCGTGACCATCATCGGTGCGGTCACGCTGATGCTCGGCGCGATCATCGGCTGTGCCTACGACGACATCAAGAAGGTGCTGGCCTACTCCACGGTGAGCCAGATCGGGTACATGATGCTCGCCGCCGGGCTCGGCCCGGTCGGCTACGCCCTCGGCATCGCGCACCTGCTCACACACGGCTTCTTCAAGGCGGGGCTGTTCCTCGGCGCCGGGTCGGTCATGCACGCCATGAACGACGAGGTCGACATGCGCAAGTTCGGCGGCCTGGCGAAGAAGATGCCGATCACCGCGGCCACGTTCGGCCTCGGCTACCTCGCGATCATCGGGTTCCCGTTCCTGTCCGGATTCTACACCAAGGACGCGATCATCGAGGCGGCGTTCGGCCAGGAGGGCTGGCGCGGCTGGGTGTTCGGCGGCGCGGCGCTGCTCGCCGCGGGCATCACCGGCTTCTACATGACCCGGCTGGTGCTGCTGACCTTCCTCGGCAAGCCGCGCTGGCGTGAGACCACCTCGGCCGACGGCCGCGAGTTCCACCCGCACGAGTCGCCGCCGGTGATGACCGTGCCGATGATCGTGCTCGCGTTCGGCTCGGTCGGTGCCGGGTTCCTGCTGATGTCCGGTGACCGGCTCGCCGAGTTCCTGGCGCCGTCGGTCGGTGCGCTCGCCGAGACGCACCACGGGGTCCTGCCGCACGCGGTCATCCCGTGGCTGACGGTCGGCCTGTCCGCGCTCGGCGTGCTCGTGGCGTGGCTGCTGTTCGGCAGGCGGGAGACCAGCGTGGAGCGTCCGCAGCGGGTGTCCTGGCCGGTGCGGGCCGCGCGGAACGACCTGTACGGCAACGCGCTGAACGAGACCCTGGTCGCCACCCCCGGCCTGTGGTTGACCCGGTTCTCGGTGTTCCTCGACAACCGGGGCGTCGACGGCGCGGTCAACGGGCTGGCCGCCGGGCTCGGCGGCGGGTCGGGCCGGCTGCGGAGGCTGCAGACCGGGTTCGTCCGGTCGTACGCGTTGTCGATGCTCGGCGGGTCGTTCCTGCTCGTCGCCGCACTGCTGTTGGTGAGGTTCTCATGAGTTGGCTCGTAGCCCTGATCCTGCTGCCGCTGCTCGGCGCCCTCGCGGTCGCCGGGTGGCGGGACAACGCCCGTGCGGCGACGGCGACCGCGTTCGGCGTCTCGGTCGCCACGCTGCTGCTGGTGGTGCCGCTGTGGTTGACCTACGACCCGGGCGGTGACCGGCTCCAGCAGGTCACCTCGGTGGACTGGATCCCCGCGTTCGGGGTGCACCTCGCCTTCGGCATCGACGGGATCGCGCTGCTCATGGTGGCGGTCACCGCGCTGCTGGTGCCGATCGTGATCGGCGCGCTGCGCTCGACGGACAAGTTGCCCACCGAACGCCGGGTGGCGAACTTCCTCGCGCTGATCCTGGTGCAGGAGGCGTTGACCATCGCCGTGTTCGCGGCGACCGACGTCTTCCTGTTCTACGTGCTGTTCGAGGTCATGCTCGTGCCGATGTACTTCCTCATCGGCTTCTACGGCGGGCCGAGGCGGCAGTACGCGGCGGTGAAGTTCTTCCTGTACTCGTTCCTCGGCGGCCTGATCATGCTGGCCTCGGCGATCGGGGCGTACTCACTGGCCGCCGACGAACTCGGCAGCGGCACCTTCGACTGGGCCACTCTGGTCGCCGTGGTCAGCCAGGCCCCGGTCGAGACGCAGGTGTGGCTGTTCCTCGGCTTCTTCCTCGCGTTCGCGATCAAGGCGCCGCTGGTGCCGTTCCACACCTGGCTGCCGGACGCGGCCGGGCAGGCGCCGATCGCGGTCACCGTGCTGCTGGTGGGGGTGCTGGACAAGGTCGGGACCTTCGGCTTCCTGCGCTACAGCCTGCCGATGTTCCCGGACGCCAGCGCGCAGCTCGCGCCGCTGGTGCTGGTGCTCGGCGTGGTCGGCATCCTCTACGGCTCGATCCTGGCCGCGGGCCAGCACGACATGAAGCGCTTCGTGGCCTACGTGTCGATCGCCCACTTCGGCTTCATCGCGCTGGGCATCTTCGCGTTCAGCACGCAGGCCACCGTCGGCTCGGCGACGTACATGCTCAACCACAGCCTCGCCACCGGCATGCTGATCCTGGTGATCGGCATCGTCGCCGCCCGCGGCGGGTCCAGCCGCATCGCCGACTACGGCGGCATGTTCAAGGTGACGCCGATCCTCGGCGGGATGCTGCTGCTGGCCGGGATGTCGACGTTGTCGCTGCCGGGCACGAACTCGTTCGTCTCCGAGTTCCTGGTGCTGATCGGGGCGTTCGACGCGCGGCCGGTGTTCGCGATCGTCGCCACCGTCGGGATGGTGCTCGCCGCCGCGTACGTGCTGTGGCTGTACCAGCGGATCATGACCGGGCCGGTGCGTGGGGACGCGCTCGTCGGCGCGGGTGGCGGGCCGGGGACGGCGACGGCACCCGAGGCCGGGGCGAAGAAGGCCGTCCGTGACCTGTCCGGTAGGGAAATCGCGGTGCTCGCGCCGCTGGTGGTGCTGATCGTGGGGCTCGGGTTCTACCCGCAGCCGGTGCTCGACACGGTCGGACCCTCGGTGGAGGCGACACTGACAGCGGTGCAGGAAAGGTAATCCCAGCCGTGTTGAACGTTCATTTCGCCCAGCAACAGGGGCCGATCGAGGCGCCCGGGATCGACTACGCGGCGATCATGCCGATGCTGATCGTGTTCGGCGTCGCGTGCGTCGGGGTGCTGTTGGAGGCGTTCCTGCCCAAGCACCGGCGGTGGTCGACCCAGCTGGCGTTGACGCTGTTGGCACTGGCCGGTGCCGGTGTCGCGCTGGGCGTCTACACCACCGACGCGCCGCCGCGCGGGATCACCACGCTCAGCGGCACCGTGGCCGTGGACGGCCCGGCGCTGTTCCTCTGGGGCACACTGCTGGCGCTGTCGGTGGGTGCGGTGCTGCTCATCGCCGACCGCACGGTCGAACGGGGCGGTGCGTTCGTCGCCGAGGCCGGGATCAGCCCCGGCACGGTGCAGGACCGGGAGCAGGCCGCCACGCAGAGCATGCAGACCGAGGTCTTCCCGCTGAGCCTGTTCGCCCTGGGCGGCATGATGGCGTTCACCGCGGCCAACGACCTGCTCACCATGTTCGTGGCGCTGGAGGTGCTGAGCCTGCCGCTGTACCTGATGTGCGGGCTGGCGCGCAGGCGGCGGCTGCTGTCCCAGGAGGCCGCGGTCAAGTACTTCCTGCTCGGCGCGTTCGCCAGCGCGTTCTTCCTCTACGGCGTCGCCCTGCTCTACGGCTACGCCGGGTCGGTGCGGTTCTCCGAGATCGCCGTGGCCACGGCGGGTACGGACCGCTCGGACACGCTGCTGTTCGCCGGGCTGGGCCTGCTGCTGGTGGGGCTGCTGTTCAAGGCCTCGGTCGGGCCGTTCCACACCTGGACGCCGGACGTCTACCACGGCGCCCCGACGCCGATCACCGCGTTCATGGCGGCGTGCACGAAGGTCGCCGCGTTCGGGGCGATCCTGCGGGTGCTCACCGTCGGGTTCGAGTCGACCCACTGGGAGTGGCGCGGCGTGCTGTGGGCCGTGGCGATCGTGTCCATGCTGATCGGCGCGGTGCTCGGGCTGACCCAGACCGACGTGAAACGCATGATCGCGTACTCGTCGATCGCGCACGCCGGGTTCCTGCTGATCGGCACGATGGCGCTGACCGAGCAGGGCCTGTCCGGGACGATGTTCTACCTGCTCGCCTACGGTTTCACCACGCTGGCCGCGTTCGGCGTGATCTCGCTGGTGCGGGACTCCGGGGGTGAGGCGACCCACCTGTCCGCGTGGGCCGGGCTGGCGAAACGCTCGCCCGTGGTGGCCTGGACCTTCGCCTTCCTGCTGTTCGCGCTGGCCGGGATCCCGCTCACCAGCGGGTTCGTGGGCAAGTTCGTGGTGTTCTCGGCGGCCCTGTCGGACGGCATGGCCCCGCTCGTGGTGATCGCGCTGATCTTCAGCGCGGTGGCGGCGTTCTTCTACCTGCGGGTGGTGGTGCTCATGTTCTTCTCCGAGCCCGCCGAGGACGGCCCCACCGTCAGCGTGCCCGGGGCGTTCACCACGGCCGCGATCACGCTCGGGGTCGTGGTCACCCTGCTGCTCGGCGTCGCGCCGACGTTCGCCCTCGACTGGGCGGGCACCGGTGGGTTCGCCCTGACGTCCTGAACCGGCCGGGGGCGCGTGCGGTGTCGGAAAGATCACCGTCGGTGGCTCTACCAGCGGGTCACCGGCGCGCGGTCGGGCCCCATTAGGCTGGACGCCGACCGTGACCCTGGGCCGGAAAGGCGGAGCCGACGTGTCAGTGCGTGAGGGCACCATCGAGGAGTTGCGCGCGGCAGTCGGGCTGCAGATCGCCGATGAGGACCTGCTGCGCACGCTGGTCTCCGGGCTGGAGGACGTCGAGGAGATCCTGCACGAGGTCGTGCGCAGCGACGTCGAGGCGATCAACGAGGCCGCGCGGCACCTGGTGGACGCCGGGGGCAAGCGTTTCCGGCCGATGTTCACCCTGTTGGCGGGCCAGTTCGGCACGACGGACCGGGACGGGGTGGTCACCGCCGCGGCGGCCGTGGAGCTGGTGCACCTGGCCACGCTCTACCACGACGACGTGATGGACGAGGCCACGATGCGGCGCGGGGCGCCCAGCGTGAACGCGCGGTGGAACAACACCGTCGCCATCCTCACCGGGGACTACCTCTTCGCGCACGCCTCCCGGCTGGTCGCCGACCTCGGCACGGACGCGGCGCGGATCATCGCGGAGACGTTCGGGGAGCTGGTCACCGGGCAGATGCGGGAGACGGTCGGTCCCGGCGAGGGCGAGGACCCCGTGGACCACTACCTCTCCGTGATCGGGCAGAAGACCGGGTCGCTGATCGCCACGGCGGGCCGGTTCGGGGGGATGCTCTCCGACGCCCACCCGGAGCACATCGACGCCCTGCGCCGCTTCGGCGACCTCGTCGGGACGGCGTTCCAGATCTCGGACGACATCATCGACATCGCCTCCTCGTCCGGCGAGCTCGGCAAGTCGCAGGGCACCGACCTGCGGGAGGGGGTGCGGACGCTGCCGATGCACTACGCGCTCTCCGGCACCCCGGACCCGCGCCTGGTGCGGCTGCTCGACGGTCCGCTCACCGACGACGCGCTCGTCGACGAGGCACTCGCGCTGCTCCGCGCGTCCGGCGGCCTCGAACGCGCCCACGCGACGCTGAATGACTACGCTCGGCGGGCACGGGAGGAACTCACCGCGCTGCCCTCGTCACCGGCGCGGGAGGCGTGCGAGTCGGTCGCCGACTACCTCGTCGCACGGACCCGGTAGGCCCGCCACGCAGCAGGGAGGACGCGAGTCATGTCCGTTTTCGGCCAGGTCTGGGTGTACAGCGCGGCCGCGTTCGTGTGTGGTGCGTTCCTGTCCTGGCTCTTCCTCGCCCGGGGCGCCCGGCGGCGGGTGCGCGAACTCGAGCGGGAGCTCGCGGCCCACGGCACCGCGGAGCCCGCGCGTGACACGGCCGGGCACGGGGCGG
>NZ_KI912264.1:16358-22452 GCF_000231035.2 Saccharomonospora iraqiensis subsp. paurometabolica YIM 90007 | reverse complement strand
CGGACCCGGCGTCCCGGTTCGGGGGCGGGTCGCTGTTCGACCCCACGCCCGCCGGGGGCGGGAACCCACCCGCACGGGGCAACCCGGGCTCGTCCGAGCGCACGCCGGGCCCGTTCGGACCCGGCTCGGCGATGCCCCTGCCGGGTGGGGAGCGGCCCTCGCCGGACTACACCGTCAAGGCCAGTGTCACCGCACTGCGGTACTGCGACGAGCGCTCCCCGGACTTCCCGAAGATGGTCGCCGAGGTGTGGTTCCGGACACCGGAGGACGCCGAGCGGGTCGGCTTCCGCCCGTTGAACGGCTGACGGCCCGGCACCGGGCCGACCGACCCGGGGCCGGCCACCGCAGGGCCGGAGTCCACGGCCGCGGGGACAGCGGACTCCGTGCGGCGGGGTCCCGCCTACTCGACGGTCCGGGTGTTACTCGACGGTCCAGGTGTCCTTGCCGCGCAGCAGCGCCTGCAGGTCCGGCTCCTTGGCGTGCCGGGCCTGCTCGACCTGCTCGCGCGCCCGGTCGTCGTAGGTGGGGCGCTGGACCTGCCGGAAGATGCCGGTGGGCGTGTTGGTCAGGTTCTGGTCGCCCAGCCGGGACAGCGCGAAGGCGTACGAGGTGTCGGTGATCGTGGGGTCGTGGACGACGAGGTTGTCCTCCCCGATCTCGGAGACCTTGCCGACCTCCAGACCGCCCCAGCCGCTGCGGGTGACGCCGTACTCGCCCTCCGGGCCGAACCGGATCGGTTCCCCGGCGGTGAGCGGGATGATCCGGCGGGCCGCCTCGTCGGAGTCCTTGAGCACCTCGAACGCGCCGTCGTTGAAGATCGGGCAGTTCTGGTAGATCTCCACCAGCGCCGAGCCGCGGTGTTGTGCGGCGGCCCCGAGCACCTCGTTCAGGCCCTTGCGGTCGGAGTCCAGCGCCCGGCCCACGAACGTGGCCTCGGCCCCGAGCGCGAGCGAGACCGGGTTGAACGGGGTGTCCACCGACCCCATCGGGGTGGACTTGGTGACCATGCCCTGATCGGAGGTGGGCGAGTACTGGCCCTTGGTCAGCCCGTAGATCCGGTTGTTGAACAGCAGGATCGTGATGTTGACGTTGCGCCGCAGCGCGTGGATCAGGTGGTTGCCGCCGATGGACAGCGCGTCCCCGTCGCCGGTCACCACCCACACCGACAGGTCCGGCCTGGTCGTGGCCAGCCCGGTGGCGATCGCGGGCGCCCGGCCGTGGATGGAGTGCATCCCGTAGGTGTTCATGTAGTACGGGAAGCGCGACGAGCACCCGATCCCGGAGACGAACACGATGTTCTCGCGCTTGAGGCCCAGGTTCGGCAGGAACGACTGGATGGTGTTGAGCACGACGTAGTCGCCGCACCCGGGGCACCAGCGCACCTCCTGGTCGGACTTGTAGTCCTTGGCCTTCTGCTGCTCGTCGGTGCTGGGTACCAGGTCCAGTCCGCCGATGGCCGGCAGACCGAGATCGGTGGCGGTCACTTCGCTGCCTCCGCGGTCACGAGTACGTCGGCGGTCATGCGGCCACGACCCCCTTGATCACATCGGTGAAGACTTCTTCGAGCTCCTCGGCCTTGAACGGCAGACCGGCGACCTTGGTGTGCGAGCGGATGTCGACCAGGTACTTCGACCGCAGCAGCATGGCGAGCTGGCCCATGTTCATCTCGGGCACCACGACCGTGTCGTAGGAGCGCAGGACGTCGCCGAGGTTGCCGGGCAGCGGGTTGAGGTGCCGCAGGTGCGCCTGCGCCACCGCCATGCCCCGGCTGCGCACGCGGCGGCACGCCGCGCCGATCGGCCCGTAGGAGGAGCCCCAGCCGAGCACCAGCACCCGCGCCTGCCCGTTGCTGGGGTCGTCCACGGTGAGGTCCGGCACGTCGATGCCGTCGATCTTGTTCTGGCGCAGCCGCACCATGTGGTCGTGGTTGTCCGGGTCGTAGGAGATGTTGCCCTTGCCGTCGGCCTTCTCCAGCCCGCCGACCCGGTGTTGCAGGCCGGGCGTGCCCGGAACGGCCCATTCGCGGGCCAGCGTCTCCGGGTCGCGCACGTAGGGCCAGAACTCGTCCGACCCGTCGGCGGCGTTGGTCTCCGCGGCGAACCGCACCCGCAGGTCCGGCAGGTTCCCGACGTCCGGGATCAGCCACGGTTCGGAGCCGTTGGCGATCGCACCGTCGGACAGCAGCAGCACCGGGGTGCGGTAGGTCAGCGCGATGCGCGCGGCCTCCAGCGCGATGTCGAAGCAGTCCGCGGGCGTGGACGGCGCCACGACCGCCACCGGCGACTCACTGTTGCGGCCGAACATCGCCTGCAGCAGGTCGGCCTGCTCGGTCTTGGTGGGCAGTCCCGTGGACGGGCCGCCGCGTTGCACGTCGATGACCAGCAGCGGCAGCTCGATCATCACGCCGAGCCCGATGGTCTCCGACTTCAGCGCGATGCCCGGCCCGGAGGTCGAGGTCACCCCGAGCGCGCCGCCGTAGGAGGCGCCGAGCGCGGCACCGATCCCGGCGATCTCGTCCTCCGCCTGGAACGTGGTGACACCGAAGTTCTTGTGCTTGGACAGCTCGTGCAGCACGTCCGAGGCCGGGGTGATCGGGTAGGTGCCCAGCAGCACGTCCAGTCCGGAGCGCTGCCCGGCGGCCACCAGGCCGTAGGCCAGCGCGGTGTTGCCGGTGATCTGGCGGTAGGTGCCCTTCGGCAGCTTCGCGGGGGCGACCTCGTAGGTGGTGGCGAAGGCCTCGGTGGTCTCGCCGTAGTTCCAGCCCGCGCGGAAGGCCAGCACGTTCGCCTCGGCGATCTCCGGCTTCTTGGCGAACTTCTCCCGCAGGAACGCTTCGGTGCCCTCGGTGGGCCGGTGATACATCCAGGACAGCAGGCCCAGCGCGAACATGTTCTTGCAGCGCTCGGCGTCCTTCTTGCCGAGGCCGGTGTCGGCCAGGGCGCCCTGGGTGAGCCCGGACATGGCGACCCGGTGGACCTCGAACGCCTCCAGCGTGTCGTCGGTGAGCGGGTTCGCCTCGTAGCCGACCTTGGAAAGGTTGCGCTTGGTGAACTCGTCCTCGTTCACGATCACCGTGCCGCCCCGCGGCACGTCGGCGAGGTTGGCCTTGAGGGCGGCGGGGTTCATCGCCACCAGCACGTCCGGGCGGTCGCCGGGGGTGAGGATGTCGTAGTCGGCGAAGTGCACCTGGAAGCTGGAGACACCGGGGATGGTGCCCTGCGGCGCGCGGATCTCGGCGGGGAAGTTCGGCAGGGTCGCCAGGTCGTTGCCGAACGCGGCGGCCTCGGAGGTGAAGCGGTCACCGGTGAGCTGCATGCCGTCGCCGGAGTCGCCCGCGAAGCGGATCACCACCCGGTCGAGCTTGCTGACCTCCGTCGGCCGCTCCGCGGACACCGTGCCGTCCGATCCGTCGCCGTTCGCGCTCGTGCTCATGGGCCAGCGGTTCCCTCTCTCCCGGTTTCGGCGCGCCCCGCGCTCCTATACTTCGAGATTACTTGGTGTTTTCGGCGGGCGTGGTGTGGTGTGATCCGGCTTACCCGTGACCGGCGGTAACAGGGTGTTCCGGTCCCAACCACTGGGACCGCCCGGCGGCCCCACACCGCGAGTCTGCCCTCAGCGGCCGGGGTCCGGCGGGCGTTCCAACAATGTGGACAACACGACCGTGGACACCGTCCGGTCGATGATCTCCAACCCGCGCAGACGTTCGAGCGCGTCCTCCAGATGGTGGATGTCGGCCGCACGCAGATGCACGATCGCGTCGGCCGCCCCGGACACCGTGTAGGCGGCGACGACCTCGGGCAGCGGTTCCAGACGGGCCCGGATGCGGGCGGGGGAGACGTTGCCCTGGCAGTGCACCTCCACGAACGCCTCCGTCCCCCAGCCGAGCGCCTCGGGGTCGACCACAGCGGTGAATCCGCGCAGGACGCCGCTGTCCAGCAGTCGGTCGACGCGACGCTTGACGGCGGGTGCCGACAGACCGACGACGTCACCGATCTCCGCGTAGCTCGACCGCGCGTTGGCCACCAGGCACGAAACGATGCGTTGATCCAGGGTGTTCACACGCAACGTTTAGCACACAGATGCGCAACTGCTGACAATTGATAGCCGTATCACACGCACCATACATTCGAAGTATGCGCGTACCCGTGCCCCGCCAGTACCTCATGTGTCCGCCGCGGTACTTCGCCGTGGACTACGTCATCAACCCGTGGATGGACCCGGACGTGCCCGTCGACGCCGACCGCGCGACGGAGCAGTGGACGGTGCTGCGGGACACCTACCGGCGGCTCGGCCACTCGGTGTCCGAGATCGAACCGCAGGAGGGCCTGCCGGACATGGTCTTCGCCGCGAACTCCGGCACCGTGCTCGACGGGCGGGTGCTCGGCGCGCGGTTCCGCGCGCCGGAGCGGGCCGCCGAGGCGGAGCACTTTCGCCGCTGGTTCGTGGAGAACGGCTTCCGGGACGTCACGATGCCCACGCGGGTGAACGAGGCCGAGGGCGACTTCGCCTGGACCGGCCGCGTGCTGCTGGCGGGCACCGGCTTCCGCACCGACCCGGCCGCGCACGCCGAGGCGCAGGAGGTGCTGGGCGTGCCGGTGGTGTCCCTGCGGCTCACCGACCCGCGCTTCTACCACCTCGACACGGCGTTGTTCGTGCTCGCCGAGGCCACCGACACCGAACCCGCACAGGTGGCGTACTTCCCCGGGGCGTTCTCCCCGGGCTCCCGCCGCACGCTGGAGCGGCTGTTCCCGGACGCCGTGCTCGCCGACGCGGAGGACGCGGCCTGCCTGGGCCTCAACGCCGTCTCCGACGGCCGCAACGTCGTCCTCCCGGTGGAGGCGACCGGCCTGGCCGACCGCCTGGCGGTCCGCGACTACGAGCCGATCCCCCTGGACATCTCGGAACTCCGCAAATCCGGCGGCGGCCCCAAATGCTGCACCCTGGAGCTCCGCAAGTAACCCCCGCGCCCGCACCCGACGTAGGTGGGTTGCCGTGAAGGGCACTTTCCCTGCGCAGGACGCCGTGAGGGGCACATTCGCTGCGTCACACGCAGGGAATGTGCCCCTCACGGCAACACTCAGGGTGAGCGGCTCCGGAGGTGACTCACCCGGGTGGTGGCGAGGGCCAGGAGGAAGAGGAGGCCGGTGGTGAGGCCGATGGTGCCGGGGATGGAGGAGTCGAACGCCAGCGCGGCGCGGTGACCCGCCGCCGAGGCGATCCAGCCGACGGCCACGGCGAGCAACAGCATGCCGCCCAGGCCGCGGGCCAGCAGGCGGGCCGTGGCGGCGGGCACCACGAAGAACGTGATCACCAGGATCGCGCCCACGCTGTCGAAGGCCACCACCGCCACCCCGGCCACGGCCACCAGCAGCATCCGCTGCACCGCCCGCCCGCGCAGACCGCCCAGCTCGGCGAAGTCCGGGTCGAACGTGCTCGCCTGCAACGGCCGCCACAGCAGCACCACGAACAGCACCGTCGCCACGGCCGCGGCCCCGGTCACCAGCAGCGACGACGGCACCGGAGTGCCGGCGAGATTTACGGTGCGCAGCGGGGCGAACGTGATGTCGCCGTAGATCGCCGAGTCCAGGTCGATGTGCGCCCCCGAGGCGTAGCGGCTGATGCCGAGGATGCCCAGCGAGAACAGCGCGGGGAACACCAGCGCGAGGGCGGCGTCCGACCCGACGAGGTCGGTGTGCCGCAGCCACTCGAAACCCGCCACGCACAGCACCCCGAACGCGGTCGCCCCGAGCACGGTCACCGGCGACCCGCGTTCCCCGGTGAGCAGGAAGATCAGCACGATCCCGGGCAGCACCGCGTGGCTGACCGCGTCCGGCAGCAGCGCCTGCCTGCGCAGCAACAGGAAGCCACCGAGCAGCGCGCACGCGGTGGACAGCAGCCCCGCGATCACGATGATCATGACGTCGTCCGGTGTCACCGCCGCCACCTCGCAGCCCCGCCCGCGCGGGCGGTCCCGTTCAGCCGGCCCAACGCCGCACCGAGGCGCACCGGCGGTCGCCGCCGCGAACCCCGCCGCAGCCGGGCCACCACCCCGCGGTGCGGGGCGAACACCACCGACAACAGCGCCGCGGCCGTG
>NZ_KI912264.1:15994-16258 GCF_000231035.2 Saccharomonospora iraqiensis subsp. paurometabolica YIM 90007 | reverse complement strand
GCCCGCGCGTGACACGGCCGGGCACGGGGCGGCGGAGGCCCCGGCGTCCCGCGCGGCACGGTCCGACGCGGACGGGCGGGAGGACGGTCTCACCCCCCGCCCCGCGGAGTTTCGTGCCGACCGACGCGGATCCGGACATCGCCTCGGACGGGGGCACCCGGCAGTGGGCCGCGGAGCCGTCCTGGGCCGAGCGGGACAGCCTCGCCGGCCGGGGCTCCGGCTCCGGGCGCCCCGACGAGTTCGACGAACTGGACGCCGAGTTCG
>NZ_KI912264.1:5841-15894 GCF_000231035.2 Saccharomonospora iraqiensis subsp. paurometabolica YIM 90007 | reverse complement strand
GCCCGGACAGCATCCCGCCCGCCGCCCCGCACACGGCCCCGACCAGCCCGGACAGCGGCACCAGGGCGGACAACCGCCGGGTGACCTGGCGCGCCGCCACCACCGGCGCCACCAGCAGTGCCACCATGAGGATCGCCCCGACGGTGCGCACCCCGAGCACGACGGCCAGCGCCAGCAGTCCCGTGCTGACCACGTCCACCGCCCAGGTGGGCACGCCCGCGACCGCGGTGAAGCCCGGGTCGAACGTGGCGCTGCGCAACAGCCGGAACCCCACGGTCACCACGGTCAGCGCGACCGCACCCAGCACCAGCGCCACGGCGATGTCCCGCTCGGTCATCCCGGCCGCCTGCCCGAGCAGGTAGGTGTTCAGTCCGGCCTGGGCGCTGTCCCCGGTGTCGGCGATGTGCGTGAGCAGCACGATCCCCAGGGTGAGCGAGATCGACAGCACCACCCCGATCGCCGCGTCCGGGCGCAGCCTGCCGACCCGCTCCAGCGCGATCATCGCGAACGCCGCCAGCGCCGCCGACACGGTCGCGCCGAGCAGCAGCGTCTCCGGCACCGCGGCCCCGGTCAGCAGGAACGCCACGGCCACCCCGGACAGGGTGCCGTGGCTCATCGCGTCGCCGAACATGCTGCGGCGGCGTAGCACCGCCAGCGGCCCCAGCGCCCCCGCGACGAACCCGACGACCGCGGTGCCGACCACCACGACGGCGTCCGGGTACGACAGCGGCAGCGCCGCCAGCACCGTGCCGATCATGAATCCAGCACCAGCGGCGCCATGCCGTACGCGCGTTCGAGGTGTGCGGCGGTGAGCACCTCCTCCGGCGGCCCGGAGGCGATCACTCCACCCGCCATCAGCACCGCGTGGTCGAACCGGGTCAGCACGGTGCGCAGGTCGTGGTGCACGGCCACCACCGAGACCCCCTCCCGGCACAGCCCGGTGAGCAGTTCCAGCAGCACCGACTCGGTGCGGGCGTCGACGGCGGTGAACGGCTCGTCCAGGATCACCAACTCGGCCCGCTGGGCCAGCGCACGCGCCAGGAACACCCGCTGCCGCTGGCCGCCGGAGAGCTCGTCGAGGGGACGCTCGGCCAGCTCGGCCACCCCCACCTGCTCCATCGCGGCGGCCACCAGGTCGTCGTCGTCCCGGGTGAGCCTGCGCAGCCAGCCGCGGTGCGGGTAGCGGCCCATCTCCACCACCTGCACCGCGGTGATCGGGAAGTCGTGCGCCACGGCGTCCTGCTGGGGGACATAGGCCACCCGACGGCGCACCTGCCGCAGCGGCGCGCCCAGCACACGCACCCGCCCCCGCACGGCCGGGACCAGCCCGAGCGCGGCTTTCACCAGCGTCGACTTCCCCGCGCCGTTCGGTCCGACCACCGCGGCCAGGACCCCGGCGGGGATGTCCACGTCCACCCCGTCGAACACCGTGCGGCCGCCGTAGGAGGCGCTGACACCGGACAGCGACAGCGCGGCGGGGGTGCCGGTGGCGGTCTCCGGTCGTCGCCGGGTGCGGGTCGGTCTCATCGCAGGCCCTCCACGATCCGGTCGATGTTCGCGCGCACCATGCCGAGATAGGTGCCCTCGGGGGTGCCGTCGTCCCCCGCCGAGTCCGAGTACAACGGCTGCCCGAGCCGGACCTCGCCGCCGCGCTGCCGCACCGCCGCGAGCACCGCGTCCAGCGTCCTGCCGGGCACGCTGGTCTCCAGGAACACCGACCGCACCCCGCTGTCGACCACGGCATCCGCCACCCGCGTGACGTCGGCGGTGCCCGCCTCCTCCTGGGTGGAGATGCCCTGCACGGCCACCACGTCCATGCCGAACGCGGCGCCGAGGTAGCGGAAGGCGTCGTGCGAGGTCACCAGCACGCGGGAGCGGGGTGGGATCGTCGCGAGGGCGGCCTCGGCCTCCTCGGCCAGCGTCAGCACCCGTTCCCGGTAGTCGCCGCCCGCGCGCCGGTAGTCGTCGGCGTGGGCGGGGTCGAGCTCGGCCAACCGGGCGGTCACCGCGTCGACCACGTGCGCCCAGAGCCGCGGGTCGAACCACACGTGCGGGTCGTGTTCCTCCTCCGGCGCGGACCCGGCGGGGGGAGCGAGCAGCCGGTCCTCGGGGATCGCCTCGCCGACGAACAGCACCGGCTTCTCCCGGGCGAGCCCGTGCAGCGTGCGCATGAGCGAGCCCTCCAGGTACAGGCCCACGGCGAACACCGCGTCCGCGGCCCGCATCTGCCGCAGGTCACTGGCCCGGGCCTGGTAGAGGTGCGGGTCGACACCCGGGCCCATGAGCCGCACGGTGCGGACGTGCTCGCCACCGATCCGCCGCACCGTGTCGTTCAGGAAGGTGGTGGTGGTGACCACTCGCAGGGGTCCGTCGGCGTCGTCCGATGTTTCGATGATGCCCGGCCGGACGGCGTAGGAGACCGCGCCGCTCACGGCCAGCACGGCGACGACCGCGACGGCGGCGACCGCGCGGACGTGGGCACGCCGTGTCGCCCGTCGGCGGCGCGCGAGCGACCCCGCCGGACTCTCCTCCTGCATCAGCACCCCTTTTTTCGGCAACCCGAAATCTATCGTAAGCCCCGGCGAAGATCACGGCGAGATCCACCCGGGGCCCGGCGGTGCCCGAGCGGGACGTCAGCTTCGTCACGGTCGCGACGACCAGGAACTTCGCGCCGATCGACGTCGTTCGATCCGTTAGGGGCCACGGACACGAACACCGCCGAAGGCCCGACGTCGAGGGGACCGCCGGAAGGAGGCAGGCACGTGCACTCCCATCGCAACGGGTTGAAGACAGCGCTGCTGCTCGGCCTGCTCAGCGCCCTGATCGTGCTGATCAGCGGGTTGTTCGGCCGTACGGCGCTGATCCTCGGACTGCTGGTAGCGCTGGGCGTCAACGGCTACGCCTACTTCAACTCCGACAAGCTGGCCCTGCGGGCGATGCGGGCACGGGCGGTGTCCGAGGCCGAGCAGCCCACGATGTACCGGATCGTGCGCGAGCTGGCCACCTCGGCGCGGCAGCCGATGCCGCGCCTCTACGTCAGCCCCACCGCGGCGCCCAACGCGTTCGCCACCGGCCGCAATCCGCGCAACGCCGCCGTGTGCTGCACCACCGGCATTCTGCAGCTGCTCGACGAGCGGGAGCTGCGCGCCGTGCTCGGGCACGAGCTCTCGCACGTCTACAACCGCGACATCCTGATCTCCAGCGTCGCCGGGGCGCTGGCGAGTGTGGTGAGCTTCCTGGCCAACATGGCGATGTTCGCGGGCCTGTTCGGCGGCAGCCGGGAGGACGGCATCAACCCGTTCGGGGCGCTGCTGCTGGCGCTGCTCGGGCCGGTGGCCGCGGGCATCGTGAAGATGAGCGTGAGCCGTTCCCGCGAGTACCAGGCGGACGCCTCGGGCGCCGAACTCACCGGCGATCCGATGGCGCTGGCCTCGGCCCTGCGCAAGCTGGAACGCGGCACCCAGGTGCGGCCGCTGGAGCCGGAGCCGAAGGTGGTGTCCCAGTCCCACCTGATGATCGCGAACCCGTTCCGGCCGGGGGAGAAGTTCTCCCACCTGTTCTCCACCCACCCGCCGGTGAGCGACCGCGTGCGCAGGCTGGAGGAGATGTCCCGGCGCTCGATCTGAGCCCGCGGGCCGATTCGCCGGCGTGCCCGGCGGGTCAGCCGGAGGCGCCCGCCGCCAGGGCGATGTCCATCACGTAGTCGCCGTAGCCGCTCTTGGCGAGCTTCGCGCCGAGCCGGTGGCACTCGTCGGCGGTGATGAATCCCATCCGCAGCGCCACCTCCTCCAGGCAGGCGATCCGCACCCCGGTGCGGTGCTCCAGCACCTGGACGAACTGGCCCGCCTCCAGCAGGGAGTCGTGCGTGCCCGTGTCCAGCCAGGCGAACCCGCGACTGAGCTCGTTCAGCCGGGCGCGGCCCTGCCGCACGTACTCCATGTTCACCTCGGTGATCTCCAGCTCGCCCCGGGTGGACGGCCGGAGCCCGGCGGCGATGTCGACGACCTGATTGTCGTAGAGGTACAGGCCCGTGATGGCCAGGTTCGACCGCGGCTCGGCGGGCTTCTCCTCGATGGACAGCAGCGTGCCGTCCCCGTCGACCTCGCCCACGCCGTAGCGCTCGGGGTCCTTCACGGCGTAGCCGAACAGCGCGCACCCGTCCAGGTTCCGCGCCTGCTCCTGCAGCAGGCCGGAGAAGCCCCGGCCGTAGAAGATGTTGTCGCCGAGGATGAGCGCCACGTCGTCGTCGCCGACGAAGTCGGCCCCGATCACGAACGCCTCGGCCAGCCCGTTCGGACTGGGTTGCTCGGCGTAGGCCAGGTCGAGGCCCCACTGGTGGCCGTCGCCGAGCAGCCGCCGGAAGTGCGGCAGGTCCGTCGGCGTGGAGATCACCATGATCTCCCGGATGCCCGCCAGCATCAGCACCGACAGCGGGTAGTAGATCATCGGCTTGTCGTAGACGGGCAGCAGCTGCTTGGACACCGCCTGCGTGATCGGATGCAGCCGGGTGCCGCTCCCGCCCGCGAGGATGATGCCCTTCATCCGCCACTCCCGTGTCACCGCTTCACCCTGCCGCCGGGCAGCGTATCGCCTCCCGTGGTGCCGTGAAGGACTCCTTCCCTGCGTTGAGTGCGGTGAAGGGGGCCTTCGCGGCGTCCGATGCAGGCAAGGGGGCCTTCGCGGCGTCCGGCCGGAGTCCGGCTAGGGGCGCTCGTCGCGCTGGCGTTCCCACTGTTCGCGCATCTGCCGTTTCACGTCGTCGAGGTCCCAGCGGTACTGCCCGCCCGGCGTGACGATCGTCGGAACGAGTGAACCGTCCCTCGCGTACCGCGCGATGGTGCGCGCCGACAACCCCAGTTCGTCAGCGACTTCCCTGCTGGTCAGGAGCTTGCGCGCACCCATGTCTCGGACGCTACGGACTGTCTTGGATGTCTCGCTTGTCGCTTGACCTCGATAGCGTCAAAGTCTTGAATAGCGCACAAGGAACTTGATAGCTCAGATGTCCGATTTGAGGGAGCAATGGATGGCGAGGCCCAGAGGGCGGTGCGCGGAAAGCTGCTTGCCACGCCGATGACGAGGGGGGCTGGCTTGCGCGCGGCGTTGTGCCGGGGGTGGTTCCGGTGATCGCGCGGGATCGGGAGTTGTTGTGTCGGGCGGCGGAGGTGATGCGGTCGTTCGGCCCGGTGGTGGTGGAGTTGCTGGGGCGGCAGGACGGGGGTGAGTTGCCGGCGGGCCCGGTGCGGGAGGTCGGGGACGCGTTCGCCGCGTTGGCGGGGGAGTTCCTGGGCCGGGCGGACGAGCTCGACGGTGGTGCCCGGGGTCGGGCGGTCGAGGGTGGGGACGGTGTGCGGTGAGGCGCCGACGGTGCTGTTGGGCCGGGTGGGTTCGGATCCGCCCCGGTGGCCGGCGGTGGATCCGGACGCGGTGGGGCTGTGTGCGCCGGAGGTGGCGGTGATGCGGCGGGTGCTGGCCGCGCTGCACGCCTGGGGTACCGCGCCGTGTGCGCTGTGCGCGGTCGAGCCGGTGGCGAGGCCGGACCGGCCCCGGGGCACCGTCGACGGCCGCTTCTGCCCGGGCTGCATCCAGACCTGCCTCGACGACCCCCGGCGTGAGCACTGGTGCCCCGTCGACACCCTCGGCGCCACCAACGGCTGACCGCCGTGGAATCGGCCCGGTCGAGCCGCCGACCCGCTCAGGCGGACGACTCGATGAGTCGGAAACCCGCGTCCCATTCGGTCATCCCGAGCAGGTCACGGTGGGTCTCGTGCCAGTGGCCGGTCTCGAGGTCCCGACGCAGGCGGCGGATTCCCCGGTCGACCGCGTCGGGGTGGGTCTGCGCCAACGCGGAGCAGCTCTGCCGGACTCGCGGATCGAGGTAGGCGGCAGGCCGTCGCCAGTACGCGGGGAACACGCCATCGGTGAAGTCCCACGGCACCGGGAGTGTGGTGACGGTGTGCGCGCCGAGCTCCGTGGCGATGTCCTCGGCCGAGGGGCGGGAGAGTTCCAGGTCGGCGATCTCGGGGACGTATTCGCGGACGAACCAGAAATCGGTGTGCCGTGCGGTGTCATAGGCGAGCACGATCCGAACCGGGGCCGCCCGGCACAGTTCGGCGAGACCCTGTCGCCAGTCCGACCAGTGATGCACCGTGAGGACGGCGAGCGCGGCATCGACCGCCCGGCCGTGAACCGGGAGTGCTTCGGCGATCGCGGCAACGGTCGGGCCTGCGTTCCCGGGTCGCTGACGGATCATCGCCCGTGAGGGTTCGACGGCGAGGACGGCCCGGTCGATGCCCGGCTCGTAGGAGCCGGTACCCGCGCCCACGTTCAGAACCGACCGGGCGTCGCCGAGCGCGGTGGTGATGGGCCCCATCCACCGCGGGTCCGTGCGTCGTCCAAGGGAGTACCCGGCGCCGATCTCGTCGTAGAGCTCTGTTCGCGACACCTCGTTCCCCAGTGGATCGGCTCGCCCGGGACCGTCAGGAGAGACGATCCTCAACCACTGTTGTACCGGAGACGCCTACCGAGCGGGGCCGAGTAGTGGCGGACGGCTCTTCCTTGACAGGACCACAGCAGCTGGCTAGCATGATAGTCGGCTGTTGAGACTGCGGAGCGGTCGAAAGTGCCGTGTTCGTGCACTGCGGAGCGGTGGCGAACGGTACGACTCAGCCAGACTCGGGAGAAGGGGCGCGCCAGAGGCGCGCCCCTTCGTCTTTCAGCACTGGGTGGTGACGGTGTATCTCTTGTTCCTCGACGAATCAGGCACACACGAAAACAGTCCGTGCTTGATCGTGGCCGGCGTCGCAGTCCACGAGCACGACGCTTACCATCTGCAGCGTGCCATCAACGTGGTTCTGGAGAGGAATCTCTTTAACGAGGGATTCGACCACCGACAGTTCGAGTTGCACGCGAACGAGGTCAAGAATCCGGAAAGTAGGAGAAACAAGCACAGTCCGTGGCGAGGTGTGGATTACAGGGTGCGTCGGCGCATACTCGCGGACTCCTGCAGAGTGATCTCGAACTTCCACCCGACGGCGACCAAGTTCCCGCTCTCGCTCTTCGCTGTCGTCGTCGATCGAAAGAAGATCGACAGTTCCATCAAACGAGAGCAGTTGGCCTATGAGCTCGTCCTGAACAAGTTCGATGCGATGTTGCGACGTATGTACCGGAATACGGCCGAGCGTCAACGTGGCCTCGTCATACACGACAGACGAGTCGTGGCCGAAGACGACATCCAAGGCTGGACGGACTCATGGCGGCAGGCAGCCGGGAATATCGGACGGTTACGCAATTTCGCGGAGATCCCGCTCTTCGCCGACTCGCGAGCGACGCGGTTACTTCAGGGCGCGGACCTGGTGGCCTACGGCGTGTGGCGCTATTACGGGGTCGGCTCGGTCGACGATTCGTATGTCAAGCGACTCTGGCCGGTCTTCGACCGGGTTGATGACGAGATGCACGGCGTAATTCACGTTACGCCGCGGTTTGCGCGTGGCGAATGTGCCTGCCCCCCGTGCGTCAGCCGTTTCAAAGGAAATTACTGGTCTACGGTGTCGCCGGAGATGCCGGCTGAGATCGCTACGGCCGAGGACGTGATGAAGCTGAAAGAGATGTATCGCGCGCGGTGACCCTGCGTCGTGTTGATCGGTCAATGATCTTTTTTGCGGATTGTCCACTGATCCGACGTGGACGGCTCGATGTAGTGGTGGGCGGGGACACGGCCGTGGTCCGAGTCGTGTCCGGTGGTGGCGATCCGGCGCCAGCCCAGGCGTTCGTAGAGGCGGATCGCGGCCCCGTCCTTGTCCATGACCTCCAGTACCGGACGTCGTCCGGCGACGGCCGCGTGGTCCGTCGCGGTCCGGGTCAGCAGCTCACCGGCCCGGTGGCGGCGTGCCTCGGGGAGCACGAACAGGCGGCCCAACACCACCAACCCGGCCGCCCCGGTCCCGGTGTGCGCCCGTACCGTCGCGGCGACCGGGTCGGAGTCCGGGGGTGCGGTCAGGCAGACATGACCGACGACCTCCCCGGCCAGCTCGGCGACCCAGGCCCGGAGCAGGTTCTCCGGGGTGAGCCACGCCTCCGGCTCGGCGACCCCTTCCACCGGGTAGCCGTCCGCCTCGTGTACGGCCACCAGCGCGGTGGCGCAGGCGGGGAGGTCGTCCGCACGGCGGCCACGCACGACGGGCGTCGGTTGCCGGTGCGGCTCGAACATCAGCTCGTGCGGCGCGTCAGCGGTAGTTGTCGAACTGCAGGGCGATGCCGAAGTCGGTGCTCTTCAGAAGGGAGATGACCTCCTGCAGGTGGTCCTTCTTCTTGCCGGTCACCCGCAGCTGGTCCCCCTGGATCTGCGCCTGCACGCCCTTCGGGCCCTCGTCGCGGATGTACTTGGCGATCTTCTTCGCCTTGTCCGCCTCGATGCCCTCCAGGATGGTGCCGTTGACCTTGTGGGTCTTGCCGGACACCGCGGGCTCGCCCGCCTCGAACGCCTTCAGCGAGATCCCACGCTTGACCAGCTTGTCCTTGAACACGTCGACCGCGGCCTTCGCGCGCTCCTCGGTCTCCGCCTCGATCACGACGGCCCGCTCGCCCGCCCACTCGATCCGCGCGCCGGTGCCCCGGAAGTCGAACCGGGTGGACAGCTCCTTGCCCGCCTGGTTCAGCGCGTTGTCCACCTCCTGGCGGTCGACCTTGCTCACCACGTCGAAGGACGGATCGGCCACGGCACACACCTCACGGATCGGCTTGCGGGAACGACCCCACCCTAGCCACCCCCGCCCCCCGCGGCCGGGCGAGGAGGGCGTTGGGTAGACTTCGTGTCGGTCGGGATGACCGGACTTGGCGGGTTACCCGAGTGGCCAAAGGGATCTGACTGTAAATCAGACGGCTCAGCCTACGGGGGTTCGAATCCCTCACCCGCCACCAGCGCGAAGCCCCGCTGATCTGTAGACACAGAGTCGGCGGGGCTTCTTCTGTGCGTGGCTCCCTGCTCAGTGCGCCGGAAGAGGAAGGCCCCGCCGGGACCTTCGGCACTGCGTACCGCTTCTGTCCCGTCCGATGATGGGAACGACGGACAACCGAGGCGGACGATGACACGAAGGCCCCTTCCCCGACCGGCCGCGTGGCGGGCGGTGGCCCGCTGTGTCGGGACCACCGGGCTGCTGCTGGTCCGCGGGGAACTGCGCATGCCGCGGGGACACACCGGGCGGGTGTTCCGGTTCGCCGACGACACCGGCGCGTGGGTGTACCGGGAGACGGTGGTGACCCGGGAACCGGAACGGCCGTGCGTGCTCGTCGTCACCTTCCGGCTGCGGCGGATCCGGGGCCGCGGGCACGCGGCCTTCCGCCGGGAGAGTCTGCTGAACACGCCGTTGTTCGCCGGGTTCCCCGGGTTCGTGTCCAAGCTGTGGCTCGCCCACGACGAACTCGGCCGGTACCGGGGCCTCTACGTCTGGGACGACGCGGCGGCGGCCGAGCACTACGCCCGGTCGCTGTGGCGGGTGCTGGAACTGGTCAGCGAGCGTGGCTCGATCGACTACTACGTGCTGCCGGGGCTGCACCGCGCCGACGTGCCCGTGGACGCGGCGGCGGCGGGGCCTGCGGGGGAGGGGGCGTGGTGGCGCGCGGTGGCCGTGAGCTGATCCCGGACGTCCTCGTCGTCGGAGCCGGTCCCGCCGGGCTGGTCACCGCATTGCAGGCGGCCGACCACGGCGCGGCCGTGCGGATCGTCGAACGCCGGACGGAGTCCTTCCGCCCTTCCCGGGCGATGATCACCCACCCGCGGACGTTGGAGAGTCTGCGCCCGCTGGGGGTGACCGAGCCGCTGCTGGAGCGGGGCGATCCCGCCCCGCGGGCCGAACTGCACCTCGGCTGCAGGCGTGTGTCCGCCGCGCTCGCCGACGTGCCCCTGCGCGACACCGCCTACCCGCACCTGACACTGCTGCGGCAGGCCGACGTCGAGACCGTGCTCACCGACGCGCTGGCCCGGCGCGGGATCGCGGTGGAACGCGGCACCGAACTCGTGACCGCCACCGGCGACGCGGCGGCGGCCTCGGCGACCCT
>NZ_KI912264.1:0-5741 GCF_000231035.2 Saccharomonospora iraqiensis subsp. paurometabolica YIM 90007 | reverse complement strand
GCGCAGGCCGGCGACGTCGAGGCCGTGCGGGGCGGAGTCGGCGAACCCGGCGAGGTTGTCGGCGCCCCGGCGCAGCAGCGACACCGCCCCGTTCGGGTTGCCGCGGGCGGCGTGGGTGAGGCCCACGGCGAGCTGGGCCAACCCCCGCCACAGCTCCCGCTCCGCGTCCGGCCCGGACTTCCACGCGTCCTCGAACACCTCGTGCGCGTGGAACGGTTTGCCCTCGTCCAGCAGACGCTGCGCTTCGTGCACCGTCTGCTCCGGGGTGCGCGTCACGCCCTCCGGCTGACGTTCGACACCCGCGGCGCCGTGGGGCAACGGCCTGCCGAGCCCGTCGCGTGGCCTGGCGTTGCGTGCGCGTCCCTCGTCGTCCCGGTCCCTGTCCGCCACACCCGCGAGTGTGCCACGCGGCGACCGGCTCACCCCGTCTCGCCCTTGGTGGCGTCGGACGCCTTGACCTCGGGCGGGGGCAGGTGCGGGCGCTCGGCATCCTTCGTCTTCCCGGTGAAGGTGATCTCGCCCTCGCCGCGCATCCGCTCCACCATGTGCGGGTAGTGCAGCTCGAACGCGGGACGCTCGGAGCGGATCCGCGGCAGCTCGGTGAAGTTGTGCCGGGGCGGCGGGCTGCTCGTGGCCCACTCCAGCGAGTTGCCGTAACCCCAGGGGTCGTCGATGGTCACCGGATCACCGAAGCGGTAGCTGCGCACCACGTTCCACAGGAACGGCAGCATCGACAGGCCCAGCACGAACGCGCCGATCGTGGAGACCACGTTGAGCGTGGTGAACCCGTCGGAGGGAAGGTAGTCGGCGTAACGCCGGGGCATGCCCTCGTTGCCGAGCCAGTGCTGCACCAGGAACGTGGTGTGGAAGCCGACGAAGGTGAGCCAGAAGTGCAGCTTGCCCAGCGGCTCGTTCATCATCCGGCCGGTGAACTTCGGGAACCAGAAGTAGATCCCGGCGAACGTCGCGAACACGATCGTGCCGAACAGCACGTAGTGGAAGTGCGCCACGACGAAGTAGCTGTCGTGCACGTGCCAGTCCAGCGGGGGCGCGGCGAGGATCACCCCGGTGAGCCCGCCCAGCAGGAAGGTGATCAGGAAGCCGAGCGAGAACAGCATCGGCGTCTCGAAACTGAGCTGCCCCTTCCACATCGTGCCGAGCCAGTTGAAGAACTTGATCCCCGTCGGCACCGCGATGAGGAACGTGGTCATCGCGAAGAACGGCAGCAGCACCGCGCCGGTGGCGTACATGTGGTGGGCCCACACCACCGCGGACAGGCCCATGATCCCGATGGTCGCGAACACCATCAGCCGGTAGCCGAACAACGGTTTGCGGCTGAACACCGGGATGATCTCGGTGATGATGCCGAAGAACGGCAACGCCACGATGTAGACCTCGGGGTGGCCGAAGAACCAGAACAGATGCTGCCAGAGGATCGCCCCGCCGTTGGCCGGGTCGAACACGTGCGCCCCCACCAGCCGGTCGGCCGCCAGCCCGAGCAGCGCGGCGGTGAGGATCGGGAAGGCGATGATGATCAGCACGCTGGTGAACAGGATGTTCCAGGTGAAGATCGGCATCCGCCACATCGTCATGCCCGGCGCGCGCATGCACACGATCGAGGTGATCATGTTGACCGCGCCGAGGATGGTGCCCAGGCCGGACACCACCAACCCCATGATCCACAGATTCCCGCCGATGCCGACCGAGAACTGGTCACGCGACAGCGGGGTGTAGGCGGTCCAGCCGAAATCCGCGCCCCCACCCGGGGTGAGCAGCGAGCCGAGCACCATCAACCCGCCGAGCAGGAAAAGCCAGTAGGAGAAGGCATTCAGCCGGGGGAAGGCCACGTCCGGGGCACCGATCTGCAGCGGCAGCACCAGGTTGGCGAAGGCGAACAGCACCGGGGTCGCGTACAGCAGCAGCATGATCGTGCCGTGCAGCGTGAACATCTGGTTGTACTGTTCGGTGGAGAGGAACTGCAGTCCCGGCTGACCGAGCTCGGTGCGCAGGACCAGCGCCATGATGCCCCCGGCCATGAAGAACGACATGGCCGTGACCAGGTAGAGCTGACCGATCGCCTTGTGATCGGTCGTGCGCAGCCAGCTCAACGCGCGCTGGCCGCGTTTGGCCGGGACCGGGGCCGGTTCCTGGATCCTCGTCGGGCGTACGAGCTGCGTGTCCACGAAAGTCCCTCCGCCGAAAGGTGCGTCCCCGGCGCGCCTTCCGTCCGGCGACGGCTCGGGGAGGCCACGAATCACGCTAGACGCGCCTGCGGATACCCGCATGTCGGCGAAGTACGCCCGTACGGGTGACCCGCGTGCGGCGGGAGGTCCGGTCCCGCCACACCGGCACCCGCCGGGACTACTGCTGGTACGACTCGACCTCACTCACCGGTCGGGCGTGCGTCTGGTCCGGGTCGCCGCCGAACTCGGCACTCGCCCTGCGCCTGCGCAGCAGGTCCCAACACTGGTCCAACCGCTCCTGCAGGTGTCGCAACCGCACGCGATCCTCCTCGTCGAGGCCCGTGCCCGTCGCACGGGAGCGGAGCTCCCGCTCCTCCTCGATCAGCCGGTCGATGGTGGCCAGGGTGTCGTCCTCGGACATCGGTCTCCCCTTCCTCCCACGCGGCGGCATGCCCCCGCGGGCCACCCGCCAAACGCACCCCGTGACCCCACCCGGGGCGAGCGTGCGCCCGGGGTCAGGCCCGGCCGCGGGAGGCCAGGGCCCGGGAGATCCCGCGTGCGGCGGACTGCACGAGCGGCGCCAGGGTGCCCGGCCGCGCCCCACGGGCGTTCACCACCAGCGACAGGGCGGCCACCACCGCCCCCTCGCGGTCGCGCACCGGGGCCGCCACCGACACGGCGTCCAGCGTGACCTGCCCGTCGCTGACCGCGAATCCCTGCCTGCGCACGGTCGCCAGCACCGACCGCAGCCGCTCCGGGTCCGTGATCGTCTTCGGGGTGTAGGCGGTCAGCGGCGCGGACAGCGTCTCGCGCTGCACCCGCTCCGGCGCGTACGCGAGCAGCACCAGGCCCACCCCCGTGGCGTGCAGGGCGAACCGCCCGCCGACCCGGGTACGCACCGGTACGGCCTCCCACCCCGCGATGCGCTCGACGAACACCAGCTCCGGGCCCTCCCGCACCGCGAGCTGCACGTTCTCGTGGGTGACCTCGTACAGGTCCTCCAGGAACGGCATGGCCGCCTCCCGCAGGCCCAGGCCACGCGGAGCCAGCGACGCGACCTCGTACAGCCGCAGGCCGATGCGGTAGCGCCCGTCGGCGCCGCGTTCCAGCGCGCCCCAGTCCACCAGCTCCGCCGCGCGCCGGTGGGCCGTCGGCAGGGACACCCCGGCCCGCCGGGCCAGCTCCGTCAGGGACAACGTGGGAGAGGCCGGGCTGAACGCGTCGAGCAGGGACAGCACCTTCGACGTCACCGACCGGGACTCGCCGGACACCGGATCCTCCTCCGTCGCCGGCGTCACACACGCCGGACAGCTCGTTGCGCGGGACCACGAACCACTCGAGCCTCGACGGCGGCTGCCGGGAGAGCCACGGCGGTTTTCACCCAGTGAAAACATTCCCGCTGACATCGTTCGACAGACCACACCACGACTCGCCGGGTCCCGCCCGTGCCTAGGGTCCCCTCTCATGACGAGGTCAGAGTCGACTTTCCTCCCCGCCGAGGAGGAACAGAGCCGGAAGCCGTACCGGGCGTTGTGGGCGATGCTGCTGCTCGGCTGGGTGGTCAGCTACGCCGACCGCACGCTCACCGGCCCCGTCGTGAGCTGGATGATCGCCAACGACGTCGGGTTCATCGGGGAGTCCAGCGACCCCCGCGCGCTCGGCGGCCTGGTCGGGTCCCTGTTCTTCACCGGCTACATGCTCACCCAGTACCCCGGTGGCCGGCTCGGTGACCGGTTCGGGCACCGCGAGATGATCGTGCTCTCCCTGCTGTGGGCGGGCGTGATGACGGCGCTGTCCGGCATCGTCGTCGGGCTCATCGCCTTCGTCGGCGCCCGCGTGCTCACCGGCCTCGGCGAGGGCGTGTTCTACTCCAACGACCGCACGCTGATCATGAACAACACCCCGCCGAAGCGACGCACGCTCGGACTCGGGGTGGTCATCTCCGGGCTGTCGATCGGTCTCACGGTCGGGATCGTGCTCACCCCCGTGCTGATCGACTGGGGTTCGTCGCTGGGCCTGGGCACGGACGCGTGGCGGGTGCCGTTCCTGGTGTTCGCGGTGGTCTCGGTGCTCGTGGCGCTCGGCTGCTGGTACTTCTTCCACCGGCACCTCGGTGGCAGGCTGCGCCTGGGGCCGCCGCTGCTGCGCATGGTCGCGGTGTCCACCCCGCTGCTGGCGGCGGTGCTGCTGCTGTTCGTCGTCGCCGACCGGCTGCAGTGGCCGACCTGGGGCACCGCGCTCGGCTCGGGCCTGCTCGCCGTCGTGGTCATCGGGGCCGTGGTGCTGCGCATCCGCCGCACCCCCGAGGCGGCGACACTGCTCTCCCGGGACATCGTCATCATCTACTTCGCCTACATCGCCATCCTGTGGAACCTGTGGTTCTTCAGCTTCTGGTCGGTGGAGATCGTCCGGGAGGCGGCGGACAGTTCCCTGCTCGCCGCGGCCCTCACCGCGGCGTTCAACGCGGGCGCGGGCATCCTCGGGTTCCCCGCCGGTGGCTGGCTGGCCGACCGCGCGCTGCGCAGCGGCCGGGGGCGCAAGCCGCTGCTGATCAGCTTCTCGGTGATCTACTCGCTGCTGGTGTTCTGCTTCGCTCTGTCCATCAGCGGCGGCGGCACCCCGTCGCTGTGGCTGCTCGGGCTGATCCTGTTCTGCTCGGGGCTGTTCTTCAACGCCCTGCAGCCGATCGCCCAGGGCATGACCGGCGACCTCGTCCCGGACGCCCAGCGCGGCTCGGCGTTCGGGCTGCTGAACCTGGTCTCCGAGATCGGCGCCGTGGCCAGCCCGGTGGTCAGCGGTGTGCTGCGCGACGCCACCGGCAGCTGGTCGGTGGGCACCTGGGTGGCGGGCGGCATCATGCTCGCCTCCGCCGGGATGTACGCGTTCGTGCGGGAGAAGCGCCCCGCCCTGGCGGACGCCTGACCGTCCCGGAGCGCCGCGGGCCACGCGGATCCGCCGGCACCCGTCGGTGCACCGGCGGATCCGCGTGGCCCGGTGTGCGTCGGCCGACCGCGGTCAGCGGGCCGGCATCCGGTACCAGGACGTCCACAGCGGACGATAGCCCTGCGCGTACCAGAACGGCGTGGACCGCGGATTCGCCGGCGCGTGGTGCAGCAGCACCACGTCCACGCCGGACTCCTCGAACACCTGGTGCGCGTGCTCGGCCAGCGCCGTGCCGACCCCGGTGCCGCGGGAGGTCTCGGCGATGTCCAGCGAGGCGAGGTAGCCCACCCGCTCGGCGGCGACGGACCCGGCGATCCAGTCCGAGTCCGGGGGCAGTTCGATGTGCAGCAGACCGAGCGGGTTCCCGTACAACTCGGCGATCCACAGCGGGGGCACCGTCGCGTCCCGGGAGAGCAGTTCGCGCGTCGACTCCCGGATCGTGGGCTCCGCGTGGTCCCGCAGCGCGACCACCCCGAAGTGCGCGTCGTAGCGGCGCAGTTCCAGTTGCAACCGCACCGCGGTGTCCAGGTCACCCGGCCCGGCGTGCCGGATGCGCACCCCCGGCACCGCGGGTGGTCCGCTGCCGTGCCGTGCGCGGGGCCGGGCCGCCAGCAC
>NZ_KI912263.1:72906-76516 GCF_000231035.2 Saccharomonospora iraqiensis subsp. paurometabolica YIM 90007 | reverse complement strand
AAGGCCCCCTTCCCTGCGTGTGATGCAGGGAAGGGGGCCTTCACGGCGTCCGGCGCCGCGAAGGAGTCCTGCACGGTTCACTCGAACAGGCCGACTATCTGGTCCACCGCCAGGTAGGCGAACAGGGCGAGGCAGACGACGAGCAGCGTGTTGGACACCGTCCGGGAGCGGAACTCGCGCGGCAGCCGTGCGGAGTTCAGCAGGACCAGCAGTGTGCCCGCGAGGAACGGCATGAACAGCGCCCCCAGCACGCCGTAGGCCACGGTGAGCTGGAACGGCCGGTCGAGGAACAGCAGCGCCATCGGCGGGAACGTCAGCCACAGCACGTAGACGCGGTAGGGCCTGCTGCGCACGCCCGCCCGCCGGTCGTAGTCGGTGGTGGCGATGTCGCCGACGGTGTCGGTGCCGGTCGCGTGTGCGGGCAGGCGCCAGGTCCGCCACCAGTCGGCGAACAGCAGGCTCACCCCGTTCCACACCCCGATCAGCGAGGTGAACGACACGGCGAAGAACCCGACCAGGAACGGCACGCGGGCCCATTCGCCGTACTCGACGGCGAGCCGGTCGCCGAGCAGGAGCAGACCGATGTCGCCGGCGATGACGTCCGTCCCGGCCAGCATCCCGGCGCCGACCACGAGCATGGCGACCACGAAGACGCCGGTGGTCACGTAGCCGACGACGTTGTCGAACCGCATCATCGGCAACCAGCGCGACGAGCGCCAGCCCTTCGCCAGGGTCCAGTAGCCGTAGGCGGCCATCGTGATGGTGCCGCCGACCCCGCCCACGAGGCCCAGGGCGTACACCAGTGACCCGTCCGGCAGCCGGGGCACGAGCCCGCCCGCCGCCTCGGCCAGGTTCGGGGCCACCAGCACGGCGGTTCCGACCACGGTCACGAACATGACGCCGACGAACACCGTCATGATCTTTTCCAGCACCGCGTACCGTCCGAACCACACGAGCGCGAACCCGAGCAGGCCACAGAGGATGGCCCAGTACCGCACGGACACACCGGGGACGAGCGCGTTGAGCGGGAGGCCGGAGGCCGACATGGCGGTGGCCCCGTAGACGAACCCCCAGACGACGGTGTAGGCGCCGAAGTAGACCAGCACCCACCGGCCCAGCGTGCGCCAGCCCGCCAGCAGGGTCCGTCCGGAGGTCAGGTGCCAGCGCCCGACCGCCTCCGCGAGCGCGATCTTGAAGACCGTGCCGAGCAGCACCGCCCACAGCAGGGTGTAGCCGTAGCGGGAGCCCGCCACCATCGTGGCCACGAGATCGCCGGCGCCCACGCCGGTCGCCGCGGCCATGATTCCCGGCCCGAGCTGGCGTATCCGCCCCCGCCACGTCGTCGGCACCTCGGGCATTTCGGGCGCCGTGGGCCCGGTGGCCCCCGTGGGTGCCGGTGGGGGGCCGGTCGTCGGGCCGGTCCGGTCGGGCACGCCGTCGTCGTGGACGTCGTTCGCCATGGCGGCACGGTAGTGCGCGACCGGACCGGTGGGAACCGGGAAATCGGGTCACGTCGGCGGTGCGCACCGCCTACGCACCGTCACGCGGTCGGGAGTGGCTCCGTGCCGATGTCGCGCAGGAGCGTGTCGACCGGCTGCTCGGTCTCGGCGAAGCAGAGCAGGTTCGTGAATCCCTGGCGCCAGGACGCCTCTCGGGGCCAGCGCCAGGCCGCGCCGATGTCGTCCCGGTCGGCGCCGAGGTACCCGCGTACGGCCTGCCCGCACTCCTGCCGGCCCAGTGCGTTGATCTTCTCCACGTCCGGGAGCGCGCCGTCCGGCGTCCCCAGCGGTATCGCGGCGACGGCCTCGCTCCGGTGCGGCCCGTCGCACGGCGCCGCCCGGGGCCGTTCGTCCGCGGGACGCTCCCGCGAGCACAGCCGGAACCCGTCGAGGCCGTCGTCGCCGGCCAGGGCGTCGTGCAGCGACCCCTGTCGGGTGCGTGGCTCCCCGTCCGCGTTCACCTGCGCGACCCCGCAGCGGTACCAGCGCTGACCCTCGTCCCACCGGTCCTCGTCCGCCCAGAACAACCACGCACCGAGTGTGCTGACGTCGTAGTCGGCACTGCCCAGGAAGTCCGCCACCGCGGTCCGGCAGTCCGGCAGCACCGCCTCGTACACCGCCTGCTCGGGTGGCGGGGTGGCGCCGTCGTCGTCGGCGGCGTCGTCGAGGGTGCCGGTGTCGACGATCTCCACCGTGTGCGGTCCGGCGCAGTCGACGACCGTGGTGGCGTCGGTGGAGACACAGTCACCGGTCCCGGCGAGGCCCGGCGGGGTTCCGCCGGGTTCCGTGCCGGGGACCGATCGGTCCGTGGACGGTGCCGTGGTGCTCCCCGTGGCGGCGGGAGCCTCGGTCGCCCCGGCGGCACGCTGGTCGGCCGAGGGCAACGCGGGCGATCCGCCGACCTCGCTGACACACCCGGCCAGTACCACGGCGGCCGCCAACGTCACTACCCCGAGCGCGTAACCCTGTCTCGACATCGATCAGACCCTACCGAGTGGCGGTACGAACCACTCAATGTTGACGGTTCGACATCGCGGGCGCACGGCAACCGGGCCGACGGAGGAACATCCGGGCTCCGGATAATGCGACCGGGCCGGGACAGCGCGACCGGGTCCGGACAGTGGAAACCCCGTGATGCTGCCAGGTCGGGGGTCCGCCAGCACCACGGGGGCATCTGGAATATCGCCGGCTTACCCGGGTGCGTTACACCCGTCCGGGGATGTAAGTCAGGTCACACGTTCGGACCAGTGTGTCGGCGAATGCCCGGTGCCGTCCGTGGCGACGCGGGCGGCACGGGTGAAGTCGGCGGGAAACGGGTAGCCCGGTCGTCGGTGAACCTGTCCGAACACCTCGACCAGGGAGGTCGCATGATTCTCCGCCGGGTGGCCCGCCCACTGCTCGCCTCCATCTTCATCGCGGGCGGCATTAACGCACTGCGGCAGAAGGAGGCCCACGCCGAGGCGGCCAAGCCGTTGCTCGACAAGACCGTCGGGGAGAAGGCCGGCGAACTGCCGAGCGACCCGGTGACGCTCGTCCAGGTGGACGCGGCCGTCAAGATCGCCGCGGGCACGATGCTGACCGTGGGGGTGCTGCCGCGGATCTCCTCGGTCCTGCTGCTGGGCAGCCTGGTCCCCACGACCGTGGTCGGTCACCCGTTCTGGGAGGAACAGGACCAGCAGAAGCGTCAGCAGGAGCTGACCGAGTTCCTCAAGAACGCGAGCCTCGCGGGCGGTCTGCTCATCTCGGCGGTCGACACGGGCGGCAAGCCGTCACTGGGCTGGCGGACCCGGCACGCGGCCGAGGAGGTCGGTCACCAGGTGCAGGGTAAGACCGGGGAGGTGCAGCGCAGGATGGGCGCGGCGCAGGGCAAGGCCGGTCTGGCGGTGGCCAAGGCCACCAAGGCCTCCGAGCAGGCCACGGCCAGGGCGGCGAAGCGGCAGGGCCGGGCCACCGGGATGGCCAAGGGGAAGGGCAAGGCCCTCAAGGCGGCGAAGAAGGGAGCCGGGCGGGCCAAGTCCGCCGCGACGCACCGACACTGACCCGGCTCCGCTCCCGCACCGCGACGCCACCCGCACCGGGACGTCACCCGCAGCGCGACGGCGGCCCCGCCC
>NZ_KI912263.1:68257-72806 GCF_000231035.2 Saccharomonospora iraqiensis subsp. paurometabolica YIM 90007 | reverse complement strand
TCACGGCGCCGCCCGGGAGCGGACCCGCCGACGAACCCGACCCGGCGGGGCCCACCCCGCCCGGAGCCCCGCCGACCGGAGCGGTACCCGCGGCACCCGACGCGGTGGTTCCCGGCGAGCTCACCGACGTCACCGAACTCGGCGTCGTCCCGGTCCCACCGTTGAACTCCGGAGGCTCGGCGAACGCGGGCTGTTTCGAGGCGGCCCCGTGCAGCTCGCCGTCGTACTGCCCCATCACCCGGGCGGCCTCGTCGTGCGCCTGTTGGCTCCGGTGGTAGCGCTCGGTCGTCTGCTCGACGTTGTCGAGCAGGTCGAGCGGGTTCTCCGCCCACTTGCCGACCTCGGTCTTCCAGTCGAACGGGACCTCTTCGGGCATGTTGTTGCGGGCGGCGCCCGCGGACGCCGCCTGCTCGTTCATGGTCTGGGAGGCCAGTTCGGCGTTGCGCGAGTTGCCGTCCGCCCAGGTGCCCAGGCTCGCGAAATAGCCGTGCGCGCTGTCGGCGGCCGCGCCCTGCCACTCGTGCCGCGACTGCGCGACGGCCTCGCTCAGCTCCTGGGCGAACTCGGCGAACGCCAGGTTCAGCTCGTGGTACGCGGTGGAGATCTCGCCGACCTCGTCCGGATTGAGCTCCTCGCGGACGTACCGGGCCAGCTCGGCGTGCGGAATGCCCGGGTAGTTTGCGTCCGACGGCGGGAGCCCACCCACGTACTCCGTCTCCCCGGAGGACGCCAGCTCCCGCATGCGCTCGGCGTTCATCTCCTGGCCGCGTTGGGCACCCTGAACCCGCTTGCCGAGACGCTCGATCCAACTGAAGAGTTCGCCTTCGTCGACACCCGACGCGGCGAGCGCGCCGAAGTAGTCGTCCCGCTGCGCGGGTGGCAGGGACAGGACCTGCTCGTCGGACATCCGCGGTGGTGTGCCACCGGCCGCGAGGTACTCGGCCCGCTCCGTGGCTGTCTGGTTGACGAACTCCTCCCCGGTGACCCGGGGTGGTGGCGTGGACTCACTCATCGGAACCTCACCTCGGTGGTTCGGGCAGCTTCGGCTCGACGATCTCGGTGACCCGTTCGACGAGATCACAGGCCTCGTCGGTGTCGATCCCGCTCACCCCGACGTCGACCCGCGAGGACTCGGTCAATCCCAGCGCGATGATGCATACGTCGTTCTTGTCCGGGATCTGCGCGGCATCTCGTCCGTTGAACGTTGCTTGGGTGATCCCCATCCCCTGGTCGTTCGCGCTTGCGACACCCTGGCTGTCCCGCAGCGCCACGGTGATGGTGGGTCGTCTTTCTGTCCCGTCCCGCTCGGGAGTGAAATAACAGGCGCGGGCGCCAGCAAGGTTATCGCGAGTAGGCGGACCGAAGTCGCCGAACCGGGCAAGCTCAGTCGGGTCCAGGAGTGCGCAGGAATCGATGGTTGCGCTGCGCTCGCTGCTGGTGTGGGATGGCGATGGAGACTGGGTCTCTGACGGGGCGGAACCAGCTGCGGGGGAGTGATCCGCAGGCGATGCTGATCCGTCGCGGGTGTCCGAACAACCGCCCAAAAGTACGGTCAGTGTCAAAGCGCCCCACATCAAGAGCTCTTTCTTTCCGGCCACGTCACGCCTGCTTCCCGCTCACGTTCCGTGCTGTTTCGGACTCTTCTTCCTGGTAGTTTCTCAGAGCGATATCGAGTGCCTTGTCGGCGTTCTCGATCACCTTCACCAGTGCTTTTAACACGGTGGTAGCCGACGTGGTATCGCCTGAACCGCTCTTTAGATCATGGTCTGCGACCGTCTGCCCGTACGGATGACTTCCGAGCTTGGGGCGTTGGCTCAGGACGGCAGCGTGCCGAGCGAGTAGCTCGTCGAGTCGACTCTGCATGTTGGCGAGCGCCTTCTTCAACGGCTCCACACCCTCCGGGCTGATGCGGAAGCCCTTGTCTCTCGCCGAGTCGAGAAGCTTTCTAGTCTCGGCAGCGGCTTTGTCCACGGCCTCGGGGTCGGTCGCCGTCACCGACTTGTCGATCCGCTGATCTGAAGTCGGCTGTCCCGGATCCGGTACCAGCGGCACCTGACTCACCCCCGCGTCGTCCGCCTGCCGTGCCGCGCTGAGTGTACCGAGCCGCGGCTCGGCGTCACCGGCTTTCGGGGAGACCGCGGTGCCGGCTCACTCGGTCGGACGCCAGACGGAGCCCTCGACGAGGTCGTTGAAGCCGAGCCAGGTGAGGTTCATCAGCCACGAGGCGAGCACACCCACGGGGACGTCGGGGTGGTCCAGCCACCAGTCGGCGAGGGATTCGGCAGCGCCGACCAGGGCGGCGGCCATCCCCTCGCCGGAGAACTCGACCTGCTCGCCCAGCCCCTTACGGACCCCGGCGGACACCACGAGCGTGCTCACCAGCTCCACCGCGGTGCTGCGCAGCGTGGTGATCTCGGCGGCGAACGGCTGTCCGGCGGTGAGCGCGTGCCGGTGCAGCACGATCCAGGATTCGCGGTGGTCGGCGACGAACCCGTAGAACGCGCGCAGGCCGTGCCAGAGCTGCATGTCCGGGGGGACGTCCGGCCGGATGCCGTCGCGCACGGCGTCGAGCAGGCGGTTCGACTCGCGCCGCACGCAGTGCGCGAACAGGTCCTCCTTCGCCCCGAGATAGCTGTAGATCATCGGCTTGGACACGCCCGCCACGTCCGAGACCTCGTCCATCGCCGCCGCGTGGTAGCCGTGTCGGGAGAACACGGTCACCGCGGCGTCGAGAATCTGCTTCTCCCGGACCTCCCGGGGGAGTCGTTTAGCCCGTTCGGGCGAGCGCTGCACGTCCTGCGCCACCAGCAACCTCCTGTGTCCCCCGCACGCTACCTGACCAGGAGATTCAATGTCGGCACGCCCGGTTCCCCGTTCGGGGTGCGCCCCGGACGGGAAACGGCCGTCGCACGGTGCGGGCTCCGTCGGGGCGGTCGTGCTACTCGGAGTCGATGACCGGACGTCCGTTCGGCCGGGGGCCGCCCTCGCCGTCGTCCCGGCGGCGGTCGTCGGAGACGACCTCGCTGTCCACCACGATCGTCCGGGTCCGCATTCCCGGGCCGAACGGTGTGCCGGGGGTGCTGCGGATCGGTCCCCGGCGTTGCAACCGCCGCATCCACGCGCGCCGGAACAGCGCCCGGCTCGGCAACAGCAACAGCAGGCCGGCGACGTCGCTGACGAAGCCGGGAAGGAAGATCAGCAGTCCGCCCAGTCCCACGAGCATCCCGTCGGTGATCTCGTTGTGCGGGGAGCGGCCGGAACGTGCGGTCGCCATCACCGCGCGGGCGGCCTTACCACCCTCCCGGCGGGCCAGCCATGACCCGACGAGCGCACCGGCGAGCAGCAGTCCGAGCGTGCCGAGCACCCCGATCTGCGAGGCGACCGCCCACACGGCGGCCACCTCGGCGATCACGTACAGCAGGAACAGGACGGCCATACCCGGAACAACGCACGAACCCGCCCGTTTGATCCCGCGAGTCCCCCTCCCCCTCACCCGCGAGTCCCCACCCCATGCCCGCGAGTTGACGCAATGTGTCCACGGGTTGGCGCCCTGTGTCCCCGAGTTGACGTTCTGTATCCGCGAATCGACGCCTGTGTCCGCGAGCTGGCGCCCGATGACGACGTGTCGCCGGGCGGGCATGCCCCGGGTCGGACTCCCGTGACCATCGCGCGGCCCTCGGAGCGTCGACTCGCGGGCATGGAGCGTCAACTCGCGTGCATGGAATGGCAACTCACCGGCGTGGAGTGGCGACCCGCGGGTGGGAGGGGGTGGGCCCCTCCCACCCGCGGGGGTCAGTAGGTGATCGCCTTGGCCGGGTCCGCGAGGAGGGCGCCGACGTCGGCCAGGAAGCGCGAGCCCTGCTGGCCGTCGACGACGCGGTGGTCGAAGCTCAGCGACAGCTGCATCACCTTGCGGACGGCGAGCTCACCGTCCACCACCCACGGTGTGTCCCGGATCGCCCCGAGCGCGAGGATCGCCGACTCGCCCGGGTTGATGATCGGGGTGCCGGTGTCGACGCCGAACACGCCGACGTTGGTGATGGTGAACGTGCCGTCGAGCATCGCCTCCGGCGGGGTCTTCCCGTCCCGCGCGGTGGTGGTCAGCTCGTCCAGCGCGCCGGCCAGTTCGGCCAGCGACAGGGCGTCGGCGTCGCGGACCTTGGGCACCACCAGGCCGCGCGGCGTGGCCGCCGCGATGCCCAGGTGCACGTAGTCCTTGTAGACGATCTCGCCCGCGTGCTCGTCCCAGACCGCGTTCACGTCGGGGGTGCGCCGTTTCGCCAGGCACACCGCCCGGGCCGCGAACGCCAGCGGGGTGAGCTTCACCCCGCGGAAGTCGGGATCGCCCTTCAGCCGCTCCCGCAGCTCCATCATCGGCGTCACGTCGACGGTCAGGAACTCCGTGACGTGCGGGGCGGTGAACGCGCTCTGCACCATCGCCTGCGCGGTCGCCTTGCGCACCCCCCGGATCGGGACCCGGGTCTCGCGGTCGGCGCGGTCGCCACCGGCACCGCCACCCGCACCGGCACCCGGCGGGGTGGCCGCGGGC
>NZ_KI912263.1:62346-68157 GCF_000231035.2 Saccharomonospora iraqiensis subsp. paurometabolica YIM 90007 | reverse complement strand
AGTCCGGGCGGCTCGACGACGGGCACGCCGCCGACCCGTCGACGGCGAAGGCGGACCGGTACGACCCGTTCGACGCCGCCTCCCGCCCGGTGCGGACGGTGCGCGCCGCGGACCTGCGGTCCGACGTCGAGTCCGGCTCCAGCGGGCTGTTGCGCTGGCGCAGGCAGACCACCGGCGCGCCGATCGTCGAGATCACCGACGCCGAGATCACCGGCAGGCTCGACCTGCGCGCGCTGGAGCTTGGCGTGCTGTTCCGGTTCGAGCGGTGCCGGTTCGAGTATCCCCCGGACGTGCGGGAGGCCTCGCTGCTGGGGCTCTCGTTCCGCCGGTGCCTGCTGCCCGGCCTCAAGGCGCGCAACTTCCGCGGACGCAACGACGTCCGGCTGATCCGCTGTGTGGTCGAGGTGGACGCCGACGCCGACGACACCGAGACCACGGTGCGCCAGGCCGTCGGGGTGGAACGCGGGATCCCGGACGCGGCGGTGAATCTCACCGACGCCGTGGTCGAGGGGTCGGTGGTGCTCACCCGCACCCGGATCACCCACCCGCGGGGCAAGGCGGTCCAGGCCGACCGGCTCGTGGTCACCGGCGCGCTGCTGGCCTACCGGCTGGAGGCCGACGGGGAGGTACGCATTCCGGGGCTGCGCACCGGCGGCAACGTGAACTTCTCGGGCGCGTCGCTGGCCAACCGGGCGGGTTTCGCCCTCAACGGCAACGGCCTGCACGTCGGGGGGAGCCTGCTGTGCGAGCGGGACACCTACGGCGGGCCGAACGACAAGCGTCCGTTCACCGCGGACGGGATGGTGTTCCTCCCCAGCCTCCGGGTCGTCGGGGACCTGGTGTTCGAGGGTGCCCGGCTGGCCGTCGACCTGCACAGCGAGGTGACCGCGGACGCCTGGCGGACCGGCGACCGGTTCGAGGACCCGCATCCGGCACTGATCGCCGACCGGATGCACGTGGACGGCAACGCCGAGTTCAGCAGGAACTTCGAGGTCACCGGCACGCTCCGGATGGTGAATGCGCATTTCGGCGGGTCGCTGCGGTTGGCGGGGGCGTCGGTGACCGTCGGCGGGACGACGAACCGGCCGCATCCCGACCGGTCGATCCACCTCGACGGCAGCGAGATCGACGGCGGTCTGGACGGCAGCGGCCTCCGCACGGTGGGGCAGTTCCGGATGGCGGACGTGCGGGTGCGGGGCAACGTCGTGCTGCACGGGGCGACGTTCCGGTACGGGCGGCACGACGTGGTCTCCGCACGGCGCAGCGAGGTTTCCGGCAACGTCGCGCTGACCCGGTGCACGGTCCTGGGCACGCTGCGGCTGCAGGGCATGACCGTCGGCGGCAGCATCGACATGAGCGGGCTGCACGTGGCGGAACCGGAACAGGCCACCTCGGTGCCGGAGCGGGAGGAATCGGCGCCCTGGGCCGTCGACCTGCGCTCGGTGCGCGTGGCCCGCAACGTCCTGCTCGCCGCGGAGGACGGCCGGAACTTCCGGGCCTCCGGCGGGGTGACGCTGGACGGCGCGACGGTCAGCAGGACGATCCGGATCAGCGGTGCGGAGCTCGCCGCGGCCCGGGAGAACCCGCTCGCACTGGACATCGGGGACGCGAGCGCCGACGAGTTCGCGCTCACCCCCGGGACCGCGCCGCAGGGACGGGTGTCCCTGCGCAACGCGCACTGCGGCACGCTGGACGACGACACCGCGTTCTGGCGGGCCACGGGCCGGGTGGACGCGGACGACTTCCGCTACGACGCACTCGCCACCCCGATCGGGCTGACCGACGACCGGGCGGTCGCGGAGCGGTTGCGGCTCCTGCGCGCGGCGATGGACGGCTACCGGCCCGGTCCGTACGACCAGCTCGCCACCATGTTGCGGGAGAGCGGGAATGAGGAGCACGCGGACACCGTGCTGTTGCGCAAGCAGCAGTTCCGCTACGAATCGCTGGCCCGCGGGTACGGCAGGTTCGGGGCCGGGGTGCGGTCGTGGAGCCTGCTGCAGCGGTGGATCGTCGGCTACGGCTACCGGCCGGTGCGCGCGCTGGTGTGTCTGCTGGGGCTGCTCGTCGGGGGGAGTCTGTGGTTCGGCCTCGGGGAGGACGACTGCGTCGACGGTGACCGCTACACCGTCTCCGGGCCCCGGTGCGTGGTCAACGCCGACGACACCGGGCTGGAGTGGAACCCGGTCTTCTACACCCTCGACCTGCTGGTCCCGATCGCCGACCTGGGCAACACCGGCCGGTGGCACATGGCGGGCACGGACAAGTGGGTCTCCGCGGGGTTCACCGCGACGGGCTGGGTGCTGATCACCACGGTCGCCGCGGGCGCGACCCGCACGCTGCGCCGCGACACCAACTGACACGTCCGGACGGGACCCGCAACCCGGGTAACCGATCCGTTGTGAAACATCGCCCGGACTCGTAACGGGACCTGGCGGGGTACCGATGACGACAGTGTCCCGTTCCCGATCCGAGGTCTCAGGTCCCCATGCGATTCGCCGGTTCCCTCGTCGTCACGTTGCTGCTCGCCGGGCTGGCCGCGGGATGCGCGGACAGCGGCCCGGACACCTCCGCCCCGGCACCGAATCCCGCTCCGGTCGCGCCCGGCCCGTCCGGGGAGGTGCCTACGGTGACGTTGACCGAACCCGCGGGCGGACCCGACCGCAGCGCACGATGACGGCGTCGCGATGACGGCACAGCGGCCCGGTGACGACGCACAGCGGCCCCGCGGGGAGAGCTCGGGGTGGCGGGACTCTCGCGTGTCGGGCGGGATTCCCGCCACCCCGATCGTGTTCACTGGCGGTGTGAGTGCTGCGAAGAACCGCGCCCCGGTGCGGGCACCCGAGCTGACCGGTGACGTCTGGTTCAACACCGGCGACCGGCCGCTGACGCTGTCCGCGCTGCGTGGCCGCGTCGTGCTCCTGGACTTCTGGACCTCGGGCTGTGTCAACTGCCTGCACGTCCTCGACGAACTGCGCCCGCTGGAGCGGGAGTTCGCCGACGTGCTCGTCACGATCGGCGTGCACTCGCCGAAGTTCGCCCGTGAGGGCGAGGCGGAGTCGGTGGCCGCGGCCGTCGCCCGCTACGGCGTCGACCATCCCGTCGTCAGCGACCCGGACATGCGGCTGTGGCAGGAGTACACGGTGAAGGCGTGGCCGACGCTGGTCGTGGTGGACCCGGAGGGCTACGTGGCGCACGTCGCCGCCGGTGAGGGGCACGCCGACGCGCTGCGCACGGTGATCCGGGATCTGGTGGCCGGCCACGAGGCCGCCGGGACGCTGCGCCGTGGGGACGACCCGCTCGCCGAGGCCCTCGACCGGGCGGGACCGGCCGGACGGACCGACCAGGAGGAGGGCCGGGACGAGCAGGGCGGTCGGGACCGTGCCACCGGGGTGCCCCTGCGGTTCCCGTCGAAGGCGGTCGCCACCGCCGAGGGACGGGTGCTGGTGGCCGACACCGCCCACCACTCGGTGGTCGAGTTCGCCTCCGACGCCGAGACGGTGGTGCGCCGCTTCGGGGACGGCGAGCGTGGCGCCGCCGACGGCGCGTTCGACGTCGCCACGTTCGCCGAACCGGCCGGGCTGACCCTGCTGCCGCCGGAGGTGGCCGAGCGGGTCGGCTACCACCTGCTGGTCGCCGACACCGGCAATCACCTGCTGCGGGGCATCGACCTGCGCACCGGCTCGGTCCGGACCGTCGCGGGCACCGGCGCACAGTGGCGTGACGGCGCGGACTCCGGCCCGGCCACCGGGAGCGCCCTGACCAGCCCGTGGGACGTGCGGTGGTGGGAGCCCGCGGGCGGGGTCGTCGTCGCGATGGCGGGCAACCACACGTTGTCCCTGTTCGACCCGGTACGCGGGGAGATCCGTCGGTTCGCGGGCACGACCGTGGAGGGCCTGCGCGACGGTGCGGCGGCCGAGGCGTTCTTCGCCCAGACCTCCGGACTTGCCGTCGCGGGCGAGCGGCTGTGGCTGGTCGACGCCGAGACCTCGGCCCTGCGCCGCGTCGATCCCACCGACGGCCCCGATGCCGACGGTGACGGTGCCGCCGACGCTGACGCCGACGGTGACGGACGGGACAGGTTCGTGGTGCGGACCGAGGTGGGTGTGGACCTGTTCACCTTCGGCCACCGGGACGGCGACGCCGCGCAGGCCCTGCTGCAACACCCGACCGGCCTCTCCGTCCTGCCCGACGGCGGGATCGCGGTGGCCGACACCTACAACGGCGCGGTGCGCCGCTTCGACCCGGACACCGGGCAGGTGACCACGCTGATGCGGGACCTGGCCGAGCCCACGGACGTGCTGGTCACCGACACCGGTGTGTTCGTCGTCGAATCCGCCGCACACCGGCTCCGCGCGCTGCACCGTGCTTCCCCGGCCGGGTCCTCCGCCACCGCCGGTGCGGACGACGGTGACGGACAGGGTGCGGGCGGGCCCGATGACGGCGGGGAGGGTACGGACGGCGAGCGGGTGGACGGCGAGGCGATGCTCGTGCGCAGGCCGCCGACCGAGCTGGCGCCGGGCGAGGTCCGGCTGTCGGTGGTGTTCACCCCGCCGGAGGGCGAGACGATGGACGACCGGTACGGCCCGTCCACCCGGCTGGAGGTGAGTGCGTCGCCACCGGAACTGCTCGTCGACGGTGGTGGGCAGGGCACCGACCTTCAGCGCACGGTCACCCTCGCCGACGACCACCCGGAGGGCGTGCTGCAGGTGGTGGCGCAGGCGGCGAGCTGCGCCACCGACGCCGAGCACCCGGTCTGCCGCATCACGCGGCAGGACTGGGGCGTACCGGTCCGGGTGAACCCGGCGGGGGCGGGCGAGTTGCCGCTCGTCATGGCGGGAACCCCCGAGGAACCGACCGGGGGCGCCTGAGCCGGGGTGCGGCGGCGTACCCGGTCCCGCGTGAACGAGACGTCCACGCCGTGGCGGGTGCACGCCACGGAACACGGCTCGGGTCCGCACCGGTGGCCACCGGCGGTCCGGCCCCCGCGCACCGACCCGTGCGCACGGCGTGGGGCGGCACCGGGGAGGAGCCGTGGAGGGTGGTGCGGACGGTCGCGGGGGGCGCGGGGAGCGCACCGACGACTCCGACCTCGTCGCCGAACTGCTCGACGACGAGCCGGCCACCCGCCGTGTCCCCGGTGCCGACGGCGCTGTCGGCACCGGGGACACGTCCCGGAGGCTGCGCCGCCGGATCGGCACGGTGCTGCTCACCATCGGGGCGTTGTCGGCGGTGCTGACCGTGGGCTACCTGACCGATCTGGTGCTCGGGGTCGGTGAGGTGCCGCGGGGGACCACCGTGGCCGGGGTCGACATCGGGGGACTGACGCCGGAGGACGCCGAGACGCGCCTGCGCGAGGAACTGGCGCCCCGGACACACGCGCCGGTCCGGGTGCGTGCGGGCGGGGTCGAGGCGGCCGTCGACCCGGCGGAGGCGGGGCTGGAGGTCGACTGGGCGGCCACGGTCGAGCGGGCCGGGCCACAGCCGTGGAATCCGGCCGACCGGGTGGTGTCGCTGTTCCGCTCGGCGGAGATCGGTCTGGTCACCGACGTCGACGGCGGGGCCCTGCGCGGCGCGCGGCGGGAGGTCGCGGCCCGCCGTATCGACCGGGAGCCCACACCGGGGCGGATCACGTTCCGCACGGTGGGCCGCGGTCAGGTGCGGCCGCACGTCGTGCATCCCGTCGCGGGACGGAGCCTGGGCAACCTCGACGCCGCCGCGGCGGCGGTGCGCGCGCGGTGGCCGACGGGGACGCCGATCGCTCTGCCGGTGCGGACCCACGAGCCCCCCGTGTCGGGTCGGGTCCTGCGCGAG
>NZ_KI912263.1:25182-62246 GCF_000231035.2 Saccharomonospora iraqiensis subsp. paurometabolica YIM 90007 | reverse complement strand
CGTCCGGACCCGCCGTGACCCTCGACCGGGGCGCGCTGCGCGCGGCCCTGCCGGGCAGCTCGACGGCACGCAACGTCCCGCGCGGGACGCGCGGCTCACCGTCGTCGACGGGGCGCCGTCGGTGCAACCCTCGGTGGCCGGTACCCGGATCGACTGGACCCGCACGCTCGACCGGCTGGTCCGGGCCGCCGCCACGCCCGGACGGCGGATGATCACCGTCGCCTACGCGCCCGTCCCGCCGTCGGTGTCCACGGCGGATGTGCGGGCCCTGGGGGTGCGTGAGGTCGTCGCGCGGTTCACCACCGGGGGTTTCGTCGACGCGGCGCGGCCGAATCTGCGCGCCGCGGCCCGCGCCGTCGACGGGACGCTGGTGCGGCCCGGTGCGACGTTCGACCTGGAGGAGCACACCGGCCCGCGCACCCGTTCGCGTGGCTACGTGCGCGCTCCGCTGCGCGAGGACGGTACCGGCCCGGGGACGATCGGGGGCGGGGTCAACCAGTTCACCAGCACCCTCGTCAACGCGGTCCACCGTGCCGGGATCACCGACATCGCACGGACCCCGCAACCGCACCCGCTCGATCGGTACCCGGCGGGCCGGGATGCGGTGTCGTTGGCGGGCGACGGGTCGACCGTGGAGTTCTCCTTCACCAACGACGCCCCGACGGCGGTGTTCCTCCGGGCGTGGGTCGGCGACTCGACCGTCACGGTCGAGATCTGGGGCAGCCGCCGCTGAGCCCGCCGGTGGTCGCGGACCACCGTGCGCGGCCTCCGGGATGGCACCGGACGGGAAAAGGCCACGCCGGGCACCGCATGCCCGACGTGGCCCCGCGACCCGACCACCTCAGAAGGCGGCTTCGTCGACCTCCATGAGGTCGTTGTCCGCGGCGTCGACGACGGCGCGGCGGGCGGTGAGCTCCGGCAGCACCTGCTTGGCGAAGAACGACGCGACGGCGATCTTGCCCTGGTAGAACGAGGCGTCCCGGCCGGAGGCGCCGTTGTCCAGCTTCTCGACGGCCACCTCGGCCTGCTTGATGAGCTGCCAGCCCACGAGCAGGTCACCCGCGGACATGAGCAGCCGCACGGTGTGCTGACCGACCTTGTAGACGTTGCGCACGTCCTCCTGGCCCGAGGTCAGGTAGCCGATCATCGTGCCGACCATGCCCTGCACGTCGTCCAGAGCGGTCTTCAGCAGCGCCCGCTCGGCCTTCAGCCTGCCGTTGCCCCGGTCGGACTCGATCGTGGCGGTGATCTCGTTCGCGAGGTGGCCCAGCGCCTGACCCTTGTCCCGGACGATCTTGCGGAAGAAGAAGTCCTGCGACTGGATCGCCGTGGTGCCCTCGTACAGCGAGTCGATCTTCGCGTCGCGGATGTACTGCTCGATCGGGTAGTCCTGCAGGAAGCCGGACCCGCCGAGCGTCTGCAGCGACTGCACCAGCTGTTCGGTGGCCCGCTCGGAGCCGACACCCTTGACGATCGGCAGCAGCAGGTCGTTGACCCGCTCGGCCAGGGACAGGGTGTCGGCATCGACGCTGCCGTCCTCCCCGACCCAGATCTGGTCCTGGTAGGCGGCGGTGTACAGGTACACCGCGCGCAGGCCCTCGGCGTAGGCCTTCTGCAGCATCAGCGAGCGGCGCACGTCCGGGTGGTGCGTGATGGTCACGCGCGGGGCGGTCTTGTCCGTCTGCCGGGTCAGGTCGGCACCCTGCACGCGCTCCTTGGCGTACTCCAGCGCGTTCAGGTAACCGGTGGACAGCGTCGCGATGGCCTTGGTGCCGACCATCATGCGGGCGTACTCGATGACCTGGAACATCTGCGCGATGCCGTCGTGCACCTCACCGAGCAGCCAGCCCTTCGCCGGGATGTCGTGCTGGCCGAAGGTGAGCTCACACGTGGTGGAGACCTTCAGGCCCATCTTGTGCTCGACGTTCGTGACGTAGGCGCCGTTGCGCTCGCCGGGCTCGCCGGTGTGGGTGTCGAAGTGGTACTTCGGCACCAGGAACAGCGACAGGCCCTTGGTGCCGGGCTTCGGCTCGATGCCCGGGCCCTCGGGACGGGCCAGCACCAGGTGCATGATGTTCTCGGTCATGTCCTGGTCACCGGAGGTGATGAAGCGCTTGACGCCCTCCAGGTGCCAGGAACCGTCCTCCTGCTGCACGGCCTTGGTGCGGCCTGCGCCCACGTCGGACCCGGCGTCCGGCTCGGTGAGCACCATCGTCGCGCCCCACGCGCGGTCGATCATGAGCTGCGCCCAGCGCTGCTGCTCCTCGGTGCCGTTGCGGTCGAGGATCATCGCGAAGTTCGGGCCCGCCATGTACATGTACAGCGCGGGGTTGGAGCCGAGCATCAGCTCGGCGGCGGCCCACTGCACCGTCGGGGGCAGCCCGAATCCGCCGAGGTTGTTGGTCAGCCCGATCCGGTACCATTCGCCGTCCCACAGCGCGCGGTAGCTCTCCTTGAACGACTCCGGCAGGGTGGCGGAGAAGGTTTTCGGGTCGTAGACCGGCGGGTTCCGGTCGGCGTCGGCGAAGGACTCGGCGAGCGGGCCGACGGCGAGGTTGTTCAGCTCGGTCAGCACCCCGCGGGCGGTCTCCTCGTCGGAGTCGCTCAGCACGCCCTTCCCGAGACGTTCCTGCACGCCGAGCATCTCGAACAAGTTGAATTCGAGGTCTCGCACGTTGCTCTTGTAGTGGCCCATGTCGTCACTCCGTACGGGTTGTTCGGCATTCCGGCGTGGGCGCTCTGGCGGACACGCACTGCAACTGCCCTACTGACCGGTAACATCAGGATACTACCCATTGGTAATCGTGGGCGAGGGCTGTTCGGGCGGAACCACTGTGTTTCGCTGCACCTCGGGCCCGGTGGTGCCGGAACGGGGCATGCGCGGGACGTGCCGGTGTCCCGGACGACGTGGGGGCGACGACGTGGGGCGACGTGGTGTCGCGCGCCGGCTCAGCTCGGCTGCGGGTGTGGCGGCTGCTCGCGGGCCGGCTGCTCGGGAGTGGATTGGGCCGGGTGCGCCGGTTCCTCCGGGCCGAGCACGAGCAGCCCCTCGCGGAAGGCCTTCGTCACGGCGTGTGTCCGGTCGTGCGCGGACATCTTGCGCAAGATGCTCTTCACGTGGGTGCGCACCGTCTCCACGGAAAGGTAGAGCGTCTCGGCCACCGCCGAGTTCTCCATGCCCTCGGCGATCAGTTGCAGCACCTGGTACTCCCGCCGGGACAGCGGGGTCTGCGGGGGAACGCCGCCGACTCCCGGGCCCGCCCCCGGTGCGTCCAGCAGCGGAGCGAGCGCCGGGTCGGTGTGCCCACGTTCGACGTAGGCACGGCGGATGCCGTCGGTGAGCCTGCGGGGCTCGGCCGCACGGGGGAGGACACCGTGGGCCCCCGCGGCGAGTGCGGTGGCGAGATAGGCCGGGGTGCGCTGCTCCGGGCCCACCAGCACGACCACCACGAGCGCGGGTTGACTCTCGGTGAGCATCGCGGTGAGGTGGCAGCGCGGGTCGAACGCGGCGTCGAGCAGGACGACGTCCGGACGCGCCTGTTCACAGAGTTGGATGGCGGCGTGGTGACTGGCCGCATGGCCCGCCCAGCGCAGCCCCGGCGTGTGGTCGATCACCGAGTGCAGCCCCTCGCGGAAGATCGGCACGGGATCCACGGCGGCCACCGCGAGCGTCCTGGTGCCCCGGTCGGCGGTCCGGGCGAGGGCCGGGCCGTTGTGTCTGGTGTTGCCGCCGTGCCCGGTGTTGCCACTGTGCTCGGTGTGCGCCATCGGTGTCCTCCTCCACGCCGGGCGACGCCCGTCCTCGGTCCCCTCCGTGCCCGGCCGGTGGACCCATCCCCTGTGCGGGGGTTCCCGGTTGAGCCGAACAGACCACACGCAACCACACCGGACACTCCGTCGAAGGAGGTTTGCGGCACTCCCCACGCGGGCCCGGCACGGTGCACCCGGTGGCCCGGATCGGCCACGGCTCGTGTTCGCCCCGGAGAAGGCGTAGGATGTGACCGGCCACACACGACGGCATCAAGGGGGATGGCGTGCCACTGGCTCTGGTGCTCGGTCTCGTCGGGTTGGTCCTGGTCGCCGCGGCGGCGACGGTGGTGTACGAGGACCAGCGGGAGAGCCGCCGCCGGTCCCGGCGCCGGCACGCGCGGCTGGCCGCTCTCGGTGAGGTCGATTCCCGGGGGCCGACGGGGCCGTAGTCACCGGGTGGACGGCAGGTGAGCGTGGGCGGGTCGGTGCGGGTTCGCCCGCCCCTCGCCCGTCAGCGCAGATCGACCACTGCTCCCTCGCTCATGAAGGAATCGTGCAGTTCGACCCGGTCGGTGGCCGTGTCCGGAGGAACATCGAAGACGAGCTGCCCCTCCACGTTGTTGCCCGGATTGATCGGGTTGTAGAGCACGTCGTTGCCGGAGATCGACGTTCCGGCGACCGAATCGGCCGAGTACTGCCGGTTGTTCGCGTCGAGCAGGTACTGGTCGCTGTCGGTGAAGAAGCCCTGCTGGTCACCGATGTTGCTCACCCGCACGGCGACGACGACGTACTGTCCCTGGGCCTGCTGGGTCAGGTACGGATCGCCGACCGAGTCACGGTGCTCGACCCCGGTCACCGTGAACTCGAACGTCCCGTCGCGGACCGGCTGCCCGATGCCCGCGGTTTCCACCTCGGGTTCGGCGGGAGCTTCCTGTTGCGGGACGTTCGCGGTATCGGTGTCGTCCCCACCCGTGGTCGTGATCACGCCGATGATGATGCCCAGCACTGCGACGAGCGCGAGTGCCCACGGCCATTTCCGCCGGCGTTTCCGTACGGGTTTCCCGTCCGTCTGATCGGTCATTTCAGATCATCTTCTCTCCTCACTCCATGCGACCCGGAACAGTGCCTTCGCCGGACCTGCGTCCGGGACCGCCCTGCACTTTCAGCCTGGAACCCCCTGAGCTGTCCGTCGAGGGGCGATCGCCGCGTCCGGGCAGGGCCCGTCGTCGCCCGTGCGGGCGGGTCGAAAAACGGACGAGCGGAGCCGTTGGACCTTGGCATCACCCCCTTCGGCGACTGTGTGACCAGCTTGTTCTCCGTAGGATCGAACGCACGGTCGAAAGCGGAGGGGTTGAGGCGGACGGTGGGCCGCTGGTTTGCGTGCGGGAGCTGGGGGAGCAGCACGCCCGGATCGAGGCGCACCAGCACCTGCGGATCGCGGCCTGGTACGCAGGGTGGCCGCACCGCCCCCGACAACCTCGTCGGCCTCTGCCGACGACACCACCGATTCAAAGACGCCCCCGGCTGGACATTCCACCTCGACCAGGCCACCCACCGCCGCACCGCCCACACCCCCAGCGGCCACACCCGCACCACCGACCCCGAACCCGCGCTCGAGCCGCCACCGTTCTGAGGGCGGACTGCCGGTCATCCCGTTACGTCGAGCTTCAGCCCGTGCTGGGTTCCGGGGTCAGCTGCCGCAACGCTTCGGCAACGCAGTCGGACCACGCACGGTCCCCGAGTTCGGTCACCCCGGAATCGCCGGCGAAGGCGCTGGAGATCACCACGTCGGGTGTCAACGAGGCGATGTCGGTCAGGCTGGCGGTCAGTGTGTCCCGGTGGCTCATGCCCTCGATATATCCGGCCGTCCAGCGGCCTTCCGCGCTGCGGAAGATCGAATCGCCGGTGAACAGGTATGTCGTTCCGCCGGGTGAACGGACGACGAAGCACGCGCTGCCCGGCGTGTGTCCCGGGGTGGGAATCACCTCGAGACCGTCGGCGACGGCATGCCGTCGTTCGAACGCCTCGTCGACCGTGGCGGTCTCGCGGACGAGGTCGGCTTCGGCCGCGCTGACGTGCAGAGTCGAACCGAACCGCTGCTTGATCGCGCGCAGCGACGGTGCTATCTCGTCCTGGTGGCTCAGATAGTGTCGGGCCACGCCACCCAGTTCGGCCATGCGGTCGAGTTCGTGTTCGTGGGTGGTGTTGTAGAACAGCACGTTGCCGCTCGGCGCCTGCCACAGGTAGGCGTGCGTGCTCAGCCCCGGCATCGGGTATTCCGGATCCGTCTCCCACAGATCGTCACTGATCTTCCTCATGTGTCCGTCCTCCCCTGAAACCGCTTCGGTCAGCGTGGGGAGAACGGTACGAATTCGAGTGCGCTGGAGGTCAAGGCGGCGATCGCCCGCACTGCTGGACGGTGTCCCGGCCGCGCCCACGACGTAGCAGTCAGTGCGGTGAATGCTGTTGACGCTGCTCGTAGTCGTCGATCGCGGCGTCGACCCGGAGCGCGGCTTCCATGATCGACTGCAGTGTGCTGAAGACGTCCTCCGGCAGGTGCCGCTGGGCCGCGTCGAGTGCGCGGCCGATCTCCTCGCGCCGCTCCGGGGGCACCTCGACGTGCTCGGCGCCGAGCCGAGCACGGATGTCGTGGGCGATCTCGTCGAGGGACGGCTCCGGTGTGATGCCGACCCGGCGGCCGTGCCATGCACGGTGGCACGGTTCCGAACAGAAGTCGTGATCCACCGACCCGTCGAGCGGACCGCCACACTCGTGACAACCGAGCGCCTCGTCGATGGCGGCGATGATCTCCGACACGCTCAACCCTTCGGCAGCTTCGGCTCCACGACAGCAGCGAGCTCGTCCGCGATCTCGCACGCACTTTCGGTCCCGGCCGTGGTACTGATGACGACGTCTACACTCGACGAGTCGGTGACCCCGATTGCGACTGTGCATCCACCCGAGGACGGGATCTGGGCGAGTTGCCGGCCGTTGGCTTCGGTGGTACGCACACCCATGCCTTGATCGACCGCCATGGCGGCACCTGTCGTATCGCGGATCGCGATACCAATTCTTAAGCCTTCGAGTTGGCTGCCCTGGCGGTTGAGCTCGTGACGACAGGTTCGTGCGCTGCCGATATCCTCGTTGGTCGCGTCTTTGAACGCGCCATAGTCGCTCAACTCGCCCGCGCTCAGCAGCGAACATGGGTTCATTTGGGCTAGCTCAGACTGCGCATCGGTCGGATACGACGATCGCGCGGCCGAGCGCGTGGGAGAGGTCGGTGCTGCGCTGTCGGTATGGTTGGGCTGCGCCTGGCCGCCCTCCGTAGGGGAACACGCCGAGATCGCGGTGAACAACAGTATCGCGGGCAGTGCCCGATCCGTTCTCTTGCTGCGCAATGGCTTCCCTGCTCCAGTTAGTCCTGCGTCCATGACGCCGTGGCGTTCGTTTCTGCTTCGCGGTACTGTCCCGACGCCCGCAGCAGGGCCTCTTCAAGATTCTTGAGCGTTTCAAGTAACGCGTCGATTACTGGGACAATTCCTTTCGGTCCATCGGCGCTCTGCCGGACATGAGAGGCGACTTGATGGGCGTACGGGCTACTCCCCAGTGGTGGGTTGCGCGTCAGAATCTGCAACGTCATCTGGAGGCCGCCGAACCGGTCCCGAGCGTTTCGGACTGCCTTGAGTAGCGGATCCACGCCGCGCTCGGTGATCTGGAAGCCGCCGCTCTTCACCGAGTCGAGCATCTCCCGGGCGCCGTTGTTCATGCGGTCGATCGCTTCGGCGTTCAAGCCGGTGCCGACGATCCCGGCAGCCGTCCGGGCGGTGGTGTCCCCACCGGTGCCCGGACGGCCGGACTCGTTCAGCCAACTCTCGTCGAAGAACCCAGCCTCAGTCATCGGCCCCCCAGGATGTTGAGCGGCACTCTTCCGCTGAGACGGTCGAATCGGTCGCGGGCGTTGCGCACCGCTTTCAGGAGGGGTTCGACGCCCCGCTCGGTGATTTGGAAGCCGTCGTTCTTCACCGAGTCGAGCATCTTCTGTGCGCCGTCGTTCATCCGGTTGACCGCGTCGGCGTTCAGGTTGGTTGCCATGGTCATGCCTGCAGCCACGGCTCTGAAGAGACCGGCTCCCGCCGGGTCTCCGCGTGTGTCCGTCGGTTGACTCTCGTCGAAGAATCCGCCGTCGGTCATCGGTCCCCCAGGTCCCCGGTGTGTCCGCTCCCTCGGAACTCTAGCCGAGGAGCTGTGACCGGAGAAAGCGATGTGCCAGCGTCCGTCGCACACTGGGCCTCGTCACCGGCCCGCCGTGGATCACCGACCGTCGACGAAAGCAAAGGGCAGCCTCCCACGGTCGGGAATCGGCCCTGTGCGCTGTGCTGACTCGCTCTGGAGTGGATGACGGGACTCGAACCCGCGTTCTCAGCCTGGGAACCAGGGCGAGGTTTCCGCGTTCGGGCCTCATGATGGCCATAGCTGAGTTGCCTGGATCGGAAGAGGGAAGAGTTGAACGCCGTGGACCGTACGGAGATCTTCGAGGCGGAGCGGCAACGTCTGGTCGGCATCGCCACCCGTGTGCTGGCTGACCGTGCTGAGGCCGAGGACGTCGTGCAGCAGGCCTGGCTTCGGCTGCACCGGACGGGCACCGACCTCGACAGCGTGCCTGCCTGGCTGACGACCGTGACGACCCGACTGTGCCTGGACCGGCTGCGGGCCCGGACCCCGGTCCCGACGGCTGAGATCGAGGTGGCTGAGGTCGCGCCGGACGTGGCGAACGAGGTCTCCCTCGCCGACAGCGTCGGTGTTGCGATGCAGGTGGTGTTGGATCGGCTCTCGCCCCAGGAGCGGGTCGCGTTCGTGCTGCACGACAGTTTCGGCTTCGAGTTCCCCACCATTGCCACCGTCCTCGACAGCACACCGGTGGCGGCCCGCAAGCTCGCCTCACGCGCACGTGCCAAGGTGCGTCAGCCTGTGCCCGGGGACGAGCCGGCCGATCGGGAGGTCGTCGACGCGTTCATGGCGGCCGCCCGCAATGGTCAGTTCGATCGTCTGCTGCGGCTGCTCGCCCCGGACGCCGCGGTGACGGCCGACGACGCCGCGATCCAGGTCGGCACGCCGGAGCGGATCGACGGCCGACACGAGGTGGCGACGTTCTTCGACGGCGCCGCACACGCCGCGCTGGCGTGCTACGTCGATGATCGACCCGCGGCCGCATGGTTCCACCGGGGTGCGGCGAAGGTTCTGTTCGATTTCACTGTCGTTGACGGCGTCGTCGTCGGCATCACGTTCCGCGCGGAGCCGGAGGTGCTCGCGCGGGTGTCGCGACGCGACGGGAAGCAACGACGCGGCTGATTCGCGCAGCCGGTCACACACGCCGTGTGCCGATCGTCAATCAGGTGGAGGCGAACACAACCGGACCACGCCATCGGAGGGAGACGACCTTGAAGACCATGACATGTCGCCAACTGGGGGGACCCTGCGGACTCGAGCATCGAGGTGAGACGGCCGACGACGTCATCAAGGCCCAGGACCGCCACCTCAAGGAAGCCGAGAAGGCCGGTGACGCATCCCATCAGGAAGCGCGCGACGCGATGAAGGGCCGCTGGCGGCGGCCGAAGAAGTCGCTGGCCTGGTACCGCGATATGCAGAAAGTCTTCGCCGATCTTCCCGAGGACTGACCCCGTTCCGCACCGTCGAACAGCGCACAGGGAGCGAGAGCCACATGACAACCGCGAACAGGTCAGCGGCTTCTCCACCGGGTCATAGCAGCGCGGGCACGTCTGCTGCTCAGCACCATGGCCCGGGGAGTGACCAGGAAGTACCCGGTGGGGTGGTGCACCAGCTGCCGGCAGACCTGGGCAGAGCCCTGATCGCCAACGCCACGGCACTCGATGCCTGGAACGACATCACGCCACTCGCCCGCAACGAGTTCATCTGCTGGGTCGAGGACGCCAAACAGGAGACGACCCGACAGCGCCGCATTCGCCGGACCCGGGAGGAGCTCGAACAGGGCCGGCGCCGGCCCTGCTGCTGGCCGGGATGCAAGCACCGCGAACGCGCAGGCAGCTAGCGAGGGGTAAGGGGTGGCCTCGGGCTATCAAATGGAATGTTGTTGAAGAAGCTCAACACAAGCGTGAGGGCCGCTTCCCGAGATCGGATAGCGGCCCTCTGCGCTGCGGAAACTTCCGTGGAGCGGATGACGGGAATCGAACCCGCGTTCTCAGCTTGGGAAGCTGATGTTCTACCATTGAACTACATCCGCATGTGAGGCCCCATCCTACAACGCCGTGATCGTCCGGCGACAGGTGGGGGTCGTCCCACCTCGTCGCCGTCCACGATACCGGCCGTCCCGTGTGCCGCGCTTGACGGCCGCGCCGCGAAGTGACAACACTTGTTGTCCGAGCGTATTCGCAGGGCAGGTGAGAGCGCATGAAGCCGGACGAGCCCGACGCGCGGCTGGCAGACCCGGACCTGCTCCGGCAGGGCGGCCTCCGCCTCGCCACGAGGCTCTTCGCTCCCCGCGACATTCGGGGGACCGAGCGGCAGCGCGAACGTCTGCGCGAGTTCGCCCAGGCGGAGGACCCCCTCGCCGACGCCGTCGTCGCGTTGTTCGACGAGCTGCCGAAGGGCCGTGGGCGCGCGCTGTTCGAGCAGGCCCTGGAGAACGGGATCGACAGTCTGGACGACCCGCCGCGGCCGCTGGTGGACTTCTTCGCCTCCGTCGAGGCGGCGCCGTACTGGGTCGACCACGAACGCGTCGACCGGGGCGCCCGCGCGATCGTGCGGACGGGCGTGCTGAGCCTGTTCCCGCTCGGCGACATGGCGCTGATGGGCGGCTACCTCGCCTCCCGGGCCACGAAGCCGCTGGTCGGCACCGGCGCGATCGAGTACGCCGCGGGACGCAGGCTCATCGAGACGACGCACTGGTGGCTCGACGTCACCACCCCGGGTGCGCTGCACCGGGGCGAACGGGGCTGGGCCTCCGCGCTGCGGGTGCGGTTGGTGCACGCCCATGTCCGTGCCGCGATGAACCGCAGGCCGGACTGGGACTACGCGGCGTGGGACCGGCCGATCAACCAGGTGCAGACGGTGGGCACGCTCCTGCTGTTCTCCCTGGTCTACCTGGTCGGCATGCGGCTGCTCGGCGTCCGTTACACCGAGGCCGAGCGCGCCGACATCCTGCATCTGTGGCGCTACGTCGGCTGGCTCATGGGTGTGGACGAGGCCCTGCTGCCCGCGGACGAGGACGATGCCTGGCGGCTGTTGTGGCTGCTCGCGGCCACCGAGTTCATCCCGGACACCGATTCCCGACGGCTCGCCGCCGCCCTGGTGCGCTCGCACGCGGAGGTCGGTGCGGGGCGGGGGCGGCTGGGGAAGGTCGCCTCCGAGCTCTCGGTCCGGGTGCACACCGCGATCAGCAGGCTCGTGCTGGGCCGGACGAATGCCGACTACCTGGAGCTGCCCGACGACCCGCTCGCCCGGGCCGCTGTCGTGGCGGGAGCCGCGACCACCTTCGCCGCCGAGACGGTGCGTCGGAGGCTGCCGGGAGCGACCGCGCTCCAGGAACGCCTCGGTGCGCTCGCGCGGCGACGCTACGCCGAGCTGCTGGGCTCGGTGGTCGCGCCCGACCCCTCCTACGCCCGGCACCTGCGTCCGTCGACGCCCCGGGCCGCGTGACGCGGCCGGGCGGGACGCACCGGGCCGCGGGCGGCTAGCCGGCGAGTATCTGTTCCCGCAGGATGTCGGCGTGTCCGCAGTGCTGTGCGAGTTCGCGAAGGACGTGGAAGTAGACCCAGCGCAGCGGGAGAGGTCCCCGACGGTTGCCGTGCAGGTATTCGTCCAGGCCCAGGTCCGCGACCGCGCGACGGGATGCCGCGCAGGCCTCCCGGTGCTCCCTGCGGACGCTGTCGATTCTGTCCTCCGCGGTGAGGACGAACGACTCGTCCGGGGTCGCCGCGATCCCGATCTCCTCCCGGGGCCGGCAGGTGATCGCCTTGTCGAACCGGTCCGCCGGCCGTGCGTCCGCACCTCGCGGGGTGCGGACGCACGGCGCGCACGGGGGAAGGCGATCACGGGTGGTTCGCCGGATAGGCTGTTGCGCGTGTTGTTGAGTGACCGTGACCTGCGTGCGGCGCTGCGCTCCGGGCGGCTGGACGTGGACCCGTTCCACGAGGGGATGGTGCAGCCGTCCAGCCTGGACGTCCGCCTCGACCGGTTCTTCCGCGTCTTCGACAACAGCAAGTACACCCACATCGACCCGCAGTTACGGCAGGACGAGCTCACGTCACTGGTGGAGAAGGACGCCACCGACGACGACCCGTTCGTGCTGCATCCCGGCGAGTTCGTGCTCGCCTCGACGTTCGAGATCTTCTCCCTGCCGGACGACCTCGCGGGCAGGCTGGAGGGCAAGTCCTCGCTCGGGCGCCTCGGGTTGCTGACCCATTCGACCGCGGGCTTCATCGACCCCGGCTTCAACGGGCACATCACGCTGGAGCTGTCCAACGTGGCGAACCTGCCGATCACGTTGTGGCCGGGGATGAAGATCGGGCAGCTCTGCCTGTTCCGGCTGACCAGCGCCGCCGAGTTCCCCTACGGATCGAGCGAGGCCGGGTCGCGGTACCAGGGCCAGCGGGGCCCGACGCCGAGCCGCGCGTACCGGAACTTCGACCGGGTGGACACCCGGCGCTGAGCTCGCGCCGCTGCACGACGTCGACGTCCGCGTCCGCCTCCGCACACCCGGATCCCTCACCCGGACACCGCACGCCCCGGTGCGGGATGATCGCGCGCAACCTGGCGCCGACACGGCCGGCTGACGGACTCATCACGGTTTGATAACCCTCTTCCGGGTGGTAGCTTGCCGACTGTGTCTACGCCGAATTCGCGCATCCGGTCACTGTTGGTGATGATGAGTGTGCTCGTGGGCGTGGCATCGGCTGCGGGAAGTCACCTGTTCTGGTTAACACCGTCCGAAGCGGACACGGACGTCACCCTGGCGTCCGGACAGGACGCGGACGACTCCCCTGGGGGCGGACACGCCGATACCGCCACACGCACCTCCACGGAGACCGGTCCGACCACCACGCAGGAGACGACGAGCAGCACGCCGACGACCGAAAGCGCCGGGAGTCCGGCGTCGGACGACGACGCCACCACGGTCCCGACCACCACGACGCCGACCACCACGGCGGAGAGTTCCACCTCGTCGACGGCCACGACGACCATGCCCGACGAGTCCGCGGCGTCCGACCGGGGGCGGTCCTCGGCTCCCGCGGGCACGGCCGCGCACCGCCAGCGGGTGGTCGAGCTGGTCAACGACGAGCGCACGCGGGCGGGCTGTGACCCGGTCCGGGTGGACGGCAGACTCACCACCGCGGCCCAACGGCACAGCGACGACATGGCCCGGCAGGACTACCTGCGTCACGACGCCCCGGACGGCCGCAGCTTCGACGAACGGATCGAGGACGCGGGTTATCCCGAACCGGCCGCGGAGAACATCGCGATGGGCATGTCCAGCGCCGACGCCGTGATGGACGCCTGGATGTCCTCCGACGGACACCGCGCCAACATCCTCAACTGCGAGATCAACACCATCGGCGTCGGGGTGAACACCTCCGGCTGGTACTGGACGCAGAACTTCGGCTACTGAGCCCGTGGTGGTACTGAGCCCGTGGTGGTAGTGGTGGTGGGGCGGGGTTGGACCCGCCTCACCACCACCGACCTCACCGTCCGGTCCCGGTGCGCGCGAGAACGGCGTCGGTGTCCACCCCGCGGGGCAGGGTGCCGAACGCGGTGCCCCGATCGCCGTCGAGGCGGGACGCGCAGAACGCGTCGGCGACGGCCTTGTCCCCGTGCCGCACCAGCAGCGACCCCTGCAGCACCAGCGCCATCCGCTCCACCACCCGGCGTGCCCGGTACTCGACGTCGTCGAGGTCGCCCAGCTCCCGGCGCACGTCGGTGATCGCCGCGTCCAGCCGGGCGTCGGCGCCCGCGGCCTCGTCGACCTCGGCGAGGAAAGCCTCGACCGACTCCGGCTCACGCGCCATCGCCCGGAGGGTGTCCAGGGCGGCGACGTTGCCGGAACCTTCCCAGATCGACGCCAACGGCGACTCCCGGAACAGCCGGGGCATCCCGGACTCCTCGACGTAGCCGTTGCCGCCGAGGCACTCCAGCGCCTCGGCGGCGTGGGCGGGACCGCGCTTGCACACCCAGTACTTCGTCACCGCCAGCGCCAGCCTGCGCAGGGCGGACTCCTGCGCGTCGCCCGCGTTCGCGCGTTCGCTCGCCCCGGCCAGCCGCAGCGCTACGGTCGTGGCCGCTTCGGCCTCGACGGCCAGGTCGGCCAGGACGTTCGCCATCGCGGGTTGCCGGATCAGGGTCGTGCCGAACGCGGCGCGGTGCCGGGCGTGGTGCGCGGCCCGGACGGTGCCGTACCGCATGGCCGCGGCCGTGCCGGTGACGCAGTCCAGCCGGGTGTTGTTCACCATCTCGATGATGGTGCGCACCCCGCGGCCCTCCTCCCCGACCGCCCAGCCGAGCGCGCCGTCGTACTCGATCTCGGCGGAGGCGTTGGACCGGTTGCCCAGCTTGTCCTTCAGGCGTTGCAGGTGCAGGCCGTTGCGGGTGCCGTCCGGCAGCACGCGGGGGACCAGCAGGCAGGTCAACCCGCCGGGGGCCTGCGCCAGCGTGAGGAACACGTCCGACATCGGGGCCGAGGTGAACCACTTGTGCCCGGTGAGGCGGTAGGCGCCGTCGCCGGTCGGTTCGGCGCGCGTGGTGTTCGCGCGGACGTCCGAACCACCCTGCTTCTCGGTCATCGACATGCCCGCGATCAGGCCCCGCTTGCCGGTGGGCGTGCGCAACCCGTAGTCGTACTCGGGGGCCGCCAGCAGCGGTTCGAAAGTCGCGGCCAGGTCGGGATTGTGCCGCAGGGCGGGCACGGCCGAGTAGGTCATCGAGATCGGGCAGGTGTGACCCGCCTCCACCTGACTCCACACGTAGAACTTCGCCGTGCGCGCCACGTGCGCGCCGGGCCGGTCCTGGCTCCACGGTGTGGCATGCAGACCGTGCGAGACGGCCACCGTCATCAGGTCGTGCCAGTGCGGGTGGAACTCGACCTCGTCGATCCGGTGCCCCACCCGGTCGTGGGTGCGCAGCACGGGCGGATTCTCGTTGACGAGCCTGCCCCACTCCTGGGCCCGCTCGCCGCCCGCCAGCACGCCGAGTTCGCGGACCTCGCTCTCGGCCCACCCCGCGCCCTCCCGGCGCAGACCGTCGAGCAGCGCGGGATCCTCGGCGACGTCGTGCTCGGCGAGGGCGGGTACCTGGTTGGTGACCTCATGGGTCGGTGGCATGGCGTACTCCTAACGCGCGGAGGGTGAAGGCGGACAGCTCGTCCACGGAGGTGGCCGTGCCACCGGTGAGCGGGCCCGCCAGGATCTCGGCCGCGGCACCGACGACCGCCGCCGCGGTCAGTTCCGCGTCCTGGGCGGGAAGTGTCCCGGCGTGCACCCCGTCCCGGACACAGTCGGCGATCACGTCGCGGAAGGCCCGGCGGAACACCAGGCGGCGCTGTTCCACCGGCGCGTCGACCGGCTCGGCCAGCAGTGCGTAGGCCAGTCGTGGGGACTTCAGGGCCCGGGTGGCGAAGGTGCGCACCACCGCGACCACCCGCTCGGCCGCGTCCTCGGGTGTGTCCGACGCCCGGCGCACGGCGTCCACCTCCCGGCCGACGACGTGCCCGAACAACTCCGCGACCAGGTCCGCTTTGGCGGGGAAGTGCCGGTAGAGCGTCCCGGTGGCGACCCCCGCCCGGGAGGCGACCGCCGTCATCGCGCACCCGGCGTACCCGCACTCGGACAGCAGGTCGACGGCGGCGTCGAGGATCGCCGCCCGTTGTGCGTCGAGCCGTGCCTGCACGGCGGGGGTGCGACGGTAGGCCACGCCGAGAAGTGAAGCACTGATTCAGTCCTTCAGGCAAGAGGCGCGGGCACGGATCCGGCCCGCCCGCCGACCGCGGGTCACAACCGCTGCAGCCCGACCAGCACCCGGTTCATCAGCTCGGGGCCGGGACGACCGCCGGAGGTGGGGGGCGCGGCGTGCACCCGCACGAACCCCGTGTCGGCGAGGTCGCTGACCAGCACGCGGGCGACGCCGAGCGGCACCGACAGGGTCGCGGCGATCTCGGCGACCGACCTCGGTTGCGCACACAACCGGCGGACGGCCTGGTGCTGGGCACCGAGGTGGCGGTGCCAGGGTGCGGTCGGGTCCGTCGAGACCAGTGTCTCCACCGCGAGATCGGGCCGGGCGTGCGTGCGGCCCTTGGTCAGTACGTACGGGCGTGCGCGCAGCCGGTGCGCGGTCGACTCGTCCGGATCGGGGTCGGGGTCCTCGTACCCGCGGACGGCGTCCGGCGTGTCCCCGGGGGACATCACGATCCGTTCCGGTCTGGGGGGTGTGCCCCGGCCGGGCGCGGGTTCGAACAGGCTCCCGCCGCCCACCGTGGCGTCGCCGGGATCCGCAGTGGCGGTGTCGATGTCCGCCGGGGCGGTGCCGAAGTCCGCCGGGGGCTCGGGCCCGGCGGTGGAGTCCCCTGTGGGGCCGACGGGGTGGCCGTCGGCCCGGTCCGGCTCGTCGTCCGAGGTACCCATGCGGTGCCGCCTCGCATGTCGCTGCTCTCGTGCCCGGGCACTGTGCCCGGGAGAGCGCGATGGTACCCGGATCGGGCCGCCGATGGGGGCGGCGACGGACACCGGAAGTTCATCCGGAGCCGTCGCCGCCCGCGCGGCGTGGTTACTTCTTGTCCTCGTCCGGCTGGGGCGTGCCCGTGGCGGTCTCGTCCGTCGGCACGTCGGCCCGGCCGTCGGCCTCGGCCTCACCGCCGACCTCGTGGCCGGCACCGGCCGCACCGCCGGCCTCGCCCGCCCCGACCGAGGCGGGCACCTTCTGCCCGTCGTCCGCACCGCGCTTGACGGCGGAGAGCAGCAGCTGGGCGACGTCGACCACCTCGACGTCCTCGCTCGCCGCCCCGTCGCTCTGGCGCGAGGTCACGCCGTCGTTGAGCATGACGCGGCAGAACGGGCAACCGGTGGCGATCTTGGCGGGTGCGGTGCCCAACGCCTCGTCCACGCGCTCGACGTTGATGCGCTTGCCGATGCGCTCCTCCATCCACATCCGCGCACCACCGGCGCCGCAGCACATCGAGCGGTCGCCGTGCCGGGGCATCTCCCGCATGGTCGCCCCGGAGGCGCCGACCAGTTCCCGGGGCGCCTCGTACACCTTGTTGTGCCGGCCCAGGAAGCACGGGTCGTGGTAGGTCACGTCCTCGGCGACCGGCGCCATCGGGGCGAGCCGCTTCTCCCGCACCAGCCGGTTCAGCAGCTGGGTGTGGTGCACGACCTCGTACTTGCCGCCCAGCTCCGGGTACTCGTTGGCGAGCGTGTTGAAGCAGTGCGCACAGGTCACCACGATCTTGCGCTTGCTCTGCTCGACACCCTCGAACACCGAGTTGAGCACCTCGACGTTCTGCTGCGCCAGCATCTGGAAGACGAACTCGTTGCCCGCGCGCCGCGCCGGGTCACCGGTGCAGGTCTCCTCCGGCCCGAGGACGGTGTACTTGACATCCGCGTGGTGCAGCAGCTCGGCCACCGCGCGGGTGGTCTTCTTGGCGCGGTCCTCGAACGCGCCCGCGCAGCCGACCCAGAACAGGTACTCGGCGTCGCCGAGTTCCCCGTCGAAGACCGGCACCTCGAAGTCGAGGTCCTCGGTCCAGGCCAGCCGGTCCTTGGCGTTCTGGCCCCACGGGTTGCCCTTGTTCTCCAGGTTCTTGAACATCCCGTTCAGCTCGGTCGGGAAGTTCGACTCGATCATCACCTGGTAGCGGCGCATGTCGACGATGTGGTCGACGTGCTCGATGTCCACCGGGCACTGCTCGACGCAGGCGCCGCAGGAGGTGCACGACCACAGCATGTCCGGGTCGATCACGCCGCCGTCGTCCCCGGTGCCCACCAGCGGGCGCTCCGACTCGGCGAGGGCGAGCACGTCGATCCCGGCGTGCGGGTTGTCGCCGGTGAGGCCGATCTCCTCGCCGGTCATGTCCTTCTTGCCGCCCGCCATCAGGTACGGGGCCTTGGCGTAGGCGTGGTCGCGCAGCTGGGTGATCAGCAGCTTCGGCGACAGCGGCTTACCGGTGTTCCACGCCGGGCACTGCGACTGGCACCGGCCGCACTCGGTGCAGGTGGAGAAGTCCAGCCAGCCCTTCCAGGAGAAGTCCTCGACCTGTCCGGCGCCGAAGACGTCCTCCTCGGGGTCGGCCTCGTCGAAGTCGACCGGCTTGCCGTCGCTCATCATCGGCTTGAGCGCGCCGAGCGCGACGCTGCCGTCGTCGGAGCGCTTGAAGTAGATGTTGAAGAACGCGCTGAACCGGTGCCAGGCCACACCCCAGGTCAGGTTCCGGCCGACGACGGCCAGCCAGATCATCCCGGACAGCAGCTTGATCAGCGCCATCACGGACACGGCGACGGTGGCCGCGGGCAGCACGGCGGCGAGCGGCTGGGTGACGAAGCTGGTCCACAGCGCCGGGTCCTCGATGCCGCTGGAGATCTTGAACGCCTTCACCCCGAGGATGCCCAGGCCCTCGATGACCACCACGGCCTCGACGAAGTAGGCCGCCGCGAAGTTCGAGCCCGCGAAGCGGGACTGCTGGTCGGCGCGGCGCGGGTGGTTGCGCTGGCGGATGATCGCCAGGGCGATCCCGCCCGCCACGGTGCCCAGGCCGAGCAGTTCGAGCAGCAGCTGCCACGGCGCCCAGTGCCCGATGATCGGCCACGCGAACTCCGGCACGAAGATCTCGCCGTAGGCCTCGAACAGCGCCAGCGAGCCGAGCAGGAAGCCCCACATCACCAGCCAGTGCCAGGGGCCGACGTGGCGGAACTTGTTCATCCGGGTGTGCGCGGCGAACTCCGTGATCAGGGTGCGCATCCGAGGCACGAAGGGACCGTTCCGCGTGGCATCCGGCTGGCCGAGCCGGATGATGCGAACCTGGCGAACAACGCCGGAGAGGAACACGAACCAGGCGGCGATACTGACGGCTACGCCGATCGCGCCCATCGTGATCTGCAGTGCACCCATGGTCGGGGCCTTTCGGTCGAGAGGACTTCGTGGTGGGTTCGGCAGGCAGTTTCGGCAGACGGTAGTGCGTTCTACTGATCAGTAACTCACCGGCCCGCCACAAGTCCCACAGATGTGGTGCAGAACTCGCGTGTATTGGGACTATCGTTCAGGTATTCTAACAGCTGTGGTCGTTTACGTCCTGCTCGCGGTCGCCATCGCCGCCGAGGTCACCGGTACCGTGTCCCTGAAGCTCTCCGACGGGTTCAGCAAGCTGCTGCCGTCCGTGGTCGTCGTCGTGTCCTACGGCCTCGCCTTCTTCCTCCTGGGCCGGGTACTCGCCCTGGGGATGCCGGTCGGGGTGGCCTATGCCGTGTGGGCGGCGCTCGGGGTGGCCCTGGTCGCCCTGATCGGCGCACTCTTCCTGGGCGAGACGATGAACGTCACGATGATTCTCGGGTTGCTGCTGGTCATCGGCGGTGTCGTGCTGCTCGAACTGGGGCGCGCGTGAGATCCGCGGGTGTCCGGGCGGCCCCGGGATCGCCGAGCGGTCTGGAGTGGCGCGGTGCGACGTGAGATCGACGGACGCAAGGCCAAGGGCGAGAAGCGCCGCAACGAGATCATCGAGGCCACCCTGCGGGTCATCGAGCGGGACGGCGTCGCGGGGGTCACCCACCGCACCGTCGCGAAGGAGGCGGGGGTGCCCACCACCTCGACGACCTACCATTTCGCGAACCTCGACGAGCTGCTGATCGCCACGCTGATCACCTGCGCGCGGGACATGGCGACCGAGGTGTACTGGATGATCGACCGGGCCCGCTCCCGGGGCAGCGGCGGCGCCGAGGAGGTGGCGAACCTGCTGGCGGAAGCGATCGGCCCCCGGCGGGGCCGCACGATGGCCGAGTACGAGCTGTACCTGCTGGCCTCCCGGCGCCCGGAGCTGCGTCCCGCCGCCCGCCGGTGGCTGGACGTGCTCACGTCCATGGTCCGGCACGACGACATGGTCGCCTTCCGTGCCTTCCTCGCCGGCATCGACGGCCTGCTGATCCAGGGTCTCATCGACGACGAACCCCCGACCGCGGAGGAACTCCGCCCGGTCGTCGACTACCTCCTGGAACCCCGCTGACCCGCGAGTCGCCACTCCAGGCCCGCGAGTCGCCACTCCAGGACCGCGAGTCGACGCTCCTGGTCCGCGAGTCGACACTGGAGCGCCGGCGGTCAGGACAACAGGGTGGACAGCCGGGAGGCCGCCTCCGTGGCGTGCCGGTGCAGGGTGGTTCCCCTGGCGGCGAAGTCGGCGAGCGGAACGGAGAACGCGACGGCGGCGGTGATCCGTTCGTCCGGCCGGACCACCGGGGCGGACACGCACGCGAGTCCGGGCTGGAACTCCTCGACGTCCTGCGCCCAGCCGCGGTGGCGTACCTGTTCGAGCTCGTCGTCCAGGTCGCGCAGCCGCACGGTCGTGCGCTCGGTCAGCCGGGGCATCCCGGCGCCGGCGAGGTACTCCCGGCGCCGCCGGGTGGGCAACGCGGCCAGCAGGACCTTGCCGTACGCGGTGGCGTGGGCCGCCTCGTCGAAACCGAAGTCGACCGGCTGGGCCCGGGGATGCTCCGGCGAGTCCGCCACGGCGGCGACGACGACGTCGCAGTCCCGCAGCACCGTGTAATAGGCGGCCGCGCCGGCCCGCTGGTGCAGGGCACTCAGTTCGTCGCGGACGACCCGGTCGACGTCGAGCTGGGTGCACAGCCGCTCGAAGAGCGGGCCGAGCTTGTAGCCGAGACCGAACCCACGTCCGTGGCCCAGCCGGACCAGGTAGCCGTCGTGGACGAGGGTATTGAGCAGGTGGTACGTCGTGGACAGCGTGTAGCCCGTCTTCCGGGCGACCGCCTTGGCCGAGACGCCGTCCCCCTCGGCGGCCACGATCTCCAGCACCCGGAGTGCGCGCCGGGCGGAACCCACCAGGCCGCGGCCCTGGGGAACATCCACGCTCATCGCACACCTCCGGGGTGGGCTCGGGCCGTGACGGGGGAGGCCACGGTTCGCCCGAGGATACGAACCGTCCGCGCGCCCACGCCACCGCACAGGATGCCGCGGCCCGGTCGGTGCCGGACCCGTCAGTGGGAGGAGGGTTCCAGGCAACCGAACTCCGCCGCCGCGCCCTTCGCCGCGGCCGAGAGCCGGTCGGGCCGCATCGTGCCGACCACGCAGCCGCGTTCACCGACGTGGACGCCGAAGTGCGTGCCGGGCATGGTCCCCGCGGGGACCGTGGTGATCGCATCGGAGGGGAACCCGGTCGCCTCGATCGCCGAGGCGACCCTCCCGGGTGCGTACTCGCCGTTGCCGTGCAGCGGGGTGAGCGCCTCGACGATGCGCTCGGCCGCGTCCTCGGCGACGGCCCGATCGCCCGCGGACAGGTCGTGCCGTTGCCGCCATGCCCGGTTGTCCGCGTGGTTCGGCGGACCGTTCGGCGGGACACCGTCCCGGGTGCCGGGCGCCCCGTGCGTGCTCGGGCCCGATGCGTCGGCGGCCCGGTCGGGACCGGGGCGGCCGGCGGGTTCCTCCGCCCGGTCGGCCGTGCCGCAGCCGGCCGGTGCCGCGGCCAGGGCGAGGATCCCGGACAGCAGCGCGACACGTCTCCACAGTCGGGTGGTCATGCGCTCAGCGTGCCGTCCCGTGACACCCGGTGGGTGCCAATTTCCGGATCGTTGCCGGACCGGCCCCCGGATGCCGCCGAGCGGGCGGCCCCGGGGCGGGATCCGGGGCCGCCGGTCCGCTCAACCCTGGATCTCGTAGACCGGGGTGAGCAGCGCGCGGCCGAGGGTGCGCCCGAACATGTTGAAGCCGAGGAAAGCGGGCGTGGCCTCGTCGCCGACGTCGAGCGACTCCACGTCGAGGGCGTGCACGGCGAAGATGTAGCGGTGCGGGCCGTGCCCGGGGGGCGGGGCGGCCCCCACGTACTGCCGGATCCCGGCGTCGGTCCGCAGCATCGTCGCTCCCCCGGGGAGCCCGGAACCGTCCGCGTCCCCCGCCCCGGAGGGCAGCTCGGTCACCGGGGCCGGGATGTTGAACACCGCCCAGTGCCAGAATCCGCTGCCGGTCGGGGCGTCCGGGTCGAGGCAGGTCACCGCGAAGCTCTGCGTGCCCTCGGGGAACGCCTCCCACGTGAGATGGGGGGAGCGGTCCGCACCACCCGCCCCCATGACGCCGCTGCGCTGGGGTACCGGCATCGTCGCGCCGTCGGCGACATCGTCACTGCGCACGGTGAACGAGGGCACCTGCGGCAGGAAGTCGTACGGATTCTGCGCCTGTGTCATGCCTACCTCCGTCGAAGTCGGTGTGCGGACCGCTCCGTGTCCGGACCGTGTCCGTGCGTCGTCCGCTGACGGTCAGGCTAGTGATCCGGCGATCAGTACGCCTTCGGGCGGGGCGGACGGGAACAACCCGGTGGGCTCCGACGTTGGAAAATGCAGAAACCTTGAGCGTCGCTCACTCAACTACGGTTTGACGTCCGATCGGATGATCGGATACAACTTGAGTAAGCACTACTCAAGGTTGATGCGGCATCTGAGTACAACAGCGAGGACGCGACGCCGCCGAGGACACGCGGCCACCACACCCCGGCGGTCGCCCCGGTGGACGAGCAAGCAGGAGGGAAAGACACATGGCGCGAACGGTCGGCATCGACCTCGGCACGACCAACTCGGTCGTCTCCGTTCTGGAAGGCGGCGAGCCGACGGTCATCGCCAACTCCGAGGGGTCGAGGACCACCCCGTCGGTGGTCGCCTTCGCCAAGAACGGCGAGGTGCTCACGGGTCAGCCCGCGAAGAACCAGGCGGTCACCAACGTCGACCGCACGATCCGGTCGGTCAAGCGGCACATGGGCACCGACTGGAAGACCGAGATCGACGACAAGCAGTACACGCCGCAGGAGATCAGCGCGCGCGTGCTGATGAAGCTCAAGCGCGACGCCGAGGCCTACCTGGGTGACGATGTCACGGACGCGGTCATCACCGTGCCGGCGTACTTCGAGGACGCCCAGCGCCAGGCCACCAAGGAGGCCGGCCAGATCGCCGGGCTGAACGTGCTGCGCATCGTCAACGAGCCCACCGCGGCCGCCCTGGCGTACGGGCTGGACAAGGGCGAGAAGGAACAGACCATCCTGGTCTTCGACCTCGGTGGCGGCACCTTCGACGTGTCGCTGCTGGAGATCGGCGAAGGTGTGGTCGAGGTCCGCGCCACCAGCGGTGACAACCACCTCGGTGGTGACGACTGGGACGAGCGCATCGTCGACTGGCTGGTGGACAAGTTCAAGGCCTCGCACGGCATCGACCTGACCAAGGACCGGATGGCGCTGCAGCGCATCAAGGAGGCCGCGGAGAAGGCCAAGATCGAGCTGTCCAGCTCCGGCAGCGCGAACATCAACCTGCCCTACATCACGGTCGACGCGGACAAGAACCCGCTGTTCCTCGACGAGACGCTGTCCCGTGCGGAGTTCCAGCGGATCACCTCCGACCTGCTGGAGCGCACCAAGGCCCCGTTCAACAACGTGGTGCGGGACGCCGGCATCTCGGTCAGCGAGATCGACCACGTGGTGCTGGTGGGTGGCTCCACCCGGATGCCCGCCGTCGCCGACCTGGTCAAGGAGCTGACCGGCGGCAAGGACGCGAACAAGGGCGTGAACCCGGACGAGGTCGTCGCCGTCGGTGCCGGGCTTCAGGCCGGTGTGCTCAAGGGCGAGGTCAAGGACGTCCTGCTGCTGGACGTGACCCCGCTGTCGCTGGGCATCGAGACCAAGGGTGGCGTGTTCACCAAGCTGATCGAACGCAACACCACCATCCCGACCAAGCGCAGCGAGATCTTCTCCACGGCCGACGACAACCAGCCGTCGGTGCAGATCCAGGTCTTCCAGGGTGAGCGGGAGATCGCCGCGCACAACAAGAAGCTCGGCAGCTTCGAGCTCACCGGGATCCCGCCCGCACCGCGGGGCGTGCCGCAGATCGAGGTCACGTTCGACATCGACGCCAACGGCATCGTGCACGTGACGGCGAAGGACCTCGGCACGGGCAAGGAGCAGAGCATCAAGATCACTGGTGGCTCCGCGCTCCCGCAGGAGGACATCGACCAGATGGTCAAGGATGCCGAGGCGCATGCGGAGGAGGACCGCCAGCGCCGCGAGGAGGCCGAGACCCGCAACCAGGCGGAGACGCTGGTCTACCAGACCGAGAAGTTCGTCGCCGACAACGACGAGAAGCTGCCCGAGGAGCTCAAGGGCAAGGTCAAGACCGCGATCGACGAGGCCAACGAGGCGCTCAAGGGCGACGACACCGCCAAGATCCGCGAGTCGATGGAGAAGCTGAACTCGGCCTCGCAGGAGCTGGCCACCGCGCTGTACGCGGACACCGGCGCCCAGGGTGGCGCCGACGGTGCCGACGCGGGCGCGACCGGCACGACGGGCGGCACCTCCGGTGCTGCCTCCGGCAAGGACGACGACGTCGTGGACGCCGAGATCGTCGACGAGGACGACAAGAAGTGACCGAGCGCGACGAGTTCGAGCAGGAACTGGAAGAGGAGCCGGTGGTCGTGCGGGACCGTCGGAAGGTCGACCCGGAGACCGGACAGCCCCGTCCGTCGGAGGACGGCGAGGGGTACCCGGAGCAGGAGGGTCCGGAGGGGTTCGCGGCGGACGCCTCCGGACCGCCCCCGGTGGAGGGCACCGTGGACGAGGCGGCCGCGCCGATCTCGGACGTGGAGAAGCAGCTGCAGGAGCGCACCGCCGATCTCCAGCGCGTGCAGGCCGAGTACGCCAACTACCGCAGGCGGGTCGACCGCGAGCGGGAGTCCATGGCGGAGTCCGGCAAGGCGTCGGTGGTCGGTGACCTCCTCCCGTTGCTGGACGACCTGGAGCGGGCGGAGGCGCACGGTGACCTCACCGGCCCGTTCAAGGCCGTGGCGGACAAGCTCGTGGGCGTGCTGGAGAAGGAGGGCCTGGAGTCCTTCGCCCGGGAGGGCGAGACCTTCGACCCCAGTGTCCACGAGGCGGTGCAGCACGACACCTCGCCCGAGGTCGACGGCCCGACCGTGACGACGGTGCTCCGTCGGGGGTACCGGCTCGGCGACCGGGTGCTGCGCTCCGCGCTGGTCGCGGTGACCGACCACGAGCCCGCCCAGTCCGGGGCCGCGGACGCCGCGGCGGACGGGGTGCCCGGCACCGGACCCGTGGACGCACCCGTCGAGGGCGAGCTGCCCGTCGACACCGATGAGAACGCGCGCTGACGAGAAGCCGGAGGGAGGGGACGCCCGATGAGTGCGAGGGAATGGATCGACAAGGACTTCTACCGCGAGTTGGGCGTCTCCTCCGACGCTTCCGCCGACGAGATCAAGAAGGCGTACCGCAAGCTCGCCAGGGAGAACCACCCGGACGCCAACCCCGGTGACGAGGAGGCCGAACGCAGGTTCAAGGCCGTCTCGGAGGCCTACGGTGTGCTGTCCGACCCCGACAAGCGCAAGGAGTACGACGAGGCCCGCAGCCTCTTCGGCGCCGGGGGCGCGGGCGGCTTCAACTTCCCCGGTGGCGGCCGCGGCGGTGGCCCCGGCGGTCCCGGGGGAGCGGGCGGTTTCGACCTCGGTGACATCTTCGGGCAGGGCGGCACGAGCGGCGGTGCCGGCTTCGGCGGTGGCCTCGGTGACATGCTGGGCAATCTCTTCGGTCGGCGCGGTGGTGGCGCGGGCACGGCGACCCGTGGTCAGCGCGGCGCGGACGTGGAGACCGATGTGCGCATCGAGTTCGCCGAGGCGGTGCGGGGTGCGACCCTGCCGCTGCGGCTGTCCAGCCCGGCGACCTGCGGTACCTGCCACGGCAACGGTGCCCGTCCGGGCACCGGCCCCCGCACCTGCCCGACCTGTTCGGGTGTGGGCCTGGTCAACCGCAGCCAGGGTGCGTTCGCCTTCTCCGAGCCGTGCCGGGACTGCCGCGGTCGCGGCACGATCATCGACCAGCCCTGCCAGGAGTGCGGCGGCGAAGGGGTCAGCGACCGCACCCGGACGCTGACCGTGCGGATCCCGCCGGGCGTGGACGACAATCAGCGCATCCGGCTGGCGGGCCAGGGCGAGCCCGGCCGGGGCGGCGCTCCCGCCGGGGATCTCTACGTGCGCGTCCACGTCCGGCCGCACGAGGTGTTCGGCCGGTCCGGCAACGACCTGACGATCACCGTGCCGGTGGACTTCAGCGAGGTCGCGCTCGGCACGACCGTGACCGTCCCGACCCTGGAGTCCAAGGTCTCGCTGAAGGTTCCCGCGGGGACGTCGAGCGGGCGGGTCCTGCGGGTGCGCGGCAAGGGCATCACCCGGCGGGACGGCACCCAGGGCGATCTGCTGGTCACGTTGCAGGTTGTGGTGCCCGGTAAGCTGGACGCGAAGGCCAGGAAGGCGCTGGAGCGCTACGCCGAGACGGTCGCGGACACGGATCCACGGCCCGAGATCACCGCGCTGTTGCGAGACAGGGAGTGAGGCGTGCATGTTCGGTGGTTCCGGTCTGCCGGGAGGATTGCCGCACGGTGCGGACGAGGACACGCCGGTCTTCGTGATCTCGGTGGCGGCGCAGTTGTCCGGGCTGCACGCGCAGACCCTGCGCTCCTATGACCGACTGGGTCTGGTGTGTCCCGGCCGCACCCCGGGAGGGGGCAGGCGGTACTCGCTGCGGGACATCGCGCAGCTGCGGGAGGTCCAGCGCCTGTCCCAGGAGGAGGGGGTCAACCTCGCCGGGATCAAACGGATCATCGAACTGGAGAACCAGGTCGAGGCCCTGCAGCAGCGGGTGACCGAGCTGAACGAGGAGCTCGCCGCGGCCTACGCGGCCGCCGAGCAGGCCGCGGCGGCCGTCCACGCCTCCTACCGCAGGGACCTCGTGCCCGCCCGCCGCAACGCCCTGGTCGTCTGGCGCCCGGACCGCCGCCGCTGACCGCCCGAACCGCTCGGCCCGACGCGGACGGTTCCGGGGCGGACGGTTCCGGGGCGGGTGTGTGCACCCGGGGTCGCTCAGTCCAGGGCGAAGGGGTCGTAGCGGATCTGGTGCAGGGCCGTTCCCGCCACCAGCATCCGGGACACCGTGCCCTTGATCATCCCTGGGGAGCCGGAGACGAGGACGTCGTGGTCGGCCCAGGGGCCGCGGCGTGTGACGGCCTCGGCGAGCGTGCCGTGCTCGAAACCGGGCATCCCGTCCGGGTGCTCCACCACCGGGCGCACGGTCAGCCACGGGTTCGTGGCGGCGAGCCCCCGCACCTGGTCGAGCGCGTAGAGGTCGGCCCGCGTCCGGCCGCCGTAGAAGAACGTCACGGGCGGGTTCGTGACGAACCGGCCCAGCTCGTCCACGAGGGCCTGCAGCGGGGCGACCCCCGTGCCGCCCGCGATCATCAGCACCGGGTATCCGGCCTCCCGGTCGACGTGCAGACCACCGAGCGGCGGCCCGATCCGCCATTCGTCCCCCTGCCGGGTGTGGCCGACGATCGCCCGTGACACCCAGCCGCCGTCGACGGCACGCACGTGGAACTCCAGCGAGCCGTCCGGCCTCGGCGCGTTCGCCGGGGAGAGATGCCGCCACAACCGGGGACGCTGCGGCACCTCCACACTGAAGTACTGACCCGCGCGGTAGGGGATCGGCTCCTCCGGTTCCACCCGGATGAGGGCCAGGTCCCTGCCGAGCCGGTAGTGCTCGGCGACGGTGGCCCGCCAGTACGGCGGCTGGTGGCGGTACTCCTCCGCGGCGTCCTGCATCGACCGGGCGACGAGGGTGTAGGCCTCCGCCCACGCGCGTTCGACCTCGGGGGTCCAGGCGTCGTCCAGCCAGCGCTTCAGGGCGGCGAGCAGCGCGGTGCCCACCGCCTCGTAGTGGTCGGGCCGCGCGTCGAACTTGCGGTAGTCCCTGCCGAGTTCGTGCAGGAACGGCGCGAGATCGTCCGGCCGGTCGACCATGTGCAGCACGTGCACCAGTGCCCGGAGGGTGCGGCCCTGTTCGGCCTGCAGGCTGGCGGGGAAGAAGTCGCGCGTGGTGGGCGCGAGGGTGAACAGCAGGTTGTAGAAGTCCTCGGTGATCTCCGGCAGGTACGGCCGTGCCAGCTGCCAGGTCCGGCGGATGTGCCCCACCATCTCGACGACGGCGGGCGGCGCCTGGCGGGGTGGCGCCAACTCCGGGATCGGGCTGATCGGTTCGTTCGTCATCGCGCGCACCCCGGCGGGGTCCGGACCGTCCGCGCGGGCGAGACCCGCACCGACGGCAACAGCGAGCGCGGCCACGGCGAGCGCACTGTCACGGGCAACAACGGGGTTCACCTTCCAGGCCGAGCGGTCCGGCGACCACATTAGGTCCCGTACGCCGGTCGCGGTAGGCGGCCTCCCGGACGCCGGTCGGACATGCGCTCTCGCGCCGATCATGCGAGACCGCCCGCCCCCGGACCGGGGACGGGCGGTCTCACGTGGACGGGTCGGTCGTGGTCAGCTGTGGACCGTGTCGTCGACCTTGCTCACCTCACCGGAGCGGAGCTTGTCCCGGAAGGAGCGGACCTCGCGCTTGACCACCGGCATCAGCAGGTAGAGACCGATGATGTTGAACAGCGCGAGCATGAACAGCACGGCGTCGGCGAAGGACAGCACACTGCCCAGGGTGAGCACCGAGCCGATCACGACGAACAGGCAGTACAGCACCTGGTACACCCGCTCGGTCACCCGGGACTTGCCGAACAGGAAGATCCACGCCTTCTGGCCGTAGTAGCCCCAGGTGATCAGCGTGGAGAGCGCGAACAGTGCCACGGCGACGGTCAGCACGTACGGGAACCACGGCAGCACGGTGCCGAACGCCTCCGAGGTGATGGTGACACCCTGCTCGTTGCTCGGCGGCTCGCCGCCCGCGAACAGGGTGGCCTTGCTGTCCAGCCACATCTGCGGTGCGGCGATGACGATGGTCAGCGCCGTCATCGTGCAGACCACGACGGTGTCGATGAACGGCTCCAGCAGCGCCACGTGGCCCTCGGTGGCCGGGTTCTTCGTCTTGACCGCCGAGTGCGCGATCGGGGCCGAACCGAGGCCCGCCTCGTTGGAGAAGGCCGAACGCTGGAAACCGACGATCAGGGCGCCGATCGCACCACCGACGACGCCCTCCGGGGCGAACGCGCCGCCGACGATCTGGCCGACCGCGTCGGGCACGCTGGTGATGTTGACGAGGATGACGACGAGGCAGGCGGCGATGTAGACCACCGCCATGGCGGGCACCAGCCTGCTGGTCACGGCGCCGACGGACTTGATCCCGCCGATGATGACGAAGCCGACGACGATCGCGAGCACGATGCCGAAGATCAGCGAGGCGCCGGCGCCGCCGAGCAGGCCGTCCTCCCCGCCGGTGACGTTCTTGAGCTGGGAGAAGGTCTGGTTCGCCTGGAACATGTTGCCGCCGGAGAAGGCGAAGAACAGCAGCATGACCGCGGTCAGGACGGCGAGCACCTTCCCCAGCCCTCGGCCGAACGCGTTGCCGAACCGCTCGGCGAGGCCCTTGCGCAGGTAGTGCATCGGGCCACCGGAGACGGTGCCGTCGGCGTGCGTCTCGCGGTACTTCACACCCAGGGTGCACTCGACGAACTTGGTGCACATCCCGAGCAGACCCGCCAGGATCATCCAGAACGTCGCCCCGGCGCCGCCGATGGTCACCGCGACGCCGACACCGGCGATGTTGCCGAGTCCCACGGTGCCGGACACCGCCGAGGACAGCGCCGCGAAGTGCGAGATCTCCCCGGGCTCGGTCTTGTCGGTGTACTTGCCCCGGACGATCTCGGTGGCCAGCTTGAAGCCGCGGAACTGGATGAACCCGAAGTAGATCGTGAAGACGGTCGCCGCGAGGATCAGCCAGGCCACGATCCACGGGAACGAGATGCTGCCGATGCTGATCTCGGCGAACACGAACGCGGAGAGGCCCTCCGTCAACGGGTCGAAAACGCTGTTGATCGCTTCCTCGATCGAGGCGAGGGTCCCTCCCTCGGCCGCGAGGACGTGTGTGGCCGGGTCGGCCGGTGGGCTCGACGCGACCTCCGTGGTGTGGTTCACAGACATGGTGCGGTATCTGACCCTAAAGGGGCACGGCTGACAAGACCCTGCGGCATTTCGTTACGCAAAGTTACCTACCTCTCACCGGGAGATCGTCCGGATTGAGCGGAACACACTCAAGTTTCCTTACGTTGTTCTTGTTGAGGGTGGGCAACACGGGTCCGACCGGGCATCGGCCGTCCGGGCGGGCGTGATCCGTCCTCCTGTGGCCGGTAACCGCGAATCGACCCCGACAAGCCGACAACACGAAAGCAGCACCACAAGAGGTGAGGGATGGACGCGTTCAACCCGACAACGAAGACGCAGCAGGCGATCTCGTCGGCCGCACAGGCCGCCACGATGGCGGGCAATCCGGAGATCTCACCCGCGCATCTGCTCGGTGCGCTCCTGGCGCAGGGCGACGGGCTCACCGTGCCGCTGTTGGAGGCGGTCGGGGCCGATGTCGCGGTCGTCCGCAAGGATCTCGAACCGGTCACCGCCGGACTGCCCTCGGCGACCGGGGCGACCGTGTCCACGCCGCAGTTCGACGGCCACGCCGTCACGTCGCTCACCCGTGCGCAGAAGCTGGCCACCGAACTGGGTGATGAGTACGTCTCCACCGAACACGTGCTGGTGGGGTTGGCCGCGGAGGGCGGCCCGGTCGCGGAGCTGCTGCAGCGGCACGGTGCCACCCCGGACGCCCTCCGGGAGGCGTTCACCCGGGTGCGCGGCTCCGCCCGCGTGACCACCCCGGATCCCGAAGGCACCTACCAGGCGCTGGAGAAGTACGGACTCGACCTCACCGAGCGGGCGAAGGCCGGTGACCTCGACCCGGTGATCGGGCGGGACACCGAGATCCGCCGGGTGGTGCAGGTGCTGTCCCGGCGGACCAAGAACAATCCGGTGCTCATCGGCGAACCCGGGGTGGGCAAGACCGCGATCGTGGAGGGTCTGGCCCAGCGCATCGTCGCCGGGGACGTGCCCGAGTCGCTGCGCGGCAAGCGGGTCGTGGCTCTGGACCTCGGGTCGATGGTCGCGGGTGCGAAGTACCGGGGCGAGTTCGAGGAACGCCTCAAGGCCGTGCTCAAGGAGATCAAGGAGTCCGAGGGGCAGGTCGTCACCTTCATCGACGAGCTGCACACGATCGTCGGCGCGGGCGGTGGCGGAGGTGGGGACTCCTCGCTGGACGCGGGCAACATGATCAAGCCGATGCTCGCCCGGGGTGAGCTGCGCATGGTCGGTGCCACCACGCTCGACGAGTACCGCAAACACATCGAGACCGACGCCGCCCTGGAGCGCCGGTTCCAGCAGGTCATGGTGGGCGAGCCCTCCGTGGAGGACGCCGTGGGCATCCTGCGGGGGCTGAAGGAACGCTACGAGGTCCACCACGGCGTGCGGATCACCGACGCGGCCCTGGTGGCCGCCGCGACGCTGTCCGACCGCTACATCACCGCGCGGTTCCTGCCGGACAAGGCGATCGACCTGGTGGACGAGGCCGCGTCCCGGCTCCGCATGGAGATCGACTCGCGGCCGGTGGAGATCGACGAGGTCGAGCGCACCGTGCGGCGTCTGGAAATCGAGGAGATGGCGTTGTCGGCCGAGGACGACGCCGCCTCGCGGGAGCGGCTCGAGACGCTGCGCAGGGAGCTGGCCGAGAAGCGCGAACGTCTGAACGCACTGACCGCGCGCTGGCAGAACGAGAAGGGCTCGATCGAGCGGGTCCGGGAGCTGAAGGAGCAGCTGGAACAGCTGCGGGGCGAGGCCGACCGCGCCGAGCGGGACTCCGACCTCGGCCGTGCCGCCGAACTGCGGTACGGCCGGATCCCCGCGCTGGAGAAGGAGCTGGACGAGGCCACCCGTGCCTCGGAGCGGGTGGAGGACACGGGCGAGGTGATGCTCAAGGAGGAGGTCGGTCCGGACGACGTGGCCGACGTCGTGAGCGCGTGGACCGGCATCCCCGCGGGCAGGCTCCTGGAGGGCGAGACCGGCAAGCTGCTGCGCATGGAGGAGGAGCTCGCCGGGCGGGTGGTCGGGCAGGCCGACGCCGTGCGGGTGGTCTCCGACGCGGTGCGCCGGGCACGCGCCGGGGTCGCCGACCCGGACCGGCCCACCGGGTCGTTCCTGTTCCTCGGCCCCACCGGTGTCGGCAAGACCGAGCTGGCCAAGGCGCTGGCCGAGTTCCTGTTCGACGACGAGCGCGCGATGCTGCGCGTGGACATGAGCGAGTACAGCGAGAAGCACTCGGTCGCGCGGCTGGTCGGTGCCCCGCCCGGCTATGTCGGGTACGACCAGGGTGGCCAGCTCACCGAGACGGTCCGCAGGCGGCCGTACTCGGTGGTGCTGCTCGACGAGGTCGAGAAGGCTCACCCGGACGTGTTCGACGTGCTGTTGCAGGTGCTCGACGACGGGCGCCTCACCGACGGGCAGGGCCGTACGGTGGACTTCCGCAACACGATTCTCGTGCTCACGTCGAACCTGGGCTCGCAGGCGATCGCCGACCCGGCGCTGACCGAACAGCAGCGCACGGACTCGGTGATGACGGTGGTGCGGCAGCACTTCAAGCCGGAGTTCCTCAACCGGCTGGACGACGTGGTCGTGTTCCACGCGCTGGACACCGAGCAGCTCACCGAGATCGTCGACATCCAGGTGCGGCGGCTGGCGCGACGGCTCGCGCAGCGCAGGCTCACCCTGGAGGTCACCCCGGCCGCGCGGGACTGGCTGGCGCTGAACGGTTTCGACCCCGTCTACGGGGCGCGGCCGTTGCGCAGGCTGGTCCAGTCCGCGATCGGTGACGAACTGGCCCGCAAGCTGCTCGCGGGCGAGGTCCGGGACGGCGACACGGTGCACGTCGACGTCCCGGAGTCCCCGGTCGACAGCGAGAAGCCCCTCGTCGTCACCCGGAAGGAGTAACACCCCGCTCTCCACGGGGCCTCCGCCGAACGAGTCGGCGCGACACGGCCCGCTGATCTTGGTCGGCGGGCCGTGCCGGATACCCTGTGCGCCGTGGGTATTCCAGCGTGGATCTGGTTCGTCATCGCCGCCGTCGCCGCGGTCGCCGGGCTCGGCCTGCTCACCGCCGACCGCGCCAGGGAGAGTTCGCGCAACCGCGAGCGCGCACGCTGGGCCGAGTTGCGCGGCTGGCAGTACGTCGAGGAGGACGAGGGGCTGCCCCGGCAGTGGTCCGGCGGCGCGATCGGTTACTTCGCGGCGCAGGGGGCGGTCAACGTCGTGGCGGGGTCGACGTTCACCGCCGACGGGCGCCGTCCGGTGTTCGTCTTCGACATCGAGTCGGACGGCGTCATCCCCGCGGTGATCGTGGCCGTGCGGTGCAACCGGGTGCATCCCGTGCTGCTCGAACTGTGGCTGGCGAGCGTGCCGTTCCAGCGTGCCGAGATGCCCGAACTACTCGGCCCGGTCGGCCAGCGCTACGCCTTCGCCGACGACCTCGGCCGGGCACGCACGATGATCGGTCAGGATCTCGTGGACGCCGCCGACGGGCTCGGCGGGGACGTGGGGGTCGCCTGGCTGGAGAACGAGTGGGTGCTGGCCAGCGTCGCGCCGAACGTGGGGCCGTCGCGCCTGGAGCGGCTGCTGCGGGACCTGGGCGAGATCGCCGACATCGTCGACCCCTTCGAGGAGGACGGGGCGCCCGCGCGTACGCCGCTCGCCGACGCCGAGTCGGATCGTGCCGCGCTGGAGGACGCCGAGCTCGACCCGGTCGGCGCGGACACGGGTACCGCGAGCGGGTCCGGCACCACGGATTCGCCCCCGTCCGGCCCCGGCGGCTCCGGTTCCGCCTCCGTCGGCACCACGTCGGGCAGTACCACGTCGGGCGCCGCCACGTCGGGCGGCGGCGCCACGTCGGGCGCCACGTCCGGCGGGACGGCCGTGACGACCGGTTCCGGGGACGACGACTCCTCGGCCGGCTCCGGCGGTTCCGGGAACGAGTCCGGGGACGCTGACGCGGGCGCCTCCACCCCGGCCGAGACCGAGGGCGGTCCGGCGGGACGCTGACCGCGGGTGCGGACCGTCGACCGGCGTGCTCCCGCGTTCCGGGTGGGTCCGTCAGTCCAGATCGAGCGTCCCGGACACCGAGGGGCGCTGCGGGAGGTCGTTCCCGGCCGGACCGTCCACGACGCCCGGCCCGTCGGTGGTCGAATCCTCGCCGACCGGGCCTTCGCCGACCGGGCCTTCGCCGACCGGGCCTTCGCCGACCGGGCCTTCGGTACCCGGGCCTTCGGTATCCGGGCCGGGGTCCGGGTCTCCGGTGCCCGGGTTCCCGGCGACGAGCAGGCCCCCGACCGGCGCGTCCCCGTCCGCGGTGGCCGGGCCCTCCGCCGGGCCGAGTCCGGTGGACGACCGCCCCTGCCGGAGCCGGTGGCTCTCGGCCCGCAGCGACTCCGTGTCGTAGTGCTTGAGCAGTGCCCGGAGCGACGCCTGCTTGAAGTCGGTCTGCCGGAATCCCGCCGACGGGACCGGGTCCGGGGCCGCCGCGGGCCCCGCCGCCGGTTCCGTGGCTTCCTCCGGCTCCGCGTCTTCCTCCGGCTCCGCGTCTTCCTCCGGTTCCGTGTCCGTGCCGACCGGGGCCGGTGAGGGGTCGACGAGGTCGAGGGTCCCGGCGAACCGGCCGCCGTCCTGGAGAGAGAGCTCGCGGTAGGTCAGCGTGTGCTCCACGGGCTCGGTCGCCGCCGCGAACCCCTCCGCGTACGAGTCGGGATCGATCCCACCGCCGGGGCCGTCCGTGTCCGGACCGTGCGGGTTGTGCGGGGTGTCCGGTTCTCCGACGGTGTCGGCCCCCGCGGCATCGTCGTCGGTCGCCGCGATGTAGCCGCGAACGAACGACAGGTAGTCGATGGCACCGTTTCCCATCTGGAGTCCATTCCCTCGGTCGGGTGAGGCTCGCGGGTACCCCCAATGGTTTGAGCAAGATACTGCCTGTCATCAGCGTAGTGATCGCCCGGGCGGTAGTTTGACCCTCATGCCGGTAGCACTGATCACGGGAGCCACCGCGGGCATCGGGGCCGTCTTCGCGGACACGCTGGCCGCCGAAGGCAGGGACCTCGTGCTCGTCGCGCGGGACGCGGACCGACTCGCCGAGCGCGCCGACGAACTCCGGACCCGACACGGCGTGCGGGTCGAGACCCTCACCGCCGACCTGGCCACCGAGGCGGGCCGGGACGCCGTGGAACGACGACTCACCGGGTCCCCGGTCGACATGCTGGTCAACAACGCCGGCCTCGGCCTGTCCGGCGAGTTCTGGACCGCCGACGTCGAGGCGCTGCAGCGCCAGCTCGATGTCAACGTCACCGCCGTGCTCCGGCTGACCCGCGCGGCGGTGCCGGGGATGCGGGAACGGGGCGGCGGGGACATCGTCAACGTCTCCAGCGTGGCCGGGTTCTTCTCCGGCCGCGGCTCGACCTACACCGCGAGCAAGGCGTGGGTCACGTCGTTCTCGGACGGCCTGGCCTCCGCGTTGCACGGTTCTGGGGTGCGCGTGCTGGCGCTGTGCCCCGGATTCACCCACACGGAGTTCCACGCGCGGGCGGGGCTGGACAAGTCCGGCCCGGGTGTGCTGTGGCTCGACGCCCGCAGGGTCGTCGACGAGGCACTGGCGGACCTGCGGGCGGGCCGGGTGGTCTCGGTGCCCAGCAAGCGCTACAAGATCGTGGCCGCGGTCGGGCGACTCCTGCCGCGCGGTGTGGTCCGACGCCTCGGCGGCCGGTTCGCCGGCCGGGACCGCACCTGAGGGCGGCCCGTCCGCGGGCCTCGTGTCAGACTCGCCGCTGTGGCGAACCCTTCCTTGGACCGAGCGGCGAAGACCGAACTCGCCCGGCTGGTCACCGAGCTCTGTGTGATCCGCGGCCGGGTCGTGCTCTCCTCCGGCGCGGAGGCCGACTACTACGTCGACCTGCGCCGGGCCACCCTGCACCACGCGGCGGCCCCGCTGATCGGCAGGCTGCTGCGGCAGCGCACCGCCGACTGGGAGTACGTGGCCGTGGGGGGCCTCACCCTGGGCGCCGACCCGGTGGCGACCGCGATGCTGCACTCGGCGGCGGCCGACGACGTGGTGCTGGACGCCTTCGTGGTGCGCAAGACGGCGAAGGAGCACGGCACCCAGCGCCGGATCGAGGGTATGGAGGTGGCGGGGCAGCGGGTGCTCGCCGTCGAGGACACCTCCACCACCGGGGGCAGCGTGCTCACCGCCGTGGACGCGCTGCGCGAGGCGGGCGCCACCGTGGTCGGGGTGGCCACCGTCGTCGACCGGGACACCGGCGCCCGCGAGGCGATCGAGGAGCGGGGGCTGCCCTACCGGTCGCTGCTCGACCTCGACGACCTCGGGCTGCGCTGAGTGGGGCTGCGCTGAGTGGGGCTGCGCTGAGCGGGGCTGCGCTGAGCGGCACCTGCGCAGGGGAACGGTCCCGCCCGTGGGGACAATGGCGGGTGTGACGGAGACGCCGGGACCGACCGAATGGTCGACCACCGACAGCGGGGTGGGTGTGGGTCCGTGGGAGGGGCCCTGGCCCACCGACGAGCGGTACGACCCCGAACTGCTGGAGCACGGCGACCGGCGCAACGTGGTCGACGCCTACCGGTACTGGCGCCGCGAGGCGATCGTCGCCGACATGGACACCCGGCGGTACCCGTTCCACGTGGCGATCGAGAACTTCCAGCACGACCACAACATCGGCACGGTGGTGCGCACGGCGAACTCGTTCGCCGCCGCCGCGGTGCACATCGTCGGCAGGCGCCGGTGGAACCGGCGCGGGGCGATGGTCACCGACCGCTACCAGCACCTCCACCACCACCCGGAGGTCTCCGGTCTGGTGGAGTACGCCACCGCACACGGCCTCGCCGTCGTCGCCGTGGACAACCGGCCCGGTGCGGTGCCGGTGGAGACCGCGGACCTGCCGCGGGACTGCGTGCTGCTGTTCGGGCAGGAGGGGCCCGGGCTGTCGCCGGACGCCCAGGCCGCCGCGTCGCTGGTGGTCTCGATCGCGCAGTTCGGGACCACCCGTTCGATCAACGCGGGGGTGGCGGCGGGCATCGTGATGCACACCTGGATCCGGCAACACGCGGACCTGCGCTCGGCCTGGTGACCGGCCGCCGGCCGCGCCCGGTCAGGAGCCGGGCGGCCGGGAGCCGGGCGG
>NZ_KI912263.1:24805-25082 GCF_000231035.2 Saccharomonospora iraqiensis subsp. paurometabolica YIM 90007 | reverse complement strand
AGGTCGGCGTCCAGCACCACGAGGTCGGCGGACAGCCCGGGGCGCAGCGCTCCGGTGGTCCCGGACAGGCCGAGCAACGCGGCGGGGTGTCCGGCGGTGGCGGCCACCGCCTCGGACACGGTCAGCCCCACGTCCCGCACGAGGTGACGGAACGCCGCGTCCATCGTGAGCGTGCTGCCGGCCAGCGTCCCGTCGGACGGCAGGGTGGCCACCCCGCCGGTGACCTCGACGTCCAGCCTGCCGAGCGGGTAGCGGCCGTCCGGCGCGGCGGTGCCCG
>NZ_KI912263.1:21025-24705 GCF_000231035.2 Saccharomonospora iraqiensis subsp. paurometabolica YIM 90007 | reverse complement strand
CGGGGTCCCCGGGCGGGGTGCACCCGCAGGAGCGTCGGTGACGCAGCTCGGGGGCCAGCCGGACCGTCTCGGCGGCACGGTCGGGGTCGGCGATCCGGGCGAGCAGCAACCGCACGGCCTGCGCCCCGATCTCGGCGACCGGCTGCGCCATCGTGGTCAGCGGCGGATCGACCAGGTCGGCCCACTCCGGGTCGTCGTAGCCGACCACGGCCACGTCGGTCCCGATCCGGATCCCGCGCCTGCGCGCCTCGTGCAGCACCCCGACGGACATCGCGTCGTTGGACACGACCACGGCCGTGGCCGGATCGGACGCGTCCAGCAGGGTGCCGAAGGCGTGGGCGGCCCACCCGGACTCGGAGTACCCGCAGGCGAGCAGATCCGGGTCCCACGGCAGTCCGGCGCGGCCGAGGCCCAGCCGGTGCCCGAGAATGCGTTCCTCACTGGTCGCGAGCCCGGGCGTGCCGCTGATCAGGCCGATCCGGCGGTGCCCGTGCGCGGCCAGGTGCTCGGTCAGCGCCGAGGACGCCTGGATGTTCTCCGAGCCGACCTGGTCGACGTCGCCGCGCGTGGACACCCGGTCGAGCAGCACCGTGGGGGTCCCGACGGACACCAGCTCGCCGACCACCGCACCGTCGCCGGGGGCCGGGGTGAGCAGCAACCCCTCCACCCGCCGGGCGCGCAACGCGCGGACGATGGCGCCCTCCGTCTCCGCCGTGTCGTGCGTGTCCGCCAGCAGGACCGTGTACCCGGCGGCCGCGGCCTCGCGTTCGACGGTCCGCATCAGGGTCGCGAAGTACGGGTTCGCCAGCAGGGAGATCGCCACCCCGATCGTGCGGGTGCCGCCCGTGACGAGCGACCGGGCGATGGCGTCGCCCGTGTAGCCGGTCCGTTCGACGGCGTTGAGTACCGCGGCACGAGTCTCGGGTGCCACGGCCCGGGTGCCGTTGACGACGTGCGAGACGGTGGTGATCGACACACCGGCCAGGTCGGCGATGTCGCGCTGGGTGGGCCGGTTCGACCGCGGCGGTGCCATGATCGCCTCCTGGAGCACGGTGACGACGGGTCGCACGTCAGCCAACCCCATCGCCAACCGTTTGCGCAAACGCTTGCCGAGTCGCGGCCGCCCGCCTACGGTCGCAGGCGCGGGACGTGGAGGAGGTCCGTGTCCGGGAGCTCCCGGCGGAGCCGGCCACCCACGCCGCCGTGACCGTGGCCGCGCCCGGGTGCTCTCCTCGCTGCGCTCGGGCGCTCCGCCTGTGACGCGCTCCGGCGCCCCGGCGCCCGCCGGGTCCGGGGCGCCCGGCTTCCGAGGGGAGTGACATGACCTCGTTCGACGAACTGCTCGGCCGCGCGCAGACGCTGGTCGACACCGGCAGGCGCACGGTGCTGGGCATCGCGGGTCCGCCCGCGTCGGGGAAGACGTCCCTGGCCTGGCGGATCGCCGACGCGCTGGGTTCGCACGCGGCCGTGGTGGGCATGGACGGCTTCCACCTCGCGCAGGTGGAGCTGGCCAGGCTGGGCCGGACCGACCGCAAGGGGGCACCGGACACGTTCGACGCCCACGGCTACGTCCACCTCGTCCGGCGGCTGTCGGAGGGCCGCGAGCCGGTGTACGCGCCGGAGTTCCGGCGGGAGATCGAGGAGCCGATCGCCGGTGCGGTACCCGTCCCGCCGGGCGTGCGGCTGGTGATCACTGAGGGGAACTACCTGCTGCTCGACTCCGACCCGTGGGACACCCTGCGCTCCCTGATCGACGAGGTCTGGTATCTGCAGCCGGACGAGGACGCCCGCATCGCGCGGTTGGTGACCCGGCACCGCCGCTACGGACGCTCACTCGTGGAGGCCCAGCAACGCGCCCGCGGTTCGGACCAGCGCAACGCCGACCTGATCGCGCGGACCGCGGACCGCGCCGATCTCATCGTCCGGGAGATGGACCTGCCGCACTTCGCCGTCTGAGGTGCCGCGTGGGGCGGGCCGTCAGGCCCGGGTGGTCTGCGCCTCGGTGTCGCTCGGCTTGCGCATCTCCTGGCGGTAGCGCCAGAGCCCGTAGACGGTTCCGCCGACGAAGAAGCTCAGACTGGCCAGCATCAGCGCGGTCTTCAGCCACGGCATCGAATCCAGCAGCCCCGCGCCGTAGTACCCGACCAGCACGAGGGCGGGCACCCACAGCACCGCACCCACGACGGTGGCGACGAGGAACCGCACGGGGTTCATCCCCGCCGCGCCCGCGATGGGTGGGGTGAGCGTGCGGACGTACGGGATGTAGCGCGCCGCCACGACGGCGAAGAAGCCTCTGCGGTCGAAGAACAGCCGGGCCCGTTCCAGGTTCCGCCGGTTCAGCACCTTGCCGTCCCGGCGGGTGACCACGTGCACACCCGTCTTCCGGCCGATCGCGTACCCGGCCTGGTTGCCGAGGACGGCGACCACCAGGGCCACCCCGGACAGTGCCCAGGCCTGCCCCTCCGCGCCCTCCTGGGCGAGCACGATCCCGGCGCCGAGCAGCAGCGAGTCACCGGGCAGGAACAGGCCGAGGATCAGCGCGCACTCGATGAACACGAAACTGAGCACGACGACCCAGAGCAGGGGGATCCCCACCGTCATGAGCCAGTCGGGGGCGACCGTCGCGGCGTCGGCGTGCAGCGTGTCCACGTCGGCAGACTACGTTGCCGCCCGGCGAGGCGGTGACGGTGACTCGGAATCGGCCGGGTGTCCGCGCGGTTGAGCCCGGTATGACCGATGACGCACTCCGTGCACTCCTGACCGACCGGCGGTTCGGTGTGCTCGCCACGCTCCGGCGGGACGGACGGCCCCAGTTGTCCACCGTGATTCACCACTTCGACCCCGCCACCGACACCGTGCTGGTGTCAGTCACCGACGACCGGGCGAAGACCCGCAACCTCCGCCGGGATCCTCGGGCGAGCTATCACGTCTCCAGTGCCGACGGCTGGTCGTACGCGGTGGCCGAGGGGACCGCGGAGCTCACCCCGGTGGCCGCCGACCCGCACGACGACACGGTGGCCGACCTGGTCGCGCTGTACCGGACCATGGCGGGTGAACACCCGGACTGGGACGAGTTCCGCGCCGCGATGGTCGCCGAGCGCAGACTGGTGGTGAAGCTGCGGGTCGAGCGGATGTACGGCATGGCGCGGTGACAGCCGGCGGTAGGGGACGGTGGCGGTAGGGGACGGTGCTCCGTGCCGGTCAGAGGGTGACCAGGCCGAGCACCGATCCCACTGCGAATCCGAGGGACCCCGCGAGCAACAACATCCAGCGCAGGGTCAGCGGTCCCGCCCCGGGTCGCTGTCCGTTCGGCCGGGAGCCCGCCTCCTCGCCACCGAGACCGGACACCGCACGGCGCAGTTCCAGGGAGTCGTGGTCGGCACCGGACAGCAACCCGTAGCCGCCGGCGAGCCCGGCCCCGGACCCGTCCGTACCGCCCGTCGGCACCGACGCGGCCGACGGCCCGGACGCGGCCGACGGCCCGGACGGGGCGGCGTGCCGCGGTGGCGGTGGGGCGTTCCGTGCCTGCGCCCGCAACGCCTCGCTCAGCAGACGTTCCGGATTCTCGCTCATCGGCGCCTCAGCGTAGTGGGCGCGGCAACCCCGCACCCGCTCACCCGGGTCCGTCCCGGTCCGGCCGCGGCACGGACCGTGCGTCGTCCGGCGGTGCCCCGACCCAG
>NZ_KI912263.1:6433-20925 GCF_000231035.2 Saccharomonospora iraqiensis subsp. paurometabolica YIM 90007 | reverse complement strand
GTGCCGGGCCGCCAGGCGCAGCACGGTGGGATGGACGTGGACGAGGTCGGCGATGAGTTCCACGGTCACGCGCTCGTCGTCCAGCAGCACCCCGACGGGCCCAGGTTCGCGGTGGTGCAGGGCGGGCATGCCGTTGAACAGGTGGGTGGCCACGCGGGCCCCCGCGTCCACGGCCGCCCCGACGGCGTCCCCGGAGGCGTCGGTGTGCCCGATCGCGGCCAGCACACCCGCGTCCGTGAGCCGCCGGACCGCGTCCAGCGCCCCGGGCAGCTCCGGGGCGAGTGTGACCATGTGGATGCTGTCCCGCCCCGCCGCCAGCAGCGTGTCCACGGTGGCGGCGTCCGGTTCCCGCAGGGCCGCCGGATCGTGGGCCCCGCAGCGGGCCCCGGCGAGGAACGGCCCCTCCAGGTGGATGCCCGCCAGCTCCCCGTCGGCGACCAGGTCGGACAGGGCGGCCACCCGGTCGGCGAGCGCCGCGGGGGGTGCCGAGACCAGGCTCGCGAGGGTGGTGGTGGTGCCGTGCGCGCGGTGGGTGGCCAGCGCGGTGGCCGTCTCCGCGGGGCCGGCCGCGTACGAGCCGCCCCCGCCGCCGTGGCAGTGCAGATCGACGAAGCCGGGGACGACCAGCGCCCCGTCCAGGGCGATCCGGTGGCCCGTCGGCGGCTCCCCGGTCCCGACACCGGCGATCCGGTCTCCGGTCACGGCGAGCCAGCCGTCGTCGAGCACCGCGTCGGGTACGGCGAGGCGACCCCCGGTCAGGACGAGGTCGTGGTCGCCGGGCACGGGCATCGGCCGAGCCTGGTGGTCGGGACCGGTGCGGCGCCATCCGCGACCGGGCCGGTTCCCCGCGGTCAGCGGCGGCCCTCGTGCATCGCGCGCTGCAGCGCCTCCAGCGCGCGGCTGGCCGTGGACTTCACCGTGCCGCGCGAGATCCCCGTCGCCTCCGAGATCTCGATCTCGGAGAGCCCGCCGTAGTAGCGCAGCACCAGGACCTCGCGCTGCCGGGGTGGCAGGGTCGACAGCGCGTTGACCACCGCCTGGTGTTCGGTGGACAGCATGGCCAGGCTCTCGGCGGAACGGGCGTTCACCGAGTGCGGGGGGACGTAGTCCCGGGCGGTCTTGCGCCTGCGCAGCACGCTGCGCGAGCCGTTCACCACGGCGGTGCGCAGATACCCGACGGCCGCGGCGGCGTCGCGCAGTCTGCCCCAGTTGCGGTGCAGTCCGGTGAAGGCCTCCTGAACGACGTCCTCCGCGGTGGCCGGCTCGTCCACCAGCAGGATCGCCAGCCGGATCAGCCGCATGCGGTGCTGGCGGTAGAGGTCCTCCAGCGTCAGCGGCCCCGACTTCTGCGCGGGCTGCACCGGTGCGTCCAGGGTGCGCAGGTGCCCCAGCGTCTGTTCGACGTCGCGCTCGACCGCACGCGAGTGCGTGGGTGCGGGGCCGTCCGGCGCCGGGGGCGTGGCGGGCGCCGACTCCGGCGCGGTCCCGGTGTGTGGCGGGTTCGTCTCGTGTGCGGTGCTGCGGTGGCGCATGGGCTCGGCGCTGCCGTGCATCGAAACCTGCCCATCGTCGACGGTGCCTGGTGAGTCCTGGGAGACTCCGGAGTACACAGCGTATCTGGCTGTCGACCTCGGCTCCCAACGTACGCGGTCGGCGGCACCGGCGGCGGCATGAGCCGTCGCGGCGCCGGGTACGCCGAGGATACGGTGAGACGAGGAGGCGGCATGCCCTGGTTCGTGGTCGAGCAGCGGTACGTCCCGGAGAAGTACGCCGACGTGCGGCCCCGGCACCGCGAGTACCTGTCCACACTGGCCGAGCAGGGGGTGGTGGCGCTCGCCGGGCCGCTGGACGGGGACACCGGGGGGATGGCGCTGTACCAGGCCACCGACCGCGAACACCTGCAGAGCATCATCGACGCCGATCCGTACTACGTCGAGGGTGCGGTCGCCGAGCGCACCGTGCGCGACTTCAAACCCGTGCTCGGCTCCTGGCTGCCCGCATCGTCGGAGTGAACCACCCGCACCGGTGGGGTGGGGGCGCGGTCACGTCCCGGCGCCGTCCGTGTCGTGCACGATCAGGCCGCGGATGTTCCGGCCCTCGCGCAGGTCCCGGTAGCCCTCGTTGACCTCGTCCAGGGTGTACCTCCGGGTGACGAGGTCGTCGAGGGCGAGGGCGCCGGAGTCGTGCAGCCGGAGCAGCCTGACGATGTCGTACTGCGGATTGCCCGACCCGAACAGCGTGCCCCTGATCGTCTTCTCGAACAGCGTGAGCACGCCGCCGGAGACGTGCACGGTGAGCTTCTCCACGTCGGCCAGTCCGGTGACCACGAGCGTGCCGCCCTTGCCGATCGCGTCGAACGCGTCGGAGATCACCTGTTCGTCCACGACGCCGACCGTGACGAGCGCCTGGTCGGCCATCTGGCCCCGGGTCAGTTCCGCGATCGTCGCGGCGGCCTCGTCGGCGGTGGCGAAGGCGTGCGTGGCGCCGAACTTCAACGCCGTCTCCCGTTTGAACTCCACCGGGTCGACCGCGACGACGTACCGGGCACCGGCGTGCACGGCGCCCTGCACGGCGTTGATGCCGATACCGCCGATGCCGTAGACGACCGCGGTGTCGCCCGCGCGCACGCCGCCCGCGTAGTTGGCACTGCACCACCCCGTCGGGACCCCGCAGCCCACCAGGGCCGCGGTCTCCAGCGGCAGCCAGTCGTCGATCCGGACGACGGAGTGTTCCGAGACGGTGGCGCGCTCGGCGAACGTGCCGAGCATGCACATGGCCCCGAGGTCCGTACCGGCGTGGTGGAACCGGAAGGTCCCGTCCGGCAGGGAACCGTCGAGGATCGTGGCGCCCAGGTCACACAGGCTCGACCTGCCCGTGGCGCAGTAGCGGCAGTGCCCGCAGCTCGGGACGAAGCTGCACACCACGTGATCGCCCGGGGCGACCCGGGTGACCCCGGGCCCGACGTCCTCGATGACTCCCGCCCCCTCGTGGCCGCCCACGATCGGGAAGCGCGGGGCGAGTTCCCCGTCGACGAGGTGGAGGTCGGAATGGCACAGCCCGGAGGCCGTGTACCGGATCAGGACCTCTCCGGGACCGGGACCGTCCAGATCGAGTTCCACGATCTCGAAGGGGGTGTGGGGGCCGAACAGAACCGCTGCCTTGGTCTTCATGCGCGCCTCCTTCGCGGAGACAGCATGACATGAATCACACCGAAAACCCACCCCGCGAGTCGCCACCCCAGGCCGCCGAGTCGCCACCCCGGGCCGCTGAGCCGACCGGTCGGGGGCCCGGGGCGCCGTGCGTCAGTAGGTACCGCCGAGCTTGGAGTGGTCCCAGCTCACGATCCGGGTCGGGGTGAACACCAGGCCGATCCGCTTCGGCGCCTGGGCCGACACCACCTCAGCGAGTGTGTCCTCGTCGACCCCGGGTGTGTACCGGCGGGTGAGGCCGAGCCCCAGTTCGGTGACCGCCGCCGGGTCGGTGACCAGCTCGACGTCACACTCCATCGAGACGCCGCGTAACTCCTCGTAGCTGTCCCCGGATTCCACCAGCACCGTCGCGTGCGGGTCGCGGCGCAGGTTGGCGACCTTCTGCGACTTCCCGTACGTCCACGTCGCCACCCCCTCCCCACGGGGGAAGTACCACAGCGGCGCCAGGTGCGGCCGGCCGTTGGGCCCCAGGGTCGCGACGTTGATCACCCGCTGCCCGGCGAGGTAGCTGCTGACCTCCCCGGGACTCATCCGGATCTGTTCCCGTCGTGACACGTCTCGTGCCTCCTGTCGTCGTGACCGTGGGTGGTGCCGCGAAGGACTCCTTCACTGCATCACACGCAGGCAAGGGCCCCTTCGCGGCGGCACAGGCAGGGAAGGGGGCCTTCACGGCACCACCCGGGCGGGGGGCCGTCAGTCGGTGGTGGCGGCGCGGCCGGAGCGGCCGGTGAGGGCCGCCTCGCGGGCGCCCCGGGCCTCGATGTCGGCGAGGGCCGCCGCGTCGGCCTTGGCGATCCGGCTCTTGACGCCGAGTTCGGTGAGCTTCGGCAGCACCGCGCGGAACAGCTTGACCGCGCCGACCCAGCGGGGCACGTGGATGGTGCGCGCGCGTTTGTGGATGCCGGCCCGGATGGCGTCCAACGCCAGCTCCAGCGGGTAGGTCTTCCCCAGCGGTCCCGGGATGTTCGAGCGGAACTCGCCGAACACCGGGTGCGCGTCGGCGCTGTCCACCAGGTCGGTCTTGATCCAGCTCGGGTGCGCGACGCCGACCTTGACGCCGAGGTGCGCCACCTCGCCGCGGAGGCTGTTGCAGAACGCCTCCACCCCGGCCTTCGCGGCCGAGTAGTTCGCCATGCCGGGCGCGTGCGCGATGGCCGCGAACGACGAGATCGCCAGCAGGTATCCGCCCCGTTCGATCACGTGCGGCAGGGTCACGCGGAATGTGCGCCAGACACCGAGCATGTCCACCTCGAACACCCGCTCGAAGGCGTCCCGGTCGACCGAGCGGACGAACCCGGTCGTGGCGATCCCCGCGTTGGCGACGACGATGTCGATCCCGCCGAAGTGCTCCACCACGCCGTCGACGGCCTTGCCCAGTGCGTCCCAGTCGGTGACGTCGGCCTCCCACGAGTGCGCGGTCGGGCCGATCTCCTCGGCGACCCTGCGCTGCTCCTCGGCCTCGATCCCGACGAGCGCCACCTTCGCCCCGTCAGCGGCGAGGCGGTGGGCCAGACCGGCCCCGATCCCGCGCGCCGCTCCGGTGATCAGTACGACCTTGTCCTGCACGTTCCTGCCGTTGCCACGCGCCACGCCTGCCTCCATCGCCGGGTCGGTCGCCATGTCGGACGGGCGCTAACTTACTCGAAGTAGCCTACTGAACGGTAGGCCCCGAGGGAATGCGATCAGTTGCGTTCGGTGTTGGGCTGAGGTATGACTCCGAAACTGGGCACAATCGGTATCTGGCGATGGACCGGCGGCCTCGACGCCGAGCTGGCCGCCGAGGTGGAACGACTCGGCTACGGCACCATCTGGATCGGCGGCTCGCCGTCCGGCGACCTGGAGATCGTCGACACGCTGCTCGACGCCACCGACCACATCACCGTCGCCACCGGGATCGTCAACATGTGGTCCGACGACGCCGCCACGGTCGCGCGCTCGTACCACCGCATCACGGCCAAACACCCGGGCCGGTTCCTGCTGGGTGTGGGGGTCGGCCATCCCGAGGCGACCCAGCAGTACCGCAAGCCCTACGAGACGATCGTGTCCTACCTCGACGAACTGGACGAGGCGGGCGTCCCGGTGGGCGACCGGGCACTGGCCGCGCTGGGGCCGAAGGTGCTCGAGCTCTCCGCCGAGCGCACGGCCGCCGCGCACCCGTACCTGACCACACCCGGGCACACCCGCTGGGCGCGCGAGATCCTCGGGGACCGGGTGCTGCTCGCACCGGAGCAGAAGGTCGTGCTCGACACCGACCCCGAGCGGGCACGGGCGGCGGCACGCCCGGCCGTGAACAACCCGTACCTGAAGCTGCGCAACTACGTGAACAACCTCCGCAGGCTCGGCTGGGCGGACGAGGAGATCGCCGACGGCGGCAGCGACCGGCTGATCGACGAGCTCGCCGTCCACGGGGACGCCGAGGCCCTGGCGCAGGGGGTGCGGGCCCACCTCGACGCGGGCGCCGATCACGTGTGCATCCAGGCGCTGCCGATGGACGCCGACCCGCTGCCCACCTACCGGGCCGTCGCCGGGGCCCTGAACCTCACGGGCTGAACACCACCCGACCCCGGATGCCACCCGGCCCCGGACCGCACGGCCTCCGGACCGCACGGCCGGAACTCCCCGCGCCGGACCGCGGGTGGCCGTGACCCGGTCGGGATCACACCCCGGGTCACGGCCACCCGCGGCCGTGGGGCCGTCCTCGTAGGATGCGGGGCAGGGACCCCGTCCCGGCGACCACGCGCGCCCGCGTGGTGTCGCCGGCGGCCGGTACGCCGGAAGGAGGGTCCGCCCAAGCGCCCGCATCCGAGGAGGACATCGATGCCCATCGCGACCCCCGAGGTCTACGCCGAGATGCTGGACCGGGCCAAGGCGAACGAGTTCGCGTACCCGGCCATCAACGTGACCTCGTCCGAGACGCTCAACGCGGCACTGCGTGGTTTCGCCGAGGCGGAGAGTGACGGCATTATCCAGTTCTCCACCGGCGGCGCCGAGTTCGCGTCGGGCCAGAAGGTGAAGGACATGGTGACCGGGGCGACCGCGCTCGCCGAGTTCGCCCACGTCGTCGCCGAGAAGTATCCGGTCAACATCGCCCTGCACACCGACCACTGCCCCAAGGACAAGCTGGACGGCTTCGTCAACCCGCTGATCGACATCTCGAAGGAGCGGGTCGCCAACGGGAAGAACCCGCTGTTCCAGTCGCACATGTGGGACGGCTCGGCGATCGACCTGGACGAGAACCTCAAGATCGCCTCCGACCTGCTGGACCGCGCCGCCGCCGCGAAGATCATCCTGGAGGTGGAGATCGGCGTCGTCGGCGGTGAGGAGGACGGGGTCTCCAACGAGATCAACGAGAAGCTCTACACCGCCGAGGGCGACTACCTCAAGACCGTGGACGCGCTCGGGGCCGGGGAGAAGGGCCGCTACCTGCTCGCCGCGACCTTCGGCAACGTGCACGGCTCCTACAAGCCCGGCGCCGTGCAGCTGCGCCCGGACGTGCTCCGGCGCGGGCAGCGGGTCGCCGCCGAGAAGCTGGGCATGGACCCCGACGCGAAGCCGTTCGAGCTCGTCTTCCACGGCGGTTCCGGCTCGTTGCTGGAGGAGATCCACGAGGCGGTCTCCTACGGCGTGGTGAAGATGAACGTGGACACCGACACGCAGTACGCGTTCACCCGGCCGATCGCCGACCACATGTTCCGCAACTACGACGGCGTGCTGAAGGTCGACGGCGAGGTCGGCAACAAGAAGGCCTACGACCCGCGCAGCTACCTCAAGGTGGCCGAGGGCGCGATGGCCGACCGCGTGGTCGAGGCCGCGCAGAGCCTGAAGTCGGCGGGGAAGAAGCTCTGAGGCTTCCTCCGTCCGTCCTCCGCGTCCGGGCCGGTCCGGTGTCGCCGCCGTGGGTGGCGGTGCCGGGTCGGCCCGTCGTGTCCGTCCTCCGTGCCGCAGAATGGCACCCATGACGCACGGCAATCTCCTCGAACCCGACGCCACGCGACTGCCCGAGCGGCCCGACGCGGAGGCCGCGATGGACTCCGGGACGGATCCGGCGGAGGTCGCCGCCGAGTATCCCGACTTCAGCGAGGCGTGGGCGGCGCTCGCCGAGCGCGCCCTGGCCGGGGACGAGCACGTCGCGGCCTACGCCTACGCCCGCACCGGCTACCACCGCGGTCTGGACCAGCTGCGCCGGGCGGGCTGGAAGGGCTTCGGCCCGGTCCCGTGGGCGCACCGCCCGAACCAGGGATTCCTGCGGGCGACCGCCACGTTGGCCAAGGCGGCGGGGCGGATCGGGGAGAACGACGAGTACGACCGCTGCGCACAGCTCATCACCGATTCCGACCCGGCCGCGGCCGAGGCGACCGGCCTGTCCTGACGCGGGCGGCCCGCCGATCGGCACGGGTCGCACCGGCACGACGGGCCGTGCCCGGCCCGTCGTGCCGACCGGTGCTCAGCAGGAGGCGAGCACGTCCTCCAGTGCGGACTTCTCCTCCTGTTCGACGGTGAGGTCCCAGGTGTGCTTGACGTCGATCCACAGCGCGGCGTACTCGCAGTGGTAGGACTCCAGCGGCGGCAGCCACTCCTCGGGGCCGCGGTCCCCCTTGGACTGATTGACGTTGTCGGTCACCGCGAGCAGGTTGACCCCGTCGAGGTCGTTGGCGAAGCTCTCCCGCCGGTCGGTGCTCCACTCGTCGGCCCCGGTGCGCCAGGCCTCGGCGAGCGGCACGATGTGGTCGACGTCGAGATCGGACGGATCGGTCCAGGTCTCCCCGTCGAACGGGCTCTCCCAGCTGCCCGAGGTGGGGTAGCAGTCCTCGCCGGTCTCGACGTCCGTGCCGTCCCGTTCGAGCACGACCTCGCGGGTGTCGCAGTTGTCGCCCTGGCTGCTCCAGTGCGGGAACTCCTCCCGGTCGTACCCGTCGAGGGTGCCTTCCTCCTCGACGGTCAGCTCGGCGAGCCGGGCACGGGCGGTCTCCTCGTCGACGTCGCCACCGGAGGGGGCGGGATCGGCCGTCTGGCTCGACGGCGCGGTGGACGAGGAGGTCGAGCCGAAGTCCTCGGTCGAGATCCCGAGGTCCTCCGCCGCCGAGCACGCCCCCACCACGGCGGTGACACCGAGGGTGGCGATAGTGATACGGAAAGTACGCGAAATGGACACGTTCCGACTGTGACCGACCGGTCGCTCCCGATCAACACCATCGGGTGACAACCGGCCGGATGAGACGAAGATCGCGTGGCCCCCGTGGCCCCGGTGGAACCACCGGGGCCACGGGGGCCGACCGGTCCGGGGTCAGCGCAGCCGGTCGCAGTTGTCCGGGGCGGATTCACCGGCGAACCGGTCACCGATCCAGGACACGGCCTCCGGGTAGGCACGCAGCATGCCGCCGACATGGCTGGGGACCACCGAGGTGGTCATCCGCACGGTCGCGCCCCGCGCGCACCAGTCCGCCGCCATCTGCCTGCCCTGCGCGTACGGGACGATGTCGTCGAGCACGCTGTGCACCACCAGGGTCGGCACCTCGGGGGCGCGCTCGCCCAGCTTCTGCTCGGCGACCCGGGAGGCGTAGGGCTCCTCGTCCAGGTAGTCGGTCAGCGGCCTGCCGTCCTCGGTCAACGTCTCCGACCGGGTGAAGGCGTGCGCGAGCAGCGCCTCCCCGGTGCACTGCTCGGCGACCTCGGCGAGCATCGCCTCCCCCTCGGCGTTGAGCACCGAACGGACGTCGATGTCGTCGTAGGCGGCGTCCAGCGACAGCAGCGAGTATCCGAGGAACGCCGCGGCGTAGTGGCCGTCCAGGCCGGGCGCCACCTCGGCGAGGTCCGCGGGCGGGGCGCCCGCGTAGGCACCCTTGACGTCCAGCTCCGGCGCGTACGACGGATGCAGCTCCGCGGCCGACGCGGAGGCGCCGCCGCCCTGCGAGTACCCGGCCAGCGCGACCGGGCCGTCGTCCGGGACGTCCACCTCGGGCAGCCGCTGCGCGGCACGGACCGCGTCCAGCACGGCGTGACCCTCGGAGGCGCTGTTGACGTAGGTGTGCGTGCGGGGTGTGCCCAGGCCCTCGTAGTCGGTGACCACCACCGCGTACCCCTGTTCGAGCAGGCCGGTGACGAACGGCCCCTCGTACTCCATCCCCAGTTCCAGCTTCTTCGACGGGGCGCAGTCGTCGCCGACCCCCTGGGTGCCCGGCGCGTACCCGATGAGCGGACGCTCGCCCGCGCCGCTCCACGCGGTGTCCGGCACCAGCACCGTCCCGGTCACCGCCACCGGGTCGCCGTGGGTGTCGGTGCTGCGGTACATGATCCGGTAGGAGTCGCCCGCGAACTCGACCAGGCCCGCCGGGTCGAGGTGGAACGCGGACGGTTCCGCCCGGATGACGTCGCCGTTCGCGCCCGGCGGCAGGGGTGCGGGGGGTGTGTAGAAGTCTCCGGCATCCCCGGCCTGCGCGAGGCCCGTCCCGGTGGTGAGAACGGCCGCCCCGGTGGTCAGGGCGAGCAACGCCGCCAGGGATCGGCGGGTCCGGCCCGGTGGTCGCATGGGCGCTCCTGTGGTCTCGACAACACTGTCCGGACCGGATTCTCGTGCGACAACGGCCGTTGTCAAAGAGTGGCGGGGAAATTGTGGACGGATCGACGAGATGAGCGGACGCTTTTCGGCCCGCACCTATGAGGAAAATCTCCTACCGCGGAGCCGGGTGGGCACGAGGCGCCGGCCGATCACCGCACCAGCCGGAGGTCGGAGGTGTGGCGGTACCACGTCCACCCGGTCATCGACCGCGGATGCGGCACCCCGTCCGAGACCGGGACGACCGGGTCGCACGCGATCTGGAACGCCCTGCCGGTGTGTCGCGTGCGGCGGCGCACCAGCCTGCCCCGGGTCACCGTGACGACCAGCCCGTCCTCACCCGCGTGGACCTCGACCGACCGGGACGGCCCGTGCAGGGCCACCGTGTCGTCGCAGTACGCCCGCCCCCGGACCCGCGGCAGCACCCCGCTGCCGACGAGGACGCCGCCCGCGTCGTTGCGGATCAGCGGTACGGGCCGGTCCACGCCGCCGCGGGCGCGTTCGAGTGCGGCGTGCGGGTCGGTCGGCAGGCTCCACAGGGCGGCCACCGCCGAGTCCGCGCGGGTCGGCACGAAGCCCACCACGGTGTCCGCGAGCAGTTCCCTGCGCAGCAGCCGCAGCACCACGGCGGCGAGGTCGGCGTCAGTGCCCGCCACGATCAGCGACGGCTCCAGCACGGGATCGACATCGGTCCTGCCGGGGCGTTCGGGCAGCTCGGTCACCCGGAGGTCGCCCGTCGGTAACGCGTCCGTCGCGTCGCCGCAAGCCAGCACCAGTCCACCCACGGAGCGCTCCTCGGTTAGGCTCGGTCACCGGCGATTTCCACCAGCGCCACGCTCTTTTCGACCGTCGAATACCAGGAGTGTCACATGCCGGCCATCGTGCTCGTCGGGGCCCAGTGGGGTGACGAAGGCAAGGGCAAGGCCACCGACCTGCTCGCCGACCGGGTCCGCTGGGTCGTCCGCTACCAGGGCGGCAACAACGCGGGGCACACGGTCGTGCTGCCCGACGGGCAGGACTACGCACTGCACCTGATCCCGTCCGGCATCCTCACCCCGGGCATCACGAACGTCATCGGCAACGGCGTGGTGATCGATCCGGGGGTGCTGCTGGACGAGCTGTCCGGGCTCGAGGAGCGCGGGGTGGACACCGACCGGCTGCTCATCTCCGCGGACGCGCACCTGATCATGCCGTACCACGTCGCCATCGACAAGGTGACCGAGCGCTACCTCGGGGCGAAGCGGATCGGCACCACCGGCCGCGGCATCGGCCCCTGCTACCAGGACAAGATCGCCCGGGTGGGCGTGCGGGTGCAGGACCTGCTCGACGAGAAGATCCTGCGGCAGAAGGTCGAGGCGGCCCTCGAGTTCAAGAACCAGGTGCTGGTCAAGGTCTACAACCGCAAGGGTCTCGACGTGGACGAGGTCACCGACACCGTCCTGGAGCAGGGCGAGCGGTTCGCGCACCGGATCGCCGACACCCGGCTGGAGCTCAACCGGGCGCTGGAACGCGGTGAGACGGTGCTGTTGGAGGGCTCGCAGGGCACCCTGCTCGACGTCGACCACGGCACCTATCCGTTCGTCACCTCGTCCAACCCCACCTCCGGCGGGGCCAGCGCCGGGTCCGGCATCGGGCCGGGCCGGATCAGCACCGTGCTCGGCATCGTCAAGGCCTACACCACCCGGGTGGGCTCGGGCCCGTTCCCGACCGAGCTGCTCGACGAGTCCGGCGAGGATCTGCGCAAGTCCGGCGGGGAGTTCGGCGTCACCACCGGCCGCTCGCGCCGCACCGGCTGGTTCGACGCGGTGATCGGCCGCTACGCCGCGCGCGTCAACGGCATCACCGACTACTTCCTCACCAAGCTCGACGTGCTCTCCGGGCTGGAGCGGATCCCGGTGTGCGTGGCCTACGAGGTGGACGGCTTCCGCACCGAGGACATGCCGATGACGCAGACCGAGGTGCACCACGCCGTGCCGATCTACGAGGAGCTGCCCGGCTGGGCCGAGGACATCAGCGGCTGCCGCAGCTTCGCGGACCTGCCCGCCAACGCGCGCGCCTACGTCGAGCGGCTGGAGGAGCTGATGGGCGCGCGGATCTCCGCGATCGGTGTCGGGCCGGGCCGCGAGCAGACCATCGTCCGGCACGAGTTCGCCTGACCACCGCGCCCGGCCGGGGTGCCCGCCGTCCCGGGATCGGCGGGCACCCCGGCGCGGACGCGCGGTGACCGGTCAGCGCCGGGCCGTGCGGGTGGCCTCCACCGCGAGGTCCGGCCGGTCGGCGAACACGCCGTCCACCCCCGCCGCCAGGAACGCCTCGTACTCGGCGAAGACGTCGCCGAGGGCCGCGGGGTCGTCGGAAGACCGCAGCTCGGGCGGCAGGAAGGTGTTCTCCGCCCGGAACGTGTACGGGTGGACCACCAGCCCCTCCCGGTGGGCGTCGGCGACCAGCGGGGTCGGGCGTCCCAGACCGCCGTCCTCGGTGACCGGCAGCACACGGCCCTTCGCCGGACCGATCCCGTCGGCGTACTCCGCGATCGTCGCCAGCCCGTCGGGGGTCACCAGGTCGTCGTAGGTGCGCGGGTCCCCGGCGGTCACGAGGTCGTGGGGCGCGCCCGAACCGGCGATCAGCTGCACCAGCGGGACCCGGAGCTCGTCGTCGAGCGCACGCAGGTTGCCCACCTCGAACGACTGCACGAACACCGGCGCGTTCGGCCGGTTGAGCCCGTTGCGGGTCAGTGTCCGCACCAGCGCGGGTTCCAGTGCCAGCCCCTGCTCCCGGAAGTAGGTGGGGTGCTTGGTCTCCGGGTAGACGCCGATCTCCCGCCCGAGCTCCCGGGACAGCCGGTCCGCCAGGTCGAGGATCTCCTGCAACGTCGGGATCGGGTAGCGCCCGTCGTGGATCGTGTTGTGCGGGCGCAGGTGCGGGATGCGTTCGGTCGCACGCAGCGTCTTCAGCTCGGCGAGGGTGAAGTCCTCGGCGAAGAAGCCGGTCACCGGCGTGCCGTCGACCGTTTTCGTCGTCCTCCGGTCGGCGAACTCCGGCCGGTCGGCCACGTCGGTGGTGCCGCCGATCTCCGGTTCGTGGCGCGCCACGAGCACGCCGTCGGCGGTGGTCACCAGGTCCGGTTCGAGGTGGTCGGCACCCAGGCGGGCCGCCAGTTCGTAGGACGCCAGGGTGTGCTCGGGCCGGTATCCCGATGCCCCGCGGTGCCCGATGACCAGGAGCTCGTAACCCGCGCCGAACGCGGGCGGGCCCGGCTTCCCGGCCGAAGGGTCCGGCCCCGCCGTGGCCGGACCGGCGATCATCCCCGTCATCGCCAACCCGCACACGGCCAGTACGGCCTGCCATCGTCTCCCTGTACGCCGTGTTCCTGTACGCCGTGTCCCCGTACGTCGTCGCATGCTGCCGCCCTTCTCCCGATCCGGCCGCCCACGGTGTGTGGCGGGCCCGTCCCACACTGTCCACCGACAGCGGCCCGGAGGCGACCCGTCAGGGGCTGGGGGAGGACATGCCGGTGAACGGCGTCCGACCCGGGCGACCTACCCTGTGCGCGTGCGCGTCCTGGTAATCGGCTCCGGAGCCCGAGAGCATGCCCTCGCCCTCGCCGCCTCACACGATCCGGCGGTGACGGCCCTCGGTTGCGCCCCCGGCAACCCGGGGACGGCCGCGGTCGCCGAGACACTCGGCGTCGACCTCACCGACCCCGCGGCGATCGCCGGACTCGCCGTGTCCTGGCGGGCCGACCTCGTCGTGATCGGCCCGGAGGTGCCGCTCGTCGCGGGCGCCGCCGACGCCGTGCGCGCGGAGGGGATCGCCTGTTTCGGGCCGAGCGCGGCCGCCGCCCGGATCGAGGGGTCCAAGGCGTTCGCCAAGGACGTGATGAACGCGGCGGGGGTGCCGACCGCCCGGAGCGAGGTGGTGGACAACCCGGCGCATCTGGATGCCGCCCTGGCCCGGTTCGGACCCACCTGGGTGGTCAAGGACGACGGACTCGCGGCGGGCAAGGGGGTCGTGGTCACCACCGACGTCGAACGGGCCCGCAAGCACGCGCTGATGCTGCTCGACGGTGGGCACCCCGTGGTGCTGGAATCGTTCCTGGACGGCCCCGAGGCGTCGCTGTTCTGCCTGGTCGACGGGCGCACCGTGGTGCCGCTGCTGCCCGCGCAGGACTTCAAGCGGGTCGGTGACGACGACACCGGCCCGAACACCGGGGGCATGGGCGCCTACGCCCCACTGCCCTGGGCTCCCCCCGGGCTGGTGGACGAGGTGGTCGCCACGGTCGTCCAGCCGGTCGTCGACGAGCTGGACCGCCGGGGCGCCCCCTTCCAGGGCCTGCTCTACGCGGGGCTCGCGCTGACCTCGGCCGGTCCGCAGGTGATCGAGTTCAACTGCCGGTTCGGGGACCCGGAGACCCAGGTGGTGCTGCCGCTGCTGCGGACGCCGTTGGCCGGGCTGCTGCACGCCGCCGCGACCGGCAGTCTCGACCGGCACCCGCCGCTCGACTGGTCCGGCGGCGCGGCGGTGACCGTGGTGCTCGCCGCGGACGGCTACCCCGGCAAACCGCGCACCGGCGACGTGATCACCGGCAGCGAGGGTGACGGGGTGTTGCACGCGGGCACCCGCCGTCGCGAGGACGGTGCCGTGGTCTCCGCGGGCGGCCGGGTGCTGTCCGTCGTCGGGGTCGCCGACGACCTCGGAACGGCCCGGGAGGACGCCTACGCGCGGGTGGC
>NZ_KI912263.1:4282-6198 GCF_000231035.2 Saccharomonospora iraqiensis subsp. paurometabolica YIM 90007 | reverse complement strand
CGCACGGTCGCCCCGGACCTGACCGGTGAGGACGGGACGGACGGGCGTCCGTGACCGGCCCGGGCGGCGTGGTGCTGTCCACGCTGGAGTTCGACGTGCTGTGGGACCACGCGGAGCTGCCCCGCAGGCATGCCGCCCTGGACGTGCCCAGCCCGGGCCCCACGTACGGCGACCGCGCCCGGCTGCTGGAGCGGGCGTGGGACTCGCTCGCCGAGCGTGGGTTCGCCCGGGGGAGCGCGGCCACCCGCGACCTGGTCGACACGCTGGCGCTGTTCGCGAACGCGGGCACCGGGCTCGACGCGCGGATCTGGACCGACCGCAGGATCACCGGGCTCGCGGTGACCGTCGGCAGCCGCGCGGCGCTGGGCGTGGTCGACGGGGACGAGGTCTGGCTGCTCCCGGCGCGCGAGTCGTCGCTGGCGGAATCGGTGGTGTCGGTCGCCGGGGGCACCCCGGCGGGCGTCGGTTCCTCGGTGAGCGTGCCGTACGAGGTGCTGACCGAGGCCGACGCCGAGGCGCGTGGGGACGCGAAGGCCCTGGTGACCTCCTTGGAGGACCGGGGGGTCGAGCTCTGGCAGGCGCAGGAACTGGCGGGGATGCTGCTCGGCGTCGTGGTGAAGGGCCAGTTCGGGGCCCAGCGCGCGGGGCGGGACGGACGTCCGCTGCGGGCGGACCGGGTGGTGTCGTTCCACGACACCGACGCGGGCCGCTATCTGTTCGAGGTGCGTCCCGGCGCGGGCGGTCGGCGGTGGGCGACCGTGGCACCGGCCGACAACACCCTGCTGGCCCAGCGCGTGTGGGAACTGCTCGACGAGATCTGAGGCCGGGCTCCGTGGCTGCGGCACGGAACCGGTCGTGGTGGGAAGGAGAGGCGATGCCGGTCTACGACGCGGAGTCGATGGACGTCACGGCACGGAAGATCGACACGATCGCCGAGGACCTGGGCACGGCCGCGCAGCGGCTCACGGGCGTCGAGGGGGCGAATCCGTTCGGGGATGTCGAACGGGCCGCGGACCGGGGCGCGTCCCGCGACGGGACCGGCGCCGCCCGGGGAGGACGCCGCCGCGACCCTCGGTGCCTTCACCGACGGGATGCGGACCGAGTTCGACGCGGCGACGCGGCGCATCGCGGAGGCGGGCACCGCGCTGCGGGACGCCGTGCGGGCGATGCGTGAGGCGGACGCGGTCGCCGCCGACAACCTGACCATGCGGGAGCGGTGACGTGACCGGGGCCGGGATTCCCGAGGAGTGGGCGGAGGTCGAGCGCGGGGCCGCCCGGGTCGACAAGGTGGACCCGGGCGCGATCGACGAGGTGGCGCGCCAGTTCGCCGACGCCTCCCGGGACGCGGGGGACCGGACGGCCGATCTGACCAACGCCGCCGCACCGCTGGCCGAGGGCGGGGTGTGGGAGGGTCCCGCCGCCGACGCCTTCTTCGGGTACGTGACCCGGGTCGCCGAGGCCGGGGAGCGGGTCACCGGCAAGCTCGACGAGGTCGCGGGGGAGTTGACGGCGCTGGGCGAGACGTTGGCCGGGATCAAGGACCGGATCGGGGACGTCGTGCGGGACGCGCGCACGACGATCGACGACCGCAACGCCTCCGCACAGGAACGGGCGGACACCGCCGCGTCGGAGATGCGCGCCTACGACAACGGTGAGCGCGACACTCCGCCCGCGCCGACGTCCGCGGAGATCATCCGCGCCGCGGGCGAGGCGAACAGCGGGACCGCCCGTGCGGCGTCCGACGACATCGACGGACTGCTCCGGCAGGCGAACGAGGCGATCCGCAGCGCGCAGGAGCTGATGCGCACCGAGATCGGCGGCGGGTTCTCCGACGTGGCACCGCCCGGGCAGGCGGGCAACCGGCAGACCGCCACCGGCGGGATCGCCCCGGGCGGCGGTGCGTCGGGTGCCGGGGG
>NZ_KI912263.1:0-4182 GCF_000231035.2 Saccharomonospora iraqiensis subsp. paurometabolica YIM 90007 | reverse complement strand
GTCGGGTGCCGGGGGCGGCGACTCCGGCGGAGGCCTGGCCGGGTACGGGTCGAGCGGGCCGCCACCGGCCGGCGGGCCGCCTCCCGGCAACGTCGAGGGGTGGATCCGCGAGGCCATCGACGTCCTCCGCGCGAACGGCGTCCCCGTCACCGAGGACAACATCGACGAGATCTGGACGATCATCGAGAAGGAGTCGGGCGGCGATCCGCACGCGCTCAACGACTGGGACTCGAACGCGGCCAAGGGCACGCCGTCCAAGGGGCTGATGCAGTGCATCGACCCGACCTTCCAGGCGCACGCCCTGCCTGGGCACGGCGACATCTGGGACCCGGTCGACAACATCATCGCCGGGGTGCGCTACACGTTCGACCGCTACGGCGGCTTCGACGGCCACCCGGGCCTCGCCTCGATGGCCCAGGGCGGCGGCTACCAGGGTTACTGACGCCGCCGCACCCACGTCCCGTGGTGCCGTGCAGGCCCCCTCTCCGGCCACCACTACGGTGCGTTGGGTTCACGCACTGTTCACGGGAGGGTGGGGCGGGTGACGCAGGAGACACTGGACGGAGCCGGATCGTCGGGGAGCGCACCGGACGTGGTGCCGGACGCCGCCACGTCGACGGAGGGGAAGCCGCATGCGGTGTCCCTGCGGGCGGTCGGGTACGCGCTGCTCGGGGTGACGGTGCTGCTCAACGTCGTGAGCATGGCCGTGCCCGCGTTGATCGATCACCCGCTGACCACGAACCGGGGGGAGATCCAGAACTATCTGGACGTCTTCGTCGAGGGCAACCTCCCCACCTGGTGGAGCACCGGGCTGCTGGTCGTCGGTGCGGTGCTGTACGGGGTGGTCGCGTCCGTCGCGTGGGCAGCCTCGCGGCGGGACGCCTGGGCATGGACGTGTGGTGCCGTCCTGCTCGGCCTGATGTCGCTGGACGACCACACGCAGCTGCACGAGCGGCTCGACCGGATCGGGCGTGCGGTGGCCACCTTCGACGGGTTCCCGTTCTACTGGCTGATCCCGGGTGTCCTCGCCGGCGCCGTGGTCGCCGCGGGCATGGTGTACCTGGGGGTGCGTCTGCGGGGACGCACCCGCGCGGGCGTGCTCGGCGGCTGCGCCCTGCTGCTGTGGTCCGCGCTCGGGATGGAGGCGGTCCAGGGGTTGTGGATCGCCGCGGGTGAGAGCGGCCCGCTGTACGTGCTCACCTACCACGTCGAGGAGCTCGGCGAGAACCTCGGCGTGCTGCTGATGGCGGCCGCCGCGGTGTGGGCGTTGCGGATCGAACGGCGGGACGGTGCGACCGTGCTGCGCTACCGCGGCGCCGCCGGGCGGTGACACGGGCCCGCGGTGCCGTCGGGCCATGACACGGGCCGCCGGGCGGTGACACCGGGGCCGTCGGCCGGTGTTCGCGACCTAGAGTGAGGCGCATGGTCGAACCCGTGTCCTTCCCCGGGCCCGCGGCGCGGGCCGACGTGGCGCCGTTCCACGTCATGGAGGTGCTTTCCGCCGCGCAACAGCGGCAGCGCAGTCACGGCGACGTGCTCGCGTTGTGCGCGGGCCAGCCGACGGCGGGGGCGCCGCGCCCCGTCCTCGACGCCGCCGAGCGTGCGCTGCGCGGCGGGGACCTCGGCTACACGGCGCAGCTGGGTATCCCCGAGCTGCGGGAGGCCGTCGCGGGGCACTACGTCGGGAGCTACGGTCTCGACGTCGCGCCGGACGACGTGATCGTCACGACGGGGTCGTCGGGCGGGTTCCTGCTGGCGTTCCTGGCGGCGTTCGACGTGGGCAGCCGGGTGGCGATGGCCCGGCCGGGTTATCCGGCCTACCGGAACCTGCTCGCCGCGCTCGGGTGCGAGGTGGTCGAGTTCGACACGGACGCCGCGACGCGCTTCCAGCCGACCGTCGCGCATCTCGACGGGCTCGGCGACCTCGACGGCGTGGTGGTCGCCAGCCCCGGCAACCCGACCGGCACGGTGCTGCCGCCGGAGGAACTGGCCGCGCTCGCGCACTGGTGCGCCGACCGGGGCGTGCAGCTGATCAGCGACGAGATCTACCACGGGATCTCCTACGGGGCCGCGACCGCGTGCGCGTGGAGCAGCTCCCGCGAGGCCGTGGTGCTGGGCTCGTTCTCGAAGTACTTCGGGATGACCGGCTGGCGGTTGGGCTGGATGCTGACACCACGCAGGCTGCACCGCTCGGTGGACGTGCTGACCGGCAACCTGAACATCTGCGCCCCGGCCCCGGCGCAGAAGGCCGCAGTCGCCGCGTTCACGCCGGAGTCCCGCGCCGAACTGGACGCCAACGTGGCCGCCTACCGGCGCAACCGCGACATCCTGCTGGACGGGTTGCACGGGATGGGCTTCGGCCGGGTCGCACCCGTGGACGGCGCCTTCTACGCCTACGCCGATGTCTCCGCGCACACCGACGACAGCCTGGCCTGGTGCCGGCGCGTGCTGGACGAGACGGGTGTGGCGATCACCCCGGGCATCGACTTCGACCCGGTGCACGGCCACCGGTTCGTCCGGTTGTCCTTCGCCAATGCGGAGTCCGAGATCACCGAGGCGGTGCGCAGGCTCGGCGCCTGGCTGCACGGCGCGTGACCCCGAGGGCCACCGGGATCGGTCCCCGATATCTCCCCGAGGTCGGGCGGTACTGCGGCGTGCACGCCCCCGCTCGTGTCAAGCTGGAGCAGGGGGCGGACCCGAACCGGTGGAGGAATTGCGATGTTCTGGAAGATCGTCGGCGGTCTGCTGCTGGCCTGGGTGGGCTTCATGGTGCTCGGCTGGGTGGTCGGGTTCCTGATCGAAGCGGTGTTCTGGATCGCCGTCATCGCGGGCGGGGTCTTCCTCGGCGCCGCCGCCTACGGCGCGATCAAGAACAAGGACCACAAGCAGATCCGCTCCTGACCACCCGGCCGGGTGGTGCCGTGAAGGGCACATTCCCTGCGTCGGCGGCAGTGAGGGGCACTTTCGCTGCGTCAGATGCAGGGAAAGTGCCCCTCACGGCACTACGCCGGGTGAACAGGACCGGATCAGGGACAGCGCGTCGGTGGTGCCCGGCCAGAGGTGGGCGTTGAGGCCCGCCGCGCGGGCGGCCTCCACGTTGAGCTCGCGGTCGTCGACGAAGAGGCACTCCCCGCCGTCCGTGCCGAGGCGGTCGAGCAACAGGGCGAAGATCTCCGGGTCGGGTTTGGCCGAGCCGGTCTCGGCCGAGAACAGCACCTCGGAGAAGGACGTCAGCCACTCCTGCCGCCGGGTGTGCGCGGCGAACGACGCGGGTGCGTTGGAGAGCAGGGCGAGCCGGTGCCCGTCCCGCTCCAGGGTCGCCAGCAGGTCCGGCGTCCCCGGAGCGAGCCGGGACCAGCCCGCGATGTCGGTCCGGGTCAGCCGCGCGATCGTGGCCGCGTCCACCTCGGTCCCGACCGTGTCGGCCACCGCCTGCCAGTAGGCGTGGTCCGTGGCGCCCCGGTCGTAGGCCTCGCGGTGCGCCCAGTAGGCGGGTTCGAACTCCGCCTGCGGCACCCCGAGCAGCCCGGCCAGGTCGGGCAGCGCCGCGGTGCGCTCACTGAGTACCTCGCCGTAGTCGAAGACCACCCAGGACAAACCGGTCCCCCTCGTCGTCGTCGGAATGCTCAGCCGGTCAGTGGGCCGATGCGGCGCAGTGCCTCGTCCACGTCGGCGGTCGAGAGGTCGCGGTGCAGCATGAACCGCGCCCTGCCCGCCATCGGCAGCACCCGGATACCCAGCCCCTCCAGCGCGTTCAGGGTCGCCCCGAGGTCGGAGCGGGTGGCGAGCACGATGTTGGTCCGTGGTTCGACCACGTCCCAGCCCAGCTCCCGGAGCCCGGTGGCGAGCCGGGTCGCCTTCTCGTGGTCGGCGGCGAGGTCGCCGATCCGGTCGAGCGCGATCAGCGCCGCCGCGGCGAGGACACCGCCCTGGCGGACCCCACCACCGAGCATGTGCCGCATCCTGCGGGCCTCGGTGACGAACTCCTCGCTCCCGGCCACGACCGAGCCCACGGGCGCGCCGAGCCCCTTGCTGAAGCAGGCGGACACGGTGTCCACCCCGACCGTCAACGCGGCGGGCGGAACGCCCAGCGCGGTCGCCGCGTTCCAGAGGCGGGCGCCGTCCAGGTGCACCCGCAGTCCCGCGTCCGAGGCGGCGGCCACGAGGCGCGCGTGCTCGTCG
>NZ_KI912262.1:3309-5893 GCF_000231035.2 Saccharomonospora iraqiensis subsp. paurometabolica YIM 90007 | reverse complement strand
CCGGGAGCCGCCCCCGCGCCGGGACCCGCAGCCCCCGCGGACCACGGGCCGCCGCAGGGCCCGTCCGGACCGGCGGGCCACAGCCCTGAAAGGGGGAATCGGACGTGAACACCCCCCTGCGCAAGGTCGGCGTCGCCATGCTGGCGATGGTGACGCTGCTGCTGGCCAACGCGACGTACGTCCAGGTGGTCAAAGCCGACGACTACCGCACCGACGGGCGGAACAGCCGCGTGCTCTACGACGAGTACTCCCGCGAACGCGGCAAGATCGTCTCGGAGGACGCGGGCCAGGTGCTGGCCGGGATCGAGCCCACCGACGACGCGACGTTCCAGTACCGGCGCACCTACGCCAACGGCCCGATGTACGCCCCGGTCACCGGGCACTACTCGGTCAACTACGGCGCGTCCGGCCTGGAGAGCGCCTACGACGAGTTCCTCAACGGTTCCGACCCCCGGCTGTTCGTCCGCAGGCTCTCCGACCTGATCACCGGCAGCGACACCCGCGGCGGGAACGTCCGGGTCACCCTCGATCCCGCCGTGCAGGAAGCCGCCTACCAGGCGATGACCGACCGCGGCTACACCGGCTCCGTCGTGGCGCTCGACCCCAAGACGGGCGACATCCTCGCAATGGTGTCCACGCCCTCGTACGACCCGAACGAACTCGCCTCGCACAACTCCGAGAAGCAGCAGGAGGCCTGGCAGCGCTACCGGGACGACCCGGACAGGCCGTTGGCGAACCGGGCGATCCGGGAAACGTACCCGCCGGGCTCCACCTTCAAGCTGGTCACCACGGCCGCGGCACTGGAGAACGGTGCGGGGCCGGACACCGAGGTCACCCGGAAATCCGAGGTGGAACTGCCCGGCACGAGTGCCACGCTGGAGAACTTCAACGGCAGCACCTGCCCCGGTGGCACGCTCGCCGACGCGCTGGCGCACTCCTGCAACACCGCCTTCGCCGAACTCGCGGCCGAACTCGGCGAGGAGAAACTGCGGGACACCGCCGCCGACTTCGGCATCGGAATGTCCGACCTGCGGGTGCACCGGCCGGTCGCGCAGTCGCAGCTCGGTGACCTGGAAAGTGACGCCGCGCTGTACCAGAGCGGGATCGGCCAGCGCGACGTCCGGCTCACCCCGCTGCAGGACGCCCTGCTGGCCGCGACGGTCGCCAACGACGGGGTCGCGATGAAACCCCGGTTGGTGAGCGAACTCACCGCCCCGGACCTCTCGCACGTCGAGTCGTTCGCACCGGAGGAGCTGACCGGCGACGCGGCGATGTCGGCGGCGAACGCGGGCGTGCTACGGGACATGATGATCGCGTCGGAGAGCAACACCGGCGGGGGCGGCAAGGACCCCGCACTCAAGATCGCCTCGAAGACGGGCACCGCCGAGCACGGCACCGACCCGAAGTCCACTCCCCCGCACGCCTGGTACACCGCCTTCGCCCCGTACGACAACCCGGAGATCGCGGTGGCCGTCCTCGCCGAGTCCGGTGGTGACCGGGGCCTCGCCGCGACCGGTGGCTCGGTCGCCGCCGAGGTCGGCAGGGCCACCGTGGCGGCCGCCCTCGGGGGTGGCTGAGCGTGCTGTCGACGGGGCAACTGATCGCCCAGCGCTACCGGCTGGTGAACCGCATCGCCGTCGGCGGGATGGGCGAGGTGTGGGAGGCGTCCGACACCCGCCTCGACCGCACGGTCGCGGTGAAGATCCTCAAGGCGGAACTGTCCGGGGACGCCGAGTTCCTGCACCGGTTCCGGGCCGAGGCGCGCACGACCGCGTCGCTGAACCACCAGGGCGTCGCCGCCGTACACGACTACGGGGAGACCGAGACCGGCGACCACTCCATCGCCTTCCTGGTCATGGAACTGGTCGAGGGCGAACCGCTGGCGGCGATCCTCGCCCGGCAGGGCCGCATCGCGGCCGAGTACGTGCTGGACATCCTCGAACAGGCGGGACGGGCGCTGCAGGCCGCACACGAGCGCGGGCTGGTGCACCGGGACGTGAAGCCGGGCAACATCCTGGTCACCTCGTCGGGCGGGGTGAAGCTGACCGATTTCGGCATCGCGAAGGCGGCGCACTCCGCGCCGGTCACCCGTTCCGGCATGGTGATGGGGACCGCGCACTACATCGCGCCGGAGCAGGCACTCGGGCAGGATGCGGAACCCGCGAGCGACGTCTACTCCCTCGCCGTGTGCGGCTACGAATGTCTGGCCGGGTACCGGCCGTTCCTTTCCGAACACGCGGTCAGCGTCGCCATGATGCACATCCGGGACCGCCCGCCACCGCTGCCGCCGGACGTCCCCCCGGGAGCGCGGGCGGTGGTCGAGGCCACGTTGGTCAAGGACGCACGACACCGGTACGCCACCGGCGGCGAGTTCGCCAACGCCGTGGCCGCGGTGCGGGCCGGCCACCCCCTGCCCACCCCCACCAGGCTGGCCGCCGCCGGGTACCTGACCCACCCGGTCCCCCCGAACCCCCCGGGGCAGGTTCCACCCGGCCGGACCCCGACCGGCCCGCCGCCTTCGGGTGTCCAGGGCCACCCGGGCACCTCCGGTACGGTCGGTGCGGGCACGGTGGCCCCACACGCG
>NZ_KI912262.1:0-3209 GCF_000231035.2 Saccharomonospora iraqiensis subsp. paurometabolica YIM 90007 | reverse complement strand
CGGCCGGGGCGGCGCAACCTCCCGCCGCGGGGCAGTCCCCGTCCGCCGCGGCGCAGTCCTCCGGTACGGCGGCGCAGTCGTCCGGGGCGGCCGGGCAGGACGAGAACCCGGCCGACAGGTCGAGCCGGAACACGGGCGACACGGCCCAGCAGGGCACGAAGCAGCCGTCCACGAAGCAGCAGGCGGCACGGCAGGACACGGCGAAGGGCACGGAGCGGGCGTCGGCCCAGGGCGGACAGAGCAACTCGCAGCAGCCGAAGTCGTGACCGGGCCCCACCGCCACGGCGGCTGAGCCCCGCCGGTGGGCCACGACGACAGCGAAGACCCCCGGAGGGCGTCCCCTCCGGGGGTCTTCGGCTGTTCTGGTCCGGACCGGATCCGGCCGGTGCTGCCCCGGGTTCTCAGGCGGCGTGCTTGTCGATGAGCTTGCCCAGGCGCGGCAGGGCCTCCTCGACGTTCTCCTTGCCCTTCGGGCGCAGCTTGTCGTAGACCTTCTTGATGCTGTCGCGGTCGCTCTTCTCCGCGCGGGCGTCGGTGACGGACAGCAGCGCGTCGGCGGCCTCGCTCGAGCGGGTGGGCAGGTAGCTGCCGAAGTCGCTCGTGCCGCTGGCCTTGAAGTCGGCGTAGAAGGGCTCCAGCGCGGCGGTGAAGTCGTCGAGGAGGCTGTCCACAGCGGACGTGATCATGCCGGGCTTGATCTTCTTGACCGCGCCGTAGCCGGTCTTGATGACCGTGCCGGACACGCCGCTCTTGGCCTCGACCTCCTCGTCGATGAGGTTCCCGAGGTCTTCGACCACGGTCGGGCGCTTGCTGGAGTCGAGCAGGATTTCCTTCAGGGTGTCAGCCACGGCTCTTCCCATCCTTCACAGTCTGATTCAACGATTCGCCTGGCAGGACGCCCGACGCCCGGCACAGCCCCGCTCGGGGGAGTCAACCGGTTGAGGTAGGCCGTCCTGATGTGCCTGCGCGTGCGCAGTACCTTAGTACAAGATCAATCTGGCTTGCACGCAGCGGTGTTCTCCCGTCACGCTGAGCCTTCGAGGGCTCCGACCACATCCGTGGCCACCGTCCGGGCCTTCACACTCTGTCGTTGATTCGTGGTCACGATGACGGCAGTCTCACCCTTACTGATGGCATAGACCGCGCCGCTGGCATCCGTTTCGTAGCCACCCTCCCAACCGGACGGCCGGGTCGCGGGATTCGACGTCGCGACCGGTGCGGCGGCGTCGACGAGCGCGACCGCCACCTCCGGCCGCCCGACGAACACCCGCACACGCAGCTGCTCCTCCCCGTCCGGCCGGTGGAAGAAACAGCTCGGCGGGTCACCGTCGGAGACCCGCACGGTGCCGACCCGCTGTCCGTTCGCCTCGGCGACGGCGTCGGCCGACAGGTACGGGCACGGCCCCTCGGCCACCGGATCCGGTTCCGGCGGCGGCGTCACCGACTCCCGGGGCGACGCCGGAGCCTCCGGCGTCGTCCGCTCCGCTGCCGGACCCGGTGCGGCCGGGCCCGGCGAACAGGCCGTGAGGACGGCGACGGTGACGGATCCGAGCACGGCGAGACGTGGGCGCATAGGTCGCACAGTGAACCAGAACGCCGGGCGGCGTCCCTGGTCGGCCGCACCGATGCCGATCGACCGACAGTTGGTGCAAGATCATGTACGTTCGGTGAAAACCGACGGATCGACATGGAGGGTGACACCACTGATGGTCTTCAGGAAGCTGCTCGGGGCGCTCGGGATCGGCGGCCCGTCCGTCGACACCGTGCTGCACGATCCGCACGTGCGGCCCGGCGGCACACTGTCCGGTGAGGTCCGGATCAGCGGCGGCTCCCGGGGGACCACCGTCGAGCACGTCGTCCTCGGCCTGGTCACCGGGGTCGAGACGGGCGACGACGAGGTGGGGGTGGAGTTCCACCGCGTGGTCGTCGGTGGCGGGTTCGGACTCGCGGAGGGTGCGGAGAAGACACTGCCCTTCGAGATGCCCGTGCCGTGGGAGACGCCGGTCAGCAGCGTCCACGGGCAGCCGCTGCCCGGGATGACCCTGGGGCTGCGCACGGAACTGTCCGTCGAGCAGGTCGCGGACAAGGGCGACCTCGACCCGGTCGGCGTCGAGCCGCTCCCCGCGCAGCAGCGGGTGCTGGACGCGCTGTCCGAACTCGGCTTCCAGTTCACCGGCGCCGACCTCGAACACGGACATCTCCAGGGCATCAACCAGCAACTGCCGTTCTTCCAGGAGCTCGAGTTCGTCCCGCCGCCGCAGGCCTCCGGACTGGTCGGCGAGGTCGAGGTCACCTTCGTCACCGGCCCCGACCGGATCGACGTCGTGCTGGAGGCGGACCGGCGAGGTGGCATGTTCACCCCGGAGCGGGACGCGTTCGGCCACTTCTCCGGGACCCACGACGAGGCGGCGAGCACCGACTGGGCCGCCCACATCGCGCAGTGGCTCGACCACCTCGCCGAGCACCGCGGCGTGGCGGGCGGCCCCGGGCTCAAGTACACGCCCGACCACGACGACCACGGCGACGGCGGGAAGTCCGGGATGGGCGGCATGCTCGCCGGCGCCGCGGTCGGGGCCGGGGCCGGAATCCTCGGCGGAATGGCACTCAACGAGATGCTGGACGACGACGAACAGCCGATCGGCGACGTCGACGTGGACGTGGACGAGCCGGACGTGCCGGAGGAACCGGAAGAGGAGGAGCCGGAGGAGGAAGGCGACGACGAGGAGTAACACCCCGCCCGCCGCACCGTTTCCCGCACGGCGCGGCGGGTATCCGCCGAGGCATGCGTATCGGTGACACCGCCGGCGCCGTGCCCGGCGGGCGCGCCGCACTCCCCCGGAGCATGGCCGCGGTGCCACCGTACCCGGCACCGGGGTCGGCACCACCGCGTGCGCGCTGAGGGCACGCACCGTGTCCGTGACCACCGCACCGCCGCCCCGCCGGACCGTGGTCGCGCTGTTGGTGCTCACGCTGGTGACCGGACTCGTCGATGCGGTGAGCTTCCTGCGACTCGACCAGATCTTCGTCGCCAACATGACGGGCAACGTCGTCTTCCTCGGACTGAGCGTCACCCCGTCGTCGTCGGTCGCCGCGTACGCCCCCGCGATCGCGATCGCCGGCTTCACACTCGGCGCACTCACCGGCGGGGTGTTCGCCGCCCGCGCACCGGCGGGCGCGGTCCCCGGTCACCGGACCGCCGCGGCGCTCGC
>NZ_KI912261.1:131966-132977 GCF_000231035.2 Saccharomonospora iraqiensis subsp. paurometabolica YIM 90007 | reverse complement strand
CGGCGCTCCGGCGGGCGGGGGGACGTGCCGTGGCGGTCGGCGCGGACGACGGCGCGGAGGACACCGCGGACGTGACCGACCGGATCGACGCGGCGGACCTGGTGATCGACGGGGTCGTCGGGATCTCGGGGTCGGGGGCGTTGCGTCCGGACGCGGCGGCCGTGTTCGCACGGGTCAGCGCCCCGGTGCTCGCGGTCGACCTGCCGAGCGGGGTGGACCCGGACAGTGGTGCCGTCGCCGGTCCGGCGGTGTCCGCGGACGTCACCGTGACCTTCGGGGTCCACAAGCCGGCGCATGTGCTCGCCCCGCAGCGGTGCGGGGAGGTCGTGCTCGTCGACATCGGGCTCGGCCCCGAACTGGGTGAGCCCGACCTGCGCAGGTTGGACGCCGCGGAGGTGGCGTCGGCGTGGCCCCTGCCCGGTCCGGACGACAACAAGTACACCCAGGGAGTGACCGGGGTCGCGGCCGGTTCGTCGACGTATCCGGGTGCGGCGGTGCTGGCCTCGGCGGCGGCCGTGCGGGCCACGGCCGGGATGGTGCGCTACGCCGGGCCCGCCGCCGACGTGGTCCGATCCCACTGGCCGGAGGTGGTGGCCACCGGGTCGGTTTTCGACGCGGGCCGGGTGCAGTCGTGGATCGTCGGTCCCGGCATCGGCACCGGTTCCGCGGGCAGGGACGTGCTGACGCACGTGCTCGGGCAGGGCGTTCCGGTGTGCGCCGACGCCGATGCGCTGACGCTCGTCGCGCAGCACCCGGAGGTGCTGGACGCCCGGGATCCGGACACGCCGCTCGTGCTCACCCCGCACGACGGGGAGTTCGAGCGGCTCACCGGCCGCGCCCCGGGCGCCGACCGGGTGGCCGCGGTGCGGGAGGCGGCCCGGCGGTTCCGTGCGGTGGTGCTGCTCAAGGGATATTGCACGCTCGTCGCGGACGCCGACGGGCGGGTGTTGGTGAACCGGCCGCGCGGCTCGTGGCTGGCCGCCGCCGGTTCCGGGGACGTGCTGTCGGGTC
>NZ_KI912261.1:130323-131866 GCF_000231035.2 Saccharomonospora iraqiensis subsp. paurometabolica YIM 90007 | reverse complement strand
TCGTCCTCGCCGCCGCGGCGGCGCTCCGCTCCGGCGCGGAGCCGGAGCCGCTGACCCCGCTCTACCTGCGCAGGCCGGATGCGGCGCGCCCCGGACCGCGGAAGCGGGTGACCGCGTCGTGAGGATCGAACGGATGCGACCCCGGCACATCCGCCAGTGTGTCGAGATCGAGAAGGTGCTCTTCCCCGGGGACGACCCGTGGAGCGCCCGGGCCTTCTACGCCGAGCTCGACCTGGGCGGCCACTACCTCGTCGCACTCGCCGAGCCCGGAGACCCCGGTACCTCCGCCGGTACCGCGACGGCCGGTCCGCCCGGCCCCGACGAGGTGCTCGGCTACGCCGGGCTCGCCGTGCTGGGGCCGCGGCACGACCCGGAGACGGGTGTCCACACCATCGGCGTGCGCCCGGACCAGCAGGGCCGGGGGCTGGGCACCGCGCTCCTGCGGGCGCTGCTGGCCCGGGCCGACGAGCTCGCGGCCCCGGTGTTCCTCGAGGTGCGCACCGACAACGACAGCGCGATCCGGCTCTACGAGCGCCACGGGTTCGACCGCGTCGGCGTGCGCCGGGGCTACTACCAGCCTTCCGGCGCCGACGCCTACACGATGCAGCGGCAGGCCCGCCGCAGGCAGGAGGTGGCAGGCTGATGTCCAGGATCGTCATGGGCGTGGAGACCTCGTGCGACGAGACCGGCGTCGGCCTGGTCCGGCTGCACGACGACGGCTCGGTGGAGCTGCTCGCCGACGAAGTGGCCTCCAGCGTCGACGAGCACGCCCGGTTCGGCGGGGTGGTGCCGGAGGTCGCCAGTCGGGCCCACCTGGAGGCCATGGTGCCCACCGTGCGCCGTGCGTTCGCCTCGGCCGGGTTGCGCGAGGGCGAGGTGGACGCCGTCGCCGTGACGGCGGGCCCCGGCCTGGCGGGCGCGCTGCTGGTGGGGGTCTCCGCGGCGAAGGCCTACGCCGCGGCGTGGGACGTGCCGCTGTACGGGGTGAACCACCTCGCCGGGCACATCGCCGTCGACACGCTGCAGCACGGGCCGCTGCCGAGTCCGGCGCTGGCGCTGCTGGTCTCCGGCGGGCACACGCAGCTGCTGCGGGTGGACGACATCGCCGGCAAGATCACCGAGATCGGCTCCACCGTGGACGACGCGGCCGGGGAGGCCTACGACAAGGTCGCCAGGGTGCTGGACCTGCCGTACCCGGGTGGGCCGCCGATCGACCGGGCCGCCCGGGAGGGCGATCCGGGGGCGATCGCGTTCCCACGCGGCATGACCGGCCCCCGCGACGCGCCGTTCGACTTTTCGTTCTCCGGGTTGAAGACGGCGGTGGCGCGGTGGGTGGAGTCAGCGCAGGCACGCGGCGAACCCGTCCCGGTGGCCGACGTGGCGGCGTCGTTCCAGGAGGCCGTGGCCGACGTGCTCACCGCCAAGGCGGTCCGGGCGGCCACCGAGTCCGGCATCGGCACGGTGCTGATCTCCGGCGGGGTCGCGGCCAACTCGCGGTTGGCGGGCCTGGCCGCCGAACGGTGTGCCGCGGCGGGCCTCGAGC
>NZ_KI912261.1:125006-130223 GCF_000231035.2 Saccharomonospora iraqiensis subsp. paurometabolica YIM 90007 | reverse complement strand
CGCGGTCGGGCGGCGGAGCTGGTCCGGGACGTGTTGGCCGAGTCCGGGGCCCGTGGGTGGCGCTCGCTGTCGTGGCCCGCGCGGTCGTTGGCCGCCGACCTCCACCCGGCGCGGGCCGACCGGTACCGCGCGGAAGTTACCGACGAGTTGTACGGAGTGTTACTGTCCACCGATCCGGTGGGACGTCGCTGCGCACGCCGGTCGGACTGGGTTCCGATCTAGCTCGTTTCCTGCGCGGTATCAGGGATGCCGACATCTGGGCGAAGATTCCCGCAAAAAAAGCCACCGGATCGTGTCAAGGTGACACCTAAAGCGTCCGATGGGGGAGGAGGAATGTCACCCGGCTGCAGGAAGGAACCCCTGTGACGACGGTCTTGATCTGCGACGACCGACGCAGTGTCCGCGAAGGACTCACCCGCGTGATGTCCGCCGTTCCCGGTGTCAGTCGCATCGACTGTGTAGCGCACGGTGACGAGTTGCTCGCCCGGTACTCCCGGCAGCCGGTCGACGTGGTGCTCGTGGGCACCCAGCGTGCCGTGCCGACCGGTGTGGAGGCCACCCGGCGTCTCGTCTCGGCCAATCCGCAGGCGAACGTCATCGTCTTCGGCGCGCCGGACGACGCGGGCAGCATCGCCGCGGCCATCGCCGGTGGGGCGCGCGGGTATCTGCGGTGGGACGCCTCCCGCCCCGAACTCGTCGCCGCGCTCGCCCACACGCTCGCCAGCACGTCGGTCCCGGCACAACGCCAGCCCTCCGATCCCGGTGTCCAGCTCACCGAGCGGGAGCTCCAGGTGCTGCGGGGGATGAGCCAGGGCAAGAGCAACGGTCAGATCGGCCGTGAGCTCTACCTCTCCGAGGACACCGTGAAGACCCATGCCCGGCGGCTGTTCCGCAAGCTGGGTGTGCGGGACCGTGCCCAGGCGGTCGCGCACGGCTTCCGGCGCGGTCTCGTCTCCTGACCGCCCGGAGGGGCCGTGACCGCATGCGGAACTCCCGGGCGGCGGGAGGGACCGCCGCGCGGGTGTGGGGCGGAACACCATGTTCCGACGAAGCCACGCGTGTCCCGACAGCCCGTGTCCCCACCGGGCCCCGCCCCGGCGTGGAGCGCACGACCGCGCCCACACCGGCCCCCGGCTCCACCAGGCACTTGAAAGTTTGACCAGTGCGGTATCGTCCGGGAAGTGCAGGTTGCGGGGTGCAGGACGCGCCGGGCGACCGTCGGCGAGAAGGAGCGGCGTCGGAAGGTACGGTAGGCGCCGTCGGCGTGCGGCCGTGCCGGATCCGAGCCGCACGCCGTTGTCTCTGCACGCCTACACGTAACACCGGGACTGTTGTCTGCGATGGCCACTGTGGGGGATGGACTGGACGAGTCGGTCGTCGCGGCTGTCGAGGGTGATCCTCAGGCCGTGGAACGGGTCCTGGCCGCCATACGTCCCCTCGTGGTGCGGTACTGCCGCGCCAGAGTTGGCAGACAGGAGCGTTCCTTCGCTTCGGCAGACGACGTGGCCCAGGAGGTGTGTCTCGCAGTGCTCACGGCATTGCCCTCCTATCGGGATCAGGGCCGTCCGTTCCTGGCGTTCGTCTACGGCATCGCGCAGCACAAGGTCGCCGATGCCCACCGCGCGGCGTCGCGGAACCGTTCCGAACCCGTCGCCGAGGTCCCGGACGAGGTCGAGCGTGCCGTCGGGCCGGAGCAGCGCGCGTTGCAGGGCGAACTGAACGAGCGCATGACGCAACTGCTGCAGGTACTTCCGGAGAAACAGCGCGAGATCGTGGTGTTACGAGTGGTCGTCGGTCTGTCCGCGGAGGAGACGGCCGAGGCCGTCGGTTCGACCCCCGGTGCGGTCCGGGTCGCCCAGCACCGCGCCCTCGCTCGGTTGCGTAAGGCACTGGCCGCTGAGGAGGTGGTCTGAGTGACGGAGCACGACAGCGGCGACCCCGGGCACGCAGGCATCCCCGGGTACCGACCCGGGGACGCGGAGGACGACGACGCGCTCGTGCCGCCCACGGAACTGTCCGCGATCCAGGCCGACGACGCACTGCTCGACGCGCTGGGTGGCGCCGATCCCCGCGGTGGGGACGATCTCGACGACGCCGAGCTGCACGCCCTGCTGCTGTCCTGGCGCCGGGACGTGGACGGCGAGCCGATGCCGGAGCTGGTGGACACCCCCGAGGCCGTGACCACCGTGCGCACCGCCGCGCAGGCCAGACGGTACGCCGGTCGCGGTCGACGACGCATGCTCGTCCCCGTCGCCGCCGCGGCGGCCGTGCTCGCCATCGGATTCACCGGGACGGCGCTGGCCGCGCGCGACGCCCAACCGGGCGACACGCTGTGGGGGCTGAGCAAGGTTCTCTACTCGGATCACGCGGCGTCGGTGGAGGCCGCGGCGTCCGTGCGGACCGACCTCGCCGAGGCCCATCTGGCGATCGCGCAGCAACGCTACGACGACGCCCGCAGTGCGCTCGGGCAGGCCGAGCAGGCACTCTCCGACGTGGTGACGGAGGAGGAGAGCCGGCTGCGGGCCCGGCACGAACAACTGCGGGCCCAACTCGACGAACCCGCGCCGCAGCCGCCCCCGGCGGCGTCGAGCAGCGACGGTACGTCGAGCACCGGGGCCGACGACACGACGAGCGGGACGGGGACGGCCTCGTCCAGCGAGAACCGCGAATCCGAACTGGACGGGACGACCTCGGTGCCGTCGACGGAGCCGCCCACCTCGACCGAGCCCACGGAGTCCACCTCGTCGTCGGACTCCTCGTCCGACGACGAGTCGTCGTCCGGGGAGAACCGGGACGACACGTCGTCGGACGAGGAGTCCGACGACCCCTCACCGACGAGCTGACCGCCCCGGGCGGTCCGGCCGCCCCGGGTGACCTCTCCCCGGCGCCCGAGGACGTCCGCGTGCCGCGGTGTGTGCCGGTGATACACCGTGGCAGCGGTGCTGCGATGACGGCGGTGGTGACGTGTGCCGGGTGATTCCACCGGCGTCACCGCGCCCCGCGGACGGGTCCGCCCGTCCGTCCCGCCGGCTCGGCGGGACGGACGGAGGGGGCGGTGTGCCCCGGGTCAGCGGGCGTTCTCGGTCGCGGTGATGCCGTCGGCGAACCCCTTGCAGTAGTCCCACGTCACGTACAGCGCGGGGTCCGGATCGAAGGCCGGCTCGTGCGGACGCATCTGGCCGTCCGCGAGGAGCTGCTCGAGACTGGCGCGGAGCAGGTGCCAGTCGTGATAGTGGGGCTGGTCACACTCGCCGCAGTCGACGACGATTCCGCGGATCCCGCGCGGCTCCAGCAGGGCCTGGTAGACGGTGAGGTCGGACAGGTCGGTGAGCAGTTCCGACCGCTCGTCCGGGCCCATCGGTTCGCTCTCGGTCTCGGCATCGTCGAGCATGGCGAACTCCCGGGCCGGGTCGTTCGGGTCGTCGGCGAACGGGTCTGGGGGCAGGACTTCGTGCGGCACGACCCGCACGGTACCGGGCATGCCCCGGGGTGCGTCCAGCTACCATCGCTAACAGGTCCGCATAGCCCCCTGGTTCACTCCGTCGAGGAAGGCCGGCCGTTCTCCATGACGAGCGACATCACTCCCGCAGATCCGCCGTACCCGCAGGAGACGGCGGGCGCCCCGGACAAGTTCGCGATGCTCGGGCTGACGTTCGACGACGTCCTGCTGTTGCCCGCCGAGTCGGATGTGATCCCGAGCACAGTCGACACGGGCACGAACGTCACCCGGAACGTGAGCCTGCGGGTGCCGCTGTTGTCGGCGGCGATGGACACCGTGACCGAGTCCCGGATGGCGATCGCCATGGCGCGGCAGGGCGGCATGGGGGTGTTGCAGCGCAACCTCCCGATCGAGGAGCAGGCCCGGGCGGTCGAGGTCGTCAAACGGTCGGAGGCCGGGATGGTCACCGACCCGGTGACCTGCTCGCCGGACGACACGCTGGCCGAGGTGGACGAGCTGTGCGCCCGCTTCCGCATCTCGGGGGTGCCGGTCACCGACGCGGCGGGCCTGCTGGTGGGCATCATCACCAACCGCGACATGCGCTTCGAGGTCGACTACAGCAAGCAGGTCAGTGAGGTGATGACCCGGGCGCCACTGGTCACGGCGCAGGTCGGGGTCACCGCGGACGCGGCACTCGGGCTGCTGCGGCGGCACAAGGTGGAGAAGCTGCCGATCGTGGACGGTGCGGGCAAGCTGCGCGGCCTGATCACGGTGAAGGACTTCGTCAAGACCGAGCAGTACCCGGACGCGACCAAGGACACCGACGGCAGGCTCATCGCCGGCGCCGCGGTGGGGGTCGGTGCCGACGGGCACCAGCGCGCGCTGGCACTGGCCGACGCCGGGGTGGACGTCCTCATGGTGGACACCGCGCACGGGCACTCCCGCGCCGTGCTGGACACGGTGACGACCCTGAAGAAGGAACTCGGCGACACGGTCGACGTGGTCGGGGGCAACGTCGCCACCCGTGCCGGTGCGCAGGCGCTGGTGGACGCCGGGGCCGACGCCGTGAAGGTCGGGGTCGGGCCGGGTTCGATCTGCACGACCCGCGTGGTGGCCGGGGTCGGCGTCCCGCAGATCTCGGCGGTGTACGAGGCGGACAAGGCGTGCCGGCCCGCCGGGGTCCCGGTGATCGCGGACGGCGGCATCCAGTACTCCGGCGACATCGTCAAGGCGATCGCCTCCGGCGCCTCGTCGGTGATGCTCGGCAGTCTGCTCGCCGGGACGGCCGAGGCACCGGGTGAGGTCGTGCTGGTGAACGGCAAGCAGTACAAGGTCTACCGCGGCATGGGTTCGCTGGCCGCGATGCGGTCGCGCGACGACGGCCGGTCGTACTCCAAGGACCGCTACGCCCAGGACGACGTCCTCTCCGAGGACAAGCTCGTGCCCGAGGGCATCGAGGGGCGCACGCCGTTCCGCGGCCCGCTGTCCGGCGTGGTGCACCAGCTCGCGGGCGGGTTGCGGTCCGGGATGGGCTACGCGGGCGCCACCACGATCCCCGAGCTGCAGCGCGCACAGCTGGTGCGGATCACCTCGGCGGGGCTGAAGGAGAGCCACCCGCACGACGTGACCATGACCGTCGAGTCGCCCAACTACACCTCCCGCTGACCCCGGCCACCCGGCCCCGATCGACGTCGGCCCGGCCACCCCGGCCCCACGCCCGACCGGCGTGCCCCCGCCGACGACGTTCCGCCCGCGAAACGCGGTCGGTGCGGCCCGTG
>NZ_KI912261.1:124661-124906 GCF_000231035.2 Saccharomonospora iraqiensis subsp. paurometabolica YIM 90007 | reverse complement strand
CGAACGGGCCGGCGGCGCCGACCGTCGCCGTGGCGGTGTGGGCGGCGGTGTCCGGGTCGGGCCAGTCGGCGAGGACCACGGTCGCCAGCCCGTCCGTGGGGGGAGCGGGCAGCCGGGTCAGCCGCGGGTCGGCGGCGAGCACGTCCGCCGTGTCGTCGTCGACGGGGAGGACGGAGAACGCGGCCGTGGGCAGGTCGGCCTCGGCCAGCACCTCGCCGAGCCCGAGGGCGGACAGCGGTGCCCGG
>NZ_KI912261.1:102937-124561 GCF_000231035.2 Saccharomonospora iraqiensis subsp. paurometabolica YIM 90007 | reverse complement strand
ACCCCGCGGCACCCGGCGCGTCAGGGTCAGCCCGCCGTCGTCGGTGCGGCCGTCCAGGTGGCGCGTTTCGCCCGCGGAACGCGCTCCCGCCCGCAGGGTGGCCACGGCGTGGGCGACTTCCGTCTCGGCGTGGCGGAGTGGTTTGCCGGACTCGGCCGTGACGATCTCGGCGAGTTCGTCACCCCGCCCGGCGAGCGCCTGGGCCACGGCGTCGAGGGCGGCGGCCCGGTCGGCGACCGGCCAGGACCGCATTCCGCCCGCGAAACGCGCCACCTCGGTGACCGCGCGGTCGGTGGTGGCGGTGTCGGCCACGGCCACGGTGGCGATCTCGGTGGCGTCGTGGGGGTGGGTGACGGGGCGGGTGTCGTCGCCGTCCTCGGCGCGGCCCGCGAGCCACATCGGCCGGGGACGCGGTGTGATGGTGTCCATGCCCTCCATGGGCCGCACGGTAACCGTGACCTGGGGGCACCGCGCGACGGTTGGCCTGGGACGATGGGTGTGTCGGTGTGTGGAGAGACGATCGGTGAGGAGACCGGCAGTGGCAGACGGTTCCGTGGGCCCCGTGCTCGTGGTGGACTACGGCGCGCAGTACGCGCAGCTCATCGCCCGCCGGGTGCGGGAGGCCCAGGTGTACTCGGAGGTCGTCCCGCACACCACCCCGGTCGACAAGCTCGTCGCCCGGGAACCGGCCGCGATCATCCTCTCCGGCGGACCCGCCAGTGTCTACGCCGACGGGGCCCCGGCGGTGGACCCCGCCCTGTTCGACACCGGGGTTCCGGTGCTCGGGATCTGCTACGGCTTCCAGGCGATGGCCCGCGCCCTCGGCGGCACGGTCGAGCACACCGGCACCCGGGAGTACGGCCGCACCGAGGTCGGTGTCCGCGGCGGAGCGCTGCACGAGGCGCTGCCCGCGAAGCACCCGGTGTGGATGAGCCACGGCGACTGCGTGACCCGGGCGCCCGAGGGCTTCGAGGTCACCGCGAGCAGCGACGGCGCCCCCGTGGCCGGGTTCGAGGACACCGGGCGCGGGCTCGCCGGCGTGCAGTACCACCCCGAGGTGGCGCACTCCCCGCACGGGCAGGAGGTGCTGCGCCGGTTCCTGCACGACGTCGCCGGCATCCGCCCCCGGTGGACCACCGCCTCCATCGTGGACGAGCAGGTGGCCCGTATCCGGGCGCAGATCGGGGACGGGCACGCGATCTGCGGCCTGTCCGGCGGGGTGGACTCCGCCGTGGCGGCCGCCCTGGTGCAGCGCGCGATCGGTGAGCGGCTGACGTGCGTGTTCGTCGACCACGGTCTGCTGCGCGCGGGCGAGCGGGCCCAGGTCGAGCGCGACTTCGTGGCCGCCACCGGGGTGAAGCTGGTCACCGTGGACGCGCGGGAGCAGTTCCTGGACGCGTTGGCCGGGGTGTCCGACCCCGAGCAGAAGCGCAAGATCATCGGCCGGGAGTTCATCCGGGTCTTCGAGCAGGCCGCCCGTGATCTCAAGGCACGCGGCGACGTGGAGTACCTGGTGCAGGGCACGCTCTACCCGGACGTCGTCGAGTCCGGCGGCGGCACGGGCGCGTCGAACATCAAGAGCCACCACAACGTGGGCGGGCTCCCCGAGGACCTGCAGTTCGGGCTGGTGGAGCCGTTGCGGCTGCTGTTCAAGGACGAGGTGCGCCGGGTCGGGCTGGAGCTGGGCCTGCCGGAGACGATCGTGCACCGTCAGCCGTTCCCCGGACCGGGCCTGGCGATCCGCATCATCGGCAGTGTGACGTCCGACCGGCTGGAGACCCTGCGGGCCGCCGACGCGATCGCGCGGGAGGAGCTCGGCTCGGCGGAGGTGGACAGCGACATCTGGCAGTGCCCCGTCGTGCTGCTCGCCGACGTGCGCAGCGTCGGGGTGCAGGGCGACGGCCGCACCTACGGCCATCCCGTGGTGCTGCGCCCGGTGTCCAGCGAGGACGCGATGACCGCCGACTGGGCCCGGATACCCTACGACGTGCTCGAACGGATCTCCACGCGCATCACGAACGAGGTCGCCGAGGTGAACCGGGTCGTGCTCGACGTGACGAGCAAGCCGCCGGGCACGATCGAGTGGGAGTAGTCGCCCACCCGGGCGACCACGACACGGACTCGTGCTGAGGAGTGATCACCGGTGTGGGTGTTGGGCGTCAGCGTACTGGCGGTCACGGCGGGCGCGTACTTCGCCATGCGGCACACCCGTCGTGAACTGCACGCGATGATCGGCACGGAGACGCTGTCGATCCAGCAGTTGGAGCAACTCCGTGATGTCTCGGTCGAGCTCGGTGGTAAGGGGGACCTGCGGCGGACCGTCCAGGTGGTGGGTGCGGCGCATCCGGGGCCGGACGGAGCGCTGACGGCGGAGCTGTCCAAGGCCGAGTGTGTGTGGTTCCACTACCGAGTCGACCGGCACTACGAGATCATCGAGCACGGTGAGTTCCGGCGCCGTAAGAAGCGCAGTGAGAACGTGATCGACCACGTGTCGCGAGAGAAGTACGCACTGGTGGACGAGGAGGGACGGACGGTCCTCGTCGAACCGGGGGACACCGAACCGGACGGTGTTGAGCAGTCGGTACACAGATTCGAACCGGTGCGCTCCGCGACCGGCGAGATCGACCTTGAGAGTCTCACACCGGATTCCAGCTCCGGGCACAGTGAGATCACCGTCGGCTACCAATATACGGAGTGGTCGCTGCGGCCGGGTACCCGACTTCACGTGCTCGGCGAGGTGGAGGACACGTTCGGACCGCTCACGATCCGCGGGCCCGGCCAGGGTGGGCACTTCGTCATTTCCACCCGTCCCGGAAACGAGTTGCGTGCCGAGCGCAGGAAGCTGCACACGGGTCTCGCGGTCGGTGTCGTGATCGGCGCTGTGCTCGGCGTCGGCCTCGTGGTGGGCGGGTTGGTGACCTGACCTGGACGGCCCCGGTCGTCACCGGGTGGGCTGTGCCGAGCGCTCGGTGGTGTCGTCCGGACCCGAGGTATCCTCCACCGGCCCGGCGTCCCCGCTGTGCGCGGCGGACGAGACCTCGGGTCCGGACGGACCGGGTCCCGGTGTGTCCGTCTCCGCCACCTCCGCCGTGGCCGCCGTCGTGGCGGCGACCGGGCTGTGCACCTGCTCGCCCCGCATCACGCCGCGCTGGTGGTTGACCAGCTCCGCCTCGCGGATCGCGAGGGTCCGGGCCAGTTCGGTGATCTGCTGCGTGGTGCCGCGGAAGCGCAGATAGGTGTTCAGCATGCCGAACAGGAACGCCACCACCAGCATGTAGAGCAGCAGGTCCGCACCACGGCCGATGCCGAGTGCGTGCGCGAGCAGCGTGACGTGCCCGGGGAACAGGACCGCGTACACGGCGAACGCGAGGAAGCCGAAGAAGCCGATCCGTTTGCCCGCCTGCATGCGGACGTTGTGCCGACGGCTGACGAAGTAGAGGAAGATCCCCGCGACCGCCGCCAGCAGGACGACCTGCGCCCACATGCCGATCACCTCCGGTTGCGCAGCGAGAAGTCGAACAGGATGTTCACGCCGTTGATCAGCGACTGGCCCTTGGCCTTCGAGTAGTCGGTGTAGAGGATCTGCACCGGCACCTCACGGACCCGGAAGTCGTGGTTGGCCAGGAACGACACGATCTCCGAGGCGTGGGCCATCCCGTTCATGCTGATGTGCAGGCGTTCCGCGGCCGGACGGGCGAACACCCGCAGGCCGTTGTGCGCGTCGGTCAGCCGGAGCTTGCGCACGTTGCGGCTGAGCACCGCCGCCGTGCGCAGCACGACGCGCTTGATCCAGGGCACGTCCTCGGCCTGCTCGAGGAAGCGGGACCCGAGCACCACGTCGGCGTCCCCGGCACGGGCCACCTCGACCATCCGTTCGGCGTCGGTGACCTGGTGCTGGCCGTCGGCGTCGAAGGTGAGGAAGTACTGCGCCCCGGTGCGGGAGAGCGCGTAGGACAGGCCGGTCTGCAGCGCCGCCCCCTGGCCGAGGTTGATCGGGTGCCGCACCAGGTGCGCCCCCGTGCTCGCCACGCGCCCGGCCGAGTCGTCGTGCGAGCCGTCGTCGACGCAGACGACGTTGGGGAACGTCGCACGGACGTGTTCGACGACATCGGCGATCACACGGTCCTCGTTGTAGACCGGGATCACCACCCAGACGTCTTCGTAGCTCACCTGACTCTCCCCGGATTCGGGCGCGACGCCGTGCTCATCGTAGCGGGTCGCGGCTGGTCTTCCGTGTCGTGGCGGGAGAGGCGCCCCCGGACGCGACCGGATGGGGTGACGTCGGGCTCCCCGGCCCGGCGTCCGGGGTGGTGTCCGCCACCTGTGCGGCCCGGATGTGCTCCACCGTGCGGCGCACGCCCTCGGCCAGGTCGGTCTCCGGCTTCCAGCCGAGTTCCCGCCGGGCCAGGTCGGCGTCCAGCGCCGACGCTCGCAGGTCGCCGAGGCGGGCCGGACCGTGCGTGGGTGCGTCCTCGGCGCCCGCGGCCGCGGCGACCAGCCGGTGCAGCTCGCGGTCCGAGGTCCGAACCCCGGTACCGATGTTGAACCGGCCGCCCCCGCCCTGGTCATCCGCGGCGGCGACGAACGCGGACACCGCGTCGGCGACGTAGACGTAGTCCCGGGTGTTGCCGCCGTCGCCGAACACGGTGGTCGGTTCGCCACGCAGCAACGCCGCCGCGAAGATCGCCACGACCCCGGCCTCCCCGCCGGGGTCCTGCCGGGGGCCGTAGACGTTGGCCATCGCCAGGGTCGTGCAGTCCACCCCGTGCAGCCTGCGGTAGGTGCCCAGGTAGTACTCGCCGGAGATCTTGCTCGCCGCGTAGGGGGACTTCGGGTCCAGCGGCGCCTGCTCGGTGGTGGGCAGGGTCTCCGGGGTGCCGTAGATGGAGCCGCCGGACGACGCGAACACGATCTTGCGCACGCCCGCGTGCCGTGCGGCCTCGGCGACGTTGACGGTGCCCACCACGTTCTGGTGCGCGTCGGTCAACGGGTCGGTCACGCTGACCCGCACGTCGATCTGCGCGGCCAGGTGGAAGATCACCTCGGGCGCGGCGTCGGCGACGACGTCGCGCAGGTCGGGTGTGGTGATGTCGACCTCGTGCAGCGTCATGCGTCCGGTGGCCGCCGCGGAGGCCAGGTTCTCCCGCCGCCCGCGGCGCAGGTCGTCGGCGACGTGCACGTCGTGGCCGTCGGCCAGCAGCCGGTCGACCAGGGTGGAGCCGATGAACCCGGCTCCGCCGGTGACGAGTGCCCGCACGCGGTTCCTTTCGCCGTCGACTCGTGCGACACGTCCGCGGTCGGTGCGCGGACGGCATGGTCGGCCGATGGGCGGCCGTCGGAATCGTACTCCGTGGTCGGTTCGACCGGGACGACACGGTACCGGTGACCGCTGAACCGGGTGAAGGCCGCCGTCCCGCGTTGCCGGACCCGCGGAGTGGCAGCAGTGTTCGGCTCGTCCCGGTCATCCTCGCCAGAAGGAACGTCGCCCGTGACAGTCCTGCGGAACCCGGCAACACCGTCCGCGGCGCCGGAAACCCCGCCGCCGTCGAGACGGCATGGGGCGCGGGTGTCGGCGCCGGTGCTCGCCGTGCTCACCGGGACGCTGGCGCTGGCCTACCACGGGTCCCGGTACGGGAACTGGATCGTGGACGACGCCGCCATCACGTTCGCCTACGCGCGCAGCGTCAGCGAGGGGCTCGGGCCGGTGGCGCAGGCCGGGGCCGACCCGGTCGAGGGCTTCTCCAACCCGACGTGGATGGCCCTGCTCGCGCTGGGTCGGCTGCTGGGGCTGTTCGACCGGGGCGCACTCCTCGGTGTGCCCGACTACGTGGCGTTCCCCAAGGCGGTGGCGCTGCTGTGCTGCGTGGGGATCCTCGTCGCGGCGTACCGGGTCTTCGGTGCGGTGACGCGGCACGCGTGGCTGCCGACCGTGGTGTTCGGGGTGGCTCTCGCGGCCGTGCCGTCCTTCGTCATCTGGTCGTTCTCCGGGCTGGAGAACGCGCTGTACGCGCTGCTGGTGGTGTGGCTGGCGACGGTGCTGTTCCTCGCCGTGCTGGGTGACCGGCTGTGTACCACGCGGGTGGCCGTGGTGGTGGGGGTGCTCGCCGGTGCGGCGGCCCTGACCAGGCCGGAAGGGTTGATCTACGCGGGGACCTATCCGTTCGTGCTGTTGCTGGCGTTGCCGCGGACCCGCGCGTTCGGTCGTTCGGTCGGCTTCGCCGCATTGTCCACCGCGGTGTTCGCCGTGCCGGTCGGGGGCTACTTCCTGTGGCGGTACGTCACGTTCGGGCGTTGGCTGCCGAACACGGCCGTCGCGAAGGACCAGGCCCTCCCGGGGATCGACAACCTTCTGCGGACCGGGGAGCTGGTCGCCTACGTCGGTACCCCGATCGTCCTCGTCACGGTGGGCGTCGTGGGGATCGTGCTCGGGCGCCCGGTGTGGTGGCGCCGGGGACTGCTGACCCTGCTCGTCCCCACGGCGCTGGCCGTGCTCGCCTACGTCGTCCTCCAGCCCGACTGGATGGGGGAGTACCGGTTCGCCACCCCGATCTGGCCGTTGGCCCTGCTCGTCGGGGTGCTCGCGGGGACGGAGCTGCTCAGCCGCGGTCGGACCGCGGCCCGTGCGGCGGTCTCGGCGGCGCTGGTCGTGACCCTGGTGCCGACGGGCCTGTCGTTCGTCGACAGCGGCCGGGAGTTCGCGAGCGCACCGACGGTTCCGACGTGCCGGATCGCCGACCGCTTCGGCGTGATGTTCAACGTCTACGCCGACACGCTCGGTGTGCGCGACGGGTCGGTGTTGATGCCGGACGTGGGCGGGACGCTGCTGACCTCCCGCCTGGAGGTGGTCGACCAGGCCGGGCTGGTCGACGCCGAGGTGGCCGGGTTCTACGGTGCCGGGGACATGGCGGGCCTGCGGGATCACGTCTTCGACGAGGTCCGGCCGACGTTCATCCACTCGCACGGAGCCTGGAGCGCGGGCACCGGGCTCCCGGACGACCCCCGTCTCGCCCGCGACTACACACCGGTCCATGTGGACCCGGACGACGGGCGGTCGAACGCCGACTGGGTCCGGCGGGACGCCGTCCCGGACCGGGACAGCCTCGACGCGGTGCGTGCCTACGCCGAGGTCACCATTCCGGCGATCTCCGCCGAGCCGCCCCGTCGCCACTGCGGCCCGACGCTGCACCCGGGCCGTACGGAGACCGGGACCGGCTGATCCCACGGCCGGGCGGGCGACGGAGTGTGCTGCGTCGCAGCACGTTAGGCTCAGCGGCGGCAACTGCCGTGCCATCGCACCCCGCACCCTGAGGAACAGGACGGTCCCGGTGAAGATCGCTGTCATCGCGTTGGGAAAGATCGGTCTGCCGCTCGCCGTGCAGTACGCGGCGAAGGGCCACGAGGTCGTCGGCGTGGACGTCAACGAGCAGGTGGTCAAGCAGGTCAACGACGCGGTGGAGCCGTTCCCCGGGGAGGCGCACCTGCAGGACAGGCTCGACGAGCTGGTGCCGTCCGGCGCCCTGCGGGCCACCACCGACTACGCCGACGCGATCCCGGGCGCCGACGCGGTCGTGCTGGTCGTGCCGCTGTTCGTGGACGACGAGGCCCGGCCGGACTTCGGCTGGATGGACGCCGCGACCACCGAGCTGGCCCGGCACCTGACGCCGGACACGCTGATCTCCTACGAGACCACGCTGCCGGTGGGGACCACCCGGCAGCGGTGGAGGCCGATGCTGGAGTCCGGCTCCGGGTTGGTCGAGGGGCGCGACTTTCACGTGGTGTTCTCCCCGGAGCGGGTGCTCACCGGGCGGGTGTTCGCGGACCTGCGCAAGTACCCGAAGCTGATCGGGGGCCTGTCCGCGGCGGGCGCGGCCCGTGCGGTGGAGTTCTACGAGGCGGTGCTGGACTTCGACGACCGGCCTGACCTGCCCCGGGGCAACGGGGTGTGGGACCTCGGCTCGGCGGAGGCGAGTGAGCTCGCGAAGCTCGCCGAGACCACCTACCGCGACGTCAACATCGGCCTGGCGAACCAGTTCGCCCGGTACGCGACGACCGCCGGGATCGATGTCTACCAGGTGATCGAGGCGTCCAACTCGCAGCCCTACAGCCACATCCACCAGCCGGGCATCGCCGTCGGCGGGCACTGCATCCCGGTGTATCCGCGCCTGTATCTCTGGAACGACCCGGACGCCACCGTGGTGCGCGCGGCACGGGAGACGAACGCGGCCATGCCGGACTACACGATGGGGCTGCTGGAGGGGGCGCACGGCGACCTCGCAGGCGCCCGGGTCGTCGTGCTCGGCGCGGCCTACCGCGGCGGGGTGAAGGAGACGGCGTTCTCCGGGGTGTTCGGCGCGGTCGCCGCGCTGCGCGAGCGGGGCGCGACCGCGCTGGTGCACGACCCGCTCTACACCGACGACGAGCTGCGCGACCTCGGGTTCGAGCCGTACCACCTCGGGGAGAAGGCCGACGCCGCCGTGGTCCAGGCCGACCACCCGGAGTACGCCGAGCTCGGCCCGGACGACCTGCCCGGCGTGGCCACGTTCGTCGACGGCCGCCGCGTCTCGTCCCCGGAACGCTGGCCGGGCGTGACCTACCGGGTGATCGGCAAGTCGTGAGGGTGTGCCGTGAGGGGCACTTTCCCTGCGTGTGACGCAGCGAATGTGCCCCTCACCGCGCTGTACGCAGGGAAGGTGCCCTTCACGGGCACCTCGGGAGCACGTCCGGTGGACGGAGCCGGACGGATCGGACGGAGAGAGGGGCGGCATGGTGTTCGTGGCCGACGGTGCCGACGTGGCCGGTACCGCGAAGCTCGGTGCGGGTAGCAAGGTGTGGCACCTGGCGCAGGTGCGGGAGGACGCCGAACTCGGTGAGAACTGCATCGTCGGCCGGGGCGCCTACGTCGGCACCGGGGTGCGCATGGGGGACAACTGCAAGGTTCAGAACCACGCACTGGTGTACGAGCCCGCCGAACTGGCTGCCGGGGTGTTCCTCGGCCCGGCGGTGGTGCTGACCAACGATACCTATCCCCGCGCGATCAACCCGGACGGCAGCCTGAAGAGCGCCTCCGACTGGGACGCGGTGGGGGTCACGATCGCCGAGGGCGCGTCGGTCGGGGCGCGGGCCGTGTGCGTGGCGCCGGTGCGGATCGGGGCGTGGGCCACGGTCGCGGCCGGGGCCGTGGTGACCAGGGACGTCCCGGACTTCGCCCTGGTCGCGGGTGTGCCCGCCCGCCGGGTCGGCTGGGTGGGGCGTGCCGGCGCCCCGCTGCGACAGGAGGACGGACGGTGGGTGTGCCCGGTCACCGGTGCGACCTACCGCGAGGAGGACGGCGTCCTCGCCGAGTCCGACTGACGGCCCACCCACCGCGCCCCGCCCGGAGCCGACGGCGCCCCCGGGGGACGACATTCCGCGGGCGAAACGTCGTCACCAGCCGGGGACGCGGTCGATCTCGGTGGCGAGCGCCGGGGCGAGCGTGCGGGCGTACGTCGCGGTCAGGTGCGACTTGTCGCGGTAGACCAGCACGTTGCCGATCACGGCGGGACACCGGCCGTCCGGACACACCCGGGGTGTCAGGTCGATCAGGGAGACGGTGTCCGGGACCCCGTCCAGGGTGCGTGCCGGGTCGGTGGGCGTGTGCTCGTACGACGGGTCGAAGACGCACCGGTCCGGTTCCCGGGTCGCCACGCAGGACGCGCCGTCGCTCGGCACGCGCGGGAGATCGCGGACGCCGAGGACGTCGATGTCGACCTCGGCGAGCTGTCGCCACCGGTCGGCGAAACCCGGGAACGCCCGCTCCCCACCGTCGGGCAGCGCCCGGGTCGAGGAGGTGAGTACCGCGTCCGGGCGCAGGGACGTGAGGCGTTGCCGCGCGTTCTCCCGCCACCGTTGGCACTGGGTGTAGACCTGCCCGTCGACGGTGTACGGGATGTCGGTGCTGAACTGGCACGAGCTCTTGGTGAGGTTGTAGACCCGCCAGCCGCGTTCGTCGGCGATCTCCCGCAACGCCGGGTACCAGTGGGCGCTGCGGGAGGCGCCCACGACGGCGATGCTGCGGTCCGCGTCGGCGGGCCCGTACTCGCAGACCCGGGCCTCGGTCTGTTCCAGCGGGGCGTGACACTCGTCCGCATAGGTGTGCGGCAGATCGTCGCGGGCGTCGGCCGGGCTCGGCACCACCGGCTTCTCCGGTACCGGGGACGCGGGGAACGACGGGTCCAGCACCCGGGCACCGGGGTAGTCGGCGACGTTCTCCGCCGTCACGGTGATCGGGTCCCGGGTGTCCAGCCGGTACGCCCAGAGCAGGCTCACCACCAGGACCGGGGTGAGGAACACGGCGACGACCGTGACGGCCCAGCCGGGGTGCGTCCTGGGCGTGGTGAACGCGTTGACCGGCTTCTCCAGCAACGTGCGGGTGAGCACGGCGAGGCCGAGGGAGAGGGCGAGCACGAGCAGTCCCCCGGGCAGCGTCGCCACGCTGCGCCCGGTGAGCGCCAGGTACACGATCAACACCGGCCAGTGCCACAGGTACAGCGCGTACGACACGCCGCCGAGCGCGGCCAGCGGCCGTGCGGTCAGGAACCGGTCCACGGCGAGCGGATGGCCGGTGGTGCCCGCGAACAACACCAGCATCGCCGCGCCCACCGGCCACAGCGCCACGTACCCGGGGAACATCGTGGACACGTCGAACAGCGCGCCGCACGCGATCAACGCCAGCAGGCCGACCCACCCGAGCACCACACGCAGCCCGCGGGGAAGACGCACGGACGGCAGGGTGAGTGCGAGGAGGCCGCCGAGCGCGAACTCCCACAGCCGCGCACCGAGGTCGAAGTACGCCCACGCCTGGTCGGTGGCGGTCCGCACGACCGAGTACGCCAGCGAGCCCGTGAACACGGACAGGCAGACGACGAGCACGGCGGTGCGGACACGGGTGCGCAGCCGCAGTGCCACCGCCCCGGCGACGGCGATCAGCACCGCCCAGAGGAAGTAGAACTGTCCCTGGATCGACAGGGACCAGATGTGTTGCACCGGGCTGGGCAACTCGGCGCGGTCGAGATAGTCCACCGCGGAGAAGGCCAGACTCCAGTTCTCCACGTAGAACGCCGCGGCCAGCACCTCGCCGAGGGTGCCGCGCCAGCGCGGTTCCGGCAGCCACAGCCAGGTCGTGGCCAGCACGGCGAGCAGCACCAGCCCGACCGGCGGGTAGAGGCGCTTGAACAACCTGCCCCAGAACGCGCCGAAGCGGACGCGACCGTGATTCTCGACCATCCGAAGCAGCGACCCGGTGATGAGGAAACCGGTGAGCAGCAGGAACACGTCCACGCCGCCGGAGACCCGGCCGAACCAGATGTGGTAGACGGCGACGAGCGCGACCGCCACGGCACGCAGGCCCTCGATCTCGGGATGGAAACCGGGCTTCGTCCGGGTCGGTGTCGCGGCGGGGGTGTCCGTGGTGTTGCCGGGTGCGGAGGTGGGGAGAGTGCTGGACATGCTCGCTCGTCGGTTCGGGCCGCACTCCGCGGCGAGGTGGGGACTGGGTGTTACCGAAGAGTAGCGAACGGTGGCCGGGCCGTGGTGCGAATACGGTCAGTCGGGCAGCTGGTCGCCCACCACGGTGCGCAGCACGCCGGAGTCCTCACTGGAGTTGAGCACCTTCGCCGCGGTGTCGGCGTTGCGCTTGAACGCGCGTACCTGTTCGACGTCGAGCCGGGCGAGCGTGTCGCGCATGGCCTCGGCGGAGGCGTCCGCGACGACGACGCCGAGTTCGTGTCCGGTGATGAGCCGGTCGGTCTCCGGGGCGGAGTTGAACACCACGGCCAGCCGTGCCTGGACGAAGTCGAAGATCTTGTTCGGCAGCATGAGCCGGTGGTTCGGGGTCAGCGGCGGATGGCTGAAGACGCCGACGTCGTAGCGGTTCAGTGTCCCGACGAGCTCGTCCGGGGCGACCGGGGGGTGCAGCCGGATCCGCTCGTCACCGCCGATGAGCTGGCGCAGCTGATCGAGGTAGCGGCCATTGTCCCGGCCGGGCACCAGGTACAGGTCGAGGCTGTAGGTCTCGTCCAAGCCGCGGACGGCTTCGATCAAGGTTTCGAGGTTGCGTCCGGGCACCGCGCCGCCGCTGTGCACGAGCCGGATACGGTCGTCCGGCACCTCGCTCGGGGCGAGGTCGCGGAAGGGGCCCGCGTTGCGCACGGTGTGCGTGCCGACGCCGAAGTGTTCCCGGTACAGCTCGCCGATGGAGCCGTTGATGGTGGTCACCGCGGCCATCTTCGGGAGGTACCTGCGGCACTGGTGGGTCATGAACGGCTTGACCAGCAGCCGCCACGACCGGACGTGGCTGCGCTCCTCCGGGGCCCACTCGTGCATGTCGGCGACCACCGGGGCACCGTGGGCCACCTCGTAGGCCAACGCCATCGCCCGCGCCTCGTTGGCCACTACCACGTCGAACCGGCGGTCACCGATCGCGGAGCGTGCGGCGCGCACCGCGGGCGCGGCGAGCTCGACCCGGTCGAAGCGGCGCAGCGCCAGCAGGGCGACCCCCGCGGGTGTCTGCGGGAGCGAGGGGAGGTCGGCGTCGATCTCCAGGTGTTCGGTCGCCGCCGCGGGCCGGTCCCCGAAGCCGACGGTGGTCACCTCGCCGAGTTCGGCGAGTACCTCCAGCTGCCGCAGCACGCGCGCGTCGCGGTTGATGTCGGAGAACGAGAGACAGAGGATCTTTTTCCCACCACCGGCCATGGGCGCGGAGTGTAGCCGACGGTCGTCGAGCTGCTCCTGGGTCGTGGAGGTGGTTCATCCGCGCAGGGCACGCCGGATGACCGTGCGTGTGTCCCGGTGGTGCAGGCCGAGCCAGGCGACCGCGAACAGGGCGGTGAGTGCCACGTCCAGCCACCCCGGGCCGGGCTCGGTCGCGCGCACCGTGAGCATCGCGCCCGCCAGCACGGCACCGGTGGACACCCGGGTGGCGAGACCGGCCCAGCGGTGCCCGTCCCGGCGCCACACCAGCACCACGGGCACGAGCCCGGTGATCGTCATTCCCGTCAGGTACCCGAGCGCGATCCCGAGTACGGACAGCGCGGGCACGAGCGCCAGGGCCACGGTGAGGCCGACGACGAACCCGGCGGTCCGGGTCAGCGCCATCACCCTCGCGCCGCGCTCGTCGTAGGAGCGGATCGACTCGGTGACCACGATGGAGGCCGTGTAGAGGAAGGTGGCCGCCAGCAGGATCTCCAGTACCGGGACGGCGGAGGACAGGTCCGGCCAGACGAGCGCGATTACCAGCCGGGCCCCCACGACCAGCGCACCGAACACGCCGCCGACGATGATGATCAGGGCGCGGTGGGCGAGATCGGTGTGCCCCCGCACGGCGGTGAGGTCCCCCCGCCCCACGGCGGCGGACAACGCGGGCAGCAGCAGCAGGCTCAGCACCGAGCCGAGCATCGACGCGGGGGTGGCCAGGGTGAGCGCGGCGGCGTAGGCGTCGGCGCCGGTGGCGTCGCCGGTCTGGTGTGCCAGCACCATCGTGAGCTGCAGGAACCCGCCGGTGGCCAGTGAGCCCAGCACCCCCCAGGCCACGAACCGGTTGATCTCGCTGCGCAGCTCCGGCCCGACCGGACCGCCCCCGGTGCGCGGCCAGCCCGCGACGCTGTAGACGGCGTAACCCGCCGTCAGTGGCAACAGCAGCCACGCGCGGAGGTCGAACACGAGCACCAGGACGAGACCGCCGACGGCGACGACGAACGAGAGCCCGTCCCACACCGTCGCCCGCAGGATCCGTCCGGTGGCGTACTGGACACCGCGCACGAAGTTGTACGCGGACAGGCCCACGGTCAGCAGGGCCACGAACACGGCGGTGGTGAGCTCACCCGGGGCGAGCAGGACGTAGGTGACCGTGCCGGCCCCCACCCCGAGCGCGGCCGAGGTGAGCAGGGACAGCCGCGCCAGGTGCCGGGTGAGTGCCGTCCGGACGGTGAGATCGCCGGACTCGCGCGCCACGAACTTCGCCGCCGCCGCGCCCAGCGAGACGGGCCACAGCATCGTCGCGAACATCGCCGTGGAGATGGCGCTGTTGGTGGCCGACAGGAACCCGGTGGGCAGCGTGCGACCCACCAGCAGGCTGTAGACGAACCGCACCGCGCCCTGCACCGCGATGCCCAGCCCCGAGATCAGGCCGCGCCGGGCCGCGGGCAGGGCGTCGGCGTCGGTGCGGGGATCCGGCCGGGTCAGCAGTGAACGTCGGTGGCCGATGCGCTCGGGGGTTCCGGTGCCGTCGGTCCCGCTGTCGGGCACGGTCATGCAGCGCACGCTATCGGCACCGCCGGCCGCGGGACGCGGCAGGTGGCGGGTGTCCCGGGGCTCCGACGTGCCCGCGCCACCGCCCCCGGAACGGGTGCTTTCGGCGTCGAGGGGCGCCCGGTGTGGGATTCCGCCACCGAAATAGGGTGTGCCCTGTCCCGTACCATCCCGATCTTCGAGGACGTCCGCGTGAGTAACGAGTTCATCCCGGCCGCCAAGCCCCTGATCGGTGACGCCGAACGCGACGCCGTCGATGCCGTGCTCCGTTCCGGGATGCTGGCGCAGGGTTCCGAGGTGGCCGCGTTCGAGGAGGAGTTCGGCCGGGTCCTGGTGGACGGGCGCGCGACGGTGGCGGTGAACTCGGGAACCTCGGGTCTGCACCTGGGGCTGCTGGCCGCCGGGGTCGGGCCGGGCGACGAGGTGATCGTGCCGTCGTTCACCTTCGCCGCGACCGCGAACGCGGTGGCCCTGACCGGGGCGACGCCGGTGTTCGCCGACATCGAGCCCGCGCACTACTGCCTCGACCCGGACAGCGTCGCCGCGCGGATCACCGACCGGACGAAGGGCGTCATGCCGGTGCACCTGTACGGGCACCCGGCGGACATGCCCGCGCTGACCCGGCTGGCGCGGGAGCACGGGCTGGCGCTGTACGAGGACGCCGCGCAGGCGCACGGTGCGAGCCTGCACGGCACCCCGGTGGGGGCGTTCGGCACGTTCGCGATGTTCAGCCTGTACCCCACCAAGAACATGACCTCCGGTGAGGGCGGCATGGTCTGCACCGGCGACGCCGAGGTGGAGCGCGCCCTGCGGCTGCTGCGCAACCAGGGGATGCAGCGGCAGTACGAGAACGAGCTGGTCGGGTTCAACGCCCGGATGACCGACCTGCACGCGGCCATCGGCCGGACGCAGCTGGGCCGGGTCGGCGACTGGACGGCCACCCGGCAGGCCACCGCGCGGTTCTTCGACCGCAACCTGGACGGGGTCGGCACCCCGGCCGTGGCCGACGGCGCGGTGCACGTCTACCACCAGTACACGATCACCGTGCCGGACGACCGGGACGGCTTCGCCGCCGCGCTGAAGCGGGAGTACGACATCGGCTCGGGCGTGTACTACCCGATCCCGAACCACCGCCTGCCCTCCTTCGCGCGGGAGGTGGACCTGCCGAACACCGAGCGGGCGGCGGCCACGGTGCTGTCCCTGCCGGTGCACCCATCCCTGGACGACGAGGACCGCGAGCGCATCGTGACCGCGGTGAACACCCTGGCGAAGGCGGGAGCGTGAACGTGACGGAACTGCGGGTTGGCCTCATCGGGCTCGGCATGATGGGGCGCCACCACGCGCGGGTGGTGCGCGAGGTCGAGGGCCTGGAGCTGGTCGCGGTCGCCGACGCGGGCGGTGACCCGCACGGCGTGGGCGGCGACCTCCCCGTCGTGGGCGACGTGCACGAGCTGATCGACGTCGGGATCGACGCGGCCGTGTGCGCCGTGCCCACCGGCTTCCACGAGGAGGTGGGCATCGCGCTGGCGGAGGCGGGTGTGCCGACGCTGATCGAGAAGCCAATCGCGCACAGCGTCGAGGCCGGGGCCCGGCTGGTGGACGCCTTCGCCGCGAACGGCGTCCTCGGCGCCGTCGGGCACATCGAGCGGTACAACCCGGCGTTGCAGTCGCTGCGCGACCGGATGGCCGCCGGGGAGCTGGGCGAGATGTACCAGATCGCCACCCGCAGGCAGGGCCCGTTCCCGGCGCGCATCGCCGACGTCGGCGTGGTCAAGGACCTCGCCACGCACGACATCGACCTCACGGCCTGGCTGGCGAAGTCGGAGTACAGTACCGTCTCCGCCCAGGTCACCACCCGTTCCGGGCGGCCGCACGAGGACATGGTGGCCGCCACCGGGCGGCTGGCCAACGGCATCATCACCAACCACCTGGTGAACTGGCTCTCGCCGATGAAGGAACGGGTCACCGTGGTCACCGGCGAGCGGGGCGCGTTCGTCGCCGACACCGTCACCGCCGACCTCACCTTCTACGCCAACGGCGTGGTCAGCACCGAGTGGGACTCGGTGGCGGCCTTCCGCGGGGTGGCCGAGGGCGACGTGACCCGGTTCGCGATCCCGAAGCGGGAGCCGCTGCGGGTGGAGCACGAGAAGTTCCGCGACGCGGTGCTCGGCGTCGGCAACGACGTGGTCACCCTGCAGGAGGGGCAGAATACCCTCCGGACGGCGGAGGAACTGCTGGCCTCGGCGGGGCAGCTGACGGCGGCCGGAGAGGCGTGAACCGTGTCCGGGACGAGGCCTGAGCGGGTCACCATCGTCTCCCGGCTGTTCCGGCCCGAACCGGGCGCGGCCGCGTACCGGCTCGGCACGCTGGCCGACGAGCTGCGGGAGCGGGACTACGACGTCCGGGTGTTGACCACGGTGCCCCCGTCGGGGACGAGGATCGAGGACGACGGGCTGGACGTGCGCCGGTGGCCGGTGCTGCGTGACGCGGGCGGAAACGTCCGCGGATATGTCCAGTACCTCAGCTACGACATTCCGCTGTTCTTCCGCCTGCTGTGTACGCGCAGCGACCTGGTTGTGGTGGAGCCACCGACCACCACGGGAGTGGTCAGCCGGATCGCCTGCGCCCTGCGACGCACTCCCTACATGCACTATTCCGGGGATGTGGTCTCCACGGCCGCCGAGGGCATCGGCGTGAACCGGACGGTGGTCCGGATCCTCAAGGCGCTCGAACGGTGGGTCCTCACCGGTGCCCGGAGGACTCTGGCCGTCTCGGACGGTGTGCGGTCGGGTGTGGTCGCACTCGGGGCGCCGGAGCGGCGGGTCACCGTCGTCGGCGTGGGTATCGACACCGAACGGTTCCGGGTCACGGAGGTGGACTCGCCGGCGTCCGGGCGCAAGCTGGTCTACGGCGGCACGATGTCGGAGATCCACGGTGCGGAGGTGTTCGTGCGCGCGTTCGGCCGGGTCGCCGAGCGGTATCCGGACGCGACCCTGCTGATGATCGGGCAGGGTGTCGACGTGCCTGCCCTCACCGAGCTCGCGGATCGGGTGGCACCGGGGCAGGTCGAGTTCCGCCCACCTCAACCGCCGGACGTGCTCAGCCGTGAGTTCGCCACGGCCTCGGCCGCACTCGCCTCGGTGAAACCGGGTGCGGGCTACGATTTCGCCTTCGCGACGAAGGCGCTGGCGAGCCTCTCCGCCGGCGCACCGGTGATCTATTCCGGGGTGGGGCCGATGGCCGGGATCATCCGGGACAATGATCTCGGCTGGGCCGTGGGATACGACGAGGAAGCCGTGGCCGGAGCCATGGAGAAGGCACTGGCTGATGTCCCGGGACCGGGGCGCAGGGCCGAACTGTCGGCCTGGGTGGAGTGCAACCACAGCCTGCGCACGGTCGCCGCGAACGCCGTCGATGTCGTCGACGAGGTCGTGCGGGGCGGCTGATGACGAGCTGAGCCCCGAGCGGGTTCGCCCGCGGCGCTCAGCCCCGGTCCACCAGTGCGCGGACCGTGTTCTCGGCGGCCCGCCCGGTGCCGTACGGGGCCGCGTCGGTCGCGGCGGGCCGGGGACGTTCCACCGTGGCCGCCAGGGTGCTGAAGTCGCGGTCCACGAGCACGTTCCAGCCGAGGTCGACGGTCTCGACCCATTCGGTCTCCGGCCGGATCGTGGTGCAGGGCACCCGCAGCAGGAACGCCTCCTTCTGCAGCCCACCCGAGTCCGTGATCACGCCGGCGCTGTGCGACACGGCGTTGACGAGCTCGGGGTAGCCGAGGGGTTCGCACACCGTGATGGCGCCGACTCCCAGGTCGATGCCGTGGCGGTCCGCCACGTGCCGCAGCCGGGGGTGTGCCAGCAGCACCACCGGCGTGTCCACCTTCGCGATGCCGTCGATGATCGCGCGCAGGCGTTCGGGATCGTCGGTGTTGTCCGGCCGGTGCAGTGTGGCGACGTGGTACGCACCGGGCTCGACCGCGGCGTCCAGCGCGAGCGGCGTGTCCGCGACCCGGTCGCGCACCTGGTAGAGCACGTCGGTCATCACGTCGCCGACGAGGACACCGCGCCCGGCCAGGCCCTCGTCGGCGAGGTGGTCCATCGCCACCTGCGTGGGTGCGAGCAGCAGGTCGGCGGCGTGGTCGGTGAGCACCCGGTTGTGCTCCTCGGGCATCCGCCGGTTGAACGAGCGCAGCCCCGCCTCGAGGTGCGCCACCGGCTGGTGCAGCTTCACCGCGGCCAGCGCGGCGGCCAGCGTCGAGTTGGTGTCCCCGTACACCAGCACCCAGTCGGGGGCGGTGTCGGTGATGACCTTCTCCAGCCCGCTCAGCATCGCGCCGGTCTGCTCGCCGTGGCTGCCCGAGCCGATCCCGAGGTTGACGTCCGGGGCGGGGATCCCGAGGTCGGCGAAGAACGCGTCGCTCATGTTGTGGTCGTAGTGCTGGCCGGTGTGCGCGATGACGTGCTCGGCCTCGTCGCGCATCGCCTTCGCGATCGGGGCCAGCTTGACGAATTGTGGGCGCGCGCCGACGACGCTCAGGATCCGCATGTCCCGGAGTGTATCGGCGCCGCCGCCACGCCCCACGCCGGTGGCGGGCACCACCGACCGACCCCGGGAAGCGGACCGTCGGTGGTTCAGCAGCCGGTGATCCGGTACAGCGTGGCGCTGCCGCCCTCCTGGTCGATCTCGGTGAGACCGGGGTTGGTGCGCAGGGAGACCAGGCCGGGGAAATGGACACCCCGGTGGAGGTACTGCCGCCCGGCGAAGTCGAGCACGTAGTAGGCGTCCCGCTGTTCGACGAGGGAACAGACCTTCGGGTCGAACCTCAGTTTGTGCAGGTTGTCCATCAGGTACTCGATCTCCTCGGGCGGGGTGCTCAGGTGTGGGGTGAGCGTGCGCCGGTCACCGAGTGCGTAGGCGAAGGCGGTTCCGGTCCACGGGTTGCCGATGATCGTCGCGTCGGCGGGGACGTGTCGGTCCAGCCGTTCCAGCAGGGTGCGCTGCGACTCCGAGAGCATGTCGCTGTTGCGGTAGATGCCGCCGCCCTTCCCGAGGGCGTAGTTCACCGAGCTGTACTGCCCGGACACCGCGAGAAGCACCGCCGCGAGGAGCGCCACGGCGCTCACGGCGGGTGTCGCAGCGTACCCGGCCGGGCGGTCGGCGGGCGGTGTGGACCGTCGGGCCGCGACCGTGTCCCACGATCGTCCGAACAGCCACACCGCGGCGAGCGTGCACAGCAGGATGGTCGCCATCGGCAGTTGCGCCGCGAGCCGGTGCGGGTCGTTGTACCAGACGCCGGTGACGAAATCGCGCAGCACGCCGTCGCGCCAGCCCGAGGCCACGACGAACCCGGCCGCCGCGAGGAGGTAGATCCCCGTCACCCACGCGGGAAGCTGCCTGCGCAGCACGAGTCCGATCGCGACCAGGGTCAGCATCAGCACGACCCAGGTCGGTCCCAGCTCCATCGTGCCCGCGGCGAGCACCTGGCCGATCGCCTGCGAGGAACTCTGGATCGGTGCCCAGTGCGACCCCTCGGCGCTGGGACGGACACGGTCCCACAGCACCACGAGAGCCGCCACGTATCCGACCGGCAACGCCGCGACGACCCAGAGGCGGGCCGGGGCGGTGCCCTGCCGGCGTGCCGAGCGCACGTACCGGACGACCGCGACCACCAGGATCGGCACGGCGAACAGGCCGAGCGCCAGGACGGTGCTGGGGTGTGCCAGTGCGAGGCCGGGAACGACGCCGGTGAGCGCGAGCGCCGCGAGCCACCGGGGTGTCCGGTCCCGCGTGCCTACCCCGGCGACCATCGCCACCAGTCCGAGGCCGACCGGCAGCAACGCCAGCGACAGGACGAACGGGTACAGGACACCGAAGTAGAGGATCTGGTACGGGAACGCGCCGAAGACGGCGGACAGGGCGCCCGCGAACAGTACGGGGACCGGACGCACACCGGTGACCCGGGTGACCAGGAAGATCATCGAGATCGGCCACACGACGGCGCACAGAACCAGTGTCACCGCGCTCGTGGCCACCGGGATCGAGACATCGGAGAGCTGCACGACCAGGCTCACCAGGTCGTGCCAGGCGCCCGGGTACAGCGACGGTTCGGCACCGTCGCTGTACATGCCGCCCAGGGTCAGTGACGAGCCGGAACCCGTGTCGAGGATGTAGCGGACGGCGTTCAGATGGAAGATGGTGTCCCAGACCTGGGCGATGTTGTCCGGGGCGCCGATCAGCCGCACGAGACCGCGGGTCAGCAACACCGCGGGGACGAGCAGCGCGGCGGCGTGCACGAACAGCGTCCACCGGGCGCGGAGCGGCCGGCGCGGCGTGTCCCGGACACCGAGGGCGCCGGGGGCGATCCTGCGCAGGACGAGTCCCGTGAGCGCGAGCAGCACCGTGGGCACCGCCACGACCGCCGCGCCCCAGGACTGCCCGAACACGGGTGCCAGCACCGCCGAGACGGAGATCAGACTGACGGACACCCCGGCCGAGGTGCCGACAGCCATGAGTCCGGACAACCCCCAGCTCCGGACGACCAGGTATCCCGGTCCGAGGACGATGGCCGCGGTCCACAGAAGGGTCGGGACCAGTTGCCACCAGCTCACTTGACGTTCTCCTTGCTGTCCTGCTCCTGGTGTCCCCGTCCGGTGGACACGGATCGAGTGTTGCGGGAACGCTGGATGACGCTCCGTGTCTCGTGCGGTGATGAACGCAGCGCTCGTCGGCGGCCGGAGGGGAGACTAGCAACCGGTGGTCCGATCGAACGGGCGGAGGCCGAATGATCCACTCACGGTGGGTGCCGGTGTTCCGTGATCAGCGGGACGGCGGTCCGGTCGGCCTGCCGCCCGGATGAGGGAGTGCCCGGTGGCACGGACGTGACAGTGAGCGGGGAAGTCCGGCAGGTCCACTCTTCCGGGCGTCTCCACGGATTTCGGATCCCGGTGTGCGGCGTACGGTCGGAGTGTCGACCTCCGCCGATCGTCGCTCGGACCACGGATGTTCACCGATCTCCCGCCGTTGCTCGCCGGGCTCGCCGTCGTGTTCGGGCCGGGCCTGGCCGTGCTGCTCGCGCTCGGGGTTCGGGCGCGGTCGGTGCTGGCGGGGCTGTCCGCACCACTGACCGTGGGGCTGGTGCTGCTCGTCTCGGTCGTCACCGCGGTGTCCGGGGTCGCCTTCACCCCGCTCACCGTCGCGGTGGTCGTCGTGCTGATGTGCGGGACGGCGGTCGGGACCCGCGCGATCGTGCTGCGCCGCGCGGCGGGGCACTCGGTCGGTGCGGCGTCCGTGCGTGCGGGGGAGGTCGGGGTGGAGACCGCCACCGACGGCGCCGGGCGGCCGGTC
>NZ_KI912261.1:102435-102837 GCF_000231035.2 Saccharomonospora iraqiensis subsp. paurometabolica YIM 90007 | reverse complement strand
GCGGTGCTGACCGGTCACGCCCGGCACGCCGCGCGGGCGCTCGGGTTGCTGTCCGGGCTCGGCGGTGTCGCGCTCGCGCTGGACACCTGGCAGCGCGGTCTGGGGGCGTGGTCCACCCCGCCGCAGGAGCACGACCCGATCACGCACAGCGTGATCAGCGCCTACATCCACCACAGCGGGAACGCGGCGCCGTGGCAGACCTGGCCGCTCGACGTCGTCAGCGCCGAACCCGTCGTCTACTACCCGTCGGGCCTGCCCAGGCTGGCCGCGCTGGTCACGCCCGCGGTCGGGGATCCGATGACGGGGCTCAACGTCGTCACCGTCGTGCTGCTGGCGGTGGCGTGGCCGGTGTCGGTGGCGGCGCTGGCGGCGGCGACCGTCCGGCTGGCCGGGCTCGGGACG
>NZ_KI912261.1:101957-102335 GCF_000231035.2 Saccharomonospora iraqiensis subsp. paurometabolica YIM 90007 | reverse complement strand
GGCGGGGCGGCGGCCCGCCGGTCGCCCCGGTCGTCGTAGCGGTCGGCCGCGTACCCGTCGTCGTGCCCGTCGTACCGGTCGTCGTCGTAGGGCAGGGCACCCATCGGCACGGCACGGGTGCGGGCCGGGCCCCGCCGGCCGTCCCGGTCGTCATCGCCGGGGTAGTCCTCGGCGTAGTCGACGTACCCGCGGTCGTACCCGTCGTAGTAGTCGTCGTACCGGTCGTCGTACCCGTCGTCCCAGCCGTCGGCGCGGTCCCCGCCCGTGTGGAGGGCGTCGTCGTAGGGGGCGTCGGCGTAGGGGGCGCCGTACCCGTCGGCGTACGCGGCGTCGTGCGGGTGCGCACCGCCGCCGTCACCCCCGGGTGCGCCCGCGGCC
>NZ_KI912261.1:101395-101857 GCF_000231035.2 Saccharomonospora iraqiensis subsp. paurometabolica YIM 90007 | reverse complement strand
GTCGTCGCGGCACTCGCCGGGGCGCCCGTCCTGGCGGCGGGGCTGGGCCGGGAGGGCTCCCCGTCGGCGGCTCCCGCGACCGTCGGGTCCACCCCGGTGGGCGAGGCGCTGGTCAACACGCTCACGTTGCCGCACCTCGGGTTCCTGGACTCGTCCGGGGAGATGTCCCAGGTGACCTTCGGCGTGCTCGCCGTCGTGGGGGCGGTGGCGGTGCCGCTGCTGTTCCGGCGCGGCCTGCCGCTGGTGACGGCGTGGCTGGCCTGGGTCTGCGTGGTGGTGTCGTTCCAGGTGGCGCCGGATTCCGGGCCGGGGGCGGTGGTGGCCGGCTACTTCTACAACGTGTTGGAACGGGTGCAGGCCCACCCGAACCTGTTCGTGCCCGCGCTGGTGGCGATGCTCTTCGTCGGCGTCGCCGCGGCGCTCGTCGCGGCGGTGCGGTCGCGGCCCGGCGGCCGGGGGGCC
>NZ_KI912261.1:99807-101295 GCF_000231035.2 Saccharomonospora iraqiensis subsp. paurometabolica YIM 90007 | reverse complement strand
CCGGCATCGGCGTCGGTGCCCGTGCCGCCGGGGTGCGCCGGGCGTGTGCCGGGTGGGCGGGGGACCAGCGGCACCGTCGGCATGGCCGGGGCGGTCGGGGGGACGAACCCCTCCTTCCGGCCCGCGTTGACCGCCCGCAGCGCCTCGACCGTGTCCGCCAGCGTCGGCCGCAGATCCGGCTCGGCGCGCAGCAGCTTGATCAACGCCCCGGTCAGCGGGCCGCCGTGCGAGGGCAACACCTGCTTGTCCGTGCCGTCCGCCCCGTACGGGGGCACGCCTTCCACGGCGGTGAACAGGGTCGCCCCGAGCGAGTAGGCGTCCGCCTCGGGCGTGGCGGTGCCGTGGTGCGCGGTCTCGGGCGCCCGGTAGGCGGGGTCGGGGGGACGGTCGTGGATGCCGACGTCGGTGAGCTTGACCCCGCCGTCGTCGGCGAGCAGGACCGTGCCCGGGCAGACCCGCCCGTGCGGGACACCCGCCGCGTGGGCGGCCTGCAGCGCCGACCCGAGCGCGGCCCCGAGGTAGGCCGCCTGGGGAGGGGTGAGGGCACCGTGCTCGGCGAGGAACCCGGCCATCGTGCGGGACGGCACGTACTCCATGATCAGCCAGACGTCGGTGCCGTCCCGGACGGCGTCGTGGACCCGGACGACGTTCGGGTGCACCACCCGCATCGCCTGGTGCGCCTGGGTCCGCAGCACGTCGGCGGGGTCTCCGGCGCCGCCCGCGCCGCCGTCTCCGGTGACGCCGTCGACGTGGAGGCGCTTCGCGGCGACCGTGCGGTGCAGCATCGTGTCGAAGGCGAGGTGGACGAATCCCGCCCGGCCCCGTCCGACGGGCTGGTCCAGTCGGTAGCGCCCGCCGACCGCAGCGCCTTCCGTGTCGTTCACGCAACCCCTCGTACCGTGCGGACGGTCAAACGGACATCAACGAGCGCGGCAGCTCAGGAGGTGCTGCTCCCGCCCGCATCGTTGTCGGTGGGCGTGTCGGTGCCGGTATCGCCGCCGCCGTCACCGTCGTCACCGCCGTCACCGTCGTCGCCGCCGTCACCGTCATCTCCGCCGTTGCCGCCATCGCCACCATCGCCACCGTCACCGCCATCACCGCTGCCGTCTTCGGTGTCGGAGGTCGTCTCCGAGGACGACGAGGGGGTGTGCTCGTCGGTGGGTTCCACCGGGGAGAGCCGGGGCGGGGGACCGCCCGGGTCGACCTCCCCGGTCTGCCGGGGCACCCGGTCCGGGGTGTCCTCGGTCGTGGTCGTGGAGGTGGTCTCCTCCGAGGTGCTCGACGTCGACGTCGGTCCGGTCGAGCTGACCACCCCGCCCGTGCCCGGATCCTGCTCGGCGTCGCCGCTGTTCGGCGTGCCACCGAACAGCCACAGGAAGAACGCGGTCATCCCCACGACCACGACGCCGCCGACGGCGGCCGGGGTCTTCCAGTTGCCGGGCTCGGGCTCGTCGTCGATCCGGTCGGCGCGCGGCGGCGGGGCGGCGG
>NZ_KI912261.1:99613-99707 GCF_000231035.2 Saccharomonospora iraqiensis subsp. paurometabolica YIM 90007 | reverse complement strand
CGGCGCTGTACCGGCCCGCGATCGCGTTCCCGCACGACGGCGGAGTGCTGCCGAACGCCGCCGCGCTCGTGCTGGTGCCCGGCACGGTCGCGGT
>NZ_KI912261.1:96733-99513 GCF_000231035.2 Saccharomonospora iraqiensis subsp. paurometabolica YIM 90007 | reverse complement strand
CGGGAGCGGGCCGCATCCGGGTGGGGTCCTCGGCGGGTCCGCCGAGCGGCGTGTCCCCGCGGGCGACCGCGGCCAGCAGGTCCTCGGACTGCTGCGCGTTCGGCCGGTGCGCGGTCTCGGGGTGCAGCATCACCGCCAGCACGCTGGTCAGCGGGCCGGACTGTCTCGGCGGGTTGATCTGTCCCGCGGCCACCGCGTGCAGCAGGCCCAGCGTGTTCTCGCTCAGCCCGAAGGGGGGCTGCCCCTCGGAGGCGGCGTAGAGGGTGGAGCCGAGGGAGAAGACGTCCGACTCCGGCCCCGGGTCGCCGCCGATGGCCACCTCGGGCGCCAGGTACGCGGGGGTGCCCGCGATCATGCCCGTCTTGGTGACCGTCACGTCGTCCTTGGCGCGGGAGATGCCGAAGTCGGTGATCTTCACCAGGCCGTTGTCGGCGAGCAGGATGTTGCCGGGCTTGATGTCGCGGTGCACGATGCCGACCGCGTGCGCCTCCCGCAGGGCCGAGGCCACCTGCGCGCCGATCCGGGCGACCTCCAGCGGTGGCAACGTGCCCTGCTGTTGCAGCACCTGCGCGAGGCTGGTGGAGTCGAGGTACTCCATGACCAGGCAGGGTTGCCCGTTCTCGTCCGTCACCACGTCGAACACGGTGATCGCGTTCGGGTGGTGCAGCCGGGCGGCGATCCGCCCCTCGCGCATCGTCCGCTGCCGTGCGTCCTCGGCCTCGTGCTGTTCGAGGCCGGGTTCGAGCATGAGTTGTTTGATGGCGACCGTCCGGTGCAGTACCTCGTCGACTGCCTGCCAGACGGCGCCCATGGCACCGGTCCCGATCCGCTTGATGACACGGTAGCGGCCGGCGACCAGGCGACCCTCGTCGCTCACGCGACCTCCTTCGGGCTCGCACATACCGGGAGTACGTGTGCCGGCTTACCGAGACCGACCGTGACAGATTAGGCCGCTCACTCTGCGCACACGCGGGGGGCACTGCGGGGGCTGTGATCTTCACCCCATCGGTGGCCCCGATTGCGGTTCCACAAGGCCGGTCAGCCTACAGCGCGGACCGAGAGCAATATCGCCCGGTTTATCAGGGGGTCCGGTCCGGCACCCACCCCGAGCAGTTGGGTGATCCGCAGCGGCGCGCCCCCGTCGGGGGTCATCCGGACCACGACCCGCACGGTCCCGTCCCCCCGCTCCCGCACGTCCTCGATCTCCAGGTCCGTCAGCGACCGCCAGGAGGCCAACAGCGCGCGGCCCTCCCCGGCCGTCAGCGCGGGGGCCAGCAGGCCCAGTGCCTGCTCGGGGGCGGTCCGGACGCGCTCGTAGAACGCGTGCACCAGCCCGGTCGCCGCGTCCGCCGGGCCGGAGCGGAGTCCGTTGCCGGGTGTCCCGGCCGTTCCGGTCGGCACCGCCGCGCCGACCGGGTCCGTGGCCTCCGGCGCCGGGGAGTCCCCGGTCGTCGCCTCCGCGGATCGCACGGAGTGGTCGGACTCCGGGGGGTCGGTCGGCTCCGCGGAGTCTGCGGTGTCCGGTGACCCGGCCGGCGGGGACGACGCGGGAGTGTCCGGGACGCCCGTGTCCCGCGTGCGCCGTTCGCCGGGAGGCAGGGTGAACCCGCCGAGCGCGGCCGCACCGGTGATCTCGTGCCGGTGCCGGGTACCGGCGCCGGGGTCGTCGGACTCGTCGGCACTGCCGGACAGCGAGGACGCGACGATGACGGAGGCGACCAGCGCGGCCGTGACGAACAGCAGCGCGACGAACTTGGCACGCCGCGCGAGGAGGCTCTCCCGTGCGGAGGCAGGCGCCGGGTCGCCGCCGCTCTGTCCGTCGTCCCCGCCCCGTCCGTCGTCGCCGCCCCGTCCGCCGTCGCCGGGCCGGTCGACCTCACCGGGGGCGGGGCCTGCGACGGGAAGCACCTCGTCCAGGGTGATGGTGGGGGTGTCCCCCTCGACCGGAGCGTTCTCACCGGGGAGGTGCGGGCCGAGACCGTCGTGGATGACGACGGTCCGCTCCGGCTCCCGGCTGGGCCGATCGTGCACTGCTCGTCCTCGTCTGTTCTCGGTTCAGGAGTGGGCTCGGTTCGCGGGAGTGGGGCCGGTCACCGAGCGCACAAGCACGGACACCGAACAACAGGTAACCCGTTCGCGACGCCGTTCGCCAGCGTCTCTCGGTGGGCAGCACATAGCGTACGACGAGCGGTGCTGTCGGTCACCCATCTAGAGCAATTTTCAACCGTTCGGCGACCCGCACGTGCAGAAGGACGTGCGGATGGTCCGTGCATTCGCAGGTGAGGCCGCATCCGTGCGTCCCGTCCGCGGCGCACGGCCCGGCGCCTTCAGCCCTCCACGGCCGAGATGCGGTCGTCGGCCGCGAAGGTGAGCCTGCGGGTCTCCTCGGTGGTGCTGCCGTCCGGGCGGGTGATCCGCAGGGTGTTGACGGTGACGCCCTCGTCGGTGTCGATGTGGACGTGGCGCACCTCGAAGTAGGCGACGTCGGCGTAGCGCTGAGCCAGCCCCTCCGGACCCTGCTCGGCGAGTTCCCCGGTGGTGAGCGCGTGCGCGGCCTCCGGATCCTCGGTGACGGTGTTGAAGAAGTCCTGGGAGCGCTGCGCGAGGGTCTCCGCGTCGTGGCCGGTGCGCAGGATGCCCACGTTCTCCCCGTCGTCCTCGGTCGAGGTGGGGGCGGGGGTGACCGGCGGCTTGCGCGGGCCGTCCGCCATCTGCACCTCGGCGGGCTCACCCGCCGCGTCCCCGTGGTCCACGTCCGCGGCGACCCGGCCCGGGCCGTC
>NZ_KI912261.1:95526-96633 GCF_000231035.2 Saccharomonospora iraqiensis subsp. paurometabolica YIM 90007 | reverse complement strand
CTGTCGGCCGCGGTGCTCGCCGCCTGCGGCACGCTGATGGCCCCCTTCGCGTCGTCCGACGCCTACCTCCCCGCGGGCTCGGCCTTCGAGGCACCACCGGTCGCCCTGACCGGGCACCTGGTCGTGGCGGGGGCCCTGCCGTTGGGCGCCGCCCTGTTGCTGACCTCGGCGTTGCCCGTGGCCTTCCGGCGCGGCGGGCTCGGCGGTATCGCGCTCGCCGTGGCCGGTCTCGTGGTGCCGGACCTTCTCGCCGGCCGGTCCCTGGCCGGGACGGAGCCGACGGCGGGTCCCGTGCTCGCGCTCGTCGCCGCCGCGGGTCTGGCGGCCGTGGCCGCCTTCCCCGGGGGAGGGGTGGTGGGAACAGGCACCCCCGGGTCCGGAACGGACACCGGTGCACGGGAGGTGGCCGTGCCCGGACGGCGCAGACTGGAGGTCGCCACCGGGGCCGCGGCGGTGTTCACCGGCGTCGCCGCCGTGGTGGGGGCGTTGTCGCCCACCGTCACCACCCCTGCGCCGCTGCCGACCCCGGAGAGCCCGGCCCGCTGGCTGTTGCTCGTGGCCGGGGTGCTGACCGTGCTCCCTGCGGTGTTGCTGTTCGTGCGCCGTACGGCCACCCCGGTGCGCCCGGTGCTGTCCTGCGTGTGGGTCGCCGTCCCGTTGGCCGGGGCCCCGGTGCTGGAGACCGCCAGTACGGCGGCGGAAGCGGGTTCGGCCTCGCCGGGGCCGGGTGTGGTGTGGACGTCGCTGGCCATGGCGGCGGCCCTGGTGACGGCCTGCGCCTCCGTGGTGGCCGGGCTTCTCGAACGGGAGGAGGCCCGCGACGCCACGGACGCCGGGCCGCGGGACCCGCAGGTCGGTGCCGATCCCGCCCGGCTGACGGCCGTGGGAACGCGGATGGTCGTGCCGATGGGTGTGGCGTTGGTGCTCACCGCCGCGGCGTTCCTTTCGCCGGCGGTGGTCGCGCCGGACTACGTCGAGCCGACGTTGTGGCCCGAGCCCTCGGCGCCGCTCGGGGGGCTGATGGTGGCGCGGTCGACGGTGTTGGGGGCCCTGGTGCTGGTGCCGGTCTGCCGGCCCGCGCGGGCGGCGGCGCTGCTCACGGGGTGG
>NZ_KI912261.1:91701-95426 GCF_000231035.2 Saccharomonospora iraqiensis subsp. paurometabolica YIM 90007 | reverse complement strand
CGGTGCCGCTCGTGGTGTGGGCGGCGTGGCTCGCGGTGTCGGGCCGCCGCACCGGGCGCTTGTGAGTCTCCGGCCCTTCCCGGACGTCCCCCGGCCGGGTCGGGCGCGGACGGCGCGGGGCGCGATCTGCACCACATCTCCCTGCTCAGCGGTGGTCTCGTGACCGAGTTCACCGGGTGCGGGCGACGCGGGCGCGGAGCGGATCGATAGGGTCGTGACCGTCCGGCAGCACGGTTTGCGTAACCACAGTGGCGTGTGTCGTCAGGAGACTGAAGTAGTGGACCTCTACGAGTATCAGGCGAAGGAACTCTTCGCCGCCCACGGTGTGCCGGTGTTCCCCGGCGAAGTGGTCGACGAGGCAGAACAGGCCCGCGGCGTCGCCGAGCGGATCGGCAACCAGGTCGTGGTGAAGGCCCAGGTGAAGACAGGCGGCCGGGGCAAGGCGGGCGGTGTCAAGCTCGCCACCGATCCGGCCGAGGCGGTGGAGAAGGCCCGGGCGATCCTCGGGCTCGACATCAAGGGACATGTGACGCGCCGGGTGCTGGTCACCGAGGCGTCCGAGATCTCCGAGGAGTACTACTTCTCGTTCCTGCTGGACCGGGCGAACCGCACGTTCCTGGCCATGGCCTCCGCCGAGGGCGGGGTGGAGATCGAGCAGCTGGCCGTCGAGCGGCCCGAGGCGCTGGCGCGGGTGCCGGTGGACCCGCTGGTCGGCGTGGACCTCGACGCCGCGCGGGACATCGTCGCCCGGGCGAACTTCCCCGAGGCCGTGCGGGAGCGGGCCGCCGAGGTCGTGGTGAAGCTGTGGGAGACCTTCGTCGCCGAGGACGCGACGCTGGTCGAGGTGAACCCGCTGGTGCGGGACCCGAAGGACGAGGTCATCGCCCTGGACGGCAAGGTGACCCTGGACGAGAACGCCGCCTTCCGCCACCCGGCGCACGCGGAGCTCGTCGATGAGCAGGCCGAGGACCCGCTGGAGGCCAAGGCGAAGGCCAAGGACCTCAACTACGTCAAGCTGGACGGCCAGGTCGGCATCATCGGCAACGGTGCCGGGCTCGTCATGTCCACCCTGGACGTCGTCGCCTACGCCGGTGAGCGGCACGGCGACGTGAAGCCCGCGAACTTCCTCGACATCGGCGGCGGCGCGTCCGCCGACGTGATGGCCGCGGGGCTGGACGTCATCCTCGGCGACCCCGACGTGAAGAGCGTGTTCGTCAACGTCTTCGGCGGCATCACCGCCTGCGACGCGGTGGCCAACGGCATCGTCGAGGCGCTGAAGATGCTCGGCGACGAGGCGAGCAAGCCGCTGGTCGTGCGCCTCGACGGCAACAACGTCGAAGAGGGCCGGCGCATCCTCGCCGAGGCCGGGCACCCGTTGGTGACGCTGGTGGACACGATGGACAGCGCGGCCGACAAAGCCGCCGAACTCGCCGCGGCAGGTGCGTGAACAACATGTCGATTTTTCTGAACAGCGATTCCAAGGTCGTCGTCCAGGGCCTCACCGGCTCCGAGGGCACCAAGCACGCCACCAAGATGATCGCGGCGGGCACGAACATCGTCGGCGGGGTGAACGCCCGCAAGGCCGGGCAGACGGTCACCGTCGGCGGCAAGGACCTGAGCGTCTTCGGCAGCGTGTCCGAGGCGATGGAGGCCACCGGCGCCGACGTCAGCGTCATCTTCGTCCCGCCGAAGTTCGCCAAGGACGCCGTCATCGAGGCGGTCGACGCGGGGATCGGCCTCGCGGTCGTGATCACCGAGGGCATCCCGGTGCACGACTCGGCCGCGTTCTGGGCGCACGCCTGCGCCAAGGGCAACCGGACGCGGATCATCGGCCCGAACTGCCCGGGCATCATCTCGCCGGAACAGTCCAACGCGGGCATCATCCCGGCCGACATCACCCGCAGGGGCCGGATCGGGCTGGTGTCCAAGTCCGGCACGCTGACGTACCAGATGATGTACGAGCTGCGCGACATCGGCTTCTCCACCGCCATCGGCATCGGTGGTGACCCGGTCATCGGCACCACGCACATCGACGCGCTGGAGGCGTTCGAGGCGGACCCGGAGACCGACGTCATCGTGATGATCGGGGAGATCGGCGGGGACGCCGAGGAGCGCGCCGCCGAATACGTGAAGGCCAACGTGACCAAGCCGGTCGTCGGCTACGTCGCGGGCTTCACCGCCCCCGAGGGCAAGACGATGGGCCACGCGGGGGCGATCGTGTCCGGCTCGTCGGGCACCGCGCAGGCCAAGAAGGAGGCGCTGGAGGCCTCGGGCGTGAAGGTCGGCAAGACCCCGACCGAGACGGCCGAGCTGGCGCGGGAGCTGTACAAGGCGCGCTGAACGTGCACGGGACGCCGGGCCGGACCCGGTGAGCGGTCGAGGGGCCGGGCTTCACGCGGAGCCCGGCCCTTCTGCTGTAGAAATGCGGTCGCACGCGAAACCCGACGGCGTGGTGCCGCGTCACACGATCGGACACGTCGTCGGACCGCACCGGTGACGCGGTTTTCCCGCGTGCCGACGAGCCCCGCAGACAGGAGAAACGGATGACCTTCCCAGGCGGCGCGCCGGGTGGATACCCGGGCCAGGCCCCCCAGCAGCCGCAGCCGCACCAGCCGCAGCAGTCCCGACAGCCGCAGCAGCCCTATCCGGGTCAGGCACCCTCGTCCGGCGGTGGTGGCCTGAAGCTGTCCCTGCCGCAGCTGCTGTTGTTGGTCACCGCCGGGCTGGGCGCGCTGAACCTGTTCCTCGGGTTCACCTCGCTGGTGGAGGGCGTGAGCTTCTACCAGTCGCCGCTGTCCTGGGTCCCCGCGCTGCTGCTCGTCGCCGGGTTGACCGCGGTGCTGTCGCTGCTCCCCGGTGATCAGGAACCGGGGGTGTGGCCCGCGATCTTCTCGGTCGGGGCCACCGTCCCGTTCCTGTTCGGCTTCTTCCAGCTGAACGGCGACCTCGCCGTCGGCGGGATCCTGGTGCTCGTCTTCGCGATCCTGCAGATGCTCGCCGCGGTGGCCGCCTACCTGTTCGACGTGGGCATCATCCCCGCGCCCACCCCGGGGGCCGGGCAGCCCGGCGGGCCGGGATTCGGTCCGCAGGCCGGTCCGGCGGGATTCGGCGGCCCGGGACAGCCCGGCGGGTACCCCGGCGCTGCCGGGCCGCAGTCCGGCCACCCCGGTTTCGGCCAGCCCGGCCAGTATCAGCCGGGTCAGCACCAGCCCGGCCAGCCCGGTCAGCCCGGTCAGCCCGGTCAGCCCGGTCAGCCCGGCCAGCAGGGTCAGCCCGGCCAGCAGGGTGAGCAGTCGGGAGGTATCCCGCAGCCGACCGCGATCGCGCATCCGGTGCAGCCCTCCGGCCAGGGGGGTCAGCCTGCCCAGCAGCCCGGCCACCAGCAGGCCGGTCAGCCCGGTCAACCCGGTCAGCAGGGCATGCCAGGCCAGCAGGGTCAGCAGCCGCAGGCCCAGGCGCCCACCCAGTACGCCGCGACCCAGGGCCAGTTCCTCGGCGGGCAGGCACCCGATGCGGCGCCGCAGTGGAACGACAACCCGGGCGAGCAGCAGAACAGCTGAACCGCCCACACCGCTCCGCCCCGGTCGGCGCCGCTGAGGGCGGCCCCTCCGGGTGACCCGCGTCGCAGCCGCACCCCGGGTGACGGCGTGGCGCGCACACGGTGCGTGGTCGTGGTGCGAGGGTGCGCGACATGAGCAGGCCCACCGCGCGGACACCCGGTCCCG
>NZ_KI912261.1:87317-91601 GCF_000231035.2 Saccharomonospora iraqiensis subsp. paurometabolica YIM 90007 | reverse complement strand
GCTGGTGGGCGCCGGACGGCGCGGGCACGCACGCCCGCATCCAGGTGGTGCTCGACCCCGACACCGACACCGGGACCGGCGGCACCGGGACCGGCACCCGGTCGGACGTCCCGGACGGCGACGCCGCCGAGGCGCTGCTGCTCCGCTGGTCCGCCGAACCGGATCCGCACTGGACCGTCGAAGGGAGCTACGACTAGTGAGTGACGACAACCGTACCGAGTACCGCACGGAGTGGGACGGGGAGCCCGGGATCCACCCCGTGGAGTGGGTGCCGCCCACCCCGGCCGAGGCCGGGACCGGGCCGGTCGATCCGACCGCGGGGATCCCCGCCCCCCGGGCGTCGGCGGAGGAACGGGGATAGCGGGATGGGCTGGCACAACCCCCGGGTGCCGTGGCGGGAGCTCGAACGCGCCCTGTCCGGGCGGGTGGAGCCGTCCGACCGGCTCCTCGAGGAGAGCCCCACGGGCCGTCGCCGCGGCGGGTACGTGCGCCCGGCCGACCTGGCCCCGCGCGGCGACGACGCCGGGGCGGTGGCCCGGGTTCCCTACGCCGAGCTGCACTGCCACTCCACCTTCAGCTTCCTCGACGGGGCCAGCCACCCCGAGGAGCTGGTGGAGGAGGCCGCGCGACTGGACCTCGACGCCGTCGCCCTCACCGACCACGACGGTATGTACGGGGTGGCGCGGTTCGCCGAGGCCGCCCGCGAGGTCGGCATCCGCACCGTGTTCGGCACCGAGCTCAGCCTCGGGCTGTCGGCGCCGCAGAACGGGGTCGCCGACCCCGAGGGCGAGCACCTCCTGCTGCTGGCCAAGGGGCAGGACGGGTACGCGGCCCTGTGCCGCGCGGTCACCTCCGGGCAGCTCGCCGGCCACCCCGACCTCCCCGGTTCCGGCGCGTATCCGGGGGAGACGGCCGAGAAGGGCAGGCCGGTGTACGACCTGGACACCGTCGCCGGGGAGGTGGCGGGCCGGTGCGCGGTGCTCACCGGCTGCCGCAAGGGTGCCGTGCGGCGGGCGCTGGTCGAGCACGGGCCGGAGGCGGCCGCCGCCCGGCTGCGGGAGCTCGTCGACCGGTTCGGCCGCGACGACGTGTACGTGGAGCTGACCGACCACGGGTTCCCGACCGACAGCACGCACAACGACCTGCTGGCCGGGATCGCCGCCGACCTGGGCCTGCCGACCGTGGCGAGCAACGCGGTCCACCACGCCACCCCGGAGCGCGGACACCTGGCCCACGCGCTGGCCGCGATCCGGGCGCGGCGCGGGCTGGACGAGATGGCGGGCTGGCTGCCGCCCGGGCCGACCGCCCACCTGCGCTCGGGGGCGGAGATGGCCCGCCGGTTCGACCGCTGGCCCGGCGCGGTGCAACGGGCCGCCCTGCTCGGCACCGAGTGTGCCTTCGAACTGCACCTGGTGGCGCCGGACCTGCCGCCGTTCCCGGTCCCCGACGGCCACGACGAGGCGAGCCACCTGCGCGAACTCACCCGGTCGGGCGCCCGGGAACGCTACGGCGATCCGCACCGCAACCCGGCGGCGCACCGCCAGCTCGCCCACGAACTCGACGTCATCGAACGGCTCGGGTTCCCCGGCTACTTCCTGATCGTCGCCGACATCGTGCGGTTCTGCCGGGAGCGGAACATCCTCTGCCAGGGGCGGGGCTCGGCGGCCAACTCCGCGGTCTGCTACGCGCTCGGCATCACCAAGGTGGACCCGGTGCGGTGGAAACTGCTGTTCGAGCGGTTCCTGGCCCCGGACCGGGACGGCTACCCGGACATCGACCTCGACATCGAGTCGGACCGGCGGGAGGAGGTCATCCAGTACGTCTTCCGGACCCACGGCCGGCTGCGCACCGCCCAGGTCGCCAACGTCATCACCTACCGGGCCCGGTCGGCGGTGCGCGACGCCGCGCGGGCGCTCGGCCACTCCCCGGGGCAGCAGGACGCCTGGAGCAAGCAGATCGACGGGTGGGGCCCGTTGCGGAGCGGGAACGCGGGCGCGGAGCACGACGCGCCCGAGCCGGTGCTGGCGCTGGCCGCGTCGCTGGAGGACTTCCCCCGGCACCTGGGGATCCACCCGGGCGGCATGGTCATCTGCGACCGGCCGGTGAGCGAGGTCGTCCCCATCGAGTGGGCCCGGATGCCCGGGCGCAGCGTCCTGCAGTGGGAGAAGGACGACTGCGCCTCCGTCGGACTGGTCAAGTTCGACCTGCTCGGGCTGGGCATGCTGTCCGCGCTGCACTACATGCTGGATCTGGTGGCCGCGCACAAGGGCGTCCACGTCGACCTGGCCGACCTGGACCTGGACGACGACGAGGTGTACGCGATGCTGCGCCGCGCCGACGCCCTCGGCGTGTTCCAGGTGGAGAGCCGCGCCCAGCTGGCGACCCTGCCGAGGCTGGCGCCGCGGACGTTCTACGACCTGGCCGTCGAGGTGGCGCTCATCCGGCCCGGGCCGATCCAGGGCGGGTCCGTGCACCCCTACATCCGCCGCTACACCGGCAGGGAGCACTGGGAACACGACCACCCGTTGCTGGCGAACGCGCTGGACAAGACCCTGGGCGTGCCGCTGTTCCAGGAACAGCTGATGCAGATCGCGCTCGACGTCGCGGACTTCACCCCCGCCGAGGCCGACGAACTGCGGCACGCGATGGGCGCGAAGCGGTCCGGCAGGCGGATGGAGCGGCTGCGCAGGCGCTTCCTGGAGGGTGCCGCGCGCAACGGGATGGACGAGGAGACGGCCGGGCGCCTCTTCCACCGGATGCGGGCCTTCGCCAGCTACGGATTCCCGGAGAGCCACGCGCTGAGCTTCGCCCACCTGGTCTTCGCCAGCGCCTTCTTCAAGCGCTATCACCCGGACGCGTTCCTCGCGGGGCTGTTGCGGGCGCAGCCGATGGGCTTCTACTCGCCCCAGTCGCTGGTCGCCGACGCCCGCAGACACGGCGTCGTGGTGCGCGGCCCGGACGTGAACGCGAGCCTGTCGCACACGACGCTGGAACCGGTCGGCGAGGCCGGGGACACCGACGTGCCCGGGGAGTCCGACGCACCCGGGCGGTACGGGAGCGGTGGGGCACACGCCGTGCGGCTCGGGCTGGGGTCGGTGCGCACCCTCGGGACCGAGGTGGCGGAGGAACTGGTCGCCGAACGCGACCGGGGCGGACCGTTCCGCGACATGGCCGACCTCGCGCGGCGGGTCCGGTTGACGACCCCGCAGGTGGAGGCGCTGGCGACGGCGGGGGCGTTCGCCGGGCTGGAACCGGACCGGCGCCGGGCGCTGTGGGCGGCGGGAGCGGTCGCGCAGGAACGCCCCGGGAAGCTCCCGGGGACCACCCCGGGCACGTCGGCGCCCACCCTGCCCGGCATGGACCGGCTGGAACACGCGGTCGCCGACGTGTGGTCCACCGGCCTGTCCCCGGACACGTTCCCCACCGAGTTCGTCCGGGACCGGCTCGACGCGCTCGGGGTCGTGCCCGCGGAACGGCTGGCCACGGTCGAGCACGGGACGAGGGTGCTCGTCGGCGGGGCGGTGACCCACCGGCAGCGCCCGGGCACGGCGAGCGGGATCACCTTCCTCAACATCGAGGACGAGACCGGGATGGTCAACGTCGTGTGCAGCCCCGGGCTGTGGCAGCGCTACCACCGCGTCGCCCGGTCCAGCCCCGCGTTGCTGGTGCGCGGCATCGTGGAACGCGCCGACGGTGTGGTGTCGCTGCGGGCCGACCGGCTGCAACACCTGGCGCTCGGCGTGCCCTCGACGTCCCGCGACTTCCGCTGACCCGCCGGGCTCCGGGGACTCCCGGGGCTCCGGCGGGTCGGCGGGCTGTCAGTCGACGGGGGGTTCGCCGGGTTCCAGCTCGATCAGGTCGCCGTCGGCGAGGAGTTCCTCGATCGAGGCGGGCAGCAGGTACGCCGCGCCCCCGCCGGGCTGGTGGAACCACGGGATCGCCACGCCGGCCAGCGCCTGCATCGGCCGCTGCACGCGGTAGACGTGGTACGGCCGGTCCACCCACTCGGGCACCAGCGACCGCTCCTCGAACGGGGTGCCCGCGGCATAGGTGAGGTTCCCGTTCGGGCCGCCGAAGCGGTCCAGCTCGCTGCCCATCGGCAGCTCCCGCATCTCCTTGCCGCGGAACAGCGTCAGCGGCGGCTCGCCCTGCATCGGCTGGATCGGCCACTGCTGATTGTTCTTGCCGTTCCGCCCGCCCCGGCCGGACTCGGCCTGCCCCGCCTGCCCGGACGGTGCGGCCTGGGCGGACGGCGCCGCCCGTGCGGGTGGCGGGGGAACCGGC
>NZ_KI912261.1:86702-87217 GCF_000231035.2 Saccharomonospora iraqiensis subsp. paurometabolica YIM 90007 | reverse complement strand
CAGCGCGGGGCTGTCCGCGCACCGGCTGGCGCGGGGCCGGGACGAGCGCCCGCCGCACCGGCGTTCCCCGCCGCCGGAGTCGACCGTCACCGAGTCGTTCGACCCGCCCCTCGACCGGATCGACGTCGCGGCCTTCCTCGCGCGGACCCAGGCCGAACGGTTCCACACGGGTCTGGCCGACCGGGGGCTGGCGTGTACGCGGCTGGGCATCCACGCCACCACGGAGAACGGTGAGGAACTCGTCCGGGTGTGGCGCTGCGCGGAGCCGCTGAGCCCCGCCGGGGTCGCCGACCGTGTGCGCTGGCAGTTCGAGGGATGGCTGCGCGCGGAGGAGGGCACCCGCCCCACCGCGGGGATCGTGGAACTGCGGCTGGTCCCCGAGGAGGTCGTCCGGGGACACGCCCTGCAGCTCGGGCTGTGGCCGGGCGGCGGTTCCGGGGCCGAGCACACGCCCGAGGCGGACCGGGCGGGCCGGGCGCTGGTGCACGTCCAGGGCCTGCTCGGGCCCGAGGAGG
>NZ_KI912261.1:86169-86602 GCF_000231035.2 Saccharomonospora iraqiensis subsp. paurometabolica YIM 90007 | reverse complement strand
GCGGTCGGCCGGCGTCGGCCGGGGGATGCGGCGCAGGCAGGCCCAGTCCCGGTGCCCCGAACTGGCGGTGTTCACCGACGACCCGGGGCGGGACGCGCGCCTGTTCGAGTCCGTCGCGGCGGCGGTCGAGGAGCTGGTCGTCGGTGTGGACGTCGTCCGGCCGGGCCTGGTGGCCGTGCCGGCCTCCGGCGCGTCCGGGTACTTCGGCGGTGAGGAACGGCTGGTCGAGCTGCTGTTGGACCACGTCTCCTCGCACGCGGGGGTGGAATGCCAGATCGGGATCGCCGACGGGCTGTTCGCCGCCACCCTGGCCGCGCACCGGTCGACGCTGGTGGAACCGGGCGCGGCCCCCGGTTTCCTCGCACCGCTGGACGTCGCCGAGCTGGACGCCGCCGAGCTGGACGCCGCCCGACCGGGGACCGCGGGGCCGGAC
>NZ_KI912261.1:85936-86069 GCF_000231035.2 Saccharomonospora iraqiensis subsp. paurometabolica YIM 90007 | reverse complement strand
ACACTCCGGGCACCGACACCCCGGGCACCGGGCACACGGCACCGGCCGGGCGGACCCCGCTGCGGGCGGTGAAGGCCGGATGAGCACGGAGACGTCCCCCTCGCCCCGGGCGCGGTCGTCCCCGGGGTCCCCG
>NZ_KI912261.1:85598-85836 GCF_000231035.2 Saccharomonospora iraqiensis subsp. paurometabolica YIM 90007 | reverse complement strand
GCTCGCGGCGGTCACCGCGGCGTTGCTCGACGGGTTCGACCTGGTCGTCGTCACCGCACCCCGGACGGTGCAGGGCACCCGGACCGCCCGGCGGTTGTCCGCGCGGGCGCGCAACCGCGGCGCGGTGCTGCTGTCCGCGGGGCCGTGGCCGGGTGCGGAACTCGACCTGCGGTGCCGCACGGTGCGGTGGTCCGGCACGGCCGACGGCCACGGGTACCTGCGTTCCCGGGAGGTCGAG
>NZ_KI912261.1:74726-85498 GCF_000231035.2 Saccharomonospora iraqiensis subsp. paurometabolica YIM 90007 | reverse complement strand
CCGTCGTCCGGTGGCGCCCCGGCGTGCGGGCCGGGACGTTGGGGCGCCGCGGCCGGGCCCTGGGTGATGTGGGCGGCCGCCGCCTGGAGCGTGGCGTCATCGGCCTCGGGGACGACGTACCCGTTCGCGCGGATGTGCTCCAGCAGTTCCGGCTCCGGAGACACGCCGTGTTCGCGCAGGTAGTAGTTCACGGCCGCGGGCCAGATCCAGGTGCCGTCGCTGTGGAAGGCGATGGGGACGGCGCTCTCCGCGGCCGGGGAGAGCCGGTCGATGTCGAGGCCGCGTCCGGGCACCACCACCGGAGCGCCGTCGAGGTAGGCGAGCAGCCGGTCGGTCTCGGCGGGGTCGGGGTCGGGACGGTCGAGCACGGGCCGTCCGGCCTCGTCCGTGCCGTCGAAGATCCGCGCGGCCCGGAACCGCGGCCCGGGGCGTTCGGGGCCGATCCCCGCCATGCGGCGCATCAGCCAGTCGGGCACGTTCTCCTCGTCCCGGGGGAACATCCGGAGTTCGTCGGCGTAGGCCTGCGGCGGTGGGGTGAGGTCCCACTGCGGCTCGTCCCGGTCGTACTCCAGGTTGTAGCTGGAGGGGTGGTCGAGCTGGTAGCGGGCGTTGAACCACGTCCCCCGACCCTCCCGGTACATGCCGGTGCGCAGACGGCCGAACAGGTCGGCGATGTCGTGGGTCGCGACCCACTCCCGGGTGGTGTCGTCCGCGAGGACGACTTCCCCGGTGAGTTCGTGGTACCTCCCCACGGCGCGGTACTCGACGGTCACCCGGCGCCAGTCGCTCGGGGCCGCCCGCAGCAAGGAGAGGCCGATCTGCTTGACCAGGGTGTCCTGCTCGGTTGCGTTCAGCTGGGTCGGTAGTGCCACGCCCACATCTTGACCAAAGAACGCCACGGATGCACGGCACATGTGGACAACGTCGCCGTAGCGGAACGAACCTACGCCCCGTCGGAGGGCACATCGAGTGCGGAGCGCCACAGTTCACCTCAACGAGGCAACCTGACCGCGAAGCCTGCGCGGACAATCGGCCCTGATGACTACTCCGCGTGCCCTCGACGGCCCCGAACCTCCCCCGAACGCCGCAAACATGCCGTCCGTACGCGCGAAGCGGGCGCTCGGGACCGGTCTCGCCGTCCTCGTCGGGGTGGGGATGGCCGTGCAGAGCAGGATCAACGGTCAGCTCGCCGCGGAGCTGGCCGACCCGGTGCTCGCGGCGGTGATCTCGTTCGGCGGGGGGCTGGTGGTGTTGCTGGCCACGCTCGCGGTGTCCCCCCGGATGCGCCGCGGGGTCGGTCGCGTCACCTCGGCGCTGCGGACGGGCGGACTACGGCCGTGGCACCTGCTCGGCGGTCTGGCCGGTGCCACGCTCGTGCTGGGGCAGTCGGTCACGGTGGTGGTCATCGGGGTCGCCCTGTTCACCGTGGGGGTGGTCGCGGGACAGACGGTCAGCGGGCTGTTCGTGGACAAGGCCGGACTCGGCCCGGGTGGCGCCCGGGCGCCGTCCCTGCCGCGGGTCGTCGGCGCGGTGCTCACGGTGCTCGCCGTCGCCGGCACGGCGACCGGTGGCCTCGGCGACGCGGAGGCCGGGACCGTGTTGCTGCTGATCCTGCCCCTGGTCTCCGGGGGCGGGATGGCGTTGCAGCAGGCGTTCAACGGCCACGTCGGTGCCGTCGCGGGCAGTCCCCTCACGGCGGCGTTGGTGAACTTCACCGCGGGCACGGCCGTGCTGGTGCCGGCCTGGCTCGGCGTGCTGACGTTCCGGGGCGGTCCCGTCGCCTGGCCCGGGAACCCCGTGCTGTACCTCGGCGGCCTCGTGGGCGTGGTGTTCATCGCCACCGCCGCCCTGCTGGTGTCCCGGATCGGGGTGTTGCTGCTGGGACTGGCCTCGGTGGCCGGACAACTCGTCGGGTCGGTGCTGCTCGATCTGTTCGTGCCCGCCGCCGACGTCGAGGTCGGGGCGGGCACCGTCCTGGGCTGCGGCGTCGCCCTGTTCGCGGTCGCCGTGGCCTCCGTGGGCGGGCGCGGCCGGACCGGCGCGGTTCTGCGAGAATCGCGCACGTGACGGCGACGATTCTGGACGGCAGGGCCACCAAGGACGCGATCTACTCCGAACTCTCCGCCCGCGTGGCGGCGTTGACCGGACAGGGCGCCACACCGGGGCTGGCGACCGTGCTCGTGGGTGACGACCCCGGCTCGGCCCAGTACGTGCGGATGAAACACGCGGACTGCGAGAAGGTCGGGATCACCTCGATCCGCCGGGACCTGCCCGCGGACATCTCCCAGGACGACCTGCTCGGCGTCGTCGACGAACTGAACGCGGACCCGGCCTGCACCGGCTACATCGTGCAGCTCCCGCTGCCCGACCACATCGACCCGGGTGTCGTGCTCGAACGGATCGACCCGGACAAGGACGCCGACGGGCTCGCCCCGGTCAGCCTCGGCAGGCTCGTGCTGAACCAGCCGGGCGCGCTGCCGTGCACGCCGCTGGGCATCCTCGAACTGCTGCGCCGCTACGACGTGCCGCTGAACGGCGCGCGGGTCGCCGTCATCGGCCGGGGGATCACGGTCGGCCGGACCCTGGGTCTGCTGCTGACCCGTCGCAGCGAGAACGCCACGGTGACGCTGTGCCACACCGGCACCCGGGACCTCGCCGGCGAGGTGCGCGGGGCCGACGTGGTGGTGGCGGCGGCGGGCTCGGCCGGGCTCGTCACCCCGGACATGGTCAAGCCGGGCGCGGCGGTGCTGGACGTCGGTGTCTCCCGCGTGGACGACCGGCTCACCGGGGACGTCGCCCCGGGGGTGGCCGAGGTCGCCGGGTTCGTGGCGCCGAACCCCGGGGGCGTCGGGCCGATGACCCGCGCGATGCTGCTGTCCAACGTCGTCACCGCCGCCGAGCGGGCCGTACGGGGGTGAGCGCGTCCGTGCCGGCCCGTCCCCCCTCGGGCACCGGGGCGAGGCTCCTGGTGCACCTGCCGTTCGCCGCGGTGCTGCTGCTCGTCGCGCTCGCGGGGCTGCGCATCGCGATGTACCACTGGCGCGAGGGCGCCGTGCTGATCGGCGGCGCGCTGCTCGTGGCCGCGGTGTTCCGCGCGGCGCTGACCACGGCACAGGCGGGGATGCTGGTCATCCGGGGTCGTGTGGTGGACATCGCGAGCTACGCCGGGCTCGGCCTGGTGATCCTGTTTTTGGCCCTGACCATCACCGGCGGCCCGCTGCGCTGACCACCGGCGAACACGCGAAAAGGGGCGTCCCGGCCATGACGGGGGAATGGCCGGGACGCCCCTTTCGCGTGTGCCGCGACGTCACGCCGCGACGGGTTCGGGCCGGGACCGCTGGGGCTCGGTGTCGAGCCGGGGCAGGGGTTCGGGGTCGGCCACCGGCTCGGGGGCGCCGGTGACCGTGCCGGGGGTGCTGTCGGGGGACGTGTCCCCGGTCCGGACGGTGTCGGGGGAGTCGGTCGTCCGGGCCGGGGCGGCCGGTGCCGTGGTGGTGTCGGCGGTGTCCGTGGTGGTGTCCGCGGCCGCGGAGGCGGCCTTCGCCTTGGCGCGGCGGTCGGCCACGCCCGAGGTCACCGCCAGCGACAGCCCCACGACGGCGAGGCCGGCACCCACGAGGTTCGGCGACACGAGACCGAACCCGCCGGCGATCGCGAGACCGCCCAGGTAGGCGCCGATCGAGTTGGCGATGTTGAACGCGGACTGCACGGCGGCGGAGACCATCGACTGGGCGCCACCCGCCTTCTCCATGATCCGGGCCTGCATCATCGGGCCGATCATGAAGGAGGTCATGCCGATGCCGAACAGGGTCAGCGCGGCACCGACCTGGCTGTGGGCCGTCACGGTGAACAGCGACAGCACGAGGGCCAGTGCGGCGAGGCCGCCGTAGAGGCCCGCGGTGGGGAACCGGTCGGCGAGCCTGCCGCCGAGCACGTTGCCGACGGTCATGCCGACACCGGCCAGCGAGAGCAGCAGCGTCACGCTGGAGGCCTCGAAGCCGGCCACGTCGGTCAGCATCGGGGTCACGTAGCTGAGGCTGGCGAACCCGCCGCCGAGGCCGAAGGTGACGATCGCGAGGGCGAACCACACCTGCGGGCGACGGAAGGAACGCAGCTCACCGCGCAGCGAGCTGTCGGCGGACTGGGGCTGACGGGGGACGAGCTTCACGATGGAGGCCAGCGCGACGAGGCCGATCAGCGCGACCGCACCGAACGTCGCGCGCCACCCGACCTGCTGGGCCAGGAACGTCCCGCCGGGGACGCCGACCACGTTGGCCAGGGTGAGGCCGAGGAACATCATGGACACGGCCTTGGCCCGGCGCCGGGCGCCGACCAGGTTGGCCGCCACGACGGCACCGGCGCCGAAGAACGCCCCGTGCGGCAGTCCGGCGAGGAACCGGAACACCACCCCCGTCTCGTGGTTCGGGGCCAGGGCGAACAGCGCGTTGCCGAGGGTGAACACCGCCATCATGGCGATCAACATGGTCTTGCGGGGCAGTCGGACCGCCACGGCGGTGAGCAGCGGGGCGCCCACCACCACGCCGAGCGCGTAGGCGGTGATCATGTGGCCTGCGGACGGGATGGAGATGCCGAGGTCGGCGGCCACCTCGGGCAGCACCCCCATCATGACGAACTCCGTGGTACCGATGCCGAAGGCACCGATCGCGAGCGCGAGCAGCGCGATGGGCACGGGCTCTCCTTCGGGACGAAACGGTTCGGGGCGTCTCTGAATCGATCCAGTCCAGGGCGCACGGGGGCACGGACACCTGAACCGCGGGGGAGGTGACGGGATTGTCAGTGGTGCTTGATCGATCCAGAGGAGGACCGAAAGAAACCGGCCGCGATTCTCCGCCTTCGGAGTCCGTCGGGGACCGGTATCTATCTCGTGTCTAGTTCAACCGAAGATGCCCGCTGTGTCATCCCGTGTGAGAGTGACGCTGACCACGGACGGGTTTGAGAACGGCGTTCGTGGGCCGTGCCCACCACATTCCGGCGATCGAGCCCGTGGGATCGCCGGGATGCGGTGGGCCGCCGGCCCGCGTCACTCGGAGTGTGCCTCGACCTCGCAGTCCGGGCCGGGGAACATCAGGCCCTCGTGGCCGTCGGAGAACCTGACAAGATACGGCGGCTCGCCCTGCTCGCCGCGCACCTCGACGATCTCGCCCTGCCGTTCGCCCGCGCCCACGGTGCGCCCGTGTACGCGGATCCTGTCTCCCACGGATGCTCGCATCGTTGACCACCTCCGTACGGCCAGGGTAGGAGCGCCCCGGCCCCCGGGCGAGTCGAAACCCCCGACCCCCCTCGGTCGGGTCCCCCACCCCACCCGCGAGTCGCCACCCCACACCTGCGAGTTGCCGTTCCAGGTCCGCGAGTTGCCGGTTCCGTGCCTGCGAGTCGACGTTCCGCGCGGCGTTCCGTGAATTCCGGGCAGGAGCCGTGCGATCCGGGGCGTCGACTCGCGGGCCGGAGGTGTCGACTCGCGGGCCAGAGGTGTCGACTCGCGGGCCAGAGGTGTCGACTCGTGGGCATGGGGTGGCAACTCGCGGGCGGGAGGTGTTGACTCGCGGGCATGAGGTGGCGGCTCGCGGTGGTTTGCTGGTTACTCGCGGGAGCGGACCGGGGTGTGAGGTTGGCCGTAAATTGCGGGGCAGGAGACGTGCGGCCGGTATTAGCAGTACGCTTGTACCGCTACCACGTGCCGAACTACCGCGAGATCCGCGAGAGGAGCGCCGCCGCTCATGGCCAAGATCAAGGTCGAGGGCACCGTCGTCGAGCTCGACGGCGATGAGATGACCCGCATCATCTGGCAGTTCATCAAGGACAAGCTCATCCACCCGTACCTCGACGTGAACCTCGAGTACTACGACCTCGGCATCGAGGAGCGGGACCGCACGGACGACCAGGTCACGGTCGACGCGGCGAACGCCATCAAGAAGCACGGTGTGGGCGTCAAGTGCGCCACCATCACGCCCGACGAGGCCAGGGTGGAGGAGTTCGGCCTCAAGAAGATGTGGCGGAGCCCGAACGGCACCATCCGCAACATCCTCGGCGGCGTCGTCTTCCGCGAGCCCATCATCATCTCGAACATCCCGCGGCTGGTCCCCGGCTGGACGCAGCCGATCATCATCGGCCGGCACGCCCACGCCGACCAGTACAAGGCCGCCGACTTCAAGGTGCCGGGCCCGGGCACGGTGACGATCACGTACACGCCGGAGGACGGGTCGGAGCCGATCGAGATGGAGGTCGCCCGGTTCCCCGAGGGCGGCGGCGTCACGATGGGCATGTACAACTACCGCCGCTCGATCGAGGACTTCGCCCGCGCCTCGCTGCGCTACGGCCTCGACCGCGAGATGCCGGTGTACATGTCCACCAAGAACACGATCCTGAAGTCCTACGACGGGATGTTCAAGGACGTGTTCGAGGAGATCTACGAGAAGGAGTTCAAGGCCGACTTCGAGGCCAAGGGGCTGACCTACGAGCACCGGCTGATCGACGACATGGTGGCGGCCTCCCTCAAGTGGGAGGGCGGCTACGTCTGGGCCTGCAAGAACTACGACGGTGACGTGCAGTCCGACACGGTGGCGCAGGGCTTCGGCTCGCTCGGCCTGATGACCTCGGTGCTGCGCACGCCGGACGGCCGCACCGTCGAGGCCGAGGCCGCGCACGGCACCGTCACCCGGCACTACCGCCAGCACCAGGCGGGCAAGCCGACCTCGACCAACCCGATCGCCTCCATCTTCGCCTGGACCCGCGGGCTGGAGCACCGGGGCAAGCTCGACGGCAACTCCGAGCTGGTCGGCTTCGCGAACAAGCTGGAGCAGGTGGTCATCGAGACCGTGGAGAGCGGCAAGATGACCAAGGACCTGGCGCTGCTGGTCGGCGGGGACACTCCGTTCCAGACCACGCAGGAGTTCCTGGCCACGCTGGACCGCAACCTCGCGGCCAAGATCGCCCAGGGCTGACCCGCCCGCACGGTTCGCGTGAGGGGCACGTTCCCTGCATCGAACGCAGGGAACGTGCCCCTCACTGTGTGTGGCGCAGGCAGTATGCCCCTCACGGACACACCTGATCGCCGGGGGACGGAGGACTGATTCGGCCGAGGCCCCCCGGGGACCCGGTTTCGGTCCGGGGGCGCTGTCCGGTACACCCCGTCGCCGCCCCGACGGGGTGATTCGCCCGCTCGGGCCTGTCGACGGCGTGGCCTGGTGGCTACTCTGCCGAGTGATCCTGTCGCAGTCCGTGAGGAGTCCGGCGTGCTGGGGATACCGAAGCGGGTCGTCATCGTGGCCGCGGTCGTGCTGGGGTTGGCGATCATCTACTCGGCGGGCTCGGAGCAGCGGGAGTCCGAGGCCGACTCCGGGGATGGGCCGGACGGTGCGGCGGCCTGCCGTGTCGTGGTCACCGCGGACGTCCTCAACGTGCGCAAGGGGCCGGGCACGGAACACGAGGTCGTCGACCGGCTGCAGGCCGACGCCGAGGCCGACGCCACGGACGAGGTGCGGGACGGCTTCCGCAGGATCACCGGGGAACGCTGGGCCGCCGACGAGTTCCTGCGCCCGGTCGAGGGCACCGACTGCCGCTGACAGCGGGCGGGCTGACCGCGGCGGGGGCTGCTGACCGCGGCGGGACGGGTGGCCGTGCCGTGGCCCCGGCCACCCCACGGATCCACCCGGTGAACTCCGCCATGCGCCGTCCGCGGTGACGGCACGGCGACGGCCGCACGGGGTAGCCTGCGCGGCGTGCTCACCGTCTCCACCGTGAACGTGAACGGCCTGCGGGCCGCCGCGAAGAAGGGCTTCACCGAGTGGTTCGGCGCCACCGGCGCCGACGTGGTCGCCTGCCAGGAGGTCCGCGCCGCACCGGACGACCTGCCCGCCGCGCTGCGCGAGCCGGACGGCTGGCACGCCGTGCACGCCGACTGCTCGGTCAAGGGCCGCAACGGCGTCAGCCTCTACAGCCGGGCCGAGCCGGAGGCGACGCGCCTCGGCTTCGGCGCCGCCGAGTTCGAGGACTCGGGGCGCTACGCGGAGATGTGGCTGCCCGGCGTCGTGGTCGCGAGCCTCTACCTGCCCAGCGGGGACGTCGGCACGCCCCGGCAGGACGAGAAGGAGCGGTTCATGGCCGCGTTCCTGCCGTACCTGAGCGAATTGCGGGGCAAGGCCGCCGCCGACGGGCGGGAGGTGCTCGTGGTGGGTGACTGGAACATCGCCCACGCCGAGATCGACCTGAAGAACTGGAAGGCCAACCGGAAGAACTCGGGCTTTCTGCCCGAGGAGCGGGAATGGCTCGGCCGCGTGTTCGACGAGGCCGGGTACGTGGACGTGCAGCGCAGGCTCGATCCGGACGGGCCGGGCCCGTACACCTGGTGGTCGTACCGGGGCCGGGCGTTCGACAACGACTCCGGATGGCGCATCGATTACCAGGTCGCCACCCCCGGCCTGGCCGGCCGCGCCGAGACGGCGACGGTCGAGCGCGCCCCCTCCTACGATCTCCGGTGGAGTGACCACGCCCCGCTCACCGTGACCTACCGGAGCTGATGCGGCATATCGGGGAATCGCTGAACCAGCTGTCGAAGTACGACCCGTCGGTCGCGTCGAAGATCCCGGAGCCCGGCCGGATCGTCGCCTTGTCGGAACATCCTGATTCACGGCTATGCGCCGGTCGATGACGCTGTCGTGTGGCAACCGATCGGGTTCCAATGCTGGACGACGTACTACGGCGGCTTCTCGACGGGTAGCCGTCTGCCGCGGCTGCGCGGCACCACCCCCGTGTCCCTCGGTGTGACGGGGACCGCTAATCTCGTCCCCCGTTCCGGGCGTGTGACGTTGACACGCTCGGTAGCGTCCACTCGGCGATGTTCACACCACTGTGTGAGCGCGTCGGCGAAAGCGTGACTGATGATGCGGGAGGCACTGCGGTGCGCAACCCAGCCAGCGAACCGGGTCGGCCGGCCGTGCGCGGTGTCCGGGGTGCGGGTGTGACGGCCGGTGTGCTGGTCACGACGCTGCCCGTCGCCGCCGGGACCGCGTCGGCGGAGGCCGCCGGACGGGTCGTGCAGGCCGAACCGAACGCGCTGACGTTCGGACTTCTCGGGCCCGTGGGCATGATCGCCGTCGCCCTGGGCGTCGTGGGGATGGCCGCCGGTGTCGTCCGGCAACGGCGCAGGCCGCGCGCGCCGGAGGAACCGGCTCCGGTCGCGGAGGCGAGCGCGCCGACACCGACGGCGACCACGTCCCGGGACACCTCCGGTGCCGAGCCGCTGCTGACGATCCCCGCCCACGACTGAGCGGAGTCGCCGTCCCACCCGGCGTGCGTGCGTTCGGGTGATTCCGGCGCTCCGGGGAGGCCGCGGGGCCGCCCCCGGAGGCACGCTCGGGTGCATGGTCGACTCCCGCGTGTTCCTCCCGCCCCCGGAACCGACACCGACGCCGGAGGCATCGGAACCGACACCGACGCCGTCGGCGATGCGGCGCGCACTGCGCCGCGCCGAGGACGCCGCCCCGCTCGACGTGGCCGAGTCCGCCGTGCTGCTGCACGCCCGGGGGCCGGATCTTGAACGGCTGCTGGCCGTCGCGGGCCGCGTGCGTGACGCGCACCTGCTCGACCAGGGCAGGCCGGGCACGGTCACCTACAGCCGCAAGGTCTTCGTGCCGCTGACCCGGCTGTGCCGCGACCGGTGCCACTACTGCACGTTCGCCACGGTGCCGGGCCGGGTGGAGGCGCCGTTCCTGGAACGGGACGAGGTCCTCGACCTCGCCCGTGCCGGTGCCGACGCGGGATGCCGGGAGGCGCTGTTCACCCTCGGCGACCGCCCGGAGGACCGCTGGCCGCAGGCACGCCGGTGGTTGGACGAGCGCGGGTACGCCTCCACCCCGGACTACCTGCGGGCGTGCGCGGTCGCGGTGCTGGAGGAGACCGGCCTGCTGCCGCACCTCAACCCCGGTGTGCTGAGCTGGGAGGAACTGCACCGGCTCCGGCCGGTGGCACCCAGCATGGGCATGATGCTGGAGACCACCGCCGAGCGGCTGTTCTCCCGCCCCGGCGGACCGCACTACGGCAGCCCGGACAAGGACCCCGCCGTCCGCCTGCGGGTGCTGGACGACGCGGGCCGGGCCGGGGTGCCGTTCACCACCGGCATCCTCGTCGGGATCGGCGAGACGCCCACCGAACGCGCCGAGTCGCTGCACGAGATCCGCGCCCGCGCCCGCGGCTACCGCGGCATCCAGGAGGTGATCGTCCAGAACTTCCGGGCGAAACCGGACACCGCGATGCGCGCGCACGCCGACGCCGATCTCGCCGAGCTGGCCGCCACGGTCGCCGTCGCCCGCCTGCTGATGCCGCCGGGGGTGAGCGTGCAGGCCCCGCCGAACCTGGTGGGCTCCGAACACGACCTGCTGCTGCGCGCGGGCATCGACGACTGGGGCGGTGTCTCCCCCGTGACCCCCGACCACGTCAATCCCGAACGGCCCTGGCCGCACGTCGACGAGCTCGCCGCGATCACCGGCGCGGCCGGGTTCACCCTGCGCCAGCGGCTCACCGCGTACCCGCGGTTCGTGCGGGAGGCGGAGAAGTGGATCGACGTCCGCCTGCACGCCCACGTCGACGCGCTCGCCGACGCCGACGGACTGGCCGACACGGGTGCGGCGCCGCGCGGCCTGCCGTGGCAGGAACCGGACGGCGGGCTGGTCACCGTCGGGCGGGCCGACCTGCACACCGGCGTCGACACCCACGGCCGCAGCACCGACCGGCGCGGCGACTTCGACACCGTGTAC
>NZ_KI912261.1:72379-74626 GCF_000231035.2 Saccharomonospora iraqiensis subsp. paurometabolica YIM 90007 | reverse complement strand
CGGGGACGTGGCCGCGGGGTTGCGGCTGGCCGCCGACGACCCCGCGGCGCTGCTGGCCGGGGACAACGCCGACGCCGCACTGGCGTTGCTGACCGCCGAGGGCGAGGCGCTGGAGACCCTGACCCGGCTCGCCGACGAGCTGCGCGCCGACGTGGTCGGGGAGCCGATCACCTACGTCGTCAACCGCAACATCAACTTCTCCAACGTCTGCTACGTCGGCTGCCGGTTCTGCGCGTTCGCGCAGCGGGAGCGGGACGCCGACGCGTTCCGGTTGTCCGTGGACGAGGTCGCCGCGCGGGCGGTCGAGGCGGCCGACGCGGGCGCCACCGAGGTGTGCATGCAGGGCGGGATCGACCCGCGACTGCCCGTGGGGCACTACGCCGAGCTGGTGCGGGCGGTGAAGAAGGCGGTTCCCGGGATGCACGTCCACGCCTTCTCCCCGATGGAGGTCGTCTCGGCCGCGGCCAAGGCGGGCGTGAGTGTCGCGGAGTGGCTCACGGAGCTGCGCGACGCCGGGCTGGACTCGATCCCCGGCACGGCGGCCGAGATCCTGGACGACGACGTGCGCTGGGTGCTCACCAAGGGCAAGTTGCCCGCCCGCGCGTGGATCGAGGTGGTGACCACCGCGCACCGGCTGGGGCTGCCCTCGTCGTCCACGATGATGTACGGCCACGTCGACCATCCCGGCCACTGGCTGGGCCACCTGCGGACGCTGGCCGGGATCGCGGACGAGACCGGCGGGTTCACCGAGTTCGTCGCCCTGCCGTTCGTGCACCACAACGCCCCGCTCTACCTCGCGGGCGTGGCCCGCCCGGGCCCGACCGTCCGGGACGACCGCGCGGTGCACGCGTTCGCGCGGCTCGCCCTGCACGGCCGGATCGACAACATCCAGTGCTCGTGGGTCAAGCTCGGCGACGAGGGGTCGGCCCGGGTGCTGCGGGGCGGCGCCAACGACATCGGCGGCACGCTGATGGAGGAGACGATCTCCCGCATGGCCGGCTCCGACCACGGGTCGTCGCGCACGGTCGCCGAACTGGACGCGCTCACCGCCCTCGCCGGCAGGCCGGGCAGGCAGCGCACCACCACCTACGGCCCGGTCACCCCGGCCGCCGCCCCGGCCACCGCCACGGAGCCGCCCGGGTGACCGGGGTTCCGGCGCCCCGCGTTGCCGGGGGCCACGACGGTGGTTAGCGTCCTCGCGTGGCGGACGAGACGGCGGGCACGACCCCGCGACGGAATGCGACGACCGGGACCGGCCGCGGTGCGCGTGCCGGCAAGAGCGGCACGGACGACGAGAAGCTGCTCGCCCGGCTGCGTCGCCGGTACGGGTGGCTCGATCACGTCGTCCGGGCGAACGAGGCGTTCACCGAGCGGTACGGCAACCACTACGCCGCCGCGATCACCTACTTCTCCGTGTTGTCGCTGTTCCCGCTGCTCATGGTCGGCTTCTCGGTCGCGGGCCTCCTCCTGGCGGGCAACGACGCCGCGTTGAACCGGCTCAGCGAGGGCATCATCAACTCCGCCCCGGACGGGCTGGGCGAGTTCCTCAACCAGATCGTGAGCGCCGCGCTCGACTCCCGGGCCGGGGTCGGCGTGCTCGGTCTGCTGCTGGCGCTCTACTCCGGGCTCGGCTGGATGACCAACCTCCGGGACGCGCTCACCGCGCAGTGGGGCCAGCACAAGAAGAAGCAGCCGTTCCTGTCCGGCAAGCTGAAGGACCTCGTCTCGCTGGTCGGGCTCGGGGTGGCGCTGGCCGTCTCGTTCGGCCTCACCGCCGTGGGCGCGGGCGTCGGGGAGTTCCTGCTCGGCCTGGTCGGGTTGGAGGAGGCCGCCTGGGCACGATTCCTGCTGCGGCTGGCCACCATCGTGCTCGCGCTGGCGGCCAACGTGCTGGTGTTCCTCTGGGTGCTGTCCCAGTTGCCCCGGGAGAAGGTCGCGGTGCGCAGCGCCGTGCGCGGCGCGGTGCTCGCCGCGATCGGGTTCGAGGTCCTCAAGCAGGTCGGCGGCATCTACCTGGCGAGCGTGACCAGCTCGCCCAGCGGGGCGCTGTTCGGCCCGATCATCGGTCTGCTGGTGTTCGCCAACCTGGTCGCCCGGTTCCTGCTGTTCGTCACCGCGTGGACGGCCACCGCGCGGGAGAACCTCGCCGCCCCGGACGCCCTCCCCCGTCCCGCCGTGATCCGTCCCACAGTGCGGGTGCGGCGCGGCCCGGGCGTCGGGCTCGCGGCGGGGGCGTTCGGCGTCGGC
>NZ_KI912261.1:67344-72279 GCF_000231035.2 Saccharomonospora iraqiensis subsp. paurometabolica YIM 90007 | reverse complement strand
GGCGGCAACGTCCGGTTCGGGCACCCCGGCGCCGCGTCGTCCTGTGCGGAGGCGTCGTCCTGCGCCGGCCCGTCGCCCCGGACCGACCCGTCGTCCCGACCGGGCGGCGCGTCGGCGGTGCTCGCCACGCCGTCCGTCATGGTGGGGTCCGGTGGCGTCGGCGCGGTGGTCCGGGCGGCCGCACCGCCGGTGAACGCGGACACACTCGACAGCAGGCCGATGATCAGGGTGACGGCGACGGTCCGGGCCGGGGCAGCTCTGCGCACCCGAGCAGGTTAACGGGCCTGTCCAGCGTGGATACTGGGGCTATGCGTCTGTCCCGTCGGGTCTCGTTGTTCCTGCTCGCGTTCGGTGTGTGGTCCTGGATCATCTGGATCACCTTCGCCCGGAACCTCTGGGGCAGCGACGACGCCTGGAACCCGGACGGCTCCCCGACGGCGTACTTCGTCGTCCACGCGCTGCTGGCGGTCACCTCGTTCGTCCTCGGGACGATCATCGGGGTGCTCGGCTGGCGCGGGTGGCGGGCCGCCCGCGGAGGCGGCGGGGAGTCCTGACCGGGCGTTCCTTCACCCCTCCCCACTTCCGAAACTTTCGAAACACCTCTCTCCGGAGTCCGCGCCCGACGGCGTCGAATCCCCGTTGAGCTCGGTTGTTGCAGGTGAACCACTCGTCCCACGCTTCATACGGCCGAAAACTTTCGGAAACTTGGTGTTGACCGACGGTGTGACCGTTGCCATACTTCTCTCCGTCGTCGCCCGGTGCTGTCGGGTCACCGCACAGCGTCACCGAGCCGGTGCGCCCGCATCACCGCGACGTCGCCCTGTCCTCGACGAAAGGACTCCGAGAATGAGCACGGCACACCAGCGGCGATCCGGCCCCCGGCGGGTCGGGTCCCGGATCAGGACGGCCGTCGTGACGGCCGCGGTCGGTGCGTTGACCGCGGGCGGCCTGGTGGTCACGGCGGGTACGGCGAGTGCGCAGTCCACGCTCGCCGACGCCGCCGAGTCGCAGGGCCGCTACTTCGGCGCCGCGGTCGCGGCGGGCCGGCTCGGCGAGTCGGACTACACGGCCACGCTGAACCGCGAGTTCAACAGCGTCACCGCCGAGAACTCGATGAAGTGGGAGAGCCTGCAGCCCTCCCGCGGGAACTTCGACTTCTCCACCGCGGACCGCATCGCCGACCACGCGCGCAGCCAGGGCATGGACCTGCGCGGGCACACGCTGGTCTGGCACTCGCAGTTGCCCGGCTGGGTCGAGAACCTCGGGACCAACGAGCTCCGGACGGCGATGAACAACCACATCACCACGGTGATGGAGCATTACCAGGGCCAGGTCGGCTCCTGGGACGTGGTCAACGAGGCGTTCCAGGACGGCGGCAGCGGCGCCCGGCGCGACTCGGTGTTCCAGCGCCGGCTCGGCAACGGCTGGATCGAGGAGGCGTTCCGCACCGCGCGCTCGGTCGATCCGAACGCCACGCTCTGCTACAACGACTACAACACCGACGCCTGGGACTCGGCGAAGACTCAGGCCGTGTACAACATGGTGGCCGACTTCGTCAGCCGGGGCGTGCCGATCGACTGCGTCGGCTTCCAGGCGCACTTCAACAGCGGCAACCCGGTTCCGGAGAACTACCACACCACCCTGCAGAACTTCGCCGACCTCGGGGTGGAGGTCCAGATCACCGAGCTGGACATCGCGGGTTCCGGTGAGTCGCAGGCGCAGCAGTACAGCGGCGTCACCCAGGCATGCCTGGCCGTGTCCGCGTGCAGCGGCATCACGGTCTGGGGGGTGACCGACCAGTACTCCTGGCGTTCGGAGGACACCCCGCTGCTGTTCGACGGCGACTACAACGCCAAGCCCGCCTACCACGCCGTGCTGGAGGCCCTCGGCGGCTCCGGCGGCGGAGGTGGTGGCGGCGGTGACGACGGCGATGCCGCCTGCACCGTGAGCTACGAACAGACCCAGCAGTGGGGCGACCGGTTCAACGGCCGGGTCACCGTCCGCGCGGGCGACGAGGCGATCGGCTCGTGGAGCACCACCGTCACCGTGCACTCGCCGCAGGAGATCTCGGCGACCTGGAACGGCGACCCGAGCTGGGACTCCAGCGGTGACGTCATGACGATGCGGTCGAACAGCGGCGGTCTGCCCGCCGGCGGGGAGACCAGCTTCGGCTTCACCGTCATGGCGAACGGCAACTGGGCGGCACCCACCCTGGGCTCCTGCACCGCCTCCTGATCACCGTCGATCACCGGTACTCGTTACCGCCGCGATACGGAACGTTGGCCCGGCTCAGGCGATACGAGCCGGGCCAACGCTCGTGCTGGAACAGCCTTACGTGCGAACCCGCGGGACTCCACCCTTACGACCAATATCGAACGCGAGCCGGAAAACATCCGGGAGGTCGAGCTTTCCGTTCAGCCTCCGCGTCATGATGCCCAACGCGACCAACTCATCGAGAAGCTTCGTGTGATCATTGGGATAACGGGGCCCGGTTCGGGTCTGCGCGTCGTCCGTTGGGTCTTCGACCATGTTGCGCAAGGTAGTGCTCAACTCCGCCTCACTCCATTGGTGGAGCACCTCCTCGCGTTCGATGGGCACCTGCAGGCCGCTCAGCGGGCTGATTGCCTCTGCCACCCAGGGTAGGTCTTCTTGAACCTCGTAGACACGTGTCTGTGACGCCTGCTGAACACCTTCTCTGATAGCATCCCAGTGCAGCGGATGATGATGGTCTGCGTAATTGTTGAGCGTGTTTTCTGTGGCTGTCCGTAGAGCAACCAGGAAGCTCCGTGGGCTCGTCTGCCCTCGGCCGTCGGCCAGGTGATTGGGTAGCCACGGGTAAGTGCGACCCCGTCGGTGGTTACGCCCCATGTAATCTCCGGCCAATCGCGCGAATACTTCGCGCTGCACCTTCTCGTCGGCCGTGAGGTTGTCCGGTGGAACATATCTGTCAGGCTTCTCGCGCCAGTCTCCGGTGGAAGATCTGAAATCTCTTGACGTATCACCTTCGCCGTTCCCGAGGTGCTGAAACAGCAAGCCGTACAGATCGACTTGGGTCCAAGTCAGATCCACTGCGTTCGATTCGAGTTTCGATGAGTCCGGAAAATTCTTGTCCGAACTGTCGAGCATATCCTCCCGGATGAAGACTTTTGCTCTCAGGTTGCGTGTCTCCAGTCGCAGGTCGAGTGCGAACTGTAAGATACTTCCGGTTAACCGGTCCGCCGAGCGTCGGTCCTCGTGCAGTCGGTCGAGAGCATCGAAGAGGAAGAGTTTTGTCACCCCTTCCTCTGTGGCTTCCCTGTCCGCTTTCTGGAGGGCGCGCTCGGACTCCTCCTCATTCTCTGTGACCCAGTCGATCCTTTTCTTCCAGTTTGGCAATGCGACGATATCGGGATGGTCGAACGCTCGTAGCGCAACTGCCTTCCAGATGTCTTTGAGACGAACCTCATCGGCAAGTAACTGGGCCAGTACGTTCCGATTCGGGTACGTGTCGATGTCTCTCTCAGCACCGAAGCCGCGTAACGGCTGAATGCGTCGCAAAGAGGGAAGGCGGTACTCGTCCGCCGCGAGGTCCCGGAGATCATCGCTCAGCAGCGTAGTGAACCAAACAGTCTTACCGACGCCTCTGCCGCCACGCACCACAGTGACGTCCGGCTCTAGGGCGCGCCGATGGCGAGGCGCGGTGAACAACGTATTGGTATGGATTTCCGTGGTGTTCGCGTCCGCGGCCTGAGGCAAGCTTGTTCGGAGTAACTCGCGGTATGCGGATATGGAGAGCTCAGTCATCGGTGATCGCCTCAATCAATGCGGTCGCGTCATCGAGAAATCCGCTGAAGGCTGCTTTGACGAAGGGGCGGGAATGCCAGTCCGGTAGGTTCTGCGGATCTAGTGCGACCAAGTCGCTGTGGAAAAGTATCGACAACGGGGAGTGTGGAGCGTCCAGATCCTCGACAGCATAATTGAAGGAAGTCACCTCGCTAGCGGAGGTCTCTTCGTAGAGAGTTTCAGCGAAGGTATGTTGAGCATTGTCGCGGAAGCTCTGAAGGTAGGTCGGGGCCCAAGTTTCCGGTGTCATCGCGGAAACCATCTTCAGGCGTTCACCGAGTTTCGTTCCGGGATACAGGGTTCGCCACTGTTCGAACAGCGATCGGTAACCTCGCCAAGTCTGTGGGTTGTCGTTAGCGAACAGAAGATTGAAGTCGCTCAGCTGAGTCAATGAACGTTTTCCACTTGGCGTGGTAGAGCCTCAGCGCTGGTGGGGCTGGGTGTGGACAGAGGAGAAGCTCCTGGTAGACGAGTGATTGTCTAGATCAACTCTGTGGCTACCAGGAGCTTCGAGGTGCTTTCTTACCCGTCGGGGATGTCGGTGTCCAGTCGTGCGTTGAACATGCTGGTCGAGGCGTTGCGGCACGAACGGCGGGTACGCGGGACTCGGTGGCGGCGCCTGGAGGCGGGTCGGCAGGCCTTGTTGGTGCTGGCTTACCTGCGCAAAGGCGAGACCTATGCAGACCTGGCGGCCGGGTTCGCGATCGGTGTCACCACGGTGTTCCGCTATATCCGCGAAGCCCTGGGCGTCTTGGCCGCCCGCGCGATCGGGATCACCGAGGCGATCGCAGTCGCCGCGCGCAAGGCCTTCGTCATCCTCGACGGCACGCTGCTGCGCATCGACCGGGTCGGAATGGCCACGGGCCGGGACCGCCCGTACTACTCCGGAAAACACAAAAGACACGGCGTGAACGTGCAGGTCCTCGCCGACCCGGCCGGGCGGTTGATCTGGGCCTCGCCCGCACTGCCCGGCGCCCGGCACGACATGGGCGCGGCCCGCGAGCACGGCCTCATCGAGGCCCTGACCACCGCCGGGATCCGGGTCGTCGCCGACAGCGCCTACCGCGGCGCGGGCGTCAACGTCGACCTCCCACACCGCCGCAGACCACGCGA
>NZ_KI912261.1:64760-67244 GCF_000231035.2 Saccharomonospora iraqiensis subsp. paurometabolica YIM 90007 | reverse complement strand
GGCCGGCCCCGTGCGGGCGGGTCCACCGGCGCCGGGCCGTGGCTATGCTCGCCCCGGAAGGGGAGGGGTGAGTGTGACCGACACGGGTGACGGCGACCGGGGCGACGACACGGGCGGCGGCCCGGGTGCCGCGACAGCGGGTGCGGACGGACGGGACGTGGCCACGCTCCCGCGCGAGATCTGGGTGCTGGTCGGTGCCAGCTTCCTCATCGCGATCGGCTACGGGATCATCGGCCCGGCGCTGCCGAACTACGCCGCCAGCTTCGACGTCGGGGTGACCGCCGCGTCCGTGGTGGTCAGCGCGTTCGCCTTCGTCCGGCTGGTGTTCGCGCCCGCGAGCGGACGGCTGGTGACCCGGTTCGGGGAACGGCCGATCTACCTGTGGGGCGTGTCCATCGTCGCGGTGGGCACCCTGCTCTGCGCGGTCGCGACGACCTACTGGCAGCTGCTGCTGTTCCGCTCCCTCAGCGGGATCGGGTCGACCATGTTCACCGTCTCCGCGATCGGGCTGCTGATCCGGATCTCACCGACCCGGCTGCGCGGCCGGGCCTCCAGCCTGTGGGGCACCAGCTTCCTGCTCGGCGGGATCGCCGGCCCGGTGGTGGGCAGCGGGCTGGTGACGTTCTCGCTGCGTGCGCCGTTCCTCGTCTACGGCATCGCGCTCGTGCTCACCACGGTGCTCGTGTGGTGGCAGCTGCGTCACTCCGAGCTGGTGGCGCGCCCGTCCGAGGAGTCGGCCCCGACGATGACGTTCGGCCGGGCCCTGCGGCATCCGAGCTACCGTGCGGCACTCGGCTCGAACCTGGCCACCGGCTGGGTGGTGTTCGGGGTGCGGATGTCGCTGCTGCCGTTGTTCGTCGCGGAGGTGCTGGGGCGGGACGAGTCGTTCGCCGGCTTCGCGCTGGCGCTGTTCGCCGCGGCCAACGCGCTGGTGCTGCTCTACGCGGGTGGGTTCGCCGACCGCCGGGGGCGCAAGATCCCGGTGCTGGTCGGGCTGGCGCTGTTGGCGGTGGGCGCCGTGGGTCTCGGCCTGAGCGAGAACACCTGGCTGTTCCTCGCGGCCGTGGTGGTCGCCGGGATGGGGGCCGGTGCGCTGAACCCGGCGCAGAACGCCGCCGTGGCCGACGTGCTCGGCGCGAAGGCCCGCGGCGGGTCGGTGCTGGCCGGCTTCCAGATGGCGGCCGACGTCGGCGCCGTGGTGGGCCCGGTGGTGGCCGGTGCGGTCGCCGAGCGGTGGTCGTACACGGCGGCCTTCGGGATCACCGGGATGGTGGTCGTGCTGGCTCTCGGGTTGTGGCTCGGGGCCCGGGAGACGCTGCCGTCCCGGGAGGACGAGACGTCCGACGGCCCGGGGGACGGGGACGCGCACGCTCCCGGGGACGGCGACGCGGCCGCCGGGACCGCGGAGAACGGGGTCACTCGGGGCGCCGGAGCAACCCGCGCCGATGTGCCACGAACAGACCGGCGATCACCAGGACGGTGACGACCAGGGTCACGATCCAGCCCGTGGTCCCGAACGGGTCCTGCTCGCCGGTTCCGGCCGCGGCCACGGCACCGTCCCCGGCGCCGGTCCCGTCGTCGGCCGCACCGGCGGCGGCGTCGGACGGCTCCGGGGTCGACGGTTCGGTGGTGACCGTGCCGACGGCGTCGGTGCCCGCACCGGTGGCCAGGGCGAAGCCGTAGTCGAACAGCTGCCGGGCCTGCTCGGCGACCCGGACGGGTCGTTGTTCGGCCCGCAGCAGCACCACGGCGAGCCGGGTGCCGTCGCGCTCGGCGGCCCCGGCGTAGGTGTGCCGGGCGTCGTCGGTGAATCCGGTCTTGCCGCCGAGGAAGCCCGGGTAGGAACCCCACAGCCGGTTGTCGTTGCGGACCGGGAAGTCCTCCTCGCCGGGCCCGCCCGGGAAGAGGATCTCCTTCGTCGCCACGGCCTCGGCGTAGCGCGGCTGCCGCATGGCGTGGTTGAAGATCACGCTCATGTCGTAGGCCGAGGTCATCATGCCGGGCCCGTCCAGGCCCGACGGGGTGGCCACGTGCGTGTCGGTCGCGCCGAGTTCGATGGCCAGTTCGTTCATCTGCCGCACCGTCAGCTCCACCCCGCCGAGCGCGGTGGCCAGCGCGTGCGCGACGTCGTTGCCGGAGCGCATGAGCAGCGCGTGGAGAAGCTGGTCGACGGTGTACTCGGCACCGGCCACGATGCCGACGCAGGTGCACTCCTGGTTCGCGTCCTCCTCGGTCGGGACGACGATCTCGTCCGCGCGCAGTCCGTCCAGGGTGACGAGCGCGAGCAGGGTCTTGACCAGTGAGGCGGGGCGGTACCGGCCGTGCGGGTGGTGCGCCGCGACGACCTCACCGGTGTCCAGGTCGTGTACCAGCCAGGACGCGGCCGTGAGGCCCTCGGGCGGCTGCGGCGCCCCGGCGGGCAGGACGGGGCCGCACTCGTCCATCCGCTCCCCGCCCGCCGGGGTGTCCGGCACGGGTGGCGGC
>NZ_KI912261.1:52069-64660 GCF_000231035.2 Saccharomonospora iraqiensis subsp. paurometabolica YIM 90007 | reverse complement strand
CGGAATGGCCACGGGCCGGGACCGCCCGTACTACTCCGGAAAACACAAAAGACACGGCGTGAACGTGCAGGTCCTCGCCGACCCGGCCGGGCGGTTGATCTGGGCCTCGCCCGCCCTGCCCGGCGCCCGGCACGACATGGGCGCGGCCCGCGAGCACGGCCTCATCGAGGCCCTGACCACCGCCGGGATCCGGGTCGTCGCCGACAGCGCCTACCGCGGCGCGGGCGTCAACGTCGACCTCCCGCACCGCCGCCGACCACGCGACAACAACACCGACCACCGGCCCCGCCTCTCGACGAACCAGAAAGCCGTCAACACCGCACACGCCCGACTACGCGGCCCCGGCGAACGCGCCAACGCCCAACTCAAAAGCTGGAAAGCCCTCCGCCGGATCCGAGCATGCCCACACCACGCGACCCAGCTCATCAACGCCATACAGACCCTCATCCACGCAAGCTGAACCCAAGTGGAAAAGGCTCAATGCTACAGCGGCGACATCATGGATTCCGGCTCGACTGTCGAGGAGGACGACATCGGGTGCTCTGCTTCTTTCCGCCACAGCCGACTCGCACGCCGATATCGCGGAATGAATGCGGTCGGCAAAACTTCGTGGTCCGTCCTCCTGAGAGGGAGGTAGATCAGTGTAGATTCGATTCAATTTTGCCAGGTAGTCATAGCCATCGCGGGGGCGGCCCGCCGCGGGGGCCACCCATACCTCACCGTTGGCGAACGGTTCGATTTGCATGCTCCGACAGACGAGGTCGAGTCCGTCCGAATTGCCCACAGCGTCTTCGACCAAGTGATCCACAATACCGTGTGCGCAGAGATCCTCGTCCAGCTGGGCCAGCGCTCCTATTCCTGGCGACTCGAGGTCCAAGTCGACGACGAGAACGCACCGTCCCTCTTCTGCGAGGTGTTTTGCGAGCATAAAAAGAGCCGTTGACCGACCCACTCCGCCTTTGAAGCCATAGAGAGTGACCCTGGGGTTTTCCCATCGTCGAGACGATGAGCGCGTCCAATCAGTGCCGACGATACGATTCTCAAGAACCGCAAGCTGCCCCTGACGGGGAGTCCGGGGTCGTTCTATCACCAGATCCGGTGAGTCTTGTATCTGGTCCGGAGCGAACAAATCATGCGCGTGCCGTACAGGTGTAGGGGATACGAACGGGCCGGCACGGTCGATAAGCTGACGACTGAAATCGGGGGCCGGTGCGTCGGAGTTGGCGGGGGAGTCAAGAACCAGGGCGACGCGACCGAGTATGTCGCGGATGAGGACGACGTCGTAACCGTCATCGGATGCGGCCTCCGCTACGGTCCGAGCGCCGGACCAAGCGTCGTCGAAGCGGATCGTCATGGCAACACCCCGCTAATCTTCGCCTGTTCGTAGTGTTGCAGCACTGATCGGGCATGGTGTACGTGCCACGATGCACGTGCCGTGTCGATGTGTTGCCCTGCGCTGTATCGTTCGCTCACGTGCCACGTCTGGAACGGGTTCTCCCCACTCAGCAGAAGTGTGAGGTGGGCAGCTCGGCGACCCTGGACCGTGGCGGCGAGATCGGACCACACGTCGGGGAGATGTCCATAGGATTGACCGCGTGCCGGAGCGTTCGGGTGAGTGGGCTTTCCCGTGCGAGTGTCGAGCGTGCCACCGAGCAGGTCAATCACGATGGCTTGAGTCCGCATTCCGCCGCGAGCCCCGCCAAGTGGTCCGCGTTGGGTAGCCGTCCCGAGTCGAGAAGGTCGGTTGCGTCGCTGAGGTGGCGCTTTGCTGCCTCAGCGAAATCTGCATGATGATTCGCGGCCACGGCGCTCAGGCTACCGGGCCAACTCGGTTCCCCCTACACGACGTGCCGATATGTGCGCGGGGGGTCCCGCTCCATGGAGAGAAACGGGACCCCTCCACACGTCACTTCACGAACTAGACGCGCTTGAACAGCAGCGCCCGCTTGACCTCCTGGATGGCCTTGGTGACCTGGATGCCGCGCGGGCAGGCGTCGGTGCAGTTGAAGGTCGTGCGGCAGCGCCACACGCCCTCGGTGTCGTTGAGGATGTCCAGCCGCTCCTCGGCGCCCTCGTCCCGGGAGTCGAAGATGAACCGGTGCGCGTTCACGATCGCCGCGGGCCCGAAGTAGGACCCGTCGGCCCAGTACACCGGGCACGACGAGGTGCACGCCGCGCACAGGATGCACTTGGTGGTGTCGTCGAAGCGGTCCCGGTCGGCCTGCGACTGGATCCGCTCCCGGGTCGGCTCGTTGCCGTAGGCGATGAGGTAGGGCTGGACCGCGCGGTAGGCCTCGAAGAACGGCTCCATGTCGACATAGAGGTCCTTCATCGTCGGCAGTCCCTTGATCGGGGCCACCGTGACCGTGGTCTGCTTGCCCTCCTTCGCCAGCAAATCCTTGACCAGCACCTTGCACGCGAGCCGGTTGATGCCGTTGATCTGCATCGCGTCCGAACCGCAAATGCCGTGCGCGCAGGACCGGCGGAACGCCAGGGTGCCGTCCACGTAGTTCTTGATGTTGAACAGCAGGTTGAGCACCCGGTCGGTGGGCAGCGCCGGGACGTCGTAGGACTCCCAGTGCGGCTCGTCGTCGATCTCGGGGTTGTACCGGAGGAGCTTCACCGTGATGGTGACCGAACCCTCCGGCGCGGGGATCTGGGAGGTGTCGTGCGCGGCTTCGGAAACCGTGGCAGTCATGTCAGTACTTCCGCTCCATCGGTTCGTACCTGGTGAAGGTCACCGGCTTGTAGTCGAGCCTGAGGTCGGCCTGGAACCCGGTCAGCCCGAGCGGGGCGTCCGGGTCCGGGCCGTTCGCGGCCTCCGGAACCAGCTTGTACGACATCGAGTGCCGCATGAAGTTGGTGTCGTCGCGGTCCGGGTAGTCCTCGCGGGCGTGCCCGCCGCGGGACTCCTTGCGGGCCAGTGCCGCGTTCACCAGCATCTCGGCGAGGTCGAGCAGGAACCCGAGCTCGACGGCCTCCAACAGGTCGGTGTTGTAGCGCTTGCCCTTGTCCATCACGGCGATGCGGCCGTAACGCGACTTCAGCGCCTGGACGTCGTGCAGCGCCTGCTTGAGGGTGTCCTCCGTCCGGTACACCGCCGCGTTGGTGTCCATCGTGCGCTGGAGCTCGTTGCGGATGTCGACCACCCGCTCGCCGCCGGTGGCGGTGCGCAGGTGGTTGACCATCCCCTCGACGAGCTCGCCCGGGTTCTCCGGCATCTCGACGAATTCCCGGCCGTTGGCGTACTCGGCGGCGGCGACGCCCGCCCGGCGGCCGAACACGTTGATGTCCAGCAGCGAGTTGGTGCCGAGCCGGTTGGCGCCGTGCACGGACACGCAGGCCGCCTCGCCCGCGGCGTAGAGGCCGGGGACCACGGTGTCGTTGTCCCGCAGCGCCTCGCCGTGCACGTTGGTCGGGATACCGCCCATCGCGTAGTGCGCCGTCGGGTAGACGGGCACCGGTTCGTGCACCGGGTCGACACCCAGGTAGGTCCGGGCGAACTCGGTGATGTCCGGCAGCTTGGTCTCCAGCACCTCCTCGCCGAGGTGGGTGCAGTCGAGGAAGACGTAGTCCTTCTCCGGGCCGGCGCCGCGGCCCTCCAGCACCTCCAGCACCATCGAGCGGGCGACGATGTCGCGCGGCGCGAGGTCCTTGATGGTCGGGGCGTAGCGTTCCATGAACCGCTCGCCCGACTCGTTGCGCAGGATGGCGCCCTCGCCGCGGGCACCCTCGGTGAGCAGGATGCCCAGCCCCGCCAGGCCGGTCGGGTGGAACTGGTAGAACTCCATGTCCTCCAGCGGCAACCCCTTGCGGGCGTAGATGCCCATGCCGTCGCCGGTCAGGGTGTGCGCGTTCGACGTGGTCTTGAAGACCTTGCCGAAGCCGCCGGTGGCGAACACGATCGACTTCGCCTGGAAGACGTGGATCTCCCCGGTCGCCAGCTCGTACGCGATCGCGGCCGTGGCCACCGGACCGTCGGCGGTCTCGGTCATGGCCACGTCGAGGACGTAGAACTCGTTGAAGAACTCGATGCCGTGCTTGACGCAGTTCTGGTACAGCGTCTGCAGGATCATGTGCCCGGTGCGGTCGGCCGCGTAGCAGGACCGGCGCACCGCGGCCTTGCCGTGGTCCCGGGTGTGCCCGCCGAAGCGCCGCTGGTCGATCCGGCCTTCCGGGGTCCGGTTGAACGGCAGGCCCATCTTCTCCAGGTCGAGCACGGCGTCGATGGCCTCCTTGGCCATCACCTCGGCCGCGTCCTGGTCGGTGAGGTAGTCACCGCCCTTGACCGTGTCGAAGGTGTGCCACTCCCAGTTGTCCTCCTCGACGTTGGCCAGGGCCGCGCACATGCCGCCCTGCGCCGCGCCGGTGTGCGAGCGGGTGGGGTAGAGCTTGGTGAGCACCGCGGTGCGGGAGCGCTGACCGGCCTCGATCGCGGCGCGCATCCCCGCGCCGCCCGCCCCGACGATCACCACGTCGTACTTGTGAAACTGCATGTCGTCGTCGCTTTCGCGTGGGTGTCAGTCGGTGGCCGCGATGTTCGGGTCGAACGTGAAGATCACCAGCGTGCCGAGCACGAGGATGACCGCCATCGACGTGTAGAGCAGCATCTTCAGCCAGAAGCGGGTGGCGTCCCGCCGCGCGTAGTCGTCGATGATCGTGCGCAGGCCGTTGCCGCCGTGCAGCTGCGCCAGCCACAGCATCGACAGGTCCCAGAACTGCCAGAACGGCGACGCCCAGCGGCCCGCCACGAACGCGAAGTTGATCCGGTGCACGCCGCCGTCGAGGATGTTCATGATGAACAGGTGCCCCAGCACCAGCACCACGAGCGCCAGGCCGGAGATGCGCATGAACAGCCAGCTGTAGAGCTCGAAGTTGCTCCGCCGGGCCGCGGGCCTGCGCGGGGAGCGCGGCGTGTCGAGAGTGAGTGCCTCAGCCATCAGTTGCCGCCTCCGGAGAACAGTTCGCTCACGGTGCGCTCGAGCATGAAGTAGGTGCCGGGGATCATCACGACGACCCAGACGCCGATCAGCGACCACAGCATGCCGCGCTGATACCGGGCTCCCTTGGACCAGAAGTCCACGAGGATCACCCGGATGCCGTTGAGCGCGTGGTAGAGCACCGCGCCGACGAGGGCGACCTCGAGCAGGTTGACGAACGGGGTCTTGTAGGTCTCGATGACCTCGTCGTAGGCGTTCGGGGAGACCCGGACGAGGGCGGTGTCGAGCACGTGGACGAACAGGAAGAAGAATGTGAGCACGCCGGTGATGCGGTGCAGCACCCAGGACCACATGCCCGGGTCGCCGCGGTAGAACGTACCGCTCCGACGTGAGGCGCCTGCCCGATCACTCGCACCCACCTCGCCGGCGGTGCTCGCGCTCATGACCGCACTCCTTCCGTCTGCGCTCCTCCCGTGCGGAGCCGCGGTCGATGCTCGACAGTCGTCGCGCGGAGTGTGCTGGACATCGGTTGTACGGCCTCCAACGTCACTGATGGACTGTGCCCGGCGTACCTGCGGCTTCGCCGAGGTCGCAAGCCGTCGAGCGTGGATACGACTGGATGCTAGACCCGCCGAGTTCCCCGCGGTCCACCTCGGGTTGGCGTCTGTGACAGACCAGACACGAATTTCACCGCGCGCGTGGCACGGGTCTCGCCCCCGGTGGTGCGCCACCTCTTGACCGGCAGGAGTGAACACGGAACGTGTCGGGATGGTCGCGCTTCCCGCTGGCGAGTGAACATTTCTGTTACGCGAAGTGGATGCCGGATGTTCCCCGAGGTGACTCGACGGTACGGTTCCCGAATCGCTCGGCGGGTGCGTCGGGCGCTTCTTCAGTGGTGTCCGCTCGACAGCGGCGGGAAGGGAGACACACCGTGCTTCGTCAGCGTGGTGCAGCGCCGGTGGCCATCGCCATGGCCGGCGCGTTGGTCCTGGCCGGGTGCGCCAAGGACTCCGGGGACACCGGGGCCGGTGCGGCCGACGACGGTTCTTCGGGCGGCGAGTGCGTGACCGCGCAGGCGCCCCCGCGTGCCGACTCCACCGGCAGGCAGAGCGAGGTCCCCACGGACGTCGACGCCTCCGACCTCAGCGTGGGGCTGGCCTACGACGTCGGTGGTCGGGGCGACGCGTCGTTCAACGACGCCGCCGCGGCGGGGACCGACCGCGCGAAGGAGGAACTGGGCGTGCCCGAGGTGGCCGAGAGCACGGCGGTGGCCACCGAGGACGAGTCCGCCAAGGCGCAGCGGCTGCGGCAGCTCGCGGATCAGGGCAACGACCCGATCATCGCGGTCGGCTACGCCTATGCGCCCGCGCTGGAGGAGGTGGCCCCGGACTACCCGGACACGGACTTCGCCATCGTCGACGACAACTCGGTCGAGGCGGCGAACGTGACCCCGCTGGTGTTCGCCGAGGAGCAGGGCTCGTTCCTGGTCGGGGTCGCCGCCGCGTACAAGAGCGAGAACTGCCACGTCGGGTTCATCGGCGGTGTGGACACCCCGCTGATCAACAAGTTCGAGGCGGGCTTCGTGCAGGGCGCGGAGGCGGTCTCCGACAAGATCACTGTGGAGACCGACTACCTCACCCCGGCCGGGGACATCTCCGGCTTCAACGACCCGGGCAAGGCCAACGTCGTGGCGAGCTCGCAGATCGACAAGGGTGCCGACGTGCTGTACCACGCGGCGGGTGCCTCCGGCGGCGGCATGTTCGAGGCCGCGCAGGCGGCCGGTGCGAAGGCCATCGGCGTGGACTCCGATCAGTACGAGCAGGACACCGTCGCCGACGTACGTGACGTGATCATGACGTCCATGCTCAAGCGGGTCGACGTCGCCGTGTTCGACTACATCGCCGCGGTCGCCGGGGACGACCTGGACTCGCTGCCCGAGCGGTTCGACCTGTCCGTCGACGGGGTCGGCTACTCCACCTCCGGCGGCATGGTCGACGACATCGTGCCGCAGCTGGAGGGCTACAAGCAGCAGATCGTCGACGGCGAGATCGAGGTGTCGGCCACCCCGCAGGGGTGAGCCCCGGCGCACCGGAGGCAGTCCGGCCGGGCCCGCACGACATGGGGTGACCCTCCCGCCGTGCCGGGCCCGGCCGGGTGAGCAGGTCGTCGCGTCGACCGACCGTGGCGCGACGCCCCCGTGGAGAGCTTGCGAGAGACGATGACCGAGACCCGAGAAGCGGTCGAACTCGACGGGATCACCAAACGGTTCCCCGGCGTGGTCGCCAACTCCGACGTGCATCTGAGCGTGCGCCGGGGTGAGGTGCACGCGCTCTGCGGCGAGAACGGCGCGGGCAAGTCCACCCTGATGAAGATCCTCTACGGCATGCAGCAGCCGGACGAGGGCACCGTCACGATCGACGGCGAGGTGGTGCGCCTGCGCGGGCCGCAGGACGCGATCCGGGCGGGCATCGGCATGGTGCACCAGCACTTCATGCTCGCCGACAACCTCACCGTGGCCGAGAACGTCCTGCTCGGGGCCGAGTCCCGGCACGGGATCGGCCGGACGGCCCGTGCCCGCGTCGTCGAACTCGCCGCGGGCGCCGGCCTGCGCGTCGATCCGGACACGCTGGTCGAACACCTCGGGGTCGCCGACCGGCAGCGTGTCGAGATCGTCAAGGTGCTCTACCGGGGCGCGGGCATCGTGATCCTGGACGAGCCCACGGCGGTGCTGGTGCCGCAGGAGGTCGACGCGCTGTTCGACACCGTCCGGCGGATGCGGGAGCGGGGCTACACCTTCCTGTTCATCTCGCACAAGCTCGACGAGGTGCGCCGGATCGCGGACCGGGTGACCGTGCTGCGCCGGGGCACCACCGTCGGCACCGTCGACGCCGCCACGGTGAGCACGACGGAACTGGCCGAGCTGATGGTCGGCTCCGAACTGCCGAGCCCGACGACCGGGGCGTCCACGGTCACCGACCGGCCGGTGCTGCGGGTCACCGGGCTGCGCCTGACCGGGGACGGCTCCGGGCGGGCCGCGCTGGACGACGTGTCCCTGACCGTGCACGCGGGTGAGGTGCTGGGCATCGCCGGCGTCGAGGGCAACGGGCAGACCGAGCTGGTCGAGACGGTCATGGGGATGCGACCGGCGTCGGCGGGGACCGTGGAACTGCGCGACGCCGACGGTCGCGTCCACGACCTCACCCGGTCCGGCACCCTCGCCCGGCGCGAGGCCGGCATCGGCTACATCCCCGAGGACCGCACCCGGCACGGGATCCTGGCGACCCGCCCGTTGTGGGTGAACCGCATCCTCGGGCACCAGACCCGGCCGCCGGTCTCCCGTGGACAGATCCTCGACCCCACCGCCGCCCGCGCCGACACCCGCCGCATCCTCGACGACTACGACGTGCGCGCCCCCGGTGTCGAGGTCGCCGCGGGCGCGCTGTCCGGGGGCAACCAACAGAAGCTCGTCGTCGGCCGGGAGCTGTCCGGCGACCCGGCGCTGCTGGTCGCGGCCCATCCCACCCGTGGGGTGGACGTCGGCGCGCAGGCCCTGATCTGGGACCGCATCCGCGCCGCGCGCCGCGCGGGACTGGCGGTGCTGCTGGTCTCGGCCGATCTGGACGAACTCATCGGCCTGTCCGACACGATCCGGGTGATGCTGCGCGGACGGCTGGTCGGTACCGCCGACCCGGCCACCGTCACCCCCACCGAGCTGGGCTCGGCGATGACCGGTGCGGGTGCGGACCCCGAGGCCGCGGACGCGGTGGGGGAGGAGATCGCATGAGTGCCTGGCGCACCGCACTGCTGCCGCCGGTGCTGGCGATCGCGTTCGCGGTCGTGCTGTCGTCGGTGGCGCTGGTCGTCTCCGGGGCCGACCCGCTGCACGCCTTCGGCACCATGGCCGCCCAGCTGGGCGAGGGCACGACGTCGGTGGACACCGTCAACCTGGCGACCGTGTACTACCTCGCCGGCCTGGCCGTGGCCGTCGGGTTCCAGATGAACCTGTTCAACATCGGCGTGGAGGGTCAGTACCGGTTCGCGGCCGTGGTGGCCGCGATCGTCGGGGCGGCGATGGAACTGCCTCCGGTGCTGCACGTGCTGGCGATCCTGGTGGTCGCCGTGCTCTCCGGCGCGCTGTACGCGCTGCTGCCGGCCCTCCTCAAGGTCACCCGCGGGGTGCACGAGGTCATCACGACGATCATGCTGAACTCGATCGTGTTCGGCCTCGTCGCCTGGCTGATCAACCCGGACAACTTCGGGCAGTTGCAGGGCAACAACGTCAGCACCCCGGAGATCGCCCCCACCGGTCGGATCCCCGGCATCCCGTTCGGCGAGGCGGGGACCGTCTTCGGCGCGGTGTTCGGCGCCGCGGCACTCGGCTTCGGCTACTGGTACCTGCTCAACCGCACGCGGTTCGGCTTCGAGCTGCGCGCCAGCGGCGAGTCGCCGAGCGCGGCGGCCGCGGGCGGCGTGGACGCCAAGCGGATGACCGTGACCGCGATGCTGCTGTCCGGTGCCGTCGCCGGGCTGATCGCGATGCCGGAGCTGCTCGGCCGCGACTACACCTACGCCATGACCGCCACCCAGGGGTACGGCTTCACCGGGATCGCGGTCGCGCTGCTCGGCCGTAACCACCCCGGCGGGATCGCACTCGGCGCGCTGCTGTGGGCGTTCTTGGACAAATCGGCGGTGTCGCTGGAGAGCATCGGCGTACCCCGGGAAATCGCCACGATCATGCAGGGCACGATCGTGCTCGCGGTCGTGGTGGCCTACGAGATCGTCCGCCGCGCCGAGCTGGCCGCGGAACAGCGCCGGGTGGGGCGCACCCTCCGCGAGGGCGGGCCCGCGAGCGTCCACGAGGGAGGTGCGGTGTGAGCACCACGGTCGACACCGGAGCGCCGGGTGCGGTGACGGAGCCGCCTTCCCGGCCGAAACGGACGGTGCCCGGCTGGGCCCGGGGTGCGTTGTGGGGCGTCGTCGCGGTGGCGATGCTGGCCACCACCTCGTACCTCACCGGCATCGACGCGCTGACCTCGGGCAACACCGCGCAGAACGCGCTGCGGCTGGCGCTGCCGATCCTGTGCGCGGCGCTCGGCGGACTGTGGGCCGAACGGTCCGGGATCATCAACATCGGCCTCGAGGGCATGATGATCCTCGGCACCTGGGGCGCCGCCTGGGGTGCCTACTACGGCGGTGTGTGGGCCGGACTGCTGGCGGCGATGGTGTTCGGCGCGCTCGGCGGACTGCTGCACGCGGTCGCGACGGTGACCTTCGGGGTGAACCACATCGTCTCCGGTGTGGCGATCAACCTGCTCGGCCTCGGGGTGGCGAAGTACCTGGCGAACCTGGTGTTCGAGCCGCTGTCCGGCAACCCCCGGCAGTCGCCCCCGGTGCCGAAGTTCGACACCTACTCGGCGACGTGGCTGGCCGATTGGCTGGGCGAGCTGGAGGCCGCCCGCCGGGTGGGCATCTCGGACGTGGCCGGTCTGCTGCGCGGCCTGGTCACCCAGGTCTCGCCGCTGGCGATGCTCGCGCTGCTGCTTGTGCCGGTGAGCTACCTGGTGCTGTGGCGGACCCGGTTCGGGTTGCGGCTGCGGTCGTGCGGGGAGAACCCGGTGGCCGCCGAGTCGCTCGGGGTCAACGTCTACCTGCACAAGTACGTCGCCCTGCTGATCTCCGGCGCGTTCGCGGGGATGGGTGGCGCGTCGCTGGTGCTGCTGCCCGGCGGGGCCGACTACTTGGAGAACCAGACCAACGGGCGCGGCTACATCGGCCTCGCGGCGATGATCTTCGGGAACTGGCGGCCCGGGGGGCTGCTGGGCGGTGCCGCCCTGTTCGGCTACTCGGACGGTCTGCAGCTCTCCGGTGGCGGCGAGGCCGTGCTGGCGCTGTGCTACGGCGTGGTGCTGCTGCTCGTCGTGCTCGCGGGGTGGCAGCTGTACCGCAGGCGGTGGGTCGCGGCCGGGCTCGCGGCGGCCGGTGCGGTGGCGCTGTATCTGCTGTACTGGACCAACGACGAGCTGCCCCGGGAACTGATCCCGTACACGCCGCACTTCGTGACGATCATCGTCCTGGCCGTGGCAGCGCAGCGGCTACGCGGCCCGCGGGCCCTGGCGATGCGGTACCGACGGGGGGAGGGCGATTAGGTCATGACCGCCTCCGACGGGCCGGAACCCGACGCGGGCACCGGCGTGGGCACCGACGCGGGCGTCGACATGGGCACCGGCGCGGGCGCCGACGTGGACACCGACGTGGGCGCCGACGTGGACTGGGACCGGCTGCGTGCCGCGGCGGTGTCCGCCGCGGCGGGGGCCTACGCCCCGTACTCCGGTCTCGCCGTCGGCTCCGCCGCGCTGACCGACGACGGGCGGGTGGTCACCGGCTGCAACGTGGAGAACGCCTCGTACGGCCTGGGACTGTGTGCCGAGGTGACGATGGTCGGCCAGCTCCGGCTCACCGGCGGGGGCCGGTTCGTCGCGGTGGCCTGCCGCTCCGGCGCCGGGGCACTGCTCATGCCGTGCGGCCGGTGCCGGCAGCTGCTCGTCGAGATGGGCGGTGGCTCCTGCCTGGTGGACACGCCCCGGGGTGTGCTGCCGATGAGCACCGTGCTGCCGGACGCGTTCGGCGCGGGGGACCTGCCGTCGTGAGCGCCGAACCGTTCGCCGCCGTCGACGTCATCCGCACCAAACGGGACGGACACCGGCTGAGTGATGCCCAGATCGACTGGGTGATCGACGCCTACACCCGTGGTGTGGTGGCCCCGGAACAGATGTCCGCGCTCGCCATGGCGATCCTGCTGCGGGGCATGGACCCCGTCGAGACGGCCCGGTTCACCGGGGCGATGCTCGGCTCGGGGGAGCGGCTGCGGCTGCGCACCGACCGGCCCACCGTGGACAAGCACTCCACCGGCGGGGTCGGCGACAAGATCACGCTCGCGCTGGCGCCGCTGGTGGCGGCGTGCGGTGCGGCGGTGCCGCAGATGTCCGGCCGCGGCCTCGGCCACACCGGCGGCACCCTGGACAAGCTGGAGTCGATCCCGGGCTGGCGGGCCGAGCTGCCGCTGGCCGGGATCGAGCGGCAGCTCGACGAGGTGGGCGCCGTGGTGTGCGCGGCGACGCCCGAGCTGGCCCCGGCCGACCGGGAGCTCTACGCGCTGCGCGACGTCACCGGCACCGTGGAGTCGGTGCCGCTGATCGCGAGCTCGATCATGAGCAAGAAGATCGCCGAGGGCGCGCGGAGCCTGGTGCTCGACGTCAAGGTCGGCTCGGGGGCGTTCATGAAGACCCCGGACGACGCGCGCGAGCTGGCCCGGACGCTGGTCGACATCGGTACCGCCCACGGCGTGGGCACCGGCGCGCTGCTGACCGCGATGGACGTGCCGCTGGGCTCGGCGGTGGGCAACGCGGTCGAGGTGGCCGAGGCCGTCGACGTCCTGCGCGGGGGCGGCCCCCCGGACGTCGTCGCGCTGACCCTGGCGCTGGCGCGGGAGATGCTCCGGCTGGCCGGGCTGGGCGAGGTCGACCCGGAACCCGTGCTGGCCTCCGGGCGGGCGTACGAGACGTGGTGCCGGATGATCCGGGCCCAGGGCGGCGACCCCGGGGCGCCGCTGCCGGAACCCGCGCACGTGCACGTCGTCACCGCGGAGGAGGCG
>NZ_KI912261.1:48476-51969 GCF_000231035.2 Saccharomonospora iraqiensis subsp. paurometabolica YIM 90007 | reverse complement strand
AGCTTGGGACGTCCGGACACGACACGGCCCCCGCCGGTGCCGCGTCGACGGGCGCGGCGGACGGGGGCCGTGTCGGTCCGGGGATCGTGCTGGACCGGATCACGGGGGACTGACGGCGTCCGCCGCCCGCCCCCGCGACCCGGCCGTGAGCCTCACTCCTCGCCGTCTCCGGTCTCGCCGTCTCCGGCGGGGGTCTTCGACTTGCCCTCGCCGTTCTTCGGCGACCGGCCGTTGTTGTTGCGCCGGCGGGGCTGCCGCGGGGCGGGCGGGGCGGAGATCGCGGGCTGTTGCTGCTGGGCGGGCCCGCCGCCGAGCATCAGCTCGGCGAAGGTCGCCATCGCCTCGTCGAGCTGACCACCGATGCGGCGCTCCGACTCCTCGTTGCTCTTGCGCACCACCGAGCTGAAGTACTCGTTGTCCGGCTGCTGGGCCAGGGTGCCCTCGACCTGGGACAGCCCGGACTTCACCGCGCCGTCGAGATCGCCGATCTGCGAGACGACACCCTCCTCGACCTTGTCCAGGCGGGTGGCCAGCTCGTCCAGCCGCGAGGTGAGCTTGTCCAGCCTCCCGCCGAGCGTGTCGAGGCGGTCGGAGGTGTCCAGGATCTCCGCGGTCTCGGTCAGCGAGGTGCGCAGCGAGTCCGCCGTCTCGGTCAACGAGGTGCGCAGCGACTCGGCGGTGCTCGACAGCGAGCCGGTCAGCGACTCCGTGCTCTCGGACAGCGAGTTCTGCACCGCCTCGGTGTTCGCCGTGGCCCGCTCGCGGGAGTCGGTGTCGAAGCGGTCGACCCGCTCCTTGAACGAGGTCTCCATCGTGTCGATCCGCTCGCGGACCGGGCCGTGCACGGCCGAGGGGACCCCGTCGATCTTGTCGTCCTGCTTGTCCAGGTGCCCACCGAGCTCGTCCAGCCTGCGGTGGATGTTGGTGAGCTTGTCCTCCAGGCCGTCCATCCGGCCGGACACGCCCTCGAAGCGGGCCCCGACACCGTCGAGTCTCCCGTCGAGCTGCGCGAACGGCTTCTGGAGTTTGTCGACCACGGACTCCACCGAGCGGGCCAGCTCGGCCAGCGCGTTGTCCTGGGCCTCGAGCCGGTTCATGGCCTCGTCCAGGCGTTCGGCCAGGACGGAGACCTCCGTGCGGTCGGGCAGCTCGGACAGCCGCTTGCGCATCGCGCCGAGGGAGTCCACCGGCGCGAGCCGGGCGTAGATGTCGTCGAGGGCGTCGAAGATCTGCTGCTGTTCGCTCTCTCGGACCTCGGCCGCGCGCACCAACATGTTGCGCATCCGGTCGAAGGACGGGGCTGCGAGATTGTTGTCAGACGTCACTGCGGTGTCCTTCATCGGCGGGGAAAGATGGGACCTGCACGCGAGCCTAGCGATCGACCCGCTGCGGAGCGTATCGCCCCCGTCCGTAAACGTGTGACGTGCGAAGCCGATCACGCCGATAACGTCTCGGTCACCGTGGTAACACTCAAGTGCCGGGTCAGACCCGGGGCGCGAGCGGCCCCCCCGGGGTTCCCGCGGGATCACTCGCGCCCCGCCCGCGGTGTGTCAACCGTCCGTGTGACCGTCGCGCCCGGGTACCGTCGGGGAATGGCGACGCGAACCGTTCCCACCCTTCAGGACCTGCGCACGGCTCCCAAGGTGCTGCTCCACGACCACCTGGACGGCGGGCTGCGCCCGCGCACCGTCGTCGAGCTGGCCGAATCGACCGGCTACCGGGGGCTGCCCGCCACCGACGTCGCCGACCTGACCCGGTGGTTCCGGGACGCGGCGGACTCCGGGTCCCTGGAGTCCTATCTGGAGACCTTCGCCCACACCACCGGGGTGATGCAGACCGAGGAGGCGCTGTCCCGGGTGGCCGCCGAGTGCGTCGAGGACCTCGCCGCCGACGGCGTCGTCTACGCCGAGGTGCGCTACGCGCCCGAGCTGTTCGTCACCCGGGGGCTGTCCCTCGACGCGGTGATCGAGGCCGTGCAGGACGGCTTCGAACGGGGCACCCGGCGCGCGGCCGAGCAGGGCGTGCGCATCCGGGTGGGCACCCTGCTCTGCGCGATGCGGCAGCACGCGCGGGCGCTGGAGATCGCCGAACTCGCCGTGCGCTACCGCGACGTCGGCGTGGTCGGGTTCGACATCGCGGGCCCGGAGGCCGGGTTCCCCCCGACCCGCAACCTCGACGCCTTCGAGTACATCCGGGTCAACAACGCCCACTTCACCATCCACGCGGGTGAGGCGTTCGGGTTGGCCTCGATCTGGGAGGCGATCCAGTACTGCGGCGCCGAACGGCTCGGACACGGGGTGCGGATCATCGACGACATCACCCCCGCCGGTGAGGGAGCCGCCGAGCTGGGCAGGCTGGCCTCCTATGTGCGGGACCGGCGTATCCCGCTGGAGGTGTGCCCGTCGTCGAACCTGCAGACCGGGGCCGCCCCCTCGCTGGAGAAGCACCCGATCGGTCTGCTGGCGGCGATGCGGTTCCGGGTCACCGTGAACACGGACAACCGGCTGATGAGCGACTGCACCATGTCCTCGGAGTTCGCCAGGCTGGTGGAGACGTTCGGCTACGGCTGGTCGGACGTGCGGTGGTTCACGATCAACGCGATGAAGTCCGCCTTCATCGACTTCGACGAGCGCCTGGACCTGATCAACAACGTCATCAAGCCCTGGTACGCCGAAGTCGAGTGAGCCGTCGACGCCCGCCGGGGCCGCCGGTCGTGGGCGCACCGCGGCCGGCGTTGCCCGGCGACGGACGCGCGTCGTAGGCTATCCGGATCGTAAGATGATCTTCTCACATCCTGGACAGCGGGTTGGCGACGGCGACGGTGGGCACCGGGTACGCGGGACGGCGCTGGCTGGTTCTCGCGCTCGGGCACGCGGCCCAGACCGCGAGCTGCACGTTCCTCTACGGCATCCCGTTCCTCGTGCCCGCGCTGCGCTCCACCACCGACCTCGACCTCACCCGGATCGGCGCGGTGGTCGCGGCCCCCGGCGTCGGTCTGCTGCTGACGCTGATCGCGTGGGGCGCGGTGGCCGACCGGTACGGCGAACGCCGCGTCATGGCGCTTGGTCTCGGCGTGTCCGGGGTCCTGCTGCTGGTCACGGCGCTGTCGGACGCGGGTGTGGGCGCACTGTTCGCGGCGTTCGTGGCCGCGGGCGCCGCGACGGCCTCGGTCAACGCCTCCAGCGGACGGGTGGTGCTCGGCTGGTTCGCCGAACGGGAGCGCGGACTGGCCATGGGAATCCGGCAGACCGCGCAGCCGCTCGGGGTCGGTGTGGCGGCGTTGACGCTGCCCACCGCGGCCCAGCACTGGGGATTCCGCCCGGCCCTGCTGGTGCCCGCCTGTGCCGCACTCGGGGTCGCGGCGCTGGTGGCCCGGTTCGTCGTCGACCCGCCCCGGCCGGTCCCGTCCGGCGCTCCCACGGCAACGTCCGCTCCCACGGCACCGTCCGCTCCCACGGCACCCGCCGGACCGACGGCCGTCCCCGGCGACCCG
>NZ_KI912261.1:37098-48376 GCF_000231035.2 Saccharomonospora iraqiensis subsp. paurometabolica YIM 90007 | reverse complement strand
ACGGTGTCGGCGTTCGCGCCGGTGTATCTGGTGTCCGTGCACGGATGGGAGGCGACCACCGCGGGCGGGTTCCTCGCCGCCGTGCAGGGCGCCGGGGCCCTCGGCAGGCTCGGCGTGGGGCACTGGTCCGACCGGGTCGGCAGCAGGCTCGCCCCGGTCCGGGTGATCGCGGTGGCCGCGGCGGTCGCGATGCTGCTGCTGGCGGCCGGGGACGCGGGGCTGCCGTGGCTCGCCGTGCTCGCGTTGGCCCCGGCCGCGGTGATCACGGTCAGCGACAACGGACTCGGCTTCACCGCCTCGGCGGAGCTGGCGGGCCCGGCGTGGGCGGGCCGCGCGATGGGGGCGCAGAACACCGCCCAGAACCTCACGGCGGCGCTGACCCCGCCCGTCCTCGGCCTGGTCATCGCCGAAGGCGGCGGCTACGCCACGGCCTTCGCCCTCGCCGCCCTCTTCCCCCTCCTGGCCGCCCCGCTGACCCCGGTCACCGCGGAGCCCGCGCGCAGGTGACCGTGAAGGGCACATTTCCTGCGTCCCACGCAGGAAATGTGCCCCTCACGGCACCGGGCGCAGGGAAAGTGCCCCTCACGGAAACACCCGGGGTGCGGGGTCAGTTCGCGTGCAGGCGGGTCTCGAAGTTCTCCACGAGGGTGCGCCAGGTCTTCTGCTCGGCGTCGAACGGCGCGCTCGGGGCGAGCCGGTCCGGGTCGGGGCTGACCACGAAGGACACCAGCCAGCCGAGCCGTTCCGAGCCGGCCAGCGCCTCGTGGACGCTGTCGTCGCCGGCCCAGTCGGCGGCGTCGGTGAGCAGTTCCACCGCGAGTTCCAGCTGACTCGGGTCGATGGCCTCCAACCCGGAGCCGATGTCGTCGGCCAGCCCGGTGAGCACGTAGGTGTTCTCCGGGTCGACGTCCACCTCCAGCTCACCCGCCGTCGCGCTGGTCAGCACCTCGTCCCAGGTGGACACCTCGGCGAGGTCGGTCAGCGCCAGGTCGCCGGGTTCGGCCAGCGCCCGCGCCAGCGCGCGTTCGGAGGGGAAGGTCTCGATGCGGCCGTCGGAGCCGAGGAAGACCGGGTCGTCGTCGAGATAGCACCGCAGGGTGAAGTGCTCCCGGTCGGACGTGACGATCTTGATCGGGTCGATGCCGACCTCGGTCCAGAACCCCGCGGCCTCGTCGGCGTCGTCGGTCCCGTCGGCGGAGTCGGCGGTCTCGTCCGTGTCCGTGGCCTCGCCGGTGGTCGCCGAGCCCCCGTAGACGGCGTCCAGGTCCTCCCGCTCGTCCGAGTCGACCCCGGCCTCGGACTCGGCCGACTCCTCGTGGAAGGCGGCCAGCTCCTCGGTCGTCTGGTCGAGCGTGGCGGAGTCCACCTCCGGCACGGTGATCAACTCGTCGACGGAGTCGAGCACCACGTCCCACTTCTCGGAGACGGTCTGGGACAGGTCGTTCCACAGCCGGGTGCCGTCCCGGCCGGAGAACGGCAGCTGCCCCTGGTCGAGCAGGGAGAACGCCTGGCAGCCGTCCAGGACCTCGTGCACGTCGTCCAGCTCGCACACGTCCGCCAGCGACCGCACGATGTTGACGATCTCCGCGAGCTCGCTCAGGGTCCAGGAGTCGGGTTCGCCCGCCACCATCTCCGGCACGCCGACGAGGTCGAAGCAGTGGTCGTCGTCGGGGATCAGCTCGGGCACGTTGAGGGCGGGCACCGTGTGCCAGGCGGGGTGGTCGACCAGGTCGTGCTCGGTGGCCGTGCGCACGTACGCCGCCAGGTGGGCGGAGTCCCGGAACGCGTAGAGGTCGTCCTCGTCGCCGAGGAAGGCCTCCCACTCCTCGCCGTCCTCCCGCCATCGTGGCGCCCACAGGGTCACCAGATCGCCTTGTGGCAGCCCGAGTTCGATCGGGATGATATCCTGAGCCATTCCGCCCTCCGGGAACACCTGTGCACGTGCCGGTTCACCACTGCGTTCGAAGTCGGCCGTGAAGGCGAAGCCTACGGGTTCCGGCTCCGAACCGCGATCACCCCTCACGCGAAGGGGCCGCCAGTGACACGATCTCAGGCACGATGACTGAACTTCTCACCGACCGCCTTCCCGACGAGGCCGACGCCGAGGGCGCCGACCCCGACGCCCTGTACGACGCCTTCACGACCTGGACCGCCGAGCGGGGCGTGGAGCTCTACCCGGCGCAGGAGGAGGCGCTGATCGAGGTCGTCTCCGGTGCCAACGTCATTCTCTCCACCCCGACCGGCTCGGGGAAGAGCCTGGTGGCGGTGGGTGCGCACTTCGCCGCGCTGGCCGACGGCGTGCGCAGCTTCTACACCGCGCCGATCAAGGCGCTCGTGTCGGAGAAGTTCTTCGACCTCGTCGACACCTTCGGCGCCGACAACGTCGGCATGATGACCGGCGACTCCAGCGTCAACCCGGACGCGCCGATCATCTGCTGCACCGCCGAGATCCTGGCCAACCTCGCCCTGCGGGACGGGGCGGAGGCCGACGTCGGGCAGGTGGTGGCCGACGAGTTCCACTTCTACGCCGACCCGGACCGCGGCTGGGCCTGGCAGGTGCCGCTGCTGGAGCTGCCGGAGGCGCAGTTCGTGCTCATGTCGGCCACCCTCGGCGACGTCTCGTTCTTCGAGTCCGACCTCACCCGGCGCACCGGCCGGGACACCGCGGTGGTCACCTCCGCCGAACGCCCGGTGCCGTTGACCTTCCGCTACGCCACGACGCCCATGCACGAGACGGTGTCCGAGCTGCTGCACGGCGGACTGGCCCCGGTGTACGTGGTGCACTTCTCGCAGGCCGCCGCGGTGGAGCGGGCACAGGCACTGATGAGCATCAACGTCTGCTCCCGTGCCGAGAAGGACGCCCTGGCCGAGGCGATCGGCGACTTCCGGTTCTCCGCGGGGTTCGGCAAGACGCTGTCCCGGCTGGTGCGGCACGGCATCGGCGTCCATCACGCCGGGATGCTGCCGAAGTACCGCCGCCTCGTCGAGCAGCTCGCCCAGGCGGGCCTGCTGAAGATCATCTGTGGTACGGACACCCTCGGTGTCGGCATCAACGTGCCGATCCGCACCGTGGTGTTCTCGGCGCTGACCAAGTTCGACGGCACCCGCCAGCGGCATCTCAAGGCCCGCGAGTTCCACCAGGTCGCGGGTCGTGCGGGGCGCGCGGGCTACGACACCGACGGGCACGTCGTCGTGCAGGCCCCCGAACACGTCATCGAGAACGCCAAGGCGCTGGAGAAGGCGGGCGACGACCCGAAGAAGAAGCGCAAGGTCACCCGCAAGAAGGCGCCGGAGGGTTTCGTCAACTGGACCGAGAGCACCTTCGACCGCCTCGTCGCCGCCCAGCCCGAGCCGTTGACCTCGCGTTTCTCGGTGACCCACGCGATGCTGCTCAACGTCGTCTCCCGGCCCGGGGACGCGTTCGCGCACATGCGGCACCTGCTGGAGGACAATCACGAGGACCGGCCCGCCCAACGCAGGCACATCCTGCGCGCGATCGCCATCTTCCGCGCGCTGCTCGCCGCCGGGGTGGTCGAGCGGCTGGACGAGCCGGACGAGCAGGGCCGGACGGTGCGGCTCACGGTGGATCTGCAGTTCGACTTCGCCCTGAACCAGCCGCTGTCCCCGCTCGCGCTGGCCGCGATCGAGCTGCTCGACCCGGACTCGCCGAGCTACGCGCTGGACGTGGTGTCCATCGTCGAGGCCACGGTGGACGACCCGAAGCAGGTGCTGGCGCAGCAGCGGTTCAAGGCCCGCAACGAGGCCATCGCCGAGATGAAGGCCCAGGGCATCGAGTACGAGCAGCGGATGGAGCTGCTGGAGGACGTCACCCACCCGAAGCCGCTGGAGGAGCTGCTCGAGGCGGCCTACTCGCGTTACCGCCAGGGGCACCCGTGGGTGGCCGACTACGAGCTCTCCCCGAAGTCGGTCGTGCGGGACATGTTCGAGCGGGCGATGAACTTCGTCGAGTACATCGGCCACTACGGCCTCGCGCGGTCGGAGGGGGTGCTGCTGCGCTATCTCGCCGACACCTACGACGCTCTCCGGCGCACCGTGCCCGACGACGCCAAGAGCGAACCGCTGCAGGACCTCATCGAGTGGCTCGGGGAACTGGTGCGCCAGGTGGATTCGAGTCTGCTCGACGAGTGGGAGGCGCTGCGGCACCCGGAGGAGGCCGCGGCCGACGACACCGGCAGGCACACCGTCTCCGAGGGGCCGCAGCCGGTCACCCGCAACGAGCGCGCGTTCCGGGTGCTGGTGCGCAACGAGATGTTCCGCCGGGTGCAGCTGGCCGCCCGCGAGGACTACGCGGCGCTCGGTGCGCTGGACGGCGACTGCGGGTGGGACGCCGGGGCGTGGGAGGACGCGCTGGCGGACTACTTCGCCGAGTACGACGAGATCGGCACCGACGCCGACGCCCGCGGTCCGGGCCTGCTGCTCATCGAGCGCGAGCCCGAGCCGGGCATCTGGCGGGTCCGCCAGATCCTCGCCGACCCGGCCGGCGACCACGACTGGGGCATCAGCGCCGAGGTCGACCTCGGCGCCTCCGACGAGACCGGCACGGCCGTGATCACCGTCACCGACGTCAACCAACTCTGACCCGTCAACTCACGGGCACCACCCGGCAACTCGCGGGCCCGGAGCGGCAACTCGCCGGCCGCCCCGCGAGTTGACGGCTCGGGCCCGCGAGTTGACGGTCCAGGCCCGCGAGTCGGCGGGTCAGGTGCCGAGGGGGTGCCAGACGGTCTTGGCCTCCAGGCAGTTGCGGAGGCGGGCGAGCCCGGGGCGCGCGGTCCAGTCCGGTTCCTCGTCGCCGGTGTCCAGGACCCGTTTCACGGTGTCCGCCGCCGCGCGCGCCATCTCGACCTTCCCGACCGGACCGGCACCGATCGGGTCGAGCGCGTTGACGTCGGCGTGCGAGGCGAGCCACGGGCCGAGTTCGAGTGCGCTGCCGCTGAGCACGTTCGCCACCCCGGCGGGCACGTCCGAGGTCGCCAGTACCTCGGCGAGCGTGACGGCGGGCAGCGGCCGCTCGCCGCTGGTGACGACCACCGCGGTACACCCCGTGGCCAGCACCGGCGCGAGCACGCTCACCAGCCCCAGCAGCGACGACCGCTGCGGGGCCAGCACCCCGACCACCCCGGTGGGTTCCGGTGTGGTGAACGAGAAGTACGGCCCCGCCACCGGGTTGGCCGCGCCCAGCACCGAGGCGATCTTGTCGGTCCAGCCCGCGTAGTACACCCACCGGTCCACGGCCGCGTCCACGACGGCCTCCGCCTTGCGGCCGGACAACCCCTCGGCCTCGCCCACACGGGCGACGAACTGCTCGCGCCGGTCCTGCAGCATCTCCGCCACCCGGTACAGCACCTGGCCCCGGTTGTACGCCGTCGCACCGGACCAGCCGCCGAACGCCTTCCGCGCCGCCGCCACCGCGTCCCGCAGGTCCTTGCGGGAAGCCTGCGAGACGTTGGCCAGGAACCGCCCCTTCGGGTCGGTCACCGGGTAGCTGCGGCCCGACTCGGACCGCGGGAACTTCCCGTCGACGTAGAGCTTGTAGGTCTTGGCCACCTCAACTCGCGACATGCAGATACGCCTCCAGACCCGTCCGGCCGCCCTCGCGCCCGAAGCCGGACTCCGTGTAGCCACCGAACGGTGCGGCGGGATCGAACCGGTTGAACGTGTTGCCCCAGACCACCCCGGCCCGCAGCCGCTCGGCCAGCCACAGCATCCGGGATCCCTTCTCCGTCCACACCCCGGCCGACAGGCCGTAGGGTGTGTTGTTCGCCTTGGCGACGGCCTCCTCCGGGGTGCGGAACGTCAGCACCGACAGCACCGGGCCGAAGATCTCCTCGCGGGCGATCCGCATCGACTGCGCGACGTCGGAGAACACGGTCGGCGCGAAGAAGTACCCCCGCTCCGGCAGCGCACACGGACTCGTCCAGCGCGTGGCCCCCTCGGCGTCGCCGGAGTCGGACAGCTCCCGGATCCGGGCGAGCTGCTCGGCCGAGTTCACCGCGCCGATGTCGGTGTTCTTGTCGAGCGGGTCGCCGAGCCGCAGTGTGGACACCCGGGCCCGCAACCGTTCCAGCAGCTCGTCGGCCACCGACTCCTGCACGAGCAGCCGGGAGCCGGCGCAGCAGACGTGGCCCTGGTTGTAGAAGATCCCGTTGACGATGCCCTCGACCGCCTCGTCCAGTGGGGCGTCGTCGAACACGATGTTCGCCGCCTTGCCGCCGAGTTCGAGGGTCAGCCGTTTGCGCGTGCCCGCCAGCGTCCGCTGGATGCCCTTACCCACCTCGGTGGACCCGGTGAACGCCACCTTGTCCACGCCGTCGTGCTCCACCAGGGCGGCGCCGACGTCCCCGGCGCCGGGCAGGATGTTCACCACCCCGGGCGGCAGGTCGGCCTGCTGACAGATCTCGGCGAACACCAGCGCCGTGAGCGGCGTGGTCTCGGCCGGTTTGAGCACCACGGTGTTGCCCGTGGCCAACGCCGGGGCGATCTTCCACGCCAGCATCAGCAGCGGGAAGTTCCACGGGATCACCTGGCCGGCCACCCCGAGCGGCCGCGGGTCCGGGCCCAGGCCCGCGTGGTCGAGCTTGTCCGCCCAGCCCGCGTGGTAGAAGAAGTGTGCCGCGGCCGTCGGGATGTCGGCGTCCCGCGACTCCCGGATCGGCTTGCCGTTGTCCAACGTCTCCAGCACGGCCAGCTCGCGCGCGCGTTCCTGGAGCAGCCGCGCGATGCGGAAGACGTACTTCGCGCGCTCGGCGCCGGGCATGGGTGCCCAGGTGCGCTCGAACGCCTTGCGCGCGGCCTTCACCGCCGCGTCCACGTCGGCCGGACCCGCCGTGCCGACCTCGGCGAGCACCTCCTCGGTGGCGGGGTTCACCGACTGCAGCGGCGTGCCCGCGCCGTCGACGAACTCGCCGCCGACGAACGGCCGGTACCGCGACTTCAGGCCGGCCACCTCCCGCGACTCCGGCGCGGGTTCGTACTCCCAGAGATTCACGCCCATCAGTCCAATGTCAGGTAGTCGGGGCCGCTGTAGTGGCCGTCCAGCTGGGTACGCCGTTGCAGCAGCAGGTCGTTCAGCAGGCCGGAGGCGCCGAACCGGAACAGCGACGGCGTGAGCCATTCCCCGCCGGCGACCTCGTGCACGGCCACCAGGTACCGCACGGCCTCCTTGGTGCTGCGGATCCCGCCCGCGGCCTTCACCCCGCGCCGGTCTCCGGTGGCCCGGTGGAAGTCCCGCACCGCCCGCAGCAGGACGTGGGTGCCCGGCAGCGTCGCCGCCGGGGACACCTTGCCGGTGGAGGTCTTCACGAAATCCCCGCCCGCCAGCAGCGCCAGCCAGGCGGCCCGGCGGACGTTGTCGTAGGTGGCCAGCTCGCCGGTCTCCAGAATCACCTTCAGGTGCGCCCCGCCGCACGCCTGCCGGACCTCGCGGATCTCCTCGAACACCGCCCCGTACCGGCCCTGAAGGAAGGCGCCCCGGTCGATCACCATGTCGACCTCGTCCGCGCCGGCCTCGACCGCGAGCCGCACGTCGGCGAGCTTGACCTCCCGGCCGGAACGTCCGGACGGGAAGGCGGTCGCCACACTCGCGACGCCGACGCCGCTGCCGGTCAGTGCCTCGACGGCGGTGGACACCAGGTCGGGGTAGACGCACACCGCCGCCGCGGCCGGGGTCTCCGGCCGGTCCGGGTCGGGGCGCCGGGCCTTGGCGGCCAGTGACCGCACGCGGCCGTGCGTGTCGGCGCCCTCGAGCGTGGTCAGGTCCACCATGGAGATCGCCGCGTCGATCGCCCACCGCTTCGCCGCCTTCTTGATGCTGCGGGTGGCCAGGGTCGCGGCACGCTGTTCGAGACCGACCCGGTCCACCCCGGGCAGGCCGTGCAGGAACCGGCGCAGACTTCGCTCGTCGCGGATCGCGTCGGCGAGCTCGGCCGGCAGGGTAGCTGTTGCCATGGCGGAGAGGGTAGCGGTCACGGGGGGCCGGGCCGCGACCTCGGACGGCCGGTGTCCCGCGACCACGGTCCTGTGCAGGCCCGCGGTGTCAGCGCCTGGCGGGCCGCCCGTCCCGTGGCATCGGCAGGACCGGCCGGTCCCGGACCGTCTCCCGCGGCGCGTCGGAGGTGCCCGCCTGCCCACCCGGGGAACAGAACGCCGACACCGCCGCCAGGGTCCAGGACGCGGCCGCGTCCGGAGGGGCCGTCATGTTGCGGTTCAGCACGGCGGTCACCCCCGTCTCCCCGTCCCCGGTGTGCAGGGTGAGCACCCCGAAGCCGGGCAGCGAGCCGTCGTGCCCCCACACATCGGGCCCGTCGGGGCACCAGGGGGCCAGTGGCAGGCGCATCAGGCCGAGCCCGTAGTCCAGCCCGAGGTAGTTGCCCTCGTCGTCGGTGGCGGGCACGGTCTCCTTCATCCGCGCGAGCATGGGGCCGTCGAGGAGTTCACCGCGCAACAGCGCGTCGAAGAAGCGGTTCAGGTCCCGACCGGAGGAGAGCATGCTCCCGGAGCCGAAGTACCGCGAATAGTTGTAGGTGGTGAGGTCGGTCAACGGCGCGTCCGGTCCGTGCAACCGCTCGTACCCTCTGGTCGCCGCGTGCGGGAGCAGCGGGAAGTTCCGCACCGTCGCCGTGTCGGTCAGTCGCAGCGGGCCGGTGATCCGGTGGTGCAGTACCCATTCGTACGGCCGGTGGGTGAGCCGCTCCACCAGCATCGCGAGCACCGTGTAGCCGAGGTTCGAGTACGACCAGTCCGTGCCGGGCGTGAACCGCAGGGGTCTGCCCTCCGTCCCGAGTCGGACCACCTCGGCGGGGTCGAGGCTCACGAACCGTTCGGTGGCCAGCTCCGGCAGCGTGCCCCAGCTGTGCTCGGGAGGGAGGTCCCTGGGCAGGCCGCTGGTGTGCCGGAGGAGGTGCCGCACGGTGATCGGCTCGGGGTACGGGAGAAGGTCCGGGAGGTGGTCGGCGACCGGATCGTCGAGACCCAGCCTGCCCTCCTGGGCGAGCTGGAGCACCAGGGTCGCGGTGAAGGTCTTCGAGACGCTGGCGGCCCGGAACCGTCCGTCCGTCCGGAGGTCGTGGCCGGTCAACACGCGCCGGACACCGCGGTGCACCTGCCGCGGATCCGCACCGTCGGAGACCACGGCGAAGGCGCCCGGGACGCCCGCCTCGACCGCGGCCGCCAATCCCGCCCCGATCCGGCTGTCGCTCCCGTCTCCGGCGGCCGGGTCCGCGGTGGGTGCCGGAGCCGACGTGCCGGGGGCACCGGCGGCCACCGCCGACCCGACGGTGGCGGTGGCCAGCAGGCCGCAGGTCATCAGCACAGCGAGCGCACGGTGACGCCGTCGCATGTCGTTCCCCCAGTTTCCGTGTCGTTGCGGTCGCGGCCGCTGTGGCCGGACTCAGTCGTGTTCGTCCCGTTCGCGGCCCCGCCGCCGCGGCTCGCGGGGCACCCGTTTGACCTCGACCCCGCCCATCAGGGCCAGCCCGTTGATCCGCACGACCGGGGCTCCGGGCGGTGCGGAGTCGGACGCCCCTTTCCTGTTCTTCGTCTCGAACGCGCCCATGAACCCGAGGCCGGTCACCTCGACGACGATGTCGTCGGGGACCGTGATGTCCACACCACCCATGATCGCGACCGCGGTGATGGTGCAGTGCTTCTCGGCGTAGCGGGCCTGCCGCAGGTCGATCTCGACGCCGCCCCAGAACGCGAAGCTGTTGTGCTGTGCGGGCAGCACCCAGTTGCCCTTGCGGTCGGCCCCGGACATCACGGCGATCGAGAACGTCGACCCCGGGGTTCCCCCGATCCGTTGCTCCGGCGGTGCCGCCGCGGCGGGCGGACTGTCGGGTGTCCACGGTGCGACCGAGGCTCCGGGCAGGTCGGTCAGCACCGGTTCCAGCTCGCCCAGCGTTTTCGCCGCGTACACGGTGTCGAGCCGTTCCTCCAGCTCGCTCATCGTGATCCGGCCCTCGCCCAGCGCGTCGTGCAGGGTCCGCGCGACCCGCTCCCGGTCGGCGTCCGAGGCCCGCATGCGCGTGTACTCGCCGTGTCCGGCTTCGTCGTCCACGTGACCAGCCTAGCGAGGCCGACGGCCCGGTTCATCCCCGTTCTCCGCATCCACACCGGGCCGACCCCGCGCCGTTAGGGTGACGGCCATGGATGTGCACGTCGTCGAACACCCGTTGGCCAAGGCCCGGCTCTCCACGATGCGGGACGCGCGCACGGACAGTGCGGCCTTCCGCGCGGCGCTGCAGGAACTCACCGTCATGCTCACCTACGAGGCCATGCGGGAGGCGCCGCTGCTGACCGAGCGCATCCACACGCCGGTGGCCCGGACGGACGGCTTCCGGCTGGCGGATCCACCGTTGCTGGTGCCGGTCCTGCGGGCCGGCCTCGGCATGGCCGACCAGGCGCACAAGCTGATCCCGGACGCGCAGATGGGCTTCGTGGGGCTGGCGCGCGACGAGGAGACTCTGCAGCCGACGCCGTACATGGAGTCGCTGCCCGAGTCGTTGGCGGAGCGCCCGGTCGTCGTGCTCGATCCGATGTTGGCCACCGGCGGCTCGATGGAGTACACGATCCGGCTGCTCACCGGACGCGGTGCCACCGACGTCACCGCCGTCTGCGCGCTCGCCGCCCCGGAGGGGATCACGTGTCTGGAGAGGTCCGAGCTGCCGGTGCGCGTGGTGACCGCGAGCGTCGACGAACGCCTCAACGAGTCCGGCTTCATCGTTCCCGGCCTGGGCGACGCCGGCGACCGGCAGTACGGGCCACTCTGACGGACACGGCGTACGGGGCGCGTGAGCTGCGAAGATCGAAAAAGGGACCCCCCCTTTCGGGTGGGGTTGGGCGGGTATGTAGTGTTTACTTCGTCGCCGGGGAGACCGGACGGGCCCTCCGAGAGGGGGAGTTCGGGTTACTCGGTGGGGGAACATGAACCAAGCTCCCATGGTTGTGGTAGAGTGGGTGTTCCTCACTCCGGGTGAGTGGTCACCCCCTTGAAAGAGCCTTCCGGGGTTGTTGTTAGGGTGGGTGTCGCTCGGAGGGAAAAACCGAGAAAACATCTTGTGGTGTTGTTTGAGAACTCAACAGTGCGCTAGTGATTGTCAGCTAGTAGAGCTTTGATGCCTCACCTGTTTTGGTGGGTGGGGTTTGCCCCTTTTTTGTGGGTTTCTTTGAGACATGTGGGTCTCGGATTTTACTGTTCATTGTTGGAGAGTTTGATCCTGGCTCAGGACGAACGCTGGCGGCGTGCTTAACACATGCAAGT
>NZ_KI912261.1:28506-36998 GCF_000231035.2 Saccharomonospora iraqiensis subsp. paurometabolica YIM 90007 | reverse complement strand
GGTGTGTAGTGTTTACTTCGTCGCCGGGGAGACCGGACGGGCCCTCCGAGAGGGGGAGTTCGGGTTACTCGGTGGGGGAACATGAACCAAGCTCCCATGGTTGTGGTAGAGTGGGTGTTCCTCGCTCCGGGTGAGTGGTCACCCCCCTTGAAAGAGCCTTCCGGGGTTGTTGTTAGGGTGGGTGTCGCTCGGAGGGAAAAACCGAGAAAACATCTTGTGGTGTTGTTTGAGAACTCAACAGTGCGCTAGTGATTGTCAGCTAGTAGAGCTTTGATGCCTCACCTGTTTTGGTGGGTGGGGTTTGCCCCTTTTTTGTGGGTTTCTTTGAGACATGTGGGTCTCGGATTTTACTGTTCATTGTTGGAGAGTTTGATCCTGGCTCAGGACGAACGCTGGCGGCGTGCTTAACACATGCAAGTCGAACGCTGAAGCCGCTTCGGTGGTGGATGAGTGGCGAACGGGTGAGTAACACGTGGGCAATCTGCCCTGTACTCTGGGATAAGCCCTGGAAACGGGGTCTAATACCGGATAGGACACTGTCTCGCATGGGGTGGTGTGGAAAGCTTCGGCGGTACGGGATGAGCCCGCGGCCTATCAGCTTGTTGGTGGGGTGATGGCCTACCAAGGCGACGACGGGTAGCCGGCCTGAGAGGGTGACCGGCCACACTGGGACTGAGACACGGCCCAGACTCCTACGGGAGGCAGCAGTGGGGAATATTGCACAATGGGCGGAAGCCTGATGCAGCGACGCCGCGTGAGGGATGACGGCCTTCGGGTTGTAAACCTCTTTCGCCCGGGACGAAGCGTCACAGTGACGGTACCGGGAGAAGAAGCACCGGCTAACTACGTGCCAGCAGCCGCGGTAATACGTAGGGTGCGAGCGTTGTCCGGAATTATTGGGCGTAAAGAGCTCGTAGGCGGTGTGTCACGTCTGCCGTGAAAACCTGCGGCTTAACCGTGGGCGTGCGGTGGATACGGGCATCACTTGAGTTCGGCAGGGGAGACTGGAATTCCTGGTGTAGCGGTGGAATGCGCAGATATCAGGAGGAACACCGGTGGCGAAGGCGGGTCTCTGGGCCGATACTGACGCTGAGGAGCGAAAGCGTGGGGAGCGAACAGGATTAGATACCCTGGTAGTCCACGCCGTAAACGTTGGGCGCTAGGTGTGGGACGCTGTTCACGTGTCCCGTGCCGTAGCTAACGCATTAAGCGCCCCGCCTGGGGAGTACGGCCGCAAGGCTAAAACTCAAAGGAATTGACGGGGGCCCGCACAAGCGGCGGAGCATGTGGATTAATTCGATGCAACGCGAAGAACCTTACCTGGGCTTGACATGCACCGGATCGCCTCAGAGATGGGGTTTCCCTTGTGGCTGGTGCACAGGTGGTGCATGGCTGTCGTCAGCTCGTGTCGTGAGATGTTGGGTTAAGTCCCGCAACGAGCGCAACCCTTGTCCCATGTTGCCAGCGGGTTATGCCGGGGACTCGTGGGAGACTGCCGGGGTCAACTCGGAGGAAGGTGGGGATGACGTCAAGTCATCATGCCCCTTATGTCCAGGGCTTCACACATGCTACAATGGCCGGTACAGAGGGTGGCGAGACCGTGAGGTGGAGCGAATCCCTTAAAGCCGGTCTCAGTTCGGATCGTAGTCTGCAACTCGACTGCGTGAAGTCGGAGTCGCTAGTAATCGCAGATCAGCAACGCTGCGGTGAATACGTTCCCGGGCCTTGTACACACCGCCCGTCACGTCATGAAAGTCGGTAACACCCGAAGCCCACGGCCCAACCGTTCGCGGGGGGAGTGGTCGAAGGTGGGACTGGCGATTGGGACGAAGTCGTAACAAGGTAGCCGTACCGGAAGGTGCGGCTGGATCACCTCCTTTCTAAGGAGCCTTCGGCTCGTTGGAGTCTATTTGTGAACCTCTACTGGTGGCGTTGGTGTCCGGTTCCTGCCGTGGTGGTAAGGGGGATGCTGGTGCCCGCCGGCCGGGTGGTTGCCGGGTCGGGTGTGGTGGTCGCTGGTGCACTGTTGGGTGTCTGAGGCAGCACCTCGGGTGTGTGTCTTGGGTGTGGTGTTTGAGAATTGCAGAGTGGGTGCGAGCATCTTTGTGGTCAAGTTGTGTAGGGCACATGGTGGATGTCTGGGCATCAGGGGCCGATGAAGGACGTGGGAGGCTGCGATAAGCCTCGGGGAGCTGTCAACCGAGCTGTGATCCGAGGATGTCCGAATGGGGAAACCCGGCACCCGTGATGGGGTGTCACCCGCACCTGAATGTATAGGGTGTGTGGAGGGAACGCGGGGAAGTGAAACATCTCAGTACCCGTAGGAAGAGAAAACAACCGTGATTCCGTGAGTAGTGGCGAGCGAAAGCGGAGGAGGCTAAACCGTGCACATGGTGAGAATGGTCAGGTGTTGTGTGTGCGGTGTTGTGGGGTGTCCGTGTCCGGGGTCTGACCGCCCCGGGGGCGTGGTGTGTGGCTAGCGGAACACGTTGGGATGCGTGGCCGGAGTGGGTGAGAGTCCCGTACGCGAAAGTCGCATGGCTGTGTCTGGCGGATGTTCCCGAGTAGCAGTGGGTCCGTGGAGTCTGCTGTGAATCGGCCGGGACCACCCGGTAAGCCTAAATACTTCCTGGTGACCGATAGTGCACGAGTACCGTGAGGGAAAGATGAAAAGTACCCCGGGAGGGGAGTGAAAGAGTACCTGAAACCGTGTGCCTGCAAGCCGTCAGAGCCTTCGGGTGATGGCGTGCCTTTTGAAGAATGAGCCTGCGAGTTAGTGCTGCGTGGCGAGGTTAACCCGTGGTGGGGGAGCCGGAGCGAAAGCGAGTCTGAAGAGGGCGTGTGAGTCGCGTGGTCTAGACCCGAAGCGGAGTGATCTACCCATGGCCAGGGTGAAGCCCGGGTAAGACCGGGTGGAGGCCCGAACCCACCAGGGTTGAAAACCTGGGGGATGAGCTGTGGGTAGGGGTGAAAGGCCAATCAAACTCCGTGATAGCTGGTTCTCCCCGAAATGCATTTAGGTGCAGCGTCGTGTGTTTCCCGCCTGGGGTAGAGCTACTGGATGGCCGAGGGGGCTTACCGGCTTACCGAAGTCAACCAAACTCCGAATACGGGTGGGTGAGAGCGCGGCAGTGAGACGGCGGGGGACAAGCTCCGTCCGTCGAGAGGGAAACAGCCCAGAACACCAGCTAAGGCCCCTAAGTGTGTGCTCAGTGGGAAAGGATGTGGAGTCGCAGAGACAACCAGGAGGTTGGCTTAGAAGCAGCCATCCTTGAAAGAGTGCGTAATAGCTCACTGGTCAAGTGGTTCTGCGCCGATAATGTAGCGGGGCTCAAGCACACCGCCGAAGCTGTGTCACTCACACAGTCGATCCGCGCTGCTCCTTCGGGGGTGGTGTGCAGTCGTGTGGGTGGGTAGGGGAGCGTCCCGCATCCGGGGAAGCGGCGAGGTGACTCAGTCGTGGAGGGTGTGGGAGTGAGAATGCAGGCATGAGTAGCGAAAGCGCAGTGAGAATCTGCGCCGCCGGATGACCAAGGGTTCCTGGGCCAGGTTGTTCCGCCCAGGGTAAGTCGGGACCTAAGGCGAGGCCGACAGGCGTAGTCGATGGACAACGGGTTGATATTCCCGTACCCGCGTGTGCGCGTCCCTGGTGAGGCAGGTGAGACTAACCACCCACCCGCCGGCGTGGTCTCTTCGGAGGCCCGGTGGTGGGGTGCGTGGGACCTGATCCTGTAGTAGCCAAGCGAGGGGGTGACGCAGGAAGGTAGCCCCGCCAGTCAGTGGTGATACTGGTGTAAGCGTGTGGCCCGGCCGGCAGGCAAATCCGCCGGCCATCAGGGTGAGGCGCGAGGCATAGCCGTTGAGGCGAAGCAGGGTGATCCTCCACTGCCGAGAAAAGCCTCTAGCGAGTGCGCATGCGGCCCGTACCCCAAACCGACACAGGTGGTCAGGTAGAGAATACCGAGGCGAGCGGGTGAACTGTGGTTAAGGAATTCGGCAAATTGCCCCCGTAACTTCGGGAGAAGGGGGGCCACGGCACCTGAAGCCCCGCGCGGGCTAGGGTGTTGGGGCCGCAGAGACCAGCGGAAAGCGACTGTTTACTAAAAACACAGGTCCATGCGAAGACGTAAGTCGAGGTATATGGACTGACGCCTGCCCGGTGCTGGAACGTTAAGAGGACCCGTTAACCCCTTGTGGGGTGAAGCGGAGAATTTAAGCGCCAGTAAACGGCGGTGGTAACTATAACCATCCTAAGGTAGCGAAATTCCTTGTCGGGTAAGTTCCGACCTGCACGAATGGCGTAACGACTTTCCGGCTGTCTCAACCACAGCCCCGGCGAAATTGCACTACGAGTAAAGATGCTCGTTTCGCGCGGCAGGACGGAAAGACCCCGGGACCTTTACTACAGCTTGGTATTGGTTTTCGGTTCGGCTTGTGTAGGATAGGTGGGAGACTGGGATGTGGCCACGCCAGTGGTCGCGGAGTCGTTGTTGAAATACCACTCTGGCCGGATTGGGAACCTGAACCTCGGACCGTGACCCGGTTCAGGGACAGTGCCTGGTGGGTAGTTTAACTGGGGCGGTTGCCTCCCAAAGAGTAACGGAGGCGCCCAAAGGTTCCCTCAGCCTGGTTGGCAATCAGGTGTCGAGTGTAAGTGCACAAGGGAGCTTGACTGTGAGACCGACGGGTCGAGCAGGTGCGAAAGCAGGGACTAGTGATCCGGCACTTCCTGGTGGAAGGGGTGTCGCTCAACGGATAAAAGGTACCCCGGGGATAACAGGCTGATCTTGCCCAAGAGTCCATATCGACGGCATGGTTTGGCACCTCGATGTCGGCTCGTCGCATCCTGGGGCCGGAGTAGGTCCCAAGGGTTGGGCTGTTCGCCCATTAAAGCGGCACGCGAGCTGGGTTTAGAACGTCGTGAGACAGTTCGGTCCCTATCCGCCGCGCGCGTTGGAGACCTGCGGAAGGCTGTCCCTAGTACGAGAGGACCGGGACGGACGAACCTCTGGTGTGCCAGTTGTCCCGCCAGGGGCACGGCTGGTTGGCCACGTTCGGAAAGGATAACCGCTGAAGGCATCTAAGCGGGAAGCCCGTTCCCAGATGAGGTCTCCCACCACCCTCGAGTGGGTAAGGCCCCCTACAGAACATGGGGTTGATAGGCCAGACATGGACGCACAGCAATGTGTTCTCGAGTGGACTGGTACTAATCGGCCGAGGGCTTGACCACAAACATGCTACGCACCCACTCTGCAACTCTGAAACACCACACCCTGGGACACACCCGCGGGGTGACTGTTTCGGAGGGTTGTTCGGTGGTTACAGCGGTGGGGACACGCCCGGTCCCATTCCGAACCCGGAAGCTAAGCCCACCAGCGCCGATGGTACTGCACCCGCCCGGGTGTGGGAGAGTAGGACACCGCCGAACACTTAACCGGAAAAAGGCCGGAGCGTCGCACACGCTCCGGCCTTTTTCATGTCCGGAAAATGTGTCGCCGTCGCGGCACCGCCCGGAATCCCGTTTCTGTTCTCCGGGCATCGCAGCGTCTTCTGCGGCCATCGCAGCGTCGGACAGGGAGGTGAGGGGTCGGTCCGCAGGGCGCCCGGCCCGGAGGCCCCGCGGACCGACCGGATCAGCGAGTGCGGGTGCCGCCGAGGAGCGCGGCGCAGACGGCGCCGGCGAGGCACACGACCCCGGTGATCGCGAAGATCTCCGTGTACTGGGTGACCATGGCCTCGCGGAGCGCGGCGGTGTAGTCGTCCATCGCGCTGCGGAACTGCTCGTCGGAGTCGAACAGGATGCGCAGGGGCACGTCCAGCGTCGCGGTGAGGCTGTGGAACCGGTGCATGCCCCACGCGGACAGGGCGGCGATCCCGACGAGCATTCCCGTCATCCGGGCCACGACCACGCCGGCCGAGGCGATGCCGTGCTGTTCGGGCGGGGTGAGCCGGAGGACGACCGCGGAGATCGGGGCGATGACCAGGCCGAGGCCGAAACCGACGAGCGCCAGGTCGACGTCCGCCTTGGGCAGTGGCACCGGCCCCAGCCGGTACGCCGCGGACAGGACGTCCGCGGTCCACGTGGACATCAGGCCGAAGCCCCCGGCGGCCAGCAGCAGGCCGCAGACGGAGACACCGCGTTCGCCGAGCCGGGAGGCCAGCGCGCCGCCGAGCAGCGCGCCGATCGGCAGTGCGACGAGGAACCGCAGCAGCAGCAGAACGGCGCCGTGGTCGTCGTAGCCGAGCAGCGTCTGGGCGAACAGGTCGACGTCGACGAGCGTGACCATCAGCGCCGCGCCCGCGGCGAGGCTCGCACCCAGCGCCGCCAGGAACGGCCGCATCGGCACCCGTGCGGTGTCGATCAGCGGGAGGCGGGCGCGGGACTGGTGGACGACGAACAGCGTCCCCGCGAGCACGGCGCCCACGAGCGCCGGCACGCCCCAGTCCGGCAGAACCTGCTCGGCCGGTTCCGGGTTGTACAGCCCCACCACGGTGAGCCCGAGCGTCCCCGCGAGCAGGGCTCCGCCCCGCAGGTCCACCGGGGAGGTTCCGCCCTCGGCACGCCGGGCGGGCACGGACAGGTGCACCGCGAGCATGGCGAGCAACGCCAGCGGGATGTTCACCCAGAACACCCCGCGCCAGCCCGCGACGGCGGCGAGCGCGATGCCGTAGACGGGCCCGAGGACGCTGCCGAGTTCCTGGGCGGCCCCGACGGCGCCGAGCACGGCGGCGCGCCGGTGCTCGGCCCACAGGTCGGCGGCCAGAGCCATCGTCACCGGGAGCAGCGCACCCCCGGCCACACCCAGGACGACCCGGCCCGCGACGAGCACGGGCACGGACGGCGCCGCCGCGGTGACCGCCGAGCCGAGGACGAGGCCGCCGAGGCAGAGCTGGAGCAGCCGCCTGCGCCCGAAGCGGTCGGAGGCCTGCCCGAGCACCGGCATCGCGGCGACGTAGCCGAGCAGGTACCCGGTCACCACCGGGGTGAGCCGTTCCAGCCGGTTCACCGGGATCTGCAGATCGTCCATGATCTGCCGGAACAGGCCGACGACGACGTAGGTGTCCAGCGCGCCCAGCAGCACGGCCAGCCCGCCCGCGCCGATCGCCACGGAACGACCGCCGCGCGTGGTCAGCGTGCCGGTCATGCGGGCGCTTCCACGGTCACCGGTTCGTTCACCCCGGACAGCGTGATGTCGACGGTGGCGCCGCCGTCGAACTCGGCCGAGGCCCGCACCGGCATCCGGCTGTCGTCACTGCGCACCCAGAAGGTCACGTCGGCGCCGGAGTCGACCCCGGGCAACAGCCCGGACAGCGTCTCCGGGGGTAGCGTGCCGCCGAGCTTGTACGCCGGGGTGCCGGAGACCTCCTCCGCCGCCAACGTCCGCGGTCGACGCAGGTCGGTCAGCAGACCGGCGATCCCGCCCTCGGGGTCGAGGATCGCGGACGGGTCGTACACCGAGGAGGCGAACGCGGCCGGGATCTCCTGGTGCTGCCCGGTGGGGCCCTTCAGGTACAGCGTGTCGGCGGTGAGCACGAACTCGACCTCGACGAGCTGGCCGGCCTGTTCCAGCGTGCCGGTGCCCACGGCCTCGCCCTCCCCGGTGAGGTCCCCCTCGATGCTGCGCACGGGGACGCCCGGCAGGGAGCCCTCGACGTCGAGCGTCACGTGGGCGCTGTCGATGCCCCGGGCCGCTTCCGCGGCCTCGTCGACGAGGGCGGGGGCGGCGGGCAGATCCTCGGCCGGGGCCCGGTCGTCGGACGAGCATGCCGTCGTGGCGGCGGCGGTCAGCGCGACCACGCCGACGAGGGCGTGGCGGGCGCGGATACGGCGGAAACCCATGCGGGGATCGTAAGGTGCGCCCGGGGCGTGCCGGGGTGGTGACCCGGCGCGGCCGCCGTGGTCAGGGCATGAGGCCCGCCGCCACGGTCGCGCCGAGTTCCCAGCAGGCGGAGAGGTCGTCCCGGCCCGGTTCGCCGCGCACCACGACCGCGGGCGCGGCCTGTTCCCAGCCGAGGCCGGTGGTGACCGTGTCGACGGCCTTCTGCGCCCCTTCGGTGCCCTCGTTGCCGTGCACCCAGTAGCCGAACGGCCGTTTCCGGGTCGCATCCAGACACGGGTAGTAGACGGTGTCGAAGAAATGCTTCAACGCGCCGGACATGTAGCCGAGGTTCGCCGGGGTGCCGAGCAGGTAGCCGTCGGCGTCGAGCACGTCCGGTGCCGTGGCCGCGAGTGCGGGCCTGCGGACGACGTCGACGCCGGTGATCTCGGGGTCGGTGGCCCCGGACACGACGGCCTCCAACAGGGCCTGGGTGTGCGGGGACGGGGTGTGGTGGACGATCAGCAACGTGGGCACGGTGGCTCAGGGTGCCCGCGCGGTGGGCGTGCCGCAAGCGTGCCGGGCGCGCGGCACCGGGTGGTGCTCGACACCGTGTCCGGCCGTGTCAGGCCCCGGTCCGGTCCCGCAGCAGTGCGCCCACGGCGTGGCGGAGGG
>NZ_KI912261.1:22235-28406 GCF_000231035.2 Saccharomonospora iraqiensis subsp. paurometabolica YIM 90007 | reverse complement strand
CGACGCCGCGGCGAGCAGCGCGTCGAGTTCGGCGCGGGTCGCGTCGTCGACGTCGTCGGCGAGCCAGCGCGCGGCGGCGTCGCGCACCTCGGCGGAGAGTCCCGCGGGTGTGTCGTCCATCCCGCCATGATGTCAACCGGTGCGGACGTGCCCGGGCGCGGTCCACCCGGTTCCGCGCCGCGGCGGGAGGAAGTTGCATCCGGGAAATCGCGAACGGGCAATCCCGGACGGGAAAGCGCGAAACGGTCCGTTCACCGTATCCGGCGAAGTGGCGCCCATTCTCCGGGTGATACCCGATCGGGTAATTGTCGAGCCGTCAATTCTGCGCGAAATTGATCGACGAAGATCACACGGGATCGCCGTCCGGACGTTCCGGCACGGCGGGCCGCGCTCGGGGAAAGGGGCCGTCACCATGACCACCACGCGGGAGATCGCCGACGTGCCGATCGCCACCGGCAGTCAGACGAAACGCGGATGACGCTCAGACGCGGGAGACCAGGCCCCGCAGCAGCGCGCCCATGCGTTCCGCGGAGGCCCGGCCCGCCTCGATGACCTCCTCGTGATCGAGCGGCTGCCCGGTGATACCCGCGGCCAGATTGGTGACCAGCGACAGCCCGAAGACCTCCATGCCCTCCGCGCGGGCCGCGATGGCCTCCAGCACCGTGGACATTCCGACGAGGTCCGCGCCGAGGGTCCGCAGCATGCGGATCTCGGCGGGGGTCTCGAAGTGCGGGCCGGGCAGTCCGGCGTAGACGCCCTCGGACAGGCCCGGGTCCAAAGTCCGCGCCTGCTGCCGCAGCCGGTCCGAGTAGAGGTCGACGAGGTCGACGAACTGCGCACCGGTGATCGGGGACGTGGCGGTCATGTTCAGGTGATCGGAGATCAGCACCGGTTGGCCGACCTCCAGCCCGTCCCGGAGCCCGCCCGCCGCGTTCGTCAACAGCACGGTGCGCGCACCGGCCGCGGCGGCCGTGCGCACCCCGTGGACGACACGGGCGACGCCCTTGCCCTCGTACAGGTGCGTCCGGCCGAGCAGCACCAGGACCCGGTGGTCGCCGATCCTCAGCGACCGGGCGGTGCTGCCGTGCCCCACCGCACCGGGGGTCTCGAAACCGGGCAGCTCGCCGAGCGGCACCTCGGTGTCCGGCTCGCCGAGGACGTCGGCGGCCGGACGCCAGCCGGAGCCCAGGACGACGGCGACGTCGTGTGCGTCGACTCCGGTGCGCTCGGCGAGGACGGATGCCGCCGCGGCGGCGAGTTCACGGGGTTGCGTGTCGCTGCTCTCGTTCACGGTCCGGCAGCCTAGGCGCTCCGGCTCGGTCCCCGACCGCCCGCACCGCCGACCGGGGAGCGACGCCCTGCTCGACGTGGGCGGGTTGTCCATCGCCGAAGTGAAGGAGGTGCTCGCCGCCATGGCGGCGGAGGAGACCTCGCTGCACGAGGTGCTCGGGCTCGCGCAGCGGGGGCTGCCGCTGACCGGGGCCGAGGTGGACGACGCGTCGGCGGACTGGGCCCGCACGAAGGCCGGGGAGCTGATGGCCGAGCGTGGCTGGGACCCCGGGGAGGATTCCCCGGTGGTGGAGGCGCTGGTCGGCGTGCTCGCCACGGTGCGCTCACTCGGCCATCCCGAACTCGCGTCCATGGTCGACCGCTACGCCGACGCGGCCGAGGAGATCGCCGAGGCCGACCTCGACCACGTGTCCCGACTCGCCTCCACCGAGTCCGTCGTCGAGTCCGCGGTGGTGGGCACCGTGTTCGGGGACGCGCTGCTGGTCGTGCTGCGCAGGCTCGCCCAGGGCGGCGCCTCGTCCCGCCGGTTCGAGTGACGCGCCGGGAGATGTGGGCCCGGCCGCCGACCGTGCGGTCGTCGGGTGTGGGAGAGCGGTACCCGGCCGGCGGGGTTGAGCGACGAATGCCGGAAAGCAAATAACGTCCGAATTCGATCTGTCGTCGAGGAATTCACTCCTTCGGGGTGCGATCGATGATCCGGTTTGACCTGTCGGTATTCATGAGCTAATCTCTCATGCGAATTTCGCTGGATATCTGATGCCGGGTCGTAGGCGGGGCCGGACAGTCGTTCCGGTTTCGCGTCGATGCTCCCCTCGAACGCTTGTCACCCGGGCGGAGTCCTGCCGAATCCTTGCGGGTTCGGCAATTCCTCGGAGTTCCGGTCCCGGAGCTGCGACCCGGGATCACCCGGTCACCGGCGTGATCGTGCGTCGACGTCGGCGGCTCTCCCCGCGTGTGGGGCCGCGTGTGGGGCACTGCCACGGCACCCACGCACAGTTCGAACAGGAGGCGGATGTGCGGCTTTCCCCGGCTTTCGGATCCCGGCGTGCGGAGAATCGTCGGCAGTTGGAGTATCTGCACCGGGTGCTCAACGACGGGGCGTGCCCGGTCCTGTCACTGGACATATTCGACACCGTCCTGTGGCGGCGCGTGCCGCATCCCGCGGATCTGTTCGGCATCCTGGGTGCACGACTGAGACGTGCGGGTGTGTGCCCCCCGTGGTTGACCGACACCTCGTTCCGCCGCATGCGGGTCGCCGCGGAACACGATGCCCGTGGCCGCAGTGAATCACTGGGCGGCGAGGTCTCGCTGTTCGACATCTGGAATGCGATGCCGCTGTCGCTGTTCGACGGGACACCGCTCGACGACCTGGTGCGGACGGAGGTCGAGGTCGAACGTGTTTTCACAGTCGCGGATCTCGACATGGCCGACGTCCTCCGGTTGGCCGAGAAGTACGAGGTCCCGATCGTGCTGGTCTCGGACACGTACTTCACCGAGAAACAGCTCGCCTACCTGCTGGACCGTCCGGAGCTGGACACACTGCGGGACGCACGCGTCTTCCGGTCGCAGCAGCACGGTGCGGCCAAGGAGTCCGGACTGTGGACGATCGTGTTGAACGAGCTCGGCTGCAGCCCGGAGCAGGTCGTGCATGTCGGGGACAACGCGCGCGCCGATCACGTGATCCCGGCGTCGCTCGGTGTGCGGACCGTGCCCTACCAGCGGATCGACGAGGACTTCGCGGATGTCCTGGAACGGGAGCAGGAGTCGGCGGAGACGTTCGGCCCTTTCGGGGCACACATCGATCCGGAGCACGGTGACTTCGGGCTGACCAGTCTGCGCGCGCGGACCCTCGGGTCGGCCCCGTCCCCGACCAGCGCCGCGGTCGGTACCGCCTGGCGGTACGGAGCCTCGGTACTCGGTCCGGTGCTGACCGGATTCGCCGAATGGGTGGCGTTCCAGGCGCACCGCTGCGGGACGCCGGTGGTCTGGTGCCCCATGCGGGAGGGGGAACTGCTCGCCCACCTCGTCAATCAGGCGGCACGGTCGCGGGACTGGAAGGTGGAAGCCAAAACACTGTGGTTGTCGCGGCAGGTGACGTCGATCGCCTCGCTCGACTGCTTCGACCGGGACTCGGTCCGCGAGTTCGTCCGCAAGAGCTACCGGCTGACCGTCTCCCGACTGCTCGCGACACTCCACCTGCGCCCGGGGGACGTGCCCGGCCTCGCCGGAGAACTGGACACCGTTCTCGATCACGACGACGTCGTCGACCGGGTGAGCGAGGTTCTCACCGAGACCCCACATCTTCGGAACCGTCTCGCGGTCGCGGTGACCGCCGCGCGGGAGCGGCTCCTCCGGGCGCTGCATGACAGCGGGGCGCTGGACAGCCCCGAACTGGTCCTGGTCGACCTGGGATGGGGCGGAACGATTCAACTCCAGTTGGCCCAGACCCTGCGGATCGTCCAGAGCGGAACGCGGGTCTCGGGTCTCTACCTGGCCACCGACGAGCGTTCCACCAGGCTTCATCACGCCGGATTACCGGCTGCGGGTTACCTCGGCCAGGCGGGGCAGCCCCACGAGACCGTCGAGGCGGTCCGTCGCAGCCCCGAGGTGATCGAACAATGCACGAACGCCCTGTGCGGCTCGCTGGTCGATTTCACCGATGAGGGCTCTCCCGTCCTCGGACCCCGTGCCGGCTCCGAGTCCCAGGATGCCGAGATCCGGAGTACCCAGGACGGCATCCTGGCGTTTCAGCGGCAGTGGAATCGCTACGTCGAACACTCGGGGGGTACCTGGCCCGCACTCACGGACAGCGCCCGGCACCGGTTGGCCACCATACTCACCGCTGCCTTGAAATGCCCCACCACCGACGAGGCCGCCGTGTTCGGCAACTGGGCGCACGACGACAACTTCGGATCCTCCGTGGTCACCCGCATCCTTCCCGAGGACCTGAGGCCCGCGGTTCCCTACCTGTCGCCCAACGACCTCGACGACCTCGGAATGCGGGACGCGTTCTGGCCGGCCCTGATCGCGGCCTCGGACACGCGGCTGAGCGCCGCGGCCCGTGCACTGGCGAACGGGCTCGTCGACCCGGGCATGTTCGAACCCGCCGGGGAACCGTCCGAGACCCGACTCCGGTTCCGCACCCCGGACGAGAAGTGGCACGACGGTCCGCGCCGACGCGTCCGGATCAACCACAACGGCTTGTCCTTCGCGCGGATGGACTTCGAAACCGACGGCGCGACCGATGTCTCCCTGGCCATTCCCGGGCGCCCCGCGATCGTGCGTGTCGACTGGATCGAGGCCACGGTGATCGCCGGGGGAGACGCCGAACCACGGGTTCTGCGATGGGACAAGCCGGACGACTTCGCCGGGCTCACCTTCGCCGAGTGCACCTGGCTCGGAGCCAACATGGTCGAGTTCGGGTCCCCCCATGCGGCACTGTGGTTGCCCCTCGCGGACCGGGCCGGTGCGCCGGTCACGTCCGCACGGATCACCATCGCCTTCGCGATGCTGCCGCAATGGGTCTCCGGGTTCACCCCTCGGGTTCCCCCGGCCTCGAGACTCGCACGTCTGTCGGGGCGGGCGCGCACGGAGTATCGGGCCCGGGGGGTCGCCGGGATCGCCGCAGGTGCCGCACGCATGGTCATCCGCCGTCTGGCGGCGCGGGGATGAGAGCCCACTCTCCCGACCCGCAGCACATCGGCACCCGTGATGATCCGCATGTGCAGGCCCGCCGGGCGCGTCACCGACCGCTGTTGCTGCACTCGATGGCACTGTTCCGGGAGATCTTCGAGATCGTCTTCGCCCATCGGGACGTCGAGACCGTGGTCGAAGTCGGTGTGGAGTCCGGCGCGGTCAGCGGGATGTACGCCGAACTCGGAGCCTCGACGGTGTACTGCGTCGAGCCGAGTCCCACGGACGGGCTCCGCGCCACTCTCGCAGGCAACGAGGCACTGCAGCTGGTGACGACCCCCTCGCCCCGGGCCTTCGCCGAACTTCCGGTGGCGGATCTCTACGTCCTGGACGGGGACCACAATTATGCGACGGTCCGCCGGGAGCTGGAATGGATTCTCGCCCACGCCCCGGAAGCCACGGTCGTCTGCCACGACCTGCTCTGGCCGTGTTCGAGACGGGATCTCTACTACCAACCCTCGACTCTTCCCCCCGAAGACCGGAAGCCTGCCAGCACGGACGGACCCACCGTCTGGCACGACGAACTGACCCCGGCCGGATTCGTCGGGATGGGCGCGTTCACCTCGTCCACGCGAGCCGGGGGTGACCGCAACGGCGTGCTCACGGCCGTGGAAGACGTCCTCCGGGAATTCGGTGACGACCCGTGGCACCTGGAGCTGGTTCCCGCGATCTTCGGGATGGGTGTCCTGGTTCGGTGTGCCTCGTCGGACTGCTCGTCCCTGATGAGGGACCTCCGGCCCTACAGCGGATCCCGTCTGCTCGCCGCCATGGAGGACAACAGGATCGCGCTGTACACGCGGGTTCTCCAACTCCAGCACGAGGCCGTGGCGCACGCGCGGGACGCGGACCGGATGGCGGACACGATCTCCGCGCAGTGTCGTGAGATCGAAAGGTTGCAGGCCGGACGTGCGCATCCGCGGATCCGGCACGAACGCGGAGGACGGCTCCGGGAGGAAACTGTCCACCTCGCGGGGGCACTTCAGCGCGCGGTGCGGGGGATGTGGCGCCGTTCGTCGGGTCGGTAGGGAGGGGACGACGGTGCCGACGCGCCCGTTCCGCGCCCGGAGCGGGCATGTGCGCGCACGGCTCAGCCGCCGAGTATCCGGGTGAGCGCGAAGCCGGCCACGGCGGCGGCCACGAACACGGCCACGGCCACGGCCACGGCCGTCGGTGCCGACACGGCGCCCC
>NZ_KI912261.1:4559-22135 GCF_000231035.2 Saccharomonospora iraqiensis subsp. paurometabolica YIM 90007 | reverse complement strand
CGGAGCTGGCCGCCCGGGTCGCCGGGCGGTATCCGGACCTCCGGGGGCTCGTGGCCGACGGGCTGCCCTACCACGAGGCGGGCGGCTCCGACGCGCAGGAACTCGGTGCGGCGATCGCCACCGGGGTGGCCTACCTGCGGGCGCTGACCGCGGCCGGGATGTCGGTCGGGGACGCCGCCGCGTGCGTGGAGTTCCGGCTGGCCGCCACCGTCGACCAGTTCGCCACCACCGCCAAGTTCCGCGCCGCGCGCAAGCTCTGGGCGCGGGTCACCGAGGTCAGCGGGGCGCCGGACGTGCCGATGCGGCAGCACGCCGTCACCTCGCCCGCGATGCTGACCCGCCGGGACCCGGCGGTGAACATGCTGCGCACCACCGTCGCCTGCTTCGCGGCCGGAACCGGCGGCGCCGACGCGGTCACCGTGCTCCCGTACGACACCGCGCTCGGCCTGCCCGACCGGTTCTCCCGGCGGCTGGCCCGCAACACGCAGGCCATCCTGCTCCAGGAGTCGAAACTCGCCGCCGTGATCGACCCGGCGGGCGGGTCGTACTACGTGGAGAACCTCACCGACGCGCTCGCCCACGCGGCGTGGCGGGAGTTCACCGCGATCGAGGGCGCCGGGGGGATCGAGGCCGAACTGGACTCCGGTGCGCTGGCGGACCGGCTGGCCGCGACCTCGGACGCCCGGTCCCGCAGGCTGGCCACCCGCACCCGGGCGATCACCGGGGTCAGCGAGTTCCCGCTGCCGGACGAGTCGCTGCCGGAGCGCACGCCCGCACCCGGGCCGGTCGAGACCGGCGGTCTGCCCCGTGTCCGGTACGCCCGCGAGTACGAGGAGCTGCGCGACCGCGCGGACACCCACCTCGTGCGGCACGGCCGCAGGCCCCGGGTCTTCCTGGCGACCCTGGGCACGCTGGCCGAACACACCGCGCGGGCGACGTTCGCGGCCAACCTGTTCCAGGCGGGCGGGATGGAACCCGTGGATCCGGGCGAGACCGCCGACCTCGACGCCCTGGTGGCCGCCTTCCGGGACAGCGGCACCACCGTGGCGTGCCTGTGCGGCACCGACACCGCCTACGCCGCACAGGCCGAACGGGTCGCCGCGGCCCTGCACGACGCCGGGGCGGCCACGGTCCTGCTGGCCGGGAAACCCGCTGACCACACCCACGTCGACGGCTACGTCCACGCCGGATGCGACGCGCTCGCGGTCCTGTCCGGCACCCTCGACACCCTCGGAGTCGCCCGATGAGCATCCCCGACTTCACCGACGTCGACCTCGGCACGCCGCGGCCGCACGACCGGCGGGAGTGGGCCGAGGCGCTGCGGGCCCGCACCGGCAAGGACGTCGACGCCCTGACCGGCCGGACCCCGGAGGGCATCGACGTCCGGCCGCTCTACACCGCCGAGGACCTCGACGGGGTCGACCACCTGCACACCTATCCCGGCATCGCGCCGTACGTGCGTGGGCCGTACCCGACGATGTACACGAACCAGCCGTGGACGATCCGCCAGTACGCGGGGTTCTCCACGGCCGCCGAGTCGAACGCGTTCTACCGGCGCAACCTCGCCGCGGGGCAGAAGGGCCTGTCGGTGGCGTTCGACCTGGCCACCCACCGCGGCTACGACTCCGACCACCCGCGGGTGGCCGGCGACGTCGGGATGGCCGGGGTGGCGATCGACTCGATCCTCGACATGCGGCAACTCTTCGACGGCATCCCGCTGGACAAAATGAGTGTGTCCATGACGATGAACGGTGCCGTGCTGCCGGTGCTGGCGCTCTACGTCGTGGCCGCCGAGGAGCAGGGGGTGCCGCCGGAGAAGCTCACCGGGACCATCCAGAACGACATCCTCAAGGAGTTCATGGTCCGCAACACCTACATCTACCCGCCGCAGCCGTCGATGCGGATCATCTCCGACATCTTCTCCTACACCTCGCGGCGGATGCCGAAGTTCAACTCGATCTCGATCTCCGGCTACCACATGCAGGAGGCCGGGGCCACCGCCGACCTGGAGCTGGCCTACACCCTGGCCGACGGGGTGGAGTACCTGCGCGCCGGGCTGGACGCCGGGCTGGACATCGACGCGTTCGCCCCGCGGTTGTCGTTCTTCTTCGGCATCGGGATGAACTTCTTCACCGAGGTCGCCAAGCTGCGGGCCGCGCGTCTGCTGTGGGCGAGGCTGGTCAAGCGGTTCGGGCCGGCCGACGACAAGTCGCTCAGCCTGCGTACGCACAGCCAGACCTCCGGCTGGTCGCTCACCGCCCAGGACGTCTACAACAACGTGGTGCGGACCTGCGTGGAGGCGATGGCCGCCACCCAGGGGCACACCCAGTCGCTGCACACCAACGCCCTCGACGAGGCGCTGGCCCTGCCCACCGACACCAGCGCGCGGATCGCCCGCAACACCCAGCTGCTGTTGCAGCAGGAGTCCGGCACGACCCGGGTGGTCGACCCGTGGGGCGGCAGCGCGTTCGTCGAGCGGCTCACCCACGACCTCGCGGACCGGGCGTGGGCGCACCTGGAGGAGGTCGAGTCGGCGGGGGGCATGGCCGCCGCCATCGACGCGGGCATCCCGAAGCTGCGCATCGAGGAGGCCGCCGCCCGCACCCAGGCGCGCATCGACTCCGGCAGGCAGCCGGTCGTGGGCGTGAACACCCACCGCGTCGGCGCGGAGGAGTCCGAGGACGTCCTGGACGTGCTCAAGATCGACAATGAGGAGGTCCGGGCGCAGCAGCTGGCGAAACTGGAGCGGCTGCGCGCCGAACGGGACCCCGAGGCCACCGCCGAGGCACTGCGCAGGCTCACCGCGGGTGCCGAGGGGGACGGCAACCTGCTGGAGCTGGCCGTCGACGCCGCACGGGCGAAGGCCACCGTCGGGGAGATCTCCGAGGCGCTGGAGCAGGTCTGGGGGCGGCACTCCGGACAGATCCGTACGCTCTCCGGGGTGTACCGCGAGGAGGTCGGCGAGTCGCCGGACGTGACGGCGGCCCGGGAGCGGGTGGACCGCTTCGCCGGGGCCGAGGGCCGCAGGCCGCGCATCCTGGTGGCCAAGATGGGCCAGGACGGCCACGACCGCGGGCAGAAGGTGATCTCGACCGCGTTCGCCGACATCGGTTTCGACGTCGACGTCGGCCCGCTGTTCTCCACCCCCGCCGAGGTCGCACGGCAGGCCGTGGAGTCCGACGTGCACATCGTGGGCGTGTCGTCCCTGGCGGCGGGGCATCTGTCCCTGGTCCCCGCGCTGCGGGCCGAACTCGCCGAGCTGGGCAGGCCGGACATCCTGATCGTGTGCGGCGGGGTGATCCCGCCCCAGGACCACGACGCGCTGCACGAGGCGGGCGCGGTGGCGGTGTTCGGGCCGGGCACCGTGATCGCCGAGGCCGCCCTGGGCCTGCTCGACCAGCTCGAGGCGCGACACTCGTAGGCATGGCATCCGTTCCCGACGTCGCCGCCCTGGCCGAGGGGGTCCGGGCGGGCGACCGCGGCACCCTGGCGCGGGCGATCACGCTCGTCGAGTCACAGCGTCCGGACCACCGCCGTGCCGCCCAGGACCTGCTGGTCGCGCTGCTGCCGGACTCCGGGGGCGCGGCCCGCGTGGGCATCACCGGTGTGCCCGGGGTCGGCAAGTCCACCTTCATCGACCAGCTCGGCACCACCCTGACCGGGCAGGGGCACCGGGTGGCCGTGCTGGCGGTGGACCCGTCGTCCACCCGGACCGGCGGCAGCATCCTGGGCGACAAGACGCGGATGGCGCGGCTCGCCGTCGACCCCGCGGCGTTCATCCGGCCCTCACCCACCTCCGGCACGCTCGGCGGGGTGGCCCGGGCCACCCGGGAGACCATCGTGCTGATGGAGGCCGCGGGCCACGACGTCGTGCTGGTGGAGACCGTCGGGGTCGGCCAGTCCGAGGTCACCGTGGCGGGCATGGTCGACTCCTTCCTGTTCCTGACCCTGGCCCGCACGGGCGACCAGCTGCAGGGGATCAAGAAGGGCGTGCTGGAACTCGCCGACGTGATCGCGGTGAACAAGGCCGACGGCGAGCACGAACGGGAGGCCCGCCGGGCCGCGCGGGAGCTGTCCGGGGCGCTGCGGATGCTCTACGGGCCGCACGCGGAGTGGACCCCGCCCGTGCTCACGTGCAGCGGGATGACCGGGACCGGCCTGGACACCGTGTGGCAGCAGCTCGGCAGGCACCGGGACACCCTGGCGGCCTCCGGGGAGCTGGCCGCCAAGCGGCGGCGGCAGCAGGTGGACTGGACCTGGTCGATGGTGCGGGAACAGCTGCTCGACCGGCTCGCCGGGCACACCTCCGTGCGCGCGGTCGTGGCGGAGGTCGAACGGGACGTGCGCGAGGGCCGCAGCACGCCGACCCTGGCGGCCGAACGGATCCTCGAGGCGTTCGGCGTCCCGGCCGTGGACGGGGACTGACGGACGGTGTCCGCGGACGGGGACTGACGCGGCACGCCCGGACCGGGCACACTGTTCGCCGTGCGTGTGTATGCCGTTGTGCTCAGTGTCCTCACCGTGTTCGTCCTCGCCGTGTCCGCCGTCGCCGTGGGTGTCGGCCCCGTCGGTCCCGCGCCGGGGGCCGTCGCCGCACCGGCGGAACCGGCCGGGCTCCCGGCCGTGGCGCAGACCGACGAGACCGGGGAGAGCCCGCCGCCCGGGCCCGAGCTCGACTCCACCACCCGCGAGGAGGCCGAGGAGGACAACAGCAAGCTCGTCGTCGGCGTGGCCGCGGCGATCCTGCTGGGTATCGTCCTGTGGGGTCGGTGGTACCGGAAGAAGCGGTCGGAGAGCGGCGGGTGAGCGGTCGGTCACCGCACAGCGTCACCGAACCGAGCGTCACCGTTTAGCGCAAACGGGCGACCTTCCGTCTCTGTGCTAGGACATCCGGGTTACGCATACTCTGGTTGGTGTCAAACTGAGAGCAGATGCGTACGGCAATGACCTATCCATGGAGAACCGACCAGCGGACGCCGGAGCTGCCTGTCCGCGCCCAGCTGGGTACGTGCGGAGGTGCGGCGTGACCGTTCTCGACTCGCGGCCCGAACGACCCGGGGAGCCCGATCCCGGGTCCGATCCCGCGGAGAACGCGGAGATCTCGGAGATCTCGGAGACCGCGGAGATCGCGGGTTCCGGGGAGTCCGGGGGATCGGCGGGGGTGCTGCTCACCGGATCCGACCCGGACCTCTCCGGCGGGGTCGGCACGGACGTGGACGACCCCGGCCGGGGGCGCGGGCCCGACTGGCTCGACGGGTGGCTGGCCGAGTACGCCTCCGACGTCGTGGCCTGGCGCAGGCACATCCACACCAACCCCGAGCTGGCGCGCCGCGAGTACGGCACCACGGAATTGGTGACGACGCTGCTGCGCTCGGCCGGGCTGAAGCCGTGGGTGCTGCCCGGCGGCACCGGGGTCGTCTGCGACATCGGCGACGGCCCGTCGTGCGTGGCCCTGCGGGCGGACCTCGACGCACTCCCCCTGACCGAGGCGACCGGACTGCCGTTCGCCTCCCGCGTGGACGGCGTGGCGCACGCCTGCGGCCACGACGCGCACACGACGGTGCTGCTGGCCACCGGCCTCGCCCTGGCGAGCGCGCCGGAACTGCCCGGCCGGGTGCGGCTGATCTTCCAACCCGCCGAGGAGGTCATGCCGGGCGGGGCGCTGGACGCCATCGAGGCGGGTGTGCTCGACGGGGTCGACCGGATCTTCGGCCTGCACTGCGACCCCCGGCTGCGGGCGGGCACGATCGGCACCCGGGTGGGGGCGCTCACCTCGGCGGCCGACCTGGTGGAGCTGCGGCTGAGTTCGCCGGGCGGGCACACCTCGCGTCCGCACCTGACCGCCGACCTCGTGCACGCGCTCGGCACGGTGATCACCTCCCTGCCGTCGGTGCTCTCCCGGCGGGTGGACCCGCGTTCGGGCACGGTGCTGGTGTGGGGTGCGGTGCACGCCGGGGAGGCCGCCAACGCGGTGCCGGAGGAGGGGCTGCTGCGCGGCACGCTGCGCACGGCCGATCACGAGACGTGGACCCAGCTGGAGCCGCTGGTCGAGTCGTCGGTGCAGGCCCTGCTCGCGCCGACCGGCGTCGGGCACGAGCTGAACTACCGGCGGGGGGTGCCCCCGGTGGTCAGCGAGCCGGAGAGCACCGGCCTGCTGCGCACCGCCGTCGAGGCCGCCCTGGGCACGGACGCGCTGGTGGGCACCGAGCAGTCCTCCGGCGGCGAGGACTTCGGGTGGTACCTGGAGCACGTGCCGGGCGCGTTCGCCCGCCTCGGCGTGTGGCCCGGTGAGGGCCCGACACGCGACCTGCACCAGCCGACGTTCGACCTGGACGAACGCGCCCTCCTGGCCGGCGTCCGCACCCTCACCCACACCGCCCTCGCCGCCCTCACCTGACCACCCTGCCCGACCGCGAGTCGCCACCCCAGCCCCGCGAGTCGCCACCCCAGCCCCGCGAGTCGCCACCCCGGACCCGCGAGTCGCCACCCCGGACCCGCGAGTTGCCACCCTGGGACGGTGAGCCGACGGTCCGCTCGCGCTGACGTTGTCCACAGGGGTGGGAGCTGTCCACAGGACTGTGGGTAACTCCGCGCCCGGGGCACCGTGCTCGCGCAGAGTGCGGACATGACCTCACTCCCGCACGGACTGCACGGTGCCCATCTCCGCAGCGACCTGGCCGCACTCATCGGGCGGGGCGCACTCCGCGCCGCGCTGCGCGAGGGCCGTCTGACGAGCTTCTCCCGCACGGTCGTCGTCGAGGCGCGCCGCGTCGGCGAATTCCACACCCGCGCGGCGGCGGCGCTGCTCACCGTCGGTGACACAGCGGTGCTCAGCGGACAGAGCGCCCTCGCCGTGCACGGATGCGCCGCTGCGGAGACGGCACCGGTGCACCTGCTCGTCCCGTACACCCGCCGGACCTACCGGCGCACGGGGCTCGTCACGCACCAGGGCACCGTCGACGGCGCGGACGTCGACGCCGTCGCAGGGCTCCGGGTCCACGTCCCGCAGGCGGCCTTGGCGGAGGTGCTCTGCCGCGGTTCCCGGCGCACGGCGCTGGCCTGCGCGGACGCGACGCTGCGACTGCTGGCCGAACACGAGCGCGAGGCGTTCCGCACCCTGGTGGCCGGCCGTGTCGACCGCAGGCCCGACATACGGGGACGTCGACAGGCCCACGAGCTGCTGACGCTGGCGTCGGGACTGGCCGAGTCGCCCGCCGAGAGCGGGGTGCTGCTCACCCTCGTCGACGGGGGACTGCCGGTGCCCGAGCAGCAGGTCCCGGTCCTCGACCACCGCGGTGTCGTGCTCTATCGGCTCGACTTCGCGTGGCGGGAGGTGCGGGTCGCCGTGGAGTACGACGGGTACCGGTGGCACGAGGGGCGTCGGGACTCCGACGCGGCCCGGGACGAGGATCTGCGCAGGAGGGGCTGGACCGTGGTGCGTGCGGATGCGCGGGACCTGGTCGAACCCGCACGGTTGCGCAGCGAGGTCCGGGAGCTCCTCCGTCGCCGCGGACTGCCGCTGTGGAACGGGAGTGGCGACTCACGGGTCTGAAGGGGCGACTCGCGGTCCCGAGGTGGCAACTCGCGGTCCTGAAGTGGCGACTCGCGGGGGTGGGGTCAGGGGCCGATGCGTTTGCAGGGGCGGGTGCGGAGGTCGTCGACGTAGTCGGCGGGGGCGCCCGCGGCCTCGGCGGCGTCGGCCAGCACGCCGAGGTAGCGGGCCGACGGGAGGCCGCCCTCGTAGGCGTCCAGGACGTACAACCAGGCCAGGACCGACCCGTCCATGGTCTGCACCCGCAACCTGATCTTGGTGTGCAGGCCGAGTTCGCCGCCTTCCCACTGGTCCAGCCGTGATTCATCCAACTGTGTGACGTCGTACAGCACGACGAAGACACGGGAGCCGGGATCCTCGACGATGGTCGCCAGCGCACCTTCCCAGTTCAGGTCCTCGCCACCGAAGGTGAGCCGCCAACCCTCCAGCCAGCCGGTTCCGGCCATCGGGGAGTGCGGGGCTCGGTCCGACATCTGAGCGGGGTCCATGTTGGACCCGTACGCGGCATACAGGGGCACGACTCCAGGGTAACGACCACCGGCTCACCCGAAAGGCCGCACTCCGCGTGTCGCCTCTTAGAGTTGGACGGGCAGCAGGCGTGTGGAGGGAGTCGAGTTGAGCAGAATCGTGATCATGGGTGGCGGCCCGGCCGGGTACGAGGCGGCGCTGGTCGCCGCGCAACACGGCGGCGAGGTCACCGTGGTGGAGCGGGACGGCCTCGGCGGCGCCTGCGTGCTCTACGACTGCGTCCCCTCGAAGACCTTCATCGCCTCCTCCGGCGCCCGCGCCGGGCTGCACGGCTTCCCGGAACTCGGCATCCAGGTCGCCAGGCCGCACATCGACCTGCCCACGGTGCACGGCCGGGTGCGCGGCCTCGCGCTGGCCCAGTCGGCCGACGTCCGCGCCCGGGTCCAGCGGGAGGGCGTGCGGATCGTGGCGGGCACGGCCCGGTTCCGCGACACGGAACCCGGGCTCGCCACGCACCGCATCGGGGTGAGGACGCCGGACGGTACCGAGGAACTGCTGGACGCCGACGTGGTGCTGGTCGCCACCGGGGCGACACCGAGGGTGCTGCCCGGTGCGGTGCCCGACGGCGAGCGCATCCTCGACTGGCGCCAGCTGTACACCCTGCCGGAGCTGCCCGAGCATCTCGCCGTGATCGGCTCCGGGGTCACCGGCGCCGAGTTCGCCTCGGCCTACACCGAGATGGGTGTCAAGGTCACCGTCGTCTCCAGCCGGGACCGGGTGCTGCCGCACGAGGACGCCGACGCCGCCGCCGTCCTGGAGGAGGTCTTCTCCCAACGCGGCACCACCGTGGTCAAGCACGCCCGGGCCGACCGGGTCGAGCGCACCGACGACGGGGTGCGCATCCACCTCACCGACGGCAGGGAGATCGAGGCCAGCCACGCCCTGATGACGGTCGGCTCGGTGCCGAACACCGACGACATCGGGCTCGACCGGGTGGGGATCGAGCCCGGGCCCGGTGGCTTCATCAACGTGGACCGGGTCTCGCGCACCACCGCTCCCGGCGTCTACGCCGCGGGGGACTGCACCGGGACGATGATGCTGGCCTCGGTCGCGAGCATGCAGGGCCGGACCGCGATGTGGCACGCGCTCGGCGAGGGGGTCACCCCGATCCGGCTGCGCACGGTGGCGGCCAACGTCTTCACCCACCCCGAGATCGCGACGGTGGGCGTGAGCCAGCAGGCCGTCGACTCGGGCGAGGTCCCCGCCCGCACGATCATGCTGCCGTTGTCCACCAACCCCCGGGCGAAGATGGAGGGCCTGCGGCACGGGTTCGTGAAGCTGTTCTGCCGGCCGGCGACCGGTGTCGTCGTGGGCGGGGTGGTGGTCGCCCCGACCGCGAGCGAGCTGATCCTGCCGATCGCGCTCGCGGTGCAGAACCAGCTCACCGTGGACAACCTCGCGCTCACGTTCTCCGTGTACCCGTCGCTGTCCGGTTCGATCACCGAGGCCGGGCGGCAGCTCATGCGGCACGACGACCTGGACTGACGCCGCTCGCGGGGGTGTTGCCGGGGCACACCCGCCCGGGCGGTGGTGACGTTGCGGGTGGGTGCGTCGGCGCTCATGCTGGATGTGACGACATCCGGGCGAACACTGGAGCGCTGACGATGACTCTGCGTGACACACCCTGGCCCGACGGCACCCCGTGCTGGGTCGACCTGATGGTGCCCGACCCGCGGATGGCGATGGACTTCTACGGCGCCCTGCTCGGGTGGCAGTTCACCGACCAGGGCGACGAGTCGGACAACTACCTCATGTGCTCGGTCGACGGCCGCGCCGTCGCCGGGCTGGGCGGGAGTCCCGCCGGGGAGGACGCCCCGGCGGTATGGACGACCTACCTCGCCACCTCGGACCTGGACCGCACGGCCGCGGCGGTCACCGACGCGGGCGGCACCCTGCTGGTGCCGCCGGTCGACGTGATGGCGCACGGACGGATGGCGGTGGCCGCCGACCCGGTGGGTGCCGCGTTCGGCCTCTGGCAGGCGGGCGGGCACATCGGCGCGCGGCTGACCGACACGCCCTCGTCGGTGCTGTGGAACGAGTGCATGGTGCGCGACTTCGACACCGCCCGGGACTTCTACGCCGCCGTGTTCGGCTACGGGTTCGACGACATGTCCGACGACCAGTACACCTACGCCACGATGCTGGTCGACGGACGTCCGGTCGGGGGGCTCGGGCTGCTGCCGGACGACGTCCCCGCCGACGTACCGCCGCACTGGATGGTCTACTTCGGTGTGCCGGACACCGACGCCGCGGTGGCCGAGGTCGACCGGCTGGGCGGGCGCGTGCTGGCCGACCCGACGGACACCCCGTACGGGCGGTACTCGATGGTCACCGACAACCAGGGGGTGTCGTTCTCCCTGCTGTCGGTCACCGCCGAGCCGGAGCTGACCGCAGCCACCTGACGTGGGCCGGGGCGGGGGTCGTCGGGGAACCACCCACCCGACGGCTCCCGCCCCGGGAGCTCCCTCCGTCGTTCCGCCCGCCGCGCTTCAGTCAGCGCTGCGGGCTTCATTCAGCCCTGCTGCTCGGAGCTCTCCTGCTCGACCCAGCCGAACGTCTTGGTGACCGCCTTCTTCCAGTTGCGGTACTCACGCGCCCGGCGGGTCTCGTCCATCGACGGCTCCCACCGCTTGTCCTCGGACCAGTTGGCGCGGATGTCGTCCTCGCTCGCCCAGAAGCCGACGGCGAGCCCGGCCGCGTAGGCGGCGCCGAGCGCGGTGGTCTCGCTGACCTGCGGCCGGATGACCGACACGCCCAGGATGTCCGCCTGGAACTGCATCAGCAGGTCGTTGACCACCATGCCGCCGTCCACCTTGAGCGTCTTCAACGGCACGCCGGAGTCGGCGTTCATGGCGTCGATGACCTCGCGGGTCTGGAACGCCGTCGCCTCCAGCACCGCGCGGGCGAGGTGGCCCTTGTTGACGTACCGGGTGAGGCCCACGATCGCGCCGCGGGCGTCCGAGCGCCAGTACGGGGCGAACAGGCCGGAGAACGCGGGCACGAAGTAGGCGCCGCCGTTGTCCTCCACGGTGCGGGCGTGGTTCTCGATCTCGGCCGCCGAGCCGATCATGTTCAGGTTGTCCCGCAGCCACTGGACCAGCGACCCGGTGACGGCGATCGCGCCCTCCAGCGCGTACACCGGTGCGTTCGTGCCGATCTTGTAGCAGACCGTGGTGAGCAGTCCGTTCTCCGACATCACCTTCTCGGTGCCGGTGTTGAGCAGGACGAAGTTGCCGGTGCCGTAGGTGTTCTTCGCCTCGCCGACGGACAGGCAGGCCTGGCCGAAGGTGGCCGCCTGCTGATCGCCGAGGATGCCCGCGATCGGCACGCCGCCCAGTGCGCCGCGTTCGCGGGTGGTGCCGTAGGTCTCCGACGACGAGCGGATGTCCGGCAGCACCGACATCGGGATGCCCATGTCGGCGGCGATGCTCTCGTCCCAGGACAGCGTGTCGAGATTCATCAGCAGGGTGCGGGAGGCGTTGGTCGGGTCGGTGACGTGCAGGCCGCCGTCGACGCCGCCGGTCATGTTCCACAGCACCCAGGTGTCCATGTTCCCGAACAGCAGGTCCCCCGCCTCGGCGCGCTCGCGGACGCCCTCGACGTTGTCCAGGATCCACTTCACCTTCGGGCCGGAGAAGTAGGTCGCCAGCGGGAGCCCGGTGATGTCCCGGTACCGCTCCTGCCCGCCACCGAGTTCGCCGAGTTCGGTGATGATGCGGTCGGTGCGGGTGTCCTGCCAGACGATCGCGTTGTAGACCGGCTTGCCGGTGTGCCGGTCCCACACCAGCGTCGTCTCCCGCTGGTTGGTGATCCCCACCGCGGCGATCTCGGAGGCGGTCAGGTCGCCCGCGGCCAGGGCGCCCGCGGCGGTGGCCCGGGTGTTCGCCCAGATCTCCTCCGCGTCGTGCTCGACCCAACCCGCCTCCGGGAAGATCTGCCGGTGTTCACGCTGGTCGGAGGCCACCACCCGACCGGAGTGGTCGAAGATCATCGTCCGGGTGGACGTGGTCCCCTGGTCGATGGCGGCGATGTACGAGGCCATACGTCGTCTCCTGTCTCCTCTCGGGCCCCGCGGCCCGCGGCGGTGGCGTCCCGCATCGGATGTCGTGGCGGTCAGTCCTCGTCGGAGCCGGGCACGCGCCCCGGTGGCGGCTTCTCCATGCCCTCGGGGAACTCGCGGGCATGGAGCACCTGGCCGATGAAGAAGTCGTAGATGAGGATGCCGAGCACACCGCCGATCAGCGGCCCGACGATCGGGATCCACCAGTAGTTGCTGAACCAGTCCCCGTTGCCGGGGAACGCCGTCTCGCCCCATCCCGCCAGCCACGTGAAGAACCGGGGGCCGAAGTCACGCGCCGGGTTGATCGCGTACCCGGCGCCGGTACCGAAGCTGAGGCCGATCGCGCCCACCACGAACCCGATCGCCCAGGGGCCGAAGTTAGCGGTCGGCCCCGGGGCCATGTTCCGGTTGTCGATCAGTGCGGCGATGACGCCCACCAGCAGCGCGGTGCCCACGATCTGGTCGACGAACGGGCCCCACGCCCCGCCGCCGAAGTATTCCGCGGGGAACGTCGCGAAGATCGAGAAGCTCGGCACGGACTCGTCCCGGGCGAGGCCCTCGGACTCGTTGAACACCTCGATCGCGTCGTTGTAGACGGCGTAGACCACCGCCGCGCCGGCGAAGGCGCCCAGGGTCTGCGCGATCCAGTACGGGATCACCTTGATCCAGGGAAACTTCCGGCTCACCGCGAAGGCCAGCGTGACCGCCGGGTTGATGTGTGCGCCGCTGACCCCGCCCGCGACGTACACACCGAACGCCACCGCCAGCGCCCAGCCGAACGCGATGATCAGCCAGTTGCCCGGTCCGAACTCGTCGAACTGCCTGCCCGAGCCGGGAAGCCCCGCGAGGGCGACGGCCACCGAGCCGGCGCCGAACATCAGCAGGACCGCGGTACCGAGGAACTCGGCCAGCAGCTCCCCGCCGGTACCTTGTCTGATTCGTGCCCACCCACCGGAACGGCTCTGCTCCGCGGTCGCGCTCATCCGCCCTCCTCGGGAAGTGGCCTCGTTGCCAGGTCCGATCCATCGTCCCACGCGGACAATGCCCCCGCAGCGGTCGAACGGCGGCAGCGGCGGTGGCCGCCACGGACGTGTGCGGATCCACCGGTTCGGCCCGCCGGTTCGGCCGGACGGGGGAGCGGAACCGTTCCGGTGGTCGACCGACCGCCCCCCGCCGCGCCTTCGAGTCGCCCGGACCCGGCGTCGGCGTGGGATGCTGGGGGTGGACGACGGCGCGACCACCTGCCCGCCGGCGCCGGACGCTCGTGAGGAGGGAACACACGTGACCGTGTCGATGGGACCGGCCGACCGCGAGGACTCGTGGCGGCGGCTGCGCGAGGAGACGTTCGACGTCGTGGTGATCGGCGGCGGTGTGGTGGGTGCCGGGACGGCGCTCGACGCGGCGACGCGGGGCCTGCGGGTGGCGCTGGTCGAGGCGCGCGACTTCGCCTCGGGCACCTCCAGCCGGTCCAGCAAGCTGTTCCACGGTGGACTGCGCTACCTGGAGCAGCTCGAGTTCGGACTGGTGCGGGAGGCGTTGCGGGAACGGGAGCTGATGCTGACCCGGCTGGCGCCGCACCTGGTCAAGCCGGTGAGCTTCCTCTACCCGCTCACCCACCGGGTGTGGGAGCGGCCCTACACCGCCGCAGGGCTGCTGCTCTACGACACGATGGGCGGGTCCCGGTCGGTGCCGGGACAGAAGCACCTGACCCGGGCGGGGGCCCTGCGGATGGTTCCCGCCCTCAAACGCGACGCCCTCGTCGGGGGCGTCCGGTACTACGACGCGCTGGCCGACGACGCCCGGCACACGATGACCGTCGCGCGCACGGCGGCCCACTACGGTGCCGTGGTGCGCACGTCCACCCAGGTGGTGGACTTCCTGCGGGAGGCCGACCGGGTGTCCGGGGTGCGGGTGCGCGACGTCGAGACCGGTGACGAGGCCGACGTCGGGGCCGCGGTCGTGGTCAACGCCGCGGGCGTGTGGACCGACGAGCTGCAGCACGCCTCGGGCAGCCGGGGTCGGTTCCGGGTCCGGGCGAGCAAGGGCGTGCACATCGTGGTGCCCCGCGACCGCATCATCTCCGAGTCCGGCCTCATCCTGCGCACGGAGAAGTCGGTGCTGTTCGTCATCCCGTGGCGCAACCACTGGATCCTCGGCACCACCGACACCGACTGGCACCTCGACCTGGCCCACCCGGCGGCCACCCGGCACGACATCGACTACATCCTCGACCACGTCAACGAGGTGCTCGCGCGGCCGCTGACGCACGACGACATCGAGGGCGTCTACGCCGGTCTGCGCCCGTTGCTCGCGGGGGAGAGCGAGGAGACCTCGAAGCTGTCCCGCGAACACGCCGTCTCCCGGGTGGCCCCGGGCTTCGTCGCGATCGCGGGCGGGAAGTACACCACCTACCGGGTGATGGCGGCCGACGCGGTCGACGCGGCGGCCGCGGACCTGCCGGGCCGGGCGCGGCCGTCGATCACCGACAAGGTCCCCCTCGTGGGCGCGGACGGGTACCACGCCCTGGTCAACCAGGCCGACCACCTCGGCGCCCGGCACGGGCTGCACCCGTACCGGGTGCGGCACCTGCTGGACCGTTACGGGTCGCTGATCGGTCAGGTGCTGGCCGAGGCCGACGGCAGACCCGAGCTGCTGCGGCCGTTGGACGCCGCTCCGGACTACCTGCGGGTGGAGATCACCTACGCGGCGTCCCACGAGGGGGCGCTGCACCTGGAGGACGTCCTCGCCCGCCGCACCCGCATCTCGATCGAGTACCCGCACCGGGGTGTGGACTGCGCCCGCCAGGTCGCGGAGCTGATGGCCGAGGTGCTGGGCTGGTCGGCGGAGACGACCGCCCGCGAGATCGAGGTGTACCGGGAGCGGGTGGAGGCCGAGCGCGCGTCCCAGTCGCAGCCCGACGACGCGGCCGCCGACGAGCGGCGCTCCGCCGCGCCCGAGGCCCGTTCCGGCCTGGTGGACGTGGGGGACTGACGGCTCGTCGTCGGCGCCGGGTCAGCTGCCGAGGACGCCCCGCTGCCGTGCGGCGGCGACCGCCGCGGTACGGGAGTCCACGTCCAGCTTGGTGTAGATGTGGGCGAGGTGGGATTTCACCGTCGCCTCGCTGACGTGCAGGTGGCGGCTGATGCGCTGGTTGGACAGCCCCGCGGCCACCAGGCCCAGCACCTCGGTTTCCCGGGGGCTCAGTGCCGCACCGGGGTTGCGCACCCGGTCGAGCAGCCGGTGCGCGACCGACGGCGACAGGGCTGAACGGCCGTGCGCGGCGGTGCGGACGGCATCGGCGAGTTCCTCCGGCGGCGCGTCCTTGAGCAGGTAGCCGGTGGCGCCCGCCTCGATCGCGGCGAGGATGTCGGCGTCGGTGTCGTAGGTGGTCAGCACGAGGACCCGGGGCGCGTCGTCCGCCGCGGTGATGCGGGCCGTGGCCGTCGCGCCGTCCGTGGTCGTGGTGTCCGTGGGCGGGCCGAACCGCAGGTCCATCAGCACCACGTCGATCCCGCCCCGCCCGGCGAGGCGTACGGCCTCGTCCGCGCCGCCGGTCTCGGCCACGACGGTGAAGTCCGGCTCCCGCTCCAGCAGTGCGCGCAGTCCCGTGCGTACCACGGGATGGTCGTCGGCCAGCAGGAGTCGGATCACGTGGTTTCCCCCTCCGACCCGGGGGTGGCCGGGGCGGGTCCGGCGGTGCGGGCGGGCACCGTGGCCGCGACGGCGGTGCCCCGGCCGGTCGCCGACTCCACGACCAGGGACCCGCCCAACTCCTCGACCCGCGCGCGCATGGCCCGCAACCCGAAGCCGCCGTCGTCCCACCGGGTGTCCGCGGTGCCGGGTCCGGTCGTGGGGTCGGTCGTGGGATCGTCGTCGAACCCGATGCCGTCGTCGACCACGTCCAGCGCCACCTCCGTGTCCATATAGCTGAGTGTCACGTCCGCACGGTCCGCCCGCGCGTGGGCCACGGTGTTCGCCAGCGCGGACTGCGCGACCCGCCAGAGGGCGGCCTCGGTCGCCGAGGACAGCGGCACGGCGGCACCGGACACGTGACAACGCACCACGGGTCCGGACTCCCCGGTCGTCCGTGCGCACAGCCCCCGCAACGCCTCGGGGAGCGAGGTACCGTCGAGCGCGGCCGGCCGTCGGTCGCGGACGAACCGGCGCGCCTCGGCCAGGTTGGTCGCGGCGGTCTCCCGTGCCTGCCGTACGAGGTCCGCGACCGGATCCGCCGGTCCGGGGGGTGGCCGGTCGTCCAGTGCGCGTTCGGCGGCCCGCAGCAGCAGCTGGATGCTGGACAGACCCTGCGCGACCGTGTCGTGGATCTCGCGGGCCATCCGCTCCCGCTCGGCCAGCATCCCCGCCCGGTGCTCGGCGGAGGCGAGCTCGTCCCGGGTCCGGCCGAGCGTGACCAGGAGCCTGCGGCGGCGCTCGCTCTCCCGGTACAGCGCCCGGTACCCGAGCACCGTGACGACGGCGACCAGCGCGCCCAGAGCCGGGCCGAGGACGGTCGCGGCGGTGAGTTCGTGGTGGTGCCACCCGAACCCGGCGATCGCCGCGCCGGTGGTGAGCACCACGACCGGGAGCGCCCACCGCGTGGGCAGCAGCGACAGCTGCGCGAAGAACAGCGGGAACGCGAGCCAGACCGCGTCGGCGGTCAGCACCAGCAGGACGAGCCAGAGCACACCGGACACCGCCAGCCAGGCCGCCGCGCGGCCGGTCGCGCGGGTGACGGCGGGCACCAGCACGCCGACGGCGTATCCGCACGCCCAGGCCACCGCCACCGCCGTCACGGCGGTCGGGCCCGCGAACGGGACGAGGTCGTCGGCGAGTTCCGCCGTGCCGGTGACCGCACGGACGACGACCGTCGTGACCAGCACGGCCGCGACGAGGTGCACGGCGGCGGTCAGTCCGCGCACGGCCGGGCTCGGGATGTCGGGCAGCACGGTGTCCCCAGGGTAGGGCGCCGACCGGGGGCCGGCATCGGCGGAAAGGTGGAGACGCGCCTCGATCCCCCGGACCGGCACGACCGTCCCCCGGTGCGATGCCGTGCGGCCCCCGCACCGGGGACGGTGGCGGTCGAGGCCCCGACCGGGATCCCGGCCGGGGGCGTGTCGGAAAGGAGGAGGAGACGGTGTTCGTCGCATGGCGGGACCTCCGCTTCGCCAGGGGGAGGTTCGCCCTGGTCGCCACCGTGCTCGTGCTGATCACGGCACTGGTGGGCTTGCTGTCCGGTCTGACGGAGGGGCTGGCGCGGGAGAACACGTCCGCGGTCACGGGGCTGCCCGCCGACCGGATCGCGTTCCGCGCCCTCGGGGAGGGGCGGGATCCGTCGTTCACGGACTCCCGGATCACCGCGGACGTCCGGCGGGGATGGGCGGCCCGGCCGGGTGTCGAGGCCGCCGACCCGCTCGCGATCGGCCGGGCACGCGCCGA
>NZ_KI912261.1:4325-4459 GCF_000231035.2 Saccharomonospora iraqiensis subsp. paurometabolica YIM 90007 | reverse complement strand
CCGGGCTGCTGGCGGCGGTCGGGCTGGACGGGCTCGCGGGGCGGCGTCCGCACCAGCTCTCCGGCGGGCAGCGGCAGCGGGTGAACATCGCGCGGGCGCTGGTGAACGAGCCTGCGGTGCTGCTCGTCGACGAG
>NZ_KI912261.1:4076-4225 GCF_000231035.2 Saccharomonospora iraqiensis subsp. paurometabolica YIM 90007 | reverse complement strand
CCGGTGTGCCTGGTGCGGGGCCCGGGGCCGCGCGGCATGGTCGGTGAGTTGCACGTCTGGCGGGGCGACGCCTGGCAGCGGCGGTCCCGCACCGTCGTCTCGGACGCGGGCATGGTGGGGCTCGACGACGTGCTCGCCGATCCCATGCC
>NZ_KI912261.1:3655-3976 GCF_000231035.2 Saccharomonospora iraqiensis subsp. paurometabolica YIM 90007 | reverse complement strand
TCTCGCCGCCGGGCGGCGGTGTGTACCTGAGCGTGTTGCTGCGGCCGGGGGAGGTGCCGATGGCCGCGCTCGGGTCGCTGGCGGCCGTGGCGGGCCTGGCGCTGACCGACACGGCGGCCGCGGTCGGGGTGGACGCGGTGCTGAAGTGGCCCAACGACGTGCTCGCGGGTCCGGACGGGGCCAAGTGCGCGGGTGTGCTGGCCGAGGCGGTCTCGTCGGACGAGCAGGCGGTGGTCCTCGGCATCGGGGTCAACGTCGCCCCGCTGCGCACGCCGGTCCGCCCGGGTCCGGGCGGCCTCCCGGCCACCTCGCCGGCCGAGC
>NZ_KI912261.1:2423-3555 GCF_000231035.2 Saccharomonospora iraqiensis subsp. paurometabolica YIM 90007 | reverse complement strand
CCCCGCCCGCGTGCGTCCGGACGGACCCACACGGCCAGCTCGCCGACGTCCGGTTCCCCGGACGGCCCCGTGCCGTCGAGCGTCAGCGCCACCTCGCCGAGCAGTGCGCCGGTGGTGGGTTCGGCCACCGCCCACGTGCAGACCTCGTCGTCGGCCCACTGCCGCCCGCGCCGGGCGATGTACGCGGTGGCCTCGTCGGCCGTACCGGGCAGGTGCGGACCCGCCCCCTCCCCGGCGGCGGCGAGCAGGGCGGGCCGGTCGTCGAGAGCGGTGTCCGCACGCAGTTGTCGCAGGTAGAACGTGCCCGCGTTGATCTCCACCGGTTCCACCCGCCCGATCCTACGGCCTGCCGCCCGGCCCTTTCCGGCGGTTGACGAACGACCCGGCCACCAGTGCCACGATCACCGGCAGCGCGAAGATCAGGATCGGGACACGCGCCACGGTGAGGAACAGCACCACCGCGAGCACGGCGGCCAGCGGGACCGCGAGCGAGGCGAGCTTCTGGTTCCACGGCTGCGCCGGGCGCTCCTCCGGCGCGGGGCGGGCGGCGGCGCGTTCCGCGCGCAGCACCTCCGGCCGCGGGTCGGGCAGGTCGGCGAACAGCGGCTCCAGATCCCGGCGGAAGATCGCCGCGCCGACCTTCGCGGACCGCTGGTCGAACTCGACCAGATCCAGGCGTCCACTGCGGACGTGCTCGCTCAGCGCGTCCAGTGCCTCCTGCCGCTCAGCGTCGCTGAGGCGGTATTCCGGTCGATCGACGGCCACACGCCCGATGGTAGGCGCTCGCCCGGCGCGGGCGGGAACACGCGCCCGGCACCGGCGGGACGGCGGGCCCCGCCGGTGCCGGGCGCCGGGTTCGGTCCCGGTGGTCGGCCGAGCTCAGTCCTTGAGTTCCAGCAGCACGGTGCCCTGGTTAATCGCCGCGCCGACCTCGGCGGCCAACCCGGTGACGGTGCCCGGTTTGTGTGCGGTGACCGGGTTCTCCATCTTCATGGCCTCCAGCACGACCACGGTGTCCCCGGACTCGACGTGCTGGCCCTCCTCGACCGCGACCTTGACCACGGTGCCCTGCATGGGCGCGGTGACGGCGTCCCCGCTGGCCACGGTCTTCGTGCCGCCCGCGCGCCTGCGC
>NZ_KI912261.1:337-2323 GCF_000231035.2 Saccharomonospora iraqiensis subsp. paurometabolica YIM 90007 | reverse complement strand
CGCCGCGGCGGGCGCGCCCCCGCCGGGTGCGAGGTCGCCGGGCAGCGAGACCTCCAGCCTGCGCCCCCCGACCTCGACGACGACGGTGTTGCGGGCCGGTTGGTCCTCCCCGGTGTCCGGCTCACCGGTGAACGGTTCGATCGTGTTGTCGAACTCGGTCTCGATCCAGCGCGTGTGCACGGAGAACCCGGTGTCGTCGCCGACGAACGCCGGGTCCCGCAGGATGGTGCGGTGGAACGGCAGCACCGTCGGCAGGCCCTCGACCACCATCTCGTCCAGCGCCCGCCTGCTGCGCTCGATCGCCTGCCGCCGGTCGGCCCCGGTCACGATGACCTTCGCGAGCATGGAGTCGAACTGCCCGCCGATCACGCTGCCGCTCTCCAGGCCCGCGTCGTTGCGGACGCCGGGGCCCTGCGGCAGTTCCAACCGGGTGACGGTGCCGGGGGCGGGCAGGAAGTTGCGGCCCGCGTCCTCGCCGTTGATGCGGAACTCGATCGAGTGGCCGCGCGGGGCGGGGTCCTCGGTGAACGGCAGCGGGGAGCCCTCGGCGATGCGGAACTGCTCGCGGATGAGGTCGATGCCGGTGGTCTCCTCGGAGACCGGGTGCTCCACCTGCAGCCGGGTGTTGACCTCCAGGAAGGAGATCGTCCCGTCGTCGCCGACGAGGTACTCGACCGTGCCCGCGCCGTGGTAGCCCGCCTCCCGGCAGATCGCCTTCGCCGAGGTGTGGATGGTCTCGCGCTGCTCTTCGGACAGGAACGGTGCGGGGGCCTCCTCCACCAGCTTCTGGTGGCGGCGCTGCAGCGAGCAATCCCGGGTGCCGACGACCACGACGTTGCCGTGCTGGTCGGCCAGCACCTGCGCCTCCACGTGCCGGGGGCGGTCCAGGTAGCGCTCCACGAAGCACTCGCCGCGGCCGAACGCGCCCACGGCCTCCCGGGTGGCCGACTCGAACAGTTCCGGGATCTCCTCCCGGGTGCGGGCGACCTTCAGCCCCCGACCACCACCGCCGAAGGCGGCCTTGATCGCCACGGGCAGTCCGTGCTCGTCGGCGAAGGCCACGATCTCGTCCGCGTCGGCGGCCGGGTCCTTCGTCCCGGGTACGAGCGGGGCACCCGCCTTGAGCGCGAGGTGCCGGGCGGTGACCTTGTCCCCGAGGTCGCGGATGGCCTGCGGGGACGGACCGATCCAGGTCAGGCCCGCGTCGAGCACCGCCCGGGCGAAGTCGGCGTTCTCGGAGAGGAAGCCGTAGCCGGGGTGCACCGAGTCGGCGCCCGACCGCGCGGCGACGTCGAGGAGTTTCTCGGTGACCAGGTAGGTGTCGGCGGCGGTGGAGCCGTTCAGTGCGAACGCCTCGTCGGCCATGCGCACGTGCGGCGCGTCCCGGTCCGGGTCGGCGTACACGGCCACGCTGGCCAGCCCCGCGTCTGCCGCGGCCCGGATCACCCGCACGGCGATCTCCCCGCGGTTGGCGACGAGCACCTTGGAAACGGCGGCTGGTTGGGGCACGCTTACCTCCTTGTTCGCTGCTCTGCGAGAGTTTACGGATCCGCCACGTTCAGTCAGACGAGAGAAGGCTCACGTCCGTAGCTCCCTCGAACGCCGTCACCAGTGCGGGAACGGTTTCGAGCCGGGGCGCGCGCTCCCGTCTCGCCTACCCTGTCGCGTGGTCGGTGAAGGGAGGAGGTCCTCGTGGCTCGGACGTCGCCGCCGCGTCCGGTGGTCGCCACGGTGGTGGTCGCCTGCATGGTCGCCGTGGCCGCGCAGGTCGCGGCCGCGGTGCTGGGCACCGACACGCCGGGCGAGCGGGAGCACCCGCCCATGCCGGACTGCGGCGGGGAGTCGTGCCGGGTGCTCGCGACCACCGTCGTCAACGGTATGTCCGTGGAGCTGCTGGCCGACCGTGCGGGCACGACCGGCAGACTGCGCGCCGGGGACGGCGCCGTCGACACCGTGAGCCGCACGGAGCTGGCCGACGAGGGCGGC
>NZ_KI912261.1:0-237 GCF_000231035.2 Saccharomonospora iraqiensis subsp. paurometabolica YIM 90007 | reverse complement strand
ACCCCCGGTCGCACCGCCACCAGCACCGCAACCCCCACCGCCGCAACAACCCCCACCGCCGCAGCGGCTCCCGCCGCCGCAGCAACCGGGAGCGGCGCAACCCGCCCCCACCCCCGGTGCCGCGGCCGTGCCGGTCGGGGCCCCACGTCCCGAGCGGGAGAGCATGGTGGCGCTGTTCCTGGTGCACATGTTCCCGATCGGACACCTGCCGGTGGCCTCCGACCGGCCCGCGCGGCA
>NZ_KI912260.1:105692-109489 GCF_000231035.2 Saccharomonospora iraqiensis subsp. paurometabolica YIM 90007 | reverse complement strand
ACCGGCCGGGGCGCCCGTGGTCACGGTGACGGTCACCGGATCGGCGGACGCGGCGATGACCGCAGCGGTCGCCGGCGGGGCCCGGTGCTGCGGCGTGCTGACCCACGACACCCGCTGGTCCGCGCGGGCCCTGGCGGAGTTCGACGTCGACGGGATCGTCGTCGGGACGGGCGGGACCGACCACCCGGAGACGGTGCGCTCGGCGATGCGTCTGCTCACCGCGGAGCGGACCCTCGTCCTGCCAGACCCCGACACCCCTCCGGCCGACCCGGCGGCCCGGTGACCCTGTGCCCGTGCCGCCCGGACCCGTCGCCGTCCCGCGCCACCCCCAGCCCTCGGTGTCTCGACCCGCGGGTCCTGTGCCCGAGCTTGTGTCCCGGACCAGGTGCCCCGGGCCAGGTGTCCCGGACCAGGTGCCCCGGGCCAGGTGTCCCGGACCAGGTCTCCGGCGCCCCGCCCACAGGTCCCGTGGCCCCGGCCGTCCCGCCGGGGCCACGGGACCACATTCCGCCCGCGAACTGCGGTCAGCCGGTCCGCAGAGCCGCGGGGGCGTGCGTGGGGACGGCGGGGTGGACCGGGGCGACCGGGTCGAGGCGTGTGTAGGGCTCGTCCTGGGCGGGCCGGGGGTCCGGCTCCCCCTTGTTCGGCCAGAGCGCGAAGGCCCGCTCCGCCTGCGCCGTGATCGTCAGGGACGGGTTCACCCCGAGGTTCGCCGTGATCGCGGTGCCGTCCACCACGTGCAGGTTCGGGTATCCGAACACCCGGTGGTAGGGATCGATCACCCCGTCGTCGCGGTTGATGCCGATCGCCGCGCCCCCGATGAAGTGGGCGGTCAACGGGATGTCGGCGATCTCGCCCCAGGTACCGCCCGGTGTCCCGCCGATGTGCTCGGCAGCACGTAGGTTGGCCTCGTGGCCCGCGGGGATGAACGTCGGGTTGGGCGTGCCGTGCCCCTGCTTCGAGGTGTACTTGCGGCGGCCGAACCAACCCCGGGTGGTGTAGGTGGTGATGGAGTTGTCGAGGGACTGCATCACCAGCAGGATCACGGTGCGCTCGCTCCAGCGGTAGCTGCTGAGCAGCTTGGCGGTCTGCACCGGGTGCCGGGCGGCGAACCGCAGCGCCTGCTTCCAGCGGGGGACCTCGGACCCGCCGTCGGTCGCGACCGTCTGCAGCAGGCTCATCGCGTTGCTGCCCTTGCCGTAGCGCACCGGCTCGATGTGCGTCTGTTCGTCGGGGTGGATCGACGAGGTGATCGCCACACCCCGGCTGTAGTCGTTGTCCGGGTCGACGGACGTCCGGGCGGCCCCGATGATCGCCTCGGAGTTCGTGCGCGTCAGCTCCCCGAGCCGGTCCGACAGCTCCGGCAACGCCCCGGTGTCCCGCATGCGGTGCAACAACCGCTGCGTGCCCCAGGTCCCCGCCGCGAACACGACGTGCCCCGCGGTGATCGTGTGGGTGAACCGGCGGGAGACCGTTCCGGTCCTGCGGAGGTCGACCTCGGCGGTGCCGTCCTCCCGGCTCCGCACACCGGTGACGGTGGTCAGCGGGATCACCTGCGCGCCGAGTTGCTCGGCGAGGTAGAGGTAGTTCTTCACCAGCGTGTTCTTCGCCCCGACCCGGCAGCCCGTCATGCAGGCCCCGCACTCGGTACACCCGGTGCGGTCCGGCCCGGCACCCCCGAAGTACGGATCGGCGACCCGCTCCCCGGGCGGCCCGAAGTACACCCCGACGGGTGTCGGGTGGTGACTGTCGGCGACCCCCATGTCGGTGGCCACCTTGCGCATCACCTCGTCGGACGGTGTCACCGACGGGTTCGTCACCACACCCAGCATCCGGCTGGCCTGGTCGTAGTGCGGAGCCAGCTCGGACTCCCAGTCGGTGATGTGTGCCCACTGCCGGTCGGTGTAGAACGGCTTCAGCGGCCGGTACAGCGTGTTGGCGTAGACCAGGGAGCCGCCGCCGACCCCGGCGCCCGCGAGCACCATGACGTCCTTCAGCATGTGCACCCGCTGGATACCGAAGCAACCCAGCCGGGGCGCCCAGAGGTAGCGGCGCAGATCCCACGACGTCTTGGCGAACTCGTCGTCGGCGAACCGGCGTCCGGCCTCGACGACCGCCACGCGGTAGCCCTTCTCGGTCAGTCTCAGCGCCGCGACACTGCCGCCGAAGCCGGAGCCGACGACCACGACGTCGTAGTCCAAATAGGTGTTACGCCCAGTCACACATATGAGCGTAGCCGCCGACCGCCCTCCTGACCAGAGGTAAGTTACCGACGAGTCGACCCGACCCGGGAGCCGTCACCCGCCCTCCCCGGGAACGACATTCCGCCCGCGAAACGCGCCCACCGGCACCCCGGGGAAACGCGTTTCGCAGGCGGATTGTGGTCCGGCGCGGACCGTCGCGGGGTCCGCGGCGGTCCGCGCCGGGTGGGCACGGGCGCGGGCCGGATCGCGGGGTGGGTCAGGGGCGGACGGTCAAGCCGACCTTCTGGAACTCCTTGAGGTCGGAGTAGCCGGTCTTGGCCAGTGCCCGGCGGAGTGCGCCGAAGAGGTTCACCACACCCTCCGGATCGGAGGTCGGGCCGTGCAGCAAGGTCCGCAGGTCGACGTCCAGACTCGCCCCCGGAGCCACCCGCGAGCGCGGCAACGACGGGTGCGCGGCGGCGGACGTCCAGTACAGCCCCCGCCCGGGCGCCTCGCCGGCCGAGGCCAACGGCGCACCCAGCATCACCGCGTCCGCCCCGCAGGCGATCGCCTTGGCGATGTCGCCGCTGTGCGAGACCCCGCCGTCGGCCAGCACGTGGACGTACCGACCACCGGTCTCGTCCAGGTAGTCCCGCCGCGCGGCCGCCGCATCGATCAGCGCGGTCGCCATCGGCACACCGATGCCCAGGACACGGTCGGTACTGGTCACCCCCGGGCTGTGTCCGTGTCCGACGATCACCCCGGCCGCGCCCGTACGCATCAGGTGCATCGCCGTGCGGTAGTCACTGACCCCGCCCGCGACCACGGGGACGTCGAGGTCGGCGATGAACTCCTTGAGGTTCAGCGGGTCGTCGTCGCGCGCCACGTGCTCGGCCGAGACGATCGTGCCCTGCACCACCAGCACCTCGACACCGGCCGCGAGCAGGTCCGGGGTCAGCTCCGCGGCGTGCTGCGGGCTCACCCGCGCCGCCACGGTGACCCCGGAGTCGCGCACCGACCGGATCGCCTCGGCGAGCAGATCCGTGCGGAGGGGCGCGGAGTGCAGTTCCTGCAGCATCCCACCGAGCTCGGCCCAACCCGCGCCCTTGCGCGCCGCGTCGGCCAGCCGCTCCAGTTCCCCGTCCGGGTTCGCGTGCCGGGCCCACAGGCCTTCCGCGTTGAGCACACCGAGCCCGCCGAGCCTGCCGATCGAGATCGCGGTCTCCGGCGAGACCACGGCATCCGTGGGGTGGGTGACCAACGGCAGGTCGAACCGGTAGGCATCGATCTGCCACCCGGTGTTGACGACCTTCGACGACCGGGTGCGCCGGGACGGCACGATCTCGATGTCGTCCAGGTCGTACGCACGCCGGGCCGTCCGGCCCATCCCGATCTCGACCAGATCCCGCACCAGAATGTCCTTTCCGAGGTGAGCAGCGTTCCCGGTGGCCCCGGGCCGCTTTCCGGGGCCCGCACCGCCGGGCGCCCGCGAGACGCCACACGGCACGTCACCCGTGCACCGCGGACCCCACCATTATGAGCGCCCCCGACCCCCGACCGGCGACCGGGCACCGACGCCGGGCCGGGACCGGACCGGCGTCCGTGCACCCGGCC
>NZ_KI912260.1:105345-105592 GCF_000231035.2 Saccharomonospora iraqiensis subsp. paurometabolica YIM 90007 | reverse complement strand
CGGCCGCGCACGAGGTCACCGCCCAGCGGGCGGTCGCCGACGACCTGCTGTCCGCGCTCACCCGGGCCGTGAGCACACTCCCTGCGGGCGACGCCTACGACACGGCTGTGGCGGTGGCACCGATGCCGGACGACGACGCCGCACGCGCGGCGGTGGACTGGGTGGACTCGGCCGTCGCGGCGGGGGCGGACCTGCTGACCGGGGGCGGACGGCGGGGCAGGCTGGTCGAGCCCACGCTGCTCGACCT
>NZ_KI912260.1:100011-105245 GCF_000231035.2 Saccharomonospora iraqiensis subsp. paurometabolica YIM 90007 | reverse complement strand
CGGCCCGGTGCCCGCCGAGCTGCCGCCGGTGTGCGGCCAGCGCCGCACAGGCCAGGGCCGCGACGAGCCGGTCCCGTCCCCGGCACAGCGGTTCGAGCAGGCTCACCGCCGCCGCGTAACGCGCCTCCGCCCCGAGTGCCACGGCGTGCAGCCATCCGGTCGTGGGATCGGCCCCGACGGGGCACGGCGACGGCGGGACACCTCGGTCCGGATCGCCGAAGGCGGTCTCGCGGAGGGCCCGTGTCCCGAGAGTCACCGCGTCATCATCCCCTGATCGAGTGATCAACTACACACTGGGTAAGGATGAAACCTTCGTTCGGAATACTGGAACACCCCTTGAGGACTCGCGAGAGTGAAATGGCGAGTCCATTTTTCGGCGATGTGTCACCGATCACACGGGCGCGTAAGACCTATCGGTGGAAATGTGACACAGCCCTTGAACAACGGTTGTTTGGGCTTCTAGCGTTACGCGCGTTGCACCAAATGGAGTAGTCCGCACTACGACAACTGCAGATTCCGGCAGCGTGGTGCCGGATATCGGAGGCGGTCACGAATGGCAGACACGCGCAGACTCCCCGGGCCGAACGCCGACGTGTGGGACTGGCAGCTGGAGGGGGCCTGTCGGGGGATGGACAGCGGTTCCTTCTTCCACCCGGACGGGGAACGAGGTCCGGCGCGGGCACGGAGGGAGGCCCGGGCCAAGGCCATCTGCCACACCTGTCCGGTGCTGGAGATGTGCCGGGAACACGCGTTGGCCGTACACGAACCCTACGGCATCTGGGGCGGCCTGTCCGAGTCGGAACGTGAGAGCATCCTGCGTTCCCAGCGGCGTTCCCTGAGTCTCACGGTTCGCTGACACGGCACGGGCGAGGTCGATACGGTCGACGAGTCGTCGGGAAGGCCGAACTGGGCGAGTACGTCCTTCCCGACAACACAGAACGGGGCGGCACCCCCTGGGGAGTGCCGCCCCGTTCGACGTTCGCCCGGACGATACGGCGTCCGACGGATCCGGCGCGGACCCGGCGGTCCGCCCGGTGCGGTCAGTGGGAGTGGCCGGACTCCTCGTCCTCCTCCTCGGGCTTGTCCACCACGGAGCTCTCCGTGGTGAGCACGAGCCGGGTGATCGAGGCGGCGTTCGCCACCGCGGAGCGGGTCACCTTGACCGGGTCCACGACGCCCGAGGCGGGCAGGTCGGTGAGGTCACCGGTGCCCACGTCGAGGCCCTGGCCCCAACCCTGCTCCTTCACCTTGGAGACCACGATCGCGCCCTCGTGACCCGAGTTGTTCGCGATCCAGTACAGCGGCGCGGTCAGCGCCTCCCGCACGATCTTCACACCGGTGGCCTCGTCGCCGGTCAGCCCGAGGTTGCCCTCGAGTTCCTTGGCGGCGTGCACCAGCGCCGAACCGCCGCCGGGCACGATGCCCTCCTCGACGGCGGCCTTGGTGGAGGCCACGGCGTCCTCGATCCGGTGCTTGCGCTCGTTCAGCTCCGTCTCGGTGGCCGCACCCACGCGGATCACCGCGACGCCGCCGCCCAGCTTCGCCAGGCGCTCCTGCAGCTTCTCGCGGTCCCAGTCGGAGTCGGTGTTCTCGATCTCCTTGCGGATCTGGCCGATGCGCGCGTTGATGTCGTCCTTGGTGCCCGCACCGTCCACGATCGTGGTGTTGTCCTTGGTGATGTCGATGCGGCGCGCCTTGCCGAGCACCTCCAGCCCGACCTCGGACAACTTCATGCCCACCTCGGAGGACACGACCTGGCCGCCGGTCACGACGGCGAGGTCCTCCAGGAAGGCCTTACGGCGGTCACCGAAGAACGGCGCCTTCACGGCCACCGCGTTGATCGTCTTGCGCGCGGCGTTGACCACCAGCGTGGACAGCGCCTCGCCCTCGACGTCCTCGGCGATGATGACCAGCGGCTTCTTCTCCTCGGCGACCTTCTCCAGCATCGGGAGCAGCTCCTGCAGCGACGAGATCTTGTCGCGGTGCAGCAGCACGTAGGCGTTCTCCAGGATCGCCCGCTGCTCCTCCGGGTTGGTCGCGAAGTAGGCCGACAGGTAACCCTTGTCGAACTGCACACCCTCGGTGATGTCCAGTTCGGTGGCCATCGTGGAGGACTCCTCCACGGTGATGACGCCGTCCTCGCCGACCTTCTCGACGGCCTCGCCGAGCAGGCCGCCGATGTCCGAGTCCCGCGAGGTCACGGTGCCGACCTGGGCGATGTTGTCGCGGCCCTTGACCGGGGTGGCCTTGTCCTTGAGGACCTCGACCACCTTGTCGGCGGCGGCCTGGATACCGTTGCCCAGCGCGGTGGGGTTGGCACCCGCGGCCACGTTGCGCAGGCCGACCGACACCAGCGACTGCGCCAGCACGGTGGCCGTCGTGGTGCCGTCCCCGGCGACGTCGTTGGTCTTCGTGGCCACGCTCTTGACCAGCTGCGCGCCCAGGTTCTCGAACGGATCCTCCAGTTCGATCTCCCGGGCGACCGTGACGCCGTCCAGCGTGATCGTGGGGCCGCCGAACTTCTTGTCCAGCACGACGTGACGCCCACGCGGCCCCAGGGTCACCTTGACCGCGTCGGCGAGCTTGTCGACCCCGCGCTCCAGCGCCCGACGAGCGTCCTCGTCAAAGTTGATCTGCTTTGGCATGGAATACCTCTCTGCGTGAGGCTGCCGCGGGAACGTCCCTGCGCGGCGGGGTCACAGCCGGTCCCGGATGCCCCGGGCCGGGCCCGCCCGCCCGCACTCCCACGACAGACGCGGTGCACTCCCGCAACGGATGCGGTGCGCGAAACGCCCCGGTACCCCGGCTCGGTGCGGGGCCCGGGGCGTCGATGTGTGCGCGGGTCGTCAGTTGACGACGGCCAGCACGTCGCGGGCGGACAGGATCAGGTACTCGTCGCCGTTGTACGTGACCTCGGTGCCGCCGTACTTGGAGTAGATGACGACGTCGCCTTCCTTGACATCCACCGGGATGCGGTTGCCCTTGTCGTCGATGCGGCCCGGGCCCACGGCCAGGACCTTGCCCTCCTGGGGCTTTTCCTTCGCGGTGTCGGGGATGACCAGGCCGGAAGCCGTCGTCTCCTCGGCCTCGCTCCGCTGGACAACGATCTTGTCCTCGAGCGGCTTGATGTTCACGCTCACCGGATTGACCTCCACGGGTCGTCGAAAGCGTTGGCAGGTACCTAGTTGGGTACGGCTCCTACCACCCCGCCGTCGCGGGTGCCGGGGCGTGTGCGGTGCCGTGTGCGATTAGCACTCTAGCGATCGGAGTGCTAGCCGCGCAACCTAGGGTACCCGGTCCCCACGGTGCCGAACCGCCGGTGGCGGCACCGAACATTCACCCCGGGATCATCCCTTCGAGTGCGGCCGGTCATTCGCCGGAGCGACACTGGCGCCGTTCCGGCCGCGACCGACACCACGTTGGGAGACACACCGTGCCCGCTTCCGGTGAGATCCAGCCCCGGGGAACGAACCGTCGTCGAGTGCTCGTCGGCGGCGCCGCACTGGGGGCCGCCGCCGTCGGCACCACACTGCCGCCGGGCGTACCGAGCATCGCACTGGCCGCCGCCCACGAGGGCGCGGGCGAGCCCTCGACCGCCGATCCGTTCACCCTCGGGGTCGCCTCCGGCGAACCGGACCGGCACAGCGTCGTCCTGTGGACCCGGCTCGCCCCCCGCCCCCTCGCCGAGGACGGACTGGGCGGGATGAACCGCCGCGTCGTCGTGGTCCACCGGGAGGTCGCCCTCGACGACCGCTTCCGGCACGTCGTGCGCCGGGGCCACGAGTGGACCGGACCGGACGCCGGGTACGCCGTCCACGCCGAGGTCGCCGGCCTCGCGCCGGGCCGCGAGTACTTCTACCGCTTCCGCCACGGCCGGCACGTCTCCCCCGCCGGACGCACCCGCACCACCCCCGCACCGGGGGTCGTCGGCGCCGGCCTGACCATGTGCTTCGCCTCCTGCTCGCAGTTCGAGCACGGCTTCTTCACCGCCTACCGCCGCCTGGCCGAGGACGAGCCGGACGTCGTGCTGCACCTCGGCGACTACCTCTACGAGTACCGGCGCGACTCCTACGTCTCCCCCGACGGCAACGTGCGCGACCACCGCGGGCCGGAGACCGCGACCCTGGCGAACTACCGGCAGCGCTACGCGCAGTACCGCACCGACGCCGACCTGCGCGCGGCCCACGCGGCCGCGCCGTGGCTCGTCGTGCCCGACGACCACGAGGTGGACAACAACTGGGCGGCCGAGGTGCCCGAGAAGCCGCACCGGCCGCAACCCGACTTCCTCGAACGCCGCGCCAACGCCTTCCGGGCCTACTACGAGAACATGCCGCTGCGGCGGCGTAACCGCCCGCGCGGCCCGCACATCCGGCTGCACCGCACCGTGGCGTGGGGCGCGCTGGTGAACTTCCACATGCTCGACACCCGCCAGTACCGCGACGACCAGGCCTGCGGCGACGGCTGGAAGGTGTGCGAGGATGCCGCCGACCCCGCACGCACCCTGACCGGTGACGCGCAGGAGGCATGGCTGCTGGAACGGTTCCGCGACTCCCGCGCCCGCTGGGACCTGCTGGGGCAGCAGGTGTTCTTCGCCCGCAGGCGCAACGCCTCGGGGGCGACGAGCATGGACGCCTGGGACGGCTACCGGGGTTCGCGGGACCGCGTCAGCCGGGGCTGGGTGGACGCGGGCGTGCGCAACCCGGTGGTGCTCACCGGCGACGTGCACACCCACTGGGCCAACGAGCTCAAGGCCGACTACGCCGACCCGGACAGCCCGGTCATCGGGACGGAGCTGGTCACCACCTCGATCAGCTCCGGCGGCGACGGCTACGACTCCGCCCCCGGCGACAACGAGAACCTGCGGCGCAACCCGCACATCAAGTTCTTCAACGCCCGGCGCGGCTACGTGCGCACCCGCATCACGCCCGGGGAGCTCCGGGCCGACTTCCGGGTGCTGGACCGGGTCACCGAACCGGGTGCCCCGGCGCGCACCCGCGCGTCGTTCGCGATCGCCGACCGGCGGCCGGGACTGAGCGAACGACACCCGGGCTGACCCGCACACCGGGGTGACCGCTGACCCGCACACCCGGCCCGGCCGCTACACCGAGACGGTGTTCACCGGCAGGGCCGGGTCGGCGGAGAGGTCCAGCGCGCTCGGCGCGCCTCCCCCGGCGACGAGGTGGGCGCCGAGCGCGGCGATCATCGCGCCGTTGTCGGTGCACAGCCGGGGCCGC
>NZ_KI912260.1:99752-99911 GCF_000231035.2 Saccharomonospora iraqiensis subsp. paurometabolica YIM 90007 | reverse complement strand
CCCCGAGGCGAGCGCGAGTTCGGCACGGACCCAACCCGCCCGGATCTCGGCGCGCGGGCCCGCGGGCAGGGCGGCCGCGGTGTCGAGATGGGTGCGTGCCGTGGACAGCCGCCCGAGTGCGAGGTTGTCGGCGGCGAGGCCGAGCAGGCCGTCGGCGAG
>NZ_KI912260.1:91292-99652 GCF_000231035.2 Saccharomonospora iraqiensis subsp. paurometabolica YIM 90007 | reverse complement strand
GCGGCGGCGAGGACGAGCCCCGCGGGGCCGGGACGGGGGTGCTCGATCCGTCCGGACGCGGGTGCGGGGACCTCGGCCGGGCTGTCCACGTGCGGGCCGTCGGTGCGGGTGCCGGTGGCGTCGTAGGCGGCCCAGTACACCTCGCGGCGCCGGGCGTCGGTGAGCACCACGAACGACTCCCCGGTCCGGGCCGCCCCGGCGGCGTCGGCAGTGACAGCCATACCGCCCGTTCCGGTGTCACCCGTTCCGGTGGCATCCTCGGTCTGGTCGCCCACGGTGGTGCGGACGGTGCCGGTGTGCACGGCCTCGGCCGCGACGGCGTCCAGGCTGCACACCGGGTGGGCCGGCACGTCCAGGGCATGAGCCAGTGCCGCGGCCGTCACGATGCCCGCGCGCAGGCCGGTGTACGGGCCGGGGCCGATGCCGCAGACGACGGCGTCGAGGTCGCGCAGGGTGACACCCGCGGCGCCCACCGCCTCCCGCACGTGCGGGGTGATCAGTTCCCCGTGCGCACGCGCGTCGAGCGTGATCCGTTCGCCGAGCACCCGGCCGACGGCGGCGTCCGGTTCCCCCGTGTCACCGGCCGCCAGGCGCACCACCCCGGCCGTGACGGCGGGCGTCGCGGTGTCAATGGCGAGTACAAGCACCCTTCGAGCGTACGACCCCCCACCCCGCCCCGGCCCGACACCTGCCACCCGCAGCGGGGGCGGCCCGCCGGGGAGGGGTGGCGTGTGGCGCGTTTCGCGGGCGGAACGCGGTCCCGGTGGGCCGGGGTGGCGCAGTTCGCGGGCGGAACGCGGTTTCGCCGCCCGGCGCCGTCGGCGGCGGGCGGCGTCGGGGCGGCATGATGGACACAGGCGCCTACGGGCCGGTAACGGTGTCCGGGCCGGATGCCGTACGTGCCCGCACGTATGCCACGAGACACACCTGACCACCCTCCCGTCACGACCGCACACACCACGACACGAGAGCCCGCGAGGTGACCGGTGACCGTGCTCCTGCCGCACCTGCACGATGCCCAGGACAAGACCGCGCTCCGGTTCGGCGACCGGGCGTTGACCTACGCCGAGCTCGCCGCCGTCGCGGGGGACCTGGCCCGGCGCCTCCGCCCGACGTCCGGCGAACCCCGCACCGCGCGGGTGGCCGTGTGGGCCACACCCGGTCCGGAGACGGCCGTCGCCACCGTCGCCGCCCTCCTGGCCGGAGTACCCGTCGTGCCGGTCAACCCGGGAAGCGGCACGCACGAACTCGACCACATCGTCGCCGACAGCGCCCCGGGCCTCCTGCTCGCCGAACCCGGCGCGGACCTCCCCTCCGCACTGCGCCACCTGCCGCGGATCGACGTCGCCCTCCCCCCGACCGGCACGGCCCCACCGGCGCCTGCGACCCCACCGGAGGACGAACCCGACCCGCAGGCCCCGGCGTTCGTCATCTACACCTCCGGCACCACCGGGCCGCCCAAGGGCGTGGTGATCCCGCGCCGCGCGATCGCGAGCTCGCTGGACGCGCTGGCCGACGCCTGGGGCTGGACCGATGGGGACGTGCTGGTGCACGGGCTGCCGCTGTTCCACGTGCACGGCCTGATCCTCGGCATCCTCGGACCGCTGCGCAGGGGCGGCACCGTGCACCACCTCGGTCGCTTCACGACCGACGCCGTCGCCCGGGAGCTGGCAGGGCCCGCGACGATGCTGTTCGGCGTGCCCACGATGTACCACCGCATCGCGACCGAACTGGATCACGACCCGGCCCTGGTCGACGCGTTGCGTCGGGCGCGGCTGCTCGTCTCCGGGTCGGCGCCGCTGCCGGTGTACGACCACCGGCGCATCGCGGCCGCCACCGGGCGGCGGGTCGTCGAGCGGTACGGCATGACCGAGACCCTGATGAACACCAGCGTGCGCCCCGACGGCACGCACCGGCCCGGCACCGTCGGCATTCCGCTGCGCGACGTGTCGCTCCGGCTGGTGGACGAGGCGGGCAGCCCGCTCGACGTCCACGACGGCGAGACCGTCGGGGAGGTCGAGGTCCGAGGCCCGAACCTGTTCACCGGATATCTCAACCGCCCCGACGCCACCGCCGAGGCGTTCCACGACGGATGGTTCCGCACGGGAGACATGGCCACCCGCGACGCGGACGGCCACCTCCGCCTAGTCGGCCGCAAGTCGACGGACCTCATCAAGAGCGGCGGTTACCGGATCGGCGCGGGGGAGATCGAGAACGCGCTGCTCGAACACCCGAACGTGGCCGAGGTCGCGGTCACCGGAGAACCCGACCCGGATCTGGGCGAGCGCATCGTCGCCTGGGTGGTACCCGACGGCGCCCGTCCCGGCGAGGAGGAGCTGGCCGACCACGTCACCCACACCCTGTCGGCACACAAGCGTCCCCGGGTGGTGCGCTACCTCGACGCACTCCCCCGCAACGACATGGGCAAGATCCTGAAAAAGGCCCTGCATGAGTGACACCGCGCGCGGACTGCTCACCACGATCGCCGACGACGTCACCGAACTGGTCCCACCCGGACTCTCGACGCCCGCCGCACCGGACGGCCCGATCGGGTGGCGCGGATACGACCTCCAGCGCGCGGACGCCGCACGCCGCAGCGGGGAGGAGGAGTCCATCGTCTGCGGCACCGGCCGGGTGGGCGGGGTGGACACCGTGCTCGTCGCCTTCGAGTTCGCCCACCTCGGTGGCTCCATCGGCGAGCGGACGGGCCTGCGGCTCCAGCACGCGTTCGCCGAGGCCCGACGGCGGTCCGCGCCCGTCGTCTCGCTCGTGGCCACGGGGGGCAGCCGGATGCAGGAGGGCATGCGGGCGCTGTCCCAGCTGCACCGGATCGCCCGGGCCCTCGCCGCGCACCGGGACGCGGGACTGCCGCACGTCGCCGTCGTCCGCGACCCGACCACCGGCGGGGGCTGGGCGACGCTCGCCTCCGGCGCCGATGTCACGGTGGCGGTGCCGGGTGCCCAGGCCGGGTTCGCGGGCTCCCGGGTACGTCCGCCCGGGGAGCCGCACGCCTACACCACCGAGGGGCAGTACGCCTCCGGACAGCTGGACCGGGTCGTGCCACCGGAAACACTGCGGGAGCTGCTGCACCGGTGGGTCCCGCTGCTCGCACGTCCCGCCCGCGGCCCGGCGCCCCCACCCGGAGCGCTGGGAGCCGCGGCACCACCCGCGACCGGGTGGGAGGCCGTCTCGCGGGCCCGCGCCGCCGGACGTCCGCACGCCGAGGCCTATCTCGACGCCTACTTCGCGTGGCGCGAGAACCTCAGCGGCGACCGCTGCGGCGGTGTCGACGACGGGGTGCGGTGCGGGATCGGCCGACGCGCGGGCGGTGCCGTCGCCTACGCGGCCCAGTGCGGCACCCCGACCACACCGGCGGGATTCCGCACCGCGGCCCGGTTGCTCCGGCTCGCCGACCGCCTCGGCCTCCCCGTGTTGACCCTGGTGGACACCCCCGGTGCGGCGAACGACGCGGCGGCCGAACGTGCCGGGGTCGGGCCCGCGATCGCCGAGCTGTTCACGGCGGTGGCCTCGGCGCGGGTCCCGGTCACCACCCTCGTCATCGGCGAAGGCGGGTCGGGCGGCGCGCTGGCCTTCGCGGCACCCGATCGGATCTGGCTCACCCCGGACAGCTACTTCTCGGTGACCTCCCCGGAGGCGGCCGCGTCCATCCTGAAACGCGAACCGGACCGGGTGCCCGCCACCGCGGAGGAGCTCACCCTCCGCCCCCAGGACATGGTCGCGGCGGGCCTCGCCCGGGGCGTCGTCGCTCCGGGCCCCGACGACAGTTAGCCCGCGAAACGCGGTCAGGCCGGGGACGGCTCCCGCCGGAGGACACCGGTCACTGCGGGAGACGACGACAAGACACGGGCACCGGACCCAGCCGGGAGGCGGTTGCCGGGCTCCGGGGGAGCCCCGCCCCGGGCCGGTGCCGGGTCGGGGCCGGGGGTCAGGGGCGCGGTTCGCCCGCGAAAGACGCTCCGGCGACCCGCGCCGTCCACGAACCGTGCGGTTCGAGGGTCGCGACGCGGACGTCGTCGTCCCGGCGTTCGAGTCGCACGACCAGGTGGTCCTCGGAGAGGTGTTCGGCCATCCCCTCGCCCCACTCCACCAGGACCGCGGCGTGCTCGAGGTCGGTGTCCAGGTCGAGGTCGTCGAGCTGGGAGAGGTCGCCGCCGAGCCGGTAGGCGTCGACGTGGACCAACGACACCCCGGCCCCACCTGCCGGGTGCACCCGCGCCAGCACGAAGGTGGGTGAGCTGACCCGGCCGGACACCCCCATACCGTCGGCCACCCCGCGGGCCAGCGTCGTCTTGCCCGCGCCGAGCGGCCCGGCCAGCAACACCAGGTCCCCGGCGTCCAGCACGCGCCCCAACGACCGCCCGAACCGGACGGCGTCCTCCGGGGCGGGCAGTTCCACACTCACCTGCGCCACCATCGGTTCCTCTCTGTCGGGCACCTCCCGTCCGTGCCGCGGCAACCGCGCAGCAGGTCGATGAGGTGGCTGTTGACCAGGTCCGGCCGCTCCAGGTGCACCATGTGCCCCGCACCCCGCACCCGCAGCAACCGCGCGTGCGGCAACTCGACCGCGATCCGCTCGGTGTGCGTGAACGGGGTCAACCGGTCCGCATCCGCCCCGACGACGAGCACGTCGGTGTGCTTGAGCCCCGCCAGCGCGGCGTAGCGGTCGTGGCTGCCGAGGGTGTCCACGAAGTGCGTCAGCTGCCGGACCGGTGTGTCGGCGAGCATGTCCAGCATGAAATCGACCGCCGCGGAGTCGACGTCGGCACTGCCGAAGGCCAACCGCCGCACGGCACGCCGGGTGAGCTGTCCGCCCGCGGCACGGACGAACTCCACCAGACCCGGCTGCCACCCGGCCAGCTCCCCCACCCCGCGGGTCAGCGGGTTGTACTTCCACAGCAGGGACTTCGGCAGCCCGCTCGCGCCGACCTCCCCGGCCGCCGTGGCGATCAGGGCCACGCCCCGGACGCGGTCCCCGAACAGGGCGGGCGCCCGGTGCGCCAGCTCCATGACCACCATGCCGCCCATGGAGTGGCCCACCAGGACGATCGGCTCGTCGGCGGGCACCGTCCGCAACACCGCGTGCAGGTCCGCGGCGAGCTGTTCGATCGTGCTCGTCTCGGCGGGCGACGGCGCCGACTGCCCGTGCCCCCGGTGGTCGTAGTACACCTGCCGCACCCGGGGGAGGCGCAACGCGGCGAGATCGCGCTGCTGGAACAACCAGCTCCGGCGGGACAGCGCGAACCCGTGCACGCCCACCACCGTCAGCTCGGCCGTCCCGTCGGACGGCCCGATCTCCTCGACCGCGAGCGGGGTGCCGTCGTCGGCCGCGACGGTCGCGGTGCGTCCGGTACGGGCACCGGCGAACGGCCCGTCGGGACGCGGATCCTGCCCGGCGCGGGACATCAGCGGGCTCCCCACCCGAGATGTCGCCGCCGGACCCGGGGCCGGTACATACCCGTGACGATCTCGTAGTCGATCGTGCCGATCGTCTCGGCCCACTCGGTGGCGGTGGGTCCCCCGTCCCGGCCGGTGCCGAACAGTTCGACCCCGGTGCCCACGGCGGGTTCGTCCGCACCGCAGTCGACCACCAGCTGATCCATGCACACCCGGCCCACCACGGGCCGCCGCCGACCCGCCAACCGGACGCTCATCCGCCCGGACAACGACCGCGGGACCCCGTCGGCGTACCCCACCGGGACCAGCGCCAGCGTGGTGTCCTCCGGGGCCGTCCACGTGTGTCCGTACGACACGGACTCACCCGCCGCAACCCGCTTGGTCAGCACCACACTCGACCGGAACGTCATCGCGGGCCGCAGGTCCTCCGCCTGGGGCACCGGGTTCAACCCGTACATCGCGATGCCCGGGCGCACGAGGTCGAAGTGCAGGTCCGGCCGGGTGAGCGTGGCCGCCGAGTTGGCCAGGTGCCGCAGCGGCGCCAACCCCGCGTCGAGCGCACGGTCGTAGGCGGCGGCGAACCGCCGCGCCTGGTCGTCGATCGACGGATGTCCGGGATCGTCGGCGCACGCCAGATGCGACCACACCGCCACGACGTGCACGTCCGGTTCCGCCGCCGCGGCCTTGACCAGGTTCGGCCACTCGTCGGCGGGACACCCGTTCCGGGACAACCCGGTGTCGATCTTGAGATGCACCCGTGCACGCCGCCCGACCCGGGCGGCCGCGTCCACGACGCGCGCCAACTCCCCCGCCGAACTGACCGACAGATCGACATCCCGCTCGATCGCCGGGGCGAAGTCCACCTCCGGGGTGTCCAACCAGCTGAACAGCCTCGCGGTGATGCCCGCACGCCGGAGGTCGAGCGCCTCCTCCACCGACGCCGTGCCGAGCCACTCCGCCCCGGCCTCCACGGCCGCGCGCGCCACCGGCACCGCGCCGTGGCCGTAGCCGTCCGCCTTCACCACGGCCATCGTCGCGGAACCGGATTCGGCCGCGCGGGTGGCGAGCAGGCCGAGGTTGTGCCGGATCGCGTCGAGATCGACGAGGACCTCGGCCCGGGGCGCCCGCTCGCCCGTCCCGCCGTTCACGGCCGCACTCGCCGCGACCGTGCGGACACGGCGACCATCCCGCCGCATTCGGACTCGCTCACGTGCCTCCTCCGTCGCTGCTCGCACATCCGGACCCGCTGTCCGTGGGATCACCCGGGCGGGACGCCCGCCACCCGCGGGCGCGGCACACCGCCCGCAGTCAATGTACCCAGTACCGCGTCAGACCCGGTGCACGCTCCGCCTGGCCTCGGCGTGCCGGTGCCGGATGTCGGCCCCCGCCGCGACCTCGTCGTCGGTGGGCCCCTCCAGCCGCACGGCGTCCTCCCCCTGCCAGGTGGGCGGATCCATCGCCCCGGACAGTGCCCACGCCGCCTGCCGCGCCGCACCGAGGGCGACGTACTCCCCGGGCTCGGGCACCACGACCGGGACGCCGAACACCCCCGGGGCGATCGCGCGCACACTCGCCGACCGCGCCGCGCCCCCGATGAGCAGCACCCGCCGCACGGTGACGCCCTGCTCGCGCACCGCATGAAGGCCCGCGGCCAGTCCGCACAGCATCCCCTCGACCGCGGCGCGGGCCACGTTCTCCGGCGTCATCGTGCTGCGGCGGAGACCGAGCAGCGACCCGGCGGCGTCGGGAAGGTTGGGGGTGCGTTCCCCGTCGAGGTAGGGCAACAGCGTCAGCCCCCCGGCCCCCGGCTCGGCAGCGAGCGCGAGCCGGTCGAGCCCGTCCAGGTCGACGTTCAGCAGGCTCGCCGTCGCGGTGAGCACCCTCGCCGCGTTGAGGGTGCACGCGAGCGGCAGGAATCGACCGGTGGCATCGGCGAATCCGGCGACGGTGCCGGTCGGGTCGGCGGACGGCGTCGGGCTCACGCCGAACACGGTGCCGCTGGTGCCGAGCGAGACCACGACATCGCCCTCGGTGATCTCCAGGGCGAGCGCGGCGGACATGTTGTCCCCCGTGCCCGCGGACACCAGCACCCCGTCCGGGGTTTCCCCTGCGGGCTCGGCCGGATCGAGCACGGTCGGTAACTCCGGACGACGCCCCCGCATCGCACGGGCGAGAAGATCGCCGCGGTAGGCGCGTTCCGCGGGCGAAAAGTACCCGGTGCCCGAGGCGTCGCCACGGTCGGTGACGGGCTCGCCGCCCGTCAGGCGCCAGGTCAGCCAGTCGTGGGGGAGCAGGACCCGGGCGGCACGGTCGGCGTTGTCCGGCTCGTGGTCGGCCAGCCACCGCAGCTTCGCGATGGTGAAACTGGCGACCGGCACGGACCCGACCGCCTCCGCCCAGGCGTCCGGACCACCGAGTTCCGCGGTCAGATCGTCCGCCGCCTGTGCCGACCGGGTGTCGTTCCACAACAGCGCGGGCCGCACGATCCCGCCGTCGTCGTCGACGGTGACCATGCCGTGCTGCTGTCCCGCCACGCCGAGCGCGGACACACCTTCGAGGATCCCCTCCGTGGCCTGTCGCCACGCCGTCCACCACTCGCCCGGATCCACCTCGGTGGCGTCCGGGTGATCCGCGCGCCCGGTCCGGACGACCATCCCCGTCCGCGCGTCGCAGACCACCACCTTCGTCGACTGCGTCGAGGAGTCGACCCCTGCCACCAGCACGTCGTCATTGCTCATGGCCCAGAAGCTTGGCGGCTCCCACCCGCCCACGTCCACGCTTTCGACGACGTTTCGCGGGCGAACCGCGCCCACCCCGCCCGACACGACACACCGGCGACACCCCCACCCGCGCACGCCACGACGGTCCTCACCCGCCCACCGGGGACCGCGTTCCGCGGGCGAAAGGCGCCCACCCGGCCGGAGGGCCGGGCCGCCCTGGCCGGG
>NZ_KI912260.1:86910-91192 GCF_000231035.2 Saccharomonospora iraqiensis subsp. paurometabolica YIM 90007 | reverse complement strand
CCGCCAGGCCCGCCGGGTGCGCCCGGTCCGGCCGCAACAGCAACGCGGTGACGGCGACACCCCGCCGACGCAGGGACGCGCCGGCCCACAGCGCGTCCCCACCGTTGTTCCCCGCGCCGACGACCAGGACCACCCGCCTGCCGGAGACACCCCCGGTGTGCTCGGACAGCATCGCGGCGGCCCGCACGGACACCCCGTAGGCCGCCCTGCGCATCAACGCCCCCTCGGGGGTCACCCGCAGCAGCCGCTCCTCGGCGGCACGCACGTGTGCGGTGGTCCAGATGCCGCGCACGGGGCCCGCCTACTCGACCGTCACCGACTTGGCGAGGTTGCGCGGCTTGTCGACGTCGAAACCGCGGGCACGGGCGATCTCGGCGGCGAGCACCTGCAGCGGAACCGTCGACACCAGCGGTTGCAGCAGCGTGGGCACCGCGGGGATCTCCACCAGTTCGTCCGCGAACGGACGCACCCGGTCGTCGCCCTCCTCGGCGATCACGATGGTGCGCGCGCCCCGCGCCTGGATCTCACTGATGTTCGACACCAGCTTCGAGTGCAGCACCGCCCGCCCCTTCGGTGACGGCATCACCACCACCACGGGAAGATCGTCCTCGATCAGCGCGATCGGGCCGTGCTTCAACTCGCCCGCCGCGAAGCCCTCGGCGTGCATGTAGGCGAGCTCCTTCAGCTTCAGCGCGCCCTCCAGCGCCACCGGGTAGCCGACGTGCCTGCCGAGGAACAGCACCGCCTTGGACTCGGCCAGCCGCCTGCCCAGGCCCCGCACCTGCTCCAGGGTCTCCAGCGTCTTGTGCACCGCCGACGACATCGCCTCCAGTTCGGCGAACTCGCCGGCGACCTCGTCCGGGTACTTGGTACCGCGCGCCTGGGCGAGTGCCAGGCCGACCAGGTAGTTGGCCGCCACCTGCGCGAGGAACGCCTTCGTGGAGGCCACCCCGATCTCCGGGCCCGCGTGGGTGTAGAGCACGGCGTCGGACTCCCGGGGGATCTGGGCGCCGTTGGTGTTGCAGACCGCGAGCACCCGCGCCTTCTGTTCGCGGGCGTGCCGCACCGCCTCGAGGGTGTCGGCCGTCTCCCCGGACTGGGACACCGCCACCACCAGGGTGTCGCGGTCCAGGACCGGGTCGCGGTAGCGGAACTCGCTGGCCAGTTCCACCTCCACTGGCAGGCGGCACCAGTGCTCGATCGCGTACTTCGCCACCAACCCCGAGTGGTACGCCGAACCGCAGGCCACGACGAAGACCTTGTCCACGTCACGCAGGTCCTGGTCGGAGATCCGCTGCTCGTCGAGGACGACCAGGCCGTCCTGGAAGTGGCCGCGCAGCGTGTTGGCCAGCGCCTCGGGCTGTTCCTCGATCTCCTTGAGCATGAAGTACTCGTGGCCGCCCTTCTCGGCGGCGGAGAGATCCCAGTCGACGGTGAACGGCTTGCCCTCGGCGGTGTCCCCGGCGAAGTCGGTGATCTCGTACCCGTCCCGGCCGATCACGACGAGCTGGTCCTGCCCGAGCTCGACGGCGTCCCGGGTGTGCTCGATGAACGCGGCGACGTCGGAGGCGACGAACATCTCCGCCTCGCCGACCCCCACGACCAGCGGCGACGAGCGGCGCGCGGCGACGACGAGGTCCGGCTGGTCGGCGTGGGTCACGACGAGGGTGAACGCGCCCTCGAGCCGGCGGCAGACCGAACGGACGCTGGCCGGGAGGTCCCCCGCCGTCTCGCCGTCGGCGTAGGCGCGGGCGATGAGGTGTGCGGTCGTCTCCGTGTCGGTGTCGCTGCTCAGTTCGACGCCGGAGGCCTCGAGCTCGGCGCGCAGCGCGGCGAAGTTCTCGATGATGCCGTTGTGCACCACGGCGACCCGGCCGGTGGCGTCCCGGTGCGGGTGGGAGTTGCGGTCGACCGGCGGCCCGTGGGTGGCCCACCGGGTGTGGCCCATACCCGCCGTCCCGGCGAACGCGTCCCGCCCGGTGGCCTCGACGGCAGACTCAAGGTTGGCCAGGCGACCCGCCCGGCGTTCGACCGTCAGTGTCTGCCCACCGGTGGCCATGGCGACGCCCGCCGAGTCGTAGCCCCGGTACTCCATCCGGTGAAGCCCACCGAGCACGACGTCGAGGGCCTGACGATGCCCGACGTATCCCACGATTCCACACACGCCCCTCAGCGTAACGACACCGGCCACCCCCGCACGCCGCCCCGCCCGGGGAGGGGACGCGGTTCGCCCGCGAAACGCGCCACCCGGGCCGTGGGAGTGGCGCGTTTCGCGGGCGGACCGTGGTCCCGCGACCGCCCACCGGAACCGTGGCGGATGTGGGCCGGACCTTCGGGCGGCGCCTGCCGGGGGTGGGATGGTCGGCTAGTCTCCTGCCATGGCGAGCACGGCGAAGCGGCTGATCGAGCAGCTCTCCCACCCCGGTCCGCACGACGTCCTGCGCGGCGATCTCGCCCTGGTCGGCCTGCCCGGCGTGGTGTACACACCGCGCGCGGGTCTGAACCTGCCCGCCGTCGCCTTCGGGCACGGGTGGCTGCAGCCCCCCGGCCGCTACCGGAGCCTGTTGCGGCACCTCGCGAGCTGGGGCATCGTCACAGCCGCCCCCGCCACCGGCCGTGGACCCCTCCCCTCGCACCGGCTGATGGCGGCCGATCTGCGCACCACCCTCGACATCGTCCGGAAGGTCCGGCTCGGCCCGGACGGGATCAGCGTCCACCCGGACAGACTCGGCCTCGCCGGCCACTCCATCGGGGGCGGTGCCGCGGTCCTCGCCGCCGCGGGGCCGGAGACCGAACGGGGACGAGGCCGGGACACGGCTGACGGCGGCCGGGCCGACAACACCGACGCCGCGGACGACGTACCCCACGTCAACGCCGTCGCCACGGTCGCCGCAGCGCAGACCATGCCCCCGGCGACGAGGGCCGCCGCCGACGTCACGGTTCCGGGCCTGCACCTGGCCGCCGCGGACGACGTCGTCGCCCCCGCCACCGGCAACGCGGAGGCGATCAGCAAGGCCTGGGCGGGCCCGGTGCAATTGCGCACCCTGCCCAAGGCCACCCACCTCGGGGTGACCGAGGGCTACCACTGGAGCCAGCTCCTCCTGCAGGGCAAGCCACAGCACTCCGTCCAGCGCACGGTGCGGGCCCTGTTCACCGCGTTCTTCCTGACCAAGCTCGCGGGCGAGGACACCTACCGCGAAGTGTTCGACGCCGACCTCAAGGCCGCCCGGATCGACCACGACAACCGGGCGGCCCACCAGCACACCTGAGCACTACTGCATCCAACTGTTGTTGGAGAAGTCCTCGTCGTCGAAGTCGTCGGTCGAGCGTGCGGGGCGAGCCCGGCGCGGCGGCGGACCCGACGATTCGGGGCCGACCGGTGGAGCGGGCTGCGCCGGAGGGGGCGGCGTCGGCGAGGGTTGCGTCGACGCGGGCTGGGAAGCGGCTTCCGTCTCGTCCGCATCGACGAACCGGTAGGTCGCCTCGTGCCCCGGGCCACGCTGCAACCACTGGTTCTTGGCGTTCGACTCCTCGGCCGCGGTGCGTTGTTCCTCGACCTGACGGTCGAGTTCGGCGCAGTGCGCCTCGTTGGCCTGTTTACGTTGCTCAGCCTGCTCGGCGACCGCCTCGGCACGCTGTCGGGTGGCCTCGGCCAGTGCCGTCGACCGCGCCTCGGCGCTCGCCCGGATCTCGGCGAGCCGCTCGACCAGCCTGGCGGGAGCCCCGGATGTCATACGAAGTCACCTTCCACCCACGACCGTCACCGGCCGAACTTGATCGTCACATCGTTCGTGTCACCGATCGTGCCGCTGATCCGTACCCCGGTGTTCAGGGCCTCGAAGATGTCCCCCTCGATGCGGTAGGCGCTCGACGAACGTTCCTGGTCACCGTCCTGACCACCGGCGCCTCCCGCGCCCATACCGCCCATCATGCCCATGCCGCCCATGGAGCCCCCACCGGCCGCGGAGGAACCGGCCTCGACACCTCCGCCGGGCGCCGCCCCGAGCCCGACACCGGACGGGGACGAGCGGTCGTCGAGCCCGGCACCGGAGGATGTGGCGGGCTCGCCGCTCCCACCTCCGTCGCCGGGGAATCCACCGCCGCCTCCGCTGACCGCCTGTGGTGTCGTCGTGGTCGGGTCCGGACCGGCCGCGGCACCGCTGTCCGCAGCCGACGCGGTCGCACCTCCGGACACCGCCTCGGAACCCTGCGGGGAGCTCGGAACGTCGGCGGCCGACGCTTCCCCACCGCGCCCGCCCCCGCGGTCGCCGACCTCCGGCTC
>NZ_KI912260.1:80365-86810 GCF_000231035.2 Saccharomonospora iraqiensis subsp. paurometabolica YIM 90007 | reverse complement strand
CGCTGCCCGCGCCAGGCCCGGGAGCCCCGCCCGCGGCGGCGCCGGGCTGTTGCACGCCCTGCCCCGCCGTGTCCGGCTCCGCGAAGGGATCCGGGTCGAGGCCCTCGCCCAACGACTCGATCAACGCCGAATAGCACTCACTGATCGCCGCGACGAAGGACTGGCCGTGCCCGTGGAACTCGGTGGCTTTCTGCTGATACATGCCGCAGAACTCGCCCAGTCGGGTCTCGGTCTCTGCGAGAGCGCTCTTCATCTTCTCGAGCTCGGACCCGATATTGTCCTCAGTGATCTCCTCCGCAAAGGTCATCCCGAGAACCGCAACTGGAAGGCTCGGCCCAGCGAAGAGCACAGCGTCCAACAGGCGGTCGCCGAAACTTCTGTTCTGGAGCTCCTGATACTTCTGCTCGACTTCCTGAATGGCTGAAGGCAACTTCTTCCTCGCCGCGATCAGGTCGTCGACCTGCGACGGGGTCAGTTCCGCGACGGTTCCGTTGCCGTAGACCTGCAGCACCCGCTGGGCATAGTTGACGACGTTGCGCTGTACGCCTTCGTCGATGCTGTGGGTGATGGTGTCGGGGGCGTTTTTCAGGGCCTGGGAGAGGTCCCCGGCACCGTTCGCCAGACGCTGATTCGCCTGTTCCGCCGCGGCCTTCGCATCACCGGTCCAGTCCCCCGTGTTGCTCTTCCACGCCGAGTTGAGTGCCTCGGTCGCGCCACCGACGGCGTCATATGCCGTCGAGAGCATGTCGGCATCCGCGTGGAAGGCGCCGAAGTCGATACCCCGAAACTCGTCCAGCCCTCGACGAATGCTCTGCGGGTCGAGGCCACTGTGCGAATACCCCGCGGACGGCCCCCCGCCCGCGCCCTCGCCGGTGGCCGCGCCCGGATCCAGGGAGACCGGCTCGTAGTTCTGTGCCTCCTGCCCACCGTTCGGCCCCGCACCGACGAGCGCACTCGCCTCCGTATAGCGCGGGTGGAACTCCTCGAACAGTTTCACCACGACCGCCGCCTCGTCGACGATCTCGTCCGAGGTCGAGAAGCCTCCCTGGTTCAGGGTGTTACGCGCGTCGCTGACCCGTCCCTCAGCCCGGTCGGCGCGGGCACCGGGGAAGCTCACGTCAGCATTGTCCAGGTTTTCGAGAGGAGCCTCTCCACCGTCTATCACGTCCGACGCATCCGCCCCCACCTCGGCGGAATACTTGACGGCTTCGTCCTCGCTCAGCCTGCCGGCATTGGACAACGCATACAGGAAGTTCTGCTTGTCCTGCCGGGACACATGGGGGTCGTCGAGCGCCGCCCGCATCTCATCGAACTGTTGCGGGGTGAACCGCTCGTTCGCCAACTCTCGAACGGCGGCCGGACCGAGGATCGACACGCGCTCACACCTCCTTCGAGGCGATCATTTCGCGGCTGACCGCTTCACCCTGCTCGTAGGACTTCGCGGCCTCGGCGAGTTTGCCCCCGAGATCGGTGACCTTGTTCCCGTAGCTGTTCACGGAATCGCGGTACTTGGCGATCACGTCGCTGTAGCGGGAGGCGACCTCGGACCACGCCTTCCCAACCTGCGCCTCGGACACTCCGGTCTCGATCTTCGAGCCGGCGTTCGTGAGCTCGCCGCCCTCCTTGCCGTACGCCGAGCCGGCAGCGTCCAACTTTCCCGGGTCGACGGTCTGCCCACCTGCCACAAGGCCCCCTCAGATCGCTCGCATGTTGACCGTGTCGACTACGACGCACACCCGAAGCGACCGGTGCCGTCGTGGCGGAACCAATCTACCGAGCCGACCACTCCGCCGTGGAGCGTTCCGCACGATCCGCGGCCGGTGTGGTGTACCGCGTTTCGCGGGCGGAACGCGGTCCGGCTCAGCAGACCGACGAGACGACCCCGGCCAGCCGGTCGGCCGCGACCTGGGCAGTCTCGGCGTCCGGGGCCTCGACCATGACCCGGACGAGTTGTTCGGTGCCCGAGGGCCGCAGCAGGACTCGGCCCGTCTCGCCGAGTTCGGTCTCGACCGAGTCGACCGCCTCCTTCACGGTGGGCGAACCCGTCACGGTGGTCTTGTCCGTCACCGGCACGTTCACCAGCACCTGGGGCAGGCGGCGCATGACCCCTGCCAACTCGCGCAGCGGGTCGCCCGTCTCCGCGACGCGGCTCATCAGGCGCAGTGCGGTGAGCAGGCCGTCCCCGGTGGTGGCGTATCCGGGCAGGACGACGTGGCCCGACTGTTCGCCGCCGAGCGAGTAGCCGCCCGCGCGCAATTCCTCCAGCACGTACCGGTCCCCGACGGCGGTGCTGCGCACCGTAATACCCTGCTCCCGCATCGCGAGGTGCAGACCGAGGTTACTCATCACCGTGGCGACCAGCGTGGTGTCCGCCAATTCGCCGGCCTTGGCCATGCCGACGGCCAGCACGGCCATGATCTGATCGCCGTCGACGAGCTCGCCTCCGGAGTCCACGGCCAGGCACCGGTCGGCGTCACCGTCGTGGGCGATGCCGAGGTCGGCACCGTGCTGGACGACGGCGGCGCGCAGCGACTCCGGGTGGGTCGAACCGCAGTTGTCGTTGATGTTCACCCCGTCGGGGTCGGCGTTCACCGCGATCACTTCGGCACCCGCCTTGCGGTACGCCTCGGGCGCCGCGAACGATGACGCGCCGTTGGCGCAGTCCACGACGACGCGCAACCCGGTGAGCGAAGCCGGTGTGGCCGCGAGCAGGTGCGCGACGTACCGGTCGAGAGCGTCCTCCACGTCGGACACGCGGCCGATCTGGGCGCCGGTCGGCCGGGTCGTGGCGGCGTTGAGACCGTCGGTGATCTCGTCCTCGATACCGTCCGGGAGCTTGTGCCCGCCGTCGCCGAAGAGTTTGATGCCGTTGTCGGCCATCGGGTTGTGCGAGGCGGAGATCATCACGCCGAGGTCGACATCGAGGTCACCGACGAGGTAGGCCACGGCCGGTGTGGGCAGTACCCCGGCTCGGAGGACATCGGCGCCCGCGGAGGTGAGCCCCGCCACCACCGCCGCCTCCAGCATTTCCCCGCTGGCCCGGGGGTCCCGACCGACGACCGCAACCGGCCGGTGGGAGCGGTCGTGCTCGGCGAGGACGCGGGCGGCGCTGGCCGACACCGCCAACGCCAACTCGGGGGTGAGTTCGTCGTTGGCGAGGCCCCGGACCCCGTCCGTACCGAAAAGGCGAGCCATGTCGTCGACCTCCGTCAATCACGTGCACCTGCGACCCGACCGCAACAACCTAGCCACCCCACGATGCCCGCCCGAACCCCGGTCGGCCACACACCGCGTTCCGCGGGCTGAATGCGGTTCCCCCGACCCGACGACCCCCCGGGGGGCTGGATCTGCGAGGGGCTCACCGTGGAGGTGACGACAGTTCGCCCGCGAAATGTCGTCACCTCCACCGCCCCGTCGGACGGGACGCGCCGTGCGTCCGACGGGGCGACCGGGCCCGGAAATGAGTCGAGCGCCCACCCCGGTTGTCGGGTGGGCGCTCGACTCGGTTGTCGTGCGCGTCAGCGCTTGCTGTACTGCGGCGCCTTGCGGGCCTTCTTCAGGCCGTACTTCTTCCGCTCGATCTCGCGCGCGTCGCGCGTCAGGAAGCCTGCCTTCTTGAGCGCGGGCCGGTCGTCCCCGTCGATTTCGGCGAGTGCGCGCGCGATGGCGAGGCGCAGCGCACCGGCCTGCCCGGACGGCCCGCCGCCGTCGAGGGTCGCCACGATGTCGAACGACTCGGGCTTCTCGACCGTGTTCAGCGGCTCGCGGATCAGCTGCTGGTGAACCTTGTTCGGGAAGTAGTCCTCGAGGCTCTTCCCGTTCAACTTGAACTGGCCGCTACCCGGCACCATCCGCACACGGACGACCGCCTCCTTACGACGGCCCACCGTCTGCGCGGTGCCCCCAGCGGCACGAGACGGTTTCGGCGCGGCCGCCGTCTCGGTGGTCACGACCGCGTCGAAGGCGGTCTCGGTCTCGGTGCTGGTCACGAACTGTTCCTCACTCACTGGGTCACCTGAGCGATCTTGGTGATCTCGTGCGGCTGCGGCTTCTGCGCGGCGTGCGGGTGGTCCGGCCCGGCGTAGACCTTGAGCTTCTTGGCCTGGGCACGGCCGAGCTTGTTCTTCGGGAGCATACCCTTCACGACCTTCTCGACCAGGCGCACGGGCCGGGAGTCGAGCAGTTCGCCGAACGACTGCTTACGCAGGCCACCGGGGTAGCCACTGTGCCGGTAGGCGAACTTCTGCTCGCGCTTGTTGCCGGTGAGCGCCACCTTGTCAGCGTTGACGATGATGACGAAGTCACCGGTGTCCACGTGCGGGGCGTAGGTGGGCTTGTGCTTGCCGCGCAGCAGCGTCGCGACCTCGGTCGCGAGCCGGCCGAGCACGACATCCTCGGCGTCGATCACGTGCCAGGCACGAGTGACATCGCCGGGCTTTGGGCTGTACGTGGGCAAGGGTCTACCTCGTCGTCAACTTGCTTGTCAGGTCCGTGCGGGCTTCGCGCGTGCCGCTCCTGCACGCACAACAACACGTGAAGATACCCGGTTGCCGTGCGGTGGGTGAACGCGGGGTCGGCAGCAACTCCCCATCATAGCCCCCGTGCGCAGTCCCGGACCCGGACCCCCGGGAACGGGCCGCAGACCGGGCGACACCGACACGACGAACACCGACACGGGCCACCTCCGGCACGGAGACGGGCCGCGAGAGCGACCGGCTCGTCACGACGCGCCCGCTGAGCCCCCGCACCACCCGGAACCCGAACGGTCACGGCACGCTTACAGCGCGTCAGATCCCGACTCCAGCCACCACGACAAACCGGGCCCGTCCCCCACGGGGGCGGGCCCGGTCACGCGCAAGCACATGGAGGGCGATCAGAACATGCCCTGGATGCCCTTGTCCGTCGCCTGGTAACCGTCGGCGATCTGCGGCAGCGCGGTCGCGATCTGCGCGAGCACCTGCTTCATCTCGTCCAGCGACTGGTTCCACTCGTTCTGGCACTGCTGCCAGGCCTCCATGGCCTCACCGGACCAGGAGTCCACCAGCGGAGCCAGCCGGGACTTGAGGTCCTCGAACAGCGCGTCCAGCTCGGAGCCCGTCTTGTTGCAGTCCTCGGCGGCCGTGTGGATGGTCGCGTAGTCAACAACGATGCCGTTCGGCATTGTTCCTCCCGTTCAGTGCTGATTTCGTCGGAGAGTGTCGGAAAGCGGCGCGGATCAGAGTCCGCCGAGCGTGTTGCCGATGTTGCTGATGGCGGAGTTCTGCTCCTCTTCCGCCTGCTGGTACTTGACACCCGACTGCTGGAGGAGCTCACCGATGTTGCCGAGCGCCTCGTTCAGCTTCCGCGTCTTCTCGTCGAAGGCGTTCATCACGTTCTGGAAGGCCTTGGCGGCCTCGCCCTGCCAGCCCGCCTGCGTAGCCTCGATGTTGTTCCGCAGGGTGTTCAGGTTCTGGTCCATCTGACCCTTGATCTGGTCAACGTCCTGGTACGCCTGCTGGAACTGTTCCGGTGTCCCGGTGAAACCGCCTGCCATCGGGAGTACCCCCTTCGCTCGTGATGGTGCCGTACTGGTTCGTACCGGCGCTACGACGCAGACAGTGCCACGGCCGGTTCCGCACTGTCGCGGCAATACCCGAAGTCGTTGCTCGCGCGAACGCCCCGGGCCGCACGGCGGCCGCGCCGGCGCGGCCGCACCACGTTCCGCCCGCGAAATGCGCCACCCCTACCCGGACGCGCGGGCGGCCGGAGGTCTGCGCCGACGGTTCTCCGGGGTGGTCAGTTGGTGATGTCGAGGGTTCGGACCACCTGCTCGCACGCAGCGCGGACCTCGCCTCGGCGCCGCGCCACCTGGCATCCGATGCTCACCTGCGCAGTGCCCTGGGCCAGGACGTACCAGTCGACCGTCGCCGCCGGCTTGTGCTGTCGGTAGTGGATGACCTGTTCGCCCGCGAACCGGTGCTCCGGGTCGAAACCGGTGAACTCGTCGGACGCGGTCATCCGACGCAGTTCGCGGGCCAACTGTTCCCGCTCGGCACCGCCGTCGAAGGTGAGCACGAACTCCTGGACCGCGATGAGATCGTCGTCCTCCGCGGAGCGCGCCGACTCCGGCTTGATCACGACCTGCCGCTCCGCGACGTCGTCGACGGTCTGGACCCACCCCTCGGGGGCGACGAACCGGTAGGAGAACTGCGCATACGTGCGCCCCCGCGGTTGCGTGTCACCCGGTGTGCCGGTCACAGCCGGACGCCCGCGGGTCGCCGGGTTGTTGCCGCCCAGGGTGACCACCAGCGCCGCGGTGACGGCGGCGACCACGACGAACAGGGTCACCACCAGGATCTTCCGCCGGGGACCGGAACGGGACGGGCGCGTCGGCAGGGGCGCTGCCACCGGGTCGACCGGCGGACCGGCCTGCGGAGCGACCACGCCCCGCGGCACCGGGGCCCCG
>NZ_KI912260.1:79506-80265 GCF_000231035.2 Saccharomonospora iraqiensis subsp. paurometabolica YIM 90007 | reverse complement strand
GTCGGCGGCAGCGTCGGGGGCACCACCGCCCTCCCCGCCGGGATCGGGTGTGGGGTTCCGGGACGGCACTTCCCCGGTCTCCGCGCGTGCCCCCGCGTCACCGCGGCCGGCGCCCGCACCCGGTTGGCCGCCCGCCGTCGCGTTCTCGTCCTCAGCACCGAGGGTGTAGGTGGTGGGCTCGCCCTGACCGTCATCGACGGTGACCACGGTCGGACCCTCCGGGCCCTGCGGCTGCTCCGCCGTCAGCTCGAAGCCGTCCTCCTGGATCCGGATCGTGCCGTCCGGCCCCGGGCGATGGATACTCTCGCCGCCGGGTCCCTCGCCTTCCCCGGATTCCCCGCTCGTGCGGCCGTCCGGTCCGAAGTCTTCCGCCCCACCCGCGGCGCCCTCCGCTGTCGCACCGTCCGGGGACCCACCGGTACCGAAGTCGAGGGTGTAGTCCTTCGGTTCGCCGGAGCCGTCCGCGACCGAGATCCCCATCCTGCCGTTCTCACCGGGTTCGGTCATCTCGAAGGTGCGGTCACCCTTCTCGACGGTGAAGGTCTCCTGCTCCGCCGCGTCCTTGACCGCCTCACCGGTCTCCGGGTCGATCGGGTAGGGCTCGCCGGTCTCCGGGTCGACCTCCAGGTCCTCGCCGGTCACCGGATTCGTCGCCTGCTCCGTGTCCGGCATCATGTCCTCGGCGCTGGGGACCCCGGCGGCCCCCGCTCCACCACCGGGGGCGCTGCCGCTGCCGCCCGCTCCGCCGGGCGTGCCGCC
>NZ_KI912260.1:68259-79406 GCF_000231035.2 Saccharomonospora iraqiensis subsp. paurometabolica YIM 90007 | reverse complement strand
GCCGACGACGCGGGGGCGCGGTGCGGATCAGGCGCCGCCGGTCCCACCCCCGGCCGCGTGCCCGAGGTCGCCCCGAGCAACGGAGTCCCCGTCGGGCGACGGGACGGATCCGGTGGCGTGTCGGTCCCGGTCGCCCACTGTGCGCCACCGGTGACCGCCCCGGTGTGGTTCGACGGCACCTCCACCGCCCGCAACGCCCCCCGCGCGACCACGGTCTCCGGCTGGTCCAACGTGGTCGGGAGGACACCGGTGTGTTCGTGGATCAGCCGCGCGACCAGCGGTATCCGACTCGACCCGCCGACCAGGAAGATCGCGGTCAGTTGTCCCGGCCGCAGTCCCGCAGCCTCGACCGTCGACCGGGTGAGCTCGACGGCCCGCTCCAGCGGATTCGCGATCAACCGTTCCAGGTCGTCCCGCGTGACGTGCGTGTCGGCGAACGGCGACGGGAGGGGAACGTCGGTGTACGCGTGCCGCGACAGGGTCTCCTTCGCACCACGTACGTCGTGGCGGAGGACCCGGCGGCGACGACGGACGGCGAGCGACCGCCCCTGGACGAGCTCGTCCCACGCGTGCCGGTCGCCCTCGGGGACGAGCGAACCCACATGGTCGAGCAGTGCCTGGTCGATGTCGGCGCCGCCGAACCGTGGATCGCCCCGGGTCGCGAGCACCTCGAAACCGGTGTCGGCGCGAGCGGGGCCGGGAAGACACCGGACGACACTCGCGTCGATGGTGCCGCCACCGAGGTCGAGCACGGCGATCTCCTCACCCGGACCGCCCCCGCACTCCGCGGAGTGGTCCCGCGCGGGTTCGCCGGGCACGAAGGTCGTCGCATGGAACACGGCCGCCGCCACCGGTTCCGGTACCAGGGCGACCTGGTGGGCGAGCCGTGCGGCGGCCTGACGCAGTACCCGGGTGCGCACCGCTCCCCAGTCCGCGGGGTGGGTGAGCACCAGGAGGGCGACCTCGGCATCGGCCGCGAGTCGCCGGGCTTCGGTGACGGCACGGGACAGCACCGCGCGAACGACGTCGACGACGCTCAAAACCGCGTCACCGAGCAGCAGTTCACCCTCGTCGATGCGTCGCTTGGGGTGCGGTTCGAACCGGGCCGGGTCCACCGCCGCCTGCCGCTCGGCCTCCTGGCCGACGAACAAGGTGCCGTCGGGGGCGGCGTAGACGGCCGACGACAGCAGCGGGTGGCCGTCGATGACCACGATCTGGGGTTCCCGGCCGTGCACCGACGCGGCAACACAGGTGCTCGATGTCCCGAAGTCCACCGCCACCCGCAGAGTCACCAGCCGCTCCCGCCTGTCGTCGTGGGCATGTACGCCGGAACCCTGTCAGACACCGCCCGCCGGCACCGACCCCGACGCGCTGCACCCCGCGAACGTGCCCACCCCGGAGCACGGCACCGCGGTCCGCGGTCGGCCCCCGGGGTGGGCGCAGTTCGCGGGCGGAATGCGCCCACCCCGGAGGACACGGCACTTCACTCGGGGTTGATCCACGAGACGTGCATCAGCTGCTTGCCGACCTTGCGGCTGACGAAGTAGCCGCGCCCCGGCGGCATCGGGCCCGCCTTCACATTGCCGAGCAGCTGCCCCTCGTCCTTCGACCCGTTCATCACCATGCCGGGCATGGCGAGCTCCTTGAGCTTGCCGAGGATCGGGTCCATGCCGGTCCGGGCCGCACCACCCGTGCGCCGGGCCACCACCATGTGCAGGCCGACATCCTTGGCCTGCGCGAGGTACTCGGACAACGGCTTCAGCGGGTTGTTCGTCGACGTCGCCACCAGGTCGTAGTCGTCGACCACGACGAACAGTTCGGGGCCGCTCCACCACGACCGGTCCTTGAGCTGTTGCGGCGTCACGTCCGGCCCCGGCAGCCGCTTCTGCATCGACTGCGCGACCTCCTTGACCATGTCCTCCAGCTGGTTGGCCGAGACCGCGTAGCCGAGCAGCTGGTCGCCCTCGACGAACCCGAGCATCGTGCGCCGGTAGTCCACCAGGATGATCACGGCCTCCTGCTTGGTGTGGCGCTCGGTGATGCCCCGCACGATCTGCCGCAACAGGTTCGTCTTGCCCGACTCGCCGTCGGCGTAGGCGAGGAAGTGCGGGTCGGCGTTGAAGTCGAGGTAGACCGGGGCCAGCTCGTCCTCGTCGACACCGATGGGGATGAGCTTGGTGTCGCGGTACTTGTCCTGCGCGAGCAGTTCCTCGTACGGCATGAGGTCCGGCAGCAGTCGCACCTTCGGCGCGGGCCTGCCCTGCCACGCCGACGCCACCTTGGACACGGCGTCGACGACGCCGTCCCCCAGGTCGTCGTCGCTGCTGGATCCGTCGATGCGCGGCAGCCCTCCGAGGAAGTGCAGCTTGTCCCTGGTCAGGCCGCGTCCCGGGCGACCGGCGGGGACGTTCACGGCGACCCTGCGATCGATGTCCGACTCGCTCGGGTCACCCAGCCGCAGCTCGAACCGGGTGCCGAGCATGTCCTTGATCGCGGGGCGGATGTCGGCCCACCGGTTCGACGAGATGACCACGTGGACGCCGTAGGTGAGGCCCTGCACCGCGAGCTTGGTGATCTGCGGCTCGAGCTCCTCGAAGTCGTCCCGCAGCGCCCGCCATCCGTCGACGACGAGGAACGCGTCGCCGAAGGCGTCCTGCTCCGCGGTGATGTCGCCGCGGCGCTTGCGGTTGCGGAAGTCGTTCATCGAATCCACACCGAGCGTGCCGAACCGGGACTCCCGCTCGTTGGCCAGCGTCGTCAACTCGGCCACGATCCGGCGGGCCTTGTCCGGTTCCCGCCGCGCGACGGCCACGCCACCGACGTGCGGCAGCTTCTCCAGGGGAGCGAGCGTGCCACCACCCAGGTCGATGCAGAAGAACTGCGCCTCCTCGGGCGTGTGCGTCAACGCCGCCGACATGATCAGTGTCCGCAGCATCGTCGACTTGCCCGACTGCGGGCCACCGACGAGCACGCCGTGCCCGGCGGCACCGGAGAAGTCCGCCCACAACGGGTCACGCCGCTGCTCGTACGGGCGGTCGACGATCCCCAGCGGGATCTGCAACCGACCGTTGCCGAAGAACCCGACCGGCGACAGCCCCCGGTCCTCCGTGGGATTCAGGTTCGGCAGCAACGTGTCGAGCGAGTTCGGCTCCTTCAGCGGCGGCAACCACACCTCGTGTGCGGGAGGGCCCTGGCCCACGAGTCGGCCGACGATGACGTCGAGCTCGCTCGGCTCCACGGCCTCGTCCGACTCGGGCTGCTGTTGCGGTTCCGGTTCGGGTTCCGGTTCCGGCTCGGTGGGCAGTTCCACGAAGTCGGGGACGAACAACTGTGGACGCTTGTCCGCGCGGACGACCTTGGCGCCCGGGGCCGCGGCCTTGATCCCCGCGGGCCGGTACGGGCCCGAGACGTAGGACGCCTTGAACCGCTCCAGCGTCGACGTGTCGTACTTCAGGTACCCACCACCGGGTACGGACGGCAGTTCGAACGCGTCCGGGACGCCGATCGCGGCCCTCGACTCGGCGGCGGAGAACGTCTTCAGACCGATGCGGTAGGACAGATGCGAATCCAGCCCGCGCAACTTGCCTTCCTCCAGCCGCTGGGACGCCAGCAGCATGTGCATCTGCAGCGACCGGCCGAGCCGCCCGATGGCCACGAACAGGTCGATGAAGTCCGGCTTCTCCGACAGTAGCTCGGAGAACTCGTCCACGACGATGAACAACGCGGGCAACGGGTCCAGGTCCGCCCCGTTCTCCCTGGCCTTCTCGTACTCCCAGACGTTCTTGAAGTTGCCGCCGTTCTTCAGCGCCTCCTGCCGCCGGTTCATCTCCCCGGCGAGGGCGTCCTTCATCCGGTCGACGAGGGTCACCTCGTCGGCCAGGTTGGTGATGACCGCCGAGACGTGCGGCGCCTTGTCGAGACCGAGGAACGTCGCGCCACCCTTGAAGTCGACGAGGACGAAGTTGAGCGACGTCGACGAATGCGTCGCGAGCATCCCCAGCACCAGGGTGCGCAGGAACTCGGACTTCCCGGAACCGGTGGCTCCGATGCACAGGCCGTGCGGGCCCATGCCCTCCATCGCCGCTTCCTTGATGTCGAGCTCGACCGGCTGCCCGTTCTCGCCGACCCCGAACGGTACGCGGTACCGGTCCCGGACCGGGCGCGGCCGCCACGCCTGCTGCACGTCGAACGTCATCGGATCACCGGGGATGCCGAGCAGCTCCAGCAGCGACGGGTTCGACAGCAGCGGCTGCTCCTCGCCGTCGTCGGCGGCGCCGGTGCTCATCCGGTAGGGCGAGATCTTGCGGGCCAGCGCCTCGACCTCGACCCTGCTCAACGTGTCGGGCCCGCCGAACCACTCGACACCGCCCGAGCTGCGCGCACCGAGCCGCTCCTTCTCCACGACCAGCCGCAACCCACGCCGCGCCGCGAGATTGCCGATCGAGTCGGACAGGTCGAGCAGCGTGACGCCGACGAGTCCCTCCTCCAGCAGGATCTGTTCCTCACCGGTGACGTCGGCGTCGTCGAGGACGATGACGATGTGCGGCTGGTCCGGTGGCGGTGTGGCGTTGCGGGAGAACCGCTGCCGGTCCCGCAGTTCCTCCTCCAGCCACTGTTCGACCTGTGCCAGCGACCCGCCCATCATGCGCAGCTGACCGATCCCGTCGGACAACGCGGGGTGCTGGACGTGGGGCAGCCACTTCGCCCACTCCCATTCCTCCTTCGCCCGTCCGGTGGTGGCCACGGCGATCAGCACGTCGTCCGGACTGTGGAAGGTCACCAACTGGGCGAGCATCGCGCGGGCGAGACCACGGGTCAGGTCCCGCTCACCCTGCATGCCCACCGCGGCGAAGCCACGCAGCGTGATCTGCGTCGGGAGATCCGGCACGATCGAATGAGCCCGGACGAACCGGCGGAGCGCCAGGGTCGCGATCGGTTCCAGCTCGTCGACCGGCCCGGTCTGCGGCGGAACGAGCCGGGTCGCCAGCCGGTGCGAACTCCGGCCGACCCGCAGGTGGAGGAAGTCCTGGTCGTTCTGCCTCCGTTCCCACATCCGCCTGCTCGTCGCGAGGGACCAGAGGCTCTCCGGGTCGGGATGCACCCATTCCAGCGACGCCCGCTGCTCCACCATCGCCTCACGGGCGCGGTCCCGCATCTGACCGAGATACCGCAGGTAGTCCTTGCGGTCCTCGTTCATCTCCGCCTTCTTCTGCTGGCCCCCACGACCGCCGCCCGCGAGCATGCCGACCATCGACATCATCATCATCAGCGGCATCATCATCATGAACGGGCTGGGCGGGCCGTCGCTCGCGGTGAACATGAAGGCGACCATGCCCAGCATCGCCACGACCATGACGACCGGCATCAGCTTCATGAGGATGTTGCCGGGAATCGTCCTCGGGACCTCGGGCGGCGGCTCGAGGTGGACCTCACCACCCGGCGGGCGGGGAGCAGCAAGCCGTGGCGACCGCTTGAACTGCAGCGTGCTCACCGAAAGGACCCCTCTTCGACTCGGCGACGGGGGCCGACGCGGGAAACGCGAACCGGCACATTCACCGGAACTGCCCCCACGCCTGGCCCGGGTGCGTTAATACTAGAGCGGCATCACGACATCATGGGGCCGGTTCGGCAAGATACCGGGCCCGGCCGGGGTTGTTTCCGCGACGCGGTATAAACGTCCGGCGGCGAAATCTCCAGGTAGGGGGCGAACAGGTGGCAACGGGCACGACGGTTTTCAGCAGGGTGACGGTGGTCGCGCCGCGCACCCGGATCGACGTCGCGCTGCCTGCCGACGTGGCGGTGGCCGACCTGATGCCCATGCTGTTGAACATGGCCAACGAGGCCACTCCGGACGGCGGCGCCCGGCACGGCGGCTGGGCACTGGCGAAGCTCGGCGACACCCCGTTGGATCCGAGTCGGACGCTGGCCTCGCTCGGCATCGTCGACGGGGAACTGTTGCAACTGCGCAAGCGCAATGAGAACCCGCCGCCCCCACTGTACGACGACGTGGTCGACGCGATCGCGGAAGCCGATCCGGACAGTTTCCGGCCTTGGACCAAGGAGACCGCGCGCCGGATCGGACACGTCGCGGGCGGGCTGGCACTGCTGCTGTCCGCCGTGGCGCTGTTCCTCAGCGGTTCGTTGTTCGGTGGCAACTCGTTGGCCACCGCGATCACCGGCGGCGTGGCCGCGATCGCCTGTGTCGCCATGGGCGCGACGCTGGTGAAAGCCTACGACGCGGAATCGACCGGCGTGCTCGTCGCCGCCGCGGGTGGACTCCCGCTGGCGTTCGTGAGCGGGTTCCACATCGTTCCCGACGGGGCACTGCGACCGAGCCTGCTGCTCGCCAGTGCGCTCCTGGTGGTGTTCGCGGCGGCCTGCATCCTGGTGATGGGCACGGGGATCACCACGTTCATCGCCGCCGCCACGGCGGGCGTCTTCGGCGTGCTCGCCTTCCTCGTCGCCACCCTCGTGGCACATCCCGCCCCCGGCATCGCCGCGGGCACCGTGGCCGTCGCGCTCGCGGGCATCTCCATTCTGCCCAGGGCCACGATCTGGCTCGCGAAGCTGCCGCTGCCGCAGGTCCCGAACACCGCGGAGGAACTGAAGGAGGATTCCGAACAACCGGACTACTCCGCGATCGAACGCAGGACCAGCGTCGCGCACAACTACATGACCGGACTGCTGGTCGGCAGCGGCGCGGTCACCGCGGTCGCCGCCGTCGTCACGGCCTCGTCCGGGGATGTCTGGGGCATCCTCACCGCCGTCGCGGCCACGCTGGTGCTGTTGCTGCGTGGGCGCACCTACGCCAACGGCGCGCAGGCAGTCGCGTTGCTGACCACGGGTATGGTCGCCGCGGGCGGTATCCTCGTGGGCTGGTTGTGGACCGAGGACCCCACCGGCCGGATCCTGTGGATCTTCGGTGTACTCGTGCTGCTCGGCGCCGCGGCGCTCGTGCTCGGCGTCGTGTTCCCGGACCAGCGGTTCACCCCGCCGATGCGCCGCACCGTCGAGATTTTCGAGGCCGTCTGCATCGCCTCGGTGATCCCGCTCGCCCTCGCCGTGATGGGGCTGTACTCCACCCTGCGGCACCTCGACATCGGCTGATGCTTTCCAGAGACGGCGCCACGACTGCTAGGGGGTTCGCGTGCGGACGGTCCGGACGGTGAAGAGGGGTTCCGCACTCGTGCTGGTCCTGACGACCGGCTTCGGGCCCGGCGCGATGCCGCTCGCCGCCCAGGAACAGGACGAGACGCCGACCGCCGGGTACTACGCGTCGCCGCCGCCCGTCGACATGAGCGTGCTACCGGACGACAGCGGCGCACCCGACAAGCCCTATGTCCAGGAGGTCGGCTGCGTCGAGCGCAACCCGGAGCACGACGCGGACATCCAGAATGCACCCTGGGGTCAGCAGTTCCTGCGCGTCGGTGACGTCCACGCGCTGATGCGGTCGACACTCGATTCGGTCGGGGCGAAGCCCGACGGGGACCCGGTTCAGGTGGCCGTCATCGACACCGGAGTCACCCGGCACCCGCACTTCCAGGACCGGGTGGAGGCGGGCGGAGACTACGTCGACCCCGCGGGGAACGGTGTCGAGGACTGCGACGGGCACGGCACCCAGGTCGCCGGGATCATCGCCGCCGATACGCCCGCCGACATCGCGTTCACCGGGATGGCGCCCGACGCGCGGATCATCGCCATCCGGCAGTCCAGCCAGAACTACTCACCCGACGAGGACGGCGCCGCAGCCGAGCCGGACTCCGACGACGACTCCGGTGACGGGGACGACGACGCGGGATCCGGTGACGGTGGGTCGGACGAGTCCGGGGACGGCGGCTCCGAGTCGCTGGTCGGGGACACCGGTCCGGCTCAGGACAGCCGGACCCAGCAAGGTGGCGGTGCGGGAACGTTGGACACCCTCGCCCAGGCGATCGTGCGGGCGACCAGACAGGGTGTCGACGTCATGAACATCTCCATCAACCACTGTCGGCCCGCGGACGGCGGTGTCATGCCGGAGGAACGGCGGCTGCAGGCAGCGGTGCGCAACGCCGTCCGGAACGACGTCGTGGTCGTATCCGCGGCGGGCAACGTGTCGAAGCGCTGCGAGCAGAACGACCAGGAGCCCGGTACGCCGCCGAATACGGTCGTGAGTCCCCCGTGGTTCGCCGACGACGTGCTCTCCGTCGCGGCGATCGACCGCACCGGAGGTGTCGCCGACTTCAGCATCCACGGCCCGTGGGTGAGCGTGGCGGCGCCGGGGACCGACATCACGTCGCTCGACCCGGCCGAGGGCTCCCGCCGACTCACCAACATGATGATCGAGAACGCCGAGCCGGCTTCGATCAAGGGGACGAGCTTCGCCGCGCCCTATGTCGCCGGACTGGCGGCACTGGTCCGCGCGAAGTACCCCGATCTCGACGCCCGGGAGGTGATGCACCGTATCGAGTTCACGGCGCATCACCCGGCGGCGCCCGGAGGACGGGACAACTTCGTCGGCCACGGCGTCATCAACCCGATGGCGGCGCTGACGGCGACGGTGCCGTCCGAGGAGGGACTCCCGGCGGCGCGGGCGGAGGCCCTCCCCTCGGACATGCCGCCCCCCGCCGACCGCAACTGGACTCCGGTCGTGGTCGCGGTGGTGGGCTCCGGCGGCGCGCTCACCGCTCTCCTCGTCACCCTGTTCGTCGTGCACACGATCCGCCGAAACCGCCCGACGAACACCACCCCCTCACCCTGACCGGGCCCGCCGGGCCTGCCGTGCCCTCGGGCACGGCAGGCCCGGGAACATTCCGCGGGCACAATGCGCCACCACGGCACCCGCACCGACGCCGAACAACCACGCCATCACGAGCCCGTCCCCGGAACCGCGACGACAGGGCGCTCCCGTCTCCGTGGAACGTTTCGCGGGCGGATCGTCCAGTACCCCCCAAGTACCCCGTAGGCGCACGCGCACCGACGACCGGCGCACTCCCGGGCGTGACACTCAGCCCCTCGACTGCTCAGTCGCCCCACGGCTGGGGCCGGGCGGGGGAGGCCGGGGGCGCGTTTCGCGGGCGGAATGTCGTTCGCCGGGGCACCGGCGGTGCCCCGGCGATACGGCAGCCTGTCGAGCTGGGTCGTTCGGACCTCAGCGGTATCGCGGGGTCGGTGAGGTGGGGACGCTCGACCGGTTCCGCGGGGCGTCAGTTCCCTTCCCGCACTTCACCGGAACCGCCGGCGGCGGCCCGGTCGTTCGATTCCACCCGCCCGGATCCTTCGTCCACCGGCACGTAGTCGAAGGTCCGCTGAGCGTCCTGCGGGTTCAACGACGCGCCGGCCGGCAACAGTTTGATGATCGACTCCGGCGCCGGGTCGGTCGGTGGGAGTCCCAGTCCCCGCGCGATCTCCGCACTCGGGATGCCGTAGCGCACGCCGCGATCGGAGATCAACTGGATGCTTCCCCGACCGAATGTCTCCTTGGTGGTCGCCGACCGGACGACACCGGCGTGGCCGGGCCGCATGTAGAAGCCGTCCACCTTCATGTTGTCCGGCCCCGGGGTACCGATGGGCACCGTGTCGGGCTCGTTGTTCTCGTCCTTCGGCCCGGGCAGCACACTGCCGACGTACACCGAGGTGGTGGCGTCCCGCTGCTCTCCTTCTCCCTCGATGGCCCAGCCGAGGCACGCGACAGGGTGCTGCATCGGATCGAGAACCGTCGGGACGGCATCCGGGTAATGCTGCACGTCGATATAGCCTTCGTCACCGGGTCCCACCCGCGGCAGGGACTGCAACTTGTCCGGCGCGACGGTCACAGCTTCCCGTGTGAGGGTTTCCTCGAAGAGGATCATGTCCGCAACCGCGGTGGAAACCGCCTGTACACCTGTCCGGGTGACAACATACTGATCGACACTCTCGGTGAGGTGGGTCTCGAACACCGCTCCGACCGGAAGCCCGTCGACGTCGTATCCCTCCGGGGACTCGCCCGCGCCGGGGATCGTCGGCGCGGCGAGCTCTCCCACCGACGGGATCGCGTTGAGCAGCCCCATCGAGATCTTCCGCACGAACCGCTCTTCGAGGTTGAGAGCCGCTGCCACCGAATTCTCCGCGAGATCGACCCGGGCGCGCACCGTGTTCGCATTCAAGGTGTTCGCGTCACTCTTCTGCCGGTAGACGAGATAATGGTTACCGTCATCGGCCGAGACCAGCAGCGCCTGTCGTTGCCCCAGTTGCCGCCCGAGTTCGCGCACACCGGCGAAGACGGTCGTTTCGGTCCCCGCTCGCTCCCGTGCGACCCGGTCGGTCAGGCTTCTGTCCATAGTGGTCTGATCGCAGACGGCCCAGTTCGGCGACACGAGCTGGTCCTTGTTCGGGAGAAGGTCCGGGCCGCCCGGAATGCCGTGCATACGGTTCCGCGGTATGTCCTTGAGCTGGTCGTCGGGAACCACCTCGGGAGGCGCGGGCTGAGCGGCCTCGGCACCGCCGCCCTCCCCCTGCGACCGCGCCATGAGAAGCAGTCTGGCCGACGCCAGATTGAACGTCGGGACCAACTCCTTCGGATTCCCCATGACGACGTAGACACTGCCGGACTGCTCGCCGATGACGATGCCCGAGTCCGGAGGCTTCGGAGCAGGCTTGAAGAAGCCCACCACGATGAACGCCACCATCCCCAGAGCACCCAGGACGACCCCGACGATCGTGGCCCGTGAGTGCGTGCTCATGGGATCGTGCAGCATGACGGCGTCCTTGCGGACCAGCGCGGACTGCATGCGGCGCAACACGAACCGGTACGCCTGGACTTGCGACTTGCTTGTCGGTGTTGACGGCATTCTCGACCTACAGCTCTCCCACTCGCGGTACGGTTCCGCAGGATAGCCGCACGGGACCCGTTGAGTGTTGGTTTCTACCAAGTCCGACCGGCCCCGGATCCGTCGGGATCGGCTGTCCAGCTCAGTCACAGGCACGAGGGGAAGAGAACGAGCGGATGTCCGTCAGCACTCCTCCACGCCCTCCGGGCCCCCCGGGGGGCCAACCTCCGTCCGGGCGTCCACCGGGGCCACCGCCACGTCCGGGAGGCCCGGGACCGGGAGGCCCTAACGGACCCGGAGGACCGGCCCGACCGGGTGGTCCCCCTGCGGGCCCGCCACCGGGTCCGGGTGGGCGCCCCGGCG
>NZ_KI912260.1:28909-68159 GCF_000231035.2 Saccharomonospora iraqiensis subsp. paurometabolica YIM 90007 | reverse complement strand
GGCCCGGGGGCCCGGGTGGGCCCGGTGGTCCGGGCGGACCGGGTGGGCCCGGTGGACCGGGAGGTCCCGGCGGGCCCGGCGGACCGGGCGGTGGCCCGTCAGAGTCGGGGGGTTCCGGGGAGCCCCCCGGTGGCCAGGGAGAAACCGGAAGCACGACGCGTGAGGTACCACCCGCACGACGCCGGATGGCGGCGGCGAGCTTCGGCCTGTTCCCGGTAGCCAACATCGTGGTGCTCGAGTTGGGGTTCGCGGTCGGCCTCGTCCTTGTCGCGATCAACGACGGATTGCTCTACCCGGCGATCGGCGTCACCGCCGTGGCACTTGTCCTGGCCTTCCTCCGGTGGAAGGGCCAGTGGTTCACGCAATGGGCGGGGCTTACGGTCCGATACGCGCTTCGCTCACACGATCGCGTGATTACCCCACCGGATCCGACCAATGTCGAGCCCGTCGCCGTCGGCGAGGACGACGGCGAGGAGATCCTCGGACCCGAGGACGCCCGCGTCAGTCTGCTGCGACTCGCGGTGCCCGACCTCGTCGTGGCGAAGACGAAGGACCATGAGCATCACGAGGTCGGGCTCGCCTGGCACGACGGGACGTGGACGGCGGTTCTTCTGGTGGAACCGACACCGGCACTGATCACCCAGGCGGATGCCGCACCGAGCCTTCCCCTCGCGGCACTGGCGCCCTGCCTGGAGGACCGTGGAGTCATCCTCGACTCGATCCAGATGACCTCGCACTGTTACCCGGGCAGTGCGGCACTCCCGGCGGAGTCACCGGCACTCGAGTCCTACCTGGAGGTTCTCGGGCCATTGTCCGCCCCGGCGCGACGCACCACCTGGATCTCCGTCCGACTCGACCCGAAACGGTGTCCGACGGCTGTCCGTGAACGCGGCGGGGGTGTCGTCGGTGCGCACAGAGCGCTGATGGGTGCCCTGTCGCGCGTCCGCAATGCACTGGAGTCACAGGGAGTGCCGACCAGGCCGCTGAACCCCGAGGAGCTGCTGAGGTCGGGGATTTCCGCGGCCGAACTGACCGACGTCGCCGGTTCGACCACCCGTGTCCGGCTGCATGAGAAGTGGGGCGGGGTCACCGCCGCCGGGATCGGCCACGCCAGTTACGCGATCACGGGGTGGCCGAAGGGGCGGATCAGCAGCAACCTCAACGCGCTCACCAGCGTCCGCGCGTTGTCCGCGACCGTCGCCATGTCCCTCTCGCCCGCGTCCGACGAGGGTAAGGTCGGGCTGCGGGGCGTCGTCCGTATCAGCGCACGGAATCCACGTGAACTCGAGGCGGGCGATCAACGGTTGACGAGCGTCTCCGAACGGATCGGCGTCACACTGACACCGCTCCGTGGATCACAGGCCTCCGGATTCGCCTCGACGTTACCCCTGGGAGGTACCGCGTGAGCACCCGTGTGCACGACGCGAACGAGGCCACAGGTGTGGCACCGGAGTTCGTCGTCGATCCCGAACTGCTCGACGTTGTCAGCCCTTCGGGTGACCGTGGGGGGATCGTGCTCGGATCGGGGCTGCAGGGGGAACCGCTGACGGTCTCCGCGCTGCGGTCGGCACCCACGCGCATCGTTCTGGTCGGTGGACTGTACCTGTCCCGGCAGGTCGCGCTGCGCGCGATGGCGGTCGGTGCCTGGGTCGTCATCGCGACCGGACGTCCCACGGCCTGGCATGTCCTGCCCCAGGCGGCGGGGCAGCAGCAAAACGGACAGCCCTCGCCGCTGGTCCAGATCCGGCGACTCTCCCCGGTCGAACTGCCCAGGCCCTCGGAAGACGCACCGCTACTCGTCGTCCACGACGGTGGTCCGACACCACAGGATCTGTTTCCTCCACGCTCGCCGTGGCAGACGACGATCTATGTCCTGCCGTACCTCCATCCGCAGGCAGGTGCACTGGCCAATGCGGCGGACCTGGTGCTGATGCAACGGCTTCCCGCGGGGCAGGCGGAACTCGCGGGTCGCATCTGGCGGCTCCCGCCGCAGATGATGCGGCAGCTGACGACCTTGAAGGACGACCAGGTCGTTGCCCTGGGCCGTAACCTGTGGCGTCCGCTCCGCCTGGTCACCACTCCCAAGGAGCAGCAACTCCTCGGCCCGGTCCGCCGAGGCGACTGACCTCGTCCCCCTCCCCTGCCCGCCCGCCCGGCACCGGCCGTGGTCCCGGGCGGGCGGGGGTGGGTCGTTCCGCGGGCGGGTGGAGGTAGGTCGTTCTGCGGGCGGACCGCGCCGCTTTCGCACGTCTGTTGCCTGTCAAGGCGTCGTCCGGCGCCAGTGGACAAGTGCGTCTCTCCGAGGAACCTGTGGACAACTGCTGGTCGTGAAGAGCGTGTGTCGGCGCTGTGGGTCACGCTGTGTCCATGGACTCACCGACGCGAATCGACATCAACGACGTCTTCCGTGGCTCGGCGGCACGCTCCGCGGGGTACCTCACCGCTGCCCAGCTTCGGGGCCCGCGGTTTCGTCGCCTCTTCCAGGACGTGTACGCACCCGCCCACCTCGAGGTCACTCACGAACTCCGCTGCCGCGGAGCAGCTCTGATCGTTCCGAAGCGTGCGGTTCTGACCGGGCGCTCGGCAGCGACCGTTCTGGGCGTCGACCTCGCCAAGCCGAACGATCCGGTGGAATTCGTCGTGCCCGAGGAAGCACGCTTCGGTCCGGTCCGTGGTATCCACGTCCGGCGAACCGCCGTGGGGAGGAAGGAATCCCGGCCGTGGCACGGTGTGCGGATAGCACGGCCCTGCCGCATCGCGCTCGACCTGCTCCTACGGCACTCTCCACGCACCCGTAGCTGGGTACGCAGACTTCGACTCGCCGTTCCCGACCTGGACGCCTTCATCCGCGCCCGTATGGTTTCCCGAGCAAGACTCGGGCGCATACTTTATCGCCGCCGCAACCGGGGTATCCGGCTCGCGCGGAAGGCGTTCGAGTTGTCCGACGACCGGGCAGAGTCACTCCCGGAATCGGAACTGCGGGTCGTCCTGGTGTGTGGGGGATTCAAACCGACGCCGCAATACCGCATCGTCCGGGCGGGCAGGGAGGTGGCCCGACTCGATCACGTCCTTCAGGAGAGCAAGACAGCCGTCGAATACGACGGCCTGTGGCACCGGACCAAACGGCAGTTGCGGCGGGACAAGCTACGTCGGAAGTGGTTGACCGCGGAGGGGTGGCGATTCGTCATCGTCACCGCGGAGAAACTCGCCGGGAACCACGAACGGTTGCTCGCCGAAGTGCGCGAGGCTCACTTCCGGGACCGCTGATCGGCCAGCCCGGTACTGCGCACATTACGCGTGATCTCCGCCCGGGTCGCCAGCTGTTCGTCGGGCGGGTATTCGACACGGACCAGCGTCAACCCGTGGGCAGGAGCGACCACACTGCTACGGTCCCCCAGGGCCAACAGCTCCGCCGGCCAGTCGACCCCTCGCCGACCATCACCCACGTAGAGCAACGCACCGACGAGACTTCGCACCATCGAGTGGCAGAAGGCGTCCGCCGACACATGCAGCACCAATTCATGCTCGTCGACGCGTTCCCAGCGGAGGTGGCGCAACTCCCGGATCGTCGTCGCACCCTCTCTTCGCTTGCAGAAGGCGGCGAAGTCGTGCAGGCCGACGAGGTGGGTCGCCGCCTCGTTCATGGCCTCCACGGAGAGCTCCCGTGGCCACGCCAACGTATCCCGACGGCGGAGCGGACTCACCCCCCAGGCCGCATCCGACACCCGGTACTCGTAATGACGTTCCGCGGCCGAAAAGCGTGCGTCGAAGCCCGCAGGGGCACGCCGAACGTCGAAAACCCGTACATCTGCGGGCAGAGCGCGGTTCAACCGGTACCGAGCCTGTCCGAAATCGGGGACGCCATCGGCATCGACCGTCATCCTGCGCCGGTCTCGCGTTCCGCCCGCGAAACGCGTCACGTCCACATGGGCCACCTGGCCGGTGGCGTGGACGCCGGTGTCGGTGCGGCCGGCCACGACTATCGGGGTGCGGACGGAGGCGCCCGGGGGTTGCTTTGTCAGCGCGTCCTCCAAGACGCCCTGCACCGTGCGAAGTGTCGGTTGGCGGGCCCAGCCGTAGAAGTCCGTACCGTCGTAGCCGAGATCGAGGCGGAGACGAACGAGCCCGCCGTCCCCGTGGGGAACGGCGGGCTCGTTCGTCTCGTGCTGAGCCGTCAGGACTCGTCCTTCTTGTCGCTCGGCTCCTCGACGGCGTCGTTCGACTCGTCCGCGTTGTCGGCCTCGGCCTCATCGCCCGGGCCGGACGTCTCCCCGTCCTGCCCGCCGGACTCCTCCGTGGTGGACTCGGGCTGCGGCTTCTGCGCGGCCTCGTCCTTCGCGAACTTCGTCTTCCGTGCGGCCTCCGCCTCGGAGGTCACCGTCTTCTCCGGGACCAGTTCGATGACCGCCATGGGCGCATTGTCACCCTTGCGCGGTAGCGTCCTGGTGATCCGCACATAGCCACCGTTGCGGTCGCTGTAGAACGGTCCGATCTCGGCCATCAGCTTGTGCACGACGTCCTTGTCCCGGATCGTCCGCATGATCTGACGCCGATTGTGCAGGTCACCACGCTTCGCCTTGGTGATCAGCTTTTCGGCGAGCGGGCGCACCCGCTTGGCCTTCGCCTCGGTCGTGGTGATCTTGCCGTGCTCGAACAACGACGTAGCCAGGTTGGCCAGCATCAACCGCTCGTGCGCAGGCGATCCGCCGAGACGGGATCCCTTCGTGGGGGTGGGCATCGGTTCTCCTCGTTTGAGCTTCTAGCGCCGCAGGACCACTTACAGCTGTTCCGTCTCCGCGAAGTCCTGGCCGTCGTCGGGGCCGGTGTCGGGGAAATCGGTCGCGGTGTCCGCGCCCCACGTCTCCCCCTCGTAGGTGGACGCAGCGGCAGTGGGGTCGAACCCGGGCGGGCTGTCCTTCAGCGCGAGGCCCAGACCGACGAGCTTCATCTTGACCTCGTCGATCGACTTGGCGCCGAAGTTCCGGATGTCGAGCAGGTCGGCCTCGCTCCGCGAGACCAGTTCGCCGACCGTGTGAATCCCCTCGCGCTTCAGGCAGTTGTACGACCGCACCGTCAGGTCCAGGTCCTCGATCGGCATCGCGTAGGCCGCGATGGTGTCCGCCTCCTGCGGCGACGGCCCGATCTCGATGCCCTCCGCGTCGACGTTGAGCTCACGGGCGAGCCCGAACAGCTCGACCAGCGTCCTGCCCGCCGACGCGACCGCGTCCCTCGGCGTGAGGGACGGCTTGGTCTCCACGTCGAGGATCAGCTTGTCGAAGTCGGTCCGCTGTTCGACACGGGTCGCCTCGACCTTGTACGTCACCTTCAGCACCGGCGAGTAGATCGAGTCGATCGGGATCCGACCGATCTCGGCACCGGCCTGCTTGTTCTGCAGAGCGGGCACGTACCCGCGGCCACGCTCGACGACCAGTTCGATCTCGAGCTTGCCCTTGTCGTTGAGCGACGCGATCTGCAGATCCGGGTTGTGCACCGTCACCCCGGCCGGGGGCACGATGTCCGCCGCGGTCACCTCGCCCGGCCCCTGCTTGCGCAGGTACATCGTGACGGGCTCGTCCTCCTCCGAGGAGACGACGAGTTCCTTGAGATTCAGGATGATCTCGGTGACGTCTTCCTTGACGCCCGGCACGGTGGTGAACTCGTGCAGCACGCCGTCGATACGGATGCTCGTGACCGCGGCACCCGGGATCGACGACAGCAGCGTGCGCCGCAACGAGTTGCCGAGGGTGTAGCCGAAGCCCGGCTCCAGCGGTTCGATCGTGAACCGTGAGCGCGTCTCGTTGACCGTCTCCTCGCTGAGAGTCGGCCGCTGGGAAATCAGCACTGTCCTTCTTCCTTTCCTACCGGCGCCCGCCATATGACGCCGAAAGGGATGGCGTGGTGGCGGCGCGCTCGGGGCGCCGCCACCCGATCCGGACCGGCACCGGGCCGGTGCCGGATCACCTCGAGTAGAACTCGACGATCAGTTGTTCCTGCACCGGAATGTCGATCTGTGCGCGCTCGGGCAACTGGTGCACGAGGATGCGCAGGTTCGACGGGACGACCTGCAGCCAGCCGGGCACCGGACGCTCGCCCAGCGACTCCTTGGCCGCGACGAACGGCAGCATCTGCAGCGACTTCGGCCGGACATCGATGATGTCGAACTTCGTGACGCGGTAGCTCGGGATGTTGACGTTCGTCCCGTTCACCGTGAAGTGGCCGTGGCTGACCAGCTGCCGGGCCTGACGGCGGGTCCGCGCGAGCCCCGCCCGGTACACGACGTTATCCAGCCGCGACTCCAGGATCTGCAGCAGGTTCTCGCCGGTCTTGCCGGGACGCCGCGTGGCCTCCTCGTAGTAGCGGCGGAACTGCCGCTCGACAATGCCGTACGAGTGACGGGCCTTCTGCTTCTCCTGCAGCTGCAGCAGGTACTCGCTCTCCTTGACCCGGCCGCGGCCGTGCTGGCCCGGCGGGTAGGGGCGACGCTCGAAGGCCTTGTCGCCACCGACGAGATCGACCTTGAGGCGACGCGAGAGACGGGTCGCGGGGCCGGTGTATCGAGCCATGGTTCTTTACTCCTCCCCGTTCCTCAGACCCGGCGACGCTTCGGCGGGCGGCAGCCGTTGTGCGGCTGCGGGGTCACGTCCTGGATGGTGCCGACCTCGAGTCCGGCGGCCTGCAGCGAACGGATCGCGGTCTCGCGTCCCGAACCGGGCCCCTTCACGAACACGTCGACCTTCTTCATGCCGTGCTCGGTCGCCTTGCGGGCCGCGTTCTCCGCGGCCATCTGCGCCGCGAACGGCGTCGACTTCCGGGAGCCCTTGAAGCCGACGTGGCCGGAGGACGCCCAGGAGATCACCGCGCCCTGCGGATCGGTGATCGAGACGATGGTGTTGTTGAACGTGCTCTTGATGTGGGCGTGCCCGTGTGCAACGTTCTTCTTTTCCCTGCGCCGGACCTTCTTGGTTCCGGTCGTACGACCCTTGGGTGGCATGGTCGGGTTTCTCCTCTAGCGCGAGTTCTGGTGATGGGTGGCCGCGGCCTCGTGCTGGCCACGCCGGATGAGCGTCCCGGCGTCCGTGTACAGCTGGCGCAGCGCCATCGGACGGGCGTAGAGAGCTCTGGGGGACATGCGGGAGGCCGCACGCCGACGCTGGACCGCGCCGGCACGGACGCCCCGCCGGACCCGGACGCTCACTTCTTGCCCGCCTTCTTCTTGCCGGCGACCGTCTTCTTCGGGCCCTTACGGGTGCGGGCGTTCGTCTTGGTGCGCTGGCCCCGCACCGGGAGCCCGCGGCGCCACCGCAGCCCCTCGTAGCACCCGATCTCGATCTTCCGCCGGATGTCGGCGTTCACCTCGCGCCGGAGGTCACCTTCGACCCTGAAGTTCTCTTCGATGTGATCCCGCAGCTTCACGAGGTCGTCGTCGCTGAGGTCCCGGACGCGGGTGTCCACGTTCAGGTCCGTCGCGGCGATGACCTCCTTGGAGCGGGTACGGCCGATCCCGTAGATGTAGGTCAGCGCGATCTCCAGCCGCTTCTCGCGGGGGAGGTCGACGCCGGCGAGTCGTGCCATTGGCGCTCGTGCTCCTTCGTTGTCACAACTTCGGGTCTCCTCCCCGTCCGTTCCGGGACCGACTCGCGTCGTCCGTCCGCTCTCGCGGGACGGTGTCCCGGCCCCGGCCCGAAGTTCCGGGGGTAGGTCGGACCGCCGTGTCCGGCCGACCCGACAGGCGCGGGGAGATACTGTGTTCGGCGTCGTCAGAACACCTGAACGAGTGCCGCGATCAGCCCTGCCGCTGCTTGTGCCGCAGGTTGTCGCAGATCACCATGATCCGCCCGTGACGACGGACGATCTGGCACTTGTCGCAGATCCTCTTGACGCTCGGCTTGACCTTCACGTCTCCTGCTCTCCTGCTCGTGCTGAGTTGCTGCGCGCCCCCTGGCAGAGGTCGCCCTCCGCCACGCTCACGAAATCACTTGTAGCGGTAGACGATGCGTCCACGGGACAAGTCGTAGGGCGAGAGCTCCACGACGACCCTGTCTTCCGGCAGGATGCGGATGTAGTGCTGCCGCATCTTGCCGCTGATGTGTGCTAGGACCTTGTGGCCGTTCTCCAACTCGACGCGAAACATCGCGTTGGGAAGCGGCTCGATTACGCGGCCCTCGACCTCGATGGCCCCGTCCTTCTTCGCCATGTACTCCGCGTTTCGTGATCGTTGAGCGTTGAGTGCTTGCCTGGGTGGCACACACGTCACGTCGGCCGGAACCCGATAAGCGAGCACGATGGGACCGACGTGATGAGCACGCCAATCAGACAGTGTACGCAACGCGTGTCAAGCCCGACCACCGGGGCCGTGTCAGACCCCGCAGCGACCGCGCGACCACTCCGCGCGTTCGACCGGACGACGGTGTCGTATCAGCCTGCCCCCGGCTCCCGTAGTGACGCGGTTCGCGGGCGAAACGTCGTCCCCGGGCCGGCCCGGGGCGTTCGGCGGGTGGGGGGGGGGAGGGGAGCCGGTGCCGGTTTCCAGGCCACCGCACCCCGTGTACGTGTACCGCAGTTCGCGGGCTAACTGTTCCCGTTGTCCGGGGCGGTGAGGACCCACGGGCCGTCGTCGGTGATCGCGACGGTGTGTTCCCAGTGGGCGGCGCGGGAGGCGTCCGCGGTGACGACGGTCCAGCCGTCGTCCAGCTCGACGGCCTCCGAGGATCCGGCCGTGAGCATCGGCTCGATGGCGAGCGCCATGCCGGTCGTGAGCTTCGGTCCCCGGCCCGGTCGGCCGAGGTTCGGCAGAAACGGCTCCATGTGCATCTCACGGCCGATCCCGTGTCCGCCGTACTCGGCGATCATCCCGTACTCCACGCCGTGCTCCGCGGCCTTCCGCTGGGCCGCGGTCTCGATGGCGTGCGAGATGTCGGTCAGCCGGGTGGCCGAACCGAGGGCTGCCACCCCCGCCTCCATCGCCGCCCTGGTTGCCTCGGACAGTGCGCGGTCGCGATCCGAGACCGTCCCGACCTCGATGGTCACCGCCGAGTCGCCGTGCCACCCGTCGAGGATCGCGCCACAGTCCACCGACAGCAGGTCACCGTCGTCGAGCACGCGGTCCCAGGTCGGGATCCCGTGCACGATCTGCTCGTTCACCGACGCGCAGATCGACGCGGGGAACCCGTGGTAGCCCTTGAACGACGGCACCGCACCGGCGTCCCGGATCGTCTGCTCGGCGAGCTCGTCCAGCTCACCGGTACTCGCCCCGGGCACGGCCGACCGCCGTACCAGGTCGAGGGTGCGGGCGACGACGAGCCCGGCGCGTCGCATCGCGTCGAGCTCGCCGCGCGTCTTGACCTCGATCGTGTTTCGACGTCGGAACATACCCAGCAGTGAGCCGACCAGGGTCACGAGCGCTTGCCGAGCGCGTCGAGCACCCTGTCCGAGACCTCGTCGATGTCCCCGACACCGTCGACCGTCACCAGGATGTCGGAGTAGTACTCCAGCAGCGGTGCCGTCTCCGAGCGGTACACCTGCTGCCTGCGGCGGATGACGTCCTCGGTGTCGTCGGACCGTCCGCGCTCCAGCAGCCGCTCCACCAGCAGGTCCTCGGACACCTGGAGTTCGATCACCGCGTCGAGCGCGGTGTCGTTGTCGGCGAGCATCTCGCCGAGCACCTCGGCCTGCTTGGTGTTCCGCGGGAATCCGTCGAGCAGGAAGCCGTTCTTGGCGTCCGGGTCGGTCAGGCGCTCGCGCACCATCTCGTTCGTCACCGTGTCCGGCACGAGCTCGCCGGAGTCGAGATAGCGCTTCGCCTCCCGGCCGAGCGGGGTCTCCTGCCCCACGTGCGACCGGAACAAATCACCGGTCGAGATGTGCGGGACGCCGAGCCTGTCGGACAGCGCCGCCGCTTGCGTACCTTTTCCGGCCCCTGGAGGACCAACGAGGACCACACGCGTCATCGGAGGAACCCTTCATAGTTGCGCTGCATCAGCTGGCTCTCGATCTGTTTCACGGTGTGCAGGGCGACACCGACCATGATCAGCACAGCTGTTCCGCCGAACGGGAAGTTCTGGGCGCCGCCACCGCCTTGCTGGCTCCCGGTCATGGACAGGAAGAAGTTGGGCAGGATCGCCACGACACCCAGGTAGATCGACCCCGGCAGGGTGATCCGGTTGAGCACGAACCCGAGGTATTCGGCGGTCGGCCGACCCGGGCGGATCCCCGGGATGAAGCCGCCGAACTTCTTCATCTCCTCAGCGCGGTCGTCCACGTTGAAGGTGATCGTGATGTAGAAGTACGTGAAGAAGATGATCATCGAGAAGTACAGCAGGATGTGTACCCAGCTCGACTGATCGGTCAGGTACGTCTGGATGAACTGCTGCCATCCGGACGCCTCGTTCGGATCCCCGATGAGCTGCCCGAGCAGATCGGGCAGGTACAGCAGCGAGGACGCGAAGATCACCGGGATCACGCCGGCCTGGTTGACCTTGATCGGCAGGTAGGTCGAGGTCCCGCCGTACATCCGGCGTCCGACCATCCGCTTCGCGTACTGCACCGGGATCCGGCGCTGGCCCTGCTCGACGAAGACCACGCTCGCGATGATCGCCAGCCCGAGGACACAGACGAAGAAGAACGTGAGTCCACCCGCCGAGCTCAGGATGTTCGCGCCCTCCTCGGGGATCCGCGCGGCGATGTTGAGGAAGATGAGCAGGGACATGCCGTTGCCGACGCCGCGCTCGGTGATCAGCTCGCCGAGCCACATCATCACGGCGGTGCCCGCGGTCATCGTCAGCACCGTGAGGGCCAGCGAGTAGACGCTGTCGTCCGGCAGTACCGGCACCTCACAGCCGACGAACAGCTGATTGCGGTCCGCCAACGCGACCACGCCGGTTGCCTGCAGGATCGCGAGTCCGATCGTCAGGTACCGCGTGTACTGCGTCAGTTTGCCCTGTCCGGCCTGGCCTTCCTTCTTCAGCTCCTCGAACCGGGGGATCACCACCGTCAACAGCTGCACGATGATGCTCGCCGTGATGTAGGGCATGATGCCCGTGGCGAACACGGACAGCTGTAGCAGCGCCCCACCACTGAACAGGTTCAGCAGCGAGAAGATGTTCTGATCCTCTGCCTGCGCCTGACATGCCTGCACGTTGGGGTAGGAAACCCCGGGAGCTGGCGTGACCGCACCGACGCGGTAGACGGCCACGATCATCAGCGTGAACAGGATCTTCTTGCGCAGGTCCGGCGTCGCGAGAGCCGAGCGGAAGGCGCTGAGCACGCGGGGGACCTCCTCGGCGTCGTCGGCGAACCGACGATCGGCTTGGCCGACCACCTTGGCCGGCTGGACACTCTGTCACTGGCGGGCAAGCCAGACACGCTCGGGGCACATGGGTGCCCCAAGCGTCGAGTGCGACTCTAACAGCCTCTCTGAGTGCCGCCGCACATAGTGCGGCTTTGCCCACGTTCGTCGCCGAACGACCCCACGAACGGGGGTACGTCCTGGCCCGGGTGGTGGCGCGTTCCGCGGGCGGAACGCGCCACCACGGCGACGTGCCCGGCCCTCGTGGGGACAGTTCGCGGGCGGAATGTCGTCCCTGGGTGGCCGGGCGCGGGTCGGGAGGGCGAGTCGGGTCGGGGTGGGAACGTGAAACGGCCCGCGGCCCCGGTGGGGGGCTGCGGGCCGTTTCGTTGTGCGGGTCTCCCGGTTCGACGACCGGTGAGCGTGCGAGTCAGAGTCGGGTCGTCGTGCCGCCCGCCGACTCGATCTTCTCCCGGGCCGACTTGGAGAAGGCGTCGGCGGCGACGTCGAGCTTGACGCCGTTCACGTCGCCGTCACCGAGGACCTTCACGAGTTCGTCCCGGTGGATCAGGCCCCGGGACACCAGTTCGTCCCTGCCGACCGTGCCGCCGTCCGGGAACGCGCGGACGAGGTCGCCCACGTTGATTCCCTGGTACTCGGTGCGGTTGCGGTTCTTGAACCCGCGCAGCTTCGGAAGCCGCTGCTGGATGGGCATCTGCCCACCCTCGAAGCCGGCGGGCACGTTCTTCCGGGCTCTGGTGCCCTTCGTACCGCGACCCGCGGTCTTGCCCTTCGAGCTCTCACCACGGCCGACACGGATCTTGTCCCGATTCGCGCCGGGGGCCGGCCGCAGGTGGTGGATCTTGATGGCCATTACTTGACCTCCTCCACGTTCACCAGGTGGCGGACCGCGTTGATCAGACCACGCACCTGGGGCGTGTCCTCCCGCACCACCGACTGGTGGATCTTGCGCAGGCCGAGGGTGCGCAGCGAGGCCTTCTGGCTCTTCTGCGTGCCGACCAGGCCCCTGATCTGCGTGACCTTCAGTTGCGTCATGTCAGACCTCCTGCCCCGCGCGCTGGCGCAGCATCCGGGCCGGGGCGACGTCCTCGAGCGGCAGCCCACGGCGGGCCGCCACCTCCTCCGGACGCTGCAGATCCCGCAGGGCCCGCACGGTCGCGTGCACGATGTTGATCGCGTTGTCGCTGCCCAGCGACTTCGACAGCACGTCGTGCACCCCGGCGCACTCCAGCACGGCACGCACGGCACCACCGGCGATCACACCGGTACCGGGGCTGGCCGGACGGAGCAGAACCACGCCCGCGGCCTCCTCACCCTGCACGGGGTGCGGGATGCTGCCCCCGATCCGGGGCACGCGGAAGAAGTTCTTCTTGGCCTCCTCGACACCCTTGGCGATCGCCGAGGGCACCTCCTTGGCCTTTCCGTAGCCGACACCGACCTGCCCGTCGCCGTCCCCGACGACGACCAGCGCGGTGAAGCTGAAGCGCCGACCACCCTGGACGACCTTCGCCACCCGGTTGATCGATACGACGCGCTCGAGGTGCGGGGTCTTGTCCTGGGCCGCCCCGCCACGGCCACCGTCACGACGGTCCCTGCGGTCCCGGCCGCCACCGCGCTCGCGGTCGCCGCCCGGTCCCCCCTGGCCGCCGGATTGCCGCGTACGTCCCGGCATCAGGCGTTCCTTCCGTTCTCGAGAAATGTGCTCATGTCAGAACTCCAACCCCGCCTCGCGGGCGGCGTCGGCGAGAGCCGCGATCCGGCCGTGGTAGGCGTTGCCTCCCCGGTCGAACACCGCTCGCGAGACGCCCGCGTCCTTGGCGCGGGCGGCGACCAGCTCGCCGACCCTCGTGGCCTTGGCCTTCTTGTCGCCCTCGACGGTGCGCACGTCCGCCTCCAGCGTCGACGCCGACGCCAGCGTGTGGCCCGCGTCGTCGTCGATCAACTGGACGACGAGGTGCCGCGAGGAGCGCTTGACCGACATCCGCGGGGTCTGCGCCGTGCCGCTGATCTTCTTCCGCAGCCGTGCGTGCCTGCGGGCCTTGCCGGCGCGACGACGGGTGGAGATGTCCTTGCCGACCGGCTTGCGCTTCGTCACCGTTTCGCTCATGATCACTTACCCGTCTTTCCGACCTTGCGACGGATGCGCTCGCCCTCGTACCGCAGGCCCTTGCCCTTGTAGGGGTCGGGACGCCGGAGCTTGCGGATGACCGCCGCCGTCTGGCCGACCTTCTGCTTGTCGATGCCGGACACCGAGAACTTGGTCGGGCTCTCCACCTTGAAGGTGATCCCCTCGGGCGCGGACACCGTCACCGGGTGGCTGAAGCCGAGCGCGAATTCGAGGTCGTCGCCCTTGGCCTGGACGCGGTAGCCGACGCCGTGAATCTCCATCCGCTTCTCGAAGCCGTCCTTGACGCCGGTGACCAGGTTGTTGACCAGGGTCCGGGTCAGTCCGTGCAGCGAGCGGTTCTCCCGTTCATCGTCCGGGCGCCGGACGGCGAGCGTGCCGTCCTCGTCCCGCTCCACGGTGATCGGCTCCGGGACGGTGTGCTCGAGGGTGCCCTTCGGCCCGGTGACCGAGACGTGCTGACCGTCGATGGTCACCTCGACCCCGGAGGGGACGGTGATCGGCAGCTTACCGATGCGTGACATGCCTGTCCCCCTTCCTCACCAGACATAGGCGAGGACTTCCCCGCCCACGCCGTTGCGCTTGCACTGCCGGTCGGTCTGCAGGCCGGACGAGGTCGAGATGATCGCCACGCCGAGGCCACCCAGAACGCTGGGCAGGTTGGTCGATTTCGCGTACACACGCAGGCCGGGCTTCGACACACGCCGCAGGCCGGCGATGCTGCGCTCGCGGTTGGGGCCGAACTTCAGCTCGACGACCAGGTTCTTGTGCTTGTCTCCCGGCTCGGTGCGGTAGTCCGAGATGTAGCCCTCACGCTTGAGGATCTCCGAGATGTTCGCCTTGATCTTCGAGTGCGGCAGCTCGACCACGTCGTGGTACGCCGAGTTCGCGTTCCGCAGACGTGTCAGGAAGTCTGCGATCGGGTCGGTCATCGTCATGGTGACCTGTCAACCTTTCTCGCCCCGGTTCCCCTCACCGGCGGCCGGTGCGTACCGGGCCGGCTCGGGGCCTGTGGCGAAGTGGGATGGATCCCTGTCTGCGCAGGGTGCGGTAAAAGCCTTCACCAGCTCGACTTGTTCACGCCGGGGAGCTGGCCCGCGTGCGCCATGTCCCGCAGGCAGATCCGGCACAGGCCGAACTTGCGGTAGACCGAACGCGGCCGGCCACACTTCTGGCAGCGGGTGTAGGCGCGCACCCGGAACTTGGGCTTGCGGGCAGCCTTGGCGATCAGAGCTTTCTTGGCCATCTGATCAACTCTCCTGATTCTTGCGGGACACCCGCACCCGGTCGGCTTTCCTCAGCACAACGGACCGAGTGTCGCTCATGACGCCTCCTTGAACGGGAAGCCGAGCTTGCGGAGCAACGAGCGGCCCTCGTCGTCGTTGGTCGCCGTGGTGACGACCGTGACGTCCATGCCGCGGGGGCGGTCGATCGAGTCCGGCGAGATCTCGTGGAACATCGACTGCTCGGTCAACCCGAACGTGTAGTTGCCCTTGCCGTCGAACTGCTTGCTCGACAGGCCGCGGAAGTCCCGGATCCGGGGCAGCGAGATGGTCAGCAGCCGGTCGAGGAACTCCCACATCCGGTCGCCCCGCAGCGTCACACGGGCACCGATCGGCTGCCCCTCCCGCAGCTTGAACTGCGAGATCGACTTCCGGGCCCGGCGGACCTCGGGACGCTGGCCGGTGATCGCGGCGAGGTCCCGGACCGCGCCCTCGATGAGCTTGCTGTCCCGGGCGGCGTCACCGACACCCATGTTCAGCACGACCTTGACCACACCGGGGATCTGGTGCGGGTTCCCCAGGTCGAACTCCTCACGCAGCTGGCCGGCGATCTCGTCGCGGTACCGGGTCTTCAACCGCGGCGTCGGGTAGCTTTTCTCTGCGGTGGTCATCAGATGTCCTTGCCCGTCCTACGCGAGATACGAACCTTCTTGCCGTCCTCGCCGATGCGGTGTCCCACCCGGGTCGGCTTTCCGTCGGAGTCGACGACCATCACGTTCGACACGTGGATGGGGGCCTCCTGGGTGACGATGCCGCCGGACTGGGCACCGCGCTGTGTCTGGGTGATCCGGGTGTGCTTCTTGATGCGGTTCACACCCTCGACCAGCACGCGCTGGCGGCCCGGGTAGGCCTGGATGACCTTGCCCTTGGCACCCTTGTCCTTGCCCGCGATGACGAGGACCGTGTCGCCCTTCTTCACCTTCATTGTCAGAGCACCTCCGGCGCGAGCGAGATGATCTTCATGAACTTCCGATCGCGCAGCTCGCGGCCGACCGGCCCGAAGATGCGTGTGCCGCGTGGATCGTTGTCGTTCTTGATGAGCACCGCAGCGTTCTCGTCGAACCGGATGTAGGAGCCGTCGGGGCGACGCTTCTCCTTCACCGTCCTGACGATGACGGCCTTGACGACGTCACCACGCTTCACATTGGCGCCCGGGATGGCGTCCTTGACGGTGGCGACGATGATGTCGCCGATGCCCGCGTAGCGCCGCCCCGAGCCACCGAGCACCCGGATGGTCAGGATCTCCTTGGCACCCGTGTTGTCGGCGACTCGCAGTCGCGACTCCTGCTGGATCACGTCAACTCCTGTATGTCGCGCCGGTTCTCGGCGACGCCGAGCCTGGCGGAACGAACGGGGCCGCCCGGCCCCTGATTACTTGGCCTTCTCACGGATCTCGACGAGCCGCCAACGCTTGGTCGCCGACATCGGCCGGGTCTCCATCAGCGTGACCCGGTCGCCCACGCCCGCGGTGTTGCCCTCGTCGTGTGCCTTGACCTTCTTGGTCCGGCGCATGATCTTGCCGTAGAGCGGGTGCTTCTTACGGTCCTCGAGTTCCACGACGATCGTCTTGTCCATCCTGTCGGACACGACCAGGCCTTCACGCACCTTCCGGTAGTTCCGGTCGGTGTCCCTGCTCTGCACCGCCTCCGTCATGCGGCACCCTCACTCTCGTTCTCCTCGGGGGAGACGGACAGGCCGAGCTCCCGCTCCCGCATCACGGTGTAGATGCGGGCGATGTCCGCGCGCACCGTGCGCAGCCTGCGGTTGTTGTCGAGCTGCCCGGTGGCCATCTGGAAGCGGAGGTTGAACAGTTCCTCCTTCGACTCCTTCAGGCGCAGCACGAGCTCGTCAGCAGTGAGCTCACGAAGTTCTGACGCCGCAACTCCTCCGGCCTTCGCCATCAGAACTCACCACCTTCGCGGTTCACGATCCGGCACTTCATCGGCAGCTTGTGGATCGCGCGACGCAGCGCCTCGTGGGCGACCGCCTCGTTCGGGAAGCTCATCTCGAACATGACGCGACCGGGCTTGACGTTGGCCACCCAGTACTCGGGCGACCCCTTGCCGCCACCCATGCGGGTCTCGGCGGGCTTCTTGGTCAGCGGCCGGTCCGGGAAGATGTTGATCCAGATCTTGCCGCCGCGCTTGACGTGCCGGGTCATCGCGATACGTGCCGACTCGATCTGCCGGTTTGTCACGTAACCCTGCTCGAGCGCCTGGATGCCGTAGTCACCGAAGTGCACCTTCGTGCCGCCCTTGGCCGCACCGGAAGTCCTCGGCGAGTGCTGCTTGCGGTACCTGACCTTGCGTGGGATGAGCACGCCTCAGCCCTCCGTCTTCTCTGCGGCGTCCGGGGACGCCACCTCCGGGGCCTGGCTCGCCGCGACGTCGGTGTCGGTCTGCGTGTTCGCGGCGGCCCTGCTTGCTTCGGTCGACGTCGGCGTCGTGCCGGACGAGCCGGACCGACGCCGCGACGGGCGCTCACGGCGCGGCGCACGCTCGGAGGCCGCGGCGGCCTCCCGCTCCTGCTTGGCCTTGAGGCCACCCATCAGGTCGCCCTTGTAGATCCACACCTTCACGCCGATGCGGCCGAACGTCGTCCGGGCCTCGAAGAACCCGTAGTCGATGTCGGCACGCAGGGTGTGCAGCGGGACCCGGCCGTCGCGGTAGTGCTCCGACCGGGACATCTCGGCGCCGCCGAGCCGGCCGCTGCACTGCACGCGGATGCCCTTGACCTGCGGCGAGCGCATCGACGTCTGGATCGCCTTGCGCATCGCGCGCCGGAAGGCGACACGGTTGGACAGCTGCTCGGCGATGCCCTGGGCCACGAGCTGCGCGTCGGCCTCGGAGTTCTTCACCTCGAGGATGTTGAGCTGCACCTGCTTACCGGTGAGCTTCTCCAGCGCGCCGCGGATCCGGTCCGCCTCGGCGCCGCGGCGCCCGATGACGATGCCCGGACGGGCGGTGTGGATGTCGACACGGACCCGCTCCCGGGTGCGCTCGATCTCCACCTTGGAGATACCCGCGCGCTCCATGCCGGTGGACAGGAGCTTGCGGATCTTGACGTCCTCGGCCACGTACTCCGAGTACTGCTTGTCGGCGTACCAGCGGGACTTCCAGTCCGTGGTGATCCCGAGCCGGAAGCCGTGCGGGTTGATCTTCTGGCCCACTACCGGCCACCTGCCTTCTTCTTGCTCTTCGACTTCGCCTTGTCGGGACGCGACTCGACCTCCACCGTGATGTGGCTGGTCCGCTTCCGGATGCGGAACGCACGGCCCTGCGCCCGCGGGCGGATGCGCTTGAGCGTCGGACCCTCGTCGGCGTAGGCGTTCTTGACCCAGAGCGTGTCCGGGTCGAGGTCGAGGTTGTTCTCCGCGTTGGCCATGGCGCTGGCGAGCACCTTGGCCAACTGGTCGCTGGCCGTCTGCGGCGCGTACCGGAGCACGGCCAGGGCCTCGTTGGCGTTACGGCCCTTGATCAGCTCGATCACCCGGCGCACCTTGGTCGGCGAGTCCCGGACGAAGCGAGCCCGCGCGAAAGCCGTGGGCAGTTCCTGCGCCTCGGCAACCGCGTCACTACGCGCGTTCATCATTACTTGCCCTTCTCGGTGCGCGCTCAGCGGCGGCGCGACTTGCGGTCATCCTTGACGTGGCCCTTGAAGGTCCGCGTCGGGGCGAACTCGCCCAGCTTGTGCCCCACCATCGCCTCGGTGACGAACACCGGGACGTGCTTGCGACCGTCGTGCACCGCGATGGTGTGGCCGAGCATGTCCGGAGTGATCGTCGACCGGCGGGACCAGGTCTTGATGACGGTCTTCTTGCCCGAGTCGTTGAGCGCGTCCACCTTCTTGAGCAGGTGGTCGTCCACGAACGGGCCCTTCTTCAGGCTGCGTGGCATCGGTGGCTACCTCCTACTCAGCGCTTCTTCTTGCCGGTGCGCCTACGGCGGACGATCAACTGGTCGCTCGGCTTGCGCCGGCGGGTACGACCCTCGGGCATACCGTTCGGGTTGACCGGGTGCCGGCCACCGGACGTCCTGCCCTCACCACCACCGTGCGGGTGGTCGACCGGGTTCATCACGACACCGCGCACCGTCGGGCGCTTGCCACGCCAACGGCTGCGGCCCGCCTTGCCCCAGCTGATGTTCGAGTGCTCCGAGTTGCCGACCTCGCCGACCGTGGCCCGGTTGCGCACGTCCACGTTGCGGATCTCGCCCGAGGGCATCCGCAGCTGCGCGTACGGTCCGTCCTTGGCCACGAGCTGCACGCGCGCACCCGCCGAGCGGGCGATCTTCGCGCCGCCGCCGGGCCGCAGCTCGATCGCGTGCACCACCGTGCCGACCGGGATGTTGCGCAGCGGCAGGTTGTTGCCCGGCTTGATGTCGGCCTTCGGGCCGTTCTCGATCTTGTCGCCCTGCTTCAGCTTGTCCGGCGCGATGATGTAGCGCTTCTCGCCGTCGGCGTAGTGCAGCAGAGCGATCCGGGCGGTCCGGTTCGGGTCGTACTCGATGTGCGCGACCTTCGCCGGGACGCCGTCCTTGTCGTTGCGCCGGAAGTCCACGATCCGGTAGGCCCGCTTGTGCCCACCGCCCTTGTGCCGAGTCGTGATCTTGCCGCGGGCGTTCCGGCCTCCGGTCTTGGTGACCGGCTTGACCAGCGACTTCTCCGGCTCGGACCGCGTGATCTCAGCGAAGTCGGCGACCGAGGAACCCCGGCGCCCCCCACTTGTTGGCTTGTACTTGCGGATGCTGCCCATGTCGTCTCAGTCCCTTACGCGGCTGGTCCGCCGAAGATCTCGATCGGCTTGCTCTCGGCCGACAGCGTGACGATGGCGCGCTTGGTGTCCTTGCGCTTGCCGAACCCGTACCGGGTGCGCTTGCGCTTGCCCGGGCGGTTCTGGGTGTTCACACTGACGACCTTCACGCCGAAGATCTTCTCGACCGCCACCTTGACCTGCGTCTTGTTGGCGTCGGGACGAACCAGGAACGTGTACTTGTGGTCGTCGAGCAGCCCGTAGGACTTCTCGGAGATCACCGGCGCGATCAGCACGTCGCGCGGGTCGGGGATCGCCACGGAGCTCATGCCTGCACACTCCCTTCGGCCGTCGTCTCCGCGCCGGCGCCCTTGTGCTGGGCGGGCCCGGCCAGGAAGGCGTCGAACGCGGCCCTGGTGAACACCACGTCGTCGTTCACGAGCACGTCGTAGGTGTTGAGCTGGTCCGGCGTGATCAGGTGGACGTACGGCAGGTTCCGCGCCGACAGCACGCTGCGCTCGTCGTCGCGGTCCACCACCACCAACACGCGCGTGGCGTCGGTGACGGCGGCCAGGGCGGCCTTCGCCGCCTTCGTCGACGGCTTCGCACCGCTGACCAGCTCGGTCACCACGTGCAGCTGCCCGGACCGCGCACGGTCGGACAGCGCGCCCCGCAGTGCCGCGGCCTTCATCTTCTTCGGCGTCCGCTGGGTGTAGTCCCGGGTCGTGGGCCCGTGCACCGTGCCACCACCGACGAACTGCGGCGCCCGGACCGAGCCCTGACGCGCCCGCCCGGTGCCCTTCTGCCGGTACGGCTTGCGGCCACCGCCGCGGACGTCGCCCCGGGTCTTCGTCTCGTGCGTACCCTGACGCGCCGCGGCGAGCTGCGCCACCACGACCTGGTGCATCAACGGGATGTTGGCCTGCACGTCGAAGATCTCCGCGGGCAGCTCGACCGTGCCCCCGGCCTCGCCCGCCGGAGTCTTCACCTCGACCGTCGCGGTCATTGCGTCACACCACCCTTCGCGGCGCTGCGGACGAACACCAGGCCGTTCTTCGGGCCGGGAACCGCTCCCTTGATCAGCAGCAGACCGTCGTCGGCGCGCACCGAGTGCACGCGCAGGCCCTGCGTCGTGACGCGGTTGCGGCCCATCCGGCCCGCCATCTTCTTGCCCTTGAACACGCGACCGGGCGTCGCCGCCCCGCCGATCGCACCCGGCTTGCGGTGCGTGGCCTGGTTACCGTGGGCGGCACCCTGACCGGAGAAGCCGTGCCGCTTCATGCCGCCGGCGAACCCCTTGCCCTTGGTCGTGCCGGTCACGTCGACCAGCGTGCCGTCGTCGAAGATCTCGACGGTGAGCTCCTGGCCGACCTCGTAGGCGTCCGCGTCCGAGGTGCGCAGTTCCGCGAGGTGCCGCCGCGGGGTCACACCGGCCTTCTCGAAGTGGCCCGACTTCGGCTTGTTCACCTTCCGCGGGTCCACGGCGCCGAACGCCAGCTGCACGGCCGAGTAGCCGTCCTTGTCCTTGTCGCGCACCTGGGTCACCACGTTCGGCCCCGCCTTGACGACCGTCACCGGGATGACCCGGTTGTTCTCGTCGAAGACCTGGGTCATGCCGAGCTTGGTGCCCAGGATGCCCTTCACTTGCCTTTCAGACATCAGTCTCTATCTCCGCCGCTCGACCAACGCTTACTGGATGTTGACGTCGACGCTCGCCGGAAGGTCGATGCGCATGAGCGCGTCCACCGTCTTCGGCGTCGGTTCGAGGATGTCGATCAGACGCTTGTGCGTGCGCATCTCGAAGTGCTCGCGCGAGTCCTTGTACTTGTGCGGCGAGCGGATGACGCAGTAAACGTTCTTCTCGGTCGGCAGCGGCACAGGTCCGACCACCGAGGCACCGGTGCGCGTCACCGTCTCGACGATCTTGCGCGCGCTGCTGTCGATCGCCTCGTGGTCGTAGGCCTTGAGCCTGATGCGGATCTTCTGTCCCGCCATGGTTCCTTACCGTCTCGTCCTCGACCGGTCCGACACGACTCCGCGGGTCCGGTCCGCCTTCGATCGTTCGATCGCCGACCCGTCCCACCGCAGCTCGCCACCGGACGGTCGGGGAATCGTCTAGTACCGCTGTTCTCGCACGTCAACGACCTATCCCCGGCCCCCGCGCTCGGGCGTGTCGCCCGGGCCACGCAGACTGATCCCGCAGGATCGTTGTCGTGCCGCCAGGTCTGCTTCCTCGGAGCGTCGGCTCGGCCGATCACTCCCGACTCGCGAAGTTCACGAGCCCGGGGCGCTCACAGTGGGGCGGCCGATTTCTCCGGCCTGCGTGACGAGTCCTTGCGAAATCGGCCGCCCCACGTCGAGCAACCTGTTCAGGATGCCACACCGAGGTGCGACATCCGCACCCGGGGGTCCGGGTACCTCACTTGACGATCTTGGTGACCTGGCCGGCGCCCACGGTGCGGCCACCCTCGCGGATGGCGAACCGCAGACCCTCGTCCATCGCGACCGGCTGGATCAGCTGGACCGAGATCTCGGTGTTGTCGCCCGGCATCACCATCTCCGTGCCCTCCGGCAGCGTCACGACACCGGTGACGTCGGTGGTGCGGAAGTAGAACTGCGGGCGGTAGTTGTTGAAGAACGGCGTGTGCCGGCCACCCTCGTCCTTGGCCAGGATGTAGACCGAGGCCTGGAACTCCGTGTGCGGGGTGGTGGTGCCCGGCTTCACGACGACCTGGCCGCGCTCGACGTCCTCCCGCTTGACACCACGCAGCAGCAGGGCGGCGTTGTCGCCGGCCTGGCCGTAGTCCAGCATCTTGTTGAACATCTCGATGCTGGTGACCGTGGTCTTGCGGGCGTCCGGCTTGATGCCGACGATCTCGACCTCTTCGTTCAGCTTGATCTCGCCGCGCTCGATCCGGCCGGTGACCACCGTGCCGCGGCCGGTGATCGTGAAGACGTCCTCGATCGGCATCAGGAACGGCTTGTCGGTGGCCCGCACCGGGTCCGGGATGTTCTGGTCGACGCCGTCCATCAGCTCCATGATGCTCTGCGCCCACTTCTCCTCGCCCTCGAGCGCCTGCAGCGCCGAGACGCGGACGACCGGGGCGTCGTCGCCGGGGAACTCCTGCGAGCTGAGCAGCTCACGGACCTCCATCTCGACGAGCTCGAGGATCTCCTCGTCGTCGACCATGTCCGCCTTGTTCAGCGCCACCACGATGTAGGGGACGCCGACCTGGCGGGCCAGCAGCACGTGCTCCCGGGTCTGCGGCATCGGGCCGTCGGTCGCCGCGACCACCAGGATGGCGCCGTCCATCTGCGCCGCACCGGTGATCATGTTCTTGATGTAGTCGGCGTGGCCGGGCGCGTCAACGTGCGCGTAGTGCCGCGCCTCGGTCTGGTACTCGACGTGCGCGATGTTGATCGTGATGCCGCGCTGCTTCTCCTCCGGGGCGTTGTCGATCTGCTCGAACGCCCTGGACTTGTTCAGCTCGGGGTACTTCTCGTGAAGCACCTTGGTGATCGCCGCGGTCAGCGTGGTCTTGCCGTGGTCGACGTGACCGATGGTCCCGATGTTGACGTGCGGCTTGCCCCGCTCGAACTTCGCCTTCGCCACTGGAATGTCCTCCTGGACTTTCTTGCTCGCGACCGGCGTGGCAGCCGGCCGACGACTCGATCTGGTCGGTTGTGCGGACCCTAGGGGGAGTCCCCTTTCACGCCCGCGGATGGGTGCTCCGGGTTACTCCCCCGTCGCCTTCGCGATAACCACTGCTCGACTCCGGGAGAGCTGCGCGCCTCGCGAGCTACCGCTCACTCGATGCTCACTCCCCCGTCGCCTTCGCGTCATCGATGCTCGACTCCGGGAGAGTTGCGCGCCTCGCGAGCTACCGCTCACTCGATGCTCACTCCCCCGTCGCCTTCGCGTCATCGATGCTCGACTCCGGGAGAGTTGCGCGCCTCGCGAGCTACCGCTCACTCGATGCTCACTCCCCCGTCGCCTTCGCGATGATCTCCTTCGCGACGTTCGCCGGAACCTCGGCGTAGGAGTCGAAGACCATCGTGTAGTTGGCGCGACCCTGGGTCTTCGACCGCAGGTCACCCACGTACCCGAACATCTCCGACAGCGGCACGAGCGCCTTCACGACGCGCGTACCGGAACGCTCCTCCATGGCCTGGATCTGGCCACGGCGGGAGTTCAGGTCACCGATGACGTCACCCATGTACTCCTCGGGTGTGGTCACCTCGACCGCCATCATCGGCTCCAGCAGTACCGGGTTCGCCTTCTTCGCGGCATCCTTCATCGCCATCGAACCGGCGACCTTGAAGGCCATCTCCGAGGAGTCGACCTCGTGGTACGCACCGTCCAACAGGGTGAACTTCAGCCCGACGAGCGGGTAACCGGCCAACACGCCGTACTGCATGGCGTCCTGCGCGCCCTCGTCGACCGACGGGATGTACTCCTTCGGCACACGCCCACCGGTGACCTGGTTGTCGAACTCGTACAGCGCGCCGTCCCCGGAGGTCAGCGGCTCCAGCTTCACGATCACCCGCGCGAACTGACCGGACCCACCGGTCTGCTTCTTGTGCGTGAACTCGAGCTTGTCCACGGTCTTGCGGATGGTCTCGCGGTAGGAGACCTGAGGCTTACCGATGTTCGCCTCGACCTTGAAGTCGGTCTTCATCCGGTTGACCAGCACCTCGAGGTGGAGCTCACCCATGCCCTCGATGATGGTCTGACCGGTCTCCTCGTCCTGGCTCACCCGGAACGTCGGGTCCTCCTCGGCGAGCTTCTGGATCGCCGTGGAGAGCTTGTCCTGGTCGGAACGGGTCTTCGGCTCGATCGCGACCTTGATGACCGGCTCCGGGAAGGTCATCGACTCGAGCACGATCGGGTTCTGGGCGTCGGCCAGGGTGTCCCCGGTCGTGGTGTCCTTGAGGCCCTGAACCGCGTAGATGTGCCCCGCCTGGGCGTCCTCGACCGGGTTCTCCTTGTTGGAGTGCATCTGGAACAGCTTCCCGATGCGCTCCTTGCGCTCCTTGGTCGCGTTGATGATCTGCGTACCCGAGGAGACCTTGCCGGAGTAGACCCGGATGTAGGTCAGCTTGCCGTAGAACGGGTGCACCGCGACCTTGGACACGAGCGCCGAGAACGGCTCCTCCGTCGAGGGGTTCCGGGAGACGCGGGTCTCCCCGTCCCGGAGCGTGCCCTCGACCGGCGGCACGTCCAGCGGCGACGGAAGGTAGTCGACCACGGCGTCCAGCATCGGCTGCACGCCCTTGTTCTTGAACGCGGATCCCGCGAGCACCGGGAACGCCTCCCGGTCGACGGTGAGCTTGCGGATGCCGGCCTTGATCTCGGCCTCGCTCAGCTCCTCACCGCCGAAGTACCGCTCCATCAGCTCGTCGTCGGTCTCGGCGACCGCCTCGACGAGCTTCTCGCGGTACTCCGCGGCCCGGTCGACGAGGTCGGCCGGGATGTCCTCGACCTCGTACTTCTCGCCCTTCTTGACGTCACCACGCCAGGTCAGAGCCTTCATCTGGACGAGGTCGACGATCCCCTGGAAGTCGCTCTCCGCGCCGATCGGCAGCTGGAGAACCAGGGGGCGGGCGCCGAGCCGCTCAGAGATGGTGTCCACGGTGAAGTAGAAGTCCGCGCCGAGCTTGTCCATCTTGTTGACGAAGCAGATGCGCGGGACGTCGTACTTGTCGGCCTGCCGCCAGACCTGCTCGGACTGCGGCTCGACGCCCTCCTTACCGTCGAACACGGCGACGGCACCGTCGAGCACGCGCAGCGAGCGCTCCACCTCGACGGTGAAGTCCACGTGGCCCGGGGTGTCGATGATGTTGATCTGGTAGTCGTCCCAGAACGTCGTGGTAGCAGCCGAGGTGATCGTGATACCCCGCTTCTGCTCCTCGTCCATCCAGTCCATCGTGGCCGCGCCGTCGTGGACCTCACCGAGCTTGTAGTTGATCCCGGTGTAGAACAGGATCCGTTCGGTGGTGGTGGTCTTACCGGCGTCGATGTGGGCCATGATGCCGATGTTGCGGACCTTGTTGAGGTCGGTCAGCACGTCACGTGCCACTTGATGTTCCCCTGTCCTGAACGTGGAACCCGGCATTGGCGCGGTCAAACGGACCGGGCGACCGTGTCCGACGGTTCACTGCGATGTTCGCGCTCACCAACGGTAGTGAGCGAAGGCCTTGTTCGACTCGGCCATCTTGTGGGTGTCCTCGCGGCGCTTCACGCTGGCCCCGAGGCCGTTGCTCGCGTCGAGCAGCTCGTTCTGCAGGCGCTCGACCATCGTCTTCTCGCGACGCTGCCGCGAATAGGTGACGAGCCAACGCAGCGCGAGAGTCGTCGACCGGCCCGGCTTGACCTCGATGGGCACCTGGTAGGTGGCACCACCGACGCGGCGGCTCTTCACCTCGAGAGTGGGCTTCACGTTGTCGAGCGCACGCTTGAGGGTGACGACCGGGTCGGTGCCGGTCTTCTCCCGGGCGCCCTCGAGCGCGCCGTAGACGATGCGCTCGGCCACCGAACGCTTCCCGTCCCGCAACACCTTGTTCACCAACTGGGTGACGAGCGGAGATGCGTACACCGGGTCGGAGGTCAGTGGCCGCTTCGGGGCCGGACCCTTGCGGGGCATTAGCTCTTCTCCTTCTTCGCGCCGTACCGGCTGCGCGCCTGCTTACGGTTCTTCACGCCCTGCGTGTCGAGCGAACCGCGGATGATCTTGTAGCGAACACCCGGAAGGTCCTTCACACGGCCGCCACGCACGAGCACCATCGAGTGTTCCTGCAGGTTGTGGCCCTCACCGGGAATGTAGGCCGTGACCTCGATGCCGTTGCTCAGCTTCACACGGGCGACCTTGCGCAGTGCGGAGTTCGGCTTCTTGGGCGTGGTGGTGTACACGCGCGTGCACACACCGCGACGCTGCGGGCTCCCCTTGAGCGCCGCCGTCTTCTGAGCGGCAGCCTTGTCCTGGCGGCCCTTGCGGACCAGCTGCTGGATCGTGGGCAATGGACCAGCTTTCTGTTGCGTCCTACTTAGCTCTACTGTGCTCCCCGGTACCCGCGGTCGGGCGTGTCGGCCCGTCTTGCGGATCATTGAGATCCGTCAACGTCCCCTCGGGGTTGCCGTGGAAACCCGCGCCACCTCTGCCACCGGGGCACCCGAAGCACCCCGCCGTGACCTGAAGGCACACGGAGGGCCCGACACCTGCCGGGCACGGTCGTCAAAGATACCCGCCCATGCTCAGAGCTACCACATCGGGGGTCGCTGAGACCCTCGATGCGAGCCCGGCGGACGTCTTTTCCATCCCAGCTTACCCCATCCCGCGCCGGAACGGGGGCCGCGTGGTCCATCATTGGTCGCGCACCGTGTCCGATCACCTACACGAGAATCCATCCATCGGGGAGGCAGGAGTGTCCGCCGAGTTCGAGCAGCTCGTCGCCCAGTTCGAACAGTTCCAGTCCAAGATCCGCAACGTCGACGACCAGCTCGCCGATGTCGGTCGGATGCAGACCGAGCTCGCCGATCTCGAGGCGACCGCGAGCTCGGCCGACCGTGCGATCACCGTGGTCGCCGGCCCCGGAGGGTCGGTCAAGGACATCCAGCTCACCGACAAGGCGCTGACGCGCTCCCCGCAGGAGCTGTCGTCGTCGATCATGTCGACGCTGCAGGAGGCCGTCGCCGAGGCCGCGCGCAAACAGGCGACGATCGTCGACGAGCACATGGGTGGGGAGCTGAATACCACCGACCAGGTGGTCGAGACCCAGGCACAGCTGTTCGGCACCTCCCCCGAGGACCTGCGCGCGCGGATGGAGGAGGCCCGCCCCGCACGGCCGACCCCGCCCGAGGAGGAGATCCACGAGGACTACTCCCAGCAGGACCTCTTCGGCGCCGACGAGGACGACCGCCCGGCCCCGCCCACACCGCCGCCCGCGGACGACGGCGGTTCCGCCGGCGACGACTTCCTGCGGAACCTCTTCGACGACGAACGCTGAGCGGGGCGGATCACCACCGCACAACGAAAGCACGGTAAACCGCATGACGTTCGAAGAGACACTTCCGGCGATCGTGGTCCTCGGTTACGCGCTGGTGGTCGGCCTGGGCCTACTCGGCAGCCGGGTCCGGCCCAGGACCGTCCCGGTCGAGACGGGCGATCAGCCCGCCGCGGAGACCGGGGACGAACCCGAAACGCCGGCCACGGTCGCCCCGGCCCCGGACGACCGGGACCCGGGTAGACGCCGTCTCGCCGCCACATGTACGACGCTGGCCTGGGTGCTCGGAGTCGCGGTCACGATCACCTGGCTCTACGCCGCTGTCGGCATCGAAGGCATCATCACGATCGTACTGGTGCTGGTCGTGATTCCGTTTGTCGTGACCTTCGGCGGAATGCTGATCGGCGCCGCTCGGAAACGCCGTTCCGGGGGGCCGGTCGATCCCATCTGGCCGCAGCTACTGCTCGGCGGTGGCGGACTGGTGTTCCTCGTGATCGCCGTGAACCTGGTGGTCAACAGCGCCGCCTACTTCTTCGACTACGGCGAACGGGTCGCGCTTCGCATCACCAGCAGCTTTTCCGGCAATTCCTCGCGCAACACGGTCAGCGGTACCTACGAACTCGGAGGCAGCGAGCACTACGCCGATCAGATCTGGTGGTTGGGTGGCGCAGTCCCCGAACCCGGGACCGTGGTCAATCTCGCCATCGGGCCGTGGTGGCCCTACCCCTTCCTGACCTCGACGCTGGACGCCGCCCTGTGGATGGTCATCGCCGCGGTGCTGACAGTGCCCGGGGCACTGCTCGCCGTCGCCGCCTTCCGTGCACGATCGGACTCGTCCCGCGAGACGACGGCATCAGCCAACACGTGACACAACGAAGGAGTTTCCATGACCGGTTTCGTCGTCGATGACGAGGACCTCCGCCGCTACGCGGACAAATTGTCGAACCAGCGAGAACGAGCCACGGCGATCGGTGGGCTGGTGGACACGGTCGACGTCGGGGATGAATCGTGGGGAGTCGTCGGACTTTTCGTGAAGAGCGAGTACTCGGAGATGCTGGCGGATCTCAAGGAGTTGTTCGGTCAACTCGACCAGGGGCTGCAGAGCGGAGCTGAGAAGTTCAAGCAGGCCGCGGAGGGCTACCGGCGCAACGAGGAAGGGATCAGAGATCTGCTGAACGGTATTGCGCTGCAGTTCGACGAGCAGAAGACCGTCTGACGGGGGCAGAAGTGGCGGAACAGAAACACACGGCCGGAGGCATCGAGGTCACCACCGGGGACAAGTCCACCGGCACCCAGGCTCTGGAATCCATACCGGTACTGGGCAACGCCGTCAAGGCGGCCGGTGCGGCAGAGAAGCTGACCGACGGTGATGTGACGCGAAGCGAGATACAAGCGCTCCAGGGCGAAGCGTCCGGTTTCATCCAGTCCTGCGCCGGTACCGCGATGGGAATAGCTACCGACCCGATCGGCTGGCTGGTCGGGCAGGGGCTCAATTTCTTGATCAGCGTGGTCGGGCCGATCCAGGACGCCATTCACTGGGTGAGCGGTGACGGCCCGGCACTCTCGCAGGCGGCGGAGAACTTCAACGAAATCGGAAAAGGTCTCACGGAACTGCGCGACAAGTTCCGGGAGGACCTCGAGTCCTCGCTGTCGAACTGGGGAGGGGACGCCTCGGAAGCCGCCGGTACCAAGCTCGGCGAATTCGCCAAGGGAATCGATGGCGTGGCGGGACAAGCTGGAGAGATCGCGCAGTTGCTCCAGATGTCGAGCATGGTGATGACCGTGATCGAGGACTTCATCAAGGCGATCCTCACCGAGCTCGTCACCTGGCTGATCATGATCTGGATACCCGCGCTGGCAGCCGCGGTACCCACGGCAGGCGCCTCGACCGCCGCAGCCGGAGCGAGCACCACCGCGCGGGTGGCCACCACCGGTTCTCGGGTAGCTCGGATGGTCGCACGGTTGCGCAAGTTGCTCGACGACTTTCTGAACTTCCTGCGTTCCCTGCGCAACCGGGCCAGCAATTTCCGGGACGGCTTCCGGCGCGCCATGGAAGCCAAACGGACACGCGCCACCCAGGCCGACGACAATCTTGCTGACGCATCGAAAATGCCGTGGAGACAGCCCATGGACAAACTCCGCGGTACCGACGGCATGATCGGCGAACGGGTGCAACAAGGGTTCTGGCAGTCGATGGGAAGTGCGGCCGGCGACACCGCAGCCGCTCAGGTCGGTGCCGGTGTCGGAACCAACGCCGGGGCCGACAAGGTCCTGCGTAACCAGTCCAACCTGTCGAAGGGTGCCGAATACGACCGGACCGGCGACGATCAGTCAGCCGCCGAGACCGAGGATTATCTCGATATCTGAGTCGGGCGCACCCAACTCGAAACGGGGGGATCCGACGGGCGGCCGACCATCATCCTCCGGTGACACACGAGGAAGGCACGATGACACCCTCAACCTGGCTTCCGGACCATCCACTCGGCTGGGTTCTCCTCGCCGTACTCGGTTTCGCGCTGGGCTTGTGGGCATACCTGAGGCTGTCCGCCGCGCTGTTCACACTCGTGGGTGCGCGGAGACTCGCGCGGGAGCGCGGCTGGCTGGTGAAAGTCGGACGATCGGCCTACGGCGACCACGATAACCTCGGCTGGAGTGGTACCGCACCACCCGACACCACCCTGGAGATACTCGGACAACACCACGGGCGGTCCTTTCACGTCCGAGAACGTCGCGTCCGCGTCACGCGCACCAGTGGGCATCCCGGGGAGCCCTCCTATGCCTGGCGGTACGACTACGTGGCGACTCTGGCGACCACCGCTCGTCCCCCCGCGGAGTATGTTCCGGAGCAGTCGGCCGGGTCGTGCAGTGACCAACGGTTGGCCCTGTATCCGACGTTCCTGAATTGGGAGTCGGACATTTTCTCGGTTCTCGACTCGGCTGAGCGCCTACCGGAGCACGGTCTTCGCAGCGGTTCGGGCCTGCGCTCGGTCGAGTACCGAGGGAGACGGCTGACCAGGAAACGGTTGTTCGCCGACCTGGACATGCTCCTCGGGCCGGTGCACGGCTGAGCAGGTAAGCAGCGTCGCGACCCCGAGATACGAAGAGGGGCCCCGCCAACACCGGGCGGGGCCCCTCTTCGTATTCGACGTGAGCCGGCGACCTCAGCGGAAGTCGCGGCCGAAGTCGTAGTCGTCCAGCGGGACCGCGGCGCCGGTGCCGGTGCCGAACACGTCCGGGGTGTAGTAGCCGTCGTCGTAGGACGGGATCGCGTAGGCCGCGACCCGGGCCTCCTCGGTCGGCTGCACCTGGATGTTGCGGTACCGGTTGATGCCCGTGCCCGCCGGGATCAGCTTACCGATGATCACGTTCTCCTTCAGGCCCACCAGCGAGTCACTGCGGCCGTTGATGGCCGCGTCGGTGAGCACGCGGGTGGTCTCCTGGAAGGAGGCCGCCGACAGCCACGAGTCGGTGGTCAGCGACGCCTTCGTGATGCCCATCAGCACCGGACGCCCGGAGGCGGGCTCGCCGCCCTCGGCCACCGCCTGCCGGTTGGTCTGCTCGAAGCGGGTGCGCTCGGGCAGCTCGCCGGGCAGGAACTCGGTCGTGCCGGAGTCGATGATCGTCACGCGGCGCAGCATCTGCCGGACGATGACCTCGATGTGCTTGTCGTGGATCGACACGCCCTGCGCCCGGTACACCTTCTGGACCTCGTCCACCAGGTGCATCTGGGCGTCCCGCGGGCCCATGACCCGCAGCACCTCGTGCGGGTCCGGGGTGCCTTCCAACAGCGGCTGGCCGACGCCCACATGGTCCCCGTCCGCGAGCGGGCCGTTCGGCCCGAGCGCGAGACGCTGACGCTTGGACAGCTTGTCGAAGACGATCTCCTCGCTGCCGTCGTCCGGGATGAGCGTGATCTTCCAGAACCGCTCGCTCTCCTCGATGCGCACCCGGCCGTCGACGTCCGCGATCGGCGCCTTGCCCCGCGGCACACGGGCCTCGAACAGCTCCGTGACACGCGGCAGACCCGTGGTGATGTCGTCACCGGCGACACCGCCCTGGTGGAAGGTCCGCATGGTCAGCTGCGTGCCGGGCTCACCGATCGACTGGGCGGCGACGATGCCGACGGCCTCGCCGACGTCCACGAGCTTGCCGGTCGCCATCGAGCGGCCGTAGCACGTGGCGCACACACCCATCGAGGACTCGCAGGTGAGCACGCTGCGCACCTTGACCTTGCTGATGCCCGCCGAGATCAACCGCTCGATCGCCGGGTCGCCGAGGTCGTCCCCGGCGTTGAGCACCACGTTGCCCTGCTCGTCCACCGCGTCGGCGGCGAGGCTGCGGGCGTAGACGCTGGTCTCCACGTGCTCGGCACGCACCAGGCGCTCGTCCGGCAGCCGGTCGCCGATCGTCATCGTGATGCCGCGGCCGGTGCCGCAGTCGGTCTCGCGCACGATGACGTCCTGCGAGACGTCCACCAGACGACGGGTGAGGTAGCCGGAGTCGGCGGTCCGCAGCGCAGTGTCGGCCAGCCCCTTCCGGGCACCGTGGGTGGCGATGAAGTACTCGGCCACGGACAGGCCCTCACGGAAGTTCGCCTTGATCGGCCGCGGGATGTACTCACCCTTCGGGTTGGACACCAGACCACGCATCCCGGCCAGCGACCGGACCTGGGTCATGTTGCCCGCCGCCCCGGACTTCACGATCATCGAGATCGGGTTGTCGTCCGGGAAGTGCTCCTCCATCGCCTGCGCGACGTCCTCAGTGGCCTGCCCCCACACCTTGACGAGCTCGTTGTTGCGCTCGGTGTGCGACAGCTGACCACGCTGGTAGCGCTTCTCCACCTGCGCCGCCCGGGCCTCGAACTGCTCCAGCAGGTCCTGCTTCTCCGGCGGGACGAGCACGTCCGAGATCGCCACCGTGACACCGGAGCGGGTGGCCCAGTGGAACCCGGCGTCCTTGAGGCCGTCGAGCGTCTGGGCGACCTGTGTCATCGAGTAGCGCTCGGCGAGGTCGTTGACGATCGCGCCCTGCTGCTTCTTGGACAGCGTCTGGTTGATGAACGGGTAGTCCGCCGGCAGCAGGTCGTTGAACATGACCCGGCCGAGCGTGGTCTCGGCGACCCAGGACTGCCCGGGCTCCCAGCCGTTCTCCCGCAGCGTGGGCTCGACGTCCCGGCCCGGCTGCCGGTCCCGGACACGGATCTTGACCGGGGCGTGCAGGCCGAGTTCCTTGAGGTCGTAGGCCATCATCGCCTCGGACGGCGACGAGTAGGCCTGCCCGGCACCCGCGGCGTTCTCGTCCAGCCTGGTCAGGTGGTAGAGGCCGGTGACCATGTCCAGACGCGGCATCGCCAGCGGACGGCCGGAGGCCGGCGAGAGGATGTTGTTCGCCGACAGCATCAGGATGCGGGCCTCGGCCTGCGCCTCCGCGGACAGCGGGAGGTGCACGGCCATCTGGTCACCGTCGAAGTCGGCGTTGAACGCCTCGCACACCAGCGGGTGCAGCTGGATCGCCTTGCCCTCGACCAGCTGCGGCTCGAACGCCTGGATACCCAGACGGTGCAGCGTCGGAGCACGGTTGAGCATCACCGGGTGGCCGCTGATGACCTCTTCCAGCACGTCCCACACCTGTGGGCGGGCCCGCTCCACCATGCGCTTGGCGGACTTGATGTTCTGCGCGTGGTTGAGGTCGACCAGCCGCTTCATCACGAACGGCTTGAACAGCTCCAGCGCCATGTCCTTCGGCAGGCCGCACTGGTGCAGCTTGAGCTGCGGGCCGACGATGATGACCGACCGGCCGGAGTAGTCGACGCGCTTACCGAGCAGGTTCTGCCGGAACCGGCCCTGCTTGCCCTTGAGCAGGTCGGACAGCGACTTCAGCGGACGGTTGCCCGGCCCGGTGACCGGACGTCCGCGGCGGCCGTTGTCGAACAGCGCGTCCACGGCCTCCTGCAGCATCCGCTTCTCGTTGTTGACGATGATCTCGGGCGCGCCGAGGTCGATCAGCCGCTTGAGGCGGTTGTTGCGGTTGATGACCCGGCGGTACAGGTCGTTGAGGTCCGAGGTGGCGAACCGCCCGCCGTCGAGCTGCACCATCGGGCGCAGCTCCGGCGGGATCACCGGAACGGCGTCGAGCACCATGCCCCGCGGGTCGTTGCCGGTGGACTGGAACGCGGCGACGACCTTCAGCCGCTTCAGCGCGCGCAGCTTCTTCTGGCCCTTGCCGTTGCGGATGACCTCGCGCAGCGACTCGGCCTCGGCGTCGACGTCGAACTCGGTCGCCAGCTTCTGGATCGCCTCGGCGCCCATGCCGCCGGTGAAGTACTCGCCGTAGCGGTCGTAGAGCTCACGGTAGAGCTGCTCGTCCACGATGAGCTGGCGCGGTTCCAGCTTCGTGAACGTCGACCAGACCTCCTCGAGCCGGTCCAGCTCACGCTGGGCGCGGTCGCGGATCTGGCGCATCTCGCGCTCGCCGCCCTCCTTGACCTTGCGGCGCACGTCCGACTTGGCGCCCTCGCCCTCCAGCTCGGCGAGGTCGGCCTCCAGCTTCTGCGCGCGCTGCTCGATCTCGGAGTCCCGGCGGGCCTCGATGTTCTTCCGCTCGACGCTGATCTCGTTCTCCAGCGTCGGCAGGTCATTGTGCCGCAGGTCGGTGTTCACGCTGGTGACCACGTACGCCGCGAAGTAGATGATCTTCTCGAGATCCTTCGGGGCGAGGTCGAGCAGGTACCCGAGGCGCGAGGGCACGCCCTTGAAGTACCAGATGTGCGTGACCGGTGCGGCGAGCTCGATGTGGCCCATGCGCTCGCGGCGGACCTTCGCGCGGGTCACCTCGACGCCACAGCGCTCACAGATGATGCCCTTGAAGCGGACCCGCTTGTACTTACCGCAGTAGCACTCCCAGTCACGGGTGGGCCCGAAGATCTTCTCGCAGAAGAGCCCGTCCTTCTCCGGCTTGAGCGTGCGGTAGTTGATGGTCTCCGGCTTCTTCACCTCGCCGAACGACCACTGGCGGATGTCGTCGGCGGTGGCGAGGCCGATCCGGAGCTCATCGAAGAAATTGACGTCCAGCACGTTCTTGCATCCCCTTGGGATTCTTCTCGAGGGTCCGGGGCGATCGCTCCCCGGTCCCCACGGCGGCTAGAGGGGTTCGGCTACCCGGTGGGGAGGGTGGTGGCCCTCCCCACCGGGCGGCTGGGTCATTGCACGACGTCGTCCACGGAGGGCGACTCGTTGCGGGACAGGTTGATGCCGAGGTTGGCGGCGGCGCGCTCCAGGTCCTCGTCGTCGGAGTCACGCATCTCGATGGCGGCCCCGTCGCTGGACAGCACCTCGACGTTCAGGCACAGCGACTGCAGCTCCTTCAGCAGCACCTTGAACGACTCGGGGATGCCCGGCGACGGCATGTTCTCGCCCTTGACGACGGCCTCGTACACCTTCACGCGGCCGAGCACGTCGTCGGACTTGATGGTGAGCAGTTCCTGCAGCGTGTAGGCCGCGCCGTACGCCTGCATCGCCCAGCACTCCATCTCACCGAAGCGCTGACCACCGAACTGCGCCTTACCACCCAGCGGCTGCTGGGTGATCATCGAGTACGGGCCGGTGGACCGCGCGTGGATCTTGTCATCCACCATGTGGTGCAGCTTCAGGGTGTACATGTACCCCACCGCGACCGGGTACGGGAACGGTTCGCCCGTCCGGCCGTCCAGCAGGACGGCCTTGCCGTCCTCCCGGACCATCCGCTCGCCGTCCCGGTTCGGCTTGGTGGAGGCGAGCAGCCCGGTGAGCTCCTCCTCGCGGGCACCGTCGAACACCGGCGTGGCGGTGTTCGTGCCGGGCTCCACGTCGTACAGCTCCTCGGGGAGCTTGGCCGCCCACTCGGGATTGCCCTCGATCTTCCATCCCTGGGAGGCGAGCCACCCGAGGTGGAGTTCGAGGATCTGCCCGATGTTCATCCGGCGCGGCACGCCGTGCGTGTTGAGCACGACGTCGAGCGGGGTGCCGTCCTCCATGAACGGCATGTCCTCGACCGGGAGGATCTTGCCGATGACGCCCTTGTTGCCGTGCCGTCCCGCGAGCTTGTCGCCGTCCTGGACCTTGCTCTTCTTGGCCACGTACACGCGGACGAGCTCGTTGACGCCGGGCGGCAGCTCGTCGTCGTCCTCGCGGGAGAACACCCGGACGCCGATGACCTTGCCGGTCTCCCCGTGCGGCACCTTCAGCGAGGTGTCCCGGACCTCCCGCGCCTTCTCGCCGAAGATGGCCCGCAGCAGCCGCTCCTCCGGCGTCAGCTCGGTCTCACCCTTCGGGGTCACCTTGCCGACCAGGATGTCGCCGTCGCGGACCTCGGCACCGATCCGGACGATGCCGCGCTCGTCGAGGTCGGCCAGCACGTCCTCGGAGACGTTCGGGATGTCCCGGGTGATCTCCTCGGCGCCGAGCTTGGTGTCCCGCGCGTCGGTCTCGTGCTCCTCGATGTGGATCGAGGTGAGCACGTCGTCCTGCACCAGACGCTGCGAGATGACGATGGCGTCCTCGTAGTTGTGGCCCTCCCACGGCATGATGCCGACGAGGAGGTTCTTGCCGAGTGCCATCTCGCCGTCCTCGGTGGACGGGCCGTCCGCGATGACCTGGCCCTTCTCCACGCGGTCGCCCTCGTTGACCACCGGGCGGTGGTTGAAGCAGGTGCCCGCGTTCGTCCGGCGGAACTTGTAGAGCCCGTAGGTCTTGCGGTCGCCGTCGTCCTGCATGACGGTGACCAGGTCGGCCGACAGTTCCTCGACCACACCCGCCTGCTCGGCCACGATCACGTCGCCCGCGTCCACCGCGGCGGTGAGTTCGACGCCGGTGCCGACCATCGGCGACTCGTTGCGCAGCAGCGGTACCGCCTGACGCTGCATGTTCGCGCCCATCAGCGCACGGTTGGCGTCGTCGTGCTCGAGGAACGGGATCATGCCCGTCGCGACCGAGACCATCTGCCGCGGCGAGACGTCCATGTAGTCGATGTCGAGCGGGTCGATCAGCTCGACGTCGCCGCCCTTCCGCCGCCCGAGGACCTTCTCCTCCGAGAAGGTCCCGTCGTCATTCAGCGGCGCGTTGGCCTGCGCCTTGACGTAGCGGTCCTCCTCGTCGGCGGTGAGGTAGTCGATCTCGTCGGTGACCCGGCCCTCGACGACCCGGCGGTACGGGGTCTCGATGAACCCGAACGGGTTGACCCGGCCGTAGGAGCACAGCGAGCCGATCAGGCCGATGTTCGGGCCTTCCGGCGTCTCGATCGGGCACATCCGGCCGTAGTGGCTGGGGTGCACGTCACGGACGTCCATGCCCGCGCGCTCCCGGGAGAGACCACCGGGGCCGAGCGCGTTCAGCCGGCGCTTGTGCGTGAGCCCGGACAGCGGGTTGCCCTGGTCCATGAACTGCGAGAGCTGCGAGGTGCCGAAGAACTCGCGGATCGCGGCGACGACCGGGCGGATGTTGATCAGGGTCTGCGGCGTGATCGCCTCGACGTCCTGGGTGGTCATCCGCTCGCGGACCACGCGCTCCATGCGGGAGAGGCCGACCCGGATCTGGTTCTGGATCAGCTCACCGACGGTGCGCAGGCGGCGGTTGCCGAAGTGGTCGATGTCGTCGGTCTCGACGGGCACCTCGGTCTCGCCCTCGCCCATCGTCTCCTCACCGGCGTGCAGCCGGACGAGGTACTCGATGGTGGTGACGATGTCCTCTTCGGTGAGCGTGCCGCTGTCGTACGGAAGCTGGAGGCCGAGCTTCTTGTTGACCTTGTAGCGGCCGACCTTGGCGAGGTCGTAGCGCTTGTCCTTGAAGAAGAGGTTCTCCAGCAGCGTCTGGGCGCTCTCCTTCGTCGGCGGCTCACCGGGGCGCAGCTTGCGGTAGATGTCCAGCAGCGCCTCGTCGGTGCCCGCCGTGTGGTCCTTCTCCAGGGTCGCGAGCAGCGTCTCGGAGAAGGAGAACCGCTCGCGGATCGCCTCGGTGCTCCAGCCGAGCGCCTTCAGCAGCACGGTCACCGGCTGCCTGCGCTTGCGGTCGATGCGCACCCCGACGGTGTCCCGCTTGTCGACGTCGAACTCGAGCCACGCACCCCGGCTCGGGATGATCTTGACGCTGAAGACGTCCTTGTCCGTCGACTTGTCGATGGACTGGTCGTAGTACACACCGGGCGACCGGACGACCTGCGAGACCACGACCCGCTCGGTGCCGTTGATGATGAACGTGCCCTTGTCGGTCATCACGGGGAAATCACCCATGAAGACCGTCTGGCTCTTGATCTCACCGGTGTTGTTGTTGACGAACTCGGCCGTGACGAACAGCGGCGCCGCGTACGTCATGTCCTTGTCCTTGCACTCCTCGACGGAGGCCTTCACCTCGTCGAAGCGCGGGTCGGAGAAGGACAGCGACATCGAGCCCGAGAAGTCCTCGATCGGCGAGATCTCGCTGAGGACCTCCTCGAGACCGCCGCTCGGGTTCTCCTCACCCTCGTTGACCGCGCGTTCGAACCACGCTTCCGAGCCGGTGAACCACTCGAAGGAGCGAACCTGGATATCGAGCAGGTTCGGCGTGCCGAGCGGCTCCCGGATCTTCCCGAACGAGACCCGCTTCGGTGCTCCTGGAATGCCCGTCGACGGTCGAATCGAGTTGGTCGCAGCAGTGGCCTGGTTCGCGGGAGAGACTGCCAAGATGCGTCCTTCCGGGGACATAGCTGGTTGATCAGCCGCGCTAGCAACTCGCAACGCGGGCTGTCAAGGGTGCGGTGTTGCCGACCATCCTAGCTACCGCATATGGGCAGCCTGAAAGTGGGCAGCGCAAACAAGCAGTCTAGCCCGGAACACGACAGTTGTCGAGGGGGCACACCCGATCGGGGCCCAGCCTCGGTCAGCGTCGTCGGTTCGCCCCCGTGGGGGCGTTCCGCTGCCTGTAAGCGTGAACCCCCGCGGACGCTGAGTCAAGCGTCGATCGGCGGACGACACCCGCCCGACGCACGGTCAGTTGCCGTCGGTCGCGCCCCCGTTGCCGTCCGCGCCGCCCTGTTCCTGCTGTTCCTGCTGGTCGGAGGGCTGTTGCTGCGACGAGTCGCCGCCCTGTCCCGCTCCGGCATCACCCGGACGTGGCTGCTGGCCGGGCTGTGACGGACCCGACTCACCGGATCCCGACTCCGGATCCATCGACTGGCCCGCCGAGTAGGTGTCCATGTCGGCGATCTTCCAGGTGCCGTCGCGCTGTTCCGCCCGGAACCACATGGCCGAGCCCGCCGCCGAGGTCTGCTGGTCGTTGCCCGTCCGGGTGGCGCTCTGATCGAGGTAGACCAGGACCCGGGCGGTGTCGTCCTGCAGCCGCACCACGGCGCTGCGCACCGCCGTCGTCGTGACGACGAGCTTCTGCTCGGGCGCCTTCTGCCGCACGTCGCGCATCATCGCCTCGTAGGTGTCGCGCACGTCCCCGTTGATGAGCAACTCGTCCGCGGCCTTCTCGTTCGCGCCGAGATTGTTGTGATCGAGGGAGAACAGACGCTCGGCCGCGTCGTTCACGGCCTCCGTGACCTCGGCGGTGGTCGCGACGTCCACCAGAGCGGCGTTGCCGGTCGTCGCCGCGGCATCGCTGTAGCGCTGGGCGAACAGCACCGCCAGGCCGGAGAAGCCCACCGCGCACACGAGCAGGACCACCGCGACGGGGTAACCGGGCCTGCGGCGTTGCGCCCCACCGGCCCCGGCCACCGGATCCGGCCCGTCCCCGAACCCGGTGTCCGGCCGCGGGGCGGTTCCGACGCCCGCCGTG
>NZ_KI912260.1:8153-28809 GCF_000231035.2 Saccharomonospora iraqiensis subsp. paurometabolica YIM 90007 | reverse complement strand
GGCCGGGGCGACGGCCCGGCGGCCCGTCCGCCGGCATCGGACTCGTCCTCCGCCGCGGCCGTCCCCTCCGACCCGGTGTCGGCACTCTCGGCGGTGTCGGCGCTGTCAGCGGTGTCGGCGGTGTCGGCGCTGTCGGCGGTGTCGGCGCTGTCAGTGGTGTCGGCGCTGTCGGGAGCGCCGACGGCGTCCGCGCTGTCCCGGGTGTCCATCTCCGGGGTACCGCCGTCCGGGCTCCCGTCCGCGTGCTCCGGGTCCGCCTGCTCCGGGTTCTCCTCCGTCGCGGGCACGTCGGCCGGTTCCTGCGAATCCGGTCGGCTCGAACGGTGGGTGCCCGCGACCTTCGGCCTGCGGGCAGGCGGCTGTGCACCGGGACGGGGACGGCGCGAAGGGGACACTGCTGGCTCCTGACTGTCTGATCCGGGGCTGCGACGGATGCGGGGGCGGGGTCGACGCCGCGGGCCGTGTCGCCGCCGGGAGGCGGGCACGGTCACCGGACGACCGGGAAACGCCTAGGGCTGCCCGGCGGGGCCGACGGCGGGTACCTCGCCGAGATTCGAGACCTTCCAGACCTGTTGCCCGTCCTCGTCCGTACGCTTCATCTCGATCTGGAGGCGCATCACCTTGGTCGCCGTCTGCTCGCCCTGGGCGATCTCGTTGCTCACCGTCGCCAGGGCGACGGCCGTTCCCTCGGCGGTGTTCAGTTCCTCGACGGCGACGTCCTGCACCGTGGAGGTCACGGTGGTCTTCGCCTTCGAGATCGCCTCCCGGTAGTTCTGCTCCATGTTCTCGATCTGCTTCCGCAGGTCGCCGGTGACGATCTTCTTCTGCCGTTCGAAGTAGGCGTCCGGGTTCTCGTGGTCGAGTTCGGTGAACGCGATGACACCCTTGCTCGCGGCCTGCGTCACGCGGTCGCGTGCCGCCGCGCGCTCGTAGTCGTCCGAGGCCGCGGCGTTCCACCACAGACCGCCGAACACCACGGACACCAGGACCGACGCCGCGGTCAGCGCGGCACCGGCCGGCACGAGCCACCGGGGCGGGCCACCGCGGGAGGGTCCGTCCGCGGCCGGGTCGACGGCGGGGTCGGCATCCCCGGTGCCCGCACCCCCGGTGCTGTCGGCGTCGGCTTCACCCGCCGCACCGGCACTTTCGGGCGACTCCACACCTTCGGGCGACCCGGCGCCGCGCCCGGTGGCATCGTCCCCGGCCGGCACCGACCGTCCGTGCTCCGCCTCCCCCGGGTGGTCCGCGGAGGAGCCGTGCTGCTCGTCCGAACTCATAGCGCTCCAGACTAGGTCGAAGGTGTGATGTGGCTGTCAACCGGCCGGATCAGCCGTCCAGTCCCAGGAGCTGGCGCATGCTGGTGATGCCCATCCCGGGACTGCCCGCGATCCCCGGCGCACCCCGCATCATCGCCAACTGCTCGCTGTCCCGGTCGCTGTTCGACTCGACCTGCCGGTCGGACGGGATCTGCGGGACCCCGTTGTAGGGCGCGTTCTGGGAGCCGCGGACCGAGATCGGGCTGCCCGGGGGCTCGGCGCAGTAGGCGTCGTTCTTCGGCGGCCGGTCGCTGGTGTCGTTGCCCGCGCGGTACTCCTCCGGCGCACGGTAGCCCTTGGTGCACGACGGCGGATCGAACAGGTTCAGCACCAGGCCCAGGTGCGCGAAGCCGTCCCCGGGGGTGACGCTGTACGCACCGGCCGCCACCACCGGGTAGGTGATGAACGCCTGCTCGAGTCCGTCCAACCGGGTGGACGTGACGTTGGCCGTGGTGAGCAGGTTCGCGACCAGCGAGCTCAGGCCGGGTCCGGTCTCGGCCAGTACCTGGCTGATCTGGGTCGCCGACCGCGGCGCGGTGTCGATCAGTTCCCGGATGTCGCCGTCGGAGTTCTTCAGCGTCGTCGACAGCGCCTCCAGGTCCCGGCTGAACGAGCGCAGCGACCCGCTGAGGTCGTTCTGGGTGGCGAGCACCGTGCTGCCCTTGTCGAGCAGCTCGACCGTCTGCGGGAGGTGCTCACGCGCCACGCGGGTGAACTCGCTGGTGGTGTCCATCAGCGTCTGCAGGTCGTCGCCGGTGCCCTGGAACGCCTCGTAGGACTCGTCCACCACGGTGCGCAGGGACTCGGTGGGCACGGACTCGGTGAAGTCGTAGAGATCCGAGATCAGCTTCTCCGACCGCACCGGGGTGCTGACCCGGGAGGCGTCGATGACCGAGCCGTTCTCCAGGTACGGGGCCCCGGAGGACGTGGGGCGGAGGTCGACGTACTGCTCCCCGACCGCGGAGCGGTTGGCGACCGCCGCGTCGAGTGTCCCCGGGATCGGCGGTGCGTCGGCCGCGATGTCGAGTTCGGCGGTCAGCCCGCTGTCGGTGAGGCGCAGTTGTCCGACCTCGCCGACGTTGTAGCCGCGGTAGGTCACCTCGGCGCCGCTGAAGATGCCACCGGACTCGGTGAGCTGGAGCTGGACGGTGTATCCGCCGGAGCCGAACGCCTTCTCGACGTCGGTGAACCGCACGAGCGCGTACGCGACGGCGAGTACCGAGATGACCACGAAGGCCACCAGCTGGATCCTGGTCTTGCGCCCGAGCATCAGCGCGCACCTCCGGTCAGGGAGTCGAGGAGTCCACCGACGCCCGATTCGGTCCCGGATCCGGAGTCGCCCCCGGCGTCGGCGGACTCGCCGGGCAGCGGCAGCGGCGGGGTGTCGCCGCCCTCCCCACCATCGGTGAGATCACCCAGGACCGGCAGGTTCCCCAGCGGGTTCTGCCTGCTGCGGCCCAGGTTCGCCAGGATCTCCCCCAGGTTGAGGTCGATGGTCGCGTAGAGGTTCATGTAGTCGCCCTTCACGCCTTCGGCCGCCGCGTCGGTGAAGGGATACGTGAGCATCAGCTCGAGTGCCTTCGGCAGGTCCGCCCCGGCCTCGGCGAGCTTGCGCAGCGTCGGCAGCAGGGACTCCAGATTGGCGACCAGGTCCTCGTGGCTCGCGTTGACCGTCTCCACCGCCACGTCCGACAGCTGTTCGAAGGCGGTGAGCATGTCCACCAGCCGACCGCGCTGGTCCTCGAGGACCTCGAGTCCGGGACCGAGGTTCTCGACGGCGTTCGCGATCTCGTCCTTCTGCCCCGTCAGGGTCGCCGACAGCCGGTCGAGCGCGTCGAGGGCCCGGGTGATGTCGGACGACTGTTCGTCGAGGGTGGCCACGAGCTGCTCGGTGTTGTTCAGCATGGCCCTGACGTCCTGCTCGTTGCCTTCCAGCGCCGCGTTGAGCTCCCGCGTGATGGTGTTGAGCTGTTCGACACCGCCACCGTTGAGCAACATCGACAGGGCGCCGAGGATCTCCTCGACCTCGACGGAGCGGTCGGTGCGCTCGAGCGGGATCAGGTCGCCGTCGGCGAGTTCCGCCTCGGCGGGTCGCTGGGCGGGTGCGGAGAGTGCGACGTACTTCTCCCCGAGCAGGCTGGACTGGCGCACGTTGGCCACGGCGTTGGCGGGCAGGTCTACGTCCTCGTTGACCGAGACGGTGACCTCGGCGGTCCACCCGTCGTCGGCGACGTCGATCGCCTTCACCTCGCCGACGGGGACGTCGTCCACCCGCACGCCCGCCCTCGGCACGAGGTCGAGGACGTCGCGGAAGTGGATGCGCACGTCGTACGGGTCCGCACCGAGGTCGGCCCCGCCGGGCAGCGGGAGGTCGTAGACGCCGCCGAACTGGGCGCCGCAGCCGCTGACCAGCAGCAGGACCGCGGCCGAGGCGGACGCGACGAGGGTGCGGGCGCGCTTCACCGGTCACCTCCCGTTTCGGAGATCTGGCCGAGGACGGGCAACGGCAGCTCCGGCAGTTCGCCCTCGTTGAGCGCGTGTACCGCCTGGGCCAGCGACGGGAGCGGCACGGTCCCGTCCACCACCGGGGCCAGGTCCGCGCACAGGTCCCCCACCGCGTCCAGCGCCTCCGGGGTCTGCTGCAGGAAACCGCACACCATCGCGGCGGGCGGCTGGGTCAGCTCGTTGAGGTTGGGCCGCGCGTCCAGCGTGCCGGAGGCGGCGTTGTAGGTGTTGGCGAGGTTGCCCAGGGCCAACGGCGCGATGTCGAGCGTCTCCGCCAGCGCCCCGCGCTGCTCGACGAGGACCCGGGTGACGCTGGCGAGTTTGTCCACGTTGGACTTGATGCTGTCCCGGTTGTTCTCGACGAACGTGTGCACCGACCGCAGGGTGCTGCCCAGGTGGTCGACGGTGGTGGCCAGGTTCTGCCGCTCCCCCGCCAGGAAGGAGCTCACGTCGGCGAGCTGCTGCTCGAAGCGGCGCACCTGGTCGTCGCTCTCGGCCAGCGTGCCGGACAGTTCCGCCAGGTTCTCCACGGTGGCGAACAGGTCGCCGGAGTTGCCGGACAGGGTGCCCGCGGCCTGACCGAGTTTCGTGATCGTCTCGTTCATCGCGGCGCCGTTGCCGTCGAGGTTCGCGGCGAGGGTGTCGAGCACCTCGTTGAGCGAGCCCTCGGAGTTGGCGCCGTCCGGCCCGAGTGCCTCGGAGACCTCGCTGACGCTCTCGCTCAGTTCGTCGATCTCCATCGGCACCGCGGTGCGGTCGCGGGTGAGGACCGCACCGTCCTCCAGCCGGGGGCCGCCGGTGTGCGCGGGGGTGAACTGGACGTACCGGTCGGACACCAGGGACGGGGCCACGATCACGGCCTTCGCGTCCGCGGGGACGGCCACGTCGGAGTCGTAGGCCAGTCCGACGCGGACCCGCTCCCCCTCGGGGGCGACCTCGGTGATCTCGCCGACGCGCACACCGAGCACGCGCACGTCGTTGCCCTCGTACAGCCCGATGGCCTCGGGGAAGTACGCCGTGGCGTGCCTGCGGCCGGAGTCGGCGAAGACCCACCACAGGCCGCCCGCGACGACCAGGCCGAGGACGCAGGCGAGCGCGACGCCGCGGGTGAGCCGGGAGCCGAAGCGGGTGCTGGTCATTGTGCGTGACACCCCTCTTCGTTGATCGGACCGATCGAGGGCAGCAGCAGTCCGCAGATGTAGTTGTCGAACCACCGGCCGTTGCCGATGGTGTTGTTGAACACCCGCACGAACGGCGCGAACTGCTCGATGCCCTCGGCCAGCGATTCCTGGTTGCGGTGGAGCATGTTGGTCAGCTGGTCGAGGTCGGCGAGCACCGGCGCCAGCTGTTCGTTGTTGTCGTCGACGAGCCCCTGCAGTTCGGTGGCGAGCTGCCTGCTGCCGTCGAGCATTGCCTTGATCGCCCGCTCCCGGTTGCGCAGCTCCTCGAGCAGCTTGTTGCCGTCCTCCATGAGCGTGGCGAGCTCGGCGTCCCGGTCGGCCAGCGTCCGACTGACCTGGCGGGTGTTGCCGAGGAGTTCGGACAGCTGCTGGTCCCGGGAGGCGATGGTGTCGGACAGCTGGGACAGCCCACGCAGCGCACCGCGCACGTCCTCCGGGGTGTCGGCGAACGTCTCGGACAGCGTGTCGAAGCTGTGGGCCAGCTGGTCGGTGTCGATCTCGTCGATCGTGCCGGACAGCCCGCGGAAGGCCTCCATGATGTCGTAGGGGGCCGCGGTGCGCTCGATCGGGATGGTCTCGCGCGGGTCGAGCGCACTCTCGCCGACCGGATCGAGCGCGAGGTACTTCTGCCCGAGCATGGTCTTGATCTGGATGGAGGCGCTGGTGTCGGCGCCGACCCAGGTGTCGGAGACGGTGAACGACACGAGCACCCGGTCGCCGTCGAGTTCGATGTCGCTGACGTCGCCGACCCGCACCCCGGCCACGCGGACCTCGCTGTCGGTGCTCAGCCCGGCGACCTCGCTGAACTCGGCACGGTAGGTGGTACCACCACCGATGATCGGCAGGTCCTCGGCGTTGAGTGCCGCGAGCGTGCTGAGCACGAGCACGACGATGCCGACGAGCGCGATCGGGACGGGGTTGCGCTTCTGGAAACTCTTCATGACTGGCACCGCCCCCGGCTGACCGGCATGATCGGCAGGTCCACCGGCTTCTCCATCAGGCCGGGGATCTGCACGCTGCCGTGGGCCTCACACATGTAGAAGTTCAGCCAGGATCCGTAGCTGGCCGTGTTGCTGAGCGTGCTGACCTTCTCGGGCAGGTAGCGGAGGAACTGCTCGACCGTCGCCTCGTGGTCGTTGAGACCGCTCGCGAGGTCGCCGAGTGCGTCGATGTCCTGACGCAGCGGCTCGCGGGCGTCACCGAGCAGGCCCGCGGTGGTTCGGGTGAGATCGCCCAGGGACTCCACGGCCCGTCCGATCGGTTCCCGGTCGGCCGCGAGGCCGGAGACGAACTGCTGCAACCTGCTGATCAGGTCGGACAGTTGCGGGGTGCGTTCGTTCAGCGTCGCCAGCACCGTGTTCAGGTTCTCGATCACGCTGCCGATGACCTCGTCCTTCTCGGCCAGGGTGGTCGTCAGCGACGCGGTGTGCGACAGCAGGTTCTGCACGGTGCCCGCCTCACCCTGCAGGACCTGCACGATCTCGTAGGAGAGCTTGTTGACCTGCTCGGGTTCGAGGGCACGGAACAGCGGCTGGAAGCCGTTGAACAGCTCGGTGAGGTTCACCGCGGGCCGGGTGCGCTCGACCGGGATCGTCCCGCCCGGGTCGAGGGTGCCCTGCGCCTGCCCCTCGCCGCGTTCCAGGGAGAGGTAACGCTGCCCGACGAGGTTGCGGAACTGGATCGCCGCCGTGACGTTGCCCGGCAGCTCGCGTCCCTGCTCGACCTCGAAGTCGACCTCCGCCCGGCGCCGGTCCACGAGCCGGACCTCGGAGACCTCCCCGACGCGCACGCCGGCGATGCGGACGTCGTCCCCCGGATTGACCATCGTGACGTCGCTGAACCGGGCGCTGTAGGTGCGGCTGTCGGACAGACTCAGGTTGGCGATGCTGATCCCGAGCAGACCGGTGCAGACCACGGTGGCGAGCACGAAGGCGATCAACTTGGTCAGTGGTGCGGCCAGTCCCCTCACGTGCTCACCTCCCTGGTCGACGGCGTGCGGTCGGGTGTCCTCGGGCCCGGTGCGGGCCGCGGTGGCGGAGTTGCGGTCGCGGGGCTCGTCATTCGACCGTCACCTCCGTCCCCCGGTAGAGCGGTGCCACCAGCAGGCTCCCCCACCCGGGCACCTCGGACGGTTCGAGTCCGGTCGTCCCGGCGGAGAGCTGGGCGACCAGCGCCCGCTCACCGGAGGTGCCGGCGGGATCACCGATCAGCGGTGCCGCGCCGCCCATCCCGGTGGCGCCGCCCGCCTGGTTCAGTCCTCCGGTGGAGGTCCGGGCCGGTGGCGGCGACTCGCTGCCGTCCTTGAGCGGGCCGTCCGGGGGATGCTGCGGGAACGGGTCCGGGTACTCGTCCATCGCGTAGCAGCGCGGGCCACGCTCGTCGTTGTACTCCGGCTCGTCCTGACCCGGCTCGTAGGGCCCGCGGTCCACGGTGATCTCCATCTTCGCGTGCAGGCCGGGCTTGTCCGTGCCCTTGCCGAACGCCTCGTCGATCCGGGGGACGAGTTCGGCCATCTGCCCGAGGAAGCACGGGTAGGACGGCGAGTACTCCGCGAGCAGCTCGGCCGTCGGCCGCGCCGTCTCCCCGAGATTGATCAGGTTGTCCGCGTTGGCCTCGAGGAACGACCGCAGGTCCGTGGAGGCGGTGCCCACCGTGCGGTACAGCGTCGCCAGGTTCTCCCGCTTGTCCACGAGGGTGCGGCTGGTCGTGGTGAGGTTGTCCAGCGTGCGCACCAGCTGCGGAGCCACCTCGTCGAGGTTGTCCGAGAAGTCGGCGAGCTCGCGCAGGTTCGTCCGCAGGTCCGGCAGGTGCGGGTTCAGCTCGCCGAGGTAGTCGCCGAGGTCGCTCAGCGTCCGGCCGAGCTGTTCCCCACGCCCCTGAAGCGAGGTCGACACGGCGGTGAGGGTGCTCGCCAGCTTGTCCGGCTGCACCGCCCGCAGGACCGGCAGCAGACTGTCCAGCGCCTCCTCGAGTTCCCGGGCGCTCTCGGTCCGGTCCCGGGGGATCACGTCCCCGTCGGTGAGCGCGTCGTCCGCGGGCTCGTCGGGCAGCGTCAACGCGACGTAGCGCTCCCCGAACAGGGTCTTCGGCAGAAACCGTGCGGACGCGTTGCCCGGAATCAGCTCCGCCTTCGCCGGGTCCAGCTGCAGGGTCAGTTCCGCGCCGTCGATGTCCCGTTCGATCGCACCGACGTGGCCGATGATCAGACCACGGACCTTGACGTCGGAGTTCTCCGACAGCTGATTGCCGACCGTGTCCGTCTGCAGGCGAACCGTGACGAACTCGGTGAACTGTTTGTTGTAGATGGCCACACTGAGCGCGACACCACCCACCATGACGGCCACCAGCAGCAGGCCGAGCAACCTGCGCCGCAACGTCACCATCGCCGTGCTCATCCCGCGATCCTCACCGTCGTGTCGGTGCCCCAGAGGGCGAAGCCGATGAAGAAGTTCAGTACGGCCGTCGTCACGATGGACAGGCGGACCGCGCGGCCGACCGCGATGCCGACCCCGGCGGGGCCCCCGGTCGCGCGGTAGCCGTAGTAGCAGTGCGTCAAGATGATCACCACGCTGAAGATCAGCACCTTGACGAACGAGTAGAAGACGTCCTGGGCCGGCAGGAACATGTCGAAGTAGTGGTCGTAGGTCCCCGCCGACTGGCCGTAGAGGTGGACCACCACCGTGCGCGAGGCCAGGTACGAGCTGAGCAGGCCGACCACGTACAGCGGCATCACCGCGACGAAGCCCGCCAGGATGCGGGTCGTCACCAGGTACGGCAGGCTCGGCACGCCCATCACCTCGAGGGCGTCGACCTCCTCGGAGATCCGCATCGCGCCGAGCTGGGCGGTGAATCCCGCCCCGACGGTGGCCGACAGCGCGAGGCCCGCGATCAGCGGCGCGATCTCCCGGGTGTTGAAGAACGACGTGAGGAAGCCGGTGAACGCCGAGGTACCGATCGAGTTCAGCGCCGAGTAGCCCTGCAGGCCGACCAGCACGCCGACGAACAGCGTCAGCCCGACCATCACGCCGACGGTGCCGCCGATCATCGCTAGCGAGCCGGAGCCGAAGCTCACCTCGGCGAGCAGCCGCATGACTTCCTTGGAGTAGCGGCGGATCGTCCTCGGTGCCCACGCGAGCGCGCGCAGGTAGAACGACATCTGGTCGCCGAGGCCGTCGAGCGTCTCCAGTGGACGGTTCGCGATCCGCTTCGCGGTCTGGGTCACACGGGGCATCGGTTCAGTCCAGCTTCGAGGGAACGAGCTGCAGGTAGAGCAACGTCAGCACGACGTTGACCACGAACAGCAGCAGGAAGGTGATGACGACGGACTGGTTGACCGCGTCCCCGACGCCCTTCGGCCCCGGCGGGGGGTTCAGCCCCCGGTACGCGGCCACCACCGCGGCGATGAAGCCGAAGATGAGCGCCTTGAGCTCGCCGACCCACAGGTCCGACAGCTGCGCGAGCGCGGAGAAGCTGGCGAGGTAGGCACCCGGCGTCCCACCCTGCAGCACCACGTTGAAGAAGTAGCCGCCGAGCACGCCGATGACGCTGACCATGCCGTTGAGCAGCAGGGCCACGAACATGCAGGCGAGCACCCTGGGCACCACGAGCCGCTGCACCGCGGAGACCCCGAGGACCTCCATGGCGTCGATCTCCTCGCGGATGGTGCGCGCACCGATGTCGGCGCAGACGGCCGAACCGCCCGCACCGGCCACCAGCAGCGCGGTCACCAGGGGCGCGGCCTGCTGCACCGTGGCGAGCACGCTGCCCGCCCCGGTGTACGACTCGGCGCCGATCTGGCCCGCGAGCGAGCCGAACTGCAACGAGATGATCGCGCCGAACGGGATCGCGACGAGCGCGGTCGGCAGGATCGTGACGCTGGCGATGAACCACGCCTGCTGGATGAACTCCCGGAGCTGGAAGGGACGCTGGAAGACACCGCGCGCCACGTCGAGGGCGAGCGCGAACAGCTTGCCGGTCTCACGCAGCATCCCGATCCCGGGAATCCTGGCCGTCGAGGCCGGAGAGCTCATGAGTGTCCTTGTTCGTACGGGGGCATCCGGTGGGTCAGCTCCTCGGTGCCCTGGTCGTGCACGTCGGAACCGGGGACCCGGGCGACGTCGCCGGTCGGGAGGTGTCCGGCCTGGACACCCACGAGATCCGTGTCGTCCGACCGCGCGACACCGTAGTGCCGCCGCTCCTCGGGGGTCAGCGAGTCGATGATCCCCTCCCGGGCCGCGGGCGGGAGAGTGTGCAGGATCCGCATCACGCGGTCCTTGCGGCGGCGGACACCGGCGCGCTCCGGCAGCCCGGGTGTGGGCTGGAGCTGCGGGACGATGCCGCGCACGTCCTCGGTGGACCCGTCGTGGTGTCCCGCGTCGGCCTGGGCCTGCTCGGCGGCCATCTGCGCGGAGTCCTTCTCCTCGCTCATGCCGATCGGGCCCAGCCTGCGGCCGTTGAGGAACTGCTCGACGACGGGTTCGTCGCTGGTCAGCAGCACCTCGCGCGGACCGAACATCACCAGTTCCTTCCGGAACAGCATCCCGATGTTGTCGGGCACGGTCCGCGCCACGTTGATGTTGTGGGTGACGATCAGAATCGTCGCGTCGATCTGCGCGTTGAGGTCGATCAGCAGCTGCGACAGGTACGCCGTGCGCACCGGGTCCAGGCCGGAGTCGGGTTCGTCGCAGAGGATGATCTCCGGATCCAGCACGAGAGCACGGGCCAGCCCGGCTCGCTTGCGCATACCACCCGAGATCTCACCGGGGAGCTTGTCCTCCGACCCGGACAGACCGGTCATCTCGAGCTTCTCGAGAACGATCCTGCGGATCTCGGTCTCGGACTTCTTCGTGTGCTCGCGCAGCGGGAAGGCGACGTTGTCGTAGAGGTTCATCGACCCGAACAACGCGCCGTCCTGGAACAGCACACCGAACAGCTTGCGCGTGTCGTACAGCTTGCGCTCGGAGCACTGCACGACGTCGACACCGTTGATCTCGCATTTGCCGGTGTCCGGCTTCAACAAGCCGATCATGGATTTGAGGAAGACGGATTTGCCCGTACCCGACGGACCGAGCATCACCGACACCTCACCGGGCGGCAGCGTCAGTGAGACATCCCGCCAGATGGCCTGCTTTCCGAAGGACTTGGTCAAACCTTCGATGACCACCTCGGCACCCATCGCACCTCCCGGAGATCGTTCATGGCGCGTCAACTCGGTTCAACGAGCAGAGGGCGCGTAGGTTACTCGCCAGTTGGATGTGGGATAGAACTCCCATTGTGTGAATCTCGCCGTGGCACGGTAACCCATCCGGGCGGCGACAAAAAGAGCGGGCCGACCGTTGCGGCAACGGTCGGCCCGCTCAGGAGTGGCGGATCAGATCACTTGATGCTGATCTTCGCGCCGGCCTCCTCCAGCTTCGCCTTGGCGGCGTCGGCGGCCTCCTTGTCGACCTTCTCCAGGAGCGGCTTCGGGACCTCCTCGACCATCTCCTTGGCCTCCTTCAGGCCCAGACCGGAGACGAGCTCCCGGACGACCTTGATGACCTGGATCTTCTTGTCACCCGCGTCGTCGAGCACGACGTCGAACTCGTCCTGCTCCTCCTCCTCGGCGGCCGGGGCCTCGGCGGCACCGCCCGCGGCCACGGCGACCGGGGCCGGCGCGGCGGCGGAGACGTCGAAGGTCTCCTCGAACTGCTTCACGAACTCGGAGAGCTCGAGCAGCGTCATCTCCTTGAAGACGTCGAGCAGTTCGTCCGTGCTCATCTTCGCCATGATGGCGTTCCTTCCTTGTCGTGGACTCGTGGTCCCGGGTTGGTGTGTCGGATCAGCTCTCGGCGGCTGTCAGCTCTCCTCGGTGTCGCCACCCGCGGCGGCGGAACCCTCGGACCCACGCTTGCCCTCCAGTGCGGAGGCCATGCGCGCGACCTGCGACGCCGGGGCCGCGAACAGCGATGCGGCCTCGGAGATCTTGGCCTTCATCGCACCCGCGGCCTTCGACAGCAGGACCTCGCGGCTCTCCAGGTCGGCGAGCCGGTCGATCTCCGTGATCGACAACGGCTGACCGTCCATGTAGCCGCCCTTGATGACCAGGGCGCTGTGGTCCTTCGCGAAGTTCTTCAGAGTCTTCGCGGCCTCGACCGGCTCGCCCTCCACGAAGGCGATCGCGGTCGGACCGATGAAGAGCTCGTCCATCCCTTCGACGCCCGCCTCCTCGGCGGCACGCTTGACGAGGGTGTTCTTCGCGACCCGGTACTTGACGGTGTCGCCGAGAGCGCGACGCAGCTCGCTGAGCTGGGACACGGAGAGCCCGGTGTACTGGGTGACGACGGTGGCCGAGCTGTTGCGGAAGCTGTCCGCGATCTCGGCGACGGCCGCCACCTTCTCGGGCTTCGCCATGGTCGCCTCCTCTCTTGGCTGGTGACCACCGGCGGCCCGGCACCCCCACGACGACGAAACGCCCCGGCGCAGCAGGCGCGGGGCGTCGAAGGTGACGATCCACGGACAGGGTCCGGACCGTGTGCGAGCCTCGTTCCTCCTGCGCGGGCCGCCCGCCGTCACGCGGGGCCTTCGTTCCCCCCGCCTCGAGCGGGAGGAAGACCAGCGGTCTTCGGTAGAACCGTCCCCGAGCATACGCCCCGCTCCCGCACCCCGAATCCCCGCCCCCGGGGACGACGTTCCGCCCGCGAACCGTGGTTCGCTCGGCCACCGGGCGTGGGCGAGCAGGCATCATGGGTCACGTGGTTGAGCGACCTGGTGACGCGGAGTCCGAACAGCCCCGCCCGGAGCCGGACGGGGCTCCCTCCGACGGGAGTCCACCCGACCCGCCCGGAGGGACGCGGGTCCCACCGGGCTCCGGAGAGCATCCGCCCCCCGGCGACGACGGCGACACCGCGGGGTCGGCGGATCCCGACGGCCGGTCCGGCGCCGACCCGGCCGCGCTCGTGCCCCGGGAGAATGCCGGGCCTGCCGGTGTCGAACCTGCCGGTGTCGAGCCGAGCGGTGTCGAGCCGAGCGGTGTCGGGCCTGCCGGTGTCGACGCCGACCGGTTGCGGGAGTTCGAGCAGTTCCGGCGCTTCCAGGAGTTCCAGCGGTTCGAGGAGTTCCAACGGGCGACCGGGGCCGGGGACGTCCCGGGGGCCGGCGCCCCCGTGCCTGCCGGCACGCACCCGACCGGCACGGACCTGTCCCCCGGCGGGACGACGACGGTGGGGACGGCCCCTCCTGCGGGGCCGCCGGCGCCGCCCCCGGATCCCGGGCAGGGCCGCCTCCGCACCCTCCGCGTCCCGAAATGGCTGCGGTGGCTCGGCCGGAAGGTCCTCGCCTGGCTGATCTTCTTCCTGCTGCTCGCCCTCTTCGTCACCTGGCTGCTGAACCAGCTGTTCGGCTCGGACGAGGAGGGCATGTCCACCGAGGAGCTGGCCGGATCCGGCGGCGGCACGTACCGGACCGACCAGTTGCTCGCGACCGAACCGCACGAGGCGGTCCGCAAGGTCTATCACCACATCGCGCAGAACCGGGTCGACTTCGCCTGCGGCTACTTCGACAACGACGCCGGCATCCAGCAGCGGTTCGCGGAGAACCTGGGCCGGGCCGACTGCCGGGAGGCCGTCCACGCCCTGCACGGCGAGGTCTCGCACGTCAACGACTACGCCGAGTCGGTCTTCCCCCGGTGGTACGACCCCGAGGCGCACCGGGTGCGCATCGACTCCTGCGACTTCGACATCGCCGGAGGCCCCGCGCTGGGCGTGTTCACCGTGACCCGGGTGGAACTGGGGCAGTGGCTGATCACCAACCACCAGCCGGGGCCGCGGACCTGCCCGCGGCCGGGCGGACCGTCCGGCACCCCCACCGGCGGCACCCCCACCACGGGCGACACCGGCGACCCCGGCGACACGGGCGACTGAGTACCGCCGCGTTCCGCACGTGCTCCGTGTGTTCCGTCCCCGTCTCCGACACCGTGCGGGGAAACGACAGTGGGGCGGCCCTCCGTCCGGAGGACCGCCCCACTCGGTGTCCTGTGTGCCCGTGGCCGGGCGGGTCAGCTCGCCGCTTCGTCAACCAGGAGGTTGCGGGTGCGGGTCGGATCGACCTCGATGCCCGGCCCCATCGTGGTCGTGAAGGTGACCTTCTTCAGGTAGCGGCCCTTCGACGCCGACGGCTTCGACCGGAGCACCTCGTCCAGCGCGGCGGCGTAGTTCTCGACCAGCTTCTCGGTGTCGAACGAGACCTTCCCGATCGCCAGGTGCAGGTTGGCCTGCTTGTCGACGCGGAAGCTGACCTTACCGCCCTTGATGTCGGAGACGGCCTTGCCGATCTCCGGGGTGACCGTGCCGGTCTTCGGGTTCGGCATCAGGCCCCGCGGGCCGAGAATGCGGGCCACCCGCCCGACCTTGGCCATCTGGTCCGGAGTCGCGATCGCGGCGTCGAACTCGAGCCAGCCACCCTGGATGCGCTCGAGCAGTTCGTCTGTCCCGGCCGCGTCGGCGCCCGCGGCCTCGGCCTCGGCGGCCTTCTCTCCGGTGGCGAACGCGATGACGCGGACGGTCTTACCCGTTCCGTGCGGCAGGTTCACGGTGCCGCGGACCATCTGGTCGGCCTTGCGGGGGTCCACGCCGAGTCGCATGGCGACCTCGACGGTGGCGTCCATCTTTACCTTGGCCGTCTGCTGCGCGAGCCGCGCGGCCTCGAGCGGCGTGTACTGCCGGTCGCGCTCGATCAGCTCGGCGGCCTGACGGTAGGCCTTGCTGCGCTTGGTCATGTCCTGTCCTCGAAAGTCGTGTGCGGATCAGTCGTGGTGCGGGTCAGCGCGTGGCCCTTCCACTCGGCCGTCCGGGGCAGCCCCGGAGGCGGGAAATCACTCGATCGTGATGCCCATCGACTTGGCGGTCCCGGCGATGATCTTCGTCGCCTGGTCCATGCTCTCCACGTTCAGATCGGTGCGCTTGGTTTCCGCGATCTCGCGGACCTGGTCCCAGCTGACCTTGCCGATCTTCTGCTTGTGCGGCTCGCCGCTGCCCTTGTCCACGCCCGCGGCCTTCATCAGCAGCTTGGCCGCCGGCGGGGTCTTGAGCTTGAAGTCGAACGAGCGGTCCTCGAACACGGAGATCTCGACCGGCACCACGTTGCCGCGCTGCGACTCCGTCGCGGCGTTGTAGGCCTTGCAGAACTCCATGATGTTCACGCCGTGCTGACCCAGCGCGGGCCCGACCGGCGGCGCCGGGTTCGCGGCGCCCGCCTGGATCTGCAGCTTGATGATCGCTGCGAGCTTCTTCTTCTTGGGTGGCATTCTCGTTCCTGTTCGATGTCACTCGTCCCCGCGCACCTGCCGTGGCGCGGAGCCTGCCTGCGGTCGTGGGGTCCGACCGTCAGATCTTGGAGACCTGGTTGAACGACAGCTCGACCGGTGTCTCCCGGCCGAAGATCGAGACCAGGACCTTCAGCTTCTGCGCGTCCGCGTTCACCTCGCTGATCGTCGCAGGCAGCGTGGCGAACGGCCCGTCCATGACGGTGACCGACTCGCCGACCTCGAACTCGACCTCCACCGCACGGCCCGTGGCGGCGGGGGCCTCCTCGGCGGCGGGCTCGCCCTTGGCGGCCTTCGCCGGTTCGGGCTGCTCGACCTGCGGCGCGAGGAACTTCAGCACCTCGTCCAGGCTCAACGGCGACGGTCGCGACGTCGCGCCCACGAACCCGGTGACCCCGGGGGTGTTGCGCACCGCGCCCCAGGACGCGTCGTTGAGCTCCATCCGGACCAGGATGTAGCCCGGAAGGACCTTGCGCTGCACGATCTTGCGCTGGCCGTTCTTGATCTCGGTGACCTCCTCGGTGGGCACCTCGATCTGGAAGATGTAGTCCTCGACGTCGAGCGTCTGCCGCCGGGTCTCCAGGTTGTTCTTGACCTTGTTCTCGTACCCGGCGTAGGAATGCACGACGTACCACTCGCCCGGCTGCGAGCGCAGCTCGGCGCGCAGCGCGGCGACGGGGTCCTCGGGCTGCGGCTCCGTGGTCTCCTGCGGCTCGGGAGCCTCCGTGGCCTCGGACGCGGGCGAGCGCTCCGTCGGCTCGGTGACCCCGGAGTCCTCCGTGGGCGGGGTACCCTCCGCGGACTCGGCGGACCGTTCCGGCGACTCGACGGGCCCGGTGTGGTCCGACTCCGGTTCGCCGGTGGCCGCGAGCACCTGCTCGTCGGGGAGGCCGGTCAGATCCTGACCGGCTCCTGAGCCGTTCTCGGAGGTCACTTTCCGTCCTCTCAGTTGATCACGTCTGCTGGTGGCCCGCGCCGCACCGACGCGACCACCCGCGAGGGCTCCTGCGAACCGGTCACTCGCCGAACACGACGTCGACACCCTGGAGGAAGACGTAGTCGAGTCCGGAGACCAACCCCACCATGAAGACCAGGAAGATCAGCACCACGGTGGTGTAGGTGACCATCTGTTTGCGCGTCGGCCAGATGACCTTACGCAGCTCACCCCATACCTCGCGGATGAACCGGCCGATCCGGGTGAACAACGAGTCCTGCCCGGTCTTCCGGCTGTCCCGCTGCTTCGGGGTGGGCCGGTTCTTGCCCTCGGGCTTGGCGGCCTCGCCCGAGGTCTTCCCCTTCGGGGCGGGACGGTCCGCGGACGCACCACCCCTGGTCTTGCCCCGTGGGGCGCCGGACCCCGTGCCCTCCCGGCGGGCGGAGGCGCGGCGTGCGCGCCGAGCCGCGGCGGTGTCCGGACGGGAAGGGCCGTCGTCGGCCCTGTCCTTGTCCTTCTCGCCGTCGTCGCTCACGAGCCACTCCTCCGCTCCGCCGGACACGTCAACGCAGGGGTGACAGGACTCGAACCTGCAACCTGCGGCTTTGGAGGCCGCTGCTCTGCCAATTGAGCCACACCCCTCCGGGCGGGAGGTCCCACCCGAACGGCACGCCCGCCAGGCACCACCGACCCCGACCGGAATCGCGGCCGGACCGTCGTCCGGGTGCCTGTCGTGCGTTCCAGGTTCCGCAGTCTACGGCAAGCCCATCGGCGGCTCGCAACCGCGTTCCCCATGTCCGGCACGAGGACCCCTCCGCCCCACCGGCCACGCCGGGGTGGAGGGCGGTTGTCCTCCTACGACGCCGTGCGTGGGAAAATCCGCGCATGGCCGTTTCCCAAGATACCGCCTCCAGCGCGCAGCCCCGGGTGTCCGCCCGTATCGCGGGCATCACACCGTCCGCCACGCTCGCCGTCGACGCGAAGGCCAAGGCGCTCAAGGCCGAGGGACGTCCGGTGATCGGCTTCGGCGCGGGCCAACCCGACTTCCCCACCCCGGATCACGTCGTGGAGGCGGCCGTGGCCGCGGTCCGCGACCGCGCCAACCACGGCTACACGGCCGCGGCCGGACTGCCGGAGCTGCGGGAGGCCATCGCGGCGAAGACGGAGCGGGACTCGGGCCTGTCCTGCTCCGCCTCCCAGGTGCTGGTCACCAACGGCGGGAAACAGGCCGTGTACTCCGCGTTCGCCACCCTGCTCGACCCGGGTGACGAGGTCCTGCTCCCCGCCCCGTACTGGACCACCTACCCGGAGTCCATCACCCTGGCGGGTGGTGTTCCCGTGCAGGTCACGGCGGACGAGTCCACCGGTTACCGGGTGGGTGTCGACCAGCTCGAGGCGGCCCGCACCGAGCGGACGAAGGTGCTGCTGTTCAACTCCCCGTCCAACCCGACCGGGTCGGTGTACTCCCGCGAACAGGTGGCCGAGATCGGCCGGTGGGCCCTGGAGAAGGGGATCTGGGTCGTCACCGACGAGATCTACGAACACCTCGTGTACGACGGCGTCCGGGCGGAGTCGATGCCGGTCGTGGTGCCGGAGCTGGCGGATCGGACGCTGGTGCTGAACGGGGTGGCCAAGACCTGGTCGATGACCGGATGGCGGGTCGGCTGGCTGATCGGCCCCGAGGACGTCGTCTCGGCGGCCGCGAGCTTCCAGTCGCACCTGTGCGGCAACGTGGCCAACGTCTCGCAGCGCGCGGCGCTGGCCGCGGTGGCGGGCCCGCTGGACGTGGTGGAGACGATGCGGTCGGCGTTCGACTCCCGCCGTCGCACGATCGTGTCAATGCTGTCGGACATCCCCGGCGTCGAGTGCCCGACCCCGGAGGGCGCGTTCTACGCCTATCCCTCGGTCAAGGCCCTGCTCGGCACCGAGATCCGCGGGCAGCGCCCGACGGACACGGTCGAACTGGCCGACCTGATCCTGGCCGAGGCCGAGGTGGCGGTCGTGCCGGGCGAGGCGTTCGGCACCCCGGGCTACTTCCGCTTCTCCTACGCGCTGGCCGAACAGGACCTGATCGAGGGCGTCACGCGGGTGGCCGACCTGCTCGCCGAGGCGAAATAGCGCCGGCCCGGCCGCAGGATCCACGCCCGCCCCCGCGACCCCCCGGGTCGCGGGGGCGTCGTCGTTCATGGCCCCCGCGACACGGGCGACTTGTTCTATTACAGTTAGAACAATGCTCGTTCGTCTCGACCCGTCGTCAACCGTGCCGTTGTACGACCAGGTGGCCGCCTCGATCCGCCGCGCGCTGTCCGACGGCGGACTCGCCCCGGGTGAGCGTTTGCCACCCGCCCGGGAACTGGCGCACAACCTGGAGATCAACGTGCACACGGTGCTGCGCGCCTACGCGCTGCTGCGGGACGAAGGGCTGATCGAGCTGCGCCGCGGCCGCGGCGCGGTGGTCACACCGGGTGCGGAGGGGAACGCCCGGCTGGCCGCGTTGGCGAAGGAGCTCACCGACGAGGCACACCGGCGCGGGGTGGGCCTCGACGAGCTGGTCACGATCCTGAAGAGGAGCTACCCGTGAGAAGCGCCACTCTCCGTCTCGTTCTTGCCACCGGCGGGGTGCCCGCCGTCGTCCTCGCGATCGCCGCCGCGTTGCGCGCGGCCTGGTCGTCGCGGCTGCCCGACGTGGTGGCGATGCACTGGGGGGTGAGCGGTGCTCCCGACGGCTCTGCCCGGCTCACCACACTCAGCACCTGGTGCCTGGCTCTGGGCGGTGCGCTGACGGTCCTCGGCACCGTCGTGGCGGTGGTGCTGCTGCACCACGGGCGCGGCAGCCACCGCGGCCACGTGGCCCTCTGGGTCCTGCTGGCGTCGATGCCGTCCACCGCGCTGCTGACATCCCTGGTGACCACGCTCGACGCGCCGGACTGGCGGCAGGCCTCCGGTGCGGGCGTGGCGCTCGGTGTGCTGCTCGGGGGCAGCGTGGCGGCCGGTGGTCTGGCGGCACTGCTGGCCCCGGGCGTCCCGCCCGACCGGATCCTCGACGCCGCACCCGGGGCGCAGACCGTCGGTCTGCGGGATGGTCAGCGCGCGACCTGGATCGGGAGCAGTACCAACGTCGCACTCGCCACCCTGTCCGCACTCACCCCGCCCGTGGTGGTCGTGCTGATCGGACTGGTGACCGGGAGCAGTCCCGGATGGGCCGTCACGGTCGTGCCGACCGCGATCGGGGTTCTCGCCGGTCTGGGCGTGGCCCGGGTGCGGGCGATCGTCAACACCGACGCGGTGACGGTACGGATGGGGTTTCTCGGGATGCCGCACCGGACGGTCCCGCTGGCGGAGATCGCCTCGGCGACGACCGAGGATCTCACGCTCTTCGGGACGGGCGGCCTGGGCGTGCGCACGACCGTTGCCGGCGACACCGCGTACAAGTGCCGGGGCGGTCCGGCACTTGTACTGACACTGCGCTCGGCACGCCGGGTCCTGGTGACGGTGGACCACCCGGAGGAGGCCGCCGGACTCGTCAACGACCTGGTGCGACGGGCGGAGCCCGCGCAGGACTGATACACCGAAAAGGTGATGATGAGGAGACGGGTCGCCGCCGGTATCGGCGCACTGCTCGTGACCGGGGCGGTCGCCGCCTGCGCGCCCGCGCCCGAACAGGACACCCCACCCCGCACCCGCACCGACGGGGCCGGGACCAGTGCCCCACCCGGCGACACCGGGCCGGGTCCGGCCGGGCCGTACGTCGCGCTCGGTGACTCCTACACCTCGGCACCGGGCACCGGCGACCCGGTCGGCGCGCCGCCCGGGTGTCAGCGGTCGGACAACAACTATCCCCGGCTGGTCGCGGAGCGGCTCGACGTCGTGCGCCTCACCGACGTGAGCTGTGGGGGCGCGACCACCGAACACGCGGTCGTCGAACAGCGCACACCCCGGGGCGCCAACCCCGCCCAGCTGGACGCGGTGAGCCACGCGACGTCCCTGGTCACCCTGGGCTTCGGCGGCAACGACGTGGGGCTGGTCGACCTGGCCGTCCGCTGCGCGGGTGCGGCGAGCGCACGCGCCCGGTGCGCACCCGGCGAGGGGGGCGAGACGGTCGAGCTCGGCTCCCGGGTCGACGACGCCGCCGAGAGCGTCGGCGACCTCGTCGAGGCGGTCCGTGAGCGGGCCCCGCAGGCGCGGGTGGTGCTGGTCGGGTATCCGACGATCCTGCCCGACGACGCGCAGGCCTGCGGGCACCTGCCGTACAGCGCGGCCGAGATCGACCTCCTCCGCGGCGGCCTGGACGCACTCGACGACGCCCTCCGGGAGGTGGCGCGGCGGCAGGACGTCGTGTTCGCCGACACCCGGGCGGACACCCGGGGGCACGGTGTGTGCGCCCCGGAGTCGCGCCGGTGGATCGCGCCGCCGGGGGCGG
>NZ_KI912260.1:2987-8053 GCF_000231035.2 Saccharomonospora iraqiensis subsp. paurometabolica YIM 90007 | reverse complement strand
AGGCGCTGCCCCGCTGACCGGCCCTCGCGGACCGGCTGCCCCACCCGGTCGCCCGGGACCCCGGACCGACGCCCGCCGTGGCGGGGTCGGCTCGGGCAGAGCCGGCTCAGGCGGGGTCGGCTCGGGCGGGGTCGGTTGCCGACGGAGTCAGCTCAGACGGACGACGGCCCGGGCCTGGCCGAGCACGGCCCGGCCGTCCACCGTGGCGGTGATGTCGACGCGGGCCGTGCCGTCCTCGCGGATCTCGCCGATCGTGGCGCCGAACTCGACGTCGGCACCGTCGGTGTCCACGACGACCGGGCGGGTGAACCGGACGCCGTACTCGACCATCCGCGTGGGGTCGCCGAGCCAGTCGGTGACGACCCGCCCGGCCAGCGCCATGGTGAGCATGCCGTGCGCGATCACGTTCGGCAGTCCCGCGCCGGTGGCGGTCCGCTCGTCCCAGTGGATCGGGTTGAAGTCGAGCGACGCCCCCGCGTAGCGCACGAGCCGGTCGCGGGTCACCCGCACCGTCAGCGCGGGCAGCGCATCGCCGACCCGGACCGTGGTCGGGTCCGGCGTGGTCGTTCCGGTCACCGTCACTCCCCCCTCACGACGAACTGGGCCCGGGTCGTGCCGACATGCTCGCCCCCGGTGGTGTGGATCTCGGCCAGGACGGTGAGGAAGTCGTTGCCCGCCCGCGCCCGGATGTCCTCGATGCGCGTGGTCGCGGTCAGCGCGTCCCCGGCACGGACGGCCCGGTGGTGGACGAAGCGCTGTTCCCCGTGCACCATGCGCGCGTAGTCCAGCCCCAGCTCGGGATCGGCCACGAGCGTCTCCACGACGGGCAGGTGGACGAGGGTGAGGAACGTCGGCGGTGCGACGACGTCCGGGTGCCCCGCGGCGCGCGCGGCCTCGGGGTCGCGGTAGAGCGGATTGTCGTCGCCGAGCGCGTCGGCGAACTCCGCGATCTTGGCGCGGCTGACCTCGTAGGTGCTCGTGGGCGGGTAGCTCCGCCCGATGAAACTCGGATCCAGTGGCACGGCTGCGCAGACTACCGGTCCCCGCTCCTCCCGCGGACACAACCGGCCCCGGAACCCGCCGCGGAACGGGCGGTCCCCGCACACGAGAAAGTCCACCTCCGCCCGGGGTGGCGGAGGTGGCCTCTCGAAAACTGCGGCGCGTCGGCCCCGAGGGGCGGACGTGTCAACGCCGGGAGGAGGAGCTCAGCGCGTCTCCTTGTGCGAACGGTGCGTACCGCACTTCGGGCAGAACTTCTTCATCTCCAAGCGGTCCGGGTCGTTGCGCCGGTTCTTCTTGGTGATGTAGTTGCGGTTCTTGCACTCCTCGCACGCCAGCGTGATCTTCGGTCGTACGTCGGTGGCAGCCACAACGGCTCCTTACTCTCTACTCGGTTCCCCATCCGTGGGGTCCGGGGGCCGGAGCCCACCGGGTGGGAAGCGGAGGGCGGGACTATCGTCCCTGATGCTGTCGCGGAGCGAGGAGGTGCTTACTCTTCGGTAAGCCCGGCCCGCCCGACTCGCGTAGCGGTGGCCGGACTCGAACCGGCGACGCAGCGATTATGAGCCGCTTGCTCTGCCAACTGAGCTACACCGCCTCGTGGTCACGCCGAGCCCCTTTACGGAATCGAACCGTAGACCTTCTCCTTACCATGGAGACGCTCTGCCGACTGAGCTAAAGGGGCCTGCTCTCAACGAGCTGTCCCAAAGACTACATCAGTCGCTCACACCGTCGGGGAAGGGGGGTGGGTTCCCACGAAACCTCAGGTCAGCAGCATCAGCACCGCCTCGGAGGCGGGAGCGGGCGAGCGGACGGTGCGCGCGGTCAACCACGCCTGGAGTCGCTCCTCGGACAGCGGCCGGGAGATCAGGTACCCCTGCGCCACATCACAGCCCATCGCCTCCAGCTGGTCCCGGGCCACATCCTCCTCGACCCCCTCGGCCACGACCGTCAGCCCGAGCGAGTGCCCCAGCTCGACGATCGAGCGCACCACCGCGAGGTCACCCAGGTCGGTGCCCATCCCGAAGACGAAGCTCTTGTCGATCTTCACCTGGTCCACCGGCAGCTGCCGCAGATAGGCCAGCGACGAGTAGCCGGTGCCGAAGTCGTCGACGGCCAGCTCGATGCCCAGCTCCGCCAGCCCGCGCAGGATCGGCAGCGCCCGTTCCGGGTCGGCCATCACCCCGGACTCGGTCAGCTCCAGGGTCAACAGTTCCCCGGGGACGTCGAAGCGTTTCAGCGCGTCGGCGACCTGTGCCGGGAACTCGGTGTCGGCCAGGTTGCGCACGGACAGGTTCACCGCGACCGAGATCCGCAGCCCCTCGTCCAGCCAGCGGCGCACCCGGTCGAGCGCGGTGTCCAGGACGAACGAGGTGAGCACCCCGACCAGCCCGGCGGCCTCGACCGCGGGAACGAACTCGTCGGGATTGACCCGGCCGAACTCGGGGTGCTGCCAGCGTACGAGCGCCTCGACGCCGAGCACCTGCTTGCCGGGCAGGGCGACCTTGGGCTGGTAGTGGACGCTGACCTGGCCCTGCTCGATCGCCTGCCGGAACTGGGTGACCATCTGGAACCGGCGCAGGAAGATCTGGCCCATGCTGGGGACGTAGGCGCGGACCTCCTCGCCGCTGCGGGTCGCGCGCACGGCCATGTCCGCCCGTTGCAGGAAGCTGTCCACGTCGACGCCGTCGGCGTTCTCCCGCGCGGTTGTGGCGGCGTAGCCGACCACGGCGTTGGCCTCGACGGTGAGCCGGTCCACCGGATAGGGGGCGGACAGCTGCGTGCGCAACCGCTGTGCGGTCTCGTGCGCCCCGTCGGCGTCACAGTCCACCAGCAGGGCCGCGAACGAGGCGCCTTCGAGCCGGGCCAGCGGGACGTCCGGGCCGAGCGTGTCGCGCATCCGCCCGCCCGCGGCCATCAGCATCCGGTCGGCCCAGGCGTAGCCGAGGGCGTCACTGACCGTGGAGAGCACGTCCAGGTCGACCCGCAGCACCACGGAGTGCTCGTTCTCCCGCAGCGGGTCGGTGGCCACCTGCCGGAACCCGGGACGGTTCAACAGGCCGGTCAGCGGGTCGTGGTAGGCGTCGTGCCGCAGCGTGGCGAGCAACCGGCGGTTGTCGAGCGAGGTGGCGAGGTGGCTGGCCATGGTGCCGAGCAGTTGGACGTCGTACTTGCCGAACCCGCGCCACCGGGAGAGCCGGTCGTGCGCCTCCAGCACCCCGAGCAGCTGGCTCGCGCTGCGCAGGGGCACGACCAGCGCCTCGTGCGCGCCGCGGTCGAGCAGGGCGGTACGCACGTCCGGATGTGTCTCGGTGAGGCGCAGATGCCGCACGTGCGACCCGCGCAGCCGCAGCAACGGGTCGTCCACGGGCAGGGCGGTGGGCAGGTCGTCGCCCACCACGACGGTGCGCATGGACTCGTCCGGGTCGAGCCGCAGCCGCAGGACGATCCGGGCGGCGGCGAGCTGGTCCCGGATGCGCTCGGCGAGCGTGGTCCACTCCTCGATGTCCACACCACCGTCGACGTCGTCCGCGCGGCCCGCGGGGCGTGCTGCGGCCTGTTGTCCGGACCGCGCGACCATCAGGCTGACGTCGGTCAGTGCCTCCATGTCGCGCTGTTCCCGCAGCAGGTCGGAGTAGGCCCAGTACAGCGCGGCCAGCCCGAGGGAGACGGCGAGCACGATCGGCCAGGCCTCGGGGGTGTTCGAGATCACCAGGTACCCGGTGAGGCCGACGGAGGCGTTGACGAAACCCACCACGAGGATGCGGCCCGCCAGCCGCAGCACCGTGTTGACCCGCATCCGGCGGCGAAGGACGCGGACGGCCGCCATCGCGAGCAGCGTGCTGGCCAGTGGGGCGGTCAGGGTGCCGGCGAGCGCGGCGATCCACGGCATCTGGTCCGCACCACCGAGGATCTGCCGGACCAGACCGGCGACGGCGAAGGCGCTGGTGACCTCCAGCAGGAAGGCGCCGGCGTTGTAGAGCACCCGGCCGGTGACGCGGCGGGCCAGCAGGGTCGTCACCCCGGCGACCACGTGTGCGGTGAGGACCACTTCGAAAGGTGCGACCAGCAGGCCGATCACGAGCGGGATCTCGGTGAACGAGATGGTCCAGGAGATCCCGCTGCGGACGTCGACGTTGACCCCGAGCTGTTCCGCACCGAGGAACGCGGCGGCCAGCAGTGGTCCGATCCACCACAGGTGGACCGAACCGGTGAACGGCAACCAGGTCGAGACCGCTCCCGCGGCGAGGACCCCGACCGTGAGCACGACCGCCGTGTAGAGGCGGAACCGGAGTTCGTCCGCACGGGCCTGCGCCGAGGCCTGGCCTCCGTCCGGGGGCTCCGGCGTGTCGGCCGTGGCCGTGCCGGTGCCGGCGGAGTCGCCGTGTGCGTTCGGCATGCAACCTCCTTGTGGTGACGCGCATGCTCGGTGTCGGGGCCGACCCGCGAACGAAGGGATACTTTACCCCGGAGGGCGTATCAAGATCTCCTTTCACGACAATGAGGTCACCTCTGTGTCAGCACGACGCGGCCACAACATCGCCCGGCCGCGAGGAGGGGGACCGTTTCGCGGGCGACCGGTCGCCGATGGTAGTCGAAACCCGGTGAGGTATGTCATATTTGCGCGGGGTTAGATTGGCGCCATGGACGTCGAGACCATCACGACCGAGCACGTCAAACGTCTGAGCGCACTCGACCCGCTGTTGCCCGCCCCGGCGCCGTGGCCGGAGACGTCCGAACTGCTCACCGTGCCGTCCGGCGTGGCCCGGGTGAGCACGTCGGAGGTGCCCCCGGACTCGCAGGCCGCGTTGTGGCGGCCGCTCCGGGAGCACCGCCTCGACGTCCGTCTCGCGGGCGAGGATCCGGGAACGGCGCTCGCGGGACTGCTGGACCGGTGGGAGGAGACGCTGGCCGGCGAGGAGACACTGACCGGCGAAACCGCTCCCGGCACCGCGGACACGGCCGCGGTCCTCGCCCGACCGAGCCGGGACTGGCCGGGTACGGAGGCGCTGCTGGCGCACCACTTCGCCCCGGTGCGGGTGCTGGCGGCCCGGCCCCGCGCACGG
>NZ_KI912260.1:0-2887 GCF_000231035.2 Saccharomonospora iraqiensis subsp. paurometabolica YIM 90007 | reverse complement strand
CGCCGTCGCCCCCCGCCTGCGGCCGGAGGGCCGGCCCGAGGGCTGACCCGGCCGCACCCGGTGCGGGGGACCCGGGCAACCCGCCCGCTTCGGCAGCCCACTCGGCGGGCCACACATGCAACAATGGCAGGACCTCGACGGGAGGGGAGGTGCCACCATGACCACCGGAAACGCCGGCCACTCGTCCGATCTGCCGCGACCGCTGGATGGCCCGGCACTGGCCGAAGAGCTCGCCCGGCAGAAGGACGTGCAGCCCATCCACAGCATCGACGACCTGGCCTGCGACGGCATCTTCGACACCGACGAGGAGCTCGACGAGTTCCTCGAATTCACTTACGCAGCACGACGGACCGACCTCGCGTAACCGCCCGTGAACTCGGTGATTCTCGACACTGACGTAGCCTCGCGCAGCTTCAAGCGTGAGCTTCCTCCCTCCATGGTCCAACACCTCATGGGCCGCCGTCCCTCTCGTACCTTCAACATCAAAGACTTCGCAGACTTCGCGGACTACGAAGGTTTGGAGATCCTCGGCTACTCACCGGCTTAGTGCGTGCCCGGAGGAGTCCGACGCCTGCCCCGCCGCACCCGGTCCGGGGAACCGGGTGCGGCGGTCCGACTCCTGGCCTTGACCTCGACAATGCTGGAAGTTCTAGCGTCCGGGCATGGTCTTCACCCGAGTCGAGCGCGACTATCTCCACAGCCAGTTCCTGGGACGACTCGCCACTGTCGGCCCGCACGAAACGCCGCAGGTGCGCCCGTTGGGCTTCCGACTCAACGCCGACGACACCATCGATCTCGGGGGGCCGAACGTGGCCGCCACCCAGCGATACCGGAATGTGCGGACGTATCCGCGCGTCGCTTTCGTCGTCGACGACATGACTCCGGAGGATCCCGGCGAGATCCGACCCGGTTGGGGGCGCGGTATCGAAATCCGGGGTCACGCCGAAACGCTCACCGTGGACGACCCGCCCGGTGGGAACTCTCCCATGGCGGGCCGGGACATCATCCGCATCCACCCGCGGCGCGTCCTCAGCTGGCACCTCGACCCGGATAACCCGGACGGTGCGACCCGTGACGTCGACCCCGGCACGGCCCCGTGAACTCGGGCTGCGGCTCCGGCCGGACCCGGCGTCGGTGACACACCTGCCCTGTCCCGCCGCTTCCCGACGCACGCGGCCAGGCGGGTTCGGCGGGCGTCGAGGCGACGGCGTCGGGAACGGTCCGAGTGCCGCCGTCGTTGTCGGTGGCGGGTGGCATGCTCGGGGCGTGGCAGAGACCGAACGCACCATGCCCCCGTTGACCGCCGACGACCGTGCCACGCTGGAGAGCTGGCTCGACTTCCAACGCGCCACCCTGGCGGTGAAGTGCGCGGGCCTCACCGAGGCGCAACTCCGCGACGAGGCCGTCGCCCCGTCGCCGCTGACCCTGCTGGGGCTGACCGCGCACCTGGCCGAGGTCGAGCGGAACTGGTTCCGCCGTGTGCTGACGGGTGAACGCGTGTCCACGATCTTCGGTGGGGACCACGATCCGGAGTCCCCGGACGGCGGGTTCGACGTGCCGGACGAGGTCTCCTTCACCACGGTCCGCGAGGCGTGGGAGGCCGAGGTGGCCCGCGCGCGGGAGAACTGCGCCGCCCACGCGCTGGACGACACCGGGAGCTTCGGTGGCGGGGCTGTCAGTCTCCGCTGGATCCTGGTGCACATGATCGGCGAGTACGCCCGGCACAACGGGCACGCCGACCTGATCCGCGAGCGCATCGACGGCGTGACGGGCGTGTGAGGCGACCGGACTCAGTCGCCCGTCACCCTGGTCGGGCGCCGACGAGGTCGAGCCAAGCGGCCAGTTGTGCCACATCCGCCACCCCGCACCGGAAGCCGAGGTGGCCGTCCGGCCGCACGGCCCGCAGTCCCCGGCCGGGCCGGTCGGGCAGCCGGTGGACGGTCACCCACGGGCCGAGCCCCGTGGTGTCGGGCTGTTGCGCGTCACGGTCGAGCAGCAGGTGGATGCCGGGGCGGGCGGTGAGGTCGTGCAGGCGCACCGTCGTGCCGTCGCGGGGCACTTCCCGGTCGGGAAGCCGGTCCCCCGCCCGTGGCCCGGCCCCGCCCGCCGGGCTGCCCTCGACCGACAGCGGGCTGCGGCGGTAGCGCACCCACATCTGCGACAGCACCCGCACGACCTGCGCGAGCAGGACACGTTGCCGCAGCAGCAGCGGGAGGGCGGGCGCGAGCGCGGGCACGAGCGTGCCGCGCAGGAACGCGGGTGCCGGGTGGGTGGCGGCCTCGGCGAAGAACACCCCGTGCGTCAGGGCCAGCACCTGCCGGGCGACGGGGCGGCGCTCGGCCTCGTAGGAGTCCAGCAGCGCCGTGCCGTCCGGAGGTCTGCCGTTCGGGGCTGAGCCGTCCGGGGCGGTGGGCGCGGTCTCGGTGTGTGCGGCCTCGGTGTGTGCGGTGAAGGCGAGTTTCCAACCGAGGTTGACCGCGTCGAGGATGCCGGTGTTCATGCCCTGCGCGGCCGCCGGGGAGTGGGTGTGCGCGGCGTCGCCGACGAGGAACAAGCGGCCCGCGCGGAACCGGCGCGCCAGCCGGTGCTGCAGCCGCACCCGCGCCGACCAGGTCAGGTGGCGCAGCGAGGCGCCCAGCCCGGCCTGCCGCAGCAGCGCGTCGACCTCGGCGGCGGGGACCTCGGCCGTGGGGCACCCGAACGGCAGCGCGTCGTCGCCGCCCGGCCGGGTGGCCAGCAGCCGCCAGGTCGCCGTCTCCCCCAGGGCGAACAGGAAAATCAGGCCGGAGCGTCCGGCGGCGACGTGCAGCACGCCCGGGGTGGGGTCGCCGTCGAGTTCGAGGTCGGCGAGCACGACCTCCTCGCGGTAGGGGCCGCCGTCCCAGCC
>NZ_KI912259.1:232682-236067 GCF_000231035.2 Saccharomonospora iraqiensis subsp. paurometabolica YIM 90007 | reverse complement strand
CCGACGCTGGTGCAGATCGCCGACTCCGACGGCGCCGCCCCACCGGAGGCCGCCGCGCGCGCGGCGTTCCGGGCCGGTGCCGAGGTGCGGCACTACCCGTGCGACCACTTCGACGCCTGGCCCGGCAGACCGTGGTTCGCCGCGGCGCTCGACCACCAGATCCGGTTCCTGCGGCGCCACCTGTTCCCCGGCTGACCACGCACCACGACCCCGCACACACGACACCGGACCACGCACGGCACCGAACGACAGGGACCCGCCCGGTGGGAGTTGCCCCACCGGGCGGGTCCGACAGGTACGGCCGGTCCGGCCGGTCGGTGGGTCAGCCGGTGACCAGGCTGAGTCCGTAGGCGTTGAGTGCTTCGTTGACGGGCTGGAAGTAGGTGGTGCCGCCCCAGGTGCAGTTGCCGGAGCCGCCGGAGGTCATGCCCTGGGCCTGGTTGCCCGAGATGAACGAGCCGCCGGAGTCACCGGGTTCGGCGCACACGTCGGTGCGGGTCATGCCGTAGACCGCACCCTGGGAGTAGCGCACGGTCTGGTTCTTGGCCTCGACCGTGCCGCAGTGCCAGCCGGTGGTGGAGCCGGACCGGCAGATCGACGAGCCCACCGGCGCCTCGTTCGAGCCGGAGACCGTCCTGGTGCCGCTGTAGGTGTTGACGTACGGCCGCGGCGTGTCGTCGGAGCCGGTCTCGACGTAGGCGTAGTCGTTGTACGGGAACGACGAGCCGGCGAAGGTGCCGCTGGGCTGCGAGGTGGACTCGCCGGTGGAGCCGCAGTGCCCGGCGGTGACGAACCCGCCGTTCACGGCGAAGCCGACCGAGCAGCGCCCCCCGCTGCCCATGTAGTAGGCGTTGCCGCCCACGACGTCCATCAGGGCGCGCGGCCGTTCGGCGGACTCCACGACCTCGGCGGTGTCGGCGTCGACCCCCGCGGAGGCGACGAACTCCTCGGCCCCGGCCGCGGTGCCCGGGGTGGTGGTCACGACCACCGAGTTGCGTTCGACGTCGACGTACCACCCGGTCACCGACCCGGGCGCCCGGCTCTCGGCCCGGTTCAACCGGTTGGCCGCCGCTTCCAGCTCGGCCGCACTGTCGTCGACCATCCGGGCCTCGGCGCCGGCCGCCCGCGCCTCGCGCAGCTGTGCCGGGTCGGTCACGGACACGACGAGTCCGCCCTTGTCGGCGTCGTAGAACGATCCCCCGAAGCTGTCCCCCAGCTCCGCGCGGACGGTCTCGTCGACGGCGCGGGCCGTCGCCTCGCTGCGCAACCGCTGCTCGGCCTGGGTGCCGCTCAGGCCCAGATCCCGCTCCATGGCCTGAACCATGCCGGGGTCGACGTCCATGGGTGCGGGTTGCGCCGACGCGGGCAGGGCGAAGGCCGCGGCCGTCCCCGCGGCCAGCACCGCGGCGGCCCCGGCACGGGCCGCGAATCCGTTCCTCGTCCGTTTCATGCCATCCTCCTCGGGACGTGATCGTCCGGACAGGTGGCGAAGTATGCGGAGGCCCCCTCGGGCCGCACAGCCGCCTAACGGACCGCGACGAAAGTGGGAAATTGCCCAACCGCTCTACCCGGGCCTGGTCACGGGGGCCTGCTCGGACGCGGGAGCTCCGGGTGTATCCCTCGATCGGCCCAGTACTTCGGACTTCCGGACATCGCGGGAGCAATGTGGGCCGTCACCGGATCGGCGCAACCTCCGGTGAACGACGACGCCCAGGGGGCGCGGTCCCCGCTGCCCGTTCCCGGGGCTCGGTGACCATTCCGTCGGCGGACGAGAACATGTTCTACTCATGTCCGGGGGGCGGCACGGAGGACCACCCCACCGCACGAACGGAGGCACGTCGATGACGACACACGCCGTGGGTGGCGAACTGGTCGAGACCCCGGTGGAGATCCGCTCAGCGAGCGCCTGTTCCGCGCTGTTCGCGGTGTCGGCGCCGGCGGCGACCACCCTGCTCGCCGGGGCCGGGCTGGCGCCGGTGCGCCCGTGGCCCGGGCGGGCGCTGTGCTCACTCGCGTTCGTACGCTACATCGACGGCGACCTCGGGCCGTACCACGAGTTCGCGGTGGCGCTCCTCGCCCGCGCACCGGGACACGCGCGGGCCGGCGCGTACATCCACCGGCTGCCGGTGAACGGGGAGTTCACCCTGGCGGCGGGGCGTGGGATCTGGGGCTTCCCGAAGGAGCTCACCACGATCGACCTGCGACTCTCCGGCGGCACCCGGCGGTGCGTGCTGCGGCGCCCGGACGGCCGGTTCGTGCTGGGGATGACCGTGCGCCCGGGCCTCCCGGTGCCGTCGGCCGCGGGCGGGACCGACGTCGACGCCTACAGCCTGCACGAGGGCGTGCTGCGGCGGACCCCGTGGGAGATGCGCCCCGGACGGGTCCGGGCGGGCCTCGGTGGTGCCCGGGTGGTGCTCGGCGACGACCCCATCGCCGACGAGCTGCGCACGCTCGGGTTGCCCCGGCGGGCGCTGACCACCACGACGATCGGCGCCCTCGGCATGACCTTCGGCGACGCGGAGGAACTGTCCTGACCGCGTGCGCCACGGCGGCGGACGTGGGTGCTCACCCGGGCCGGACCCGGGACGCCGTCGGTTAGCCTGGCCCCCGGACCCGGAGGGAGGGGAGCCGATGGACACGCCGACGGTCGCACTGCTCGGACTCGGCGAGGCGGGCGCCGCCCTCGCCGCCGATCTGGTCACGGCGGGAGCGGTGGTGCGCGGATACGATCCGGCCGTCGCGGCCCCGGACGGCGTGCTCGGCTGTCCGTCCGAGGCGGACGCGGTGGCCGGGGCGGACCTGGTGCTCAGCGTGAACAGTGCCGCCGCCGCGCCCGGGGCGTTGCGGGCGGGGATCGGCGCGCTCGGGGCGGACGCCGTCTGGGTGGATGCCAACACCGCCGCGCCGGGGGTGAAGCAGCAGCTCGACCACACCGCCCGCGAGAACGGTCACCGGTGTGTGGACGTCGCGCTGATGGCCACCGTCCCGGGCCGAGGTCTCGGTGTGCCGATGTTCGCGAGCGGCGCCGGCGCCGAACGGGCCGCCGCACTGCTGCGGCCGCTCGGTGCGCCGGTGGAGGTACTCGACGGCCCCGCCGGGGTCGCCGCCGGGCGCAAACTGCTGCGCAGCGTCTTCTTCAAGGGGATGGCGGCCTCCGTGGTGGAGGCGCTGGAGGCCGCCCGCGCCGCCGGGTGCGAGGACTGGCTGCGGGACAACATCGCCACCGAGCTCGCCGGCGCGGATGAGTCCACTGTGGACCGTCTGGTGAGCGGAAGCCACACGCACGCCGTGCGGCGCGGCGCCGAGATGGACGCGGCCGCCGCGATGCTGGACGACCTCGGCGTGTCGCCCACCGTGACGCGCGCGGGCCGCGAGCTGCTGCGCG
>NZ_KI912259.1:227366-232582 GCF_000231035.2 Saccharomonospora iraqiensis subsp. paurometabolica YIM 90007 | reverse complement strand
CCGCCGCCGCGCGCACGGCGCCGCCGGTGACGTAGGTCTGCCGCGAGGCCGAGGTGGAGCCCGCGCTGCCGACCGCGGTGTCGGCCGGTTCGACCGTGACCCGCTCGACGCCCAACTCCTCGCGCACGATCTGCCGCAGCACGCTCACCAGGCCCTGGCCGACCTCGACGGCGGCGGTGTGCACCGTGGCGGCGGGCTCGCCGCCGAGCACCCGCAGCCGCACCCGCGCGGTGGAGTGGTCGTCGAAACCCTCGGAGAAACAGATGTTCTTCAGGCCCACCGCGTAACCGATCCCGCGCACCACCCCCTCGCCGTGCGTGGTGTTCGACACCCCGCCGGGGAGCAGGCGCGGGTCCGGTTCCCCGGCACCTCCCGGTTCCGGGGGCAGCGGCATGTCCCGCACCCGCTCCAGTAGCTCCGCCACCGGGGCGGGAGCGTCCACCACCTGCCCGGTCGGCATCGACGATCCTTCGCGCAGCGCGTTGCGCCGGCGCACCTCGACCGGGTCGAGCCCGCACTCGCGCGCCAGTGCGTCCATCTGGGACTCGTAGGCGAACGCCGCCTGCACGGCGCCGAAACCGCGCATCGCGCCGCACGGCGGGTTGTTCGTGTAGACGCCGCGGCAGTCCAGGGTCACGTTCGGCACCTCGTACGGGCCGACGCCGAGGGTGGCGGCGTTGCCGGCGACGGCGCCGGTGGTCGAGGCGTAGGCACCGCCGTCGAGGACGATCTCGGCCTTGACGTGGACGAGTCTGCCGTCCCGGTCCGCGTGGTGTTCGTACCGCAGCACCGCCGGATGCCGGTGCACGTGCCCGTGGAAGGACTCCTCACGGTCGTAGACCATCTTCACCGGCCTGCCGGTGCGCAGTGCGAGCAGGCAGGCATGGATCTGCACGGACAGGTCCTCACGTCCGCCGAACGCGCCGCCCACCCCGCCGAGGGTCAACCGGACCTTCTCCGTCGGCAGCCCCAGCGCGGCCACGACCTGCCGCTGGTCGGCGTGCAGCCACTGCGTCGCGACGTACAGGTCCACCCCGCCGTCGTCGGCGGGCACGGCCAGCCCCGCCTCCGGGCCGAGGAAGGCCTGGTCCTGCATCCCGACCTCGTAGGTGCCGGCGACCACGACGTCGCCCACGGCGCCGGGGTCGCCCCGGCGGACCGGCACGTGCCGCACGACGTTGCCGCCCGGGTGCAGGGCGGGCCCGTCGCCCGCGGCGGCGGCCACGGGATCGGTCACCGGCTCCAGGACCGCGTAATCGACCGCGATCCGCGCCAGGGCGCGGCGCGCCGTCTCCGGGTGGTCGGCGGCCACCAGCGCCACCGGCTCCCCCCGGTAGCGCACCACGTCCCCGGCCAGCACAGGCTGGTCGGGCCGTTCCAGGCCGTAGCGGTTCTCGCCGGGCACGTCCTCGTGGGTCAGCACCGCGTGGACGCCCGGCAGGGCCACCGCCCCGGTGACGTCGATGGCGGTGATCCGGGCGTGCGGGTGGGGGCTGCGCAGGGTCGCGCCCCAGATCATGTCGTCGTGCCAGAGGTCGGACGCGAAGGCGAACGCGCCGCGCACCTTGGCCGGGCCGTCGGGCCGGGCCGGGCTCGACCCGATGCCGCCCGTGGCGTCGGTGTGGGTGTCGGTGTGGGTGTCGGTGTGGGTGGACGTTCCGGTCGTGCTCATGGCCGTGTGCCCTCCAGTCGTCGACTCGCGGCGCGCAGGTCGGCGGCGAGTGCCGCCGCGTCGGCGGTGCGCAGCGCACCGTCGGTCACGACCCGGCGTCCGCCGACCAGCGACAGCCGCACCTCCGGCACGGCGCCCAGGACGAGCGCCGCCACGGGGTCGTCGATCCCCGCGTGCGGGAGACCGTCGGTGGCCCACACGACGAGATCGGCGAGCTTGCCCGGCTCCAGTGACCCCAGCTCGTCCTGCCTGCCGAGGCAGCGCGCGCCGTCCGCCGTGGCCATCCGCAGCGCCTCCCGCGGCGCCAGCGCACGCGGGCCCCCGCGTTGCCGGGCCTGGAGCACCGCCTGGTGCAGCTGTTCGCCCAGCCCCCCGGACTCGTTGGACGCGGCCCCGTCGACACCGAGCCCGACGGGGACACCCGCGTCGAGCAGGTCCCGCACCGGGGCGATCCCGGTGCCGAGCCGGCCGTTGGAGGTGGGGCAGTGCGCCGACCCGGTGCCGGTGGCGCCCAGTTCGCGGACTTCCGCGGGCGAGACGTGCACCGTGTGCGCGAGCCACACGTCCTCGCCCAGCCACCCCAGCGCCTCGGCGTGGGCGACCGGGTCGCGGCCGTACTCGGCCCGGCACCGTTCCTGCTCGTCGAGGGTCTCGGCCAGGTGGGTGTGCAGCCGCACGCCGCGTCCGCGGGCGAGCTCGGCGGCACCGGTCATGAGCTCGTCGGACACGGTGAACGGCGAGCACGGCCCGACCGCCACGCGCAGCTCCGCACCGGGCGTGGGGTCGTGCCAGGTGTCGATCGCCTCCTCGGTGCCGGCGAGCGCGGCGTCGGTTCCCTCGACGAGGTGGTCCGGGGGCAGGCCGCCGTCGGAGGCCCCCCGGTCCATCGACCCGCGCACCAGGTGGGCGCGGACACCGACCGCGCGCACGGCGTCCACCAGCGCCGCCATCTGGTCGCCGCCGTCCCGGGGGAAGACGTAGTGGTGGTCGGCGACGGTGGTGCACCCGGTCAGCGCCAGCCGTGCCAGCCCGGCCGCCGCGGCGGACCGGGTGATCTGCGCGTCGAGCCGTCCCCACACCGGGTACAGCGTGACGAGCCACTCGAACAGGGTCGCGTCGGTCGCCCACCCGCGGGTGGCCCACTGGTACAGGTGGTGGTGAGTGTTCACCAGCCCGGGCGTGACCAGGCACCCGCCCGCGTCCACCCGCTCCCCGGACACCCCCTCGGGCGCGGGCCCGGCCCCGACGGCGGCGATCCGCTCACCGTCCACCACGACGTGCCCCCCGTGGTACTCGCTCCCCGCCGCATCCACGGTCACGACCACCGCATTCTCGATCACCAACACCGCACTCCCCCGTTCCCACGCAAGCCCGCCCGCGAGTCGCCACCCCACGACCGCGAGTCGCCACCCCAGGCCCGCGAGTTGACACCCCACGACCGCGAGTTGGCACTCCAGGACCGCGAGTTGACACCCCAGGACCACGCGTCGACGCCCCGACGCCGCGAATCGGCGTCCCGGGACGGTGACCGCCCGGTTCCTCCGGCCTCCCGGGAGGCCGGAGGGGTGATCGGTGGTACCCGGTGTGTGTCGGGGCGGTGCCCGGATCGGCCGGCACACCGGCACGCCCGCGCCGACTCGCCGACACGGGAGGGCGACTCGCCGACACGGGAGGGCGACTCGCCGACACGGGAGGGCGACTCGCGGGCACGGGAGGGCGACTCGCGGGCACGGGGTGTCGACTCGCGGGCATGAAGTGGCGACTCGCGGGGGTGGGGGGTCATGGGTGGGCCGCCCGGCGGACCGCGGCGAGGATGGTCTCGTAGCCGGTGCAGCGGCAGAGGTTGCCGGCCAGGGCCTCGCGGATGTCGGTGTCGGCGGGGTCGGGGACGCGGGAGAGCAGATCGTGCACCGCCACGACGAGGCCGGGGGTGCAGAAGCCGCACTGGACCGCCCCGGCGTCCAGGAACGCCTGCTGCACCGGGTGCAGCTCCTCGCCCTCGGCCAGCCCTTCCACGGTGCGGACCTCGCGGCCGTGGGCCTGCCCGGCCGCCACCAGGCACGCGCACACCGCGACCCCGTCCAGATACACCGTGCACGAGCCGCACTCGCCCTGCTCGCAGGCGTTCTTCGACCCGGGCAGCCCGAAGGTGTCCCGCAGCAGGGACAGCAGGCTCGCCCCTTCCCACACGTCGTCGGCCCGCCGGGCCGCACCGTTGACCGTCACCGTCAGGCGCACGAGCGCACCCCTTCCCTGTTCCAGTGGTCCCGCCACGCCCAGGTCAGGGCGCGGCGTGCGAGGACGGCGAGCGCGTGCCGCCGGTAGTCCGCGGTGCCGCGCACGTCGTCGATCGGGTCGGCGGCCCCGGCGACGAGCGCGCCGAACCGCTCGACCAGCGTGTCCGGCAGCGGTGCCGGGTCGTCCCACGGCAGTTCGGTGGTGAGGAACCGCTCGGCCTCCTCCGCCCGCCGGGGCACGGGCCCGGCCGAGCCGAAGGCGGCGCCGACGTAGTGCGGCCGGAGCACGAGGGCGAGCGAGCACACCGCGATGACCATCGCGTTGCGCGTGCCGACCTTGCTGAACTGCTCGGCACCGGACAGCGCGGGCAGATGCACCGCGGTGATCAGCTCGTCCGGGGCGAGGACGGTGCGTCCGGGCCCGAGGTAGAACCGCTCCGCCGCGACCAGCCTGCTGCCCCGGACCGACGCGAGTTCCATCCGCGCCCCCGAGGCCAGCAGCACCGGATGGGTGTCCCCCGCGGGGGAGGCCGCGCCGAGGTTGCCGCCCACGGTGCCCCGGTTGCGGATCTGCGGTGAGCCGACGGTCCGGGACGCCGCCGCCAGGCCCGGCAGCCGCCCACCGAGTTCGTCGATCACCCGTGCGTACGGCACGCCCGCGCCGAGCCGCACCTGCCCGTCGGCGACCGAGACGGTGGCCAGTTCCTCGATCCCGGTGAGATCGAGCAGGGTCTCCGGGCGGCGCCGGTCGAAGTTCAGCTCCACCATCACGTCGGTCCCCCCGGCCAGGGGAACCGCCTCGGGGCGGTGTGCCCTGACCGCCAGGGCCTCGGCCAGACTCGCCGGTCGCACGAACTCCACGGATGCCTCCCGGTGACGAGGGTGTGTCCCAGTACACAACCCTCCGGCGGCAGCGGCAACGGCGTCCGCGCCGAATCCGGGGGCAGCGCACGCCCCGGTTCTTGTGCTTTCCTACAACCCCATGACGACGGTGCGGACCCTGCTGGCGATGCCCGAACTGCGTCTGCGCGCACGGGCGGGCGACGACCTGTTCGACCGCGGGATCTCCCGGGTCTACGTCACCGAACTGCCCGATCCGAGCCGCTACCTCGCCGCGGACGAGCTGGTGCTCAGCGGTCTGCTGTGGTGGCACGGGCCCGCCGACGCGGAGGTGTTCGTCTCCGCCCTGGCACGGGCGGGATGCGCGGCGCTGGCGGCGTCCGGCGCGGACACCGGCGGGATCCCGGACGCGCTGGTGCGCGCGTGCCTGCGGCACCGGGTGCCGCTGCTGGAGGTGCCCGCCGACC
>NZ_KI912259.1:207495-227266 GCF_000231035.2 Saccharomonospora iraqiensis subsp. paurometabolica YIM 90007 | reverse complement strand
GCCCTCCGGGAGGCGCTGCGCCGGCGGGTGCTCGATCCGCTGGACGGGCACCCGGACCTCGCCCGCACCGTGCGGGTGTTCCTGGAGCACTCGGCCTCGCCCACCCGGACCGCCCGCGCCCTGCGGGTGCATGTGAACACCGTGCGCTATCGGCTCGCCCGCGCGGGCGAGCTGCTCGGTGCGGATCTCACCGACTTCCGCACCCAGGTCGACCTCTACCTGGCCCTGTCGGTCGACCCGTGACCCGGAACGCCGGAAGCCGGCCGGTCCCGATCGGGGACCGGCCGGCTCCGGTACCGGGTACGGCCGCCGCTCAGCGGGCGGCGGGTTCGCGGGCGGGCTCCGTCTTCGCGGCGTCGCCGTGGCCGCCGAGGATCCGCTTGCTCGCGACGAGGATCGCGGTGAGGCTGATCAGGGCGATGACCGCCACGAGCACCGACAGCGCGACCGTACTGCCGAACTGGGCGTAGAGCGTGGTCGCCAGCATCGGGACGATGCCGCCGCCCACGATCGAGCCGACCTGGTAGGACACCGACGATCCGCTGTAACGCAGCCGCACCGGGAACATGCCGGTGATCAGTGCGGGCTGCGGGCCGGACATGACCGAGTTCGCCACGGTGGCCACCAGCAGGCCCGTGAAGATCCCGAGGACGGTCCCGGTGTCCACGAGCCAGAACATCGGGAACGCCCACACCACGGCGAGCGCGGCACCGGCGACGAACGTGCGCTTGCGGCCGAAGCGGTCCCCGGCGATGCCCGACACGAGCACCATCACGATCCACGGCACGCTGACGGCGACGATCGTCCACAGCATCGTCGTGTTCGGCAGGCCGAGCTGCTCGGTGCCGTAGGAGACCATGTACACCGACACCAGGTAGCCCAGCGCGGGCGCGGCGATCGAGGCGAGGCTACCGATCAGCAGCTGCAGCGGCGTCGTCCGGAACGCCTCCACGATGGGCAGCTTCTCGACCTTGCCGGCCTGTTGCACCTTCTGGAAGTCGTCGCTCTCCTCGATCCGCAGCCGGATCACCAGACCCACGACGATCAGCGCGGCGCTGATCAGGAACGGGATGCGCCAGCCCCAGTCGGCGAAGGCACCCTCGGCCAGGGTGGAGGTCAGCACGAGGTAGACCAGCTGGGACAGCAGGATCCCGGAGGGCAGGCCAAGCTGGGGGAACGCGCCGTACAACGAACGCTTCTTCGGCGGCGCGTGTTCCACGGCCATGAGCACGGCGCCGGCCCACTCACCGCCGACACCCACACCCTGGGCGAGCCGCAGGACGACGAGCAGGATCGGGGCCCACACGCCGATGGTCTCGTAGGTGGGCAGCAGGCCGATCAGGCTCGTGGCGATGCCCATCGTGAGCAGCGAGATGACGAGCATGGATTTGCGACCGACCCGGTCGCCGAAGTGTCCCATCAGAATGCCGCCGATGGGGCGGGCGATGAAGCCGACGGCGAACGTGGCCAGGGCGGCCAGGGTCCCCCCGAGGTCGGAGAACTCGGGGAAGAACTGGGTGGAGAACACCAGCGTGGCCGCGATGCCGTAGATGAAGAAGTCGTACCACTCGATGGTGGTGCCGATGTAGCTGGCGAACGCGACCGTGCCCGGTTTCCGGGACGGCGTGGTGGACGGGTTGGTGGACATCAGGGCTCCTCGTCGAGCGGGTGTCGAGCGGGGTTCGGGGACGTGTCGTGCCCCGCCCCGCGCGGGCGGGGCACGACGGTGGGGGGCGGGGTCAGCCGCGTTCCTGCGGGTGGGTGGCCAGTGCCTCGACGGTCACGTCCATCCACTTCCACATGGGCAGCGACGCGAGCGCGTCGTGCAGGGCGGCCGGGTCGTCGGCCTCGTACAGCCCGACGGTGGCGTTGCGGCCGGGGACCCGCCACAGCCGTTTGAGCACGCCCGCGGCGCGCAGCTCACCGGCGCGCACACGTTCGGCGGCCTTGAGCTCGTCCCGGGTGGCGTCCGGGGTGTCGGCGGGCAGCCGGTTCTCGGCGCGGACCAGGAATTCCATCGTCTCCTCCGGACGTCTCAGGCGGCGACGGACAGCAACGTGTCCGCGAGCGCCGCGGGTGCGGTGACCATCGCCTCGTGGCCGGTGGCGACGTGGTGGACCGGCCATCCCCGGTCCGCGGCGCGCTCGGCCTGCGGCTGGAACACCCGCATCCAGTCGGTGCACTCGACGAACACGGCGGGCACGGAGGCCGCCGCGGCACCGCAGCGCACGGGTTCGGTGTAGGTCAGCCACGGGTGCGGGGTCAGCCGCGGGGTCAGCCAGTCCAGGTCGGCCTGCTCGGTGACGCCGAGCTTGGCCAGCGACCGCACGGGGATGAGCCAGCCGAACCCGGGGCCGGAGACCGATTCGCGGTAGTGCCCGGCCACCGTCTCCGGCAGCAGGTCGATCGCCGCGTCACCGTCGTCGGGGACGAACGCGTCCAGGTGGACCCGCGTGCGCAGCCGGTCCGGGACCCGCTCGGCCACACCGGCCACGACCTGCCCGGCGTAGGAGTGCCCGACGAGCACCACGTCGGTGAGGTCGTGCGCCTCGATCAGCGACACCACGTCCTCGGTGTGCGTGCTCAGCCCCACCGACGGGCTCAGCAGGTGGGCGCGGTCGCTGACCCCGGTGAGCGTGGGCGCGTACACCGCGTGGCCCGCGGCGCGCAGCGCGGGCGCCACCCGTTGCCACACCCAGCCGCCGTGCCAGGCGCCGTGCAGCAGGACGAACGTGCTCACGACGCCACCTCCCCGTCCACGCCGGGCTCGGCGAACAGCGCCAGCGCGGCGGCGGTGTTCGACGCGGGCACGTGGTAGGTGTCGTGCACCCGCCGGATCTCGTCGCTCATCGCGCCGCGCATGATCAGCCACATGATCAGTTCGATGCCCTCGGTGCCCGCGTGGCGCACGTAGTCCTCGCGGGTCAGCGCGGCCAGCGCCGCCGGGTCGTGCTGGATCCGGTCCAGGAACCAGCGGTCGAACTCCTCGTTGATCAGCCCGGCGCGGGCGCCCGCGAGCTGGTGCGACATGCCACCGGTGCCGAACACGGCGACCTTGGTGTCCTGCGGGAACGACCGGATCGCCCGGCCGAGCGCGCGGCCGAACTCCAGGCACCGGGCGGCGGTCGGCTGCGGGTACTGGATCACGTTGGTCAGCACCGGCACCACCGCGCACGGCCAGCTGTCCCCGGGCTCCGGGTTGTACACCGACAGCGGGACGGTGAGCCCGTGGTCGACGTCGAGCCGGTGCACCGTCGCGATGTCGAAGTGGTCGTCGAGCAGTTCGCGCACGAGGTGTTCGGACAGCTCCGGCGCGCCCTGCACGGACGGCACCGGGCGCGGTCCCCACCCCTCGTCGGCCACGTCGTAGGACTCGGCGGTACCGACCGCGAACGTCGGCACCATGTCCAGCCCCAGCGAGTTGGCGTGGTCGTTGTAGATCACCACGGCCACGTCCGGGGTGTGCCCGGACATCCACTCGCGGGCGGGGGCGTAGCCGTCGAACAGCGGCTTCCAGTAGTCGTCGGCGGTCTTGCCGTGATCCATGGCCGCCCCGATCGACGGCACGTGCGAGGTCGCCAGACCCCAGGTGATGTCAGCCAAACTTCCGTCCTCCGGAGCGCATGGCCGCGGCGAACTCCTCCGCCGACATCCCGGTGAACACGCCACCGAGATGCTGCATCGACTTCTTGTCCACCATGGCCAGTTTGAACACGTAGAAGATCGACCCGCCGAGTTCGAGCATCGCCGTCCAGTCGCGGTCCAGGACGGCGCGCTTCTGCTCGTCGGTGAGCCGGTAGGCGTCGCAGTAGGCCTCCTCGTCGGCGAGGAAGCGGTCGCGGTTGTCGGGTTCCATCAGGGATCCGCACATCCGGTTCAGTGCGTATCCCCGCCTGCTCGCCTTCAGGTCCAGCAGGTAGTCGTCGCGGGCGTCGGTCATCGCCCCTCCTTTCCGTCCACAGCGGACACCGGTGCGGCGGCACCGCCCCGGTCCGCCTCGTGCGCCCACGCGGCCTCGACCGTCTGCGCGAGCAGCGTGGCGATGGTCATCGGCCCGACCCCGCCGGGGACCGGGGTGATCGCCGAGGCGCGCTCGGCGGCACCGTCGAAGTCGACGTCGCCGGTGTTGTCGGCGTAGCCCGCGTCCACCACGACGGCGCCGGGGCCGATCCACTCGCCGCGGACGAGCCCGGGACGTCCCACGGCCGCGACGACGAGGTCGGCGGCCCGCACGTGCCCGGCGAGTCCGTCGGTGCGGGAGTGGCAGTAGGTCACGGTCGCGTCCCGGCCGAGCAGCAGCATGCCGAGCGGGCGGCCGAGGATCGCGCTGCGGCCCAGAATCACGGCGTGCTTCCCGGCGAGCGGGATGTCGTAGGCGTCGAGCAACCGTAGGATCCCGCCCGGGGTCGCCGACGGGTAGCCGCCCTCGTCGAACGCGGTCCGCGCGAACGAGGTCCGGGTGACGCCGTCGACGTCCTTGGCCGGGGTGATCGCCTCGAACGCGGCCCGTTCGTCGAGGTGCTCCGGCACCGGGTGTTGCAGCAGGATGCCGTCCACCCCGGGGTCATCGGACAGCTCGGTGACGCGGCGCACGAGTTCGGCGGTGTCGATCGTGGCGTCCAGCTCAACCCGGCGCGAGGTGATCCCCACCTTCGCGCACCGGTTCGCCTTCATCCGCACGTAGGTGGCCGAGGCGGGGTCGTCGCCGACGAGCACGGTGGCGAGCACGGGGGCGCGGCCGTGCGCGGCGACGAAGGCGGTGACCTCGTCGCGGACCCCGTCCAGGAGGGTGCCGGCCACGGCGCGGCCGTCCAGGATGCGCGCGGTCACGGTGTCACCCCGAACACCACGGTCGTGTTGCCGTCCCGGAGCACGCGGTCCTCGGCGTGCCAGGCGAGGGCGCGGGCGAGCACCAACCGTTCCACGTCGGCACCCTTGCGCTGCAGGTCCCGCACCGACTCCCGGTGCGAGACGCGGACGACGTCCTGCTCGATGATCGGGCCCTCGTCGAGGTCCTCGGTGACGTAGTGTGCCGTCGCCCCGATCAGCTTCACCCCGCGGTCCTTCGCCTTCTGGTACGGCCCCGCGCCCACGAAGGCGGGCAGGAACGAGTGGTGAATGTTGATCACCGGGACTCCGAGCTCGTCGAGGAACCCGCCGGAGACGACCTGCATGTAGCGGGCGAGCACCAGCACGTCCACATTGCCCTTGAGCAGGTTCAGCTGTTCCTTCTCCGCGGCCTCCTTGTTCCCCTTCCCCACGGGCACGTGGAAGAACGGGATGTCGAACGCGCGGACCTCGTCGCCGAGGTCGGGATGGTTCGACACCACCATCGGGATGGTGATCGGCAGCTCCCCCCGGCGCTGGCGCCAGAGCAGGTCCAGCAGACAATGGTCCACCTTGGACACGAAGATCGCCGCGCGCTTGCGTTTGCGGGCCTCGACGAGCCGGAACTCGAGTCCGAGATCCTCGCCGAGCCGTTGGTCGAGCACCTCGTGCAGCTCCGGCAGCCGCGCGGACAGCCCGGGCAGGTGGAACACGCTGCGCTGGAAGAACCGCCCACCCGAGGGGTCGCTGGAGGTCTGGTCGAGGGAGACGATGTTGGCGCCGTACTCGGTCAGCGCCCCGGACACGCTCGCCACGATGCCGGGGCGGTCCTCGCCCCGCACGATCAGCCGTCCGTGGTCGGTGTGGTCCGTGTGATCGATGTGGTCGGTCACCGGTGATCCCTCCCCCCGGGAAGCGAGGCCAGCATCCGCTGCCGCCAGGACTCCGTCCCGGCCAGTTCGTTGAAGGTGAACACGTGCAGTCCGGTGAGGACGTCGCTGTCGCCGGTCCCGTCGGACCCGCCGTCGTCGGACGCCGCGCGGGCGAGCCGCTTGGCGAGCCGGGTCGGGTCGTAGCCGCCCGGGAGCAGGAACCGCCAGAGCATGTTCTGCTGCTTGCGCAGGAACCGGGCCGACTGCCCGAGGCCGATACCCGCCGAGATCCGCATCAGCTTCTTGCGGTTGACCGGGCCGGGCATACCGACCCGCACGGGCAGGTCGACCCCCTTGTCGGCGAGTCCGCGCGCCCAGGAGACGGTGGTGTCCGCGTCGAAGCAGATCTGGGTCAGCACCCGGGTGGCCCGCGGTGCCTTCTGTTTCAGTGCCAGGTCGAGCGCGTCGGTCGGGATGGTGGCGTGTCCCTCGGGGTAGCCGCCGATCCCGACCTCGGTGAACGGGTGGCCCGCGGTGGCCATCGCCTCCAGCAGCGCGTGCGCGTCCTTGAACGCGCCCGCCGGGGTCGGGGCGTCGCCGCCGATGACGAACACCGACCGCACACCCGCGCGGTCGAGGCGGTCGACGACGTCGGCGACGTGCCCGTCGTCGACGAACTGCCGGGCGGGCAGGTGCGGGGTGACGTCGTAGCCGTGGCCGCGTAGGCGCTCGGTGACCTCCAGGGTGCGCTCGATCCCCTTGGCCTCGGTGACGGTGACGGTCAGCGGCACCTCGGTGGGGACGGTCTCGCGCACGGCCTGCTCGGTCCCGGCGAACGGCATCACCTCGTAGCTGATGTTGCGGACCAGGTCGGCGAGCCGGGCCCGGCGCCCGCGCGTGCCGGTGGCCTCGGACGGAGTGCTCATGCGGCGCCCTTCGTTGGGTCTCGGATCGGGTGGGGCGATGTCGGCGGGGTCGGGGTGGGTCCGGTGGGTCCCGTCGGGGGTTCAGCGGCGATAGGACTCGCGGACCGCGCGCACGTACGGCGCGGGCGCCACCGTGGCCCGGATCTCGCGTTGGCGGTGCGGTTCGACGGCGGGTTTGGCCGAGTTCGGCTCCTCCCCCCACAGCAGGCGTACCTCGGTCCCCGGCTCGGCGGCCGCGCCGTCGACGGTGGCCAGTGACACGAACGCCTGTTCGTTGGCGATGTAGCCGGCGTCCAGGGACAGCCCCACATCGGTGCCCCCGGCGCCGCCGCCCCCGGCGAGCACCCGGTCGACGTGGAAGAAGGCGTAGCGCGCCTTCGGCAGTTCGAGGTACTTGGCGGGCGTGCCGGGCTCGGCGAGCGAGCGCACCAGGTCGGCGACGTCGTCCGGGTTCCACACCAGCGTCACCTTGTGCCGGTGCGCATTCTCGGCGTGCCGCTCCAGCGCCGCACGGCCGTGGAAGTCGTGATCGAACCGGACGTTGCGGCCGTACCCCAGGTCGTACGGGGTGAGGTAGTAGTCGGTGATGTCGTCGGTGTGCAGACTGCCGCCGAGGGAGCCGAGCGCGTCGGCGCCCAGCCACTCGCGGTAGCCCTGTTCGTCCGGGCCGAACACGGCGGGCACGGCGGTGGGGATCCAGCCGGACTCCAGGTTGGCGGTCGAGTACGCCTTCGCGCCCGCGCGGACGAGGCCGAACCCGGCGCCGACCTCGCGGATCGCGGCGAGCACGTCGTCGCCCTCGGCCCACGGCCCGAACAGTTCGAAGCCGGGCCGCCCGGCCATGCCGTGCCGCAGCGCCCGCACCCGGTGGCCCGCGATTGTGAACTCGGTGGTGTGGAAGAACTTCACGTCGGGCAGCGGCGCGCCGGTCAGCTTCTCCAGCAGGGCGGGGGCGTTCGGCCCCTGGAGTTCGTAGCGGTAGAACCGCGGCGGTCCGGACGGACGGTCGGCGGAGTTGTCGTCCCGGTCGAACGTGACGTCGTAGCCGCCGGCCTCGGCCTGGTACTGCAGCCAGTTCGGCACGGTCGGGTGGCCGACGACGTCGTAGTGCCCCTCGTCGAGGTGGAACAGGATGGCGTCGCCGATGAAGTAGCCGTCGGCGTTGCAGGCCACGTACTGCTTGGCCCGTCCCGGGGCGAAGTTCGCGAAGCTGTTCACACCGAAGTCGGACAGCAGCCGCGCCGCGTCCGGGCCGGAGACGAACAGGTCGGTCATGTGGTGCGACTGGTCGAGCAGCGCGCACGTCGAGCGCCAGGCGTGCTGTTCGGAGCGCCAGTTGGTGAACTCGGGCGCGACGGGGAACGTGTGCGGCCGGGCGGCCGCATCGCGCAGCAGGGTCACCGACGATCCCACGCGCCGGATCGCGGCCTCGAGGCTCTCGACTGACATGACGCCTCCTCCCTGGACCCGCGACCGGGGCCCAAGCCTCGCTGCTCGGAATAGGGAATCGATCCGGACCGGTACGCGGCCCGTGGGTCAGTGAAACCCACCACCCGCCGTGTCTCGTCCGGCATCGGAACCGAGTTGACCGCGACAAATGACGCAGACACCCGCGGCCGCCCGGCCACCGCCCCCGGAACGGCCACATTTCACCCCGCCCACCGGGACGAATGACGTAGCAGGAACGGGCCGCTGCGACGTCACGTCCGGCGGGCTCGCGCCCATACCGTGCTCGGTGGAGCTGCCCGAATCGACAAGGAGGGGACGCCGATGAGCTCGTTGCTCGTCATCAGCGCCCACGCGGGGGACTTCGTCTGGCGTGCCGCCGGCGCCATCGCGCTGGCCACCTCCCGGGGACAACGCGCGAAGGTGCTGTGTCTGTCCTACGGGGAACGCGGCGAGTCGGCGAAGGCCTGGCGCGAGGGGAAGTCGCTCGACGAGATCAAGGACCTCCGGCGCGCGGAGGCCACCGCCGCCGCCGGGGCGCTCGGTGCCGAGATCGAGTTCCTGGACGCGGGCGACTACCCGCTGCTGGAGAGCCCCGAGCTCGTCGACCGGATCGTCCACGTCTACCGCGACGTCGAGCCGTCGGTGGTGCTGACCCACCCGCAGGCCGACCCGTACAACCAGGACCACCCGGCGGCCTGCCGGATGGCGCTGCAGGCGCGGGTGCTGGCGCAGGCGATCGGCTACGACGCCCCCGGCGAACCCCTGGGCGCGCCGCCGGTGTTCTTCTTCGAACCGCACCAGCCGGAGCAGTGCGACTTCAAGCCGGACACCCTGCTGGACATCAGCCCGGTGTTCGAGGCCAAGCGCGCGGCGATGGAGTGCCTGCCCGCCCAGCAGCACATGTGGGACTACTACACCGACCTGGCCACCCGGCGCGGCGTGCAGCTCAAGCGCAACGCGGGGCCGAATCTCGGCCTGCCGCACGCGACGAAGGCCGAGGCGTACATGCGTCTCTACCCGCAGGTCACCGAGGAGCTGGCGTGACAGGAACCCCCGAGACCCGCACCGTCGTGGTCACCGACCCGCCGCGTGCCGACCCGGACCGGGTCGCCACGCTCGCCGGGTACGGCGTGGCCACCGTCCACGAGGCCCTGGGCCGCACCGGCTATCTCGGCCCGGGCATCCGGCCGACGCACCACGGCTACCGCCTCGGCGGCACCGCCGTCACGGTGCTGTGCCGGCCGGGCGACAACCTGATGATCCACGCCGCGGTGGAGCAGTGCTCCCCCGGTGACGTCCTGGTGGTCACCACCACGTCGCCGTCCACCGACGGCGCGTTCGGTGAGCTGTTCGCCACCGCGCTGCAGCGGCGCGGGGTGCGTGGACTGATCACCACCGGCGGGGTCCGGGACATCGCCGACCTGCACGCGATGGACTTCCCGGTGTTCTCCGGCGCGGTCAGCGCGCAGGGCACGGTGAAGGCCACGCCCGGTTCGGTGAACGTGCCCGTCGTCGTCGGCGGGCAGATCGTGCGTCCCGGCGACGCGGTGCTCGGCGACGACGACGGCACGATGGTCGTGCCCCGCCCCGAGGTCGAGCACGCGCTGCGGGCCGCGCAGGCGCGGGTGGACAAGGAGGAGGCCTCCCGCACCGCGTTCCGCGCGGGCGAACTCGGCCTGGACCGCTACGGCCTCCGGCAGACCCTGGCCGACCTCGGCGTGCGCTACGTCAGCGCCGAGGAATACGGCCTCTGACCCCCGTCGGACCTCCCCCGGCCCCGACCCGATCCCCCCACCGTCAACCACGTCGAAGGAGACGAACGGACCCATGAGCCCGAAGAACCTGCAGGAAGTGCTCGACAACGCGGGCAACACCGTGGACCTGCTGCGCAACTCGCAGCTCGGCGCCTACATCTACCCGGTGGTGCCCTCGGAGTTCAGCAACTTCCGCCGTGAGGTGAAGGCCTGGCAGCAGACCGCGGTGCTGTTCGACCAGACCCACCACATGGTCAACCTGTTCATTTCCGGCCCGGACGCGCTGCGGCTGATCTCCGAGACCGGGATCAACAGCGTGGCCAAGTTCCCGGTGAACTCGGCCAAGCAGTTCATCCCGGTCTCGCCCGAGGGCGGGGTGATCGGCGACGGCATCCTGTTCCGGCTGGACGAGGAGGAGTTCGTCTTCGTCGGCCGCGCACCGGTGGCGAACTGGCTCACCTTCCGCGCCGAGCAGGGCTACAACGTCGACCTGCGCCGCGACGAGCGTTCCCCGTCCCGCCCGTACGGCAAGCAGGTCACCCGCGACCTGTGGCGGTTCCAGATCCAGGGACCGAACGCCTGGAAGGTCATCGAGAAGGTCAACGGCGGACCCGTCGAGCAGATCCCGTTCTTCCGGATGGGCCACCTCAACGTCGGTGACGAGCGGGTGCGCAGCCTGCGGCACGGCATGGCCGGCGCCCCCGGCCTGGAGATCTGGGGCCCGTACGAGACCTACGAGAAGGTCCGCGACACGATCCTGGAGGCCGGGCAGGAGTTCGGCATCGAACCGGCCGGTGCCCGCGCCTACTCCTGCAACACGCTGGAGTCGGGCTGGATCCCGTCGCCGCTGCCCGCCGTCTACACCAGCGAGGAGATGCGCGCCTACCGCGAGTGGCTGGGCGCGGACAGCTACGAGGCGATGAACGCGCTGGCCGGCAGCTTCGTCTCGGACCGGATCGAGGACTACTACCTCAACCCGTGGGAGCTCGGCTACGGCCCGTTCGTCAAGTTCGACCACGACTTCGTCGGCCGGGACGCGCTGGAGAACATCGACCCGTCGGCCCAGCGCCGCAAGGTGACCCTGGCGTGGAACGCCGACGACGTCAGCACGCTGCTGTCCTCCCCGGTGCGCCCGGACCAGCCGGACTACCAGTTCTTCGACCTGCCCAACGCCAACTACGGCTCGTCGAACTTCGACTCGGTGGTGGACGCGGACGGCAACCAGGTGGGTCTGTCGTTGTTCACCGGCTACAGCGCCAACGAGCGCGCTGCGCTGTCGCTGGCGACGGTGAACCCGGACGTGCCGCACGGCGCGGAGGTGCGGGTCGTGTGGGGCGAGCCGGACGGCGGCACCCGCAAGTCCACCGTCGAGCCGCACGAGCAGTTCTCCGTGCGCGCCGTGGTCAGCCCGGCGCCGTACTCGGCGATGGCCCGTGAGGACTACCGCCCGGGCTGGCGCACCAACGCCGCCTGAGCGGGGAAGAACCACGCCCGGAGACCCCGGGCGGCCGACGACCGGGGGCGGAGCGGAGCCGGACACCGCTCCGCCCCCGGTTTCCATTCCGAACTCTCCGGTCCCTGTCTCAGGAACGGACCGACCTCACCCGGCGTCGTCTCCGGTGCGAGGCGACTACTCAGTGATCTTCGGGTGCCCGGTGCCCGCATACTGCACCCACACCGTGCGGCGTTCGGCATCGATGAAATACCAGACCCGGGCACCACCCGTCACTTCGTACTGCCAGCGCGGGAGTTCGCGCCCGTCGACGAGTATCGTCGCGAGCGATCCCTTCAACGGATGATGGCGGCGCGACCTCTCACCCCCGGGATTGCGGCGCATCTGCAGCCATGCGTTCCCTGCGTTCCGTGGCGCCTGCCGAAGCAGTTCCTCCCAGCCTTTTGCAGCTCGTGTGCTGCGGAATCGAACGTCCCACTCCTCATCGGTAGGAAACGGGGCCGGCGTACCGGGCGGAGGTGGCCCGGCACGGTCGTCACGCTTAGCGCTCACGCGGCGGCTCGACCGGTCCGGCGTCCTCGCCTTCCGCGGTCAGGAGTGCCTTCAGCTCCGGATCGGCATGCACGTGAGCGGTGTTCCGCCACTCAGTGATCACCTGGAGCACCGGCGCAGGGTTCTGGTCCAGGTCCTCGGCGGCGTCGAGCGTCTGCACCAGTTCCACAACGAATGCCTGCACGTCCTCGCGAGGGAGGAACCGTACCCACGGGAACGCTGTCGGCAGGACGTCCATGAGCAGGCTCCGAGCGCGATCGTTGTCACGCATCATCGCCACGAACAGTCGCGTCGTGGCGGACATGACCTCGTGCTCGTCACGTGCACGTGATTCGGTCATCAACACCAGGTCGTCGTCGGCGACGTCGCGGCGGCGTACCCGTACAGCACGGGCAGGGGAGTTGGAAACCTTGTCCAGCACCTCACCACCGGACCTCGAGAGGTCGGAAAAGTTCACTTCGGGGATCACGGCCGCCATGAGTTCTACGATAGTTCAGAACTTCGCACGTCGCCACCCACGGCCCTACTAGAGCGTGTTTACTAATCGGCGGAGCCAGATGTTGATCGCTGCGATGGTGGTGGTGGCTTCGAAGCGTAAGGCCAGCTTGTCGTATCGGGTGGCGAACCCGCGGTGTTGTTTGTGCAGGTTGATGCTGCATTCGACGGGGTGCCGTTGCTTGTAGGCCTCGGGGTCGAACGCTGGTGGTCGTCCACCGCGTGATCCGCGGTTGAGTCGGTGGGCTTGCTGGTCACGTTTGATCGGGATGGTCGCCCGGATACCACGATGGCGCAGGTAGGCACGGTTGGCCCGGGACGAGTACGCCTTGTCGGCCAACACCCGGTGCGGACGGCTGCGGGGCCTGCCCGGACCGGGCCGACGGACCTGGATGCGTTGCAGGACCGGCACAAACTGCGGGCTGTCTCCCCGATGCCCGGCGGTGATCACCGTCGACAGCGGCTTACGTCCCTGCTCACAGGCGAGATGTAGTTTCGTGGTCCACCCGCCACGAGAACGGCCCAGCGCGTGGCCGGCAGGCTCAGCACCGGGCGGCTCCACCTGGGCACTCGGATCCCGGCGAGCACCCGCAGCGTGCTGGTGGGCGCGCACGATCGTGGAGTCCACCGACACGTCCCAGTAGATCAAGCCCGCCTCGTCACCCCATCGCTGCAAGCGTTGCACGATCCGGGCCCACATACCCGCACGCTGCCACTCCCGGAACAACCCATACACCGACTGCCATGACCCATACCGTTCCGGCACATCCCGCCACGGAGCCCCGGTCCGTATCCGCCATCGGATCCCATCGATCAACTGCCGTCTGGTCCAGGTTCGGGGCCGTCCACGCTCACTCACCGCAGGCAACAGCGGTTCCAACAGCCGCCACTGCGTGTCGGTGAGGTCATGACGAGCACCCGCGGGTACCGTGCCCACGAGGTCTCCGGTGGTGATGGTCTTCTTGGTCGTTGACCCATCTACCGGAGACCTCACCTATCTCCATTGACCGACACGCACCCACCACCAACGAAGATCCACTTTTCAAACAGGCGCTAACCGAGCCCGGTAACCAGGCCAGGATCTCGAACGATCGCTCATCCGAACCCCCTACGCAGGTAGATTCACCACTCCACAACTACCGCCCCGAGCTGTTCCTTCCGCCCGGGACCTCACCCGCCGTCAGGCTCGGGGACGCAGGGTGACGGGAGCGGACACCGCGCCGACCTCGGGCATCCGGGCGCCCTCGATCTCGCCCGCCAGGGCGAAGTCCGCGGTGCCGTCCAGCAGGGTGCGGAGTGCGACGCGGAGGCCGAGTCGGGCCAGCGGCATGCCCGCGCACCGGTGTCTGCCCCGGCCGAACGCCAGGTGTTCGCGGAGGTTGGGCCTGCCGAGGCGGAACGTGTCCGGCTCGTCGAACACGGTCCCGTCCCGGTTCGCCGAGGCGTACGGCAGGGTGACCGGTTCCCCGACGGGGATGGTGCGGCCGTGCCGGGTCACCGGGTGGGACACGGTCCGGGCGAATCCCCGGTACGGCGTGTACAGCCGCAGGAACTCCTCCAGCGCCTCCGGCAGCAGCTCCGGGTGTGCCCGCAGCCGCTGTTGCAGCGCACGGTCGTCGGAGAGGTGGGCGCAGATCGAGCCGAGCACGATCGGCGGCGCGACCATGCCCACCACCAGCGACTGGCGCAGCGCGCCCACGATCTGTTCGCGCTCCAACGGGCGCCCGTCGGGCCGTTCGGCCAGCAGCGAGCTGGCCGGGTCCCGTTCCACCGGCAGGGGGTCCCGCTCCCGGTCGGCCACCAGCTCGCGCGCCAGGTCGTACATGCGCTCGCTGTTCCGGTTGACCTCGTCCGGGTCCTGCTCGCGCCAGGCGTTGACCCAGCGGGCCGCGGTGCGCGCCAGGACGGGGGCGACGTCCGACGACAGGTTCAGCCACTCCACGGTGACCCAGGCGGGGAACCGCGCGCCGTACTCCTGGGCGACGTCGCCGCCGCCCGCCCGCAGCATCGGCTCCAGTTCCCGCCGGGCGTGCGCCGCCAGGGCCGGTTCCAGCCCCTCGACGCGCCGTCGTTGCAGGGTGCGGTCCAGCGCCCGCCGGTACGGCGTGTGCGCGGGGGCGTCGAAATTCAACGGCGGTCTGCGCAGGCCGCGCGGGTCGCTGGGCACCACCGCCCGCACCGAGGAGAGGAAGGTGGCCGAGTCCTCGGCGGCGGCCCGGATGTCGGCGTAGCGGCTCAGCGTCCAGTGCCCGCCGTAGGCGTCGCTGTGCGCCACCGGGCAACTCCGGCGCAGCCGCGCGTACATCGCGTGCACCTCGTCCGGGTGCGGGTTCCCGGTCGGGTCGAAGTCGCTCCCGGCGGGGGCGGGGTCGCCCCCCGCACCGTCGCCGGTGCGGGGGGCCTGCTCCGGGTTCATGCGCCGCGGGCACCTCCCCCGGCGGGGACGAACCGCATCGGCACCGAGTTGGTGCCCCACTCGGCCCACTTCGCCATCACGATCTCCCCGGTGACCGCGAAGTCGTCGGTGCGGGCCAGCGCCTCCTCCAGGGTGGTGGTCAGCATCATCCGCGCCAGCGGCGCCCCGGGGCAGCTGTGCACCCCGGCGCCGAACGAGATGTGCTCGGACAGGTTCGGCCGGTCGAACACGAAGCTCTCCCCGTCCGGGAACACCCGCTCGTCCCGGTTGGCCGAGGTGTACACCAGCGCGATCGGCTCCCCGGCCTTGATCAGCCGCCCGTTGAATACCACGTCCTCCCGGGCGGTGCGCGCCATCCCCCGGTACGGCCCGTACAGGCGCAGGAACTCCTCCACGGCCGCCGGGATCCGGTCCGGGTTCTCCCGCAGGGTCGTCTGCAGCTCCGGGTCGCGGCTGAGGTGCACGAACATGTTGCCGATGAACACGCTCGGCGCCACCATGCCGGTCACCAGGAGTTGGCGCACACAGCCGAGCACCATGTCCGGCGGCAGCGGCTCGCCCTCGTAGGTCGCCTGCGTCAGCGCGGTGGTGAGGTCGGCCTCCGGGTCCATCGGCTCGGCCCGGCGTTGGTCGATCACGTCCTGCGCGATGGCGTAGAGCTTGCCGCTGAGCTGTTTCACCGTCTCGTCGTCCACGGCGATGATCGCGGCGACGTAGGCGGCGCTGATCTCCTTGATCCGGGTGGACAGCTCCCGCGGCAGGTTGAAGAACTCGGCGAACACCAGCGCCGGGAACTTCTGCGCGTAGTCGACCGAGATGTCGCCCGCACCCGCCTCGATCAACGGGGTGAGCTGTTCGACCGCCAGTTCCCGCACCGTCGGGTGCAGGGCCCGCATCTTCGTCGGGGTGAAGAACCGGTTGATCACCCGGCGGTAGGCCGTGTGTTCCGGCGGATCCAGGTGCAGGGGTGGGCGCCTGCCGGTGAAGGCGAACTTCGGCACCGTGTTCTGCACCGAGGTCGTGAACGTGTCCACGTCCCGCAGCACCCGGTTCACGTCGGAGTGCCGGAACAGCGCCCAGAAGCCGCCGTCGAAACCCTCGCTGTGCGCGACCGGGCAGTGCGCGCGCATCTCCCGGTAGAGCTCGTGGGCGCTGGTGAAGGTCTCCGGCGCCCGGGGGTCGAAGTCGTCGGTCAGCTCGCGGGTGGCCGTCGCGGGGTCCTGCGCGGGGTCGTGGTTGCTGTCGGTGCGGTCGTCGGTGGGGTGGGGCGTCATCGGGGTGACCTCCCTGGGGTGGTCCCGGCCGGGGTCATTCCGTGCCGAGCAACTGGGTGATGGCCTTCTCCTGCTCCGCGGAGACGGGTTCCGGACGGGCGAAGCCCTCGGTCAGATTCGTGCCGTACGGAGATCCCGCGCCCGACTCCTCCGCCAGCAGCGTGCTGCCCTCCTCGGAGAGCACGAAGTGCGCGAAGAGCTTCGCCGCGTTCGGGTGTTCGGAGTTCGCGGTCAGCCCGAGGGCGATCTCCGGCCCGGTGGAGGGCCCGGGCACGGTGGTGTCCACGGGGGCGCCGGAGTCCCGCAGGTTGCGCACGATCGCCTCCACGCCGGGGTGGCCGAGCACGGCCTCCCCCGCGGCGACCGCCTGGGTGCCGGGCACGGCGCTGTTCTGCCAGCTCGGGTTGTTCGCCGCGATGGCGCGCAGGAAGTCGTCGCCGTACTCGTCCCGCATCAGCTGCCAGAACGCGAGGTTCGCCGGGGACGTCGCGGGGTCGGCGATGGCGAGCTTGCCCCGGTACGCCGGGTCGGCGTAGGCCTTCCAGGACGTCGGTGCCTGCGACACGGCATCGGTGTTGTAGACCATGCTGGTCTGCACGAGGCTGACGATCGGGATGTCACCGTCGCGTTCCAGGTACTCCTCCGGGTAGTCCCCGGGGTGGTCCGGGATGCCCGCGTCGGAGACCGGGGTGAGCCAGTCCTTGTCCAGCGCGTCGCCGAAGAACGGCGAGTGGGTGAGCAGGATGGCGTCGCTGGCGGGCGCGCCGGAGTCGGCCTCCGAGGAGAACCGCTGCGACAGGTCGGCCGAGACCAGCCGGACCGGCTCGACCTCGACACCGTAGAGCTCGGTGAACCGGTCGCCGAGCGCCTGCAGCACGGCCTCGTCCGGCACGCCGTACAGCGTCAGCGTGCCTTCCTCCTGCGCGGCCTCGACGAGTTTCTGCAGTTCGGGGTCGGTGACGTTCGCCGTGCCGGATCCGGCCGACGAGTCCGAGCCGCAGGCGGCGAGGCCGACCATGAGCGCGACGCTCGCGCCGAGGGCGAGGGCGCGCCGGGTGAGGGACCGGGTGCGGGAATGCATTGTCGTTACCTCCACGACGGTGTGGATTCGAGGCACATCAGGTCGTGCCCGACGAGGACCGTGCCGTCGAACCGGGCGCGCACCGGGGCGAGCCACTGCCGTTCGGACACGCCGGTGCCGGGGACCTGATGACTGAGGACCAGCGTGCCGACCCCGGCGTCGGTGGCGACGCGCCCGAGCTCGTACACGCTGGTGTGGGAGCGGAGCAGGTGCCGCCGCAGCGCCGGCCATCGGGTGTTGCCCGACGCGGCACCGGGACGGAGGAAGTCCGGGTGCAGGACCTCGTGGATCAGCACCTCGGCATCGCGCGCGAGCTCGACCAGCGACGCGCACGGGGCGGTGTCGCCGGAGACGACGACGGCGGTCCCGGCGTCATCGGTGACCCGGTATCCGAGCGCGGGCATCGGAGGGTGGTGCACCGGTGCCGCCGTGACGGTCAGCGACCCGACGGTGAACGGCCCGGCCGACGCGGCGGTGTCGGTCCGCGGTGCGGTGTCGGTCCGCGGTGCGGTGTCGGTCCGCGGTGCGGTGTCCACGGGGATCTCCCGGACCCGCACCAGGTCACGCAGGTCGGTGCGGCCCTCGTCGACCACGCGGGTGGCGATGTCCTCCGCGTGCGCGGCGAGCAGGTCGCCGACGATCCGGCCGAGCGGCGGCGGCCCGGACACGGTGATCGGTCGCCGCCCCCCGCTGACCCAGTAACCCATCAGCACGTTGCCGAGCGCGACGTTGTGGTCGCAATGGTGGTGGGTGACGAACACGGCGTCCAGCTCGGACAGGTCCCGGCCGGAGCGCAGGATCTGCGACACCACGCCCTCGCCCGCGTCGATCAGCACGGTGGTGCCGTCGTGCTCGACGAGCTGGCCGGGGCCGCACCGGTCGGCGAGCAGTCGCGGCCCGCCCTTGGCACCCAACAGCACGGTTTGCATCAGACGCCCCCGACCTTGGTGTCCACACCCCGGCGGGCGGCACGCCTGCTGTAGGCGAGCACCGCGGCCAGCACCAGCCCGGTGACCAGCACCAGCACCGTGGACAGCGACGCCAGCAGCGCGTACGAGCCGCTGGTGAACACCTCGAGGATGCGGAAGCCCACCACCGGGTTGCCGGTGCCGGCGAGGATCGCCGACGCGGTCAGGTCACCGACCATCCGGATGAACAGCAGCGCCCAGCCGGCGACGAGTCCCGGCATCATCAGCGGCAGGTACACCAGGCGGAAGGTGCGGAACGCGTTCGCGCCGGAGACCGCCGACGCCTCGGGCAGCTCCTTGCCCACCCCGCTGACCGCCGCGTCGGCGGCCACCGACGCCTGCGGCAGGTAGAGGGCCAGGTAGCCGACGAGCAGGATGACCAGCGTGCCGGACAGCATGAACGGGGCGCCGCCGAACAGCAGCAGGATGCCGACCGCGATGACCATGTTGGACACCGCGGCGGGCAGTTTGATGCCCGCGTCGATCGTGGTGGCCAGCCGGGTGCGGCGGCGTGCCACGTACAGCGCCACGACCGCGGCGCCGAGGATGCCGACGAGCCCGCCGACGACACCGAGCACCAGACTGTTGCCCAGCGCCTCGCGGGTGACCGGGTCGTCCAGGACCGCGTCCCGCAGCGCCGTCAGGCTCAGCTCGCCCCAGCCGATGTCCGGGGTCCAGTAGCCGTTCAGCGAGACCAGCACCAGGGCCAGCATCGGCAGCACCGTGGACAGCAGCACGTACCCGGCGATCAGTGCCCGCGCGGGCCATTTCCAGACGCCGAGGTCGATGCGGCGGGCGCCGCCGCCCTTGCCGCCGACGGTCGCGTGCCGACCGCGCCGCAGGATGCGCAGTTGCAGCCAGTAGGCCAGGCCGACGAAGACGATGACGAACCCGCTCAGCCCGACCGCGACCTCGGTGTCCGGCGGGTAGGTGAACGTCAGCAGTTCGACGATCCGCACCGACAGCACCTCGATGTCGGCGGGGGTGCCGACGATGGCGGGCAGGGAGAACATGCCCATGCCGAACCAGATGCTCAGCAGCGCGCCCGCGCCGAGGCTGGGCGCGACCACCGGCAGCGTCACCGTGCGGAGGGTGCGCAGGGTGCGGGCACCGGACAGCCGGGAGACCTCCTCCAGCGAGGAGTCCAGGTTGCGCAGGCCCGCGGAGGCGTTCATGAACACGAACGGCACGGCGTAGAACGCGTAGACCATGATCAGGCCGTACCAGCTGTGGATGTCGAACGGCCCGGATTCGGCGGAGATGCCGAAGACCGCGAGCACGTCCCGGATCCAGCTGTTGAGCAGCCCGGCGCGGGGGGACAGCAGCATCACCCAGCCGACCGCGCCCGCCACGGGCGGCAGCAGGAACGGCAGCAGCGGCAACGAGTCGGTCAACGGCCCCATCCGGGCGTTGGTGCGTTCGTTGAGCCACGCCAGGCCGACCCCCACCACGAACGCGACCGCGGTACTGGCCAGCACGATCAGGACGGTGTTGCGCAGCAGGTCGGCGAGCCCGGGGGTCTCCAGGGTGCGGCGGATCGGGGTCAGGGTCGGGCCGCCGTCGACCCAGAACATGCCCAGCACCACCCGGCCGAGCGGCACCAGCACGACGGCGATCAGCAGCAGCGCGACCCCCAGGCTGACCGCGTCGAACGGCCGGGGCAGGCGGGAGCGCAGACCCCGGCGGGCGGGCGGTCCCTGCGCG
>NZ_KI912259.1:206969-207395 GCF_000231035.2 Saccharomonospora iraqiensis subsp. paurometabolica YIM 90007 | reverse complement strand
TGCTGCCGGTGCGGCTGTCCGGCTCCCCGGGCACCCCGACACCGCACGCCGACCGGTACCTGGGCACGGGGGTCGACCCGGCCGTCCGCTCGGTGCTGGAGCGCCTGCTCGGCGGCGAGCACGGCCCGCTGGACCTGCTGGTGGTCTCCGGCGACTGCGAGGCCTCGCGCCGGTTGTTCTACGCCCTCCGCGAGCTGCACCGCCTGCGGCGCGGGCCGACGCTGCCGCCGGTGCGGCTGGTGGACGTGCTGCACAAGCCGCACCGCACGACCACCGGGTACGTGCGCACCCAGATCCGGGGCCTGCGCACCTGGCTGGCCGCACACGCGGGGCGCCCCGTCGGCGACGACGACCTGGCCGACGCGATCGCCCGGCACGACCGGCTGCGCACGGCGCTGTCCCGGATGCGTGCACTGCGGCGGCGCG
>NZ_KI912259.1:202782-206869 GCF_000231035.2 Saccharomonospora iraqiensis subsp. paurometabolica YIM 90007 | reverse complement strand
GGCGGGCGGTCCCTGCGCGCCCGGGTCCGGTGCGTCCGCCTCGCGCGGCGGTGGGGTCGGTGGCGGGGTGGTGGGCGCGCTCATGCCGACTCCGCCGGGAAGACGACGACGTCGGCGTCGGACACCTCGACCGACACCTCGCTGCCCGTGTCCAGCGGCTGCGCTCCCGGCACCAGCACCCGGATCTCGTGGTCGCGGGCGCGGACGAGCTGCTCGGTGTGCGCGCCGACGAACAACGACGCCTGCACGCGCCCGGAGAAGCGGTTGGCCGCCACCGGACGGTCGACGGACAGCGTGCTGTACTCCGGACGCCACATCGCCGCGACCCGGTCACCGACGGCGAGGGTGTCCGCACCCGCGCGGCCCGTCACCGACCCGAGTCCGGTGTCGACGACGACCGTCTCCCCCGTTCGGGCGGACACGGTGCCGGGCACCTCGTTCATCGTGCCGACGAACGAGGCGACGTAGCGGTCGGCGGGTCTGGTGTAGATGTCCAACGGCGAGGCGTCCTGCACGATCCGGCCGTCCCGCAGCACGGCGATCCGGGTGCCGAGCTGCATGGCCTCGGTCTGGTCGTGGGTCACGAAGATCGCCGCGAAGCCGAGTTCCCGTTGCAGGGACACGAGTTCGATCCGGAGCTGCTCGCGCACCTTGGCGTCCACGTTGGACAGCGGCTCGTCGAAGAGCACGAGCGCGTCGTTGGCGACGAGCGCCCGGGCGAGGGCCACCCGCTGCTGCTGGCCGCCGCTCATCTGCGCGGCGTACTGCTGTTCGAGCTCGCCGATCCCCACCTTCGCCAGCACCTCACGGGCGCGGTCGGCGATCTCGGCACGCTTCGGCTTGCGGCCCTTGCGGCTCTGCAGCGGGTACGACACGTTGCGCAGCGCGGTCATGTGCGGCCACAGCGCGTACGACTGGAACACCATGCTCACACCCCGCCGCTCGGGCGGCACGTTGATCCGCTGCCGGGGGCAGAACTGGGTCCGCCCGTCGAAGCTGATCCGTCCGCTGTCCGGGGTCTCCAGGCCGGCGATCGAGCGCAGCAGCGTGGTCTTGCCGCACCCGCTCGGGCCGAGCAGCACGACGAAGTCCCCCGCGGCCACGTCGAACGAGACGTCGTCGATCGCGGGAACGGACGACCCGTCCCGGCGGCGGAAGTGTTTGGTGAGGTGCTCGACGCGCACGACCGGGGCGTCGACGTCGCGCGCGGCGGTGTCGCTCCCGACGGGTGCGCGTTGATCGGTTTCGGGCAGGACGGCCATGTCCCACTCCTCCTTGCTGGTCGGCGGGCGGGTTCGACCCGGGCGCCAAGGACGCCGCTCACTATCGTCGACTTCATGGCCGATCGTCAATAATCTGACGCGTAAAATCGGTCCCGCCCGTCAACGGGACACGACGGCCCCAGGATCAGGGGCGGGTGGGGCGACTGTCCACGTGGTCCGGACCGGGCGCCTACCGGCTCTGCCGGTCGGCCTCGGCGATCCGCCGTGCCGTGGTCGCGCGCTCGAACGGGGTGTCGCCGTGCGCGCCCTCGCCCAGTGACTGCCGCAGCGCGGTGACGCTGTCCAGGTCGTGCCGGGTGACCAGCTCGGCGAGGCCGGGCGCGGTGCGGCCCAGGATCTGCCGGAACCGCAGCTCGGCGACGGGGCCGAGCCGGTGGTACACCTCGACGAACACGTGCTGGGCCCGATCCCGGGCGAAGGGGTCCGGCAGCAGCTCGGCGGGCAGGTCCGGGTCGGTCTGCTCGAAGTCGCGCCACTCGGCGCCGAGTTCGGTGCGCACCCGCAACGCCTCGGCCGGATCGATGCGGCCGGCGGCGGCACGGTCCAGCACCGGCTCGTAACGCTCGGCGAAGCGCCGGTAGTCGTGGTGCAGCGTGTCCAGGTCGAACGCGGTGCGCACCCCGTCCGCGTCGGCGGCGCGGCGGACCTCGGCGGAGCGCAGCACGGTCGCCGTGGTCACGCCGAGTTCGTCGAGCACCGCCGCGGCGGCGGCGCCCTGCTCGTGCGGGGACACCCAGACGCCGTCGTAGAGGGGGGCGAATCCCAGCACCCGGAGCCGACTGCGCAGGGCCGTGCGCAGCCCGCGGTCCTGTTCGGGCACCGAGAACGCCACCACGGTCCACTGCCCGTCCCACTCCGGCGTGGACGCGCCGAAGGTGAGCATCCGGTAGGTGTGCTCCACGATCACCGCGACCGAACGGGGCGGGATGCCGTAGGCGGTGGTCCGGCCCGCGCGCCGCACGGTCAGCAGCCCCCGTGCCGCGAGCCTGCGCATCGCCGTGCGCGCGCCGGACGGGGTGATGCCGAACTCGCCGAGCAGCTCGACCAGCGCGGACGACGGGATGTGTTCCTCGCGCCAGTACCAGAAGTCGCCGAGCAGCGAGGTCAGCAGCTGCTGGGGCCGGGCGCCGCCGTTCGGCCTGCGCTCCTCCGTCACCTGGTCGCCCGGGCCCGGCCCGCGCGGGTCCGGGTCCGACGCCGGGTGCTCGTGCGAGGTGGCGGTCATGCGTCTTCGCTGCTCTCCGTAGTCGACTGGTGGCGCAAACAGGATACGTCCGGTCCGCGCGGTCCATCGGTTGCCGTGGTTGTCGGTGTCGTCCACTGTCGGACGAACCCTTGAATAGGCGTCACTTGCTGATACTATCGTCGCCAATCTGCATTGAGTCGAGACCGGCGACGGGAACACACGGAACCGGCCCCGGCTCTTCCGGCCGCGTCGTGGGGAGACCATGAACGACCGACCACTCGCGGGCCGCACCGTCGTGGACCTGACCACGGCGCTGGCGGGCCCCTACGCGACCCTGCTGCTGGCGGGACTCGGCGCCACGGTCATCAAGGTGGAGAACCCGGCCACCGGCGGGGATCCCGCCCGCGGCAACGCGCCGTACGTCGGCCGCGACGGTCTCCGGCTGAGCCGCGAGGCCGACGACGACCTGTCCGTGTCGATGCTGGTACGCGGGCGCGACAAGCTCAGCGTGACGCTGGATCTGAAGCAGGACCGCGGCCGGGCGGTGTTCGCCGACCTGGTCCGCGACGCCGACGTGCTGGTGGAGAACTACAGCCCCGGGGTCACCGAACGGCTCGGCATCGACCACGCCACCGTGCGCGGGATCAACCCCCGCCTCGTCTACACCTCGATCAGCGGCTTCGGCGCGCAGGGCGGCCCCGGGTCGGGCAAGGCGATGGACACGATCGTGCAGGCCCTCAGCGGGATCATGTACACGGCGGGCCGACCGGACGACGACCCGGTCCGGTTCGGACTCCCGGTGGCGGACCTGCTGGCACCGCTGTTCGCGGTGATCGGCACGGTGGCGGCGCTGCCGGTCGCCGACCGCACCGGGCAGGGCCAGCACGTCGACGTCTCCATGCTGGGCACGTTGACGTCCCTGGTGGCGTGCGAACCGTTCGAGGCGCTGGAGCGGGTGGGCATCCCGCAGCGGACCGGGCCGGTGGTCCCCCGGCTGGCGCCGTTCGGGGTGCTGCCCGCCGCGGACGGACACCTCGCGTTGTGCGCCCCGGTGGACTCGTTCGCGCACGGGGTGTTCCGTGCGATCGGGCGGCCGGAGCTGGTCGACGACCCCCGGTTCGGCACCCGCGACGCCCGGGTGCGGCACGCCGACGAACTGCACGACACACTCGCGCGATGGTGCCGACGGCGCCCGGTGGCCGAAGCGGTGGAGGCCCTCACCGCCGCCGGGGTCCCGGCCGCCGAGGTGCGCACGCCCCAGCGGGCGGTGCGCGACCCCCTGGTGCGCGACCGGGAGGAGGTCGTGCCGGTCCCCCACCCCGAGCACGGCGACCTCGACGAGCTGCTGACCACCGGCGTGCCCATCCGGTTCTCCGACTCCCGGGCGTCGCTGGACTCCCCGGCGCCGCGGCTGGGCGAGCACAACGACCACGTCTACGGCGGCCTGCTCGGCTACAGCGCCGACGAGATCGCCGACCTCACCGCACACGCGGTGATCTGACCCCGACTCCCGCCGCCCGAGGAGGATCGTGTCCCCACCCGCCACGCCCACCACCGCACCGGCCGCGATGGAGGAGCTCCGCCGGCACGCGGCCGACCGCACCGCCGCCGCCCGCCG
>NZ_KI912259.1:199857-202682 GCF_000231035.2 Saccharomonospora iraqiensis subsp. paurometabolica YIM 90007 | reverse complement strand
GGCTGTCCGGCACGGACGCGCTCACGGTCGTGGCCGCCACCACCGTGATGCCCGTGGCGAAGGCGACCGGGCTGGTCGACGACCTCGTCGACGCGGCGCACCGGACGCCGTCGGCGGGGGTGCCCGGGGTGCGCACCTTTCTGACCGGCAGCGGGCACGACACCCCCGACGTGTACGCGGCGCTGGAGGCGGCGGGGCTGTGCGTGGTCGGCGAGGACCACGACCGGGGCGGGCAGTTCCACGAACGACGCGTCGACGGCACGGACGAGTGGGCACTGGCCGAGCGCTACCAGGACACCGGTCCCGCCGCGGCGAGCGCGTCGATCCGCCGCCGCGCCGCGCACACCGCCGCGGCCGCCACGGAGAGCGGCGCGCAGGCCCTGCTCGGCTATGTCCGGGCGCACGACCCGGCACCGCCGTGGGACTTCCCGCACCAGCGGGCCGGGACGGGCCTGCCGTCGGCACTGCTGCGGGACCAGCCGTACGGCGGGGTGTCCGGGGCCGCCCTCCGCGCCGCCGTCGAAGCACTCACCACGTCGACGGGAGCACGGCGATGACGACCGACCAGCCCCACTCCGACCGGCGTCCCGACCGGCTCGCCGCGACGACGGCGGCGCAGCGCCACCAACGCCGCTTCTTCGACGACCTGCGGGCCCACGCGGCGGCCGGCGGGGAGTTCGCACTGGTCAACGCGGACACGCCGCACGAGATCCTGCGGACGATGGGCATTCCGTACGTGGTGAACCAGTGGTGGGCCTCGATCGTCGCCGCGAAACAGCGGGCGGCCGGGTATCTGGAGCGGCTGCGCGAACGCGGCTACCCGGACGACATCGAGCAGTACAACGCCGCCCCGCTGGGCGGCCTGTTCGCCCCGGACCCGGACACCGACCCGTGGGGTGGTCTGCCGCGGCCGTCGTTGGTGCTCGCCGAGACCACCGGGGACGCCACCCGCAAGGTGTTCGACGTGTGGGCGGAGGAGTTCCCGGGCACCGAGTTCGTCGCCCTGGAGAGCGCGGCGGCGCACGACGTGCCGACGCACTGGTGGGAGCGGATGCCGTGGCACTGGGAGGACGCGGTCGGCACCGACCGGATCGACCTGCTCGTCGGCGAACTCACCGGCCTGATCCGCAAGCTCGAGGAGCGCACCGGCCGACGGTTCAGCGAGACCCGCTTCCGCGAGGTGATGGCGCTGGCGAACGAACAGGCGGAGTACAACCGTCGCACCCGGGACCTGATCGCCGCCGCCCGACCGTGCCCGGTGGACGTGCCGGCGAACGTCCCGGCCGTGATGCTGCCGCAGTGGCACCGGGGCACCGGGTACGCGCGGGACGCGGCCCGCGCGCTGCACGACGAGGTCGCCGACCGGATCGCCGCCGGTGCGGCGGTGTGCCGCCCGGAGCGGGCCCGGCTGATGTGGATCGGCCGGGGACTGTGGTTCGACATGGGTTTCTACGAACGGTTCCGGCGCGAGTACGGCGCGGTGTTCGTGTGGTCGATGTACCTGGCGATCGCGGCGGACGGCTACGCCCGCTACGGCGACGACCCGCTGCGCGCGCTGGCCGCCCGGTTCGCCGCGTTCTCCGACCAGCTCTACACCCCACCGTGGTCGACGGAGTGGTACCTGAAGGAGGCCCGCGCGCACGGCGTGGACGGCGTGGTGCACCTGGTCTCCGACGACGCCCGCGGCGGCTACTTCACCACCCGCGCCCTGGAGGACGCCGGGATCCCGGTGCTGGAACTGCACGCCGACAACGTCGACCCCCGCACGACCGACCAGGCCACGATGACCCGCACCGTGGCCGAGTGGCTGGAACACCGCGTCCTGCCCGACGGACGGGGGGCCTGACCGCGCTCATCACCCGGCCCGCGGGCCCCGCCGCGGTGCCGCACCGGGAGCGACGGTACAAAGGCCCACGACGACCGTCGTCTGCTGGGGATATCGAGGTGTCGGCGCCATGAGCGACCAGTCGACCACACCGTGCCGACCGGGACGCATGCTGTGCCGATCCGTACTGTCGCCGGTCGTCTTCTGGCTGATCGGCGCGGCGACCGGAGTGTTCGCCGCCTACAGCTACTACCACGATCCGCTCGACCCGTTCGCGCACTCGTTGACGGTGTGGATCGCCCTGGCCGTCGTGGCGAGCGCACGGACCGACACCCGGACGGCGATCGTCCGCACCGTCGGTGGACTCGTCGGCGCCGTGGTGCTCTTCTACGTCGGAAAGCCGGTCTTCTACGGCCGCTACTATCCCGACGTCCCCCCGATCGGCGTCAACACCGGTGACCTGGTGCTGTGGTGTGTTCTCGCGGTGTGCGCGGGAGTCGCCCTCGGACCCGTGTTCTCCCACATCGACGGGGACACCTGGTGGGCGGCGGTCGCGACCGCTGTCGCGCTCACCCTGCTGTGGGCGTCCACTCTGGTCGAGGTCGGCCCCCGGTTGGCCGGAGAAGAGTTCCCCCTGATCTCGTTCACGGTCCTGGCGACCGGCGCGGTGTTCCTTCTCGCGCGCACGAGGAAAACGCAGCTGGTCCGGATCCTCTGCCTCGTCGCCCCGGTGTTCGTGGTGAGCCTCGGCGTCGTCCTGGCGCCCGACGTGCTCGAAGAGCTGCTACTGCGCCTGGCCCTCTCCGGCCGGTGAGCGGGCCCACGCCAGGAACCCGTGCAGCAGCGAGCCGGTGTCCCCGGGCCACGTCGGCCGGTCGAGGCCGCGGGGCGTGGCACAGGCGACCCTCGCCGTGGTGCTGAAGGCCCCGGTATCGGCGGCACCGCGCACCTCCTCGACCGCCGCCACCCCGGTCGACCACCCCAGCACCAGCACCCGGCC
>NZ_KI912259.1:170219-199757 GCF_000231035.2 Saccharomonospora iraqiensis subsp. paurometabolica YIM 90007 | reverse complement strand
GGACGTCGAGCGGACACGGGCTCCCCTCCAGCGGGTCCGGACGCGCCCCGCCGGTGAGACGGACGGCAGCGAGGTCGTCGACCTCGCACACCACGTCGAACCCGTCGGCACGCAGCCCGTCCGCGTCGAGCAGCGACCGGCGGTGCGCGTGCCGGCGCAACGCCTCCTCCGGCACCCGCAGGTCGGCCGAGCGGGCGGCGTTGCGGGCGAGCAGGACCTCCACGTCGAGGTCGGGCAGCAGCAGACACACCGTCCGCAGCCCGGTCTCCCGGGCGAGGTCCAGGTGTTCCCGCCGTTCGACACGCCGCAGGTGGGTCGCGTCGGCGAGGTAGCCGTTCCCGCTCCCGGCGAGCGCGCGCTGCCGGGTGGTGGCCGCCCGCAGGGCGGGGAGGGTGAACCGCTCCAACGGTGCGTCGCCCCCTCCGGCGGCCCGCCGGGCATCGGCCCGCAGCAGGTCGAGGTTGATCACCCGCGCCGGATCCAGCCCGGCGGCGATCAGCCGGTGCCGCAGCCGCGTCTTGCCCGACGCCGCGGCCCCGACGGTGACCACGACGGCGGGCATCGGCACGACAGAACCGGACTTCACACAACCGGACTACCCGCCCGGCAACGCCGGACCGGTTCACGCCCACAGTGCCGCGATCGGCACCGCCGTGACCCGCGCATCGAGCTGGAAGAGCGACTTCCCGGTGTGCAGGACGACACCGGCGACCACAGCCTGAGGAACCCACCGAGGACCGTCCAAGATTCTTGACAGCAAGGACCCCAAGAACAGCCCTTATCAGTAGTGAGGACCGTCCGGAGCGAGGCTCGTACACGCGAGTACAGCGACGTACATGGTGTACAGTGACAGATATGAGCGACGAGAACCCGACAGATGTGCGCGAGGTGTCCGTCACCGACGCGCGCGGCAACCTCGCGGACCTCATCGACACGGTGCGCGACGGCGAGTTCGTCTACCTCATGCGGCACGGGGAACGCGTGGCCGCGTTGATGCCCGCCGACGTGGCGGAGAACTACGAACGCATCGAAGACGACTACTGGGCCCGCCGCGCCAACGACGCGCGCGCCGCGATCGAGGCGGGCGAGGAAGACACCATCTCCTGGCAGCGCTACCTCGCCGAGTCCGCGTGACCTACCAGATCGACCTCACCCGGCGGGCCGCGAAAGCGCTCGACGCGATCGACAAGCCCCAACGGCGTCGCGTCCTCGCCGTCATCGACGCGCTCACCGACGAGCCCCGCCCGCCGCGCTGCACCAAACTCGCCGGGACCACCAACCAATGGCGCGTCCGCGCCGGGGACTACCGCGTGGTCTACGAAGTCCACGACGACCGGCTCCTGGTGCTCGTCGTCGAGGTCGGACACCGCGCTTGCGTGTACAAAGACAACCGCTGAATCACCCGCATGGACCATCTGACACGCCCCGTGGCCGGGATCCGGCGTCGCCGCAGGTAAGTCACGCCCACAGGGCAGCGATGGGCACCGCCGTGATCCGCTCGTCGAGTGGGAAGATCGACTTCCCTGTGTGCAGGACGATCCCGGCGACGAACCGGTCGCCGAGCTCGTCCCGCAGCCAGGCGAGATGCCGGGTGTCGGCCACCGAGGGACTTGCGCTCGCCTTGATCTCCATCCCGACCACGCGCCCGTCCGCGGTCTCGAGGACGACATCGACCTCGCGTCTGCCGTTCTGCTGCCGCAGGTGATACGCCACGGCCTTGTTCCGGACCGCTTCCAGCACCGGGCGCACCTGCGCGAGCACGAACGTCTCGAGCATGCGCTCCAGCAGTTCGCCGTTGCGGAGAAGTCCCCGGGTGTCCACGTCCAGCAGTGCGGCCACGAGGCCGGTGTCCGTGGCATAACGCTTCCGTTGCTTCACCAGACGACTCAACCGGTTGGTGTACCAACCCGGAAGCGACCACACCACCCGGAGATCGTCGAGCAGACGTTCCTGCCTCCGTACGGTCTTGACGTTCATTCCGGCCGCCGACGCCAGTTCGGTGTCGGCCGTCATGGTCCCGGTGCATTCCGCAAGGGCGTGCAGCAGGCGTCGCAGCGCCGGAGCGTCACGAATGTCCCCGAGCTCGGGGACATCCCGCAGGACGAGCTGTTCGACGTAGCTGTCGAGCCACAGGGTCCGTGGCCGGGCACGCAGGTTCACCACGGACGGGTATCCGCCCACGACGGCGAGATCGAGGTATCCGGTGAGGTCCGGGGGCGTCTCGGGAACGGAGAGTTCGGACACTTGTCCGCCCAGCAGAGCGGACACGAAACGGTCTTGCGGAACTCCGGAGGATGAGCGCTCCAGCACCGTGAGTGGGTGCATGTTCAGCGTGATCACGCGCCCGGTACCGGGCCAGGAGGCGGATGTGAGCGGCGCCCGCACACTGCCGGTCAGGATGAAGCTCCCGGGGCGTGCCTCGCGGTCGACCGCCCGCTTCACCGCGGCGAGCACCTCGGGGACCTCCTGCCACTCGTCCAGCAACACGGGCCCGGACACAGCTTCCGACACCGCCCGCAACGCCGCACTCGGGTCCGCTCGGAACGGGGCGGCCTGAGCCTTGTCGTCCAGTTCGACCACCGATTCGGCGAATCTCCGTGCGGTCGTGGTCTTCCCCACCGCCCGCGGACCGGCCAACAGGACGGCAGGAAAGACCTCCAACGCCTCGCACAACCGCTCGTCCACCAGTCGCGGCACATAGTGGCCGTCAGCAGGGCCGACCACCCGGACACCCCTTCCACCTCGATCTGCAGCTTTCGCGCACCCGCTGGCGGCCTTCTCACACACCGCCTAGCGGCCTCCTCACACATACTCTAGCGGCCTTCTCAAACACCTCCTAGCGGCCTTCTCACACATGTACTAGCGGCCTCCTCACACAGAGCGCATCAAAGGCGCAGGTAAACCGCATTTCCACGGTGTGCCGGACGTGGGGACGCCGCTCACCGGACCCCACGACACCGCAGCGTCGGATTCGCGGCGCCCGTGCAGCGGCACCCACGCGGGCGAACGGTCCCGCCGCTCACCGCGCCGCGCCGGGCGGTGCGTTCTAGGGTCGGAAAGCACGCCCCCACTCTCCGGCGAAGGGAGCCTCCATGGCCCGGCGCGAATCGACGACGCACTGGAACGGTGGCCTCAACAGCGGCACCGGCGCGATCACGCTCGACTCCTCGAACACCGCCCGGTTCGACGTCACGTTCCCGCGCCGGGTGGGTGAGCCGGAGGGCACCACCAGCCCGGAGGAGCTGATCGCGGCGGCGCAGTCGTCCTGCCTGGCGATGAACCTCGCCGGGGTGCTGGAGAAGGAGAACCTGACCCCGAAGACGATCGACATCGCCGCGGCGGTGACCGTGGAGGCGGCCGACGGCGGGCTGTCGATCAGCACGGTGGACATCACCCTGCGCGCCGACGTCGACGGCGTGGACGCGGACCGCTTCGGCCAACTCGCCGCGGCCGCCAAGGACACCTGCCCGGTGAGCAGGGCCCTGGCGGGCACGACGATCTCCATGGACGCCGCACTCGCGAGCTGACACCTCAGTCCGGCGAGTCGACACTTCAGCACCGCGAGTCGACACTCTGGGCCGGCGAGTCGACTCTCCGGGGCTGGCGAGGCCCTCCACCGGGTCGCCGAGTCCCGCTACCCGGTGACGCCGTACTCCGCCGCGTCGTCCACCGGGTCGTCCGGCTCGGGCACGAACGCAGCGGGGGATTCTGTACCCCCGTCGAGTGAGTCCTGGTCGATATCGCGCGCGGCCCGCTTGCCCATGGCCGTTTCCACGAGCCGCAGCAGCGCCTCGCGGCGGTGTGTGAAAAAGCTTCCGAAATCGCCCGCCCGCAGCGCCGCCACGTCGACCTGGTGAGCGGCGACGATGGCGTCGAGCTCGTCGGTGGTGATCTTCGCTCGGGCGTCCAGTTTGCGCATGTAGTCGGCGGGTGACACCCCGCCGACGAGCTGGTTCGTCTTGCGCGCCAGGGGCGTCTTGTTGACGATGCTTTCGCGCAGTTCCGGGTCGATGTCGTGGGCCAGGCACCACTTCTTCGGGAAGATGTGGTGGATGTCGACCGCCAGTTCGAGGTAGTGCGCCCGGTCGAACGGCTGGTGGTGCAGCCAGTCCTTGGTGTCGTGCGCCATGAGCAACGCATGGATACCTTTGTATGCCGCCGCGTTCCGGGTCTTGAGCGAGTGCAGCCGGGACTCGACGAAGTTGGCGTCCTCCACGGTGCGGGGCACCGCCGCCCGTTCCTCGCCACGCGCCCACGCGGGCACCTGTTCGACGTCGCGGGCCATCCGGTTCTCGGTCGCGGAGCTGTAGAGCTCGCCCAGCACCCCGCACCAGTACCACTGCCGGACACGCGACCGGATGCCGTGGATGTCGATGTCCTCGCCCATCAGCACCCGCAGCGCGGCCAGCGGCACCAGCTGCGTGGGATACGGGACGTCGCCGTCGATGTGGATGTGCTCGGCGGCGAGGAAACCCGCGACCCACCCCATCGCCTTGCGCACCTCGTCGGCCCAGTCGAGGTAGTCGGACAGGCGCAGATCCAGGATGTCGTCCTTGCGCGCGGTGGTCGCCCGGTAATTGTGGTTGCTGGCCAGCAGCATCACCGCCTGAAGGAACTCGGTCTCGTCCAGCCCCTGCAGCACCGGGTACTTCCCGATCACCTCCGCGGTCTTGTCCCAGTCATCCTTGAGCCGGAAGTCCGTACCCGTGGCGCGGTAGTAGTCGGCGTCGCCGGCGAACTTCGCCGTGAGCAGCTCGAACACGGTGAGCTTCATCCCGCCCTGGTTGACCTTCTCGAAGACCGTGGCCACGGCTTCCTTGGTGGTTTGGCGGTCCAGCTCGATGGACGGGATGGTATAGGACTTCATCGGCGTGATCACAGTGTTGAGGAACGTCCTGGCGACATCGCCGTCGGCGTACCCGAACAGCCAGTCGGTCCCGCTGTCGCGGTAGGCCAGGTTGACCGGGAAGTAGCCGTGTTCGAGCTGCTTCTCGCGGGTGGAGACGTCCAGGACGACGTCGCGATCGAAGTTTTCCCGGAGCACACCGTCACCCGGCAGCGACTTCACCGCCTCGTCCAGATTGTGTGGGTCCTTCACAGCCTGCGCGATGTCGAAGAAGAAGCGTCGCCGGACGACCTTCTTCCGCGCGTCGTGGGTATCGATCACGCCGTCCCCCCAGAGCGCCTGGCTCAACGAGGTGAGGCGCTGTTGCCCGTCGAGCACGAGCAGCGCGGGCTCAATTTCGGCGGCCTCATCGTCGGCCCCCTCGATCGGCCTGGGCTTGAACCGCACTTGGTCGTTGCCGGTCTGCAGCGTCATCACCACGCCGAGCGGGTGCCCGTGCGCAATGGTGACCAGCAACGACCGGATGCGTTCCTCATCCCAGACGTAGCCGCGTTGAAAGTCAGGCAACTGGATCTCACCCCGCGCGATCCTCGGCAGGAGTTCCTTCAACGGGTGTTGCGGCGTCTGAAAGCCCATCGCTCCTCCTACGTCGACGTCCTGACCGATTCCGGGATCCCGCGTCCCGCGCTGACGCTACCGCAGGTGATCACGCTTGTACGGCGGATCCAACGGAGGAACCGCCCCGGTAACGCTCCCGCCCTCGTCGCCGACTTCCGCGCGAGAGTCACCGATCCGTCAGTCCGTTCAGCGAGGAGAGGTCCCGGAGTGGAGATCGCGGAGCGCACGGGTGTCCCCCCAGAAGATCCGTAAGCACAAGGCGGCGATCCAGACGGAGGAAGCCACCAAAAACGCGTTCGTGATGCCGTTCATCAGCGACGTGCTCGGCTACGACGTCTTCGTCTTCATCCCCGACGAGGTCATCCCGAAGTTCACCGCCGACGTGGGCGTGCTACTCGACGACAACGACCGCAAGCCGATCGCCCGCCTGTGGTTCACCGCGCCCACAAGTACCTCGGCGTGTTCGACGAAGACGGAGACCCGTCTCCCATCGAGGGCGTCGAGACATCTACCGCCACGCCGACACGCTGCGGGCCACCGTCGTCCGGCATATCGCCAAGGGTTCGGTCACCGCTCAGCCCTTCGGAAGTCTCGGCTCCACGATCGCACCGATCTCATCGGCGATCTCGCAGCTCTTCTGCCGTCCCTCGGTGGCGATGACATGGATGTCGACGCGCGACGTCAGAGTTACCCCGATCGCGATGAGGCAGGCTCCGGCGCCAGGGACCTGAGCGTACTCACGCCCGTTGCTCTCGGCACGCTGCACGCCATACCCCTGTTCTATGACGTCTTCCACCCCCTGTTCCTCGCGCAGGTTTACGGCGACGACCCGGCCGGGTTCGGTGGGGTCTCTGTCCCTCTGGAACCTGCAAGCGCGCCCGACACCCCTGTCGTCCCTTTCACCTGGAGGGAACGTGCCGTACTCACTCAACTCATCGTTGCTGAGGAGCGAGCACGGGGCGATGTCGGCCAGCGAATCCGGGACGCTGTTCCCGTCAGTCCCCATTTCTGAGGTGGATTGGGTGGCCGAGCGCGACGGCCCGCCGGTCCGAGAAGGGTTCGCCTCCCCTCCCACACTCGACGAGCACGCTGAGAGCCCGAGCAGCAGGATCCCGAAAACGGAAGCAAGACCGGCACGGTTCATGACGAGAAGCCCTGCCTAGCTGTCATCAGGTCGTTTCGCGCCGACCCACGCATCGTGGCGGCTTCGTCTGCCTCAGCATACTGACTGGACGCACGGTACAGAGCCTCGGTCAGGGCCACCAATGTCTCCCTCAACGCAAGGAGCTGCGGCACGGCACCTTGCGGGCCATCCGCCGACTGTCGATCATGTTTGGCAACTCGCAACGCATACGGGCTGCTACCGAGCTTCGGATCCTGCGCGAGGCGCGAGAAGATCGCGCGCAGCTCTTCAATCCTGTCGATCATCCGCGAACAGGCGTCGATCAGCGGTTTGACTCCCTCAGGACTGGACCGGAAACCACCGGTTTTCGCCGACTCGATCATCCTGTCGGCGCTGTCCCGCATCTTCCCGATGCCGGCCATGAAACCGCCGTCACCGGCTCCGCCGACCGGCTCGCTCGGTACCGAGTCGTTGTCGAAAACGCCGTCGGACATGGGCCCCTCCCCGTGTCATCGTTCGAGGCGCCTCTCCGCCGACGCCCCTCGGTTCACCCGGCCCGGCGGAGAGACCACCGCACTACGCACCGCTCACGATAGCCGGACCGGAGCAGCCGCCCCAGTGGTTCCGTCCAATCGGTCAGCCGGGCTCGTCACCGTGCCCGCCGCACCGCGACCGCGTTCCCCTCGGCCACCAGCGCCTCCACCGGGTCGTCGGCGGCCGGCTCCAGCCCGTCACCGGCCAGCGCCGCGACGACCCGCTCGGCCGCGTTGCGCCGTCCGGCGGCGCTGACCCGCAGCACCAGCGTGATGCGGGTCGTGTCGTCGTCGCTGTCGATCCGGTACACGTGCGGACGGACGCCCCGCAGCGCGCGGGCGACCGCCTCCGGCGAGACCTCGGTACTCACTGTTTCCCGTCCTTGGTGTTGCGGCGGCCCTCTGTGGTCGAGGTGTGGCGCCGGGAGGTGAGCGCGTCTTCGGTGCGGTGGTGACGGTGGCGTTGCCCCATCGAGGATGCCTGGTCTTCCCCAGCCGCGATCTCCGCCCTCGTCGTCATACCCTCCGACCATCACTCCCTTCACCGGACCGTGCTCACCACATTCTCGCGAGCGCGCACGGCGCTCGACAGGCTGGGGGCCGGACACAGCGGGACCGCGCAGGTGGTGAACCCTTCACCACCTGCGCGCATATCGGGCTTCTGGACGGCTTCGAGACCTCTCCAGGATCGGGCACGTCGGTTGCGGAGTTGTGCACACAGATCCCGACGAGGAATCTATCATGCTATGCGGCATGGCGGCTGCTGACGGAGCTTGTGGCCGCGCTCCTGCCTGGCGGCGCACAACACTGTGTTCTGGGGGAACGATGTCGGTCGAGGACCTGGCGGCAGCGGTCGAGCATGTGCTCGCGCTTCGCCCGATCGCTGCACTCCGGGACGCCGCCCTGTGTCTCGACGACGCTCGAACCATGCTCGTGCAGATCGCGGAGGGCAGCGCCGCGCCCGATCTGCACACCTCCGTCTCGGGATTCGATCAGGCGTCGGAGCAGGTGGCGGCCGTCCAGCAGTGCTGTGAGCAGGTGGAGGCTCTACTCCGGGCATACTTGGCCGATCTGGGTGTCGCCCGTCGCGGCGACACCGCCTACCCGTACCCCTCCAGCCGCGTCGGAACCCGCTCGACAACCTTCAACCCCTCGGGTGCCGGATCGCGAGCTGATCGCCGAGGTCCAACGACAGGGGCACAAGATCAGCCCGGACCGGGTGGTGCGAATTGCCCGCGCCCGCGACCGACGGGTGGTATGGCTCGAAGAGGGTGACGAACGCAGAGGTCAGGGGCACATCTTGAGCGCGGAGAAGATCGCTGCCTTCGAGGGCGCAAGCATACCGAAGGACCGTATTGTTGATCTCATCTTCGATGGTCTGACCAGGGGAACGAGAGTCGGTTTCTCGGCACGTGATCGCCCGGTTTACGAAGTGGAGGTAGAGGGGCGACTCTGTCGAGTAGCGATCACGACTGGCCCCAACGGCTATATCGTAGGAGCTCACCCGGTCTCCGGGAGAACCAAGCTGAGGAGTAGCCATGAGCGACGATGAGGACAGCGTTGTCAAGGTTTTGCTGCGGTTCGAGTGGAGGGCCGGCCCGTGGTGGGTGTCGTTCGACGACGGCGATGTGCCGACCGACTACCTTCCCGACGAGATCACCGAGGTCTTGCCGCTGAGCGACGACTTGGTCAGCGCCGTCGTGGAGTGGGACGAGCGACTGCAGAGCACCTACGTGGAGGAGCAGCCTCAGGACTCGGGTTTCGTCGACCCAGCGGACTATGCCACGTTCGACGCCGACGGACGACAGTTGGCTCAGCGGGTGAAACGCGAAGTGGGGCACGCGATCACGGTCGTCTACGAATCAGGTGCGGTCTCCGAGGAGATCGAGTGAGCGTGCATATTCGGACCACACCACGCGGTCAGGATGGACGACTCCCTTGAACCGGGACTATGACGCACGCAAACACTGAGCTGAGCCTGAGGTTGCGGTTCGACTGGGGAGCCGGTCCTTCCGGGTCCTGTCCGACGACGACGGCTTCGACGACTACGCCCCGGACAACCTCGGCGAGATCGTCCCGCTCAGCAACGATCTGCTCGCCGCGGTCGAGGACTGGTACCAGCGGATGGAAGGCACCTACGACGATCACGCTCCCCAGGACATGGGATTGCGTATCCCGGACGAAGAAGCGCGCTGGATCGCGGACGGTCGCGAGCTGGCGCGGAGAGTGAAAGCCGAAGTCGGAGCCCGGGTACGGGTCGAGATGTACCGCCCGGCGGACCGCTGGAGGCCATCACAGCGCCGCCCGGATGAACGGCAGCGGTACGGAAGAACCGTGAGTGGGTTGCGGCCCGGTACCGCGGATACCGGGCCGCAACTCACTCGGGCAGGGTCGGTGTCGATACACCCTCAGAGGTCGAACTCGCCGTCCTTCACACCGGCGACGAATGCCCGCCACTCGGCATCGGTGTAGCGGATGGTCGCCTCATCGGGGCGCTTGCTGTTGCGCACCTCCACACCACCGTCGACCCGGCGGAACTCCACGCATTCGTGCTTGCCTGAGTAGCTCGACTTCCGCCAGCCCTCGACTGTCTTGCGTGCGGTCATGCTGTCGTCTCCATCTTGTCGATGACATCAGCGATGAGGTTGTTCGACTCCCCCGGACTCAACGCCAGCTCCTCCAGACTCGCCAGCGCCGTCCTGTGTGCCTCCACATCATCTCGATCGCGCAGAAGCACAACCGACGACAGATGTTCCATGTGCACGATCGAATCCGCCTTGGCGAACTCCAGCAGTGCGAACGACCCTGTGTGAGCTGGCGTGAGTCCACACGCCTCGGGGATGATACGGACGCTCACGTTCCGCAGGTCGCCGAGCCGTTGGATCAACCGGAGCTGGTCGCACATCACGTCGTGCCCGATGCGTTGATGCAGGACGGTCTCCAGGAGGTAGGCCGTGTAGCGCGCAGGATCACGGTCCCGCGTGATCACGTCACGACGACCGATCCGCGTAGCCACCTTGGTCTGTATCTCTGGACTGTCACCGATCGCAAGACGCGCGTACGCGGCCGTTTGCATCAAGCCGGACACGAGTGCGGTGGACACCGTCGTGATTTCGGTAGCCACCTGCTCGAACTTGATCAAGGTGTCGAGTACGTCAGTTTGCCCTGCCGCACCGGCGGAAACCTCATTGACCGGCTCGTCAGCGGCCTCACGCGCAAGCTGAATCAGGCGATCGCGTTCGACGACGGTCAACGACAAGGCTCGGGCGAAGGCCTCGATGCCGGCCGAATCCGGAATCCGCTGTCCACGCTCCCAGCGGACCAGGACGGTATGCGCGCGGTCCATACGGCCGGCGAGCGCGCGTTGGGAGAGTCCCGCCTCACGACGAAGCGCACGGAGTTCACCACCGAGCACATGGGCACGCGCTTCCGACTTGGTACCGGTCATGCACCAGACGATAGCTGACCTTGTCCCTGCCCTCGGTTCAACCGATCGTGGCATTGCCAGATGGTACCGGGACCATCACGCTTGAACCCGGTACCGAAATGGTCTGAGTCACACACCATCCACCCAGGGGGAGTCATGATGCCGATTCGACCGATCCGCCCACCGGCCCCGGATTGCCGGGCCGCCCCCGCGCCCGAGGGGATGTGGGTCAGCCGCTGATGTGGTGGCGCTGGCAGCAGGCGGAGGGGCGGCTGCACGCCTGCGACCGTACAACGACCACCCCCGTGCCCGAACGGCCCTTCCCCTCGTTGGGCGGGGTTGAGGTCACCCCGGCCGAAGGCGACTTCCGGCTCGGCGGGTGGCCGTGTCCCACCTGTTGGTCTTGCGATCATGAAGTCCGGGTCCGGGAGGGATTCACCCCCGACGACATCCCCCCGCTCCCCGACCAGTCCCCCGCCCCGAGGAACCCCGACCGTGCCCCCGAACGCGCATGCCCCACCGGACGACGACGAACCCCCCGACTCCGCCGGTGACTCACTCGACGAGACGACCCGCCTGCCCGCGCTGCCCGTGGCCGACACCGTCGTGCTGCACAACCTCGCCGACCACTGGCCAAGCGTCGACCCCGACGTCGACCCGGAGGTCGAGACCGCGCGGGCCAGGCGGGCACTGCAGCACCACGAACCACCGTCGGCGTCGCTCCTGCGGCGGGTCCTGCACGGACTGCGCCAACTCTGAGGCGTCACCTCCGGTGCATCCCCTTCCCCACGCACCGCACCGGAGGTGGCCGTCCCGGCCGACCCCCTCACACGCGCCGAGCCGGACACCGCCCCGGGCGTCCACGCCATCGAAAGACCGCGGCCCGCCGATGCCGCGGCCGGCGAGAAGTCCGTAGCGCGTCTTGCGCTCACCTCGAACGACTGAAAGCATCAGCGGCCGACCGCGAGGATCATGAGACTGGGGACGGCATGCCGATGGCCGAGTTCGATTTCTCCGAGAAGCTCGCCCTCGGCTCCGCGTGCTGCTTCGTCGTCCTCGCCGCCGCCTGGATGATTCTCGGAGAGCTTCTCCAGGCGAGCATCATGGGAATTGCCACGGCTTTGACGTCCGTGTCGTTCTTGCTCCTACGAAGGGAACGAAAGTCCGGGAAGAGACCGCCGAGCCGCCCCTTCGGCCGGATCCGGAAGTAAGCGATCACTGTCCGGCAGGCTCTCCGTTGAGGAATGACGAACCACCGGGGACCGCGGACACCGCCTGAATCCGTCCGGGCGAGGGAGGGTCGGCAGTCACCCCGGCCGCACCCTCCCCCGGACGCCGCCCGGATCAGGGCCGCACCATCACCTTCAGGGCCTCGCGGGAGTCCATCAGCCGGTAGGCCTCCGGGGTGTCGTCCACCGGGAGTTCCCGGTCGAACACGCGCCCCGGCTCCAGAGTGCGGTCCAGCACGAGCGGGATGTGCTCCTCCAGGTAGGCGCGCACGGGGGCGGGCCCGCCGGTGAGGGTGGCATTCTTGCCGAACAGCGACCCGAAGCCGACCCCGGCCAGCTCGTACTGCGGCACCCCGACCCGGGAGATCACACCGCCGGGGCGCAGCACACCGTGGGACTGCTCGTAGGCGGGCATGTGCCCCACGGCCTCCAGCACCACCTGCGACCCGAGGCCGTCGGTGAGGTCCTTGACCGCGGCCACGCCCTCGTCGCCGCGTTCGGCGACCACGTCGGTGGCGCCCCACTCGCGGCCCAGGTCGGTGCGCGCCCGGTGCCGGCCCATGAGAATGATCCGCTCCGCGCCGAGGCGCTTCGCGGCCAGCACCGAGGACAGCCCCACGGCGCCGTCGCCGATCACGGTAACGGTGTGCCCGGGACGCACCCGCGCCATCACCGCCGCGTGGTAGCCGGTCAGGTACACGTCGCTCAACGTCAGCAGGGACGCCAGCACGTCGTCGTCCACCCCGTCGCGGCCGCCGGGGACGGTCACCAGGGTGCCCGAGGCCTGCGGCACGCGCAGGTACTCGGCCTGGGCGCCGGAGACGAACCCGCCGTGCGGGCAGGCGGTGTGGAAGCCGTCCCGGCAGATCGGGCAGGTGTTGTCCGAGAAGGCGAACGGGACGACCACCAGGTCGCCCGTGCCGACGCCGCTGACCTCGGAGCCGGTCTCCTCCACGACGCCGACCGCCTCGTGCCCCATCGGGATGCCCTGCTCCCGGGCCTCCAGGGAGTGGTACGGGTGCAGGTCCGACCCGCACACGCAGGCCCGCACGACCCGCACCACCGCGTCCGTGGGCTGCTCGACGACCGGGTCGGGCACCGTCTCGACACGCACGTCGCCGGCACCGTGGATCAGGGTTGCTCGCATACTGCTGTGGACTGCCTTTCACGTCGGATCCGTGTGACGCGGCCCGAGCCGCGCCCGGGTTCCAGACTGCCTGCCGTGTCCGCACGGCGACGGGCCCGGGTGTCCCGGACCGGGGTACCCCGCACGCCGCCGGTCTCCCACGCCGACCGGTGCGTTTCCGCTGGTGTGGGCGACCGGTTCCGCCCGCGCGTCCGAGGCGTCCCCTCTGCGCCCGCACGGCACCGGGTGATCGTCCCTCCGCTCCGTTGGCGGCCCGGTAACGAATCGCACATCCCGCTCCCCGCGGCGAAACACCCGGACCGGACGACGGGACTACCCGGTGACCGACAAGGAGGACACACATGGCATCGACAAGACTCGCCGCCGCGGCCGTGTTGACGGTGGCGGTGGCGGTGTCCGCGTGCGCGAAGGACACCGACGCCGGCGACCCGCCCGCCCCTCCGCCCTCCGCGGCGTCGCAGTCCCCGCAGGAGCCGGCCGGGGCGGACGTCCCACCGCACAACGAACGGGGTCACCTGGTCAAGGACCTCGGTGCGGAGGCCGGGATCGGCCGTGGGGAGGAGGCGGCGACGTTCGTCCTGGACAGGGTCGAGGTGAGTCCGGGGTGCGAGGAGCCGTACGTGGACGGCCCGGACAGCGGGACGGTGCTGCGGCTGCATCTGCGCGTCGCCACCGGCAGCGATCCGGAGATCGCCCGGGCGCTGAACGGCCTGCTCAACCCCTTCAACTTCGCGGAACTCGGGTCGGACGGCGTGACCCATCCGGCCGAGCCGGGTACCTGCTACTCCGAGACGGAGCGGCCCCGGTCGTTCGGCACGAACCAGCAGTACCGGATGACCCTGGACGTCGTCGTGCCGGAGGCCTCCGGCACGTTGATCCTGGCGACATCATGGCTGGAGTACGGCAACGGTTGGGAATGGACCTACTGACCCGCCGGGCACGGTGACCGTCCGAGGGCGCCGGTCGCCCGGATGGCCGCCCCGGGTCGCCGGTACCACCCGGGACGGGTCACTCCTCCCCGTATCCGCGGTGTCTGCGGGCGACGGTACGCAGGCTGGCGGCGAGTGAGTCCAGCTGGTCGGCGTCGAGCAGGTCGATCAGGGACGAGCGCACCAGCGCCACGTGGTCCGGGGCGGTCTCGGCGAGCGTGCGCCGGCCCTGTTCGGTGAGCACGGCGTTGATCCCGCGGTCGTCCTCCGGACAGCGGCGGCGACGCACCAGCCCGGCCTTCTCCAACCGGGCGATCTGGTAGGTCAGCCCGCTCTTCGAGGTCACGATCTCCTCGGCCAGCTGGGACATCCGCATCTCCCCGTCCGGCGCGTCGGCGAGGCGGACCAGGATCTCGTACTGCGGATGGGACAGGTCGGCCTGCTCCCGCAACCGCTGCTCCACCCGGCGGGTGACCAGGTGGCTCGCCTCCAGGAACGCCATCCAGGCGGCCATCTCCCGTTCGTCCAGCCAGCGCGGTTCACCCATGCCGCCATCCTACGCAGTAGTTCGAACTTGAACTACACGATGCTACAGTGGGAGGTACTTCGAATTTGAACTAATGGAGGTGGTCGTGATGAGCTCCGCCACGACGGACCGGATGCCCGCGCTGTACCTGAGCCACGGAGCCCCACCGCTGGCGGACGACCCCGTCTGGACCCGCGAGCTCGCGCAGTGGTCGCGGGAGCTGCCCACCCCGCGTGCCATCTTGATCGTCTCCGCGCACTGGGAGGAGGCGCCGCTGACGATCGGCGCCACGACCACGGTGCCGCTGGTGTACGACTTCTGGGGCTTTCCGGAGCGGTACTACACGGTGCGCTACCCGGCGCCGGGGGCCCCGCGGCTCGCCGAGCGGGTCCGCGCCCTGCTCGGTGGCTCCGGACTCGCGATCGACGAGCAGCCCGACCGCGGGCTCGACCACGGCGCCTATGTGCCGCTGGTGGAGATGTATCCGGAGGCCGACGTGCCCGTCCTGCAGGTCTCCATGCCGAGCCTCGATCCGCGGGAGCTGATGCGCGTCGGACAGGCAGTCGCACCGCTGCGCGACGAGGGCGTGTTGCTGATCGGCAGTGGCTTCTTCACGCACAACATGCGCGCGCTGAACAGCCCGGACACCCCGTCCTGGTCCGTCGAGTTCGACGACTGGGGCAGGCGTGCGCTGGAGGATGGCGACGTCGACAGTCTCCTGGACTTCGTGACCAAGGCACCGGCGGGCCGGCTGGCGCACCCGCGCACCGAACACTTCGCCCCGTTGTTCGTCACCCTCGGCACCGCGGCCGACGAGCTCGACCGGCAGCGGTCCACCATCGACGGGTTCTGGCACGGTCTGGCCAAGCGTTCCGTGCAGTTCGGCTGAGCCGAGGTCCGGCCGCGGGCGACGACACCGGACAGCAGTCGGGAGTCGGCTCGCCGCGGCCCACGACGAGGTGGCCGTGGGCCGCGGCGAGCACGGATCAGAAGGTGGCGACGTTCAGCAACTTCTCCTGGACGCCGTCCGGGTCCTCACTCGGCCAGATCCAGTCCGTGGTCGCCGCGTTCTGCAGAGCGGACTTGACCTGATCCGGCGAGGCACCGGGATTGTTCGCCGCGTAGAGGGCGGCACCGCCCGCGACGTGCGGGCTCGCCATCGACGTGCCGGAAATGGTGTCGTACCCGCCCTTCATCCACGTCGACTCGATGCACACGCCCGGAGCGATCAGATCGACATCCTGACCGTAGTTCGAGAAGTCGGCGAAGGTGTCGTCCCCGTCCGCACGGCAGGTGGACGCCGCCTCACCGCCCGGCTGTCCGTCGAAGTCGGCCAGCGCGCTGACCGTGATCACCTCGTCGTAGGCGGCGGGCACCGAGCCGGACGCGTCCGCGTAGTCGTTGCCCGCGGCGACCGCGTAGGTCACCCCGGCCGCGACGGAGTTGCAGATGGCCTGGTGCATGGCGTCACCGTCGGTGTTTCCGCAGTTCCCGTCGTCGGTCCCGGCGCCGCCGAGGCTCATGTTCGCGACCTCGATCTCGTCGGCGTGCTGGGTGACGTAGTCGATCCCGCAGATGATGTCCGACCACCGGCCGGAGCCACGGTTGTCGAGCACGCGCACCGGCCACACCCGCGCACCGGGGGCCACTCCGACCACGCCGCTGTCGTTGTCCAGCGCCCCGACCGTGCCCGCCACGTGGGTGCCGTGTCCGTTGCCGTCGTCGGCCTTGCGGCCGGTGGAGCAGTTCTTCGCCCCGGCCTCGTACACGTTCAGGTCCGGATGGTCGAGGTCCACACCGGTGTCGATCACGGCGACGTCCACGTCGACGCGGTCGTCGGTGCCGTCGATGTTCGCGGTCGGGCTCTGCTCGGCGTCGACCCGGTCGACGCCGGTGGGAGTGCTCTGGGCGAACGTCGACACCCTGCGGTCCGCGGACACGCCGACCACCCGGTCGTCCGAGCGGACACGCACCACCTCGTCGGCGGTCATCCGCGCCGCGTACCCGCGCAACGCGGTGCCGTAGATGTGGCCGACCTCGGCACCGTGCCGGTTCCGGTGCTCCTCGGCCACCGAACGCGGGTCCGCGTCCTCGACCAGGGTCACGATGTACGGCTGAGCACCCGGTTCGCCCTCACCCGACGGAGGTGCCGCCGCGAGCGCCGTCGTCGCCGGGGTGGCCAACAAGGCCGCCCCCAGCACGATTCCTGCGGTTCTGCGCATGAACGTCCCTTCTCGATCGTTGCCGCCGTGCCGATCCCGGTCCGGACATCGAAACGACGGTCTGCCACCCGCACCCGGCATCGGTGGAACCGGGCGCGGTCTTCCCGTGGGACACCCGGCTTCGGCGGCCGGAGTACCCCACGGTGTCTTCGGGAACGGCATCAGGCGACGAACGCGCGCACCTGCGCCGAGACCGTGTCGTCGGTCGTGAAGGCGGAGTGGCTCAGGCACGCGGTCTGCGTGTTGTCCGCCCCGCTCAGGACCGTGCTCTCCTGCGGGAGAATGATCGAGTCGCACGACGACCACCATGTGCCGTGGTTCGTCGCACCCGGCGTCTCGTCACCGTCGTTCAGCGTCGTCAGGAAGTCGGATCCCTGCCGCATCTCGTGGCACGAGGTCTGCCAGCAGGTGTTGGCGGTGTCGGTGCCGTGGTTGGGGCCCGCCAGCGACACCCAATCGTCCACGGTCTCCGTCCCACCGAGGAACTTCACGTACCAGCGGGTGTTCAACCCGCCCATCGAATGCGTCACCACGTCCACCGCACTCGCGCCGGTCGAGGCCAGCAGATCGTCCACCACGACACCGAACTCCTCGGCCGTGGTCTCGTTCGACTGGGAGGTGTTGTAGTCCCAGGCCACCAGCTCGTCGTCGGTGTAGCCGTCCGCCCGGAAGTCGGCGACCATCTCGTCCCACACGGAACTGCTGCTGTTCCAGCCGTGCACGAACAACACCGGGTCATGTCCGGACGCCGCCACCGGCGCCGCCGGAATGGCCAACGACGCCAGCAGAGCGATCAGTACGGTCGAGAGCCGTCGTGAACGACGCATGCAGTGGTCCTCTCGTCGCGAAGTAGCGAGGAGTCGTTCTTCGTGACCGCTTCAACGACACCGCGGACCACCCCGGTGTGACCGAACTCGCGGTTTCACCTGTTGATCTCAATGGCGACGACCGCCCGTGCGCAGCACCGTGGTGCGCTCGGTCTCCCCGGGTGACCGGAGTTTCGCGCGAACACAACTCGGCACACCCGGGGTGGACCGCTCCGGAGTGGGCGCCCCGCGCTTCCGACACGGAGCGCCCACGAAGCCCCCGAACGCCCTCACGCCACGAACGCGCGCACCTGTGCCGAGACCGTGTCGTCGGTCGTGAAGGCGGAATGGCTCAGGCACGCGGTCTGCGTGTTGTCCGCCCCGCTCAGGACCGTGCTCTCCTGCGGACGGATGACCGAGTCGCACGACGACCACCATGTGCCGTGGTTCGTCGCACCCGGCGTCTCGTCACCGTCGTTCAGCGTGGTCAGGAAATCCGAGCCCTGCCGCATCTCGTAGCAGGAGTACTCCCAGAAGCAGGCGTTCGCGCTGTCGGTGCCGTGGTTGGGGCCCGCCAGCGACACCCAATCGTCCACGGTCTCCGTCCCACCGAGGAACTTCACGTACCAGCGGGTGTTCAACCCGCCCATCGAGTGCGTGATGACGTCCACCGCGCTCGCGCCGGTCGAGGCGAGCAGGTCGTCCACCACGACACTCAACTCCTCCGCGGTGGTCCTGTTCGACTGGGAGGTGTTGTAGTCCCAGGCCACCAGCTCGTCGTCGGTGTAGCCGTCCGCCCGGAAGTCGGCGACCATCTCGTCCCACACGGAACTGCTGCTGTTCCAGCCGTGCACGAACAACACCGGGTTGTGCCCGGACGCCGCCGCCGATGTGGCCGGAATGGCCAGCGCGGCCAGCAGAGCGATCAGTACGGTGGAGAGCCGTCGTGAACGACGCATACCGGTTCCTCTCGTCGTCTCCCCCCGGTCGGGAGGAGTCCTCGGGTGGTGACCGGGTTCAACGACGGCGCGGACCCGCCGATGTGTCGTGGACCACAACTTCACCTGGTGGTCTCAGCCGCGATGACGGCCGGTGCGGGGCGTGCGACGATCCGCGTGAGTCAGCCGGGCGACCGGTCACACCGCACGCCACCTTCTGCCGCACCGCGAGTGGTCGGGTTCTGTGCTACCGAGAGCAGCGTGTGCTCCGCCGATACGGGGATGTGCGGCCGAAACGCGATCCTCGCTCACCTCGGCGTCGTTGGGGGTGCATGACGACGCACCGGCGCGGAGGAGGCTTCCCGATGCGCAGACCGCTCGGGCTCATCGCGGCGATCGCCCTGGCGGTCGGCTCCATGACGGCGTTCCCGGCCCCGGCCGACGGGAGCGCACCCGACCCGGAAACCGTCTGCATCCCGGGTGTCCCGGAGACCGATGTCCTGGAACCGGGTCCGGTGGACATCTGCCTGAGCGTCCACCGGCCGGTGCACGCCTCCCCGCAGAAGCGGGTTCCCGTGCTGCTGCACAGCCACGGCTGGGGCGGGACCCGTACCTCCGACCCCGCCGCCTTCCGGCGCTACCTCGACGCGGGTTTCGGTGTGGTCAGCATCGACCAGCGTGGCTTCGGGGACAGCGGCGGCAAGGCGCACGTGGAGGACCCGGCGTTCGAGGGGCGGGACGTCATCGCCGTCATCGACCACGTCGCCGGGTTGGACTGGGTGAAGCGCGACGGACCCGACGACCCGGTGCTCGGCGCGATCGGCGGCTCGTACGGCGGTGGATACCAGCTCGCCGGTGCGTTCACCGAGATCATGGAGACCGGTCGCACCCGGTTCGACGCGCTCGCACCGCAGATCACCTGGCATTCGCTGAACGACAGCCTCGCCCCGAACGGTGTGGTGCGCACCGCGTGGGCCGGTCTGCTCTACGCCGCGGGCATGGACGCGCACACGTCCGCCGTCCACTCCGGCTTCCCCGAGGGCATGGTGACCGGGCGCTGGCCCTCCGGCATGGGCGACTTCTTCCGGGACAACGGCCCGGCCTTCCACGTCGACGAAGGCCGGAAGCTGGACATCCCGGTCCTGCTCCGGCAGGGCATCAGCGACAACCTGTTCCCCCTGGACGAGGCGATCGCGAACTTCGACCGTGCGCTGACCGACCGGGCCCGCCGCGACAGCCTGCTCGTCGGCTACAACGGCGGACACGCGCTGCCGAACGTCCTCCCCGCCGGGATCGCCGAGCCCGGTGACGCGTGCTCGGCACGGCTCAGCGGTGCCGGTTACGACGAACTGGAGCTGCGTTTCCTCACCGAGAACCTCCAGGGCGGCCCCCGCACGCTCTCCGGGCACGGGCAGTACCACCTGATGACCGCCCGCGGGGAGTGCCGCACCGTGAACTCGGTCGCCCCGACGACGACCTACACGCTGCCCGACATCACCACCACCACGGCGGCGGGCGTGCCACAGAGCATCAGGATCGCCGACGGCCCACTGACCCTCGCCGGGAACTCCCGGCTGGACGCGCTGGTCACCGCACTCGGCGTGGACAGCCGGGCGTTCTTCGCACTCAGCGTCGGCACCTCCCCCGCCCACGCGCGGGTGGTGCAGAACAACGTGCTGCCCCACCGCGAGGAGTACGCCACCGTCGACCGCAGGCGCAGCATCCACCTGCCGTCGGTGGCCACCACCGTCCGGGAGGGCGAGTCACTGTTTCTCACGGTGAGTCCGCAGTCGGACATGTTCGCCCTGCACGGCAGCCGCACCCCGGGCGCCCTGCGGCTCACCGACGTGACGGTGCGGCTGCCCGTCGTGCGGTGAACCCTGTACGGGCTCACCGGTCCCGGCCGGTGATGAAGCAGGCCAGCGCGTTGAGTTCGCTCGCCCGTGCACAGGGTTCGGCCAGCCGCAATTGGTGCAACGACTCGCCGAGCAGACGCTCGGCCTCGGCGCGGCTGAAGTCCTGCACCAGCTCCACGGCTTCCGCCGCGGGAACGGCCGCGCGGGCCGCCGCTCCACCCACGGCTTCGGCAGTCAGCAGGGTGAAGGCCGGGCGGAGCGCCTTCCCGCCACGGTGTTCCGGGTTCCCGTCGCGGTCCCACCAGCCGAGGTGGTACCCGGCGATGTGCCGCACACTCTCCGGCAACCTCCCCACGGCCGCCCGCAGCGCCGGGTCGACGAGGCGGCGACTCCACTCGACCGTCCCGGCGACCGACCACTCCGGGTGGACGGTGGTCGCCGTCGGCCGTGGCCCGGTCACCGTCCGACCTCGACGTGTTCGAGGACACCGAGCGCGTCCGGCGTGCGCACCGCCGCCGAGAAGTAGGCACTGACGAGGTATGAGGTGACGGCTTTCGCGTCGATGCCCATGAACCGCACGGTCACGCTCGGCGCGTACTCGTCCGGGAGGCCGGTCTGGTGCAGGCCCACCACGCCCTGGTGCCGCTCCCCCGTGCGGAGCGCGAGAACCGACGTCGCCCCGGCCGACGTGACCGGGATCTTGTCACACGGCAACAACGGCACACCCCGCCAGCCGGTCACCGCCGCGCCGTCCACGGTCACGTGATCCGGCTGCACACCTCTCCGCGAACACGCCCTGCCGAAGGCGGCGATCGCGCGCGGGTGGGCGAGGAAGAACTCGGTTCTGCGCCGTCGGGACAACAGCTCGTCCATGTCGTCCGGTGTGGGGGGTCCCCCGCGGGTGGGGATCCGCTGCCGCAGATCCGCGTTGTGCAGCAGGCCGAACTCGCGGTTGGTGACGAGCTGGCTCTCCTGCTCCTCCCGCAACGCTTCAACGGTGAGCCGGAGTTGCTGCCCGACCTGGTGCATCGGTTCGTTGAAGAGGTCGCTCACGCGTGTGTGGACGCGCAGGATCGTCTGCGCCGCGGCGAGCTCGTACTCGCGGGGCCGCGGGTCGTAGTCGGCGAAGGTTCTCGGGAGTTCCACCTCGCCGTCGTGTCCGGAGGCGAGGGCGAGCGCGGCCTCACCGTGCTTGTTGCGCGCGGGGCGGGCGGAACCCCGCCATTGTTCCAGGTGGGATCGCAACGTGGCCGACCGCGCGACGACCTCACCGAACGCCTGTCGGGGCAGTGCCAGCACGATGCAGGGCGTCTCGGCCCGCGCACCGTGCTCCCAGGTGTGGTCGTCGTCGACGAGTGCCCGTTCGCCGAGGTAGCGGCCGTCGGCGAGCATGTCGAGCAGCCGCTGCCCGCCGTACTCCCCCGTGCCGAGCCGGGCCACCTTGCCGTGCGCGAGAAGCAGCAACGCGTCAGCGGGCTGCCCGGCGACGGCGAGCATGTCCCCGGCGGCGTAGTCCCGCCGGACGAACCGGTCGGCCAGTGCCCGCAGCACCTCCTCGTCGTCGAAGCCGCGCAGCAGCTCCAGCTCCCGCAGCTCGGGCGGGAGGACGAACACCGAGTCGCCGGTGTTGCCACAGGTCACCAGCCCATCGCCGACCGTGTAGGTGAGCCTGCGGTTCACCCGGTACGTCCCGGCGGTGGTCTCCACCCAGGGCAACATCCGCAGCAGCCACCGCGGCGTGATGCTCGGTGTCTGCGGCGGGGTCTTGGTGGTTGACGCGAGGTTCCGCGCGGCCCCGGTGGTCAGGCTGCGCACGGGGTTCTCCCCTTCGGGCGGGTGCGTATTCGCGTCGACGTGGTTCGTCCGTGTCATCGCGGCCGCCGTTCGTGTCGGTGGTGTTCGTGTCGGTGGTGTTCGTGTCGGTGGTGTTCGTGTCGGTGGTGTTCGTGTCGGTGGTGTTCGTGTCGTCGCGTGTTCCCGTCCGTGCTCACCGGCGCGCCCGGTGTACGGCACCGGAACTCCGCGCCACGCGGGCAGCGGACGTCCCGAGGCCCGTGGGGCCCGCCAGACGCCGCCGGAGCGGCACCTCGTGACCGGCCGGGGCACCCCAAACGCGGTGCGACCGGATCCGATGTTGCTCGGCCTCCGTGTAGCGGACGCAGCGGCGGTGCCATTCGAGGATTCCCGCCATCCAGTCCTTGAGCCGCTCGCACCGTCCCAGCACCGCCCGGCGGGCGGTCTCGTCGAGGTCGTACCCGTCGAGCGCGATCGGCAGTTCCTCCGCCAGGACCCGTCGGAACTGGCGCATGCGCGCGCCCATCAGATCGGCGACGACGTCCCGCGCGATCAGTCGGTCGACGTCCAGGAAGTTCTCGACGACCAGAACCAGGTTGTGCACCTCGCCCTCGAACTCGACCTCCTTCTGATACGAGAAGAGGTCGTTGGTGAAGCAGGCGTAGTCCTGCGCCGCGCACTCCAGCTCCCGTACGGCCCGGCACGCCGAGACCTCGGCGGGGATCACGTCGGCGAGCGCGAGGCGGGACAGGCTCATCGTCATGTCCGAACCGAACGTCGCACGCCGCATCTCGATGTAGTCCACCGGATCGGGCACCCGGTTGGCCGCCTGATTGTCCAGCTCCCACAACCAGCTCGCCGTCATGTCCTCGACCGCCGCACGGAATTCGCTCCGGGACGCACGGCTCATCGGCGCGGCTGTGCGTCGCCACAGATCCGCCAGCCCCCGCTGAAGCGGGTCCACCGGCTCCGGCGTGCGCTCCCCGTCGAGTGGCATGAACGCCGACAGCCGCTCTTGGCACGCCCGCGCCCCGGCGAGATCGCGCCGGGCACCGAAGACCGCCGGGAAGTAGTCGTCACCGTAGGTTCCCCACGCCAGCCAGTCCGCCGACAGGAACAGCTCCTCCGGGGTGGCGTCCGCGTGGATCATCGCGGCGCAATGCGACAGGTCGAGCCCGACGAACAGGTCCTCGTCCCAGACGCCGCCGTGTTCGACCCCCGGCACGGAATCGAACATGCCCACGGCCCGTGCCCAGTCGGGAGCCCGTCGCCGCGCCGTGTCCAGATGCGGACTCGTCCGTACCGGGAACGGCATGTCGACCTCCGGCAACGGCAATGGGCCCACCGGGGTGAACGGCACGTGTGCGTGTTGTTCACGCGCACGCCGCAGACCCGGGAGCAACCGGGTGTCGCCCGGGGTGGCACCCGGCAGGCCCGGCGTGAGCCCGGCCCGCAGCCCCCGTGTGGTGGTGGTCGCCCCCGCGTTCATGTACCGGCTCGAGCGCCGGTGCCATTCATGGCCGCCGGACTGCCAGTCCTGCAGGCCCTTGACGTAGGCGGCCACGGCGGCGCACCCGGCGGGGTCGAGACCGTACTCGGTGCACAGCGGAGGCACCTCGGTGAGCGCGGTGTGCTCGAACTGCCGCAGCCGGGAGGTCAGCAGCGTGTTGGTGACGTCGGCGGCGTGCTGCGGCCCGCAGTCCAGGAACCGCTCCACGACCAGCACACCATTGTTGACCTCACCCTCCTCCTCGGTCTCCCGTTGGTACGAGAAGATGTCGTTGCGCAGGTGCACGGCGTCGGCGAAGGTGTCCTTGAGTACCCGCAGCGGCCGGGTTCCGGCGACCGCGGCGGGCACTTCGGTGCGCGCGGCGACCTCGACGAGATCCGCCGACCACGGGGCACCGCCGACCCGCCGCCGCATCTCGACGTAGTCGATCGGATTGGGCACCCGGTCCGCGGTGATGTTGGTCAACTCCCACACGCAGTCCTCCAACAGGTTCCGTGTGCTCGCCGAGAACCGTCGCGACCAGTCGGCCGACATGGACGGGGCTGTCCGCGACCACAGATCCGCCAAACCCCACTCGACCGGGTTCGCGGGGGTGCGTTTGTCCGCCGTGTGATCGGCGGGCATGAACGCCGCGAGCCCGGTCAGGTACTCGCGTGCCCCGGACAGGTCGCGGGTGTACTTGTAGTGCTCCAGGAAGTGGTCATCGAAGTAGAACACCCAGACGTACCAGTCGGTGATCAGGTCGAGGTCCGCTGCCGTCGCGTCCGGGTGGGTGTAGGCGCACAACAACGCGTAGTCGTGCGCGTCGAAGGTCACCTCGTCCCACACGGCCTGCTCGTCCCCACGCGGGCCGCCGGGCAGCATCCCCATATCCCGCGCCCAGTCCCTGCTGTGCCCGCGGGCGTGTTCGAGGTTCGGATTGCGGCGCGCGGGCCACGGAACGTAGAAGTCGGGCAACTCGAAGGGTCGCATCGGCGGCGCCTCAGCGCTCCCGGCCGAGCTCGACGTGCTCCAGCACCCCGAGCGCGTCCGGGACCAGCGGCGCCACGGAGTGATAGGTGCTGACCAGGTACGAGATGACCGCCTTCTCATCGATCCCCATGAACCGCACCGACAATCCGGGCTCGTACTCGTCCGGCAGGCCGGTCTGGTGCAGCCCGACCACGCCCTGGTTGTGCTCCCCGGCACGCATCAGCAGGATGGACGTGGTCCGGTGGGTACTCACCGGGATCTTGTTGCAGGGGAAGAGCGGGACCCCGCGCCACGCGGGTACCTGGTGTCCACCGACGTCCGCGCTCTGCGGATACAGACCCCGGCGGCTGCATTCCCGCCCGAACGCGGCGATCGCCCGCGGATGCGCGAGGAAGAAGCTGGGCTGCTTCCACACCGTGGACAGCAGCTCGTCCATGTCGTCCGGGGTGGGGGCCCCGTCCCGCGTGTGGACGCGCTGACGGAGATCCGCATTGTGCAGCAGGCCGAAGTCGCGGTTGTTGACCAGCTCGTGCTCCTGGCGTTCCCGCAGCCCCTCGATCGTCAACCGCAACTGCTGTTCCGTCTGGTCCATCGGTTCGTTGTAGAGGTCGGCGACCCTGGTGTGCACGCGCAACACCGTCTGCGCGACGCTGAGCTCGTACTCGCGGGGAGCCAGCTCGTAGTCCACGAACGTCCCGGGCAGGTCCACTTCGCCGTGATGTCCCGCGGCGAGGGAGATCTCCGCCTCACCGTCGGAGTTGTGCGCGGCAGCGGACTCGCGTCGTGCTCGCTCGATCCGCTCGCGCAGCGCCTCGGCGCCGTCGGCGACCTCCGCGAACGCCCGCCGGGACAGGGTGAGCACCGTACACGCGGTGAGCGCCTTCGTGGTGTCTTCCCACGTCTCCTGCTCACCACGCAAGACCGGGTCACCGAGGAACTGGCCGTCGGCGAGGACGTCGAGCACCGTCGGGTCGCCGTACTCGCCCGTGCCGAGCCGTTGCGCCTTCCCGTGCGCGAGTAGGACGAGCCCGTCGGCGGGTGCGCCGGCCTCCACGATTACGTCACCCGGGCCCACGTCGCGCTGCTCGAACCGCTCGGCCAGCGCCTCCAACACCGCACCGTCGTCGAAACCGCGCAACAACGGCAACTCGGACAACTCCGCGGGCACCACACGCACCCGGTCACCGGTGTTGACACAGGTCACCCGCCCGTCCCCGAGGGAATAGGTCAGCCTGCGGTTGACCCGGTACGTCCCGCCTCGCGCCTCGACCCAGGGAAGCAGCCGCAGCAACCACCGCGAGGTGACGTTCTGCATCTGCGGCGGCGTCTTCGTCGTCGTCGCGAGGTTCCGCGCCGCGTTCGTCCCCAGGCTCAGCGGGGACGGCTGGTCGTCACCGGTGTCGGCGTCAACGGTCTCGGTCACACTGCACCACCAATTCACATTGTCGGCCACGGCCGCCGGAAAGGTTTCGAATTCGACGGAAACGATCACTGGACTCCGCGCTCGCCGATCCGGTTCTTCGATCATGGGGTGATTTCGACGACGTGTCATCGTCCGATCGGATGATCGAGGAGTCCGACGCCGCCCATTAATTGGCTGGACGCTCGTACACACACGCCAGCCTGCCTCGCCATCAGGAACCGCGCGACGATTTTTCCTTCGACGCGATTCACTCGTTCGGGTACATCGCGAAGAACATTAGGACGTGATCCGGAATGTCGTGCTAAAGGAGCGGATCAGCCGATCGCGGATCACCCGCTCGGCGAGCCCCACACCCCCCGGGTCCGGCAGTAACGCCGTCCCCGGCCCGCACGACTCTCCGCGAGAGCCGTACACCAGACAACGAGAAGAGACGCCTATGACGACAGGGCACGAAGTGGCGCAGCGAATCCTTTCCGACATCTGTGCGACACCGGGCAAGGACGTCGCCGACATTATCGACGAACACCTTCCGATCCCGACCCGTCGAATCCGACAACCCTTCTCAGGAACGGTCGACACGATCAGCGTTCAGGGCGTTCGTTCGTTCGGCGCCGAGCAGACCCTCGAACTCTCCCGCCGGTTGACCGTCGTCTACGCCGAAAACGGCACCGGAAAGACCAGTCTGGTCGATGCCGTCGAACTGCTCACCACGGGACGCACGACCAGACATGTCGCCTTCCCTGAGATCACCGCTGAAGTCAGCGACGAGGACCACATCCCGCACGCCGCCCCGGGTGACGGGCCGGTCTTTCCCGCCCGGGTCACCGCGACGTGGCGTCCGAGCGCGGACGCCGATCCGGTCGTCACCACGTGGCACGCGGAATGGGAGACAGCTGCACCGGAAGCGCCGCCACTGCACGCTCTGGCCCGCAGGCGACTCCGGGAACTCATCAATTCCAAGGCCGCAAACCGTGGGGAGAGACTCGGGTACGCCGTCGGCCTAGGGTACTACATCAGGACCTACACGGCCGTACGAGAGGCTCTGCTCACGGAAACGAAGCGGGCCTCGCCGACAGTGCCCGACGACATCAGCGCGGCTGTGTCCGAGTGGCGACTCCCCACCGCCGCCACGACCACCCTCGCCGACTTGACCGACCGGATCCGTGCGCGGGCGCGTGCCGATATCTCCGCACTGTGCGGCGAAACCCCGGATCGGGAAGACGGTTCGGACGAGGTTGCCGCGCTCGACGAGCCGATCACCGCACCACCGAGGCCGCGGTCCGCGCACCTCCGCGAGCTCGCGAACGAGTGGGAGTCCCTCCGCACACGGCTGTCGAACACGGACTCGGATCGGGACGACGTCGAGCTCAGATTGCTGAGCACGTTCCGCGAAGTCGCGGCGGAGGGCGGTCGTTGTGTCGCCTGCGACCATGGTGTGGTCACCGCCGACCGCCTCGGCGTCATCGACGGCATTCTCGACGCGGCCGCCGAGAGAAAGCAGCTCGTCGACGAGAACGACTCCCTGCATCGCCGGGCGATCCGATCGCTGGACGAGGTCGACCGGCACGTCGAATGGCGGTTCACCGAACCGACGCCGTCCTCGGACCCCGGTCCGGGAACGGAAGCGACGGTCTTCCGCGAACGCTGTGCCGAGGTGGCGACTCTGTCCCGACGTTGGTGCGACACCGTGACACGACTGCGGACTGAGCGGCCGGCGGATCCGGGGCCCGACACCCTGCGAATGTTCGCCGATCGGCTCGACGAGCTCGCAAGCCTGCACCCGTCCGTGGACCGGGCGATCGGAGAGGCGGAGCACGCACGACGCGAGGCGTTGATTACGGCCCGCTCCGCCGACGTGAGCGAGCCCCGGCGACGGCTCGCCCATGCCGAACGGATCGCCCACGCGGTACTCACGCGGCGAGATCACGACCGCTACACGGAGCGGTGCAAGAAGGCGGGCGAGCGTGTCAAAAGTGAACTCGATGCGCTCATCGCCGCCAGGTTCGGCGAGCTCAAGGACGGCATCGACGGCTGGCTGAAACGCCTCGCTCCCGCGGGAGTACCGGAGATCCGGATCAAAGCCAAACCCACAGCCGGGCGTACGGCGCTCGATCTGCTCGTCGGCGACACGGTGAAGGCGGTCGGTCGCCTATCCGATTCACAGCTCGACATGCTCGGCCTCGCCGCGCACCTGGCGACGCTGGAACGAGAAGCCCCCGGTGCCCCGTTGATGATCGATGATCCCACCGACATGCTCGACCACAGCACGCGGGACCGGTTCGTGACCGAAGGGATCGGCCGTCTGCTCGATGATGCGGACCAGCAGAGACGACAGATCGTGGTACTCACGCATGACCACGAACTCGTGAAGACTTTGTGGAAACGCTACGGCAATCAGGTCCCGGCGACGGTCCAATACCATATAGAACTCGACCGCGACACGACACCTCCGCGCTCGATGATCAAACCGAGGACCGCCGTGCAGCATGTCCACCGCGTCCAGCAACTGCTGCGCAGCTACGGGAATGAACGCCACCGCCTGTGGCTGCGCAGCGCGGCGGGGAACCAGGCGCGGCAAGCACTCGAAATGATCGTCAACGGGATACTCGAAACCCTGGGACCTCGCGGACATCGCTACTTCGAGAACGAGCCGTGGGAAGAGGTGGAGCACAGGAAGGGAATGAGGAGCCTCTTCGAGCTCGCCGAAGTGGAACTGGACAAGTACGATAAAATCCTGCGCAACTGCGACGACAGAACACACCGGGAAGCGAAGAATCGGATCCCCATACTGCGCGACGCACTGGCCGAGCGGAACGACTACCTGATCAACGAGGCCAGCCACGCCGACTTCGTCTACCCGGATGTGAAGCAGATCACGAGTTTCGTGAACACTCTCGAGTGCCTGGCGAGGTACCTGGAACCGGCAGGGAAAAATGGTCGGGTCGACGATCTGCCGAAGGGATCGAGATGGTATGAATTCTTTTCGGGATGCGACGACCATACGAGAGTCTCCGGTTCCGGGAACGCACTCCCGTAGCGCATCCGACAATGTTCCGGGGCGGATTCCGTTCCCGCCCCGGAAGATTGTCACCCGGCTGACCGGGCTCGACCCTGTGTCGAGGTCCCGGACCGGCTGTGGAGGACCGCGGGTGGCACCGCACACCCGAGCCGCTCGGCCAGCTCGGTGAGCGCGGGCCCCAGCGGGAGGTCGACCCGCGCGCGGGCGTGCGGATCACCCCGGGTCTCGCCCCGGTTCACGATCAGCACCGGCGTGCCCGCCCGCGCCGCGCGCCGGACGAACCGCAGACCGGACATCACCGTCAGCGACGAGCCGAGCACCAGCACGGCCTCCGCCTCGTCGACCCGGCGGTAACAGTCGTCCACCACCGCGCGGGGCACGCTCTCGCCGAAGAACACCACGGACGGCTTCACCACGTCCGACCCGCAGTCCGGACAGTCCACGAGCCGGAAACGGCGCACCGCGTGCTCGGGCAGGTCGACGTCGCCGTCCGGGTTGATCCGCGTCGTCTCCGCGTGGAAGGCCGGGTTCGCGGCCCGCAGCCGCCGGTCGAGCGCCGCGCGGGAGTCCGGCCGGCCGCAGTCCAGGCACACCACCCGGCCGAGGCTGCCGTGCAGCTC
>NZ_KI912259.1:161114-170119 GCF_000231035.2 Saccharomonospora iraqiensis subsp. paurometabolica YIM 90007 | reverse complement strand
TGGTGACCCGCGTTCGGCCGGGCCCGCGCCACGGCGGCCCACCCGAGGTGACTGCGCGCCCAGTACCGGCGCCGGCCCTCGGCCGCGGCGACGAACTCCTGGTACGTCATCGGCGAGTGCCGCCGCAGGCTCCCGTCGGCACCCCGGTAGTCGGGGATACCGGACTCGGTGGACAGCCCCGCCCCGCTGAGGACCAGGACCCCGCCGCGGCACACCGTCTCCACGACCTCACCCAGGTCCGTGGTCCGGGCGGCCGGTTCCCCGGTCCGCGTCCAGCTCAGCGTCGGCCTCATCCGCACCCGTCCAGGGTAGGCACAGCCCTCCGTCCCGCACACCGCCGTGCCCGTGGTTCCCGAGCGGCCGGGTCCCGGACGGGAACAGGCGAGCATGCTCTCGTCGACGCACACGCACGACCGTCCCTCGGCGACCGGTCGCGTCTCGGTGAGGTTTCGACTCGGCCACGGTCTCCGACGAGTCGTGACGCACGGCACCTCACCGACGACAGCACAGGCGAACGAGGGTCGAGGACCGGCGCGGAGCGAGGTGCCCGGAAGGACGGGGAATGAACGCCAGGGACAAGCTGCTGCGGGAAGTGGTCTGGCAGGCCGCACAACACGGACACGCGGTCATGGTGGAGAGGAGCGAATCCCGGGACTGGCTGCGGATCAACGACGCCAAGGTTCAGGTGTACGCGACGGCGATCCGGGACAAGCAGAGCGACACGTGGCTGTTCGACAAGAACTCACTGATGGAGGACACGGACCACGTGATCCTGGTGGACCGACGCCGACCGGACGGCGACGCACCGGAGCACAGCTGGAAGTACTACATCGTTCCGGCCGAGTCACTCCGCCGCGAGATCGACAGCGAGTGGACCGTGCACCGGGGCCGGTACAAGGCCGCGACCGGCCGGGACAAACCGGAGCACCAGACGGGACCCGTCGGAGTGGGCCTCGCCCCCGTCGTACGCGCCGGGTTCGGGGCGTGGAGCCGTCTGAAGCCCCCGGAACCCGAACGGGACGTGTTCGCCGAGGCCCGCGGCTGGTAGGCGGCTCGCCCGGTCACCACGGGACCATCCCGGCTCCACGACGAGCCCACCCCCGGACCACCGTGGTGTTCACTCCACCGATACCGGTTCGTAAGTCTGTCGGACGACACCGTTGCGGAACACCGTGGAGTCCTTGAGGCTCATCCGCACAGGACCCAGACCGTGGAAGGGTCGGCGCGACTCGCTCCAGACGATCGGGTGGACCCAGAACCGGATCTCGTCCGCCAGACCCGACCTGACCAGTTCGAAGGCGAACTCGCCGCAGCCGTAGGTGAGCAGATCGCCCTCGTGCTCCCCCTTGAGGCGGCGCACCTCCCCGGCGAGATCACCCTTGAGGGCGGTCGCGTTCCACCGCAACGGCTCGCCCGATGCCGACCGGGAGGCCACGTACTTCGGGATCCCGTTCACCTTCTCCGCGAAGGTGCCGGACGTCGCCAGCCAGATCGGCGCCAGCGCCTCGTACGTCCTGCGGCCGAGCAGGAACGCGTCGGCGAGTCGGATCTCCTGCTCGCCGGCGTACTCGTGCTCCCCGCCCTCGAACCACCCGATGTCCGGGCCGATGCTCGCATCCGCCGACATCTGGACCGTGATGATGACCTTACCCATGGAACTACCTCCCGCGTTCGATCGGGTCCAGACCGTAGCCGTGCGGTCCGACAATCTCCGGCAGTTCCCGCTGACCTTGTCAGCGGCTAAGATCAGCCGTCCCCGGGGGCGATCAGTGTGGAGCGGAAGGCGGGCCCGAGATGGCCGACAAGAAGCAGAAGTTCGTCGTCGGCGTGGCAGTGATCGGTGCCGTGGGCTTCCTCGTCCAGGTCATCGACCGCATGGGCGAGGAGACCGGGCCGACCGCGGGCGCCGCGACGTCCACGCCTGCGGGCACGACGGCACCGCCGGAGCCCGAACCCGACCCGACCACGACGCGGCCCGCCCCGCCCAGCAGCACGACGGACGAACCGGCCACCGTGGTCGAACTCCCCGACGTGCGGGGCGAGATTCTCTCGTCGGCACATTCCCGGATCATCGAAGCCGGTTTCGACTCCGTCGACGTCATCCCCGTCGACGACCACGCGTTCGCCGTCGAGTACTCCAACTGGCGGGTGGTGGGCCAAGAGCCACTTCCCGCCCCGGTTTCCACCGACACCGACATCCTCTTGGAAGTGGTCAAGACCGAGGAGGCCGAGTCGGACTCCTGCTGGGACGGGGACTGCCGGAAGCCGCTTCGGCGCAGGCACGACTGATCGGCGGTCGAACCCGGCGGCGTTCCCCGGCTCACGACCGGTGCCCCGGCGGTTCCTCCTCCGGCGGCGGCCGGTGTTCGGGGGGCAGCAGGGCCGGGAACCAGATGTCGCACAGCACCTCGGCCGCCTCGTCGGCGGAGGTGTCGATGGTGCCCTGCACCGCCCACCGGGTGAAGGACCGTTCGAGCTGGCTGACCAGCAGTTCGATCCGCAGGCTGGCCTCGCCGTGGCGGTGCGCTCCCCAGCGCCGCAGGTATCCGGGCATCGCGGCGGGCAGTTCGTCGACGGCGCGTTTGGCGACGGCGCGGAACTCCGGTTCCAGCGCGACCGCCTCGTCCCACGCGGGCAGGATCGCCTGATTCGCCTCGAACCACGCCACCGCGCGCCGCATCCACCGGGCGAACTCGGTGCGCGACCCGGATTCGAGCACACCGTCGAGTTCGGCGTAGACGGCGACGGCGCGCTGTTCCATCGTCTCCGCGCCGATCCTGTGCAGGATGTCGGGCTTGCCGGTGAAGTGCAGGTAGAACGTCGCGCGGCTGCACCCGGCCGCGGCGACGATGTCGTCGACGGTGACCGCGGCGTAGCCGCGGGCGACGAACTCGGCCTTCGCGCTGTCCAACAGGGTCCGGCGGGTCTGCTGCTTCTGCCGGTCCCGCAGGGTCCCCCGGCGGCCGCCCGCGCCGTCCGCGCGCTCGTTCACCGTACCTCCCGCTCGGGTCCGGCCCACCGTCCGAACCCACGCTACCGCCCGGGCTCGGTGACCCGGTGACCACTCACTGGACACTGTGTCACCGACCATGGCAGAGTGATCCAGGCCACTCCGACGAGTGAGGAGGCGCGCGTATGACGTCCCTGCCCTCGGTCTGCATCATCGGCGCGGGGTGTTCCGGGTTCACCACGGCCAAGCGGTTGACCGATCACGGCATCCCGTACGACTGCTTCGAGGCCTCCGACGACGTCGGCGGCAACTGGTACTTCGGCAATCCGAACGGCCGCTCCGCCTGCTACGAGTCGCTGCACATCGACACCTCGACCACCCGGCTGCAGTTCGAGGACTTCCCGGCGGGCGCGGACTGGCCGGACTTCCCGCACCACAGCCTCATCCACCGCTACTTCCGCGACTACGTCGAGCATTTCGGGCTGCGGGAGACCATCACCTTCAACACCTCCGTCGAGCACGCCGCCCGCCGACCGGGCGGCGGTTGGGAGGTCATCCTGGACACCGGCGAGTCCCGCCACTACGACGCGCTCGTGGTCGCCAACGGCCACCACTGGAACCCGCGGTGGCCGGACCACCCCGGCACGTTCGACGGCACGCTGCTGCACAGCCACTCCTACCGCAGCCCGTTCTCCCCCGTCGACATGCGTGGCAAGCGGGTCGTCGTGGTCGGCATGGGCAACTCCGGCCTGGACATCGCCGCCGAACTGTCCCACCGCTCGATCGCCGAGCACGTGTGGGTCTCGGCGCGCCGGGGCGTGTGGGTGCTGTCGAAGTACCGGGGCGGCAGACCGGCCGACAAGATGATGATGCCGCCGTGGATGCCGAAGAAGCTGGGGCTGTCCCTGGCCCGCCGGGCGATCCGGAAGAGCCTCGGGAACATGGAGGATTACGGGCTGCCGAAGCCGGACCACGAACCGCTGGCCGCGCACCCCTCGGTCAGCGCCGACTTCCTCGTCAAGGCCGGGTCCGGGGACCTGACGTGCGTGCCGGAGATCGAACGGCTGGACGGGGACGCGGTGGTGTGTGTGGACGGCACCCGCATCGAGGCCGACGTCGTCGTCTACGCCACCGGGTACCGGATGACGTTCCCGTTCTTCGACGACCCGGAACTGCTGCCGGACGAGAAGCACCGGCTGCCGCTGTTCAAACGGATGATCCGACCCGGGATCGACGACCTGTACTACGCGGGCCTGGCGCAGGCCTCGCCGACCATCGTCAACCTGGCCGAACAGCAGAGCAAGCTCATCGCCGCACACCTCACCGGGGACTACGCGCTGCCGGACGTCGACGCGATGCACGCCGCGATCACCCGCGACGAGCGCGCCCATCTCGGCCAGTACTACGCCGCACCCCGGCACACCATCCAGGTCGACTTCGCCCGGTACAACCGGGACCTGCACCGGGAGATCGCCGCGGGCCGCAGACGCGCCGCGCGGAAGGCGGCCGCGCGGTGACCGCGCCCGACGGCGTCGAGGGGACCTGCCATCCCCGGTTCGCCCCGGTCCGGGACCTGCTGCGGCGCAGGCTGCGGGACGGCGCGGAGGTGGGCGCGTCGGTGTGTGTGATCGAGGACGGCCGCACCCGGGTCGACCTCTGGGGCGGGCTCGCCGACCGGGACTCCGGCACCCCGTGGCGGCGGGACACCCTGGTCAACACCTGGTCGCTGACCAAGACGATGGCGGCGCTGGTCGCGCTGGCCCTGATCGACCGCGGTGCGCTCGACCCGGAGGCGCCGGTGGCGCGGTACTGGCCCGAGTTCGCCACCGCCGGCAAGCAGGACGTGCTCGTGCGTCACGTCCTCGGTCACACCTCCGGGGTGTGCGGGTGGGAGGCCGACGTCACGCTCGACGACATCACCGACACCGGGCGGGCGGCCGCCCTGCTGGCAGCCCAGCAGCCGTGGTGGCGGCCGGGTGCGGGCTCGGGCTACCAGGCGGTGACCCACGGCCACCTGGTCGGCGAGCTCGTGCGGCGGGTCACCGGGCGCAGCCTCGGCACCGTGCTGCGCGAGGAGTTCACCGGCCCGCTCGGGGCCGACTACTGGCTCGGCGCACCGGAGACCGTCGATGCCCGCGTGGCCACCCCGGTCCCCCCGGACCGCTCCGGTGCCGGGCACGCCGCACCCGATCCGGCGAGCATCCCCGTGCGCACCCTGACCAATCCCCTCATCCCACCCACGGTGACCACGACCCGGGCGTTCCTGGGGGCCGAACTCGGCGCGCTGGGCGGCCAGGGCAACGCGCGCTCGGTCGCGCGGACCCAGTCGGTCGTCTCCCACGGCGGGACGGTCGACGGCCGGAGGTATCTGTCCCCGGCCACCCTCGAGAACGTGTTCACCGTCCAGTCCGACGGGACCGACCGGGTGCTCGGCGTGCCCGTGCGGTTCGGACTCGGCTACGCCCTGCCGACCCCGGAGATCCTCCCGGCCCTGCCCGCGGGGCGGATCTGCTGGTGGAGCGGATTCGGCGGATCGATCGTGATCAACGACCTCGACCGGCGCATGACCTTCGCCTACGTGATGAACCGGATGGAACCCGACCTGATCGGCGCCGCCAACACCACCGCCTACGTCGAGGCGGTGTACGCGTGCCCGGCGGCGTGACCGGTTCGCCGCCTCCGGCACCGGTTCAGCCGTCGAGGCCGAGCCGGTGCCGTTCGGCGAGGACGATGCGCTGCTTGAGCGGGATGTCTTCGTCGTCCAGCATGCCCGGCCGGTGCTCGCTCGTGTCGACCGCGCGGCGGTCGGCCTCCTTCGCCTCGCTCCGGCGTGCGAACTCGTCGAACAGCAGGCTCTTACGCTCCTGCACCTCGCGGAGGCGTTCGTCGACGCTGCCCTTGGCCAGCAGCCGGTGTACCCGGACCTTGCGGATCTGCCCCATTCGGAAGGCGCGGGCGATGGCCTGTTCCTCGGTGCTGGGTTTCCACTGCGGTTCGGTGAGCACCACCACGGAGGCGGCCTGCACGTTCAGTCCGACACCGCCCGCCTCGATCTGGCTGAGCAGCACGGCGTGGCCGTCCCGCGCGGTGAACGTGTCGACGAGTCGCTGCCGGGCGGCGGGCGGGACCGATCCCGTCAACCGCCCCACGACCACCTTCCCCAGCCGCTTCTCGAGGGTCTCGAGAACGGCGAGGAAGTTGGAGAACACCACGACCTTGAGCCCGTCCTCGCGGGCCTCGTCCACGATCTCGTCGAGTCGTTCCAGTTTGGCGGAATCGGTCGCGTGGAAGGCGGCCTGGCGCATCGCCATGAGACTGCGCTCGCGCACGGTCGCCTCGTAGGCGGCCCCGTCCCCGGGGCTGAACTGCACCCAGTCCTCGAGCTCGATCTTGTCGGGCAGTTCGGTGAGCACGTCCTCCTGGTTACGACGCAGGTAGACCGGCGCGACCGCACGCCGGAAGTGTTTCGCCCCGGCCACGGCGTCGCTGGCGTCCAGGGAGCGGGCGATGCGCGGTTGCAGATACCCGACGAGGGTGCGGAACTCCTCGACGCGGTTCTCCATCGGGGTACCGGTGAGGAACAGCGCCCGCTGGGCACGGTCGACGACCCCGGCGGCGGTCCGGGAGCGTTTCGACTCCGGATTCTTGACGTAGTGCGCCTCGTCCACGATCACCATCGCGAGGCCGTCGTCGGTGACGCCGCCGAGCCGGCCGAGGGTGCCGAACGTGGTGACCGCGATGCCGCCGGTGCGCCGCCAGTGCCGCGTGGCGGCGTCCCGCTCGGCACCGTGCAGGCTGTGCGGGGTGAGCGTGGTGTGCCGGCGGATCTCGTTGATCCAGTTGTTCTGCACACTCGCGGGGCAGACCACGAGGAACCGGGTCTGTCCGTTCGCGGCGAGATGGGCCACCGCCGCCAGCGCCTGCACGGTCTTGCCGAGGCCCATCTCGTCGCCGAGGATCGAGAACTCCCGGTGGAGGGCGTACTGGGCGCCGAACACCTGATACCCGCGCAGGGTCGCGGTGAGCAGGCTCGTGTCGAGCGGGACGGCCGTGATCTCCTGGCGGAGTTCCTCGGGCAGGAAACCCTGTGCGGCCTCGGTCTCGTCGGCGTCCCCCTGCCCGGTGAGGGTGGAGAGCAACGCGTTGACGCTCGCGGCGTCGTCCGCGTACTCCCGCCACAGGTATCCGGGTGAGTACGACTTGGGGTTGGCTGCCTCGCGTTGCGCCCGCACGGTGTCGCGGAGGCTGTGCGTCTCCGGGTCGGCGAGGAGGGCGTCGAGCCGGGCCAGCGCGTCGAGTGCCGTCCGCTTCGTGGCGCGGCCGCGGAAGAACAGTCCGACGCGGCTCCCGGCCGGTTCGGCCTGCCGCACGAGTTGGGTCGTCTCCCGCTTGAACCGCTTGAGCGGCGCGCTGAGCGAGGCCCGTGCGCTGTCCGCGTGCCGCACGGCCGCAAGGAGGGCGAGAAGCTGGGTCTGGCCGGGTTCCTGACGGTCCGGGTCCAGACGGATCCGTGTTTCCCGCCGGAGCTCGTCGGCCAGCCACTGTGCGGCCGACGAGACCTGCTCCGCCGACTGCGGCCCGATCCCCGGCACCGTCCGTAGCCGGGCCGGGGTGGTGCCGAGGATCTCGGCGACCGTGCGGTACCCGGCGTCCTCCAGCGCGCCGAGCCGCACTCCCTTCCCGAGCAGCGCACGCAGCTCGCCGACCGGCCGGGTGCTCAGCGCGTCGCGTGCCTGCCGGTCGCGCAGGATGTCGATCTGCCGGTGCGTGTTCCTCCGGAGCACGTCGGGGGCGGACAGCAGTGCGGTGGCCTGCCGGACGAACGTGCGGACGTCGTCGAACACCGCTTTGGCCGCCGGACCCGCCTTCGTCGTCCCGGCCGGGCCGGTGGAGGCCTGTCCGGGCGGTGCGAACGGGTCGTCCGGTGCCGTGGCCTCTCCGCCCACTCGTTACCCCCGGTTGCCGTGGTCGACTGCCTCCGCCGCGTCGTCGGCACCTCGGGCAGGCCGAGGGCCGCGGCGGTGCGGAGAGCCTAACCGCGGTCGGCGGGTCGGCGGGCGCCCGGGCCGTTTCGCCTCCGGCGGGCAGGGGTAGCCCGAAAGTGGCCGTTCGTGGACGCCCTCCTTGGGAGGATCGCTTGTCGGAGCCCGTTCATTACAGCTCCGGCGTGCGATTCTTCCCACTGGCGCGACCAGGGGCGCGAATGGCATATTGGAAGTGCGACTGGGCCACGTCCCCCATCGCCGAGGAAAGTACCGGCAATCCACATCGTGCGAGCGCGGCAGCGCGGGTGTCGGAGTGTGCGCGGGTTCCTCGAACAGACGGGACGGCGGACGCGGTACGAAGGGAGGTGTCGTTCATGCGCAAGCTGTACGCCGCGATTCGTCGCTACTTCACCGAGCTGAACAAGGCTCACGATGTCGCCCGCGGCCTGGCCTCCTACCGAGGCGAGGTCATCGGTCGGTAAACCCGTCTACACCAGTCTCTGATCATGGTCCGACGACCCCGCGCCGCAGTCGTCGTCGAACCAGCCTCGTCTCTCGTCGCCGGCCGGCACGTCGCCATTCGACTGTCGGCCGGCACACCATTCTCGAGGACTTCTCCGTCGAATAGCGGGACCGGTGGCCGGGAACGTCCGACCGATCCCCTGTCGTCCTTTTCCCGGCCGTGTTTCCCCGTCCGCCCGGAAACAGGTCTCCGACCGCATCCGGACGATCCGCCCGCGGACCGCTGTTACCGCCATCGCACGCCGCGGTATCTGCCTGCGGACGCGGACGGGCGGCATGAGATCGTCCACGATCATGCGTCCTGCCGCCAGGAATATCGTCCTCGTCGGGTTGGCGTTGGTCACGCTCGCGCTCGGCGTGGGCGCCGTCCTCGCCCCGGTCCAGGCGGACCGCCCGGTGGTGCACTGGCCGGAGACCGGCCGGGCACCGCAGAACACGGTGCTGCCGCTGGCCACCGGCCGCCCACTCGATCTGGATGCCTCCGTACCGTGCACGACGGTGCGCTCCGCGGCCGCGTCCGACGGCGCGGCGCTGCGCACGCGGCCCGA
>NZ_KI912259.1:157004-161014 GCF_000231035.2 Saccharomonospora iraqiensis subsp. paurometabolica YIM 90007 | reverse complement strand
CGGCGCCGCTGCGGACCGCCCCGTGGGACGGGCCGACGCGGATCTGGCACGACGCCCTGCCGGACGGCACGAGCCCGGGCACCGGCACCCTGACCACCGGGTGGTACCCGGTTCCCGCCCACGGCGGCACGCACGTCACCCTCCCGGTCGCCGGCGCCCCGGAGGGGCAGGTGATCGAAGCCCAGTTCGGCACCGCGGGCGACGGCACGCCCCGGGTCACCGACACGCACCCGCTGCCCGCCGACGACCGGCTGTCGGACGCGTGGCAGCAGCTGTCCGTGGCGCTGCCGGACGAGCGGCCGGAGCTGGTGCGGTTCGTCGTCTCCGACGTCGTCACCGGTGCCGACACCTGGCTCGCGGTCGCCGAGCCGAAACTGACCGGGATGCGGCCGGTGGGCGAGCTGCTCGCGGGCCGGACGGTGTTCGCCGACCAGGTCTCGGCGGCGGTGTGGCCGTGTGTGGACCAGGCGCGGATCGAACACGGCATCACCGACACGCCCACCGTCTATCTCGCCGCGGACGAGGCGATCAAGCCGGGCATCCTGAACAACCCGTTCTTCGCGGAGTGGGGTGGGGCGTGGACCGGGACCGCGCAGGTGTGGGACCGGACGAAGGTTCCCGCGGAGCTGCGGCCCACCCCGCCGCCGCGGCTGCCGTGGGGCCAGGTGTTCGAGGTGCGCTACCCCTACCCGACGGACCGGTACGACCTGCGGGTCGACCGGGTCGAACGGGGCGGCCTCGAACGACTCCCCCGCTGGAGCCGGTGAGCCCGGACGGAACCCGTCGTCGGCGGCCGGTCGTCAGCGCACGATCCGGGTCGCCGACGACGACGTCTTCGCCACGAACTTCTCCAGCGGCCCCTGCCCGTACCAGGAGCGCCAGACGGCGGCGAACACGACGGAGCCGACGATGAACAGCAGGGCGTTCGCCGCCGAGTAGGCGGGCTCACCACCCCAGAGCAGTTGCATCACGACGAGGTGCCCGACGTAGCAGGTCAGCGACATCGCGCCGACCGAGCCGAGCGCCTGCAGCCCCCGCACCGACGTGTGCTGCAACAGGAGACATCCGCCGATGACGGCCAGGGACAGCCCCGTGCTCCCCGCACCGGTGAACGGGGTGCCGTTGTGGGCGTGCGAGAGCAGCAGCCAGGCGGGGGTGTCGGTGGGCGGTGTGCCGTGCACCTTGAACAGGCTCAGGTGCAGGAAGCGGTCGACCTCGATCCCGGCCGCCTCGGCGTGCGGCGCGAGCGACGCGTGGATCCGCTCGATGCCGCCGAGCACGTGCAGCGCCACCCACGACGCCCCGTAGGCCACGGCGGCGAGCGCGAGCCCACCGAGGCCGAGCAGCTTCGCGACGCCGCGCGAGGTGAGGTCGAGGCGTCCGATCGCCATACCGGCCAGGACGAACCCGATCCAGACGAAGGTCGGGAACACCCCGGTCAGCAGCAGCGTGGTGACGAGATCGCCGACGCCGGTCAACTGCTCCGGACGGATGTCCTCCAGCGGCGTCTCGATCAGGTCCTTCGGGAAGTACGCGCGCCGGATCAGCCAGGACACCACCGGTGCGGCCACGATCACCACGGCCGACAGCACCGCCAGGCTCGGCGCCCGCAGCCGCAGGAACGGCAGGGAGAGCAGGAAGAACCCGCCGTAGTAACCGAGGATGATCCACACCGGCACGATGAACACCTGGTTCATCACCAGCCCGAGCGCCAGCATCAGCACGGCCCGGGAGCCGATGCGGACGAGCGCCTTGCGCCAGCCGAGCCCGGTCGCCGGTTCCCGGCCACCGGACATGATCGCGATGGAGATCCCGGCGAGCACGGCGAACAGCACCGCCGCGCGCCCGTGGAACGGCAGGAACATCCAGGCCTGCGGGTGGCCGTAGTTGGTGGGTCCGACGTGCGAGGCGAACATGCCCAGGATCGCCACGGCCCGGGCGACGTCGATGCCGAGCAGCCGCGCGGTGGAACCACCGGCCCGCGCGCCGCCGTCCGGCGGTGTGGACGCGGTGTCGGCACCCGCCCGCGCGCTCGTGGCGGCCCGGTCGTCGGTCGGGTTCGTCCGAGTCGTCCCCCCGGTCGCTGTGCCCGACCCAGTAGCCTGCTCGCTCTCCGCGCTCACGGCCCCACCAATCCTGGACTCCCTCTTCCGGGGCAGGAGCATAGTGATGACCGAACGGCCTACCGGGGAGTACCCCGGGGGCCGGTGACACCGGCAGCGGACCGACCGCCCCGCACATCGGACGTGGTCTCGGCGTGAAGCCGTGGTGGTCCGCACAGGTCGGCGACATCCCGGCGCCGCCGTCGCGGCTACCGCGGTGGCGAGACCGCGGCTACGTCCTCCCGCGCCGGGCGAGATGGTCGCGCGTGCGCTCGGGGGTGGCGAGGACGTCCCACTGCCGTTCCGGGTGATTGAAGTTCTCGGTGAATTCGTCGGCCAACGCCTTCTCGCCCGCCATCGCGTCGAGCAGTTCGAGCAGGTGCGGCGCGGGTGGCGTCCGGATCATCAGATTGGTCCAGTCGGAGGTCGCGTGCACCCGGTCGGCGCGGCGACGGGCGACCTTGCGACAGAAGCGCTCGTCGAAGGTCGGATCCTCGATGATCGTGTGCCCCAGTTCCCACGCCGAGTACGACGCCGAGTTCGCGCCCTGCCCCACCACCGGGTCGACGACGACATGCGCGTCACCGAGCGCGATGGCGTAGCGGCCGTTCGGCAGGCGCACCCAGTCCTCGCGCACGGTCGGCACGAGCGCTCCCTGCAGCAGGTCCAGCGGCCGGGTCAGGCGGAACCGGCGGTGGTCGATCCGCTCGAACGTCGTCGGATGGTGCGCCCGCAGTGTGTCCTTCACCAACTTCTCGAACCCCGCGGGATCGTCGTCGTAGCTCGCGTCCGCGAGCACCTCGAACCCGCCACCAGGGACGGCCTCGAACAGCAGCGCTTTCCGGGGGCCGTCGAACGAGCGGATCGGGATCTCCACCATTTCCCCGTGACCCGGGGAGAGGCTGAGGGTCACGCTGCGCGGCTCGTTGTCGGCGATGCCGTCGAAGAGCCCGACGCAGAGCCTGCGCTGCGGTGCGTCGTAGGGCGACTTGTCGGCGCGCCGGGGGAACATTGCCGCGAGGTCGCCGCTGCCGGAGGCGACGACGACGAGCTCGTGCTGGTCGGACAGGGCGGCCACGTCGGCGGCCCGCACCGCCCGCACCCGGAAGTCCCCGCCGCGCTCCCGGAAGTCGTGCAACAGCCGGGGCAGGTAGATCCGGTGGTCGATCGCCCGGGACGGCGCGGTGTACGCACCGAAGAAGCGCTTCGGTTCCGGGCCACCGAGGTAGTGGTGGTGGCCGAAGTACCCGTGCTCGGCGAGGTCCCAGTGGTCCACGCCGAGGGCCTGTTCGCGCCGGACGGTGGTGTCGTGGTGCGCCACGGTGTTCGGCAGCCGCCCGCCGGCAAGCTGCTCGCCGGTCCGGTCGCTGTAGATGGTGACGGGAATGTCGTGTTGACGCAGCAGCAGGCCGAGATGGATCCCGGCCACTCCCGCACCGATGATGCCGATTCCTGCCATGGGACGCCCCTGTCCGTGTTGTCCGGCCTGTGGTCGCTTCCGGCGTCGTGTCGGTCGTGCGCGCTCCGGCCGTCCACGATCGGACACCCGCCCTCGGACGCGGAGGGGCCACGTCCGACGTCGCACCGGGTGCTCGCACTGGTGCGTGTGCCGGTGACGTGGTTGGGTGGTGGTGATCACCGGTGTCGCCGTGTGCCGGAGGAGGCGTTCGTGGGCAGCGCGTACATCGTGGGGACGTTCGACACCAAGGGCGACGAGCTGCGCTACGTCGCCGGGCTGGTGCGGGCCACCGGGGTCGCGGTCCGCACGGTCGACCTGTCCACCACGGGGGAATCCGCCGACGACGTCGACGTTCCCGCCGCGGAGGTCGCGGCCTGGCACCCGGACGGGGCCGGGGCGGTGTTCACCGGCGACCGGGGCAGCGCGGTCGCCGCGATGACCGAGGCGTT
>NZ_KI912259.1:155930-156904 GCF_000231035.2 Saccharomonospora iraqiensis subsp. paurometabolica YIM 90007 | reverse complement strand
CGTGGCCGCGGCCCGCTGGTGCTCGCGTTGCCGTGGCTGGGGCCGTGGTTCCGTCGGCAGCCGTGGTCGGCGCGGGTCGCGGCGGTGTCGCTCGCCGCCGCGGCGGTGACCGTCGTCGTCCCGGTCGGGTTCGCCGACGCCTCGCTCGGCGAGGTCCTCACCAGCATCGCCACGAACAACGACTACTACTACTCGTATCCCTGGTACGACGAGATCGTCCATTACCAGACCCTGCTGAACACCTCCGGCTGGGCACGGCGCCTGCCGGTGGTGCTGACGCTGGCGCTGCTGGTGCTGGTCGCGATCGGCAGCGGCCGGGGCGGCCGCGGCACGGATCCGGTGCAGCGCCTGGTGCTGCACAGCGCGGTGCTGTGCGCGCTCGCGCTCGGGCTGATCGCGCTGAGCCCGACGAAGTGGGTGAACCACTTCCACGCCATCGCCCCGATGTCGATCCTGCTGATCACGGGTGCGTTGGTGCGGTCCCCGCTGCCCCGGCGGGCCGGTCCGGTCATCCGGACCGTGGCGGTCCTGGTGACGGTCACCGCCGTGTCGCTGGCGTTCGCGGGCGTCAACAACTGGGCCCCGTACACCGATTTCGGGCAGTTGTTCGGCGATCACACCAACCTCGACCTCCGGACCAACGAGACGCAGCCGCACTTCGGCCCGGTCACCCTGCGCAACCCGGTGCCGTGGCTCGCGGTCGCCGCGGTGGGGCTGCTCTGGGCACGGCTGCGGCGTCGCAAGGGCGAGCTCTCCCGGATCGACGGCCAGCGCGCGGTGCTGGTGACCGCGTCGGCCGGGTCGGTGGTGCTGCTGCTGGTGAGTTTCGTGTGGGCGCCGCTGTCGCAGGGCGCGAGCTGGACCGCGGCCCGCTCCGGGCTGCAGACGCTGTTCGGCGACGGCTGCGGGCTGGCCGACGACGTCCACGTCGCGCGGCCGTCCGCGCGGCAACTCGGCGAACCCACCACCCCGGC
>NZ_KI912259.1:154896-155830 GCF_000231035.2 Saccharomonospora iraqiensis subsp. paurometabolica YIM 90007 | reverse complement strand
GCCGGGCACGACGCCGTGGCCCGCGCCGGTGACGGCCTGTGGGTCGGGGCGGTCGACGGCCGGGTGCTGGTGGCGGCCTCCGGGGAGCTGCTCGCCGACGAGCCACTGCCGGCCGGTGCGTGTGTCTACCGGGTCGTCGCCGACGACACCGGGATCGAGGTGCTGCGGGACGGCGCCCGGATCGGTGGGCGGCAGAATCTGCCGCCGCCGGAGGTCTCCGAGCTGGCCACGGCCGCAGAGGGAGACCGGGCGAAAGCGGGAATGTCGGTCGAGCTCCGTCCGGACGCGCGCTACCAGTCCGTCCCGGGCACCCTGAAGATCGTCCTGTTGGTCGCGCACGGCCTGCTGCTGGTCGTGACCCTGGTCCTGGCGTGGCGGTGGTGGCCGGGGAGCTCCCGGGAACCGTGGCGGCGGCCACGCTGGTCCTGGGCCGATGCCGTCGCCGTGGTGGTCAGCGCCGCCTGGGTCGTACTCGGGCCGATGCAGATGGACGACTCCTGGTACCTGCTGATGGCGCGGAACGCGGACGCCGGCGGGTTCGTGGGGAACCACGTCTACATGGACAACAGCACGGAGAGTCCCTTCGTGCTGAGCCAGTACCTGCAGCAGGCGTGGGGCGCGCTCGCCGACGACTGGTCGCTGTGGTGGATCCGGATGGTCCCCGTCGCCTGCGGGCTGCTGACCTGGTTCCTGCTGCGCGCGACGCTGGCGAACGTGCTCGGCCGGGCGGCGCGGCTGCGGGCCGTGCCGTGGGCGCTGCTGGTCGCGCACCTGGTGTGGTTCCTCCCCTACGGCGCGTCCCTGCGCCCGGAGCCGGTGATCGTGCTGCTCGGTGCGGCGACGCTGCTGCTCGCCGAGATCGCCCGGGCCCGCGAGTCGGTCGGTGTGCTCGCCGCCGCGACCGCGTGCGCGGGACTGGCGCTGGTGGTCTCCC
>NZ_KI912259.1:122273-154796 GCF_000231035.2 Saccharomonospora iraqiensis subsp. paurometabolica YIM 90007 | reverse complement strand
GTCGCCGCGATGACCGAGGCGTTCGCGCGGTTCCTGCCCGCCCACGGCGACGTCGACGGGGTGCTCGGGCTCGGCGGCTCCGGCGGCACGGCGCTGGTGACGCCCGCGCTGCGGGCGCTGCCGGTCGGCATCCCGAAGTTCATGGTGTCCACCATGGCGGCCGGGGACGTGAGCTCCTACGTCGGCGCGAGCGACATCGCGATGCTGCACTCGGTCACCGACGTCGCGGGGCTGAACCGCATCTCCCGCCGCGTGCTCGGCAACGCCGCGCACGCCCTCGCGGGCGCGTGCGCGCACCCGGTGGCCGTCACCGACGAACGGCCCGCCGTCGGGCTGACGATGTTCGGCGTCACCACCCCGTGCGTCGACGCCGTGACCCGGCGGCTCGGCGACGACCACGACTGCCTCGTGTTCCACGCGACCGGCACCGGCGGCGCGGCGATGGAGAAACTCGCCGACGACGGACACCTCGCGGCCGTGCTGGACATCTCCACCACCGAGGTCTGCGACCTCGTCGCGGGCGGCGTCCTCGCCGCCGGGGAGGACCGGCTGGACGCCGTCGCCCGCACCGGCGTCCCCTACGTCGGCTCCTGCGGCGCGCTCGACATGGTCAACTTCGGCCCGCCGGACACCGTGCCGCAGCACTACGCCGACCGGCTGTTCTACCCGCACAACCCGCAGGTCACGCTCATGCGCACCACCGCCGACGAGGCCCGCGCGATCGGCGGGTTCCTGGCGCGCAAGCTCAACGCCTGCGACGGTCCGGTCCGGTTCCTGCTCCCCGAGGGCGGCGTGTCGGCCCTGGACGCGCCCGGACAGCCGTTCCACGATCCGGAGGTGGACGCCGTGCTGTTCGACACCCTCGAACGCGAGGTGGAGCAGACCCCGGACCGGCGGGTGATCCGCTCGCCGCGGCACCTCAACGACCCCGGCTTCGCCGAGGAACTGCTGGCGGCGTTCGACGACGTGACGAGGAGGTAGCGTGCCCCGGATCGACAGGCGCGAGCTGCTGGAGGGCTTCCACGCGCGGGCCGCGCGCGGCGTGCCGATCGTCGGTGGCGGCGCGGGCACCGGACTGTCCGCGAAGTGCGAGGAGGACGGCGGGATCGACCTGATCGTCCTCTACAACTCGGGCCGCTTCCGGATGGCGGGCCGCGGGTCGTTGGCCGGCCTGCTGGCCTACGGCAACGCCAACGACATCGTCGTCGAGATGGCCGACGAGGTGCTGCCCGTCGTCCGGCACACCCCGGTGCTCGCCGGGGTGAACGCCACCGACCCGTTCCTGGACACCGACCGTTTCCTGCGCCGCCTGGCCGACCTCGGTTTCTCCGGTGTGCAGAACTTCCCCACCGTCGGACTCATCGACGGCACGTTCCGCACGAATCTCGAAGAGACCGGCATGGGCTACGCGCACGAGGTGGACATGATCGCCGCCGCCCGGCGGGCGGACCTGCTCACCACGCCGTACGTGTTCTCCGCCGACGACGCCCGCGCGATGACCGGGGCCGGGGCGGACATCCTCGTCTGCCACATGGGCCTGACCACCGGCGGCACGATCGGCGCGGAGACCGCGAAGACGCTGGACGACTGTGTCGCCGCGATCGACGAGTGGGCCGCCGCGGCCCGCGAGGTCCGCGACGACGTGCTGGTGCTGTGCCACGGCGGCCCGATCGCCACGCCGGAGGACGCCTCGTACGTGCTGGCGCGCACCGAGCGCTGCCACGGCTTCTACGGCGCCAGCAGCATGGAGCGGCTGCCCGTGGAACAGGCGCTCACCGCCCGCACCCGCGAGTTCAAGGCGTTGTCGACCACGAAGGAGAAGTAGATGCCCCGGCCCTACGCGAGCGGAATCGTGCCCGGCGACGTCGAGCAGGTGTGGCGGCGTGTGCGCGACTTCAACAGCCTGTCCTCCTGGCACCCGGCCATCACGCACAGCGAGATCGAACCCGGCCCCGGCGCGGGTGAGGTCGGCGCCATCCGGCGGCTGACCCTGGCCGACGGCGGCGTCGTCCGCGAGCAGCTGCTCACGCTGGACGACGTCGACCACAGCTACACCTACCGCATGCTCGACGGCCCGTTCCCCATCCGCAGCTACGTCAGCACGATCCGGCTCGCCCCGGTCACCGCCACCGGCGACACCTTCGTCGAATGGTGGGCCGACTACGACGCCGACGCCGCCGACGAGGAGAAGCTGACCACCACCTTCGCCGACGGCGTCTACGCCACGGGCATCACCGGGCTGACGAACGGCTGAGCGGGCGGCGGGGGCCGCGTCGGCGGGCGGGATGGACGGCAGAGCGCTTGGCCGACTCAGCGATCAGCCTCGGTGGCGTCGAGTTCACGGCGGTATGCCTCGACGATCTCGATGAACTCGGCGTGGTCAAGCGTGGTGGTCTGGCCGCTGTACTCGTTGTCGACGGTCACGGCGTCTGGCGTGATGCTGACCCAGCAGGCGTTCCCGCCGGTTCCCCATTCCTCCTGGTCGGGGTTGCGAGCGTGATCGAGGATCTCGGCGAGCATCTCGCGGTCGTCGGTGACGTCGTCACTGAGGAGCTCATCGATCGGCTCGTACCCGTCGGGAACGAGCACGGTGACGGCGCCGTGCTGGTCGCGGCCAAAGCGGATCTCGGTCATGGCGTCCTCACTCTGCGGGCTCGGGTACAGGGTAGGCCGTGGCGATGTCCTCCACCGTTGCCGCGGTGAAGTCGACGCCGGGTCGGATGAAGCCTTGGATACGAATGCCTTGGTAGGTGCCCTCCCACTTGCGGGGTCGCACATTCCCCTTGGCGTCGAACACGTCTCGATCTCAGTGCGCACCGTCAGCCGGCACCTGGCCCACCTCGGCCTCAACCGTCGCCGCTTCCTCGACCCCACCGGCGCCACCAACCGCGCACCCCGCCGGATCGCCGCCCACTGGCCCGGCCACATGGTCCATCTCGACATCAAGAAGGTCGGTGTGATCCCCGACGGCGGTGGGTGGCGCGTGCACGGTAAGGGCAGCGAGCAGGCCAGACTGGCCGAACGGACCAAAAACACCGGCACCCGCACCGGCTACACCTATCTCCACTCCGCCGTCGACGGGTTCTCCCGACTGGCCTACACCGAGGCCCTACCCGACGAGAAGGCGGCCACCGCAATCGGCTTCACCCACCGCGCCCGGGCGTTCTTCGCTCGTCACGGCATCACCCGCATCCACCGCATCGTCACCGACAACGGCTCCTGCTACCGCGCCCACGACTTCGCCACAGTGCTGCACGGCGCCCGCCACCAACGCATCACGCCCTACACCCCGCGCCACAACGGCAAAGTCGAGCGCTACCACCGAATCCCGGCCGAAGAACTCCTCTACGCCCGCACCTGGAACAGCGAACAACACCGCACACAAGCCCTAGCCACGTGGAACGTGCACTACAACTACCATCGCCCCCACACCGCCGCCGGAAACCAACCACCCGCCACCCGACTCCACACCCGCGTCACCAACGTCATGGCCTCATACAGCTAACCGGGAGGTTCTGGCTGATTGAGGCGGGCTCACTCGCCTGAGACGCGACGACATGCCCCACCGCAAGCGGTGAGGAGGGTGCCGTGGTCGATGCGAGGGTGTCTGGCAGGGGCTGCGTTTGTCGCGACTACTTGGCGTGGGCGCGTTCTTCGTGAGTATCGGTCAGCGGCTGTATCCGGCCTCGGTCAACAAGTCCCGAAGCTGTGCAGCGCTCTCGCGGACCGAGGGAGTTGCACGTGCGGTCCCGAGTTGGTCGAGTGCCCCGAGCAGCGTCGTCGCGGTGCGGCTTGAGCCGACCTCGTCGACGTACGGCAGGACGCGCTCGATGGTCTGGTCGACGTCACGCCATGCGCCCACCCGAATCTGTGCGTCGAGTAGGGACGCCAGATGGTTGTAGCGGCGTCGGACTTCGCGACTAGGGATGACCTCAATAGAGGCATGGAAGGTGTCAGTAGCGGAGCACCAGTCGGCGGAATCGGATTGAATGACGGCTTCGTGCCAGGCCAACTCCTGATCGTTGATCCACCACGCCCAGGCTGGGTCCTCGTCGCGCACGCCATCCTGGTACAGCGAGTGTGCCTGACGGAAGGTGCGTTCGGCTGCGGTGCCGGCTCCGCCCAAGGCCAACGCGCGGGCTTCACGGGTACGGAAGAGCGCTTCGAGGCGAGGCGAGAGCGTGTTCGTCTCCAGCACCATGCGGGCGATACGAAGAGCTTCGCTGGGACGGCCGAGGTGACCGGCATGCATGGACATGTTCTGCAGGGTCAGCAATTCCATGCTGTGATCACCGGCCAGGCGCGACAGGTGCAGGGCTTCGTGGTTGATGCGGCGCACGAGGTCGTGTTTGCCTGCGTCGAAGAGCAACCATCCGGCGACTTCGCCGAGTTCTCCGGCTGCGGCGTAGAGGTCGCGTTCGAGGGCGGGATCGCACCGGTTGGCTCCGAGCTTGCGGTGGACCGACCGGAAGAGCTGGAGGGCTATCGTGGAGGAATGGTCCCCGCCGAGGTAGAGGTCAAGGTCAACCAACTCGGCGATACGGCTGTGCAAGGTCTCGACGTAAGCATCGTCCAGCCGAAGGGACGGAGCGTGGCCATCGACCTGGGCCCGCTCCTTTTCCGGTACGTAGGGCGCGAGGAGAACGTCGATCGGGATACCGAAGATCCGTTCCAGCAGGCGCGCGGTCGCCGGACGCGGCTTGCCCAGCGGCTTACCGTGCAGGCCGCGTCCGTTGACCAGCCGGTCGAGGTGCCGCACGCTCAGCGTGCCGGGTTCGCCGTGGTCGCGGGCGAAACGCTCGGCGTACTCGGCGAACTCCTGCAAGGTCTCCTGCCGGACGTCGCGTATCTGATGGTCCAGTACGGTACGCGGCGTCTTCGTTTGGTACCTCGTGCCGTGCTGGTCTGGCGTCCCCATATCGGCCTCGTGTGGGTCTGTGTCATTCGCCGGATGTGACCGCTGGTGATTCCAGTCTGGCACAGAGTATCGAGGCTGCTGGTGAACGACTTCCCACAGAAGCCGGCCATCCTTGGGATGCATCGACGGGCGTATTCGTGTGGCCCGCTACCGGGGCGATGTCCGCACCAACGCGCCACGGCCCCCTCACACATCAAGATACGTACCCCGTGCATTCACCGCCGTCACCACTCCCTGGTCAGCGAGGTAGCGAACCGCGCGGCGGACGCTGTGCACAGACACTCCGTACTCGCTCGCGATGATCTCGCGGTTCGGGAGCCGACGTTGGAACTCGCCCGTCGCGATGCGCTCTGCCAGATGCTGAGCAACCTGCCGCCACACATACTCCGGGCCGGCCAGATCCAGTACGAAACGCGGCGGAGGACCGCTCCGTTCAAGCGTCGTCGTCGCGATACTCACCTGGCTACCTCGCTTCCTGACGCTCTTCTGCGATGGCCTGAAACTCCGTGGCGATCCTCGCGAGCACGCGCCCGACCGTGTCCAACCGGCGCGCGGCATACGGTTCCCGTTCAGCGCTCAACTCCTGTAGCAGGTTCACGCCCAACTGACACCGGTGTCGTACCGACCGGTCCTGATACGCCGCGCGAGCCGCACGCATGGCCTCCGCCTCGGCGGCGTTGCACTCGGTATCTTCCGCGGGTTCCCCGCCGAGCCAGTCGTCGAGAACCAACGCGCCCAGTGCATTCAGGGCTTCGTCCCGCTGAGCGGCATCGCCGTCGATCGCAGCCTTCAGCACCAACCACTGCGCCGCGTCGAGCGGCGCGTACACGCCCGCAGGATCGAATGGCCGAGTCATCGGGCGCTCCCCTCACCCGCTCCGAGTTTCTCCGCACGCGCCCGTAGGTCACTGACAACCACGGCGCTCCCGACTTCCTCCGACACGTGCGCGCGCTCCTGCGTCGAGAGCACGGCGACGCCCAGTCCGGCCAGTTCCATGCCGGTGCGGCTCACAACACCGCATCCCACGTCCAGCAGAAACGCCCCGAAGTGTCGCAATGCTGTCGTCGCGTTCGGGTCACCGGCATCGTGAGGCTCGATGAGCGGGCGTGTCGTCGCCTCCACGGCCTCGTCCAGCGCCCGCACCGCACGATCCAACTCCGACGTGCCCATCACCGATCACCCCGCAGGGGCCGACGCCGAGCGAACAACGCCGTGATCGCGGCGCGCAACCGCCGTGTCGTCGGAGGCGTGCTTCGTCCGCCGCAGTGCTCCGATGAAGCTGCGCTCGTGTGGGCAACCACGATGGTGCCGCATCGCACGCACTCGGGCGCTGGCTCGGCCAGTGTCGTATCCATCGTGACCTGATGTCCGCACAGGGAGCGGTATCGGCCGCTCCCGTTCCGCATGCCGGTCGAGAAATCATCGTCCGTCACCGCGTGCTCGCGCCCATCCATGGCGCAGCGATACCAGGCAACGTACAGGTCGTCCGATGTATTCGTCATCCGCCACCTCCTGACTCCGACTCGGGTCAAGCATCGGGCGAACGGTGGCCTCACCGACACGACCCGGCGACGACATACGCACGACATAACCGCGACAACGCGGGCCTGATCCCGCTGACCGGGCAGGGACTACCGCTGTGAGTTCAGGAAGTAGAGCAGCGCAACCAGCGTGCCGGAACCGAGCAACTCCTGCCGCCGCGCAAGCTCGTTCACCCGCGCGAGCGGCACCCACTCGACGCGCCCTACCTCTTCCGTATCGGTCGGGTCGCCGAGGTGCTCGGCACCGCGCCACAGGTAGATGTCCAGCGGCGCGGTCACCTGCCCCGGCAGCGGCTCGAAGCTCACGAGGTGCTCCCCCTCCCCGACCGGGCGCCAGCCGCTCTCCTCGGCAGCCTCCCGCGCCGCAGTGGCAGCGGAGTCCTCACCCGCATCAACCAGACCACCGAGCAGCTCGTACCCCCACTGATCGGTGGCGAAGCGGTACCGCCACAGCATCAGGGCCTCGTCCCGGTCGTTGACCACCAGCGCGACCGCGACCCGGGCGAGGTGAACCACATGATGTTCCCAGCGGTTCCCGTTGGGGGCCTGCACGTCGACCAGCCCCAACCGCACCCAGCGATTGCCGTAGACAGACCGCTCGCCGAACGTTCGCCATGCGCCGTGCTCGTCAGCCACAGCCGCAGCCTAGTATCGATGGCGGCGGAGTAGAGCCTGTTATACGGGCGGAGGCGTCGGTGCGCCCTTCGGCCCGCAACGGTGGGCGTCAGGCGGTGAAGCCGCCGTCGATGTCAGGCTGGAACCGGTGATGTAGTCGGCGTCGGGCCCGGCGAGGTAGGACACGAAGGTGCCGATCTCGGCGGAGGTGCCGTAGCGTTCGGTCGCCGTGATGCTGGCCATGGCCGGGGCGACCGGCCCGTCGGCGGGGTTGGCGTCGGTGTCGACCGGTCCGGGCTGGACGTTGTTGATGGTGATCCCGCGCGGCGCCAGTTCCCGTGCGAGGCCACGGGTCAGGCTCGCCAGCGCGCCCTTGGTCAGTGCGTAGATCGACTGGTCGGGGAACGGCGTGCGGTCGGCGTTGATGCTGCCGATGTTGATGCTCCGCCCGCCCTCGCCCAGGTGGGGCAGGGCCTCGCGGATCGCGACGACGGCGGATCGCACATTGACCGTCGGCATCGCGTCGATCTGGTCCATTTGCAGTTCGGTGATCGGGGCGAAGAAGCCGACGCCGGCGTTGTTCACCAGGATGTCCAGGCCACCGAACCGCTCGACGGTCCGGGTGACGGCGGCGGCGACGTCCTGTTCGTGCATGCTGTCGGCACGGATCGGGTGCGCGGTGCCTCCCGCCGCGACGGCCGCGGCCGCGACGGCGTCCGCCTGCGAATCCGAACGGGCGTAGGTGAACGCGACCCTCGCGCCGTCGGCGGCCAGGCGGGCGACGATGCCTGCGCCCACGCCCCGGGATCCCCCGGTCACCAGCGCGGTCCTGCCGTCGAGTGGTCGTGTCGTCACGGGTCTTTCCTCTCGATGATGTGATGCCGGGTCGGCTGCTCGTGATCAGGGGCGTGCGTGGGCGACGAACCGGGCGTCGCGCAGGTTGCGGGCGAGCTCGGCGCGGTTCTGGTGGGCGTGGCGGTGCCAGGCAGGTTGACCCGGCGTGGTGCGCAGGACTCCCGCCGTGAACACGGACAAGCCACGTGCGGGCCGGCCTCGCGCATTCGACGAGGAGGCGATCCTCGACCGCGCCGTCGAAGTCTTCTGGCGGCACGGCTACGACCGAGGACGCACTGGCGGAGCGGCTGTCCCGAGCGGTGCGGGACGGTGATCTCCCGGACGGTGCCGACACCCGGGCACTGGCGCGATACGTGATGGTGCTCAGCGAGGGATTCGCCGTCCGCGCCGCGGCCGGTGCCGAGCGCGACGATCTCCACGCCTCGGTCGACCTCGCGCTGCGATCCGTCACGACGCTCTGCTCGTGACGGAATCCGGTCAGAGCCCCGCCCGGTGGGGCGGACCGGGCCGTGGCCCATCCCCTCGGTTTCGGGGGAACCGGGCGATCACCGCGAAACCGGCATTCTTCTGGCACGGTGCACCACCCTCCCGAGCGGGGAAACCTCCCCCACCTTGATCACGTATCGGCATTAGGTTAGCCTCACCTTTGCTCTGTCGAAGACTGTGACCAACCACCTCGTGCGGCAGCGACCGACCGAGAGCGGGGCCCGGGCCGGTGACGACCCGCCGCTTCGCGGCACCGGTCAATCCGCACGGGCAGAAAGGTGAGGACCACATGACAACCAGCACCCGACTCGCGGGTGGGGACGACGGGCCGGGACACCTACGTCCGCTGCTGTCCGTCGCGGTGGACGCACTCAAAAAGGGAACCGTGGACCGCGCCGGACCACTTCCCGCCGGTGGCCCCGACTTCGTCGGGTCACCGACCTCCGACGTGCTGCCGCGGGAGGGCCTGGGTGTCGAACCGGCTCTCGCGGAGATGGTTCAGGCTTTCGCCCGTGGTGCGGCCGACCCGGCCGATCCGGCGTGCGTGGCCCACCTGCACACGCCTCCGCTGGCCGTCGCCGTCGCGGCCGACCTCGTCGCCGCCGTCCTCAACTCCTCCCTGGATTCCTGGGATCAGGGGCCGTCGGGCACGCGGGTCGAGTCGGAGGTGGTGCGGACCCTCGCCGACCTGATCGGCTACGACCCCGCCGCCGCCTCCGGGGTCATCACCTCCGGCGGCACGGAATCCAATCTCACGGGGCTGTTGTTGGCCCGGGAACACGGCCTGCTCCGAACTTTCGGTGTCCCACCGACCGTCACGGGGATCCCGCCGCAGGCGCAGGGGCGGCTGCGGATTCTGTGTGCGGAGACGACGCATTTCTCCGTCGCGCGCAGCGCGGGTGTGCTCGGACTGGGCGAGGACTCCGTCGTGCGGGTCCCGGTCGACGAGCACCACCGGATGGCGCCGCAAGCACTGCGCGCGCTGCTGGAGGAGATGCGCGGCCGCGACGAGCTGCCGATCGCGCTGATCGCCACGGCGGGAACCACCGACCTCGGGGTGATCGACCCGCTGCCGGAGCTCGCGGACATCGCGGCGGAGTACGACCTGTGGTTCCACGTGGATGCCGCCTACGGCGGGGGTGCGTTGTTCTCCGAGCGGTTGGCGCCGTTGCTGGCCGGGATCGAGCGCGCCGACTCGGTGGCCCTCGACCTGCACAAGCTGGGCTGGCAGCCGGTCGCCGCGGGAGCCTTCCTGGTGCGGCGTGCGGAGACCTTCGAGCCGATGGAACGCCGGGTGGCCTACCTCAACCCCGCCGATGACGAGGACGCCGGATTCCGCAGCCTGCTCGGGCGTTCCCTGCGGACCACCCGTCGCCCCGACGCGCTGAAGATCGCCGTGACGTTCCGCGCGCTCGGCCGCGACGAGCTGGGCACGCTCGTCGACCGGTGCCACGATCTCGCCCACCACGCCGCGGACGCCGTCCGGGCCGAACCCAGGTTCGAGCTGTACCGGGACCCGGTGCTCACCACCGTGCTCTTCCGCTACCTGCCCGAGTCCGGCGATGTCGACCGGGTCAACGCGGAGCTGCGACGCACGCTGCTGCGGGAGGGCACCGCCGTGGTGGGACGTACCGAACTGGACGGCTCGGTGTGGCTCAAACTCACCCTGCTCAACCCGAACACGACCCGCGGTGAGATCGAGACGCTGCTCGCCGATGTCCTCGCCGCCGGTGCCAAGGAGACCTCGTGAGCGTCCGCCATGCGATCACCCCGGAGAACGGACGGATCGCTGATTCCGCGACCGTGAACGGACTGCTGCGGTGCTGGCTGCGGGAAACCGGACAGCCGGTCCCCGAATCCGGTGCGTTGGCCCTGCCGTTACCGGCCGGCGCGTCGACCCTGCACGCCGAGGTCCTGTACCGCTCGCCGACGGGGCACCACCGCTTCGGCGAGGTCCGGCTGGGCAACGGGACGCCGCTCGGTGCCGTCACCGTGGCGTCGCTGCTCGCCCTCGAAGGCGGTGCCGGACGGGGCACCTCCCATCAGGCGGCCACCGACCTCGTCGGCAGGGTGGCCGACTCCGCGACCCGGGCCGCCCGGCACATCCAGTACCGCAGGGAGAACACGGCCGAGCCGCGGGAGTCGACCCCCTTCCTCCGGGCGGAACAGGCACTGGTGCTGGGCCACCCGTTGCACCCCGATCCGAAGAGTCGGCAGGGCCTCAGCGAGTCGGAGGCCCGGCGGTTCTCCCCCGAACTGCGCGGCAGCTTCCCGTTGCACTGGTTCGCGGCCGACCGGTCGGTCGTGTCCCACGAAGGGGGCGCGCTGGACCTGCTCGCCGACCTCGCTCCCGAGGTCCCGGACGGCACCGTTGCGGTACCCGCGCATCCGTGGCAGGCGCGGGAGGTGCGGTCCCGTCCGGGTGTGCGGCGCCTGCTCGACGCGGGCCGACTGCACGATCTGGGCGAATGGGGACCACCGTGGTCGCCGACCGCGTCGATCCGCACGCTCTACCGGCCGGACGCACCGGTGATGCTGAAGTTCTCCCTCGGTCTGCCGATCACGAACTCCAAGCGGGAGAACCTCCGCAAGGAGCTCGCGCGCGGTGCGGAGATCGACCGGTTGTTCGACGCCGGGCTCGCCGCGGAATTCGCGGCGGCCCACCCGCGGTTCGGCGTGGTGCGCGACCCCGCGTGGTTGGCCGTCGATGTGGACGGGGCCGTGGAGAGCGGCCTCGAACTCGTGGTCCGGGACAACCCGTTCGGCACCGACGACCGGGTGTCCTGTGTGGCGGGCCTGGTCGCCGAACGGCCGGACCGCGGGGCCTCGGCGCTCGCCGACCTCATCGTGGGTCTGGCGGAGCGGTACGGGACCGACAGCGACGACATCGCCGTCCGGTGGTGCGCACGCTACTTCGACGAGGTGCTCGCCCCCGTGCTGTGGCTGTATCGCGAGTACGGGCTGGGTCTGGAGGCACACCAGCAGAACACCCTGGTCACGCTGGACTCCGAAGGGTGGCCGTGTGGCGGCTGGTACCGCGACAACCAGGGCTACTACATCTCCGAGACCCGTGTCCCCGCGCTCGAACGCTTCCTGCCCGGGGTGGGCCGGGTGGGCGACAACCGCGTCGCCGACGCCGTCATCGACGAGCGGCTGGGTTACTACATCGGTGTGAACAACCTGCTCGGACTGGTCGGTGCGTTCGGTTCGCAAAGGCTCGCGGACGAGCGGGGACTGCTGCGGATGCTCCGGGAACGGTTGCGCGGTTACTCCGATCTCCCCCTCGCCGGGACGCTGGCCGAATCGAGCACCCTGCGCTGCAAGGCGAACATGCTCACCCGACTCGACGGACTGGACGAGCTGGTCGGCCCGCTGGAGACCCAGTCGGTCTACGTCGACATCGACAACCCGTTCGTGGAGGGAGCTACCACCGCATGAACCACGTCCACGATGTGCTGGGCGTCGGGATCGGGCCGTTCAATCTCTCCCTGGCCGCCCTGGCCGAGCCCGTGCCCGACCTGTCGGTCGCGTTCCTCGACACCAAGCCCGAGTTCTCCTGGCACGCCGGGCTGCTGATCGAGGGCACCACCCTGCAGGTGCCGTTCCTCGCCGACCTGGTCACCATGATCGACCCCACGAGCCGGTGGTCGTTCCTGTCCTACCTCCGCGAGCACGAACGGCTCTTCCCGTTCTACTTCGCGGAGAAGTTCCACATCTCCCGCCGCGAGTACGACGACTACTGCCGGTGGGTGGCCGACTCGCTGCCGTCCTGTCACTTCGGACGGCCCGTCACCGCGGTGCGCTGGGATGACGCCGAGCAGGTTTTCCACGTGGAGGCCGAGGACGTCCGGACCGCGCGACGGGAGAGCTGGGCCGCCCGCACCGTGGTTCTGGGGGTGGGCACCGAGCCGGTGATTCCCGAGACGTTACGCGGGTTGCCGGACAAGGAGGTCTTTCACGCCTCGTCGTATCTCGAAAGGCGGGAGTCCCTGCGGGATGCCGGGGACGTCACGGTGATCGGGTCCGGACAGTCCGGCGCGGAGGTGATGCTCGACCTGCTCCGGGATCGGGAGAGCACCGGCCGGCGACTCCGTTGGCTCACCCGCTCCCCCGCGTTCGCGCCGATGGAGTACTCCAAACTCGGCCTGGAACACTTCACCCCGGACTACACCCGGTACTTCCACTCGCTGCCGCAGTCGACCCGGGACCGGGTGGTACCCGCGCAGTGGCAGCTGTACAAGGCGAGCAGCGCCGATACGCTCGCCGCGATCCACGACGAGCTCTACGAGAGCAGCGTCGGTGGCCACCCTCCGGAGGTCCGGCTCATGCCGAACGTCGCGGTGACCGGTGCCCATCGGGCCGCCGACGGCATCGACCTGGCGTGCCGACACGTGGAACAGGACCGCGCTTTCGAGGTCCGCACGGATCGGGTGATCCTGGCGACCGGGTACGCGGCGCACCGACCGGCCTGCCTGGACCCGCTCGCCGAGCTCGTCGACCGGGACGAGCACGGCCGCTACCGGGTCGACGACGAATACCGGGTCGCGCTGTCCGGGGAGATCGGTGGCCGGCTGTACGTGCAGAACGCGGAAATGCACAGTCACGGTGTCGGAGCGCCCGACCTCGGGTTGGGGGCCCACCGCAGCGCCGTGATCCTCAATTCGGTCACCGGCCGGGAGATCTACCCGCTGCCGCGGCACACCGCGTTCACGACCTTCGGCGTCGGGTGACGTGCCCGCGACCGTCACCCCACACACCCCCACCTTCGCGATCCATGACCGTCCCCACCCCACGGAGGCCCTCCGATGTCGTTGTCCGTCCCCGCCGAGCTCACCGCGGACAATTGGCGGCGCGCAGGATGTGACCTGCTCGCCAAGTCCCTCGCCGAACTGTCCTACGAACTGCTCCTGGAACCTGTCGAGACGACCCCCGGCCGGTACCGGATCGACCTGCCCGGGGAGATCTCCTACTTCTTCAGCGCCAGGCGCGGCGCTTTCGGCCACTGGACCGTCGAGGCCGACTCGATCGTGCGCAGCCAGGCCGGTGCCGAGCGGCCCGCGACGGACCCGCTGCGGTTCCTGCTGGATGCCCGGTCGACCCTGGGCATCAGCGGCGACACCACCGGGCATCTCGTCCGGGAGCTGACCGCGACACTGTCGGCGGACGCCAGGCTACTGGCCTCGGACGAGGTCGAGGCCGGCACGCTCGCCGAGATGTCCTATGTGGACCTGGAAGGGTGTCAGACCGGGCACCCGTGGATCCTGCCGAACAAGGGACGGATCGGATTCTCGGCGTCCGATGTCACGCGCTACGCTCCGGAAGCCCGCGCGACCCTCCGGCTGCCGTGGATCGCCGTACACGGCTCCCTGGCCGACTACCGCGGCGTCGAGGGGCTGACCAGCGAACGCCTGCTCGACGACGAGCTGGATGAGCGGACCCGGGAACGCTTCACCGAACAGTTGACCGCCCGCGGACTCGACCCGGCGGACTACGTGTGGCTGCCGGTGCACCCGTGGCAGTGGGACGAGGTCGTTCTCCCGGTGTTCGCGCCCGCCGTCGCCGCCGGACACATCGTGCCCCTGGGTGAGGGGCCGGACTCCTACCGCGCGCAACAGTCGATCCGGACCTTCGCCAATCTCGACGCACCGCACCGGCACCACGTCAAGCTGCCCCTGTCGATCCTGAACACCCTGGTCTGGCGGGGGCTGCCGACCGAACGGACCGTCGCGGCGCCCGCCCTGACCTCCTGGGTACTCGGGCTGGCGGACAACGATCCGTACCTGCGCGACGAGGCCCGGGTGATACTGCTCGGCGAGATCGCCTCCGTCACCGTCGCGCATCCGGAACTGGAGGAGATACCGGAGGTTCCGTACCAGTACCGGGAACTGCTCGGCGCGATCTGGCGGGAGCCGATCAGCGGCAAGCTCGACCCGGACGAGCGCGCCCGTACCCTCGCCTCCCTGCTGCACGTCGACCGCCGGGGACGGGCGTTCGTCACCGAACTGATCGAGCGCTCCGGCACGGACGCCCGGACGTGGCTGCGGAGCCTGTTCGGCGCGCTGATCCCGCCGCTGCTGCACTTCCTCTACCGCTACGGGCTGGTGTTCTCCCCGCACGGCGAGAACACCATCGTCGTCTTCGGCAGTGACGACGTGCCGACCCGGCTGGCGGTGAAGGACTTCGTCGACGACGTCAACATCGCGTCCGCCCCGCTGCCCGAACTGGAGAGCCTGCCGACCGCGGTCTCCGACATCCTGTTGCGCGAGGAACCGCAGTTCCTGTGCCAATTCATCCAGAGCGGGCTGTTCGTCGGGCACTTCCGCTACCTGGCACCGCTGATCGAGGAGCACCTCGGCATCCCGGAGCGGGAGTTCTGGGCGATGGTGCGGCAGCAGGTGCTCGACCACCAGGCCGCGTTCCCCGAGCTCGCGGAGCGGTTCCGGATGTTCGACCTGCTCACCCCGGAGATCGACCGGCTCTGCCTCAACCGCAACCGGCTCCTGCTGGACGGCTACCGCGACCGCCCCGAGCGGCCGCACGCGGCCGTCCACGGCACGATCCCCAACCCGCTCCACGAATCCGGACTCCCCTGAGCCCGCCCCCGGCGCGCCGTCGCCGAACCACGGTGGTGTGCGGCTCCCGGCCGGCGTTCGCGCCGGGGTGTGCCGTGAAGGACCCCTTCCCTGCATCCCGTGCAGCGAGGGGCCCCTTCCCTGCGTTGAGTGCAGTGAAGGAGTCCTTCACGGGCACCCGGTGAGCGGGCACACCGAGGGGTCGAACCCAGGAACACGGAAGGCATGGCACATGGAACAGCGCGAGACTCCCGGGCCCCCCTTGCCCCGGATGCGCATCCCGTGGTCCGTCCGGCCCGCCGAGCCGGACGGACCGGACCTGGACCTGATCCACGACTGGATGCACACCCCGCACGTCGTCGCCTTCTGGAACCAGGACTGGACCCGCACCCGCTGGGCGGAGACTCTCCGGCGCCAACGGGCGGGGGACCACTCGCTGCCCTGCCTGGTTTCCCACGACGACGTCCTGATCGCCTATCTCGAGGTGTACCGGGTGGCCCGCGACCGCCTGGCCGACCACTATCCACACCATCCGGGCGATCTCGGGGTGCACGTGGCCATCGGCGCCCCCGGCAACACCGGCCACGGACTCGGCCGGGCACTGCTGCGTGCGGTGGCCGACGGTCTGCTCGCCGCCGACCCCGCGTGCGACCGGGTCGTGGCTGAGCCGGACGTGCGCAACGTGCCGTCGGTCAAGGCCTTCCGGAAAGCCGGGTTCCGGTTCGTCACCGAGATCGAGCTGCCGGAGAAGACGGCGGCACTGCTGATCCGTTCACGGTGAGGGCAGCAGCCGCGACCCCCGCTCACGGACGCGCCGACCCGGAGGTGCACGCGTGCAGCGCCTCCGTACTCCCCCGGTCCGAGAACCGGTCACGGTGGGCCGGGCGGGGCTCGAACCCGCGGCCAAGGGATTATGAGTCCCCTGCTCTGACCTACTGAGCTACCGGCCCGTAGCTGGTGGCGCGTGCCGAAGGCAGGCGCCCACATCTGTGTACCATAGCGAGCATCACGCGTCCGCCCGCACGCACCCTGAGACCGGCAGTGTCAGCCGGGACGCCGCACGGCGACGAACAGGCCGCGCCCGGTCAACCAGCCGGGGCGATAGTGGGCCTCGCAACCGGCCGCATCGAAGGCTGTGAGGTACTCCTCGCGGGTGAACAGGCTCATCACCTCCAGCTCGGTGAACCGGCGGATTCCCGAGGAGTCGGCCACGGTCCACTCCACGTGCAGATGAGTGGCGTCTGCCCGGCGCACCGAGTGGGACACTCGGGAGACCACACGATCCGGCGTCCGGACGAGATCCCCGCCGAGATACCCATCGAGGAAGTCCTCCGGGAAATACCACGGTTCCACGACGAGCACGCCGCCGGGCAGCACGTGCGCGGCCATTCGGCGGATCGCCGTCGTCAGGTCGGCCGGCGTGGGGAGGAAGGCCGCGGAGGTGAACAGGCAGGTGAGGGCATCGAAATGCCGGTCGAGTCGCATCGTCCGCATGTCGCCGGCATGCACCGCGGTCCCGGCCGGAACGCGGCCGAGCGCACGCTGCCGCATCGCCGGCGCGATCTCCACACCCTCCGTGTGGCCGAATTGCCGCGCGAACTCCGCCAAGTGCGCACCCGTGCCGCAGGCCACGTCGAGCAGCGAGTCCGCTCGCGGACAGTGCGCACGCACGATCGCCGTCACGTCACGGGCTTCCTCTTCCCAGTTCTTTCCGCGATGCCGGTAGGTGAGCTCGTACACCTCGGCATGGTCCGGCCCGAACGCCGCTTGTGGGACCGTGTCAGGATCCCGGGGAAGGTTCATCGATCACTCCTTCTGCGGACGGTTCGCGCGCACCACGCGCGTCGCGGAGAATTCGCCGGCCCGCCTCAGCCGTCCCAGACCAGATAGGCCGGTGCCGGGCGCCCCGGCAGGAGCCGTAGCGCGGCGTGGTCCAGTCCCAGGGCCTCACGGACCGCGAGGTTCTCCCCCGGCCATTTCGGGTGGTCGATCTCGTCGAACGCCAGAACGCTTCCCCGGGTGAGGTAGGGTCGCACGGCACGCAGCGCAGCGACGGTCGGCTCATAGATGTCGAGGTCGAAATACGCGAGCGCGACGACCGTGTGCGGATTGTCCGCGAGATAGCGCGGCACCGTCTCGCGGACGTCGCCCTCCACGATCATCGTGCGGTCAGTGATATGGGCGAGCGCGTCACCTTCGGCGTGCGCGTCGACCACGCGGCGCAGATACTCGGGGTAGTCAGTGGGCAGGGCGAACCGACCGGCAACCGCCGACCGGCTGACCCGGTCGACGTCGGCGACGTCGGGGAACCCGGTGAACGTGTCGAACCCGACGACCCTGCGGAACGGGTTGTGCGGCTCACGGAATCCGCGCATCGCGGTGAAGGCCGCAAGATGCCTGCCGTGCCGGACGCCGAATTCCATGATCACTCCCGGCACGTCCAGCACCATCCGGTACAGCTCGTCCATCGACAACAGGTCGGCCATCTGCTGCCGGCGCAGAAACAGCGGGAGCGCATCGAGGAGGTCCGGTGTGGACAGCGGCCACTGTTCGAGCAGCTCACCGAGCTTTTCCTTCATCGACGACTCGGCAATCGAGTCGTGCGGGAAGACCCGGTCGTCGCGGCCGTGCTCCGACGAGCCATGCGCGTCCGCTGTCGGAGTCTGCGCTTCCGGCGCGTGCTCCGTCTGCGACTGCGGTACCTCGGACGAGTGGTGCCCGGTCATGACGTCCTCTCTCGGTCGTGCGGAGCATCAGTCGGCACGCCGGACGCTGTGCCGAGTGGGGGTGCCACACCAGGCCCGAGACTACCAAATCGATGATCCACTGCGCCTATCAACGTTGACTCATATCTCGGCCTGGCGCATGATGATCATGTGCACCGGCTGCAGGTCATCAGCGATCCGGTACGTCGTCGTATTATCGAGATCCTGGCTGATGGTGAGATCTCCGCGGGCGAGATCGGACGAATCGTCGGGGACGAGTTCCGGCTTTCCCAGCCCGGTGTCTCCCAGCACCTCAAGGTGCTCCGCGACAACGGGTTCGTCGCCATGCGACCGGAGGGGTCCCGCCGCCTCTACCGCATCGTTCCCGGCCCGCTGCGGGAGATCGGCGCTTGGCTGGACCGGTACCGGGCGCTGTGGGACGAACCGCTGTCCGCTCTCGGCGAGGAGCTGCGTCGGACCCCCGAGCAGGCCGCCGAGGACCTCCCGGGTCAGTCGAGCACGTAATCGTTGCTCGCGTACCAGCCGCCGCGCCCCTGGGGAAGCAGATCCAACACCTGCCACACGGGCGACAGCAGGTCGATACCGCGCTCCGCGCCGTCGGGCGGGAAGCTGGCGTGCATGGTGTAGAAGAACCGCACGTCACCCCCTTCCCTGCGCAGCACCGAAAACGCGGGCCGAGGAGCGTTCGCGTCCGTCTCCGCACCGAGATCGCGGTTGAACGTGGTCCCGCCACAAGAGACCAGACGCAGATCGTGCCATCCCCGGGCCTCGCCCCACGCCCGAAGGTCGGCCGGTTCCGCGGCGGCCACGACCGCGAGCGCGGTGTGCTGCGCCAGATGGGAGTGGACGCCCTGCAGTCCGTCGACCCACATCGAGCACATCGGGCACGCCTCGGCAGCCCCTTCGGGGTACATCAGGTGATAGAGCACGAGCGTCTCGTGATTGCCGAAAAGGTCGACCAGTCGTGGCGTCCGGCGTGTGCCGTCACGGGTTTGCTCCTCGAACCGGTAGTCGTCGAGCAGCGGACCGGGCGGGAGCGCGCGCCGCGCGGCCGCCACCTCCTCAGCCTGCTCCCGCAGGGCCCGCTCCCGGTGCAGCAACTCGATCCGGGCGGCGCGGTATCGGTCATCGGCGTGCGGCGGCACCAGCACGTCCGCGGGGATCTCCGCACCCGGCCCCAGAGTGTCGATCTCGGCGACAAACCCGTCCACACCGTCCGCCATCGGCGACCTCCCTGCTCTGCGCCACACGGTTACCCGTACCGCTCCGGAATACCGGTACGCGACTTTATAGCAAAGATACCGTACACTGGTCATGGTCCCGCTACCGACCCTCGGGCCCGGTGTGACTGAGCAGCACCGATCGGACCCACGATCGGACGGCAGTGACTGACACGCGCAACAGTGACTGACAAGCTCAACTCGCACGCAGTTCCACACGGGGAGCAGCACGAATGACGAAGAAGCGAGCCTACGGACAGTTCTGTGGTCTGGCCTCGGCGATGACGGTGATCGGCGAACGCTGGACGCTGCTCGTGATCCGGGAACTGCTGATCGGCCCTGCCCGGTTCAACGAGCTGTCCGAGAACCTGCCCGGGATCGGCCCCAACCTGCTCTCCGAGCGTCTGCGGAGCCTGACCGCGGCAGGGGTGGTCGAGCACGCGACCGTTCCCGGCGACGGCCGCGGCCGACTCTACCGCCTCACCGACGTCGGCGAGGAGCTCCGCGCCCCGATTCTCGCACTGGCGCAGTGGGGCATGCAGTTCCTCACCAATGCCGACACGGCCGGCGCCACCCGTGCCGCCTGGGGTTTCCTGGCGGTGCAGGCGATGACCGATCGAAGCAACGCCCCGGAGGTCGACGAAGAGTACGAGTTCCGGGTCGACGAGGAGGTCTTCACCATCCGGGTCACCGAAGGGACGGTCCGGTTCGAGCGCGGCCCCGCCGCCCATCCCGCGATCGTGATCCACAGCGATTCCGAGATGTTCGTCCGGATCGGCGCCCGGATGACCTCACCGTTCGACGCCATCGCCACCGGCGCGATCAAGATCGAGGGCGAGCCCGACGCCGTGCACCGCTGCACCAGGTTGCTGCAATTGGCCTGACGGCCCTCGCCCACCGCGGACCGCCACACCGGAGACCCCTCGGGGAGGACGTTCATGAGCACTTCCGGCCGGATCCACGGCACCCGCCCGACCCTCCTCGACGGCGGCGTGTCCACCGGACTCGAGAACGAGGGAGAACCGGTCATCGCACCGTGGTGGTCGGCGAAGAGCCTGCTCGCGGGGCCACGCCGGGAACTCGTCCGCCGGGTGCACGCGGCGCACCTCCATGCGGGGGCCGAGATCGTGGCGGCGAACACCTTCCGGTGCAATCTCCGCACACTGCGCGGGGTCGATCTGGACCCCGGCTCCGGTTACGCCTGGATGGTGCACGCCGGCGTGGGAGTCGCCCGGCGCGCGGCCGGGCCGCGGACACGGGTCGCGGGTTCGGTCGGCCCGGCGGCCGACGCCTACCGGCCCGATCTCGTCCCGGAGGACGACGAACTCCGCGAGGAGCACCGCTGGCTCGCCGTGGAGCTGTCCCGGGCCGGAGTGGACCTGGTACTCGTCGAGACGATGAACACGGTGCGGGAAGCCGCGATCGCCACCGAGGAGGTGCTCGCGGCGGGGCTGGACCCCTGGGTGTCGTTCGTCTGCGGGGACGACTCCCGGTTACTGTCCGGCGAGCCGGTCGCGGCGGCAGGCCGCGCGGTAGCCGCGCTCGGCGCGACGGTGCTCGGCGTGAACTGCACCGCCCCGGCGCGCACGGGTCCGGCGCTGCGCACGTTGCGCGAGGTGCACGACGGCGCACTCCTCGCGCAGCCGAACGTGGAGGACCGCACCGGCACGTGCGCCGACGGACCACTGCCGGTCGCCGTCGGTCCCGAGGAACTGGCCGACGCCGTCGCCGACTGGCACGACGAGGTCGGACTCGCCGCGGTCGGGGGCTGTTGCGGCTCGACGGCGGAGCACGTGGCGGCGCTCGCCGCCCGATTCACGGACTCGAGGCACCACCCGGCCGCGGCGGGCGCGTGACGGACCAGACCTGACCCGCCGGAGTTACCGGGTGCGCCCTCGCTGCGCGGAAGTCACCACGATCGGCCGGCCGCGGTCTGCGGCGTCCCCCACAGACCGCGGTTGATCACGGGTTTCGCGGTCTCCTGGAAGTCGATGTCCGGATGCAGCTCGCGGATCGCGCCCTCGATGACCAACAACGACAGCAACGGGAAGATCAGTTCGGGAGCGGCGTGTACCCCGTGCGCACGCTGCAGTTCGAACATCTCGGTGGCGAAACCCACCAGGCTGAACTCGCGCGCGGGCAGGCCGTGGTTGCGCCGGACCAGGTCCGTCATCCGGTCCAGGAAACCCTCGACGTCGGCGTCCCGACCGACCCCGGCCGCGCTCTCCACAACGATCTCCGCGCACCGTCGTCCGCGCCCCACCGCCATGTTCAGGAAGAACTCGGCGAACAGCCGCCGCAGCCGGTCGGAGAGCTGGATACTGAATCCGGCATCCAGCACGACGACCTGGCCGCTCCGAGTGAAATTCAGGTTGCCCGGATGCAGGTCGCAGTGCACGAAGCCGTCCACGAACAGCATCCGGTAGATCGAGATCAGCGCCGATTCGGCGAACTTCTTGCGCAGCACCGGCGCGACGGTGTGGGCGGAGCCGTCGAGGCCCTCGATGAACTCCATCGCGAGCACGGTGTCCCGGCACAGGTCCCGGCGCACCGCGGGGACCCACACCCTGGCCACTCCGGAGAGATTGCGCCGCATCCGCTCCAGCGCATCGGCCTCGGCTCGGAAATCCACCTGGCCGGCGACCGCGTCGCACATGTTGCCGACGATCTCGGTGACCGGGAGTCCCGCGAACGCGGGCAGGCGGGCCGCCAGTGCCGCGCCGCGCCGGATCAGCCGCAGGTCACGGTCCATCAGCCGGGCGATGCCCGGCCTTCGGATCTTGAGCGCGACCGTGCGGCCCTCCGTATCCCGCGCTCGGTGCACACCGGCTATGCTCCCGGCCGCGACCGGGGTGCGCTCGATGTCGGCGAACAGCGTGTCGAGATCGTCGCCGTAGGCTTCACGCAGCGCACCGGTGGTGTCGGTGGACGGGATCGCGGGAACATCGTCGTGCAGGGCCGCCAGCTCGTCACACAACTCGGCAGGCAGGACATCGCGGCGCGTGGCGAGCACCTGCCCCGCCTTGACGAACGTCGGGCCGAGCCGGGTGAGCAGCGTCGGGGTGGCCAGATACAGCACGTGCGCGGCCTTCCGGCGCTGTCCGACGATCCGGTGGCCGAGCGCGGTCGCCGCGGCGGGCCCGAGCACCCGGCCGATGACCAGGGCCACCTGCGCCGCCCGCAGGCCGTCGCGCACCGCCCGCCGAAGGGCACCGCCGCGCCCGGTTCCGGTCATGCCGCCCCACCCCCGGACGTCGTGATACCCGGCAGTTCGATCGCGCGAAGCTGTAGGGTCGCGTGGTCGCAGTACCAGAACAATCGGCCGTCCCAGGTGGTCGCCCTGGGCCTGCCCCAGACCATGACCGGCAGGCGTTGCCGCCTGCTCGCCAGGTCCGTCAATCGGACCCGGGCGGCCTCCCGGTCGGTATGCACCAGGAAGCCGTCGGACACCGTCACGCCCGCCACCGGGTGACCGACGTCGACGCAGTCGAGCAATCGGAACTGGTCCGGATCACGCAGCTCGACCAGGCTGAGATCCGCGTAGCCGACCCACACGCCGTCCCGGCACGCCTCCAGACCGGAGATCTCGTGCCCGGGTCGCGGATTGGGCCACTCGTCCATCTCGTCGCCGCTGGCGGGATCGAGCAGACGCAGGTTCCGGTCCGCACCGACGACCTGCAGTAGCGCCCCGCGCAGTGTGGTGACGTCGCCCGCGACGTCCGGGCACGGGAGCCGCTGCACGACTTCCCCGCTGTTCGGGTCGATCGCGCAGATCTGCTTGGAGAAGACCTCGGCGAAGTACAACGACTCCCCGTTCCAGGTGACCCCGCAGAGGTCGAGCGCACGAATGGGGAGATCACGAACGATACCTGCGCAGATGGTCACGACCGCACCGACTCCCTGGCGAGTCCGACGTCCATGGTCCAGTTCTCGGCCAGCCGGGCCGAGTCCCGGGGAGGCCGCAGAGCCATCTTCAGGGTGTCCCCGGCAGCGACCTCGATGTGCCGGACCGGCCACACCCAGCACGCCCAGTTGCAACCGGGATAGCCGGGGAAGTTCGCCAGTTCGACACCGGGCGCGAGGACGGCCTGGAAGGAGCCGACGACCGCGTGCAACGTGCCGCCGGTTCGGACCTCCACGTGATGCTCTCCGCCGAGCGGGCGCGCGCGCTCGGCGAGGCGGGCGTCCGCCACGACCGCGGGATCGCCGAGCACCCACGGCGTACGCTGGAAAAAGTGCAGTTGGGCAGCGGAGGCGACGTAATCCATCACCGCGCTGAAGCGCAGTCCGTGCACCGGCTGTGACCACACGCCCCAACCCTCGCCGTCGAACTCGACAGGAGCGAGCATCGTTCGGAGCCGTTCGGGCACGATGCGACCGCCCGGAGCGAGATTGCGCCGCGTGAAGGCGGCCAGGATCTCGACCATCTCCTCTTCCGGGCCGAGGTTGCCCATCAGCTCGGCGACCACCACGTCGGCCTTCCGTTCGAGTCTGGCCACCCGGGCGTCGCCCTGGACGACCGTCACCCGGTCGGCGACGTCGTTGTCCCGCGCGATCCGGGTGGCCAGTTCCGCGGTCTCCGGGTCACCCTCGATCGCGTAGACGTGTCCGGCGCCGTGCCGCAATGCCATGAGCCCCAAGACCAGGGTTCCGGCCCCGACGTCGGCCACGACGTCACCGGGCCGCACGGTGGCGGCGAGTGCCTCGTCGTAGGCCGCCAGCCTGGTGCGGTCGGACAGCATGATCTGGTGCATCAGCAGCGTGCGTGGGTTCACAGTGCCTCATTTCGGCGGCCGTCGGAGCGAGGGAGTACAACCGTGACGACCGCCCGGGACCCGGCCTGCGCCGTGTCCCGGGCGGAGCGTGCGGTCGCGACTCAGACGTTGACCGCGGCGTGCTCGCCGACGATCGACTCCCGCATCGCGAGCTTGGCACCGGTCAGCCGCGCCTTGACCGTGTCGTTCTCGGTCACCAGCGCGGCGTCCGGCCCCTGCATCGCCAGGTCGGTGCCCTGCGGGTCGAGGTCGTTCAGACGACCCGCGATGTGCACCGGGTTGGTGGCGTAGAGGTTCCCGTGCGGCGTGACGATCTCGAACTGCGCGTCGAAGTGCAGATCGCTCGGGAACCGCACCCGGCTGAGGCTGTCCTCGGTCCCGTCACCCACCGAGCCACCCGAGGGGCGTGCCCAGCTCGCCCGGAGCATGACCCGGCCGCCCAACTCGGGGCACTCGCCGACCATCGCGACACGGGCGAGCTGCGCCAGGACCCCGGCGCCCTCGTCGTGCTTCTCCGGACCGTACAGCAGCACCTCCGCGCCGGCGGCGAGGGAGTGGTCACCGGCCATGTCGACGGTGACCGTGCGCCCGTCGACTTCGAGGCTCAGCTCGCCCTCCATCGACACCTGCATGATCATCGACGGGTCGGCCAGCATGGACATGCAGGCGGCCGGCGCGGCGGCGAAGAACACCGTCGGCGTGATACCGATCGGGTTGTTCTCGTCGTCGGACGGATACCAGGCTTCCGGCAGCTCCGTACCACGGACCACGTTCGGCGCCTGCACCAGCTCCTGGTCGTGGTCACCGCGCGGGTAGCCGAGGTAGGGGCTGCTCAGCGGCTTCTTGAACGGCGGGACGTCGTCGACGATGCCGTAGATCGGGATGACGTTGCGGTGGACCAGCCGCATGGTGCTGGTCTCCAGGATACCGAAGCGGCGGATGTGGAACTCTGCCGGGAAGTTCTTGCCGGGCGCGATCTGCTTGACGTGTCCGGTGTTCGGCAGTTTCGGGTTGGACAGGATCTGGATCCGGTCGTTCAGCTCGTAGCTGTACCCCTTGATACCGACCTCGGGGGCACTGATCAGCTCGGTGTCGAACTCCGCGTATCCGCGCTCGTCGACCCGATGCTCGAAGCCCTCCATCGGCCACTTGTTCATCTGAACGAAGCCCGAGAGATTGATCGTCTCCCGCTTTCCGTTGTAGTAGTCGTCGCCGAACACGACCGTCGCGGCGGCGAGAATGTGCGGGCGGATCGGCTTGGGCGCCAGTCCCAGTGATTCGTAGTTCTCGCTACTCACTTGCTGACCTCCGGCAGAGTTGGATGGGACGTCGGACAACCCGGGAACCGAGGCTCCCTCGCGTCCTCCAAGAATGCTACTTTTTTATATAGTGACCTGCAAGACGTTGGACGGAACTTCGTCACTCGGCTTCCGCACGGGTCCGCAGCACGACGGCCGACTCCGCCGTGTCGAGTGCCGTGGCACAGTCGTCCGGAGTGTCGGTGACGGCGACGAGGGCGGCGTAGCGCCCCCAGACGTGTCCGTCGGGGGGCGGCGAGATCCGGGTCCCCTCCCGCGCGATCGCGGTAGCGAGTTCGATCGCGGGCGGGAGCCTGCCGGTATCGATGTCGACCCGGTCGACCTCACACGGAGCGGGCGGATACAGGAACCGGACCGCCGCGACCCGGCTGCGGTCGGGACGGGGATCCGGAACGAACCCACAGGCCAACCGGCACGCGACGGCGCCGGCGTCGATACCGCGGGCGGCCCGGCCGAGCATCGGGATGAGATCCCCGCCCAGACGGCAGTTGACCTCGATGACACGCCAGCCGTCGGCCGCACGGCGCAGCTCCACGTGAGTCATCCCGTGCTCGAAGCCGAGTGCCTCGTGCGCAGCCGTGACGATGCGGTGCAACTCCGGGTCCGCCCCCGCTCCACGACCGTCCACGACGTGCCCGACCTCTTCGAAGTACGGCGGGTACCCGGTGGTCTTGCGCGCGGTGAACAGTGGATTGGTTCGTCCAGACAGGACCCAGGAGTCGACGCTGACCTCGGCTCCCTCGACGCACTCCTCGACCAGGACGCCCTCGGACCAGTACGGCACCGGGCCGACCCGTGTGGCCCGGGTGTGCGCGTAGCCGTCCGTGAGCTCGGACGGTGAATCGACCCGGACGACGCCCATACTGGCCCCGAGTGCCCGTGGCTTGAGCACGACCGGGTAACCGATCCGCGCCGCGGCGGCGGCCGCTTCCTCCGCGGTGGCAACCACCTCGGAGGCCGGCTGGGGCACCCCGGCGGCGGCCAGCGCCCGGCGAGTGCGGTGTTTGTCCCGGCAGCGGTCGATCACGTCCGGCGGCACCCCGGGCAGCCCGAGCTCGCGGGCGATCCGGGCGGTACCCAGCATCTTGAGCTCGTCCCAGGAGAGCACACCGTCCACCCGGTGTCGTTGGGCGACCTCCCGGGCCGCGGCGACCAACGCCGGGGTGTCGAAGACGTCGACGACGGTGTGCCCGACCACCTTCCCGGCGATCGATGGAGTGGGTTCGGCCTCGGCGAGCAGCCAGACATCGGCGACCGAACCGACCCCGTCGAGCAGGTAGCTGCGATAGCCCTCGAAGACGATGCCGACCACGAGTACCAGCGGCCTCCCGGTCGTCGTCACGATCCGGCCCCCCGGTCGAGCGGCGCGATAGCGCGCAGTGACCGGCCCGGGAAGTCGCAGTACCAGAGGTCCACACCGTCTGTCGTGAGCCCGGTGGGGCTCCCGGTCGCGGGCTGAACGAACACCCGCTCCCCGGTCGCGACGTCGTAGCCGCGCACGAGGGCGTCCTCGAAGTCGGTGTAGTACACCACGCCGTCCAGCTCGGTCAGTCCCGAGGGATTCCCTTCGACGGCGAACTCGCGGACGATCTCCACCCGCTCGATCGACCGGAGCTGGACGACCGCGGGCCGGCGCAGGCAGAGCCATACCCCCTCAGGGCGGACCTCAGCGCCGCAGACCCGGCCGTTGGACGGTTCGATCGCGCGACGTTCCACGACCTCCCCCGTCCGCGGATCGAGCAGGAGGAATCGCTTGGGGCGCTGACCGATCTGCCACAGCCGCCCGGCATGGACGGTCAGATCGGCCCGTGCGCTGGGACAGGAGAGACGGCGCAGCACGGTCCCGTCTCCCGGGTCGAGGGCGTACACTTCGCCTGCCCGCTGGTCGGAGTGCCACAGGTGCGAGCCGTCCCAGGTGAGACCACAGAGATAGGATCCTGGCGCGGGCAGCGATCGGAGCGCCTCGACGGTGGGGTTGACACTAGGCTCGGGCATCGTCGGCACACTCCGACGAGCGGCCGCACGCGGCGGTGGCTCTTTCGGACAACTCGCTCGCACCTCTCTCTCCACGATCCGTCGGCAGCACACCGACGAGTACGCAGACGCACCGCATCGCCCGGGACCGCGGCACGCCCAGTTCAGTAATCTTTACTTAAGTAAGATTCAGAGTCAATCGCGAATCCTCCCTTGAAGCTGCCAGAGGCAACGCTTAAAGTCGGTATGGAATTATTACGCGAGTCGGGTGGGAGCCATGAGAGACCACGAGTCCGCGCTCGTCCTGTACGAAGAGGCCATGGCGTTCGTCCGTTCGGCCGCCCTGCGTGCGTTCGCCAGGCTGAACGTGGCCGAACACCTCGACGACGAAGTACCCACCACGGTCTCCGCACTCGCCCGGGCGACCGGCGCCAGGCCGGACGGTCTGTCCCGGCTCCTGCGTTTCCTCGCCTCCCGCGATGTCGTGCGCAGGTATGACGAGGACCGGTACACCCTGGCCCCGGTGGGGCGCGCGCTGCGCGGCGACGCCGAGCCCTCGGCGCGCTCCGGCGTGCTGATGTTCACCGACCCGATGTTCTGGACCACGTGTCATCGGCTGGAATCCAGCCTGACCGATCCCGAGCCGACCTTCGCCCGGCACTTCGGTGAGCAGCTCGGCGACTACTTCTCCGCCAATCCCGAGATCGACGAGCTCTTCTACGAGGGGATGGCCACGGTCTCCGACGCGGAGAACGCGATCGTCGCCACGGCGTCCGATCTGCCCGACTCCGGCACGGTCGTCGATGTGGGCGGCCGCAACGGCAGCATGCTGCTCGCCGCGCTTCGGGCCCGTCCGGCGCTCGAAGGCGTCCTGTTCGACCGACCGGACGCCCTCGACACCCACAGGCTGGACCAGGCGGAGGAGCACGGCCGCTTCAAAGCCGTCGGTGGTGACTTCTTCAGCGAGGTCCCCCGCGGGGACGTCCTGGTGCTCAAACGGATCCTGCACAACTGGGACGACACCGACTCCATCCGGATTCTCGACTCCTGTCGCCGCGCCCTCGAACCGGGCGGCCGCGTGCTGGTCGTCGACGCGGTCGTGCCGGAGAACGACAGCGAGCATCAGAGCCGGCTGATGGATCTCATGATGCTCGGCGCGTGCACCGGGCAGGAGCGCAGCGCAGCGGAACTGGAACCGCTGTTCACCGCGGCCGGGCTGCGCCTGACCCGAGTGATCCCGACCTCCTCGGTGATGTCGATCGTCGAGGCGGTCGCGGGAGCGCGGGCATGACGGTGGATCTGCACTCCCGCACCCCGCACCGCCCCGGTCTCGCCGCCCGCCTGGCCGCCTCGGCGGCCGCCCCCACCGATGGCGGCCGGAGCACCCTGCGCTGGCTGCGGGAGCGCCGTGACAGTGGCCACTTCCGGGTGACTCCCGTCCCGTTCGCTCGGCTCGACGGGTGGTCGTTCCGCTCGGTAGAAGGCGACCTCGTGCACCGCAGCGGCCGGTTCTTCCGGGTGGAGGGCATGGACGTCACCGCCCGGGACGGAACACGTCACTGGCGCCAGCCGATCCTGCGGCAGGACGATATCGCCGTGCTGGGTATCCTGGCCCGCGAGTTCAACGGGGTACTGCATTTCCTGCTCCAGGCCAAGATGGAACCCGGAAACATCGGCATGGTGCAGCTCTCCCCCACTGTGCAGTCCACACCGAGCAACTACTCCCGGGCACACCGGGGGAGAACCTCGCGCTACATCGAAGGCTTCCTCGGCGACCATCCCGGGCGGACACTGGTCGACATCCTGCAGTCCGAGCAGGGCTCGTGGTTCATCGGCAAGCGCAACCGCAATGTCGTCGTCGAAGTGGACGAACCCGTCGACGTGCACGACGATTTCCGCTGGTTGACCCTGGCCGAGATCTTCGCCCTGCTGCGTCACCCGGACATCGTCAACATGGACACCCGGACGGTGCTGTCCTGCCTCCCGCTCGCGTTGGACGAGGCGACACCGGCCCGGAACCCGGAACTGGCCCGGGCAGTCGGCGGTCCCCGGAACGAACCGAGGCACGGTGCCACCGAGATCGACGACTGGCTGCACGGGTGGCGCAAGCGAGCACCCCTTTCGGTCGAACGCATCCCGCTCGCGGCGACCGCTGCCGACGGCTGGGTCCGGGACGATTCCCGGATCGCACATCACACCGGCCGCTGGTTCCGGATCATCGGGGTCACCGCCGCCGCGGACAACCGTGAGGTCGGCGCCTGGTCACAGCCACTGCTGCAGCCGTGCGGTGTCGGGCTGACCGCCCTGGTGACCCGGCGGATCCGCGGAACCCTGCACCTGCTGGTGCGAGCGGACGCCCGCCCCGGATACCGCAGCGGCGTGGAGATCGGTCCTACCCTCCAGTGCACGCCGTCGAACTGTCCGCCGGGTACACCCGGCCGGCCGGACCTTCTCGACACGGTACTGGCCACCCCGCCGGAACGGGTGCTGCACGACTCCCGACAGTCCGAGGAGGGAGGCCGGTTCCACCACGCGACCACCCGCCATCTCATCGTCGAGCAGGATCCGCGCGAGCCGCTCGACCCACCACCCGGATATCTCTGGATCAGCGCTGCGCAGCTCGCCGACCTCGTCTCGACGAGCTGTCAGGTCAACATCGAGGCCCGCAGCCTGCTCCTCTCACTACTCGCGACCATCCACTCCACCCCGACCCGACCGTCAGGAGGAGCCGAGTGACCTCCACCGCGATCCGTCCCCCGCATCGCGAGCGTCGACTGCACGACGCCTCGTGGGACACGATCCGTGACCTGTTCGCTCTCGACCGTGACATCACCCATCTGAACACCGGCACCGTCGGTGCGCTCCCGCACGAGGTGCTCGAAGTCAATGATCGGGTGACGCGGGAATGGACCGGAGGACTGCAGAACGTCTACCCACCGGGTATGTACACCGGACACCGGGAGACACTCGCCCGTGCCTTCGGCGTGGACCAGGACGAGATGGTCATCTGCCACAACGCCACCGAGGGTGTCGCGCGCGTGATCAATGGCCTGGACCTGCGGGCGGGCGACGAGGTGCTCACGACCACGCACGAGTGCTACTCGGTGCTGTCCAACTTCAATCTCGTCCGCAACCGGCACGGCATCACGATGCGTACGATCACGCCCCCGTCCGGCTGGGACGTCCGGGCCGAGGAGATACTCGACCTGATCGAGCAGGCGATCACACCGCGGACCAAGGTGCTCGCCTTCTCCGGAATCACCCTGTTCACCGGCACCATGATGCCGATCCGCGCACTCTGCGAGCTCGCCCAGCGGTACGGCCTCACCACGGTGATCGACGGAGCCCTGCTGCCCGGGATGCTCGACTGCGACTTCCGGGCGTTCGGCGCCGACTTCATCTCCTGCTCGGGGTCGAAGTTCCAGTGCGGCCCGCTCGGAACCGGGATCCTCTACGTGCGCAACAAGGTCTTCCCCGAGCACAACCCGTTGCCGTTGCCCACGATCTGGCCCATCATCTCCACCTGGTACCCGATGGCGGGTGAGCCGCCACCCCGGACCACCACGACGGTCGAGAGTTGCAACATCGGGGATTACCTGCAGAGCGCGGGCAGCGCCAGCATCGCCCGCGGCGCCGCCCTCGCCACAGCGGCCGAGCTGTGGGACGAGATCGGACGTGCGCGCATCGAGCGACGCGTGTTCGATCTGGCCGAGCACGCACGTGCCGCACTGGTCGAAGCGTTCGGCAGGGACAACATCTACTCCCCGGCCGCCGACCCCCGGTTGCGCTCACCGCTGATCTCGTTCCACCCGTTCCGGCGCCCCGAGGACGCTTGGAACGTCAAGAAGTTCATGACCTTCGTGGACCGGCTCGAACACGAGCACCGGATCTGGATCCGGTGGACGGAGTTCGACGTTCCCGGCTCACCCCATCAGCACTACGCGGCCCGCATCTGCACCCACCTGTTCAATGATCACGACGAGATCGACCGCGCCGTATCGGTGATGCGGGATCTGGGACGGGAGATGTCATGACCGTGCCGACGACCGGCCGGCTCCGGCTGAACGCCCCGCTCGCCCCCGGTGACCTCGATCCCGTCCGATCGCGCGCCGCTGCCGAAATCGTCCACCGGATGACCACGAGGACGCTGTTCGGCTACCGGGCCGAGCCCGACCTGCGGGACTGGCGGGCGGTGGAACCGGTCGGAGATCTGGCCGAGGCCGTGCCGTCGACCTACAACGCGGGGCTGGGTGCGAGCCTGCGCTCCTACGCGGTCCATCTCCGCCCGGGAGTCCGGTGGGATACCGAGCCACCCCGTCCGGTGACCGCGCACGACGTCGTCCGCGGCTTCGCCCGCGCGTGCGCCCCGACCGCGCGTCCCGCTGGGATCGAATTCCTCTTGTCCTCGGTCCGCGGGATGCGCGGGTACCGGGAGCGCTACGCCGAGGCCGTCGCGGGCAGCGAGAAGGACGCGGCCCGGCACCGGGCCTTCCGCGAGTCCCATGCGATCCCGGGGGTGTTCGCCCTGGACGACGCCAGCCTGGTGATCGAGCTGGAACACCCGGCCCTGGACGCCCTCGACATCCTCGCTCTGCCCTGTGTCGCACCGTCTCCCGTCGAATACGACGCCGTTGTTCCCGGCGACGACGAGCTGCTCCGGCACCTGCGCGCGACCGGACCGTACCGGGTCGCCGCGATGGAGTCGGGCGGCGGGGTGCGACTGGAGCCGAACCCCGCCTGGGATCCCGCCACCGATCCGCTCCGAGAACGGGCGTTCGACGCGGTGACCCTCCGGCCCGACGCCCCGGCGGCGGAGGTCGCACCGGACGACGTGGTGCCCGAGATGCTGCATGCCTGCCTGCTGCCGCACGCCGGTCCGGGCCGTCCGCTCGCCGACCCGGCACTCCGGCGGCGGGTCGCTTCGGCCGTCGACCCCGAGGTTGTGGCCGGGGCGGCCGCGACACACCTGCCCGGTGTCCGCGCCGCCACACGGGTGGTACCGCCCGGCAACAGCGGCAATGCGGACACCGATCCGGTCGGGGACCGGCCCGTCTCCGGTCCCCCGGCCGGAACGACCGGAGACGGCGCGGCGGCCGAGGGCACCGAGCTCGTGCTGGTCCACCCGGGCACCGCGGCCTCCTCAGCGGTGGCCGACGCCGTCGCCGGGTGCCTCGAACGAGCCAGCTTTCGGGTCACGGTCCGCGGTCTCGGAGCGGCCGAGCATGCCGACCTGCTGCACGGTGACCGCGACCTCGAGCACGACTTGCTGCTGACGGACTGGGCGGCCCGGTGGCGTCAGCACAACTACCGTACCTACCTGCAACCGCTGCTGACCCGAAGGACCGGGCGCGTCGACGGCCCCGTGTTCGACGACCTGATCGACGAGGCGTTACGTGCGGACTCCGATCCGCACGCGACGCGGGCCGCGTGGGCGGCGGTGGAGGAGGCGGCGATGAGCCGGGCGGCGGTGGTGCCGCTGCTGCACGGACCGCCCCAGGCCGCACGGACGGTGCCGGGAAGCG
>NZ_KI912259.1:95078-122173 GCF_000231035.2 Saccharomonospora iraqiensis subsp. paurometabolica YIM 90007 | reverse complement strand
GCCGACCCGGCCGCACTGCTTCCCGCCGAGCCGGCCCCGGCGGAGAACCCGCCCAGCTGACGGTCCCGGGGCCGGTGCGTGCGGAGCGAGGCCGCCGCACCGGCCCCCGGTCGGCATTCAGTGGTCCAGCCACAGGTTGGCGGCGTCGTACCACCGGTCGACGTGCGGCATCGGGATCGGGTTGCGCACCCGAGGGCTGGTGACATGCACGATCGTCGGCTCGCAGACCAGCAGCGGCACCACGGCCGCGGCCTCGCACACGGCCCGGTCCACGGCGTGCCACAGTTCCGCCGACCGGTCCGGGTCGGGCTCCGACAGCGCATCGGCGATCATCGCGTCGACGGTGGGGTCGCGGTAACCGCCGTAGTTGCAGCTACCGGCCCCGGACGGCGACTCGAACAGCGGCTGCACGCAGGTCCGTCCGTTGTTGCCGAACCAGTCGGGCGTCCAGGCCGCGGCCGTGACGTCCCAGTCACCGGCGACCGAGCGCCGCGGGTCCTGCAGGATGCGGTAGTACTCGTCGGCGTGCTCGATCCGGGTCAGCGCGACGTCGACGCCGGCCGCGCGGAGGTCGTCGGCGTAGCTGTGCGCGATGTCGTCGTGCGGGGTCTCCCTCCGGTACAGAAGACGCAGCCGCATCCCCTCGCACCCGGCGTCCCGCAGCAACCTCCGGGCCAGTTCCGGCCTCCCGCCGTCGACGGCGTCGGGCGGTGGTGGCCGATACCCGACGTTCCCGGGCGGGATGACACCGTGCGCGGTCCGCGTGACGGTGCCCAGATCCATCCGGTCCATCAGGCCTACCAGCGCGGACTTGTCCACGGCGAGCCCCAGCGCCCGCCGCACGGCCGGATCCCGCAGCTCCCGCCGCGGCCCGCGCACGTTGAACACGAGATACGGGTTGAGCGCGAACCCGACGTGCCGGTCGGCGTCCGGGGACGGACGGTCGTGGCTGATCACCGGCGCGCCCCAGGACAGGTCCGCCCGCCCACTCTCCACCTCGGCCCGGACGACGTCGTCCTCCACCCGGGCCATCCGAACCTCGATCCCGTCGATCCAGGCCGCCCGCAGCGGGTCGGAGGTCGCCTCCCACGCAGGGTTGCGCCGCATCGACAGGTGCTCGCCGTGCCGGTAGCGGGTCAGCCGGTAGGGGCCACAGGACCGGATGACGTCGGTGAACCCGGCACCGCCAGGCAGCACCGCGTCGTACTCGACCGGAGCGGGTGAGGCGTAGAGCGTGGCGAGAATGTTGACGAGGTCGTTCGCCGGCCGGAGCAGCTCGATCTCCAGCCGCCGCTCGTCCAGCACCCGCAACCCGCTGATCTCGTGGGTGTTCTGGTAACGGGCGGCGGTCTCCGGATCGGCTCCGTCCCGGTCCATCGCGATCCGGTAACCCTCGGCGAACTCGGCCATGCCGCGCACCGTACTGGTGAAGTAGCCCAGGGAACCGGTCCCCGTCACGGGGCAGGCCAGCCGCTTCAGGCCGCGCACCACGTCGGCGGCGGTGACCTCGCGCGGTGGATCGGTGTCCCAGTACACGCCGCCGCGCAGGTCGATGTGATGCACCAGTCCCGCCGCGTCGATACCGCCGTTGTCCCGGGTCGGCACCGCCACCGCGAGATCCGGGACGGGGCTCAGAGCGTCCTCGTCCGCGGTGGTCGGGTAGGTGAACAGTTGCCGGGTGAACAGACGCAGGATCTGGTGAGAGAACGCGTAGCTGGCGCACGCCGGGTCGAGGTGATCCATCCCGCCCGGCCCGAAGTATCGCAGAAGACCTCCCCGACGGGGCTGCCCCTCTCCGGGGAGGACGAGCCGTGGCGCGGTCGTGGCTGGGTCCGTCATCGTGCGGCTCCTCGCTCGTCCCGTTCGTCCGGGTCCTGTCCGGTCCACCACTCGTTGGCCCGAGCCCAGGCGACCGTCTCGCGGAGCCCCTGCTCGACCGAGGTCGTCGCACGCCACCCGAGCAGTCCCGCGATCCGCGACGTGTCCGGCACCCGCCGCGGAATGTCCTCGTACACCGATCCGAATGCCGATCCGGTGTCCAGTAGGACCGGATCGGAGCGGCAGCCGACGGCGTCCCCGACAGCGCGGACGATCTCGGCCATCGTGATCTCGCGCTCGCTGCCGACGTTCAGCACCACCCCGTCCACCCGCGACGACGAGGCGACGGCGAGCGTTGCCTCGACGGCGTCCCGGACATAGGTGAAGCAGCGGGTCTGGTCACCGCGGTCGTAGAGCAGTGCAGGGACACCACGCAGGAGACGATGCACCGTGTTGCTCACGACGTAGGCAGGTCGCTGACGGGGACCGTAGACGTTGAAGTACCGCAGCACGGTGGCGCGGGTGCCGTAGCGACGGGCATGGGCGAAGGTCATGTGCTCGGCCGTCGCCTTGCTGGTCGAGTAGGACCATCGGTCGGCCGTGGTGGGGCCGAGCACCCGCGCGGAGTCCTCGGCCCAGGGAGTGTCCGGATTGCGTCCGTAGACTTCACTGGTGCTGGCGAGAAGCAGCTTCGCGCCGGCGTCCCGGGCGGCGTCCAGCACGGCGCGCGTCCCACCGACCGCGATATCGATCACATCGAGCGGGTCGTAGAGATACTGGTCGACCCCAACCAGCGAGGAGAAGTGGACGATCAGGCCCGTGGTGGCCGTGATCTCCTTGCGGACCAGAGTCGTGTCCCGCACGTCGCCCCGCACATGGCGCACCGCTCCCGCCGGAACGACGAGGTCCGGCGGCGGGTCTGCGGGGTCGAGCACGGTGACCCGCCGTCCCTCCGCGGCGAGCGCCTCGACAAGATGGCTGCCGATGAACCCGTGCCCGCCGGTCACGAGGACGTGCTCACCGTGGCGGCTGAACGGAATGGGTGTGTTCATGGTGTCACCGACCGATCCCTCGGTACCGCAGGTCGTGCTCGTACAGTGATTCGATCTCGTCCCGGGTGAAGTAGCGACGGCCGTCGAACACGAGGCATCCAGCCCGCGTTGCGGCGCGCAGGTCCGCCGGGGCGAGGTCGCGGTACTCCCGGTGTCCGGTGAGCATCGCGACGGCGTCGGCACCCGCGATCGCCGCGTCGATCGACGGCTCCGGATCCTGTCCGAACACGTCGCGGACCCGTGCCGGCTCGGCGAGCCCGTCGTGCAGCCGGACGGTGCAGCCTGCTTCGCGGAGCTGCGCGACGAACGGGGCGACGGGGGTCCGACGAAGGTCGCCGGTGTCGGACTTGAAGGCCAGTCCGAGCACCGCGACGGTCGCCTCGGCCGGATCCGTACCGAACTTGCTGAGCTGGTCGGTCAGGCTCCGTGCCGCGTGGTCCGGCATCGCGTCATTGACCGCCCGCCCGGTCGTGACGGTGCGCAGCTCGACACCGCGGTCGCCTGCGGCCCGCGCCGCCATGACGGGGTCTTTGGGCAGGCATGAACCGCCCACGCCGACACTCGGCATCAGTACGTTCATCCGTCCGTTTCCCTTGGGGAGGGTGTTCGCGGCCGTGACGACGTCGACGACGTCGATCCCGAACGCATCACAGAACAGCGCCAACTCGTTCGCCATCGCGATGTTGTGGTCGATCCACCAGTTGCTCGCCAGTTTCACCGCCTCGGCGATGTCGGCGTCGGCCACCGGGTGTACGGGGACACCGAGGGTGTTCCGCCAGAACACGCTCGCCGACTCGGCCGATTCCGGGTCGACCCCGCCGACGATGACGGCGAGTTCCCGGATCTGAGCGAGTGCCTGTCCCTCGGCCAGCCGCTCCGGGCAGTGCACGAGACCGAAGTCCTCCCCCGGCCGCGCCCCGTGCCCGGACAACAGCGGCGCGACCACGGTGCGGGTCGTACCGGGTGAGACGGTGCACTTGACGACGACGAGATGCCCAGGGCGCAGCCGAGGGGCGAGGTCCCGGCAGGCCGCCTCCAGATTGCTGGAGTCGAGCCGGCCGTCGGCGTCCACCGGGGTTCCCGGTGTGAGGAGGATGACGTCGCTGCCGGCGGCAGCGGACAGGTCGGCGGTCACGGTCAGCCGCCCGCTCGCGAGACCATCGCGCAGCAGCTGGTCGAGACCGGGCTCGGCGATCGCACACCGGCCCGCGCGCACCCGCTCGACGTGCTCGAGATCGATGTCGGCCGCGACGACCCGCAGGCCGCGCTCGGCGAGTACCGCCGCCAGGCACAGCCCGACCTGGCCCGCCCCCACGACGAGCACGGACGGGGCGCGGTCACGGGGCAGAAACCGCATGGTGCTTCTCCCATCTCGACGCGATCGAGGCACTGTGAGCGTCGGCGCGAGCCCGGCGGTGATCCGATCCGCGACAGCGGTCGGCCGACCGGTCGGCGGAGGCGTTCACCATCCGGAACGGACGGTGTCGACGATGTGCTCGCGTTGCTCCTCGGTCAGCCACCAGCCGACCGGCAGGTAGCAGACCCGATCGGCGACGGAATCGAGTCCGGGCAACGACTCGCGGGCGGCGGCGACGGCCGGGTGGTCGTCATTGCGACGCGCGAGGACGGTGGTCCCGATCCCGGCCTCCCCGAGCCGACGCATGAATCCCGGCCGATCCTCGACCTTGACCGGATATGCCCAGAACGTCGGCGCGCGGTCGTCGGGCCGCTCGGTGTGCTCCAGACCCGGCACGTCCTGGAGCTCCTTGTCGTAGCGGTAGGCGTTCGCCCGATGACCTGCGAGCAAGTCGTCGATCATCTCCAGGTTGGCCGAACCGATCTCCGCGCTGATCTCGTCCATGGGACAGCGGAACCCCCACTCCGGAACGGAGTACTCACCGCGGGTCCGGTCGTCGGCCCGGTCGATCCCGAACCATCGGGTGCGCAGGGCTCGGCGGTGCGATTCCGCCTCCGGGAAGACCATCAGGCCACCGCCACCCGCGGTCAGCAGCTTGATCGTCTGGAAGCTGTAGACGGCGGTGTTGCCGTGATTGCCGAGCGGACGACCACGGTACGTCGCTCCCCACGCCTGGGCGCAGTCCTCCACCACGGGCGGTCGGAAGCCGAGACGCCGTCGGGCCCGATCCAGGACGTCGTCGAGCTCAGCCAGATCGACCGGGAATCCGAGCCAGTGCACCACGACGATCGCCCGCGTGCGCGGGGAGATCTTGCGCTCCAGATCCTCGAGATCGAGGTTCAGCGTGTGCGGGTCGGTGTCCACCCAGCGTATCCGCAGCCCGTTTCCCGGGATCGGCCAGTTGGTCCCCTCGAAGGTGAGTGGGGTGGTAAGTACCTCGTCCCGCTCCGGCGTGGGGTCGGGCCGGTACGGGTCACGGCCCACGAGAAGGTGCAGAGCCAGGTGCAGTCCGGAGGTGGCACAGTTGACCGTGGCCACCCTGGGGTTACCGATCCGGCGCCCGAGTTCGGCTTCGAGCGCCTCGGCGCGCGGCCCATGTTCCAGCCTCCCGCTCCGGACCACCTCGGCCACTCGCTCCGGGGCGTCGGGCGCCATCGCCACCTTGAAGACCGGGATCATGAACACCCCTCCACCTCGGTAATTATTAGTTAAGTTACCTAGCATGGTGTCCAGGCGCAATCAGCCGCGGTCAAGCGCGGACGACGTTGCTTTTCCCAGGCCGGTCTGCGACCGTCGGAACCCGACACACCCGCACGGCACGCCGACGGAGGAGTCTTTGACGACCGGGGAACAGGTCACGCATGTGCCGTTGGGGCGCGCCGGACTCCGCGTCAGCAGATTGTGTCTGGGGACGGTGAACATCGGTGGCCGGGTCGACGGACCCGCGGCGTCGGCTCTGTTCGACGCCGCCCTCGACCGGGGGATCGATTTCATCGACACCGCCGACATCTACGGTTGGCGGGTCCGCCAGGGACACACCGAGGAAGTGCTCGGTACCTGGCTCGCTCGGCCGGGGGTGCGGGACCGGGTCGTGCTGGCGACGAAGGTCGGCAGCCGGTTCGGCACCGGGCCGAACGACGAAGGGCTCTCCGCCCGGCACATCGTCCGGGCCTGTGAGGCGTCACTGCGACGCCTGCGGACCGATCACATCGACCTGTACACGATGCACCAGCCCGACCCGGCGACGGGCTGGGAGGAGATCTGGCAGGCGATGGATCTGTTGGTGACCCAGGGCAAGGTCCGCTACGTCGGTTCCTCCAACTTCGCCGGATGGCAGCTCGCCGCGGCCCAGGAGGCGGCGCGCTCGCGGCACACCCTCGGGCTGGTGTCCGAGCAGTGCCTGTACAACCCGCTCGTCCGGCACGCGGAGCTGGAGATCATTCCCGCGGCACAGCACTACGGGATCGGCGTGCTCGTGTGGTCGCCGCTGCACGGCGGGCTGCTCTCCGGTGTGCTGACCAAACTGGCCGACGGGTCGGCGGTGAAGTCGGCGCAGGGGCGCGCGGCGATCGCGCTCGGCGAGCACCGGGAGGTCGTCGAGCGGTTCGAGCGGCTGTGTGCCGAGCACAACCGCGCGCCCGCCGAGGTCGGTATGGCCTGGACACTCGCCCAGCCAGGCGTAACATCCCTGGTCATCGGGCCGCGGACACCCGCCCACCTCGAAGGCGCGCTCGCCGCTGTGCACGAACCGCTCGATCCGGATCTCGAGGCCGCCGTGGCCGAACTGCTCCCGCCGCTCGGCCACGGCGGCCCCGCACCGGCCGCTTGGATCACCTGAACACCCTTCGCCCGGGGGGAGGGCACGCGCTCGTCGGCCCGACTCCGGCGTCCCGCGCCGTGCGGACGCTCAGACCTCCGCGACGATCCGCCGCACCGTCTCGGCCGGTGAGGGCAGCGCGTGCATCTCCTCCCGCACCACCGCCATCTGCCGGGCGAACTGATCGTTCTGGATGAGCTCGGTCAGCATTTCCGGGCCGATCTCGTCGGCGGTGCTCACCAGACCGGTCCCGAGTTTGCGGACAGCGTCCCGCCCGGAGTGCTGGAACATGTCGCGGGAGTCCGGCGCGAGCAGTTGCGGCGTGCCCGCCTCGATCGAATTCATGATCATCCCGCCGCTGCCGTGGTGGACCACCGCGGTGCACTGGCGGAGCAGCCGGTGCACCGGGGTCCACCCGACCGTGCGGATATTGCCCGGCAGCGGTTCGAGCGGGCCCGTGTCGAGATCACCGAGAGCCAGCACGAACTCGGCGTCCACCTCGGCGGCGGCCTCGATGAGGGACTCGACCGCCCCGAGCCCGAAGGCCTGGAGTTCGATGGTGCCCATCGAGACCGCGACCCGCGTCCGGTCGGGGGCGGTCGGCCAGCGGTCACCGTGCACCGCACCCCCGCCGTAGGGAACCCACCGCATGAACCAGCCTTCGGGCGGCCGGTCGAGAACCATGCTCGGCGGAAAGGACTCGATGATCACGTCCGGTTCCGGCAGCCGGCTCGGTAGCTCGTACCTGGTGAAGAAGTCACCGAGGAACCCGGCGATGGCCTCGTGCATCGTTCCGGTCGCGAACGCCCCGTGGTTGCGCTGAACGGCGGGGACCCCGGCGCGGGCGGCGGCGAACAGACCGGCCGTCGCGCCTTGCTCGTAGACCACGAGATCGGGGTGGAAATCGTCGGTGAGCGCGATCAGGCCGTCGATCATCGGACGGTTCACGGCGGCGATCTGAACTCCCCACTCGGCCAGATCGACCGCAGGGCGCGTCGCGACGGTCGTGACGAAGTCCGGCTGGTCCTGGGCCACCCGCTCGAACGCCGCGACCGAACTGAAGTGCGGCGCGACGTCGACCACCTCCAGACCGGACCCGGCGGCCCGCTCGGCATGTTCGGCCGTGGCGATGACCACGTCGTGCCCGCTCGCGCGAAACCCCCAGGCGAGCGGAATCAACGGGAAGAGATGTCCGAGGCCGGGCGACGAGACGAACAGAACCTTCATCGGACAGCTCCTGACGTGAGGGGGACCGGCATGAACTCGGCCTGCGATCGACGGCCGAACACTGGAGAATCCGATAGTCTCATCGTCTACTTTGGCCGTCAATCCTTGCCGCTACCGAGTACTTACTATAGGGTTCTTAAGCATCACGACCGGACAGGGTGGCGCTATGGCAGTTTTCGGAGGAACGGCGCACGACGGCGTCGACACCGACGAGTCCGTTGTCATCAACGGGGCGACCTTCCAGCTCGGGTCACCGGAGTGGGTCATCGAGTGGCTGGCGGAGGAACAGTCCCTGCCCACTCCGTGGTTCCGCGACGAGACCCCGCAGACGCTCGTGGAAGTCGCACCGTTCGCGATCGACCGTCACCCGGTCACCGTCGGCGAGTACGCCGCCTTCGTCGAAGCCACCGGGTACCGAACGGTGGCCGAGCGCCGCGGCTGGAGCCTCGTGTACGGCGAGGACTACTGGCATCCTTCCCCCGGCGCGTGCTGGCGCCGACCTGCGGGCCAGGAGGTCGACCACACCCCGTCGGACGACCATCCCGTCGTCCACGTGGCGGTCGAGGACGCTGACGCCTACGCCACCTGGGCGGGTAAGCGACTCCCGACGGAAGAGCAGTGGGAGCTCGCCGCACGCGGCCCTGCGTATCGACTGTGGCCGTGGGGGGACGACTGGCTGCGCGAACGGGCCAACACCACGGAACTGTGGCTGGGCCACACGACCCGCGACGTCGCCGAATGGCGCGCATGGTGGAGGGCACACCAGCAGGGCCGCGGTCCAATCCCGCTGACCACACCGGTCGGCAGCCTCAGCCCGCACGGCGACAGCCCGTACGGGGTGGCGGACATGGCAGGCAACGTCTACGAGTGGACCGCATCACCGAGCCGCCTCTATGGCCCGTCCGCCGACTGTGACGACTCACTGCTGGCCGTGATCGGCCGATACCGTGTCATCCGCGGAGGATCGTGGATGAACCTGCGCTTCCAGACTCGTACGAGCGAGCGGCTGCACGGTGATCCCACCGGATGGGCCTGTTTCGCGATCGGTTTCCGCTGCGTCCGTGACCTGTGAGGTTTCTACCATGCCCCAACTCATCGTCCCCGGAAGCTGGCACTACGCGACCTCGGGCAACGTCCGACTGGAGCTGCAGGCCGCCAACCTGCGCGAGCTTCTCGAAGCATTCGTGCGCTCGCATCCGAAGGCGAGCTACCGGCTGTACTCTCCGGCCGGTGAGCTGCTGAGCTACCACATCTTCGTCGTCGACGGGACGCAGGTTCCCCGTGCCACACCGCCCGACGAGGTCGAACTCACCCAGGGCAGCCGGGTGGAGATCATACCGCCGCTGGTGGGCGGATAGACGGCGCCGGGCGCAGAACGGCCCGCTCGATCCGCCGTCAGAAGCTCGACAACCGCGTCCGCGCGCGGCCCGAACACCCGTACAGGAGAGTGCGACTCGAATGCCGAACACTCCGCCGCGTGCCCGCCTCATCACACGGCCGGGCACAGTCTGATGCGCTCACGACACATCCTCGTGGTCAACGTCCAGGGGCACGGCCACGTCTACCCGTCGCTCGGCGTCGTCCGGGAACTCACCCGGCGCGGACACCGCGTCTCATACCTGACCGGTCCGGCATTCGCCGACGAGGTCACCGCGGCCGGCGCCACGGTCGTGCCGTACAAGTCGGAGTTCGACGACTTCCACGTGCCCGACGTGGTCGACCGGGAGGATGCCGAGACCCAACTCCACCTGGTCTACGTCCGGGAGAACGTGGCGCTTCTCCGTGCGGCGGAGCGAGCACTGCAGGACGACGTGCCCGACCTCGTGGCCTACGACGTGATGCCGTTTCTGGCGGGGCGCCTGCTCGCCGAACATTTCGGCCGCCCGGCCGTGCGCTTCAATGGCGGCTTCGCCGAGAACGAGCACTACTCGATGTTCGAGGCGCTGTGGGCGAGTCACGGCCACCGACACCCAGCCGACGTCGAGACAGTGCACACGGTGCTGGTCGACCTGCTGGCCGAGTACGGTATCCACACGCCGGTCAAGCAGTTCTGGCGCGAGATCGAGGATCTCAACATCATTCATCTGCCGAGGTCGTACCAGATCGCGGCGGAGACCTTCGACGAGCGCTTCGTTTTCGTCGGCCCGAACTTCACCGGCAGGCTGGAGAACACGCACTGGTCGCCGCCGCATCCCGACACCCCCGTGCTGCTCGTGTCCCTGGGCACGCTGTTCAACGAACATCCGGAGTTCTTCAAGACCTGTGCGGAGGCATTCGCCGGAACCCGGTGGCACGTCGTGATGGCGATCGGTCAGCACCTCGACCCGGATACACTGGGTCCGCTGCCCGCCAACGTCGAGGTTCACCCGTGGGTCCCGTTCCATACGGTTCTCGAGCGAGCCACTGTGTGTCTGACCCAGGGCACGACGGGCGCCACGATGGAAGCCCTGGACATGGGAGTTCCCCTGGTGGTGATGCCACACTTCGCGACCGAGGCGGCACCGTTCGCGCAACGCACGGTCGAGCTGGGCCTGGGCTACGAACTGCCGGCCGACAAGATCGACCCGACTGAGATCCGGGCGACCGTGCAGCGGCTCGCCGCCGACACCGAGGTCAAACAGCGGGTACTGCGCATGCAGCAGGACATCCGGGAGTCCGGCGGCTCGTCCAGAGGTGCCGACGAGATCGAGGCCTACCTGCGGCGCACCGATTACTGACATCCATGCTGCGGGCCGTGCGACCGGACCGCCATCCGCTTCGAGAGATAAAGGACAGAGCCGATGGTGCTGCGAGACGTCAGCGTACTGCTGCTGTACCCACCGAACCAGAATTTGCCGGGAACCGTGTGCAAGCCCAACGGCTCGCTCGCCTATCCCCATCTCGGCGGGGCGCTCCGGCACCACGGGGTACCGGTGCGGGTTTTCGACGCCTGTGTCGGCGATGACGGCGACCCGCTGCACGAGATCTTCGCGAACCCCTCGGCACTGCCGAGCGGTCTGCTGCGAACCGGCGTCGACGACGAGCGGATTCTCGAGGTCGTCGCGGAGCACGACATCGTCGGCATCACCTCGATCTTCACCGACCAGGAGTCGATGGTCCTGCACTGTGCCCGCCTGATCAAGGCGGCCTATCCGGACAAGATTCTCGTCTCCGGCGGGGTGAACGCGCGCTCGCGACTACCGCGGTTCTTCGAGGCCGGTTTCGATGTGGTGTGCCTGTCCGAGGCCGAGCACACCCTGGTCGAGATCGTCGAGATCGTGCGGCGCTCGACGCGACCCGACTTCGGGGACGTTCACGGCGTCGCCTTCCCCGACGGTGACCGGATCCGCGTCAACCCCACCCGCTCGCGGGACATGGTGCGCGATCTTGACACGCTCCCGATGCCGGCCTGGGACCTGCTGCCCAACCAGCGGTACTGGGACCTCGGCCGTCCGCACTCGGGGGTGTTCGAACCCGGCGCGGAACTGCGCTACGGCACCATGATGACCTCGCTCGGCTGCCCGTTCCACTGCGCGTACTGCCACATCGCGGGCGAGGGGGAGGGCAGTCTCAGCGGTCCCGTCGGAACTTTCCGGGTGAAGTCCGACGAGCGCGTACTCGCCGAGATCGAGACGCTCAAGAGCCTCGGCGTGACCGATGTGTTCATCGAGGACGACTCCCTGTTGGGCGATAAGAAGCGCGGCCTGCGGCTCTTGGAGAAGATCCAGGGCGCGGGCGTGACGGTCTGCGATCTGAACGGCATCAATCTCATCCACCTGCTCAAGCGCTGGAAGCCCGACCACGAAGTGCTCGAGGCACTGGCCATGGCGGGATTCACCCAGATCAACATGCCGTTCGAGACCGGAAACCTGCGCATCATGCGCAAGTACGCGAGCAACAAGCTCAACGTCGACAAGGCCGACCTGACCGGACTGATCACTGCCATGAAGGACTACGGCTTCAAGCTGTACGGCAACTATATGATCGGGTATCCGGACGAGACCTTCGACGAGGTCGAGTCCACCATCGCTCTCGCCCGCGAACACATGTCGTATGGCTTGGACGCGGCGAACTTCTTCCTCGTCGTGCCGATGCCCGGATCACCACTGTTCGACATGGCGATCGCCAATGGCCACCTCAGCCCGGACTTCGACCCGGACAAGATGAACATCTACAACGCCACCATGACCAACACGACGGTCCCGGGCGAGGTCCTGGAAGCCACCCGCGCCGCGGCATGGGAGGAGGTCAATTCGTCGACCTGGAAGAACGCGAAGAAGGCCTGGGCTGCCACGGCGGGCTGACACCTCCCCATTCCCGCACTCAGCGACGGCGAGACCGAGGGCCCGGAGCGAGCCCGAGCGCACGCGCGTACCGCGCACGGTGCTCCGAATCGCTCGCCAGCCAGTCCACCAAGGCGCGGAAACCCTCGGCGAGCCCCCGGCGCGGCCGCCACCCGAGCCGGTCACGGCTGCGCGTGCAGTCCGCCACGCACAGCGCCGCATCCCACGGTCGCGGGTCCATCGTGGACCATCGGGGAGACTCCTCGATCGCGAGTTCCTCGCGCGCCAGGTCGACGAGTTCGGCGAGCGACGTCGGTGTACCGCTGCCGATATTGAGAACGCTGCCGCGCTCGAGGGTCGTGGTGTACGCCGCACGCACGAATGCCTCGCAGACGTCGTCGACGAAGACGAAGTCCCGGACCGTCCACGGGTCGGCGAGCGGAGGCAGTCGCCCGTTCAAGCCGAAGGTCGCGAGGGTCGGCACGAGTCGCGCCGGATCCTCCCAGAAGCCGTAGGCCGTCCCGAGGCGCAGTGTGACGATGTGTGCCCCCCGGTGGCGCGCCATCGTCCGCGCGTACCGGGTCGCGGCAGCCTTGCTGACCGCGTAGGCACCGCGCGGCGCGATCGGATCCTGCTCCTCCGCGGGATGCTCCCCAGGGCCGTACTCGGCCGTGGAGCCAGCCAGGACGAATGCCTCGAATGTGTCCGCTGCGGCCAGGTCGACGAGTGCGGCCGTCGCGCCGGTGTTGGTCGCGCGGATCGCACCGGTGTCGGTCTGCCACGAGTACGCACCGTGGGCGGCGAGATGGAACAGCCAATCGGCGCGGACGGTGTCGACCGTGGTCCGCACCGCCCCGGCGTCGCGCAGATCGAGCCGATGGATCGTGATGTCCCGCCGGATCCCCTCCAGGCGCCACGGGTCGGCACCCGGCCGCAGCACACCGTGTACCGAGTGCCCGTCCCGCAGCAACCTGCGGCAGAGATTCGCGCCGAGGAAGCCGCCGGCACCGGTGACGAACGTGCGCCGTGGCGTCGGCGGACGTGTGAGCGGGGCTTCGGACACGACGTCGGCCGGGCCGGACCCGGAACCCGGCGCCCGGCCACCGCCATGCCCGCTCACCGCGGTGCGGACGCCACCAGAGACGTGGCGGTATCCGCGATCGCCGTCGCCGAGAGGCCGAACCGCTCCTTGAGGAAACCGTGCGACCCGGTCATCCCGCGTGGCAGATCGTCGAGGCCGCAGCGTCGCAACCGGGTGGCCAACCCGCGCTCGGCGATGACCTCGGACACCAGCGTGCCCAGACCGCCGTCGATCAGATGCGACTCGACGGTCAGCGCGAAAGGCACCTCGGACAGCAGCTCCGCGAGGTCATCCTCCGGGGACGGGTTGAAGCTCTCGACCACCGCGACCGTCGCCTGAACACCCTCGGTGCCGAGGTGCTCGGCCGCGGCCAGTGCGTCGCCGACCGTCGAACCGAGCGCGATCAGTGCGACGTCGCCTCCGGAGCGCACCGTGCTCAATCTGCCGAGATCGAAATCCCCGGTAAGGCCGGGAACCGGTGGGCCGGTCTTGGCGATGCGGTAGTAGATCGGCTGCGGCAGCGCATACGTCTGCTCGAACGCGCTGCGCGCGTGTGTGTCGTCGGCGGGAGCCAGCACGGTCAGCCCCCGCTGCAGGCGCAGGATACCGACGTCTTCGAGCCCGTAGTGGGTCGCGCCGTTGTTGCCGTACTCGAACCCGCCACCCACGCCGACGATCCGGACCGGCAAACGGTGCAGGACCGGGCCGTTCCGGATGAACTCGTACGGCCGCATCGACGCGAACGTGGCGATCGAGTAGACGAAGGGAATCATTCCCGACTCCGCGAGCCCGGTCGCCACCCCCACCATGTTCTGCTCGGCGACCCCGGCGTTGTAGAACCGGTCCGGAAACCGCTCGGCGAACGGCTCCAGCATGTTGAACCCCAGGTCACCGGTCAGGAAGACGATCCGTGAATCCTGCTGTGCCAGCGCGGTCAGTGTGTCGACGAAAGCGGCTCTCATCGGGTCTCCGTCGGGGTGGGGACATCGTTCGCCGCGGCCGTGACCTCGGCGGCCGCGGTAGCGTACTGCTCATCCGACAACGGCCAGTAACGCCACGAGACACGGTCCTCCATGAACGAGACACCGCTTCCCGCGATGGTGCGCGCGAGCAGCACGTGCGGGCGCGCCGAGCCGGGGTCGAGCGAGTTCAGGACCGTGCGCAGGGCGTCCACGTCATGTCCGTCCACCTCGTGCACCGACCAGCCGAACGCCTCCCACCGCGCCGCGAGCGGTTCGAGGTCCAGGACCTCCCGGGTGTGCCCGAACGCCTGCTGCCCGTTGACGTCGACGAGGGCGACGAGCGAGCCGAGCCGACGATGTGCCGCGAACATGACCGATTCCCACACCGCACCCTCGTTCAACTCCGCGTCGCTGAGCAACACGAATGTGCGCCGTGACGATCCCCGCATCCTCGCGGCGAGTGCGGATCCCGCCCCGTAGGACAATCCCTGTCCGAGGGAGCCGGTCGAAAAGTCGATCTCATCGAGCGAGTGCTCGGGATGCGCCCCGAGTACCGAGCCGTCCCCGCAGTAGGTCTCCAGCGTCTCCCGGTCGATACGCCCGGTCTCGTACAGCGCCGCGTAGAGCGCGAGCACGGCGTGTCCTTTCGACAGGATGAAGCGCTCGCGATCCGCACCGGTACCGCGCAGCACCCCGCCGTACAGCACCGCGAGGATGTCCGCGACCGACAGGGCGGAGCCGATGTGGCCGAATCCGGCTCGATGTGACTGATCGAGGATGTCCAGCCGGATCCGGTGCCGCAGCGCCAGGTCCCGCGCGGCGTGCGGAACACCGTCGTGCGACGACGCCCGCTCGTTCGCGGTTTCGGTTTCGTGTGGGGCGGTCGGGTGACGAAACGATGTGGCTTCCATGAAGGCGTGCATCTCCATTCCCGGGACGGGCGCCGGAGCGCGAGACACGATCCGCACTCGACGCGACCACCACCGCCGCACGTCGGCCGGGCCCGCCCTGCGGACCCGGCCGACGCCGGCCTACTCGGGGGTGTAGAACTTGAGCGTCTCCTCGGTGACCTTGGACACCACATCGGACGAGGCGACCTGCTTGCTCTCGAGAGCCTCGGCCCAGGCGCGCACCGACTTCTTGGTGAACTCAAGGGCCTCCTCGGACTCGAACCAGAACTGCTTGTCCAGAGGATCGCCGGTTACGTAGTGTCCGAAGCCGACCAGCGCCGGGTCCCACCCCGCACCGACGGCCAGCACGTGCGAGACAGCCCGCTCGCCGTCACCGGGTCCCACGTGCTCCAACTCCAGTGTGGTCCGCCCGTCACCTTCCGGCACGAGGGTCACCACGACCTCTTGATCCGAATGGCCCTCGAACTTCCAGGTCAGATGGAACCGATGCGGGCGATCACACTCAAGGATGTCGCCACCGGCGTGTCCCTCGAGCTGAAACGTGCCGCCCTTCCGCAGGTCCCCGGAAACCGGCAGGAACCACTGCGCGACCCGCTCCGGAGAGGTGAGCGCGTTCCACACCTCTTCGGCACTCGCGTCATACGTCCGCCGCGCCACCGCGGCGTATCCCGTACCACCGGAGATCGAGCGGGGCCGCACGTCGCGGGTGGTCTGCGCGATCCACTCATTGATATCCATTGCTCAACCTTCCTGAGCGTCGTTCGTCTCCCGCCGCCGCTGATTACGGAGCGGTGTGATCTCCTGTCTAATGGTTACTCAACGGATTGTCCAGTCGGGCGAGTACCGCGTCCGCTGCCCGCGCGGCACCCCCGGCATCACCGATGTGCCGCTGCATCTCCCGGACCCGGGCGAACGTGTCGGCGTCGTTCCACAGTTCTTCCACGGTGTCCCGCAGCATCACGGGGTCGAACTGTTCGGCCTCGATCCGGCGGCCGAGTCCCAGCTCCTCGATCCGGCGCGCCATCGGCTCGACCTCGAACGCGTAGTGCGGCACGGCCACCATCGGCCGCCCCCAGTGCAGCGACTGCATCACGGTCCCCATGCCGCCGTGTGTGACACACATTTCCGCGTGCTCGAGCACGGCGAAGTGGGACAACCAACTGTGGACCTCGACGTTCGCGGGAAGCGGACCGATTTCCCCGGGATCGACCCGGCTGCCCACCGTCATAACGACGTGCCAACGTGTGTCCGCGAAGGCACGCGCACAGGCTTCGAACCACTCCGCGTGGTCGTTGAAGCTGGTTCCCAACGAGATCAGTAACACCGGGCGGTCCCCCGGAGGGGACCATCGGTCGTCGCGGTCCTCCAGGGACGGCCCGACGAAGAGGAACCGGTCGTCGAAACTCTCCCCGGCGAACTGGAACGCTCTCGGGATGAAGACGAGATTGAGCTTCTCCACCCCGTACCAGAATTCTTCGAGGTCCGTCCGCATGCCGTGTTCGGAAAGAACGTCGGTCAACGCCTCCCGGAAGCGGCCGAACTCGAGCGGACCGGGAATTCCCGATGCGTCGGCCATCTCCTGGTAGTACGAGAACTCCTGGTTGGTCGCGAAGCCCGCGCTGAGCCGCACCATCGGACGGTTCCACCGATGCGCCAACAGCCGCGCCGCGATGAACGGAGCGTCCTCGTAAAGGATCACGTCCGGCGGGGACTCGTCGAACGCCGCTTCCGCGGCCCGATGGATCTGCACATTTTCCCGCAGATACAGCATGTGCGGCACCGTGGGATCATCGGCGTCGAACACCTCGGCCGGATCGAGGCTCGCCACCGCCGACTCGTAGGTCAGCACCGAGGCACCGAACTTGGTCGCGGCATCGGCGAACTCGTCGGTCGTGAGATGCACGACCCGGTGGCCTCTGCGGGTCAACTCGCCGACGAGGGAGAGCGCGGGATCCACGTTGCCGATGTGCGGCCCGGTGAGGAGGAGTGCCGTGATCATACTTTCGGAATATATACCGATCTGGCCGGGAACGCCATATCGTGGCCGAGGCGTACCGGACGCGGCACGCGAGCGTGCCGCGTCCGGAGTCCTCTTCACGTCGCCGGACACCGGGCGATCAGCGGTTCGTGGTCCGCCCGTAACGCCGGACGGCCAGCGGCACGAAGATCAGCAGGATGGCCGCGATCCACAGCAGGCTGTAGGTCACCGGCTCGCGCAACGGCCACGCTTCGGGGGTCGGTGCGGCCGCGCTGATGTTGCCGAACAACTCCCGGGACGACTGCGCGATGGCCGAGACCGGATTCCACTCGACGAAGGTCTTCACGACCGGCGGCAACGGTTCGGCCGGTACGAACGTCGTCGCCAAGAACGTCAGCGGGAACACGAGGACGGCCGTGGCACTGTTGAACACCTCGACACTCGGCACGAGCAGCCCGAAGTAGGCCATCACCCAGGAAACGGCGTAGGCGAACAGGATCAACAGCAGCACGCCCAGAACGGCATCGACGAACGAGGACCGGATCCGCCACCCCACCAGCAGACCCGTCAACATCATCACGCCGATCGAGAGGGCGTTGGCGGCGATATCACTGGTCGTGCGTCCGACCAGGACGGCCGACCGGGAGGCGGGCAACGACCGGAAACGGTCGATGATGCCCTTCTGCACATCCTCGGTGACGCCGAGGCCGGTGAACGTGGCGCCGAACATGATGGTCTGCGCGAAGATCCCGCCGAGCAGGAACTCGCGGTAGTTGCCCCCCGGAATCTCGATGACGTTGCCGAACAGGAAGGCGAACAGGAGAATAAACATGAACGGCGAGATCAACATCATGACGATGATCTCGGGCGATCGCTTGATCTTCATCAGATTGCGCTTCGCGAGAATGGCGCCGTCGGTGACGGTCTTGATCGCTGTGGTCACGAGTTGACCTCCTGCCTGCTTGCTGCGTCGTCGCGCTCGTCGTCGGAGGAAGTGGTGCCGTGCCCCGTGAGGGTCACGAACACGTCGTCGAGCGTGGGTTGCCGCAAAGACACGTCGTGCAGTCGCACATCGGCCTCGGCCAACGACCGCAGCAGATCCGACAGCGTCTCCGGCCCGCCGGACACCGGGGCGGTCAGCCGACGGGAATCGCTATCGATCCGAATGTCGTCCAAGCCGGTTCGCCGTAGCGTCGCCTCGGCTGCGGCCACGTCGTCATCCCGCTCGACGACGACTTCGACACGATCACCGCCGACCGTCCGCTTGAGCTCGCGGGGCCGGCCGTGGGCGATCTCCCGCCCCTCGGCGATGACGACGATGTCATCGGCGAGCTGGTCGGCCTCGTCCATGTACTGGGTGGTGAGCAGCACGGTCGAGCCGTTCTCGACCAACCTGCGGATCGTGCCCCACAGCATGTTCCGACTGTTGGGGTCCAGACCTGTCGTGGGTTCGTCGAGGAACAACACGCTCGGTTTGGCCACGATGGCCGCCGCGAGGTCGAGGCGCCGGCGCATCCCGCCGGAATAGGTCTTCACAGTCCGGTCGCCCGCGTCGGTGAGCGCGAAGTCGTCGATCAGGGTGCGCGCCCGGGCACGGGAGTCGGCCGCGCTGAACCCGTACAGCCGTCCGACGATGTACAGATTCTCGTACCCGGTCAGATACTCGTCGACGGCCGCGTTCTGCCCGGAGAGGCCGATGTGCCCGCGGGCACGCCCGGGGTCGGTCCGGAGGTTGATCCCGGCGATGGTCACCTCGCCCGCGTCGGGTTCGAGCAGTGTCGTCAGAATGCGGACGGCGGTCGTCTTCCCCGCGCCGTTCGGCCCGAGGAGCCCCAGCACAGTGCCCTCCGGAACCTCGAGGTCGAGACCGTCGAGCGCGACCACGTCCCCGTAACGTTTGGCGAGCCCGGACGCGGTGATGGTTGGGTTCATGCGGTACCCCTGTCTTCGTCGGAAATCATGGCGAACGGTGACTGCCCACGTTCGTGCGGACGCTGGTGACCCGACCGCACCGGCCGGAGCGCGTACGTCGTCGCCGCGTACCCGAAGCCTCGAGATCGCGGAAAACGCCGGATGTCGTCCTTCGCGGACAGCGGTAAGTTCGTTCACTCAGCACAAGCTCACTCGTTCGTACAGTAGTCGGGCCAGTTGTACCGCGGACCACCGACAGTTCTCAGGTTCAGCCCTACCGGTGACAGACCAACTGCCAGAACCGCGCCACATCGCGGTAGGGATCGCGCCGATACAGGGCCAGCTCGAGCTCCATCGTCCTGCTCAACCACTCCGGATCGTGCTTCAGATCGTCGTCGGAGACCAGGTCGACCACCGTCCGGAGCCCGAAGCGATCCGTCACCACGGCCCCCGCGGCCCGCACGGCGGCTTCGATGTCGCTTCTTTCCAGCCGATTCATCACCTGGCCCACCGTGGCCGAACGACGGGTCGGTGCTTCGAGCATCGTCACCCCCTGCACGGGGTCGCGGTCCCGCACCGCCGCAGCGAGAACGTCCATCGCGGGATTGGGCGCGATGAGCGATAACGTTCCACCGGGGCGTGTCGCGTCGACCAGTCGACCGATCAGCTCGGCCGGATGGTCCCGATAGTGCAGAACATTGTGACAGAGTACGAGGTCCCAACCGGTGGAGTCGGGAGGAAGCGGGAGCGGCCGGCGCTCGTCGAGATCGTGTTGCTCGATCCGGAGCCGGGCACGGCCCGGTTCGTCTCGTTCAGCCGCCGCGACGGACTCGGACAGCAGAACCGAGGAACAGTCGAGCACCGTCACCCGATGACCCGCACCGAGCAACGGCAGCGAGTCGACGCCGTTCCCGCCGCCCACGTCGAGCACGTCGATGTAGTGCCCAGGGGTGGGAAGCAGTGTGGCGAGCGTGTGCTGAACCAGCGCATAGTAGACTCGTGCCCACGGAGTTCGCTGCCAGGCGAGCCACTCCCCCGCCGCGCGATCGAATGCCGCCCGGGTGTCCTGCGGGAAGACCGAACCGCTCGGCGAAACGATCGATTCGCGAGGATTCGCAGCGAACATGGCAGCACCTCACCTCGATGAATTCTCGACAACCTCGGACACGAGCGCGGTAGCCACCGCATGACCCCGCGAGCACCCGGTGTTCGACCCGTGCCCACCAAAATCCACGATGTCATGCTGAATCGAGGTCCACGGCCACAGTAGATGGTTCGTCGATCTCGGTGCAACCGCGTATAGCGACATCGTGTGATCGGGAGCCGCCCGGTACCGTCACGGACGAACGTGTCCGTGTCTCACCCGCGACGGCCGGATCCGACTTCACCGTCGGGCCCCGGCTCCGGAGACGGCTGTCCGGTGCCACGGCACTGCCACCGAACGTCCTCCCCGTCCTCCCCGTCCTCCCCGTCGATGAATCGAACGCCCCACCGGGTGAGCCACAGCACCGGCTGCCGCAGTTCCTCACCCACACCAGTAATCACATACTGCCGGGCGCGCCCATCACCCCGCACCTGTCGCTGCGCCACGACGCCGAGATCGACGAGCGTGCGCAGGCGCTCGGTCAGGAGATTGGGCCCGATGCCGGAGAGGGTGTCAAGCAGCTCGGTGAACTGCGCGGGCCCGATGAGCAGTTCACGGACCACGAGCAGGGTCCACCGTTCGCCGATCACGTTCAGCGCACTGGCGAGCCCGCAGAACTGGCCGTAGTCCCGCTTCGGGGACACCCCTCTCACCTCGCTTCCCGCCACATGGCCTCCGAGGCCCTCGCGGAGTCAGGCCGGATCCAGCGCGCCCATGAGATCTTCGAGCAGGTCCGCCGGATCTTCGATGCCGACCGACAGCCGCACGAGATCGTCGGTGATGCCCAGCCGCTCCCGCAGATCCGTCGGTACGGACCGGTGGGTCGTCGCCGCCGGGCACTGGGCGAGTGACCGGACACCCCCGAAGCTCACCGCATCGGTGAAGTACCGACTGCGGCGCAGCAGCGCGGCAACGTCGCCACGGTACCGGAAGCCGAGCACCGGACCGAATCCGCTCATCTGGCGCGTGGCGAGTGTGTGACCGGGGTGGTCCGGCAGACCCGGGTATCGGACTTCGCCCACGTGTGGGGACTCGCGCAGTGCGGCCGCGAGCTTTTCCGCGGTGGCGGCCTGACGAACGGTCCGCAGCGACAGCGTCTTCAGCCCCCGATGGACCAGGAAGCAGTCGAACGGGCTCGGTACGCTTCCTGTGGTGGTGCGGTGGGTGACGAACAGCTCGTGCAAATCCGCCCGATCGTGTACAAGCGCCCCGCCGAGCACATCAAGGTGCCCGGCGACCGACTTCGTCGTGCTGTAGAGCGTCACATCCGCACCCCACCGCAACGGCTGCTGAAATACCGGGCCGGCGAGGGTGTTGTCGACCAGGACCACGCAGCCCCGAGCATGCGCGCGGCGGGACACCTCGGCCACGTCGGCGACCTTGAGCGTCGGGTTCGTCGGCGTCTCGACCCACACCAGTGCGTCGTCCGCCCACGGGTCGGCGAAGACCTCGGCGACCGCGGTGGGATCGGCCAGGTCGACCACCCGCACATCCAGACCGAAAGACGTGAGGAGGGCGTGCGTGCCGCCGTAGACATCGTCGGAGACGATCGCCCGGCCCGCTCCGGCCAGGGTCGCCAGCGCAGTGGCACCCGCAGCCTGCCCGGACGGGAACACCGTGGCGAACCGTACCTCTTCCAGCGCGGCCAGCGCTCGCTCCAGCGCTTCCCTGGTCGGATTCTCCCCCCTGGCATAGAAGTACGCGGGCTGCACCTGGGCACCGTGCGCGTAGGTGCTCGTCAGGTGCAGCGGCGGGGAGACGTCCCCGGTGCCCTGGGCGGGTTCCTGACCGACATGCACGAGTCGCGTGTCGAACCGCATCACGCCACCGCGCGCACGCACAAGCACGTCGAGGTCAGATCGACCTCGCCGGCCGGGGTGAGGTGTGCCTCCGCAGCCCGTTCAAGGGCCTTGCGCACTCCCTCCGGGTCGCCGTCCGCCAGGCGCCGCAACCAGGGCGGCAGTACGTCGACCGTGAACCGGGCGAACGCGTTCGGCGAGTCCAGTGTGAAGCCCACATCGTGCTGGGTGACCTCGATGTCGCGGAATCCCGCAGCCGCGGTGACCTCCCGCAGCCGCGCCGCCTCGGCCAGCGCGAACGGTCCGGGTCCCCCCGGGGGTGGCGGGTCGAGGGTGAAGTGCTCGGACACGGCACCGAAGCCGAGGGCGATCATCGGTACGGACGGGGCGGGGCCCCACACAGCAGCGGTCAGCACGCCGCCGGGCCGCAGCGCGGTGCGCAGGTCGCACAGGGTGGCCGTCGGGTCCCCGGTCAGCGACAACACCCACCGACTGAGGACGACGTCGTGCCCGCCGGGTGCGGCCTCGACACCGCCGACCGCGAATTCCACCCCGTCGCGCCCGGCAGCCAGGCTTCCGGCGATGTCGATCATCGCAGGTGACAGGTCCACGCCGACCACCCGCCCGGTCGCACCGACCACCTCGGCGGCGGTCAGGGCCGGTTCACCGAGTCCGGTGCCGAAGTCCAGCACGGAGTCGCCGGACCGCACCCCGGCCTTGCGGATCAGAATGTCGGACACTGCCGATGCGGCACGTTCGAAGTCTGCCCGCCAGCGCGCCCACCCGTCGCTGACCGCGTCCCAGACGGCGGTCTGTTCGGCTCGAATGCGCTCAAGTTCCTCGGTCGTGGGTGACATGCGTTCTCCTCACGTGCGTGTCGGACAAGGAGTGGTACCGGATGGTCGTCACCTGAGATTGAGTCGTCCCCAATCCGCCAGCATCGTCAACGGACCGCAGAGGCGATGGCCGAGAGTTGTCAGGCGGTACTCGCGACCTCGCTCGACCAGACACTGGTCGGACAACCGATCGAGCTTCTCCAGGAGCAGATCGCGGTGGAGCCCCGGGACGCCGTCCAGCAACGCGTCCTCGTCCGCCGGTGCGACGAGAAGTTCTCGGATCACCAGCACGGTCCACAGGTCACCTACCACGTCAAGGCCGGCGAGAAAGGCGTCGGCGTGCCGATCGTCGTCTGTCACGGGCGCTCAACTCCTCGGACCCGGGGGCACGGCTCGGGTCTGCGGGTATGTGGCGTAGGCGGCCAGTGCCCGGGACAGTTCCTCGGGGACACGAACGGGCGACACCCCGTTCTCGGTGCGGCGCAGGCATGACACGACCTGTTGGCCACGGGCGACGAGCTGCTCGGCACGACGGAACTCGTAATCCATCTCGACCCGGTTACCCGCCGAACCGCGCAGAGTCATCCCTATGTCGATCTCCTCGAGCGCGAAAACCTCGACGAAGTACTCCATCGAGCAGGACACCGTCACCATGACCAGTTCGCCGGTCCGCACCTCGTGCAGCACGCCGGGCGCGTGTTCGGCGAGGAAGGCTTCCCGGCAGTGTCCCTGCCAGTGCAGGTAGTGGGCGAAGTAGACGTTGCCGACCAGGTTGGTCTCGTCGAACATCACCCGATGACGAAGCACGTACTCACTCATGTGCACCCTTCCGCACAGCGATCGCGACAATCGGTTCCTCCGGTCCGGCGATCCGCAACCCCGCCACGACGACGACCGCACCCGCACCGGACAGCACCGCGAGGCCGTCCTCGGTGACCTCGTTGAGGTCGAGCGGCGTCAGCGCGTCGACGCCCAGCCGGTCCAGTGCGGCACGACCCGCCGCGATCCGCGTGGCCGCGACCTCGACGGATTCGTCCAGCTTGCGGGTCAGCCGGGAGATGGCCTCCTGATCGGCCTCATCGTCGGTCGCCACGGGCACGGCCGAGCCCCACGCGAGGCCCACCGGATGGGCGGCTCGGGCGAGCAGCACGTGCCCCGATCCGGATTCGGCCACCCAGCCGTCCCACCGCCCGTCCGCCGAGTCCGTGGCGAACGTGTCCGCGCCGAGCAGGACCAGCTCGACCCGCTGCGCCACATCCAATTCGATCAGACGGCGGCTCAGCAGTGGGCCGACGAGCGGGAGCCCCGCCGACGACTCCCGACCCGCGGCCGCGATCGCGCGCAGCCGCAGTCCCTCCCAGCGGGCGATCGCGCCGCCCGACTCGTCCACGACCTCCACATCGAAGGTGTAGTCGTCCGCGGTATGCGCGCGTTCGACGGCGTGTACCCGCAGCATCCCTCTCGGCTCGCGCCACACCGTGAACCGGTCCGCGCCGACGGGCAGCGCCCGCCGATGCGGTACACATGCCAGTAACGCGTGTATCGCCGCATCGTGCGCACCGCAGTCCCCGAGCAACAGGCGCTGATGATGGAACTCGGAGAACCACGTTCGCTCGGGCTCGGCCCGGACCCGGGCACGCACCTCGAACGCGGTGACGCTGTCGTATCCGACCAGACGGCGGAAGCGCCCCTCGTGGAACAACAGCGATCCGTAGAACGGGTGCGGACCGGTCTCGTCCGGCGCCAGGTCAGCCGACGGTGCGACCTCCGCCGAGGGCACGCTCGGTGCCGGAGGCGCGGCCGCGTCGGGAACCGCGGCGGTGAACCGGTCGGCGTCGAAGTCGTCGGAGTCGTCCCGCAGCGCGAGCCGGAAGCCCTCCGCGTCCTCGGCCAGTGCCAGGACCCGGATCGAACGGGAGCCGCGTTCGCCTACCACGATGGGGCTGTGCAGGTGGAGGTCGGTGAACGACCAGCAACTGCGGGTATGAACCGATACCGCGTCGATCACCTGGGCCATCGCCTCCAGCCCGAGCACGGTCGGCAGAACCGGAACGTCGTCCACACGGTGTTCGTCGAGGTACGGATCATCGCCGAGAGACAGGGACGCCGTGGCCACGGCTTCGACCCCGGGGACCCGAACCGGCAGGTTCTCGGTGAACCGCAGTGGGTCCGGTGTGTGCCCCTCCACCGTGAGCGTCGGTGCCGCCGGGAACCGTCCGGTGAGCAGGATGGTGCCCGGCGCCTGCCGGTCGGCGAGCACCCGCAGCATCGCCTCCGGACCGGTCTGCGGGTCGATGGGGGTGATCCCGGCGGCGGCGAGATCGTCGACGACGCCCATACGTTCGCCCATACCGACCCCCTTCCACAACGACCACTCCAGGTGCAGGTGTCTGCGTCCCGGCAGCGCGGTCCGTTCCAGTTCCGTGCGGAGCCAGTCGTTGGCCACGCAGTACTCCGCCTGTCCGGGAAGGCCACGCCTGCCGATGATCGACCCGAAGCCGACCACGAGCCGCAACTCGGGTGCGGCGTCCAGCAGCAGGTGCAGTCCCGTGACCTTCGGGTCGACCGCCCGCCGCAGCGTCTCCGGCGTCACCGCGTCCATCCGCTGCGGCGCGTTGACCCCGGCGCCGTGCAGGAGCCCACGGACAGGTCCGAGTGCACCGGCAGTGGAGACCGCGCGGGCCACGTCGTCCGGGTCGGTAACGTCGGCCTGAACGTAGTGTGCGGGCATGCCGAGCGCGTCGAGTGCCTCCGCGACCCGTGGCGCCTCCGGCGCCGAACGCCCCACCAGGACCAGCGTGCAGCCCGTGCGGCGGGCCAGCGCGACGCCACAGAGTCCGGTGATGCCGTCCGCGCCACCGGTTATCAGGCACACGTCCCCTTCGGCCAGCGGTAGCTCGGCCTCCGGTCCCGGAGAGTGCAGGTGGGTGGTCATCCGCTCCGCCCCGTCCGCGGTCACCCGCAGTTCCTGGTGGCCGGTGCCCACCACCAATCGGGGATCCAGACCGTCCGTCCCGCATTCGACGACCGTGACCGCGCAGTCCGCCAGTTCCACGGCCGCGCTGCGTCCCACGGCAGCCGCCGCCGGATGCCCGGGATGGGCGAGAAGCAACCTCCGCGGACGGGTCCGCGCGATCAGCGCGAGCACCCGCGCGACCTCGTCCGGATCGCCGTCCGCCAACCAGACGGCGAGGCCGGTTCCGGGCAGGGCACTCTCGTGCAGCCAGTGCCCGGCCGGCGCATCGACGATCCACTCGCCGGGCTCCGGCGCCGCCCCCACCGGATCGGCCGGTATCCACCGATGTTCGAAGGCGCGGACCCAGTCGGCAAGCCCCGCGGGGGGACCGACCGGCTGCTGTGCCTCGGCAGCGGGCTGGGCCGCCAGCGACTCGGCGATGTCGGCCACCGTGGCATCCACCACGGAGAGTTCGGGTCCAGGCGGCTTGGTGCCGAGCAGGTCGGCGAGGCCCGCGACCACTTGGACGACCTGCAACGAGTTCATGTGCAGGTCGTGCAGCAGCGTGCTCTCCCCCCGGATCGCCGAGGCAGGCAGCTCCAGCGTACGGCTGAGGTGTTCCCGTACCGTCTCCAGCGACGTGCCGCCGTCGGGCGCCGACGCCTGCTCCGGGACCGGCCCGGTGGGCGCGTCCTGTTCCCCGGGCACCTCCTGGTCGAGGGACGTGTCGGGGAGTCCGCTCTCGCACGGGTTGGCGAGCAGATCGAAGGCGCTGTCGACGTCGAGCGGACGGGTCACCCGCTCGGCGAACCAGGCGTTCAGATCGCCCGCGCCGCAGGCGGCGAGTGCGGCGGTGGCCAGGGCGTGGCGGTGCGGGTTCCCGCTGTCGAGGGAGAAGACCGGCACGTCCGGTACGACACCGCGAGCCAGATCCGTGAGGGTCGTGCCCGCGCCGGCCTCCACCAACACGTCGCAGCGTCGTGCGAGCGCACCCACTGCCTCAGCGAACCGCACCGGCCGCGTCACCTGCTCGACGAGCAGCTCGACCAGATCGGTGGTGCCGGCCAGAGCCCGGCCGGTCACCGTGGAGAAGACCGGCCGCCCAACCGGGTAGAACGGGACCTCCGCCAGCTCGGTCCGCAACGGTTCGACCACGTCGGCCATCGCGTGGCTGTGGAACCCGTGCGACACGGACAACATCGTGGCGGACACGCCCTGTTCCCGTGCACGTACCACGATCCGGTCAAGGTCGGCGACCTTCCCGGCCACCGCGGTCTGCGCGGGACCGTTGAAACCGGCGATCTCCACCTCGTCCAGTCCGTCGGCGAGGGCGGTGACCCGCTCGGCGTCCGCCGCGATTCCGGCCATCCCGGTACCCACCCGGCCGTGCTCGGCCATCGCGCGGCCGCGGGCGACGGCCAGCC
>NZ_KI912259.1:94467-94978 GCF_000231035.2 Saccharomonospora iraqiensis subsp. paurometabolica YIM 90007 | reverse complement strand
CGCCCAGACCAGTGCGCTGATCTCTCCGAGGCTGTGCCCGGTGGCTGCGACCGGGCGACAACCGCAGGCCTCCAGCCACGCCAGCGCGGCGAGCGACTGACGCACGATGGCGGGCTGGGCGAGCGCGGTGTCCCGGGCGTCGTCCACCAGTCGGACCCCGGGAGCGCCCGGCACGTGCAGGTCCGCGGCCCAGTCATCAAGGTCCGCGCGGACCGGCGCGGCCTGGCCGGGCAGAAGCACCCCGATCCGGGGCACGGAGCCGGACGCGAGCACCACACCGGCCCCCTCGTCCAGCGACAACCGGCCGTCCCACGTGGCGAGGCGATCTCGAGCGGCCACGGCTGCGTCGTGTAGCCGGTCGGGGGTGTCCGCGACGAGCGCACACCGCACACCTCCCGTGCCGCGGCGGGAGGCGTGCCGGGTCGCCGCCAGGTCGTGCAACTCGGCAGTGCTGAGCGCCGGCGCGATCGCCGCGACCTCGGCCACCCGCTCGGCCAGCGCCGCCGGGTCG
>NZ_KI912259.1:83520-94367 GCF_000231035.2 Saccharomonospora iraqiensis subsp. paurometabolica YIM 90007 | reverse complement strand
CCGGCGCCGCCCGAGCGCGGCCACCCGGGGCGGCAGTGCCTCGACCGGGCGCCCGGGGAGACCCCGCAGCACGACATGCGCGTTGACCCCACCGAAACCCATGGACGAGACCGACGCCAGCGGCAGGGTCGTCGGCCACGGCTCCGGCTCGGCGAGCACCCGCAGCGGGGTGTCCGCGCGGCGCAACATCTCGTGTGGCCGCTCCACCCCGGTGGTGGGCGGCAGCACGCGGTGGTGTACCGCCAACGTGGCCTTGATCAGACCCGCGACGCCGGCCGCTGCCTTCGTATGGCCGATGTTGGCCTTGATCGAACCGAGCACGGCGTGCGCCGCCCCGTGACCGCGCACCTCGGTGAGCGTGGCCAACTCGACCTCGTCCCCGACCTTCGTACCGGTGCCGTGCCCCTCGACCAACTCCACGTCATCCGGCGCGATCCCGGCCATCTCGTAGGCGCGATCCATGGCCAGCCGCTGACCATAGGTCCGGGGCCTGGTGAGCCCGCCCGCACCGTCCGACGAAGTTCCCCAGCCGGCGAGCCGGGCGTAGGTGCGCAACCCGGCGCGTTCGGCCTCCTCGGCACGCATCAACGCCACCACGCCGCAGCCCTCGCCGGGCAGGAACCCGGTGGGCGAATCGTCGTAAACCCGCATCCGATCCACCGCCAGCGCGCCGGTTCTCGCGAAACCGACGAGCTCGAACGGGTCGAGGCTGAGGTCCACGCCCCCCGCGAGGGCGAAGTCGAGGTCCCCGTCGAGCAGTGCCCGGCCGGCCGTCATCACCGACAGCAGGCTGGAGGCGCAGGCACCGTCCACGGTGAAGCCGGAACCGTGGAAGTCGAAGTGGTTGCACACCCGGCCGGCGATCGTGTTCGACAGCGCGCCCGCCAGCGACTCGTCACCGGGCACGGGGAACTGATCCCGCACCAGCTCGCGCAGCAGCGTGAGGGCGTGTGTCGCGCTGTCCCCCTCGATTCCCGCCCCGTCGAGTGCCGCGGCCGCGGCCCGACGGAGGTACGGCCACCGCAGCCGCAGCTGCGTCGCGCGGGAGAACTCCCCGGTGAGCGAGTTGCCCAGCACCACGCCGACCCGGTCGCGGTCGAGCCCGGCCCCGTTCGGGAATCCGGCGTCGATCAGTGCCTCGGCGGCGGTCTCCAGGGCCAGCCAGTGCACATGATCCACAGCACGGTGCAGCCCGCCGGGCACCCCGAACCGCTCCCGGTCGAACCGCCAGTTGCGCAGCAGCCCGGCATGCGTCAGATAGGTGCGGTCGCGGTCGTCGGACGATCCGATGTACGCGCCGGACAGTCGTTGCTCCGGCATCCGCCGGAACGCGCGCCTCCGTGCGAGCGCGGTCTCCCACAGATCGTTCGGCGACGCTGCGTCCGGATAGCGGCACGCGATACCGACGATCGCGATCTCCTCGTCCCGGCTCATGACTTCTCCTCGATCACCGGTGTGGATGCGGGCTCGGGCGACGAAGACGGCAGGATCGCGGCCACCCGCAGCACGACGGCCCGGGACAGGCAGGTGATCACCAGGGCGAAGAACAACCCGAAGGCGATCTCGTTCACCACCAGCAGGCCGTAGACAGTCGCCACGGTCACGCCGAACACCATCTGGCCGCGCCGGGCGGTCGGAGTGCTGCCCGGATCGGTGATCATGTAGTTGGTGAACAGGATGAACGCGAGACCGGTCAGCGGAACCAGCGCGCCGAGCAGGGAGTGATCCAGGAACAACCACCGCAGTACCGCCTGGGCGACGAACCCGCCGAACCACGCGAGGATCAACGGCATCTTGCCGGTGAGCTTGGCGTTGAGCATCGTGCCCGCCATGAGTACGCCGAGCGGGATCAGCCAGTCGAGAGCGCCGGTGGTGAAACTGGTGAAGTGGTAGGGCGGAGCGATCCCGACCCACGGGAAGAGTACGAGGACCACCGCGATCCCGGTGTTCGACGGATTGAGTACGTGGCGCAGCTTCCCGTTGACCCGTAACCGGAGCAGGTACTTGCTGCCGTTGCCGACCGTGATCGCGAAGATGTACGGCCACAGCGACGAGTTGCCCCACAGCAGCATCCCGCACGCGAGTCCGGTGATGTGTGCGGGTAGTAGGAACACCGCGAGCTCACGTGCGCCACCCGTGTAGGCGGGCGGCACGCTCCGCGCACGGGCATCGATCGCCTCGAAGCCCAGTGCGGTGGCGTAGCTGACGAGGACGGCCACGAGGGGCGTGATCGGTGCCTGTTCGAAGCCGAGCACGGTGTAGCCGAGAAGGTTGAACACGCTGATCGAGATCGCGAAACGTACCAGTGCCTTGACCCGGCGCTGGTTCGGTGTGGGCCCGGCAGGTGCTTCGTCGGCCCGAGCGGGCGGGGCCTGCTCGGTAGGGGTGCCGCGGTCCAGGTCTGATGACGTCGAGGTCGTGGTCATCGCACTTCAGCCGTTCCGTCGGTGGTGAGCAGGATGGTTGAGCGGCCGGGGCTGATCTCGACCCGTGCCTCGTGCTTCCCGCCCGCGTCGCGCCAGGTCACCGTGGCGGGCACGGACTCGTCGGAGGGCAGCGCGAAGTGCAGCTCCGAGGAGGACACACCCGTGTGGCCGTTGGCCGGATAGAGCTGCGCGCGCTGCGGCCGCTCCGGATCATGCAGCCGGATCTGTGCGCCGATCGCGGGCGTGACCGCACCGTCCGACCCGGCCCCGGCCGCACGCACCAGGCGGAGTCCCGCGGAGGCCCCGGCCGATGCGCGGTTCAGCAGCAGCACGGAGTCCTGCCATTGATTGGCCGCGACGGCGTCGAGTCGCCCGTCACCGTCCACGTCCCCGAAAACGAGAGCCCGCGTGTTGTCATCGTCGGACAGGCCGCTGCGGCCGGAGAGATCGGCGTAGCGGCCGTTCGGCCCGCGCACGAAGAAACGGTTGGGCTCGTGCCCGGACAGATCATCGCCGGGACCGAATTCCGGCCAGAAGGCGGGGTCGTGCACGAGCTCGTCGTTGCCCATGGCGAGTTCCTGCAGCACCGGCCACCGGTCGATCTCGCCGCGGAGGAAGCCGTTCGCCTGCATGATCTCGTCGACGCCGTCGTTGTTGAAGTCGCCGGCGCGCACGTCCCAGGACCACCCGCTACGCGCGATCCCGAGCGACTCGGCACGTTGGGTGAACGGGACCCGGCCCTCGACGAGGTCTTCGGGCTTCCCGCTCGGGACGAATGCGAGGTTGCTCTCGTGCAGAGCGAACGGCGTGGTGATGTTGCTGACCAGGATGGTCGGTAGCGCCGCGTCGCCGTCGTAGGTGAAGGTGACGCCCATGCCCTTGAACGAGTCGTGGCCCAGCACCATCGACTTGGGTGTGACCAGGTCGCGGTCCCCCCGGACTTCGGTGAGCCGGACCCGGCCCGGCGTGGACTCGTTCAGCATGAGCTGGTCCGGGCCGAAGTCGTTGGCCTGGTAGATCTCCGGTCGACCGTCCCCGGTGAGGTCCTGCATACCGGTGGCGAGCGTCCACGACGACGCCGACGCACGGGTGAGCGCGTTGCTCGCGTCGGTGATCTTCGGCAACTCATCGGGGCGGCCGGTCGGCTCGGTGAGCAGCAGCCGGTTGCGTCCGCCGTTGCGGGCCAGCGACATGGAGTCCTGCATCTCCATCCGGGTGTCGTCGGCGGTCGGGTCGAGCACCCGGGCACCATCCGGGAAGTAGTTGCCGATCAGAAGATCGAGGTTGCCGTCACCGTCCACATCGCCGACGTTGAGCGTCGCGGAGTTCCACACGGAGCTCGGCTCGATCAGCTCGACGGGACGGTGACCGTCCGCGGTCGGAACACCCACACCCCCGGTGTTGAGGAAGACCACCGGCGACCGGCCCCAGTAGTGGACCAGGTGGTCGATGTCGCCGTCCGCATCGATGTCGGCCGGTACACACCCCATCGGCGCCATGGTGTCGTCGTAGGGCAGCCCGTCCGGCCGCAGATGTACCGGGTCGTAGCCGCCGTCCGCCGACGGACGGGCCGGCCGTAGCGTCACGGAGTCGTCGCGCGGGTCCACCAGGCACAAGTCGCCGGGGCGGCCGAGGCCGCGCACGTCCGACAGGCCGGCGGCCGCACCGACGGAGGAGATCCATGCGCCGATGCCGTCGACGCCGGGCGCCACCTCGCGTGCCGTGCGCGCGTCCGGCGGCGCGGAGTTCACCCGCTGTTCGACGAACCGGAACCCGTCCGCCAACTCGCCGATCTCCTCCTCGCTCAGCCCCGGGCGCGCGACCATGACACCGAGGGCGGCGCACAGGGAGACGACGACCACGGGGGCGAGCAGCTTTCGTACTGGGATGCGCATGCGGTTCGGTCCTCTCCGAGAGGTCAGCGGAGTTCGGCGGCCAGTAAGCGCAGTCGCTGTTTCCATCGCAGGTATGCGCGCACATCGGTCCTGGCAGTGAGGTCGGCCGAGGTAGCGGTACACCACCGGGCCGCGTCTTCGACGGACGCACCGAGGAACAGCGCGGCCACTCGCCGGGTGTGCTCCGGCACGATGCCCGACCGATGCCGCGCGGCCGCACCGAACAGCACTCCCTGGGCGAAGTCGTCTCGGTACGGTGCCGACCGCTCGACGAGCCGGTCGCGCACGACATCGTCGGCCGCGCCGGCGTAGGTGACCGCGAGCCCCACACCGGCCCACAGATGTGGGCGTGCTCCCGGGGCCACACCGGCGATCACATCGGCGACGCCGTCGGGATCGCCGGACTCGGCGAACCACAAAGCCCTTCCGCAGCCGGCGAGCCGGGCCTCCCAACGGGGACCGGGACGTGCGGCGGCGCGGCGGCGCAGGGCGCGCAGACCACCGAAGTACACCTCACCGAAACCCGCGCCGTCCAGCGCGAGCCAGCGCAGCAACGGCTGGTCCGGCAGTCGCGGCACGGCGGTCACCCGAGCGGGCGTGAACAGCCACCCTGCGCCGACGTTGATCAAGTGGGCGTAACCGTCACCGGGCCCGTCGAGCAGCGTCCGTACCGCACGTGCCCGGCCCACGGTCAGCGTATCGACCAGTCCCGCATACATCCCGGCACCCTCGTACGCGAACCCGCGCTCGTCGTCGGCGATCTGATCGTGCAGTTCCTCATGCGGCGCCCCCCGTCGGGCGGCAGCGAGATTGAAACCGCGGAGAAAGCTCCTCGCATGCTCCTCGAGAGCGACCCTGGCCGCAGGCCGGTCCAAGCGGAATCCTCGGGAACCGAACTCCGCCATCGACAGCGGAAGACTCAACCACGCCGACGAACGAGAAGTCGATGTTGTCATTTTTTTCCCGTCAGTGCAAAACACGATGACATTCCCGGCGACACGACATTCCGCCCTCCGAATCAGTTTCGACCGATGGCGTCGACACCGAGTTGCACGATCGCATCGATAGTTTTACCAGCGATCGAGGCCGTGCTCAACCCGTCGCCAACATATTCGTCGACGCTGATATCTTCAGCTTACGATGCGCGACACGGCCGCCACTGTCAGGGGCGCTCCGCCATGTGGTAGATATTCTGGTTCGCCCGAACGGAATCGAGCTCGACAGACGAAGTAAGCGACCGTCGTCGACCGACCGACCACGCACCCGGTCCGGCACCGACCGGACTCCGCTCAAACGGTGTCGCTCGGGGCTCACGAACACCTTCCCGGATTCCGTCAACGAGATCCCCGAGCGGCGATGCCCTCAGCGCGGTGCCGACACGCAGGGCGCGCCGAACCGGCGGGAAGCCTGTTCCGCACCCGGCCACTCCTGGGTTCTAACCAATCGATCGGCCCTGATCACTGATCACGGGTCTCCGTCTTAACAGGCCCCGCAGAGCAGCACAAGAACAGCATTAACGAGTTGCTCCGTTCAGCCCAGACCATCGTGATGGATTCCGCCGTTCGGCCCACCGATGGGATTGAACAACGTCCCGGGCCTCGCCGTGGAACCCGGCTCGCCGGGTTGTTCGGAAACCCGTTTCCCGGTTATTACCGAACAGTTACCGAAGCCTGCCGGCCGGCGCGAGACTCCCGGTCGCCGGGTCTCGATGAACGCGCGCCCACGGAGCACACCCAGAAGCCCCTTGCACCTGGCCGGACTCCTCATTAGCATGCCCGTTGCGGTAAATTCTCGACCAGGATTCGGAGGTGGCCGCGACACTGTTCGGACATCGGCCCGTCCGTGCACGGCGCGATCCTGATAGCGCGGTGCACGGTCTTTCATCCAAGGCACTCGGAATCGTCCCGTCGAGTCGGATCCGATCCCGTCGGAAAGAACTGCTCAGCGCACGGTGAAAGGGATCCGGAGCAGCCAATTCCGACCGTCCGGCCCGGAGACAGACCTTCCCGACCGCATCGCCGGGACATCGTTGCCCACACACGACCCCACACGGCCGTAGCTTCCGAGTGCGACCCGCGTCGCTCCCGCCACCGGCGTGCCGACATCGCTTGCCGCCTCGATCGACATTCCGCTAGTTTGACTCCGTGGGCATTCGCGATACGGTCGGCCGGACTCGTGGGATCCTCGGCGAGGGACTCGTGTGTCATGGCTCGTGACACCACAGGGACTGTTGAGGCCTTCGTCGCGGCGCTGCCGAAAGTCGAGTTGCATGTGCATCTACTCGGCTCAGCCGACCTCACAACCGTCGCCGATCTCGCCCGCGGGCATCCGCAGGGAGAGGTACCGACGGACCCCGAGGAGCTCGCCGCATACTACGAATTCACCAACTTCGACCATTTCCTCGACGTCTACGTCGCCCTGAACCGCCTCGTCACCACCGGGGAGAGCGTCGAACGCCTGATCATCGGGCTCGCGGAGACACTGGCGGCCGATAACGTCCGCTATGCCGAGGTCACGGTCACTCCCCTGTCCCACCTGAAAGTCGGCATCGACCCTGCCGAACTGGCCGACGCGCTGGAGTCCGGCCGGCTGGCGGCCCGTGCGTGCGGCGTCGAGATCGCCTGGATCTTCGACGTCTCGGGCGACGACGGTCTCGTCGGTGCGTGGGCCACACTCGACTGGATCCTACGCCACCAGCCGGTCGGCACAGTCGCGTTCGGACTCGGCGGACCGGAGACCGGGGTCCCCCGCGCCGCGTTTCACGATGCCTTCGCCTCGGCGCGTGCCGCGGGGTTGCGCAGCGTCCCGCACGCCGGGGAAACCACCGGACCCGGTGAGGTCCTCTCCGCCCTCACCGAACTCCGCGCCGACCGCATCGGACACGGCATCGCCGCCGCAGACGCCCCCCGGCTGCTCGCCCACCTCGCCGAACACGACGTGCCGCTAGAGGTCTGCGTGACCTCGAACCTGCGCACCGGCGCCGTGGGTTCCTGGGCGGAGCACCCGCTTCCGAGCCTGCTCACAGCCGGGGTCCCGGTCACCCTCGGCACCGACGATCCCGGTATGTTCGGCACCACGCTGAGCCGGGAATACGTCCTCTGTGCCACCCGGCTCGGACTGGACTCCACCGAGCTCGCCTCCGTGACGCGCGCCGGGATCGATGCGGCCTTCTGCTCACCGGCGACCCGGCGTGCTCTGCACGCCGAGTTGGACGACGCGCTCGGTACCGTACTCCCGGAAGGAACCACTCCGGCGCCGTACCGGTGACCACGTACGGCGCCGGGGGAACAGGAGGTCGGCTGCGAACTCGTGGCCCGGCTACAGGAACCGTTCGGTAGGATGTTCGGTCGTCCAGAGGCCGGGCTCAACCGTGCGCAAGGCCCGGCTCACGAGCTCGAGCTCTTCGACGGTGTTGTAGACGGCGAACGACAGTCGCACGGTGCCGACCGGGTCAAGGGTGTCCACGAACGTGTTCGCGCAATGCACGCCGGCCCGGATCGCGATGCCGTTATGGTCGAGATGACCACAGACGTCATACGGGTGAATCCCGTCCACGACGAGGGAGACTATGCCACTGGGATCCGCGGCCGGATTGCCCAACACCCGTACCCCCGGTACATCGCCGACCTCCTCGACGGCCGCGCGCACGAGGGTTTCGTCGTGCCGCCGGATATCGCTCCACCCGATCTCAGTCAGATAGTCGAACGCGGCGGCGAGCCCGACCGCTCCCGCGACGTTCGGCGTTCCGGCCTCCAACCGGGCCGGAGCGGGAACGTAGCGCACCGGTTCGTCGGCCCGTACATCCTTGACCGTTCCCCCGCCGACCTGCCACGGCGGTAAGTCGGTCAACAGGTCCCGTTTACCGTAGAGCACGCCGGTGGACATCGGCCCGTACACCTTGTGCCCGGAAAAACAATAGAAGTCTGCGTTCAGATCGCGGACATCGACCTGGCGGTGCGGGATCGCCTGCGCACCATCGACGACGACGGGTACCTCCCACCGGTGGGCCGTGTCGATCAGCTCGCGCACCGGGTTGACAGTGCCGAGCACGTTGGACACGTGCGTCACCGCGGCCAATCGCACCCGGGGGCCCATGGCGTCGGCGAACCGAGAGGGGTTGAGCGCTCCCTGCTCGTCGGTCTGCACCACGACCAACTCAGCGCCGGTCGCTTCGCACAGCCGACGCCAGGGCAACAGGTTCGAGTTGTGCTCCATCCCGGTGACCACGACCTGGTCGCCTTCCGACACGGTAGCGCGCCCGAACGTGTCGGCCAGCATGTTCATCGCCGCGGTCGTGCCGGGCACGAACACCACCTCGTCGGGGTGCTCGGCGTTGATCGCGCGCTGAACGACCGCCCGGCTCTCCTCATACGCATCCGTCGCCGCGAAAGCGAGGCGGTGGTATCCGCGACCCACATTGCTGTTCGCCCTCGCGTAGTATCCGACCAGCGCATCCAGCACGGCACGGGGCTTCTGGGTCGTCGCGGCGTTGTCCAGATACACGAGCGGGTTACCGTCGAACGACTGCTCCAGGATCGGGAAGTCGGCCCGGACCCGCTGACCCAGCGAAGAACGACTACCACGGCCGGGACTCATCACGTTCGTCACACAGACTCCTCGCTGTCGCTCATCGCAAACATCCCCATGAATTCGTCCAGGAACGATCGGGGAAACTCGAATACTTTCTGATCGGAATACCGCCGCCGGTCTCCCCGGTCCAGGTGCGGGCCGAAGTAATACCAGCTGATCTGGGCGACCTGTTCGGTGAGCAACACCGGATGCACATCCGGTGTGTACATCCACAGATGACAGTATGTCGCTCGGAACTCGCCGCGTGCTGAGAAATCGTTGTCGAACATGACGTGCCCGAAAACGTCGTGCACCGCGCGGAACACGTCATTGTAACGGAACTCGACTCCACTGACCCGCAACCCGGTCAGGGCCGACATGGGATGGTACCCGGTCCTGCCCACGCCGTGCCCGGAGTCGGTGAGGTAGACGTACAGTACTCCGGTCGCGAGCACCGACTCCCGCAACGCGGCCGAGCCCCGATACGGCTGCCCCGACCAGACCCATGGCTCGATGGTGATCCCCGTGTCCAGGAGAAGCCGGTACTGCTGCAGCGTCTCCCACTTGAACCGGTGGTATAGCCGACTGAGCCGGGAGTCGTAGACCAGCTGGGGAGCACGGTCGAACCAACGCGCGACGCGACGACAGTAATCGGGATCCCAGCGCAACCTCGCCCGTCCACGTCGGCTCAACGGCTCGCCCCACCGTGCCCGGCCGGGATCCGAGCCCGCGACGTAGGCATCGGCCGCATCCGCCAATCGCCTCGCCAAGACCATTGTCGCTCCCGGTGGTACGTGCGATCACCTCGACACCGTCAAGATAACTATCATATTTGGTACTCAGTTACAACCACGAACGTGGTGTACTCGGCCCTCATCCAGCCGACGCCCCTGTCAGGTCATACACCACTTAATATTCGATACCGTTCAGAATCGGCTCGTGGGAACCGGCCGGCCTGCGGGCAGGGACGCGGCACTCCCCGGAAAACGATGCGATCGAGATACCCGCGACGGCTTATGTGTTGTTTCTCACGATTCCGTTGGTTCAAGACTCGGTGCGGCAGGGTTCGGTCGGGCACCTCGGGTCGCCTCCGCCGCTCAGACGGTGCGGTGTTGCCCGCCCTTACCCTGATCCGGGACACACACGGAAGGGTGACGCGGGTGAGCGAGGTCGGCGATCTGCTGGCGGGCCGGTACCGGCTGCGGCGGCACCTCGGCAGTGGTGCGATGGGCTCGGTGTGGCTGGCCGACGACGAGCGGCTGCAGCGGCAGGTCGCGGTCAAGGAGCTGCACGACCCCGGCACGGGCGGTAATCAGGCCGCCGCCGACGAGGCACGGCAGCGGGCCATGCGGGAGGGGCGCATCGCCGCACGACTGCACCATCCGAACGCGGTCGCGGTGCACGACGTCGCCGAGCATGCCGGGGCGCCGCTGCTGGTGATGGAGTACTTCCCGGCCACCGGGCTGTCCGACACGCTCGCCGCGCACGGTCCGCTGTCGCCGAGCACGGCCGCCCACCTCGGGAGCCAGGTGGCGGACGCGCTGGCCGCCGCACACGCGGCCGGAATCGTGCACCGCGACATCAAGCCCGCGAACGTGCTGCTGGCGCCGGACGGCACCGCGAAACTCGTCGACTTCGGCATCGCGCACGCCCGGGGAGATCTCACGGTCACCCAGACCGGGCTGGTGGCGGGCACCCCGGCCTACCTCGCCCCGGAGGTCGCGCGGGGCCAGGACCCCTCCCCTGCCTCGGACGTGTTCTCGCTCGGCTCCCTGCTCTACGCCGCGGTGCAGGGCATGCCCCCGTTCGGGGACACCGCCGGGAACCAGATCGCGCTGTTGCAGCGCGTGGCCGCGGGCACGATGCCCGTGCCGGACCGGGCGGGGCCGCTCACCCCCGTGCTGTCCGCGATGCTCGCCGCCGAACCCGGGCAGCGGCCGGACGTCCGCCAGGTCCG
>NZ_KI912259.1:79750-83420 GCF_000231035.2 Saccharomonospora iraqiensis subsp. paurometabolica YIM 90007 | reverse complement strand
GCCCCGCCGCCCTCCGGAACGCGACGCGGGCGCGGCCCGCTGCTCGCGGCCGTGGGGGCCGTGGTGGCGATCGGGGTGCTGGTCACCGCGCTCATTGTCGGATCGGGGGACGACGACCCGACCACCGCCGCCGGGCCGTCGAGTACGCCACCCTCGTCGAGTTCCCCGTCCCCCACGGTGAGCGCGGCACAGGCCCGGCAGGCGGTCGCCGACTACTACGCACTGCTGCCCGACAGCCGGGACGCCGCGTGGGAACGGCTCGGCCCCGAACTGCGTGCCGAGGGGCGCGAGACGTTCGACGACCGGTGGAGCAAGGTTCGGAAACTGGAGGTCCTGTCCGAACCGCGGATGACCGGGGACGACTCCGTGCACGTCGGTCTGCGGATGCGGATGCGCGACGACAGCACCGTCACCGAGTTCCACCAGCACGAACTGGTGCGGCTGGACGGCACGGTGCTGCTGCGCACCGACACGGTCCTGCACAGCGAGACCACCGCCCCACCGAAGGACGACAAGGACGGGGACGACAAGGACGAGGACGACAAAAAGGACAAAAAGGCGAAGGACAAGAAGAAAGAGAAGGACGAGAACGGCAAGGACAAGAGGGATGAGGACGGCGGAGACGGCGACGACGACTGACGCCGCCGCACCCCTGCGCTCCCCGCGTCAACCGCCCGCGCCGCGGCCCAGCGTGTCCAGCAGTTCCCGACAGGACCGTTCGCAGCGTCGGCACGACTCCGCGCACACGCGGCAGTGTTCGTGGTGGGCGGCGTGCGACTCGCATTCGTCACCGCACGTGCGGGCGGCGACCGCGCACGCCTCCAGCACCGACCGGGTGAGGTTGGCGTCGTAGCCGGTGTGCCGGGACAGCACGCGCGCCGTCGTCTCGCACACGTCGGCACAGTCGGCGTTGGTCCGGATGCACTTACGCAGCTGCGGCAGCATGTCGTCCGACTCGGACAGGCACGCGTCGGCGCACGCGGTGCAGGCCTGCGCGCAGGCCACGCACTCCTCGATACACCGCACCAGCGCGTCGCGGTCGAGCCCACCCAGATCGCCCGGGTAGGTCCGCACCATCTCGGCCACGGGCATGGTTCTCTCACTCCTCGGGTGGTCGTGGTTCGCCGTCGCGGGATCACCGGAAGAGGCCTCCGGTAAACGGGCCGCGCGCACGCTCACCGGGACGGCGACGGTCGCCGCGCCCAACTCACCGTCAACACGTTCTCCTCGTCGTGGCTGTCGACGTGGGTGCCGAACGGTTCGCTGCTCGCCCCCAGCACCGCGGCCAGCCACCCCCGGTCCCGCGATCCGGCGGGCTGCAACCGCAGCCGCCGCGACTGCAACGGCAACAGTCGCAGCCCGGTCAGCTCGCCCGTGTCGGCGTCCAGCGTCGGCGCGTACAGCAGGCGCAGATCCCCCCGGTAGCGCTCGAAGCCGCTGATGCCCTCGTAGTCGTTGAGCAGGTCGCCGCAGCCGTAGAGGATGAGCCTGCCGTGGTGCACCTCGATCGGCCGGGGGTGGTGCGACGAGTGCCCGTGCACGAGGTCCACCCCGTGTTCGACGAGGGTGCGGGCGAAGCGCACCTGCTCGGCGGGCACCTGGTAGCCCCAGTTCGTTCCCCAGTGGACGGAGAACACGACCACGTCCCCGGGCCGTCGGACGGCGGCCACCTCGGCCAGGATCTCCTCCGCCCCGGCGGCGGACAGGTCCGGCAGCAGGCGCACGCCGGGCCGGTCGGGCGCGGCGGCCCAGTCCTCCGGGATGCCGCTGGTCGCCGAGCCCGCGGCGAACACGAGCAGCCGCCGTCCCTGCCCCAGCGGCACCGTGGCGGGGCGGGCCGCCTGCGCGGCGTCGTGGCCCGCGCCCGGTGCGGCCACCCCGGCGTGGGTGAGCGCGGTGACGGTGTCCACCAGCCCGCTGCGGCCGAAGTCGAGCACGTGGTTGTTCGCCAGCACGCACACGTCCGGCCGCGCGGCGAGCAGCATCGGCAGGTTGTCCGGGTGCATCCGGTAGTGGATCGTCTTGCCGCGCGCGAACCGGCGGCTGCGGGTCACGCTGGTCTCCAGGTTCACAATGCGCGCGTCCGGGTGGACGACGTCCATCGCGGCGAGCGCGGCGCCCCACGGCCAGGCGAACGGCACCGGGCGCGGCAGCGGGCCGCTGCGCTCCTCCACGGCGCGGACGTAGAAGCCGGCGTCGCGCACGTGCGGTTCCCGCAGCTCGGCGTCGCCGGGGTGCGGCAGGATCCGGTCGATTCCCCGGCCCGGCATCACGTCGCCGGTGAGGAGGAGGGTGACCGTGGAGGTCATGGTGCCCGTGCCTGTGTCGCGGTGTGCGGCCCGGCGCGCGGGCCGGGATCGTCGCCCCCATCGTCGCCCCGCCCTCCGGCGTGCCACAGGGGCATCCCGACCCCGGGTGGGTGGGCCGGAGGATCCACGGCGGCCGGGACCTTCACCGTCCGGGGTCCGCCCCCGATCCGTCCGGCCACCGGCGTGCGGGGCCGAACGTCCCTACCCACCGGCCGACACCCGCGGCGAGGATGAGGCCATGTCGTTCACCGACCGGGCCGAGGCCGGTCGCCGCCTGGCCGCGGAGCTCGACCGCTACCGCGGGGAGGACGTCGTGGTGCTGGGCCTGCCCCGGGGCGGGGGCCCGGTCGCCCACGAGGTGGCGCGGTCGCTCGGCGCCGCACTCGACGTCGTGGTGGTGCGCAAGCTGGGCGTGCCGTTCCAGCCCGAGTTCGCGATGGGCGCGGTGGGCGAGGGCGGGGCCCGCGTGCTCGACGCCGACACCGTGCGGCTCGCCGACGTGACCCCCGCCGAGCTGGAGGGCGTCGAGGCGCGGGAACGCGCCGAGGTCGAACGGCGCGCGCGCCGGTTCCGGCAGAACCGCCCCCGGGTGTCGTTGTACGGGCGGGTGGTGCTGATCGTCGACGACGGGGTGGCCACCGGCTCCACCGCACGGGCCGCCTGCCAGGTGGTGGCCGCGCACGGCGCGCGCAAGGTCGTGTTCGCCGTCCCGGTGGGCGCCCCCGGGGCGGTCGACGCGCTGCGGGCGGAGGCCGACGAGGTGGTGTGCCTTCAGCGGCCCGCGTTCTTCACCGCGGTGGGCCAGTGGTACGACGACTTCCGGCAGATCGGCGACGAGGAGGTGGTCGCGCTGCTGGACCGCCCGGACACCCGGCCCGCCCCCGTCACCGCGGACGGAGCGGCGTCCGACCCGGAGAGTCCTTCCCCGGACGGGGACGCTCCGCGAGCGCGGGACGAGGAGGTCGAGGTGTTCGCGGGCATGGTGCCACTCGCGGGACGCCTCACCGTGCCGGACCACCCGCTCGGGATGGTGCTGTTGATCCACGCGGGCGGCGACGGCCGGAACAGCCCACGCATCGGCCGGATCGCCGACCTGTTGCGGCAGGCCCGGCTCGGCACCCTCGTGATCGACCTGCTCGGACACCGGGAGCAGCTGGACCGGGGCACGGTGTTCGACGTCGAACTGCTGGGCGACCGGCTGGCCGCCGTGACCGCGTGGTTGCGGGCGCGCCCCGAGTGTCGCCCCGCCGCCGGGGAACCGTCCTCCGACGGGGGAGCTCCCCGTATCGGCTACCTCGGGTTCGGTACGGGGGCCGCGGCGGCGCTGTGGGCGGCGGCGCGGCCGGACACCGACGTCACCG
>NZ_KI912259.1:74775-79650 GCF_000231035.2 Saccharomonospora iraqiensis subsp. paurometabolica YIM 90007 | reverse complement strand
GGCAGCCCCGGCACCGCGGTCCCCCGGTGCCCGACCGCGCGCACGACCCGGCCGACCGACATCGCCACGTCGTCGTCCGGACCGGTGACCCACAGCCCGCGCACCCGGTCCGGACCGGTGATCCGGCGGGGTGCGGAGTGGAACCGGAACACGATGCGCCGCATCCCGGCGGCGGGCGGGGCGGACCAGTCGACGACCTCGCGGGGCACGGACCGCAGCAGGCCCGCCTTGTCGGTGGGGGCCGCGTCGTCGAGGGCGGCGACGGTGCGGTGGTCCCCGGCGTCGACGACCACGTCGCGGTCGGGGTCCTCGGTCAGCGCCAACAGCTCCGGCCGGGTGAACGCGGCCGACTCCGGGCCCCGGCGGCCGAGCAGGACGACCTCGCGCACGCGGCTCGACCGCAGTCGCCGCAGCGCGTGCGGCGCGATCGGGGTGTGGGCCAGCTCGTCCGGGTCGGCGGTGAGAATCCGTGCCACGTCGAGCGCGACGTTGCCGTTGCCGACGACGGCGACCCGCTCGGCCGACAGGTCGACCGCGTCGGCGGGAACATCGGGGTGCCCGTTGTACCAGCCGACCACCGTCGTCGCGGCCACGCTGCCGGGCAGGTCCTCCCCCTCGATGCCCAGTGCGCGGGCCGCGGAGGCACCGACGGCGTAGAGCACCGCGTCGTGCCGGGCGGACAGGTCGTCGACGGTGACGTCGGTGCCCACCTCGACCCCGAGTTTCAGTCGCAGCCTCGGGTGCTTGTGGAAGCGGGCGAACGTCTCGCCGATCTTCTTCGTGGACGGGTGGTCGGGTGCGACCCCGTACCGGACGAGTCCACCCGGTGCGGACAACCGGTCGATCAGCGTCACCCGTGCGTTGGTGTGCAGCAACAGGTCCTCGACGGCGTACATCCCGGCGGGTCCGGTCCCGACCACCGCGACGTCCAACGGCGCCATGTCGCTGGGCACGTCGCGGGCGAACACCGGCGGTGACCACGGGTGGAAGTTCGGCGCCGGGTCCGCGGCCTCGGCCACCGGGTCCCGGTCGGCACCCCGGTCGGCACCCCGGTCGGCGTAGTAGGCCGCGTTGAGCTCCGCGTACGCGGTCATCGGGCCGGAGAGCACGTCCACCGGCACGATCGCGTCGACCGGGCACGCGTCCGCGCACGCACCGCAGTCGATGCAGCTCGCCGGGTCGATGTAGAGCATCTCGGTGCTGCCGAAGTCCGGCTCGTCCGGTGTCGGGTGGATGCAGTTGACCGGGCAGACCGTCACGCAGGACGCGTCGTTGCAGCAGGTCTGGGTGATCGCGAACGCCATCGGCTCAGATCAGGTTCGCGCGCTTGTAGACGCGGGTGGCCGCCGCGGTCAACAGCCCGGCCGAGTCCAGGAACTCCATCAGGCCCGCGCAGCTCGACCGCAGCATCGACTTGTAGTGCTCGTTCGCCCGGGCCTCCCGGACCGCGCGCCGGGTGTCCAGTCCCGCGTTGGCGTAGACGTCGCGGCTGACCATGCTGGTGACGATGAAGTAGGCGGCGATCGACACCACCAGCGCGATGCCCTGCTTGCGCAGCCTGCTCACCCCGCGCAGCCGCTCCAGGGTCTCCTCCCGGGCGAACTTCATGTGCCGGGACTCCTCGACCACGTGGATGTTGTTGATGGTGCGCACGAACGGCGCCACCCGCTCGTCGCGCATCCAGTCCCGCTGCATGACGTCCAGGACCTCCTCGGCGACCAGGATCGCCGCGTAGGCGGCCTCCCCGGTCGCGACGGTCTTGAACAGCCGGCCGAGCTCGACCACCGCGCGGCGCGGACGGTAGGCCGGTGCCCGCAGCTTCGCCGCGCCGCGGGCGAACATGATGGAGTGCCGGCACTCGTCGGCGATCTCGGTCAGCGCCCACTGGAACGCGGGGTCGGTCGGGTCCTTGGCGTAGAAGTCCCGTAGCACCATCTGCTGCAGGATCATCTCGAACCAGATGCCGGTGCTGGCCACCGACGCCGCCTCCTGGCGGGTCAGCTCCCGCCGCTGCGCCTCGGTGAGCTCGGCCCAGTACGCCGTCCCGTACAGGGTGCTCCACTCGGGGCTGGTGCCGTGGTGGTCGGTGTCCAGCGGGGTCTCCCAGTCGACCTCCCGGGCGGGGTCGTAGGACAACGTCTCGGACGAGTCCAGCAGCCGCCGCGCCACGGTCTCGCGCTCGGAGGGGGAGTTCCCGGCCTTCTCCCGGGTGTCTTCGACGCTGGTCATGGGAGACCTCCTGTACGCCCGTGTACCTGTTACCGCGATTTACGGTTACCCCAAAGTAACACGTACTCGCGGCGTTGCCCAGAGGCGTGTCGACACGGGGATCCGGGAGTACGGGGGGGCGGGTGCGGACACGAAAAAACCCCAGGCCCGTGCGGACCTGGGGTTCGGTGTGGCTCCCCCGGCTGGACTCGAACCAGCAACCTTTCGGTTAACAGCCGAATGCTCTGCCATTGAGCTACGAGGGATCGCTCCCGGCCTGCCCGGAGCGGATGAAGCACTCCGTGCTGACCGGTGACTACTGTAATACACACCCGACCGGGCGCCGACACCCACCCCCTCCCCGTGCCGACACCCCACCCCCTTCCCGTGCGGGACGCGGTGGTGTCCGGCGGGCGAGCGACGGGTACGGGACACTGGAACCGGGTAGCCCGCCGTGCGAGGAGGCATCGATGAAGACTTTCCTGTTGGGCGCCGCCGCGGGTTACGTGCTCGGGGCCCGCGCGGGTCGTGCGCGGTACGAGCAGATCGTGCGCAACTACCGCAGACTCGCCGACCACCCGGCGATGCAGGGGGCGGCCGGGGTCGCCCGGGCGAAGGTGGGGGAGAAGGTCGGCGGGCGGATCCCGTTCACCCACCGCAGGCCCGCCCCGCACGGTCACGACGGCCACGCCACCGCGACCCCCGGTGGTCCGAGCGGTTCGGGCGGTTCCGGGGGCTCCGGCGGCCGTTCCTCGTGAGCGCACCCGGCGGCCCCGACCTGGGCCCGCCGGTCAGTGCGGCAGGTGGGCGACGGCGAAGATCCGCCGGAACGGGAACCACGTGACGCCGTCGGCGCGCGGCGGATAGGCCCGCCGTAACTCCGGCGCGAGCTGCGCGCGGAACTCGTGCCATTCCCGCGGCCCCAGCGCCGCGGCCACCGGACGCAACGCCGTGCCGGTCACCCACTCCAGCACGGCGTCGTCGCCGGTCAACGGGTGGAGGTAGGTGGTCTCCCAGGCGTCGACGGCGCAGCCGAGGTCGGCGAACAGGTCCGCGTACCCGGCCGGGTCGTCCACCGCGTCCGGACCGGGCAGGTGCACCCCGGACAACGTCTCCGCCCACGCCGGGCTCGCCGCGAGTTCCCGGATCGCCCGGTGGGACGGGGCGTCGAAGTTGCCCGGCACCTGCATCGCCAGCCAGGCCCCGGCGGGCAGCCGGGGCACCCGGTCACGGAGCAGTTCCCGGTGCTCCGGGGCCCAGTGCAGCACCGCGTTGGCCACCACCAGGTCGGTGTCCGGGGCCGGGTACCAGCCGGTGACGTCGGCGTGGACCGCGGGCACCCCGGCGTCCCGCGCGGCGGCCACCATCTCCGGTGAACTGTCCCGTGCCTCCAGCGTCGCGTGCGGCCACCGGCGCGCGAGCCACGCGGTCAGGGTCCCGGGCCCGCAGCCGAGGTCCACGACCCGACGGGGGTTGTCGGCACCGACCCGGGCGAGCAGGTCGTGGAACGGCCGTTCCCGCAGATCCCGGTGGGTGTAGGCGTGCGGGTCCCACACGGCACGCGTGCCCTCCGGGTCGCGGTCGGGGTGGTTCATCCCGTGCCCGCCTCCGACTCCGGGCCGGTGGCGAGCTTCGCGGCGGCCTCCTCGGCGATGGCGCGCACGGTCTCCGGGTCGGTGCCCGGGTCCGGCCGGGCCTGCAGCACCGACCCGTCGCCGCCGGGCAGTTTGCGCACCACGAACCACACGCCACCACCGGGAAGTTCCTTGTGGTGGCGGGAGCGGATCGAACTCTCCACCCGCTCGCGCACCAGGTGCGGGAGCCTGCCCGGTTTCGGCAGCCGGTACCGGACCGGCCGGTGATCGGCCAGCAGCACGGCGTCCCCGGCGTGTCCGGTCACCTCGGCCTCGGTGACGGACAGCGCGCCCTCGCGCCACACCGCCTTGCTGATCAGGTGCCAGCCGATCCGGCGGGCGCCGGGACCGGCCGTGTCCCCCTCCCCGGAGGTCGGGACCCCGTCGTCCGGCACCCACAATCCCAGGGCGGTGACCGCGACGTGCCCGCCCCGCTCGACCGGCGCGGCGGCGAGCACGTGTTCGTCGTCGGCCAGCCGCGTCCGCAGTTCCTCCGGCACCGGCTCGCCGAACAGCCGGCGCAACGGACCCGGCAACCACGTGGAGAAGGTGGTCACTCGTCCCACCCCCCGACGGCCTGCTCCCGCAGGGCCTTGCGGTACTGCTCCAAGGCCACCAGGTCGCCGAACAGCGCGCGGTAGTCGTCGGCCTCGTCGACCGGCGACAGGCGTTGCAGCTTCGACTTCAGCTCGGTGATCTGGCGGCCGACCAGGCCCTCCTGCACGGCCGCGAGCACCCCGGAGACGTAGCGGACGTCGACCTCCCCCGCCGCCTGGAGCGGCTCGACCGCCAGCCCCGACAGCAGCGAGGTGATGGTGCGGTCCCGCGCGTGTTCGGTGGCGGCGTCCAGCAGCGCCGGCCCGGCGAGCCCGGAGGCGGTGCCGCCCACCGCGAGCACCGCACGATGCACCGCCGCATACGCCGGGTGGGTGAAGGCCTCCTCGGACAGCGCGTCGTACTGCGGCCCGGTCAGGGCCGGTTCCTGCAGCGCGGCCTTGAGCACCTCCCGCTGCGCCCGCAGGTCCGGATCACG
>NZ_KI912259.1:66258-74675 GCF_000231035.2 Saccharomonospora iraqiensis subsp. paurometabolica YIM 90007 | reverse complement strand
CGCGACGGCCGCCGTCCTCGCGGTCGCCCGGGCGCTCACCGACACGACACCGATGATCGCCCTCGTGCTGCCCGGCGCGGGAATGCTCGCGATGCCGGCCCTGATCGTGCTCGGCTGCCGACGTGCCGACAGCGCCGGGCGCGACGCCGACGCCGAGTCCGAGTCCGGGTGAGCGGGCGCGCCGTTCGAGTGGCACGACCATCGCTGAGTCCGGTGCCGTCCGACGCGCCCGAGTGGCGATCACCAGACAATCAACGGCTCGGCACCCGGGCGTTCGGCTCTTCGGTGGGGTGCAGCGCCAAAAACCGTCCCGGATGGCTGGCCCAAGCCCTCCGGCCGAAGCTCCCGTTGTCCTCGGCGGGATCTCAGGAACCCTCGCCACTGCCGACGGGGCCGCCGTTCTGCCCGCCCCGCGACCCCGGCGATCGACCCCCCGCAGCCATCCCTGTATCGGCCGCGAGTAGCAGGCTCACTGTGCGGCGCACGTGCTCAGCCACCGCGGCTTCGTCGAGGGGCTGGTGCAGAACGAGCCGGTGGTAGTAGAGCGGTCCCGCAAGCAGGCTCACGGCCCAGTCCAGATCGAGCGAGCTCGGAAGCGCTCCATGACGCTGCGATTCCCGCAGCACGGCCACGACATGCTCCCGCCGGCCCAGCACATGGTCGCGGTATACCTCCGCCAGCGCCGCATCGTGCTCGGCTGCCGCGGCGAGGCTGCCGGAGATCGGGCCCCACGTCGGCGATCGGAGCCCCGCTCCGAGTGCTCCGATGACGCGCTGCAACTCGGATTCGAGGGTGTGGTCGCCCTCGGACTCCTCCATGCTCGCCTCGTTGATCTGCTCGCCGAGGTGCTCGATGGCGTCGACGAGCAGCGGTAGCCGGTCCGACCAGTGCCGATACAGCGTGCTCCGCGAAATGCCGGCGGCCGAGGCGACGGCGTCCATCGTCATCGCCTCGACACCACGCTCAGCGAGCAGGGTCACGGTCGCGTCGAGCACAGCCTGGCGGGTACGGACCGCACGCGGATCACTGCGGTTCACTTTCCTCCTCTATAGAACACTCATGTTGCATAGATGCCGGGGCGGCATCTACGATACACAACTGTACGATAGTTGCCGCGCGTAGGGAGAGACCCGGTGGAGACAACACCGAGAGCAGCGGAGGACCGGGGGCCGCTGCCGAAGCCGCAGCCGGGGACGGTGGCCGCGTTCTGGGCCATGATGGTCGTGGTGTTCCTGGCCGCGATGGACTCGACGATCGTGGCCACGGTGCTGCCGTCCCTCCTGACCGAACTCGGTGGTGCGGACCTGCTGGCCTGGGTGGTCACGAGCTACCTGCTCACCACCGCCGTGTCCATCCCGCTGTGGGGCAAGGCCGCCGACCTCGCCGGCAGTCGCAGTCTCTACGTCGCCGCATCCGTGGTGTTCCTGCTCGGATCGGCCTCGGTGGCCTTCGCACCGACCATGCCGGTCCTGCTGATCGCACGCGCGGTCCAGGGCATCGGCACCGGCGGATTGATGGCGCTGACTCCCACCATCACCGGAGAACTGTTCCCGGCCCGGATCCGCGGCCGCTTCCATGGACGCCAGGGCGCAGTGCTGGCCGGTGCCAGCATCCTCGGACCACTGGTCGGTGGAATTCTCGCCGGAACCCTCGGCTGGCGCGCCGCCTTCTGGATCAACCTGCCGCTGGTCATCCCGGCGATGATCATCGCCGCCCGGTACCTCCCGCCCGCAGCACCCTCGACGCCACAGCGGCGACGGATCGACATCCTCGGTGCCGCCCTGATCGCCCTCGCAAGTTCGGCCCTGCTGTTGGCACTGAGCGAGGACACGCCACTGGCCGCGGAGCCCTACCACACCGCACTGCTGGTCACGGCCACCCTGGCGACACTGGCCTATCTGCTCTGGCAGGCCCGCCACAACGATCCCATCCTGCCGTTGCGCGTGTTGCGCTCTCCCATCATCGCCGCCGGAGTCGGCCTGTCCTTCATCACCGGAGCGGCGATGATCTCCGCGGTCGTCTATGCCCCGCTGTTCGCCCAGACCGTGCAGGGCCACTCCGCGGCCACCGCAGGTGCCCTGCTGCTGCCGCTCACCGGTGGGGTTCTCGTCGCCAACCTCGCCGGAGGCCACCTCATCACCCGCTTCGGCAGGTACCGTCCGTTCGTCATCACCGGTTCCCTCGCCATCACCGCCGGCTTCGGCCTGCTCACCACGGTCGGCACCGACACCGGCACCCTGCTGTTCGTGACCGCGCTGACGCTGGTGGGAAACGGCCTGGGACTGACCATGCAACCGGCCGTGCTCGCGCTGCAGAACGCCGTCGACACCGCCCATCTCGGCGCAGCCACCGCAGCCAGCACCTTCTTCCGCCAACTCGGCTCCACGCTCGCCATCGGCGTGCTCGGTGGCCTGCTCACCGGCCGCATCGGACCCCAGCTCGATGCACTCACCCACGGACTCCGGACCGGACCCGCAGCCGCGGCCGCCCGCGTCGAGGTCTCCGCCGCATTCGCCGACCTGTTCACCGCACTCACACCGGTGGCCGCCCTGGCCGTCGTCCTCGCCCTCGTCCTGCAGGACAAGCCGCTGTCCATCACCACACCCTCGGCACCGGCCGAAAAAGTCACTGACGAAACCGACAACGACCTCAGCGCGCCCCGCTGACAACACCGCGGAGAACGAGGGGACACACATGCCGGAACACACGACACTGACCGACAGGCCCGCACCACACGTCGCCCTCACCCTGGACATCGCCTGCGTCTGGTCCTACCTCGGCTACGCCCGCTTCGCCCGGGCAGCCGCCCGGCATCGCGCCGTCGGCCGAACGATCGAGGTCACGTTCCGCCCCTTCCAGGTGGCACCGCACGCCTCCACCGCCGGGGAACCGTTGACCGAGGTGCACCACCGTGATCTCGGACCCGACGCCGCGGACAAGGTGGCCCACGTGCGCGCGCTCTTCGATGCCGACGGGACCGAGATCCACTTCGACCGGGCCGTGTTCACCAACACCTTCGACGCGCACCGGCTCATCGCCGTGGCCGCACACCAGGGGCGGGCCGAGGACATGGTCACGAGCCTGTTTCACGCCTACTTCGTCGACGGCCACAACATCGCCGACACGCACACCCTGCGGAACCTCGCCGCCGAGACCGGAGTCGCTTGGAGCGACGACGGCACCGACGTCATCCACAGCGAGCTCCAGCGCAACCGAGACGACAACATCACCACCGTGCCGCGATTCTCCGTGGAGAACGGACCCGTACTCCTCGGTGCCCAGTCCGAAGACGCCCTGTTCGCCGCACTCGAGACGGTCGCACCACCACTTGAGACGGACGGGACCGCAGATTCACGTTGAGCGGGTGTCTCGCCTGGTGAGGTGACGTGTTCTCGGCGGTGGGGTGGGTACGGCTCTCCCACCCGGGCGTTCGGCTCTTCGGTGGGGTGCGGCGTCAGGACCGTCCCGCGACCTCCGCGTCGGTGGGTACCGGAACCCGGCAGGCCGCGCCCGAGGTGAAGCCCTGGTCGGTGATGCCGAGGGCGCTGTTCATCCGGGCGCGCATGTTCTCCAGCCCGATCTGGTAGGTCAGCTCCACCAGCCCGGCACGTCCGAACTCGGCCTCCAGCTCGGCCACCTGCTCGTCACTCACCCGTAGGGGCAGCTCCGTCATCGCGTCGGCGTAGGCGAGCGCGAGCCGCTCCTGCCGGGTGAACAGCGGCGAGGTCGGATAGTCGTCGATCGCCCGCAGCCGCTCGACGTCCAACCCCGCGTGCTTCTGCAGCATGGTGCCGAAGTCGACGCACCACGAGCAGTTCACCCGCACGGCCGTCCGGTACACGGCCAGCTCGCGCACGGCCGGCGGCAACGTGCGGCTCCCGTACTCGACCAGCATCTCGTGCGCGCCGAACGCGGCAAGCAGCCGCGGGTGGTGCGCCACGACGGTGACCGGCTCGGGTACCGCCCCGTAGCGCCTGCGGGCGAACCGGTACGCCAGCCGTGCGCGCCACGACGCGCGTGCCGTCGGGACTCCCGGAATGCGTGCCATGGTTCCTCCTCCGTGCCAACGGGCGCCCGGATGGCGCCCGTTGGCACGGGGACGGGGCCGCGCCCTCCGGTGTGACAACGCGCGGAACAGACGCGGACCTCAGCTCGTCCCGGAGCGCGCGACCATTACCCGACCGTGCCTGGAGGGGTCCGGCGCGGATCGTGTGCACCGTAGTCCGGCAGTTCGTACACCCGGGCGACGGCGGGGCCGTGGTCGGTGTGGACATGTGGCTCCTCACGTCGTTGTCGATGATCGCCGACTCCGGCTGGGTGGGGAGCCGGGACGGCGACCGCACCGGCCGGAGCCGTGTCACAGCCGGTACAGCCCCTCCAGAACCCGACGGAGCAGGTGTTCGTCCGGAGCGGGCCGGAACTCGGACAGCGCGCGCCGCGCATCCTCGATCGCCTCGTCCGGGTTCACGGTGGGCCAGACCGGCCGGGTGGGGCGCACCGCCTCCAGCACCCCGCGGCCCCGGTCGTGCAGGTCCTCCCACCTTCCACGCTGCGCGAACACACCTCCGCCAGGAGGTCGTCGAGCAACTCCCATTGACGGCGGGTCAACTCCGCCGTCACTTCCGTCCCGTCGCAGTCCGAGGAGCTCATGCGACATCCCTTCGTCCTCGATCACGGACGCGTCGGTGGCCGATCCCGGGCGACGACGCGCTGACATCCGTCACGATCGGCGAGGCGAACCGCAGGCGGAAGAGGACACAGCGGGGACGGACCACTGACCGATCTGACCCGCTGTGTCACCGGCTTGTCACTACCGGTAGTGACTTCTACGCTCCGCTGATCGCGGCCACGCTCGGCACCGTGACCTCGGCACTGTTCCCACCCGAGGGCGCTACCCAGGCCATCACCCCGGAGTCCGAGGTCCTCACCGCCACAGGCATGGACACTTTCGAACTGCTGACACGCCTGCGGTGCTCGGACATCGACGACACCACGCTCGACGCCGTGCGCATCACCGTCGAGAAACTGTGCTGCGATTACTCGCGCCGACCGCCGCGCGAGCTGCTCGTCGAGAGCCGCCAGTGGCTGCGACGGCTGGTCGACATGCGGTGGCACCGGCTCACATTCGCCCAGCACCGCAGCACGCTGGAACTGGCAGGGTGGCTCGCGCTCGTCGTCGGGTGTCTGGAGTACGACCACCATTTCGTCGTCGACCCGTCGAAGTTCGACTTCTACGCCATGGACTGTTACCGGACCGTGGGAGACGATCGCCTCGCCCGGGAGCTCAGCGACGAGGTCGCCCGGGTCAGCACGGGAGCCGGGCACGGCGAACGGTGGCCGATGCGGCTCGCCGAGGCACGACTGACCCGTGCCGTGGTCGCGGCCCGGGACGGCGACCTCGACCACGCCACCACACTCGGCCACCGGGCGCTCGAGGCCGGGCGACGTTCCCTGCCGTCGCTGCTGATGGTGTCCGGGCAGCTGGCGACGACACTGACCCACCGCTTCCCCACCGAGCCCGCCACCCGGGACTACCTCGACGCCCTGCGGTCCGTGCGGCAGCGCACCCGCTGAGCACCGCGGGACCGCGTCCTCCGGTGTGACAGCACCCCCGGCTAGCGCTCCAGCAGCGCGTCGACGTCCCAGAGCCACACGTCGCCGACGGGGCGCCCCGGGGCGTCGAGCAGGGCGTTGACGGTCGCCCGGAGTTCGTGCTGACGTTCGGTCCCGATCGGCAGGACCACCAGGTCCGCGTTCCAGTACCGGAGGTCCCGCCGGGCGGCGGCGCGGTCGTCGACCGTGATCTCCGGGATCCCGCCGTCCTCGGCGACCCGCTCCAGCAGGAGCGACGTGGGCCTGCGCGGAGCGCCGTACATCCCCTCGCCGTCCCGGTTCGGCCCGACGAAGTAGCCCTCCACCAGCGGGAAACCCATCCCCGCGGCCGTCTGCCAGTGCAGCGGGTCGGCGTCCCCGACATCCGGCGGAGGGACGGGCACCACCGACCCGTCGTGCACGTGGGTGCGCCAGGTGCCGTCGGCGAAGAAGGCCGGTGCCTCGTCGCGTTCGGTCACGCGCAGCTCGGTGGGCGCGATCGGGATCAACGCGAAGGCCAGGGCGCTGACCCACACGATCGTGGCGGCGTAGCGCCAGTCGGGGCGTGTCCGCATGCGCAGCACCCGCTCGGTGGCCATCGCCAGCAGGATGCCGACGGGCACCAGGGCACCCATCGCGAACCGGCTCTCCAGCACCGAGTCGAACAGCGGACGGTCGAACAGCAACAGCCAGATACCGGGGATCGCGGTGGGGGTGCCGTCCAGGTAGAGCACCGCGCCCATCGAGATCCACGCCAGGACGAGCGCGGTCACCGCGAGCGCGCGGGCGGAGACCACCCGCCACAGCGCCGCCACCACCGCGGCCAGCACGAGCAGCAGCGGCCACCCGAAGAAGGCGTTCTCCTCGGTGCGATTCATGGACAACGGCACGGCACTGTCCGGGGTCCCCGCCAGCGACTCGGTGGCGAACGCCGGGAACGCGGCGAGGTCGTTGCCCCGCAGCCCGTGTTCCAGTCCGGGGTAGCTCTGCGGGCCGAAGAACTGCCACCACAGCGGCACCGCGACCAGCACCAGTGCCACGGCGGCGCCGGTGCCGAGCGCGACGCCGAGCGGGCGGGCCAGGGCGAGCGCGTGCGCCGGGCGCATCAGCGCGTGGGTGAGCGCGAACACGGTCATCGTGACCGCGGCGATCAGCAGGGGTTCCTTGCCGAGCAGGAGCTGCCACGCCACCAGCAGCCCGAGGAGCACCCCACCGCGCACCGGCGGCGCCCCGCGCACGACCGTGAGCAGGCACAGCACGACGAACGGCAGCAGGAACAGGGCGACGAAGTTCGGGTGCGCGTTGCCGTGCGAGACGATCGGCGGGGCGAAACCGCAGAACGCCGCCCCGACGGCCGCACCCGCCCGTGAGTCGACGAGGTGCCGGAACAGCACCCAGTACCACGCTACGGCGGTGCCCGCCATCCCGCCGGTGAGCGCCAGCGCGAAGGTGACCGTGGGTCCGAACAGGACGGTGACCGGCGCCAGGGGGATGCCGAGCCCGAGCATCGCGGTGTTCGCCGCGAGGTTCACCCCGTCCGGGTGATTCTGCAGCGTGGTGGTGAGCGGGTTCTCGAAGTTCAGCACCTTGTGTGCCGTGACGGCGAAGAACCACTCCCAGAGGTTCTGGTCCTGCCCGCTGAAGAAGAGGTAGCCGTCCGAAAGGTTGAACCACAGTGGACGGTAGATCAGGAATGCCGCGAGGACGAAGGCCAGCATCACCACGGTGTCGGCCAGGCGCGGCCACAGCACGGCACGGCGCACGGTCCCGCGCTCGACCGGCGGACGGCCGCGGGTGGGTGCCGTGGTCGTCACGGCTCGACCACCCGGGCGAGGAAGTACACCACCCCGGTGGCGGCGTGCCGCACGAGCAGCAGGAACGGACGGTCCACGGTCACCGTGACCGGTTGCCCGGACGGCGCCGACACCAACCGCATCGTCGCCGCCGTGGCGGCGGCGCCCTCCAGTCCACTCTCGTCCACCCGCAACACCGACTCGTGCAGCACGTCGGACACGGTCAACCGCGGATCGTCGGAGAGCTCACCGAAGTCCGAGCCCGCCCGGAACATCGTGCGCACACCCAGCGAGGCCAGCGCGGACCGGAGCCCACCGCGGGTGTCCAGGGTGAGGCGGGGCAGCGTCAGCTCCACCCGGGCCTGACGTTCGGCGGCGAGCAGCTCGGCCAGGGTGTCCGCGTCGAGTCCGGGTTCCTGCTCGGCCAGCGGCCGGTCGGGCAGCAGCACCGTGGCACGCACCCCGCCCACCGCGGGCAGGGTGACCAGCCGCCACCCCGCGTGTTCCGCGTAACCGAGCGTCTCGGTCTGGCGCATCATCGGCACCTGCCGTGTCCCGGACGGACCGTGGAAATCACCCGGCCCGGTGTCGTCCGCACGGAACGGGTACGTCCACGCCACCCGCAAGTAGAGCGCGTTGACCAGACCGGCCACGGTGTCACCGTCGATGCTGCCGGGCGGGAGCAGTTCCGGGATGAGGTCCCGCGTCGTGCGGGCGACGTCGGCGTTGATCTCGGCGCGGGTGTCCTCGGGGTCCTCCGGGAACAACGCGGTCGCGACCGTGCCGCCCGGCCAGGTGGCGAGCTCCTCGGGGAAGCCGGGGCGGACCGCCAGCGCCCGCCACACCCACAGCCGGTTCGACACGGCCAGCTTCGGCGGATCGTCCGGGGCCTCGGGGGCGGGGTCCAGTTCGGCCGCGGTCCGCAGCAGCCCGGCCAGCTCCGCGACCGTCTCCGTCGCGTCCGGTTCCGTCGCATCCGGCTCCGCGCTCCCGGTGTCCGCGGTCCCGACATCCGCGGCGCCCGGCGCCCCG
>NZ_KI912259.1:66043-66158 GCF_000231035.2 Saccharomonospora iraqiensis subsp. paurometabolica YIM 90007 | reverse complement strand
TCCCCGGTGCCCGACATCCCGGGGAGACCGGAGTTCCCGAGCACCACCATCCCGCCGAGACCGGCGGCGAACGCCAGAGCACCGAGCACCGCGGCCAGGCGGCGGCGCCACACCG
>NZ_KI912259.1:57517-65943 GCF_000231035.2 Saccharomonospora iraqiensis subsp. paurometabolica YIM 90007 | reverse complement strand
CGCCCCGGCGAGCAGCGCGGTGGGCTCCGCCGCGGTCGTGCCCCGCGCGGCCCGGGTCACCAGGCCGAGTGCGGAGGCCACCGAGTACGGCGAGTAGCACGAGTTGTCGCCGTCACCGGCGAACGCGCGGTGCAGGGCGAGCGCGAACGCCAGGTGCGCGCGGAGTGCGCGAGGAACGGGCATTCCACGACGTTACCGCGCATGGTCAAGATCGGTGTGCCAGGTGCCGGAAATGCCAGGCACGGGCCTGCGCATCGGTCAGCGTGGCGATCTGGTCGAGCACCACCCGCAGCCGGCCGGCGTCGCCGGAGGCGGCGTGCCACGCGGGCCGCAGCCCCGGGTCCAGCGCCTCCGGAGCCCGCTCCGGCAGCACCGCCACCAGCTCGGCCAGCATCTCGCGCTGCTCCTTCTGCACGGCCAACCGCTGCCGGTCGCTCATCACGTAGCGCAGGGCGAGCGCCTTGAGCAGGGCCACCTCGGCGGCCACCCGGTCGGGGACGGACAACTCGGCCGCGTAGCGCGACAGCGGACCGGGACCGGCCACCGCGCGGGTTCCGGTGACCGCCGCGGAGGCGAACCGGCCGACGAGTTCACTGGTGAGCCGCTTCAACGCGGCCTGCGCCCGCAGGGAGGCGTCGTGGTCGGTGCGCACCACGTCGGCCACCACGTCGAGGTCGAGCAGTCCGGTGGCCGCGTCCGTCAGGGTGGCCACCGGCAGGGCACAGAAGTGCCGTGCGGCGAGCTCGGCGAGCGCCTCCCGTTCCCCGGGGTCGGCGAGCACCCGCAGCGACAGGCGCCCGGCGAGCACCCCGTCCTCGACGTCGTGCACCGAGTAGGCCACGTCGTCGGCCCAGTCCATGATCTGGGCCTCCAGACAGCGCCGGGCGCCGGGCGCCCCGTCCCGCATCCAGGTGAACGCGGGCAGATCGTCGGCGTAGACGCCGAACTTGACCGCCGGGCCACCCGGGTCGCCGGGCGGCGCACCGGCCGGGTTCCCGGCGGGGCGGGGCCACGGGTACTTGGTCGCCGCGTCGAGGCACGCCCGGGTGAGGTTGAGCCCGTGCGGTTCGCCGTCCGGGCCGAGGACCTTCGGTTCGAGCCGGGTGAGGATCCGCAGGGTCTGGGCGTTGCCCTCGAACCCGCCGCAGGATCGGGCTGCCTCGTCCAGGGCCGCCTCGCCGTTGTGCCCGAACGGGGGATGTCCGATGTCGTGTGCCAGCCCCGCGGTGTCGCACACGTCCGGGTCGGCGCCGAGGTCCTCGGCGATGCCGCGCCCGATCTGCGCGACCTCGAGCGAGTGGGTCAGCCGGGTGCGGGGCACCCCGCTCACCTCGACGCCCTCACCGGGACCGACGACCTGCGTCTTCCCCGCGAGCGTGCGCAGTGCCGCCGAGTGCAGCACCCGCGCACGGTCCCGGGCGAACGGCGACCGGGTGTCGCCGTGCCCGCCGGGCGGGTGGGCCCGCTTCGGCGGCTCGTCGTGCCGGCGTTCGGTGTCGTGCGCGCGGTAGCCCATCGCAGGCCAGCCTACGACCGCCGGACGACGGTGCCCGGCCCGACGTGGCGCCACCGCGTCACTCCCCCGACCAGTACCGCCGGAGCGCCTCGATCGCCTCCGTCCTGCTCATCACGGCGATCTCCGACTCCCGGAGCCCGACCCGATGAACGAGCAGGTACATCAAGTCCGCCGGCAGCGCCTCCTCGGGCTGGGCGGGCAATCCCCGTTCCGGAGGCACGCCCTCCCGGACACACCGCCAGAAACCGTCCTCGTCGACCTCGAGTTGATCCCGCAGGATGTGCTGCCACAACCGTGGCCCGTACGTGCTGGGGTCGACAGGATGTGAGATCCGCGTCCGGAGAACGCGGGTGTCCGGCAGCGCCAGTTCGTAGGTGACGTGGTGCGAACCCGTCCGCCCGCGTGCGTTCCGTACTCTGCGCCATCCCTCGACCCGGCAGAACTTCTCGTGCTCGGCACGGGTACCCGGCGACCGGCTCACGCGGCGCCACCCACGAGCCACTGACGCAGCTGCTCGTCATCACTCAAGCTGATCAACTGCACGAGGCCCCAGTTGTCCCGGTGATTCTCGGCGTTGAGGAGCTCGGAATGCCAGTCCTCGGCGTACTCGCGCAACGCGTCGATCATCTCGGTGATCGCGTCGTCGAACGAGGTGCCGTCAGCCGCGACCGGAAGTCCGGGGATGAACACAGACCACCCTCCGCCTTCGGCGACGACCTGGGCATGGGAGGGAACGAGCGACACGAGGAAGTCCCGGAGACGGCCGACATCGACGACCGCCACACTCGACGCGTCTCGCCTGATCGTGGCAACCCGCCCACTCTCCGCGGCGTCGAGAAGATCCTTCAGATGCGCTCGGGCATCGGTGTAACTGTCGTAGTGGACACCGGACACTGCATACCCTCCCTCGATCGAATCCAGTATCCGGCGCCGCGTGTGGGTACGTCAAGTACGTGACGTACGTCGGGTCGCGGCTCACCCGCCGGGGCTGGCGGCCTCCCACTCACCGCGCCAGTCCGGGTGTGCCGCGTACACCGAGGCGATCAGCCGTGCCGTCTCCTCGTCCCCGCGCTCCCGGATCTCCCGCCGCAGGTGGGCGACCTTCTCGGGGAACGGCACCGGGACCCGTTCCTCCTGGGCCTCGACCGGTCCGGGCAACAGCAGGAGCCCACTGTCGTCGTCGGTGGGCATGAGCCGGAGCCGGCCACGCCGTTCGGCCTCGTCCAGAGCCGGGAGGACCCCCTCGGCGTAGCGCCGCTCGTCGTCGTCCAGACGGGCGAGCACGAACTCGGTCAGATCGGACATGTCCCCGGGGTAACCCGCACGGGCAAGCACGACACCGGTGCCGCAGGCTTGGCGGCGGCACCGACCGAGATCCGCCGGGAGCTGCGCCTCTCTCCGCCTCACACCTTCGCAACGGAGATCCGAGGCCCACCGAGCCTCGAGAGGTCCTCCGGATCGGACGTCAGCACGGTGACGGGAGGCGCGGCAGTCATCGCGGTCGCCACCAGCATCGCGTCGAGGGCGTGTCGAGGCCCGTGGAGGTTGGCATCCGCGAGCAGCGTGGAGACGAGACATCGCTCACCGGGCCGTGTTCGGCCTCCGCGACCGCGATGAGCTCGGCCAGGTTGTCGCGCTCGAGCTGGCGCGCTACCGCAGCCGTCACGTACGACGACAGACCCGACGCCCCGCCACGCGCCTTGGCCTGCTCGGCGATATCCGACGGCATGGTGATGGAGAACTTCTGCGTCAGGAAGATCAGTCCAGCAGTTCCTTGACCAGGGCGGCGACCTGGTCGGTCTCCACGAGGAACGAGTCGTGCCCGTAGGGCGAGGAGATCTCCGCGTACCGGGCGTCCGGGATGCCCTCGGCCAGTTCCCGTGCCTGCCACGGCGGGTACAGCCGGTCGCTGTCCACGCCGACGGCGATGGTCCGGGCCCGCACCCGCGCCAGGGCGGCGCCGACCCCGCCCCGATCCCGGCCGACGTCGTGGTCGTTCATCGACCGGGTCAGCAGCACGTAGCTGGCCGCGTCGAACCGGCGGACCAGCTTGTCGGCCTGGTGGTCCAGATAGGACTCCACGGCGTAGCGGCCGCCCGCGGCCGGGTCCTCCCCGTCCTGCGGCGCGCGGCCGAAGCGGCGGGTGAGCTCCGGCTCGCTGCGGTAGGTCACGTGCGCGATCCGGCGGGCGACGTCGAGCCCGCGGTGCGGCCCCTGGCCGGGGCCGAGGTGGTGGTAGTCGCCGCCGTGCCACTGCGCGTCCTCCACGACGGCCCGGATCTGCGGCGAGGCCCACGCGATCTGGTCGGCCGACGACGCGGCCGGGCTCGCCAGCAGCATGAGCGTCCGCACCCGGTCCGGCTCGGTCGCGGCCCACTCCAGGGCCCGCATCCCGCCCATCGAGCCGCCGAGCACGGCGGCCCACCGTTCGACGCCCAGCGCGTCCGCCAGCGCGCTCTCCGCGGCCACCTGGTCGCGGATGGTGATGCGGGGGAACCGGCTCCCCCAGTACCGGCCGTCCGGCGCGGGCGAGGCGGGGCCGGTCGAGCCCTGACACCCCCCGAGCACGTTCGTGACCACCACGAACAGCTCGTCGGTGTCCAGCGCCCGGCCGGGGCCGATCAGTCCGTCCCACCATCCCGGGCTGGGATGGCCGGGTTCCTCCGGCCCCGCGGCGTGGCTGTCGCCGGTCAGCGCGTGCTCCACCAGCACGGCGTTCGACCGGTCGGCGTTGAGTGTGCCCCAGGTCTCGTAGGCGATGTCGACCTCGTCGATCTCCGCGCCGGACTCGACGCGCAGCGGCGCACCGAGCCGCAGCCACCGCCTGCGCCCGACAGGATCTCCCGCCCGCCACGCTCCGGTGGCCGGCGGGAGATCCGTACTGCCGGGACCGCTCACTGGGCCGCCTTCGCGGCCCGGAATCCGGCCTCGAGGTCGGCCTTGAGGTCCTCGACCCCTTCGATGCCCACGGCCAGGCGCACCAGGCCCGGGGTCACGCCGCTGGCGCGCTGCTCCTCCGGGGACAGCTGGCTGTGCGTGGTGCTGGCCGGGTGCACGATGAGGCTGCGCACGTCGCCGATGTTCACCAGCTGGCTGTGCAGCTCCGTGCCGTCGACGAAGGCCCGTCCCGCGTCGACCCCGCCGCGCAGGTCGAACGAGAGCACCGCGCCGGTGCCGTTCGGCAGGTACCGCTGCGCCGCCGCGTGGTGCGGACTGGACGGCAGCCCGGCGTAGTAGACCTTCTCCACCTCGTCGCGCTGCTCCAGCCACTCGGCCAGCGCCTGCGCGTTCGCGACGTGCTTGTCCATCCGCAGCGAGAGCGTCTCGATGCCCTGCAGGATGAGGAAGGCGTTGAACGGCGAGATGGCCGCACCGGTGTCCCGCAGCAGCTGCACCCGCGCCTTGGCCGCGTACGCGCCCGGCCCGAGGGCCTCCCAGAACTTCAGGCCGTTGTAGCTGGGGTCGGGCTCGTTGAAGCCGGGGAACCGCGCGGGATCGGCGCCGAAGTCGAACGTGCCGCCGTCGACCAGCAGCCCGGCCACGGTGGTGCCGTGCCCGCCGAGGTACTTCGTGGCCGAGTGCACGACGATGTCGGCCCCGTGCTCGATCGGGCGCAGCAGGTACGGCGTCGGGATCGTGTTGTCCACCATCAGCGGGACGCCGACATCGTGGGCCACGTCGGCCAGGCCCCGGATGTCCAGGACGTTGCTGCCCGGGTTCGCCAGGGTCTCGGCGAAGAACACCTTCGTGTTCGGCCGGGCCGCGGCGCGCCAGGCGTCGAGGTCGTCCTGGTCGTCGACGAAGGTCACCTCGATGCCCAGCTTGGGCAGCGTGTACCGGAACAGGTTGAAGGTGCCGCCGTAGAGCGCGGGGCTGGCCACCAGGTGGTCCCCCGCACCGGCGATGTTGAGGATCGCCGTGGTGGTCGCGGCCGAACCCGAGGCGAAGGCCAGCGCCGCGACACCGCCCTCGAGCGAGGCCACCCGCTGCTCCAGGACGTCCTGGGTCGGGTTCATGATGCGGGTGTAGATGTTGCCGGGCTCGGCCAGGCTGAACAGGTCCGCCCCGTGCTGGGTGTCCCGGAAGACGTAGGAGGTCGTCTGGTAGATCGGCGTGGCACGCGCCCCGGTCGTGGGGTCGGGTTCGGCACCCGCGTGGATCTGTTTGGTCTCGAACGACCATCCGTCGGTCATCGGCTCTCTCTCCTCACGAAGTTCGGCGGTCACGGGTCCCGGACTCCGGTGGGTGCCCCGGACCGGGAGGTCGTCGGATCGACGTTAGCGACCCGGGCCGCCCCTCCCAACCACGTCCCATCAAGTGGGACAGCGGTACCACAAGATCGTGTTCTCGCAGCGATCTCACTGCACACCCAACCCGTCGGCCTGGTCGGCGGGCTGTTTCGACAGCCGGTAGTAGAGCAGTGCGGCGGTCTCCCGGAGGATGTAGCGGAACTGCGTCTCGCGGGTCTGCACCACGGGTCCGCTGTGCGTCGGCGAGGTGGCCGCGCGCAGCCCGATGTCCTCGGCCATGATCCGCGCCCGCAGCGAGTGCCACGGATCGCTCACGATCACCACGTCCGACCAGCCCCGGGCGCCGGCCTCGTCGGCCACCGCACGCAGTGAGCGCAGGGTGTCCCGGCCCTGTTCGACCGGGACCAGATCGGCCTCGGGCACCCCGCGGTCCGCGAGCCAGTCGGCCCCGGCGCCGGCCTCGGTGAAGGTGTCGCCGACACCCCGGCCCCCGGAGGTGACGATCACGTCGGCGACGCCCGAGGCGTGCAGCGCCCGTGCCTTGTCCAGGCGGGCCTGGAATATCTCCGACGGCGTCCCGTGGTACTGGGCCGCGCCCAGCACCACGATGGCGTCGGCGGCGGGCCGCTCGTCGGCCCGGGCCACCTGCCACACCCGGAACGCCGTACCACCGACCACCAGCAGTCCCACGAGGACGACGCCCAGCACCGCCCGGCCGGCCCACCGCAGCGCGCGCCCCCGCACTCAGCAGCCGATCAGTCGTGCCGCCAGGTAGGACTCCAGCTTGTCGATGGCGACGCGCTCCTGCGCCATCGTGTCCCGCTCCCGGACGGTGACGGCCTGGTCGTCGAGGGTGTCGAAGTCGACGGTGACGCAGAACGGCGTCCCGATCTCCTCCTGTCTGCGGTAACGCTTGCCGATCGACTGCGCGTCGTCGTAGTCGGTGTTCCAGTGCTTCCGCAGGGTCGCGGCGATGTCCCGGGCCTTGGGGATCAGGTCACCGTTGCGCGACAGCGGCAGCACCGCCACCTTGTACGGCGCCAGTCGCGGGTCGAGCTTGAGCACGGAACGCTTGTCCACCCCACCCTTGGCGTTGGGCACCTCGTCCTCGGTGTAGGCGTCGAGCAGGAACGCCATCAGCGGGCGCCCCACCCCGGCCGCGGGCTCGATCACGAACGGCCGGTACCGCTGGTTCGACGCCTGGTCGAAGTAGGACAGGTCCACACCGGAGTGGTTGGAGTGGGTGGTCAGGTCGAAGTCCGTGCGGTTGGCGATGCCCTCCAGCTCGCCCCACTCCTGTCCCGCGGAGAACTCGAACCTGTACTCGATGTCGACCGTGCGCTTCGAGTAGTGCGAGAGCTTCTCCTTCGGGTGCTCGTAGTGCCGCAGGTTCTCCCGCCGGATCCCGAGATCGACGTACCATTCGGTGCGCTGGTCGATCCAGTACTGGTGCCAGGACTCGTCGTCACCCGGCTCGACGAAGTACTCCATCTCCATCTGCTCGAACTCGCGCGTGCGGAAGATGAAGTTGCCCGGCGTGATCTCGTTGCGGAACGACTTGCCGATCTGCCCGATGCCGAACGGCGGCTTCTTGCGCGCCGTCGTCTGCACGTTGAGGAAGTTGACGAAGATGCCCTGCGCGGTCTCCGGGCGCAGATAGTGCAGCCCCTCCTCCGACTCGACCGGCCCGAGGTGGGTCTTGAGCATCATGTTGAACTCGCGCGGCTCGGTGTACTGGCCGCGGACGCCGCAGTTCGGGCACGGCACGTCGGACAGGTCGTCCTCGGAGACCTCGGTCCCGGTGCGTTCGGCGTAGTCCTCGGCGAGCTGGTCGGAGCGGAAGCGCCGGTGGCAGGACAGGCACTCCACCAGCGGGTCGTGGAAGGCGCCGACGTGGCCGGAGGCCACCCACACCTGGCGCGGCAGGATGACCGACGAGTCGATGCCGACCACGTCCTCGCGGCTCTGCACCATCGCCTTCCACCACTGGCGCTTGAGGTTGTCCTTCAGCTCGACGCCGAGCGGTCCGTAGTCCCACGCCGACCGGGTACCGCCGTAGATCTCCCCCGACGGGAAGACGAAGCCACGACGCTTGCACAGGTTGACGACGGTCTCGATGGTGTTGGCGGGCACAGAACGCTCCGGGGCATGTGGCATGGTCGACGGTGTCTTGCGGCTTCCCAGCGTATCCCTCGTGACGGTGCCCGCGCCGGTGGGGAGGGGACACACCGACCGGACGGGGCGGGCCCGGCATCCCGGTCAGCCGCCGCCCGCCGGTTCGGCCACCAGGATCCGGTTCTCCGTGTAGCCGTCGCCGCCGGAGACGTCGCCGCCGCAGGTCACCAGGACCAGCCGGTGCGGCCGGTCGCCGCCGAACAGACGCCCGGCATGCGCGGCGAGGTCGTCCTTGTGCAGGGTCAACGTCTCCACCACCCGGTACGCCCGGCGGGTGGCCCCGTCGTCGACCACGGTCACCCGCGCTCCCCGGCCGAGATCCCACAGCACGGCGAACGGCCCCGTCCGCCCGCCCCAGTCGACGTGTCCGGCCAGCACCGTGGCCCCGCGTGCCGCACCGGGGTCGACGCCCCACCAGCTCGCGGCGCGCAGACCGTCCGGGACGGGCAGGGTCCCGTCGGGGGTCACCCGGGTGCGCACCAGCG
>NZ_KI912259.1:51468-57417 GCF_000231035.2 Saccharomonospora iraqiensis subsp. paurometabolica YIM 90007 | reverse complement strand
GGCCCCGCGCGCCGCACGGGGCCCCTCGGGGCCGCCGGATCGTCCGGCGGGGCATCGTCCGGGGTGCCGGGTGGGGTCGGGTACGTGCCCACGTCAGGAGCCTCCCTCTCGCTCCGCGGCGCGTCGCGCTCGCGCATCACCGTTGATCCCCCGAAGCACTAGGATGGTAGTGGCCTCCCCCGGCCCCCGCAGCACGAATCACGGCAGTCTGGAGACCCGCATGGCGACGATGGACTCCGGTGCGGCACGGCAGGGGCCCGGTGCGGACGGACCGGTCTCCGGGGAGCACGAACACACCCCGGACGGGGCCGGCCCCGCCGCGCCACCTCCCCCACCACAAACGGCGCTGACCGACGCCGGGGAACTGCTGCGGGCCCTGGGGGCACCGGTGCGGATCGCCGTCGTGCTGCAATTGCGGCACGGGCCGCGCTGTGTGCACGAGCTGGTCGACGCGCTGGACGTGACCCAGCCGCTGATCAGCCAGCACCTCCGGGTGTTGAAGTCCGCCGGGATCGTGCAGGGACAGCGGCGGGGCCGCGAGGTGGTGTACCACTTGGTGGACGACCACCTGGCGCACATCGTGGTCGACGCCGTCGCACACGTACAGGAGGACGTCCGGGCGCAATGAGTGGAACGAGGACAACCGGCACGGCCTCAGCGGCCGCCGGGACGCAGGACCGGGCCCCGGTCCCCGGCAGGCGGGCGACGCGGCAGCGCGCCGCCGTGGTCGCCCTCCTTGCCGAGGTGGACGAGTTCCGGTCGGCACAGGATCTGCACGACGAACTGCGCAGGCGCGGCGAGGGGATCGGCCTGACCACCGTGTACCGGACGTTGCAGTCACTGTCCGAGGCGGGTGAGATCGACGTGCTGCGCACCGACTCCGGCGAGGCGGTCTACCGGCGGTGCTCGGCCCACCATCACCACCACCTCGTGTGCCGGCACTGCGGCTACACGGTCGAGGTGGAGGGTCCGGCCGTGGAGCGGTGGGCCGAACGCACCGCCGCGGGCAACGGCTTCTCCGACATCCGACACACCGTGGAGATCGTCGGCACCTGCACCGACTGCGCCACCCGCGAGTGACCCACCCGCCCCCGCGAGTCGCCACTCCAGCCCCGCGAGTCGCCACTCCAGCCCCGCGAGTTGACACTCCAGGCCCGCGGACCGAGCCGCGGGAGTCAGGTGCCGAGCAGTTCGCCGCGCACCTGGGAGGCCGTGGAGACCACCAGCATCAGCAACGTGCCCAGCGGCCCCTCGTCGAGCCCCTGCGCGGGGAAGGCGTACCGCAGCGTGAGGTCCGTGCCGCGTTCGGTGTGCACGACACCGAGGGTTCCGAACAGGCCCTGCCCCGCGCGTTCGGCCACCGACGCGGCCACCGACGGCTCGTCGGGCATGTCCCACGCCACCACGCAGGTCAGGCTGAGCACGGACAGGCCGTCGGCCAACCGCATCGCCTGCACCACACACGGCACCTCGGCGTGCGAGAAGGTCAACGTGCCGTCGTCGTCGACGCTGACCTCCAGGAACCGCTCCAGCGCCTGCCGTGCGGAGGCGAGCAGGGCCGCGGTGTCGGCCGCCTCGGTACTCACGCGGACGCACCCCCGTCCGCGGCCCGCGCCGCGTCCACCGCGGCGCCGAACCGGCGGTCGCGTTTGGCGTACTCCAGGCACGCGTCCCACAGCTTGGTCCGGTCGAAGTCGGGGAACAGGGTGTCCTGGAACACGAACTCGGCGTAGGCCGACTGCCAGAGCATGAAGTTCGACGTCCGCAGCTCCCCGGACGGCCGCAGGAACAGGTCCACGTCCGGCATCTCCGGCTGGTAGAGGTACTTCGCCACCGTGCGTTCGTCCACCTTGTCCGGGTTGATCCGGCCCTCCGCGGCGAGCTGCGCGATCCGCCGCGCCGAGTCCCCGACCTCGGCCCGGCCGCCGTAGTTGACGCACATCGTCATGTTCAGCCGGGTGTTGTTCCGCGTCTTCTCCTCCGCGGCGCGCAGTTCCTTGATGACGCTGCGCCACAACTTCGGGCTGCGGCCCGCCCAACGGATGCGCACCCCGATCGAGCCGAGGTAGTCCACCTGCCGCCGGATGGTGTCCCGGTTGAACCCCATCAGGAAGCGCACCTCCTCGGGACTGCGCTTCCAGTTCTCGGTGGAGAAGGCGTAGACCGACAGCCACGGCACACCGAGCTCGACGGCACCCGCGGCGACGTCGATCATCACCGACTCGCCGCGTTTGTGCCCCTCGATGCGCGGCAGGCCCCGTTGGTTCGCCCACCGGCCGTTGCCGTCCATCACCAGCGCCACGTGCCGGGGCACCAGTTCCGGCGGGATCCGTGGCGGGCGCGCGCCGGACGGGTGCGGATCAGGCTCCCGCACCTCGGTCTGGGCCGTCGCCGCCTCGCGTCCCCTGCGCCGCACCTGTTACCTCCGCATCACCGGACACCGCCGTATCGCCGGACACCGCGTCAGACCCTAACCTGTCGGCGATCGGCGACTCGCGGGCACGGCGCTCGACGAACGGCAACGACCGCAACTGCCGTTCCAGGTGCCACTGCAGGTGTGCCGCGACGAGCCCGCTCGCGTCACGGCGGGTGCCGGACGCGCTCGCCTCCGCGGTGTCCCAGTCCCCGTGCAGCAATGCGCCGAGCAGGACCAGCACCTCGGGAGCGGGATGGACCGAGCCGGGCACCCGGCACTCCGGGCACAGCGACCCGCCCGCGGAGACGTTGAACGCCGCGTGCGGACCCGTGGTGCCACAGCGTGCGCACTCGCCGAGTGCGGGGGCCCACCCGGCGATCGCCGTCGACCGCAGCAGGAAGGCGTCCAGCACCAGTGAGGCGTCCCGACGCCCCTCGGCCAGCGCCCGCAACGCGCCCACCAGCAGCAGGTAGAGCTTGAGCACCGGCTCCCCCTCTTCGGGGATCAGCCGGTCGGCCGTCTCGGTGATCGCGCTGGCGGAGGTGTAGCGCTGGTAGTCGCCCACGATCGGCAGGGCGAAGGCGTCCACGGTCTGCACCTGGGTGATCACGTCGAGCGTGCGCCCGGTGTAGAACTGCACGTCGACGTGCCCGAACGGCTCCAGCCGCGCGCCGAAGCGGGAGGTGGTGCGGCGCACGCCCTTCGCCACCGCCCGCACCTTCCCGTGCCGCCGGGTGAGCAGGGTGATGATGCGGTCCGCCTCCCCGAGCTTGTGCACTCGCAGCACCACACCCGTGTCCCGATACAGACTCACCCGACCATCGTCCCACGTGCGGCGAGGTAGCCGGGTTCGACCGAGCCTCGGAAAGTGGGACGGTCGTGAGGTGACCCACGGTGAACAGCAGGTGGCCACGAGCCACACTTGCCCTTCCCGCGCCAACGGCACCGCACTGCGGCGGGTGTTGGCCCGCTGCCACGGCGACCCACCCGCGGACGAGGCTCTCGAAGCCGCCGTGTCCGAGGCGCGGGAGAGCGCGTTGACCGAGCAGGAGCGGGGTTCGCGGAGCGACTGACCCCGAACCACTCCCGGACCTCCCCCCGACCTCACACCGCGGGCACTCCGACCGCCGGGATGTTGCGCACGACCCACCATCCGACGGTGAGCACCCCGAGCGACACCGCGAGGAGCCTGCCCCGGCGGCCGGTGGGCCACCAGGTCGCGGCCCGACCCGTCTCCCACCGGCCCAGAGCGACGAGGACGACGAGAACGACCGGCACCACGACGGCGACGGCGAACGCATTGTACCCGAGGGCGGCGGACAGGTCCACGTCCAGCAGCGCACCGACCGCACGGCTGCCGCCGCAGAACGGGCAGTTCAGGCCCGTGGCGGCCAGGAACCAGCACGGGATCCGCAGGACGCCGGTGCCGAGCGCCACCCCTGTGGCCACGCCCACGCCGACCAACACCGGTGTGATCCGGGTTGCGTGCCACGGCCGCACCACCCCGGACGCGTGCCTCACCACCGCACACCTGCCCGGAGCCGCTCAGTACATCGGCATGGGCTTGGTGGAGATCACGTACGTCTTGGCCGCCTTGTCGTGCCAGCCCTGCCGCGCCTGCTCGTCGAAGAACGGCGACAGGATCATCAGGAGGCTGACGAGTCCTCCGATGCACGGGATGAGTCCCGGAAGGAACATCGTCGCCATCCGGGTGAAGGCGGGGCCACTGCCGGGACCGCCGGCGGGCATGGTCACCGACTGTTCCGTCACGAGTTTGAGCCCGGCCACACTCTTGCCCACGGTGGCCCCGCGACTGCTGAGCATCACGCCTTCGTAGACGAGCATCGCCGCAGCCATGATCGGGTAGAAGATCAGACTGACCCACCAGTCTTCGGGACCGAGCAGGGCGAACTGAACGATCAGGAAGAGCGTGCCGAGAGGCAGCCCGATGATCAGGCCGTCGACCAGGCGGGCGAGGAAGCGACTGCCCATCGTCCCCAACACCAGCGGCCCGGAGTGCGCGAACTGGATCTGGGAGCCGGGCACGAGGACCTGGGCCTGACCCTGCATCCGGGGTCCCATCCCGGGCTGCGGCCCGCCCGGGAAACCGGGGCCGCCCGGCTGCCCCTGGGGCTGCCCCGGCTGTTGGGGCGGAAACCCGCCCGACTGCGGGAAGGGCTGCTGCCCCGGGGCGGCCGGGAATCCCCCGGAGGGAGAGGGCTGGCCGAACGCAGGCGACTGCTGCCCGGGTTGCTGTCCCTGCTGTGGCTGCCCGTACGGCTGACCGGGCTGTGGCTGACCGAACGGCTGCTGTCCCGGCTGCCCCTGGCCGTACGGCGGCTGGTTGTACGGATGCGTCATGCCGCTCCCCCAGATAGGTCTTCGTGATCCGGCGAGAGGGTAGCCGATCCGCTTCCGGCCGGACACGGACGGTCCCCACCGGCCCGAAGGCCCTCGTCGCCTCAGAAGCCGAGCTTGCGCAGTTGTTTCGGGTCGCGTTGCCAGTCCTTGGCGATCTTGACGTGCAGGTCCAGGTACACCTTGCTGCCGAGCAGGGCCTCGATGTGCCTGCGGGCCCGCGCGCCGACCTCCTTCAACCGGCCGCCCCGGCTGCCCAGCACGATGCCCTTCTGGCTGGGACGCTCGACGTGGATGTGGGCGTAGATGTCGACCAGGTCGTCCCGGCCCTCGCGCGGGAACATCTCCTCGATGGTCACCGCGATCGAGTGCGGCAGCTCGTCGCGCACGCCCTCCAGCGCCGCCTCCCGGATCAGCTCCGCCACCAGCGTCTGCTCCGGTTCGTCGGTGAGCTCGCCGTCCGGGTACAGCTCGGGCCCCTCCGGCAGCCGGGCGACCAGCAGGTCGGCCAGGAGCCGGACCTGATACCCGTCCACGGCGGACACCGGCACGAGGTCGGCGAACTCCATCAGGTCCTGGAGTTCGAGCAGCTGCCGGGCGACCTGCTCCGGGCCGACCAGGTCGGTCTTGGTGACCACCCCGATCACCGGCGTCCGGCCGGCGATCTTGGCCAGTTCGGCGGCGATGAACCGGTCCCCGGGGCCGATCTTCTCGTCCGCGGGCACGCAGAAGCCGACGACGTCGACCTCCGCCCAGGTGGCGTGCACCAGGTCGTTGAGCCGTTCGCCCAGCAGCGTGCGCGGCCGGTGCAGGCCGGGGGTGTCGACGAGGATGAGCTGGGCGTCGTCCCGCTGGACGATCCCGCGGATCGCGTGCCGGGTGGTCTGCGGCTTGTCCGAGGTGATGGCGACCTTCGTGCCCACCAGCTCGTTGGTCAGGGTCGACTTGCCGGCGTTCGGCCTGCCGACGAAGCACGCGAAACCCGACCGGTGCTCGGCGACCTCGGCCACGGCGTCGGGGGCGGGCCCGTCCCCCTCGGGGGCGGTGTGCGGCGAGGGTCCGGTCACCGGAGTGTCTCCCGCACGGTCCCGGCCGCGTCCGCACGCAGGATCGCCGCGTCGGAGGCCAGGTCGCGGACGGCGTCCACGGAGCTGCCGTCGACGGTCTCCGCGTCG
>NZ_KI912259.1:50035-51368 GCF_000231035.2 Saccharomonospora iraqiensis subsp. paurometabolica YIM 90007 | reverse complement strand
CGGCACGCCACCGCGCGAGAGCCTTGGCCCCCCGTGGCCCGTCGTCCCACCGGGCCACGCTGCGGGACGCCCGCCAGGGCAGGATGCCGTCGACCCCGGCCTCGGTGGCCAGCTCCACGGCCAGCTCGCCCCGGTCACCCTTCACCAGGGCCTGGGCCAGCCGCACCCGCAACGCGGGCGGTGGCTCGAACCGGGTCTCCTCCACGTCCAGCTCGAGGCTCGGCCTGCGGCCGGGGTGCACCCCGGTCACGACGCAGTCGGCGAGTCCGCCCTCGCCGTCGGAGATGACGAGGCGCTCCCCGACCCGGGTCCGGCGCACCGTGACGGCGTGGTGGGCCTCCTCACCGTCCAGCACGAGGGTGTCCCCGGACGGCACCGACGGCACCAGGTACACCGGCGGGGTCGAACCGGACGGCCCGGCATCCACCGGGTCCGCCCCGTCCGACCCCGCCCGCGGCACGTCGGACACCGTGGTCAGCGCTTGGCGCGCAGCTTGGAGAACAGCCCACCCGGCTTGTGGCCGTTACCGGCCAGCGTGGGCGCCTCCTCGCCGCGCAACCGGGCCAGCTCACGCAGCAGCTCGGCCTGCTCCTCGTCGAGCTTGGTCGGCACCACCACGTCGATGTGCACGTGCAGGTCGCCCCGCCCGTCCACGCGGCCGGACGAACGCAGTCGGGGCATGCCCATCCCGGACAGCACCAGTTCGCTGTTCGGCTGGGTCCCCGGCTCGATCTCGATGTCCTGCTCGCCGTCGATCAGGGTCTCCAACGGCACCGTCGCGCCGAGCGCGGCGGTCGTGGCGGGGATCCGCAGGTGGCAGTGCAGGTCGTTGCCCTGACGCTCGAAGTCCTCGTGCGGCGCCTCGTCGACCTCGACGTAGAGGTCACCGGCGGGGCCGCCGCCCGGACCCACCTCACCCTGGCCGGACAGCCGGATGCGCATGCCGTCGCCGACACCCGGCGGGATCTTGGCGGTCACGTCCCGGCGGGCCCGGACCCGCCCGTCGCCACCACACTGCTGGCACGGGTCGGTGATGACCTCGCCGTAGCCGCGGCAGGTGGGGCACGGACGCGCGGTGACCACCTGGCCGAGGAACGAGCGCTGCACCGACTGCACCTCGCCCTGACCACCGCAGGTGTCACAGGTGACGACGTTGCCGCTCTCCCCGGTGCCCGCGCCGCGGCACTGGTCGCACAGGATCGCCGTGTCGACGGTGATCTCCCGGTTCACCCCGGTCGCGCACTCCTCGAGGGTGAGCTGCAACCGGATCAGCGCGTCCGACCCGGGTTGCACCCGGCTGCGCGGGCCGCGCCCGCGCGCCCCGCCCGCGGCG
>NZ_KI912259.1:49569-49935 GCF_000231035.2 Saccharomonospora iraqiensis subsp. paurometabolica YIM 90007 | reverse complement strand
TTCGCCCGCGCCCCCGCCACGCGCCCCGTCCGACGGGGAGGGCGCCGCGGAGGCGGTGCAGCCTGGGGGTCACTCCACGCGCCACCGCGGCTCCGTCGGACCGAGGGGGAGGTGTCCGACGGTGTCCTCGCCCGCCCCGGCAGCGACCGGGATCGCCGCCGACCGGGTGCCACCCAGAGTAGAGTTCCCGGCGCACGCGGAGGTGGAGAACACGCGGAAAAGTCCGAAGTTGTGCCGCCCGTGCCAGCGGCACGGCCTCCGTCCGGGCTACCGCCACCGGCCGGTCAGGGCACCCAGCGCGCCGAGGGCGACGGTGCCCGCCGTCGAGGCGCGCAGCACCGTGCCACCCAACCGCACCCGGTCCGC
>NZ_KI912259.1:49293-49469 GCF_000231035.2 Saccharomonospora iraqiensis subsp. paurometabolica YIM 90007 | reverse complement strand
AGGGTGACCTCGGGCAGTGTCACGTCGGCGCCGCCGTCGAGCACCAGCGCACGATCGGCCCCGGCCACCACGTCCACCAGCTCCCGGGTGGACACCGGGTCGGTGACGTGCGGCACCCGACCGCGCCGGGCCTGCTTGGCCGCCGCGCGGACGGCGGCACGCCACCGCGCGAGAGC
>NZ_KI912259.1:30778-49193 GCF_000231035.2 Saccharomonospora iraqiensis subsp. paurometabolica YIM 90007 | reverse complement strand
CGCGCCCCGCCCGCGGCGGCGCCGAAGAAGGCGTCCATGATGTCGCCGAGGCCGCCGAAGCCCGCGAACGGGTCCCGGCCACCGCCGCCCGCGGCGGCGCCGTTGTCCATCGGGTCGCCGCCCATGTCGACGATCTTCCGCTTCTGCGGGTCGGACAACACCTCGTAGGCGGTGGTGACCTCACTGAACTTCTGCTGCGCGTCCTCGGACGGGTTGACGTCGGGGTGCAGCTCGCGCGCCAGCTTGCGGTACGCGCGCTTGATCTCCTGGTCACTCGCGTTGCTCGACACCCCGAGGGTGCCGTAGTAGTCGTTGGCCACCGTCTTGCCGTCCTCCTACGAGAAAATCCTGAAAGCTGTGCGCCGGTCCCCGTCCCGCGGCCCCGGCCGGTGCGGGTCCCGTCGTGCCCGCCCGCCGGACAGGGTATTCGCGCCGGTCGGCGGACCGACTATTTGCCGGCCACGATCCGCCCCACGTAGTTGGCCACCGCGCGGACCGCGGCGATGGTGCCGGGGTAGTCCATCCGGGTCGGGCCGACCACGCCCATGCCCCCCAGCAGCATCTCGTCCGAGCCGTAGCCGATGGACACGACCGACGTGCTCCGCATCTGCTCGTCCTCATTCTCCTCACCGATGCGCACGGTGACGGCACCGGGGTTGCGTGCGGCCTCGAGCAGTCTCAGCACGACGACCTGCTCCTCCAGCGCCTCCAGCACCTGCCGCAGCGAGTTGGGGAAGTCGGCGACGTTGCGGGTCAGGTTCGCCGTGCCGCCGAGCACCAGCCGTTCCTCGGGGTGCTCGACCAGCGACTCGACCAGCACCGAGCTGACCCTCGCGACCGCGTCCCGCAGTTCCGCCGGCGCCTGCTCCGGCAGCTCTGCGACCCGGGTCGCCGCGTCGCCGAGGCGCTGACCGGACAGGGTGCTGTTGAGCATCTCCCGCAGTCGCGCGACGGTGTCCTCGTTGATCACGTCACCGAGGTCGACGGTGCGCTGGTCGACGCGCCCGGTGTCGGTGATCAGCACGATCATCAGCCGGGCCGGGGTGAGCGCGACCAGCTCCAGGTGCCGCACGGTCGAGTTCGTCAGGGTGGGGTACTGCACGACCGCGACCTGGCGGGTCAGCTGGGCCAGCAGCCGCACCGAGCGGCGCAGGACGTCCTCGAGGTCCACGGCGCCCTCGAGGAACTGCATGATCGCCCGCCGTTCGGCCCCGGAGAGCGGCTTGATCTCGGAGAGCCGGTCGACGAACATCCGGTAACCCTTGTCGGTCGGGATCCGTCCCGCGCTCGTGTGCGGCTGGGCGATGTAGCCCTCCTCCTCGAGGGCCGCCATGTCGTTGCGGACCGTGGCGCTCGACACGCTCAGGTTGTGCCGGTCGACCAGCGCCTTCGACCCGACCGGCTCCTGGTTCGAGACGTAGTCGGCAACGATGGCGCGCAGCACCTCGAACCGGCGCTCCTCCGCGGTGGACACCGGAACCTCCTCTCGTCGCCGGGACGACCCCGAGTTTACGTGGATCGGCCTCCGCCCCGACCCGGACCGACGGGGCGGGATCCGAGGAGAACACGGTCGACCCACCCGGCCCGGACCGCGGTGACCGACGTCTCGGTGACACTGCTCACGGCCACCCGGGTGGCGCCGGGTCGGGGAACCCGCGGTCGCGCACCCGGTGCATCACCGTCCGTAGTATCTACCTCGCCCGTTCGAGTGGCTACATCATCCGGTCGAGTACACAGGTTCGCTCGAAGGCGTGCCGATAACAGCCACATGGCCTTGATCTCAGCGACAACCGTGACCGCATGCACGATCGCCGCCGTCTGTTCGGGCGCCCCGACCCCCACGCCCGAGTCCTCCCTGGTGCTGAACCTGCGGGGAACGACGGGACCGGAACGTGTCGTGCACCTGACCTGCTCCCCCGACGCCGGGACCCACCCCCGGGCCCGGGCCGCCTGCGCGGCGCTGACCCGGGCGGAGGGTGACTTCGACCGGCTCCCGGCGAAGGACTCGACCTGCACGATGGTCTACTCCCCGGTCCGCGCCCAGGCCCACGGGCACTGGCGGGGCAACCCGGTGGACTACTCCACGGAGTACGCCAACCGGTGTGTGGCCGACGCCCGCTCGGGTGGGGTATTCGGGTTCTGACGCCGTTTCCGCCGACCACGGCCGGGTAGCCGCCCCCGGAGCAGTCGAGCAGAACCGACGGGGAGGCAACCGGCCGTGGCACAGCAACGTCGTGACGAGAAGGACCGCCAACTCGACCAGTTCCGGGTGTCGCAGGAGGACACCGAACTGACCACCCAGCAGGGTCTCAAGGTCGACCACACCGACGACTCGCTGACCGTGGGCGAACGGGGCCCGACGCTGCTGGAGGACTTCCACTTCCGGGAGAAGGTCACCCACTTCGACCACGAACGCATCCCGGAACGGGTGGTCCACGCACGGGGTTCGGGCGCATACGGCTACTTCCAGCCGTACGACTCGTGGCTGTCGGACTACACGACCGCGCACTTCCTCACCGACCCGAACCGGCAGACGCCCACGTTCGTCCGGTTCTCCACCGTCGCGGGCTCGCGCGGCTCCGCCGACACCGTCCGCGACGTCCGTGGCTTCGCCACCAAGTTCTACACCGACCAGGGCAACTACGACCTGGTCGGCAACAACATGCCGGTGTTCTTCATCCACGACGGGATCAAGTTCCCCGACTTCGTGCACGCGGTGAAACCGGAGCCGCACAACGAGATCCCGCAGGCGCAGTCCGCCCACGACACGCTGTGGGACTTCGTGGGCCTGCAACCGGAGACCCTCCACATGATGATGTGGCTGATGTCGGACCGGGCACTGCCGCGCAGCTACCGCATGATGCAGGGCTTCGGCGTGCACACCTTCCGGCTGGTCAACGCCGAGGGCAGGGGCACCTTCGTCAAGTTCCACTGGACGCCGAAGCTGGGCACGCACTCCCTGGTGTGGGACGAGACCCAGAAGATCGCGGGCAAGGACCCGGACTACAACCGGCGCGACCTGTGGGACGCCATCGAGGCCGGGCACTACCCGGAGTACGAACTGGGGGTGCAGCTCGTCGACGAGTCCGACGAACACCGGTTCGACTTCGACCTGCTGGACGCCACCAAAATCATCCCGGAGGAGGAGGTCCCCGTGCGGCCGGTCGGGCGGATGGTGCTCGACCGCAACCCGGACAACTTCTTCGCCGAGACCGAGCAGGTGGCGTTCCACACCGCGAACGTCGTGCCCGGCATCGACTTCACCAACGACCCGCTGCTGCAGGCCCGGAACTTCTCGTACCTGGACACGCAGCTCATCCGGCTCGGCGGGCCGAACTTCGCCCAGATCCCGGTGAACCGCCCGACCGCGCCGGTGCACAACAACCAGCGCGACGGCTACATGCAGGTCCAGGTGCACCGCGGGCAGGCCCCGTACCACAAGGACACCCTCGACGGCGGCTGCCCGGCGATCGCCGACGCCGGCGCCTTCACGCACTACCAGGAGAAGGTCGAGGGGTACAAGATCCGCAAGCGCAGCGAGAGCTTCCAGGACTACTACTCGCAGGCGACCCTGTTCTGGAACAGCATGTCCGAGGTGGAGGCGGAACACATCGTGGCCGCCTTCCGGTTCGAACTGGGCAAGGTGCGGCACACGCCGATCCGTCAACGGGTGGTCGAGCACCTCAACCACGTCGACCACACCCTCGCGGTCCGCGTCGCCCGCGGTATCGGGGTGGACCCCCCGGCCGAGGCCGCCCGGCCGAACCACGGTCGTTCGTCGCCCGCGCTGTCCCAGCTCAACACCCGGATGGACCGCCCGGACACCCGCGCGGTCGCGGTGCTCACCGCCGACGGCGCCGACACGGCGGGCATCCGGGCGCTGATCTCGGCGCTGCGGGAACGGAAGGTCCTCGTCGAGGTGCTCGCGCTCACCGAGGGGCAGGTGGAACCGGCCACCGGTGAGGCCGTCACCGCCGACCGGGCCGTGAACACCATGGCGTCGGTGCTCTACGACGGGGTCGTCGTGGCCTCCGGGGCGGACGCCGTGTCGACCCTGTCGGAGGACGGCTACGCGGTGCATTTCGTGGCCGAGGCGTACAAGCACGCCAAGCCGGTCGCCGCGTTCGGGGCGGGCGTGGACCTGCTCCGCACCGCCGGGGTCACCGACCGGCTCGCCGATGGCCCGGACGTCGTCGACGACAAGGGGGTGCTCAGCACCACGGCCGATCAGGACTCGCTGCCCGACGACCTCGCCGCGCGGCTGGCCGACCGCCTCGCCGGGCACCGCAGCTGGGACCGCGTCACCGACGCGGTCCCGGCCTGATCCGGCCTGATCCGGGCGACGGCGGGTCCGCGCTCCGTGTCCCCCCGGGTGGACGGAGCGTGGACCCGCCGTCGCGCGTGCGTCAGAGAAGAGCCTGGTAGACGAGTTGCCGGAGTTGTTCCCGCAGCGGGTGGGTGCTCGACGGCAGGAGCTGGGTGAACAGCAGCACCGTCAGCTGCTCGGCCGGGTCCACCCAGAACGCCGTGGACGCCGCGCCGCCCCAGGCGAACTCCCCGGCGCTGGACAGCGTCCTGGCCTTCACCGGGTCACGCAGCACCGAGAAGCCGAGCCCGAACCCGTGCCCGTCGAACGGCATCTCGGCGAACAACGGCCTGCCGAACCGCTCCAGGTCCGCGTCACCGGGCAGGTGGTTGCGGGTCATCAGCCCGACCGTGCGCGGGGACAACAGGCGCGCCCCGTCGAGTTCGCCGCGACGCAGCAGGAACTGGGTGAACCGGTGGTAGTCGGCGGCGGTGGAGGCCAGGCCGGCCCCGCCCTGCAGGCAGTCGGGCCGTTGCCTGATCGCGTCGCCGAAGGCGTCATTGCGCACGGCCCGTCGGGTGCCGGGTTCGGGCACGTACAGCGCCGCGAGCCGGTCGTGGTCCGCGGGGTCGACGTGGAAACCGGTTCCGGTCATCCCGAGCGGACCCAGGATGTACTCGGCGAAGAACTCGTCCAGCGGCTGCCCGCTGACCACCTCGACGAGCCTGCCGAGCACGTCCGAGGCCACCGAGTAGTTCCATTCGGTGCCGGGTTCGAACACCAGGGGAAGGTCCGCCCAGAGCTCGCTGCACGCGGCGAGGTCCTTGCCCGGCGGCACGCTGGAGTCGAACCCCGCCTCGCGGTAGAGCGCGTCGACGGGGTGGGCGTAGTGGAATCCGTAGGTGAGTCCGGCGGTGTGGGTCAGCAGGTGCCACACCCGGATCGGCTCGGTGGCGGGCACGGTCACCGGTTGCGTGCTCGATCCCTTGACGAACACGCGCATGTCGGCGTACTCGGGCAGCCAGTGGTGGATCGAGTCGGTCAGGGCGAACTCGCCCCGCTCGAACAGCATCATGGCCGCGACCGAGGTCACGGGTTTGGTCATGGAGAAGATCCGCCACCGGGTGTCGTCGGCGACCGGGAGCCCCGCCTCGACGTCCCGGTAGCCCCGGCGCGCGACGTGGGCGATCCGGCCGTGCCGCGTCACCACCGCCAGCCACCCCGGCAGCAGTCCCTCGTCCACGTACCGGCCGAGCCGGTGGTCGATGCGGGCCAACCTGCCCGGGTCGAAGCCGAGTTCGGCCGGGTCCGCCTCCACAGTGAGTTCCGTCATGATCTCGTTCTACCGGAGAACGGACCGCGCGTGACCGACTTCGCCGCACCCGGGTCAGGCCATGAACTGCTTCTTCTCCGCACGCCAGGACTCGTCGTCGCGGCCCCGGCGCCAGTACCCGGAGAGCGACAGCAGTCTCTTGTCGAGGCCGCGTTCGGACAGCAGGTGCCGACGGAGCTCCTTCATCGCGCCGGCCTCGCCGTGCACGAACGCCTGCGCCCGGCCCTCGGGGAATTCGAGCGCGCGCACCGCCTCGACGAGGTCCTCCCCGGCGTCCCGGTGCAGCCACCGGATCTCGGCGTCGCCCTTGGTCGGCAGCGGCTGTTCCTCGGCGGCGTCGGCCACCGACAGCAGCACCCGCACGGGCATCCCCTCGGGCACCGCCTCCAGGGACGCGGCGACGGCGGGCACCGCGGCGTCGTCGCCGACGAACAGGTGCCAGTCCACGTCCGCGCCCGGCGCGTACTTGCCCCCGGGGCCCAGCAGCAGCACCTCGTCACCCGGCCGGGCGCTGCGCGCCCAGGGGCCGCCGAGTCCGACCTCGCCGTGGTACAGCACGTCCAGTGCCAGTTCCCCGGCGTCCGGATCATGCTGCCGCACCGTGTACGTGCGTTTCCGCGGGCGGTGTGCGGGCGCCAGTCCGTCCTTCAGGGCCGCGGTGTCGAGGGGCTCGGGGAGGTCGACCCCGGGCACCGGGAACAGCACCTTGACGTAGCTGTCGGTGCAGCCCGTGGCGGGGAAGGACGCCAGGTCGGGGCCACCGAGTACCACCCTCGTCAGGCACGGGGTCACCCGCTCGGTGCGGACGACCTCCGTCCGCCACACCGGCTTGCCGCCGCGGTCCCGCTCCCGATCGGCCATGCCGGGTTCCTCCACTCGTCGCGGCGGGCTCCACGAACCCACCTCGTCTTAGGCTTACCTAACCGCCAGGTTAGCCCCCGCACCGCGGGGGGCCGCAACCACCGGACGCGCGATCGCGATTCTTGACAAGTTGCCAACAACAGACGACGGTAACCGCATGACGCGGTTCGACCACGATGTCGTAGTGATCGGTTCCGGATTCGGTGGCAGTGTGAGCGCCCTGCGCCTGACCGAGAAGGGCTACCGGGTGGGGGTCCTGGAGTCGGGCAGACGGTTCGCCGACCACGAGTTCGCCGACACGTCGTGGCACCTGCGCGACTACCTGTTCGCCCCGAAGGCCGGCTGCACGGGCATCCTGCGCATCACCCCGCTGCCGGACGCGCTCGTGCTCACCGGGGCGGGCGTCGGCGGCGGCTCCCTGGTCTACGCGAACACCCTCTACGAACCGCCGGACGCCTTCTACGCCGACCGCCAGTGGTCGGGCATCACCGACTGGAAGGCCGAACTCGCGCCGTACTACGACCAGGCCAGACGGATGCTCGGCGTCACGACCTACCCGCACACCACCGCGGCGGACGAGGTGATGCGCGAGGTCGCCGACGACATGGGCATCGGGCACACCTACCGCTCCACCCCGGTGGGCGTGTACTTCGGCGACGACGACACCGAACCCGGAGAGCGTGTCGACGACCCGTTCTTCGGCGGCGCGGGCCCCGAGCGGCGCGCGTGCCTGCACTGCGGCGAGTGCATGACCGGGTGCCGGCACGGCGCGAAGAACACCACGGTGAAGAACTACCTGCACCTGGCCGAGCGGGCGGGCGCGGAGATCCGTCCGCTGACGACGGTGACCGAGGTGCGCCCGCTCCCCGGGGGCGGTTACGCCGTGGCCTGCGCGCACACCACGCGGCCGTGGCGACGGTGGACCGTGACCGCCGAACAGGTCGTCTTCTCCGCCTCGGCGCTGGGGACCCAGCGGCTGCTGCACCGGATGCGGGACACGGGTGCGCTGCCCCGGATCTCGGACAAGCTGGGGGTGCTGGCGCGGACGAACTCCGAGGCCGTGCTCGCCGCCCGCACCACCCGCGACGACACCGAGTACCACCGCGGCGTGGCGATCACGTCGTCGATCCACCCGGACGAGGTCACCCACGTCGAGCCGGTGCGCTACGGCAAGGGCAGCAACCTGCTGGGGCTGCTCGGCGCGGTGCTCACCGACCCCGTCCCCCGGATGCCGCGGTGGCTGGCCGGACTGCGCGAGATGCTGCGCAACCTGCGCAGGCTCCCCGCCCTGCACAACCCCCGGCGGTGGTCGGAGCAGACGATCGCGCTGCTGGTGATGCAGACCCTGGACAACTCGGTGACCACCTACACCCGCCGCGGCCTGTTCGGCAGGCGGATGCGCACCCGGCAGGGCGCGGGCGAACCCAACCCGACCTGGATCCCGGCGGGCCACGAGGTCACCCGCCGGGTCGCGGACAAGATCGGCGGCATCCCGGGCGGCGGCTGGAACGACCTGTTCAACGTCCCATTGACCGGGCATTTCATCGGCGGGTGCGTGATCGGGGACTCGCCGGAGAGCGGGGTGGTGGACCCGTACCAGCGGCTGTACGGACACCCCGGGCTGCACGTGGTGGACGGCTCCACGATCTCGGCGAACCTCGGTGTCAACCCGTCGCTGACCATCACCGCGCAGGCGGAACGGGCGATGGCGATGTGGCCGAACAAGGGCGAGGCCGATCCGCGGCCGGAACCGGGCTCGCCCTACCGGCGGGTGGCACCGGTGCGGCCGAACCACCCGATCGTGCCCACCGAGGCACCCGGGGCATTACGTCTGCCCATTTCCCCGGCGAAGCATGGGAGCCCGTGAGAAACTGCCCGCCATGACGACCGAATCGGTGCCGAGATGGCGAAGGCTGGAGCCGGACGAACGGAAGGAACAGATCTTCGCCTGCGCCGCCGCACTGTTCGGCGAACGGCCCTACGCCGAGGTGTCTACCTCGGACATCGCCGCCCATGCCGGGGTGGCCCGGGGGCTGATCAACCACTACTTCGGCACGAAACGGGAGCTCTACCTCGCGGTCGTCCGCCGGGCGCTGGACATCCCGCACACCGCGATCACCGAACTCCCGGAGGGATCGCTGGAGCAGCGGGTCGAGGCCGCGGTCGACTGGTTCCTCGGCATGGTGAGCGCACAGGAGAAGATGTGGCTCGCCGCGATCACTCCCGAGGGCATCGGCCGGGACCCGGAGGTCGAGCGGATCCTGGACGAGGCCGACCGCACCGCCGCCGACCGGGTCCTGGAGGCGATGGGCTTCGCCACCACCGACCCCCGGTGGGAGCAGTACAACGCCGTGCTGCGGTCCTACGGGGGCCTGGTGAAGGTCGCGGGCAGTGAATGGCTGGTCCGCGGCAGCCTCGACCGCACACAGGTGCACACCCTGCTCAGCCACGTCCTGCTGACCCTGGTCACGGACGTTCTCCCCCGACTGCACCCCACACCGTGAGCCCCCCGGCACCCCACCGGGTGCCGTGAAGGACCCCTTCCCCGCGTCCGGTGCCGTGAGGGACTCCTTCGCTGCGTCCCAGGCAGGCAAGGGGGCCTTCACGGCACCACCCCGCCACGGGACGCGGCGGTCAGCGGTAGGTGAGCAGGTGGGCGGTGTCGCCGTCGAAGTGGGCGTGCTCGTTGAACGACAGCAGGGTGGTGCCCGACCGGCCGGTGACCAGTTTCGAGATCCCGCCGTTGGCGGCCACCCGGTTCAGGGTGAGCAGTCCGGTCGCCGGATCACCGAGCAGCGCCCCGCACAACGTCGCGATCACCCCGCCGGAGCTGAACACCACGGCCTGTTCCCCCTTGCCGACGACCGCGACCAGGTCGTCGAGCGCGGCACGTACCCGGGTACGGAACTCCGGCCACGTCTCGGCGCACGGGCTGTCCTCCCCGGCGTCGACCCACTCCCGCAGCGCGGTGTCCAACGCCGCCTGGAACGCCCGGGGCTCGGCGCGGTCCTGGGCGGCCCCACCCCCGTGGTGGGCGGTGATGTCGGTGTGGTCGTACTCGTTCCACCGGACGTCCTCCTTGAGCCCGGTGCCCGGTGCCGCCTCGGCCAGCGCCAGCTCCCCGGTGGACCGTTGCCGGGACAGCGTGCCGCTGCGGACCTCGCTCACCGCGACCCTCCTGCGCAGCAGTTCCGCGCCGACGAGGCGGGCCTGCGTCGTGCCGCGGTCGGAGAGCACGTCGTAGTCGTCCGCGCCGAACGACGCCTGTCCGTGCCTGACCAGGTAGATGGCGCCCATCGGAGTCCTTTCCGTGTCCCGGCTCTTCGCCCGCGCTCCGGTCTCCCGCCGCCGCGGCCACCCGCCGCGGGCCCGTCCCTTGTACCGCACCCGTCGACACGGGCGGGCCGGTTCAGGTGAGTTTGCGGAGCAGTCCGGCGGGCAGGGCGCGGACGAGCACGCTCAACGGCGCCCACGGCCACGGCGGGATGTAGGCCTTCGCCTGTTCCTTCTCGATCGCCCGGACCAGCGCGCGGACGCCGGCCGCGCTGCCGGTCAGCAACGGGGTCCTGCCGGACTTGCGGCCGGTCATCTCCGACTCGATGTAGCCGGGCAGCAGCGTGGTGACCCGGATCGGGGTCGTCAGCGTGTCGGCGCGGATACCGTCCGCGAGCGTGCTCACCCCGGCCTTGGAGGCGGCGTAGGCGGTGAGGTTGCGCGGCATCCCCCGCACGGCGCTGAACGAGGACACGACCACCAGGTGTCCGGCGTTCTGCTCCCGGAAGATCGCCGTCGCGGCCTCGCACTGGGCCAGTCCCGCGACCGTGTTGGTTTCGACGGTCTGGCGGTTGGCCGCGAAGTGGCCGGTGCCGACGGGCTGCCCCTTGCCCAGGCCCGCGTTGACGACGACGCGGTCCAGGGTGCCCAGCTCGGTGCGGAACTCGTCGAACACCGAGAACACCCGGTCGTGGTCGTTGACGTCGAGTTCCCGCACGACGACCTTGATGCCCGGATAGCGTTCGGTGAGCTCGGCGGCCAGCGTGTCCAGCCGGTCGCGCCGGCGCGCACACAGCCCGAGGTTGCGGCCCCGGGCGGCGAACTCCCGGGCCATGCCCTCGCCGAGCCCGGAGCTGGCGCCGGTGATGACGATGTTGGTACGAACGGCCATGCCGAGACCCTACCCTCAGGTAACCGGCCTGCGTCCGGGCCCGGGTACCGCGTCCGCGGCCCGCCCCGGTCAGGAGAGCTCGTTGCGCAGCACCTTCCCGGTGCTGTTGCGCGGCAGCCGCGGCAGGAACGCGACGTCCCGGGGAACCTTGTACCGGGCGAGGTTGGCCCGCACGTGGTCCCGCACCCCCTCGGCGTCCAGGGAGGCGCCGTCCGTGGTGACCACGAACGCCTTCAGCCGCTGGCCGAAGTCGTCGTCGTCGACGCCGAGCACCGCCGCCTCGACGACCTCGGGGTGGTCCACCAGGATGTTCTCCACCTCGACCGGGTAGACGTTCTCCCCGCCCGAGACGATCATCTCGTCGTCCCGGCCGTCGATGAACAGCAGGCCGTCGGCGTCGAAGTGTCCGACGTCGCCGGTGGCGAGCAGGCCGTCCAGGACGTCCTTGGTCCGGCCGTCGGTGTAGCCGTCGAAGGCCAGGCCGCTGCCGACGAACACCCGACCGGTCACCCCCGGCTCGGTGATGCGCCGGTCGCTGTCGTCGTACAGCGCGACCCGGCAGCCGACGGGCGGGCGGCCGACCGTACCCGGCGCGCGGCGCCAGTCCTCCGGCGTCGCGACCGTGGCGACGGCGACCTCGGTCGAGCCGTACAGATTGTGGATGACGTCGCCGAACAGTTCGGTGGCCCGGTTGCCGAGGTCGGGCGACAGCGCCGACCCGGCCACGAAGATGATCCGCAAACGGGACGTGTCGTACTGCGCGCGGGTCTCCGGGGGGAGGTCGACGAGGCGCTGCAGCATGGTCGGGACCAGCACGAGCGCGGTGCAACGGTGCTCGGCGACGCCCCGCAGCACCGTCTCCGGGTCGAACTTCCGCCGCAGGACCACGGTGCAGCCCAGCGCGCAGGAGAGGATGAACTGGGAGAGCCCGGTCGCGTGGAACAACGGCGCGGCCATGTAGGTGGCCTCGCCCACGCGCAGCGGGATGCGGTCGAGGAACTGGGCCGAATCCAGCGGGGACACCTTCGGCCGGGGGGCGCCCTTCGGGGTGCCGGTGGTGCCGCTGGTGAGCAGGACGAGTCCGCCCGGCTTCTCCGGTGGCGGGACGGTGCGGTCGTCGGCGGCACCGATCACCGAGTCCAGCGTGGGTACGGTGCCGGAGTCGGCGTCGTCACCGGAGTCGGTCCAGGACAGGTAGCGGTCGACACCGGTGATGTCACCGAGCAGGTCGGTGAACTCCTCGTCGTGGACCAGCACCCGCACGTTCTCGCGCTCGGCCACCGCGGTGAGCTGCGGCTTGGCGAAGCCGGTGTTCATCAGCAGCACCGGCGCGCCGAGCTTGCCCGCGGCGAGCATGGTCAGTACCAGTCCGCGGTGGTCGCGGCAGAGCGCGGCGACGGTGGTGCCCTGCCCGACCCCGCGTGCGGCCCAGGCCCGGGCGAGCGCGTTCGACCGGAGGTCGAGCTGCCGGAAGGTCAGCGGCCCCTGCTCGTCGACGATGCCGACCGCCGTCGCGTCCCGGTGCGCGGCCACGCGCACGGCCCCGGCCAGTGGTCCGTACCGGCGCGCGGTGATCAGCGACCGCAATCCCTCGTCCACCCGGGGGAACGGCGCCAGCCCGGCGCGACGCAGCACGTCGATTCCGCGGACGGTGTCGACCACCCGGCGCGTCAGCCCGGCCACGGTCGTCGGCGTCTTCATCGGCCACCTCCTCGAACCTGGTCGAACTAAACCTACCCGCAAGTAGGTTCAGTCGTCGACCCACCCCACACCCGCGAGTCGACACCCCATGCCCGCGAGTTGCCCCCTCCCGACCGCGAGTCGACACCCCGTCACCACGAGTCGACACCTCGTGCTCACGAGCGACGTTCGGGCCAACTGGACATCGGGTCGGAGCTCCGGGGACAGCGCCACTCCGCGCGACTGCGGCCCCCACCTGCCCCGACCGGCCCACCGGCACCGCGGGACAGACTTCCGTCGCGACACGACAGCTCGCCGTCGTGGAGTGGCAACTCGCCGTCGTGGAGTGGCAACTCGCCGTCGTGGAGTGGCAACTCGCCGTCGTGGAGTGGCAACTCGCCGGTCTGGAGTGGCAACTCGCCGGTCTGGAGTGGCAACTCGCGCGCCGGGGGGAGGAGGGTTACGGGGCGGCCTTGTCCAGGGCTTTGAGGATGCGTTTGGTGGAGACCGGGTAGGCGGTGCCGAGGGTCTGGGCGAAGTAGCTGATGCGGAGTTCCTCGATCATCCACGGGATCTCGGCCAGGGCCGGGTCCGGGTCCGTGCCGGACGGCAGCGCGTCGCGCACGGCGGCGTACTCGTCGCGCAGCCAGTTGATCTCGCGCAGCCGCTCGACGTCGCGCCCCGGGTCGGTGGGCAGCTTGTCCAGTCGGCGTTCGATGCCCCGGACGTAGCGGGCCACGTCGGGCAGCCGGTCGTAGCCCGTGCCGGTGACGAAACCCGGATACACCAGGCCGTCGAGTTGGGCGCGCATGTCGTCCAGGGACTCCCGCAACGCCCCGCCGCCGGTCTCGTCCAGCCGGGTCCGCACCGTCCCCGCCGCGGCGAGCACCGCCTCCACCTCGTGCAGCACGGCCAGGGTGGTGCCGTTCAGGCGCGGGCGCACCGCCTCGGTCAGCGCGGCGAAGGCGTCCTCGTCCCAGACCGGCCCCCCGGCCTCGGCGACGAGCTTGTCCACCGCGCAGTCCACGCAGTCCTCCAACAGCGCCGCCACCCCGCCGTGCGGGTTGCGGGTGAGCACCAGCTTGGCCTGGTTGGACAGGTTCCGGTTGACGTACTTCGCGGGCGAGGGCACGGACAGCCGCACCAGCCGGCGCGTGCCCCGCCACATCGCCGCACGCTGCTGCTGCGGGCTGTCCAGCGTCCGCACGGCGACACTGTCGCCCTCGTCGACCAACGCCGGATACGCCCGGACCTCGTGCCCGCCCCGCTGTGCGCGGAACTCCCGCGGCAGCGTGCCGAAGCTCCCACCGGTGAGGCCGGACCGTTCGACGTCGTCGGCGGCCGCGGAGATCGTCTCCCGCAGCCGGCCGCCCAGCTGCTCCCGCAGGGCGGACAGGTCCTTGCCCTCGGCGACGGTGCGTTGCTTCTCGTCGACGACCCGGAAGGTCATCCGCAGGTGCGCGGGCACGGCGTCGGACTGCCACGCCTCCCGCGGCACCGCGACTCCGCGCAGGGCCTCCAGTTCCCGCCCGAGCACATCGAGCAGCGGGCCGTCGTCCGGCCCGATCCGCCCGGTCACCTGCCGAGCGGTGTCCGGCGCGGGCACGAAGGTGCGCCGCAGCGATTTCGGCAGCGACTTCACCAGCGCGGCCACCAGGTCCTCGCGCAGCCCCGGCACCTGCCAGTCGAACCCGGCGTCGGTGACCTGGTTCAGCACCGGCAGCGGGATGTGCACCGTCACGCCGTCGGCGTCGGTTCCGGGCTCGAACTGGTAGGTCAGCGGCAGCTCCAGCTCGCCCTGCCGCCAGACGTCCGGATAGTCCGCCGCGCGGACCTCGTCGGCGGTGGCGTTGACCAGCATGGCCTTCTCGAAGGTCAGCAGGTCCGGTTGCTCGCGGCGGGCCTTCTTCCACCACGAGTCGAAATGCCGCGCGGAGACGACGTCGTCCGGGATGCGCTCGTCGTAGAAGGCGAACAACGTCTCGTCGTCGACGAGGATGTCCCGGCGCCGCGCCCGGTTCTCCAGGTCGGTCACCTCGTCCAGCAGTGCGCGGTTGTCGTGGAAGAACCGGTGGTCGGTCTCCCAGTCCCCCTCCACCAGCGCGTGCCGGAGGAACAGCTCCCGCGAGGTCTCCGGGTCGATCCGCCCGTAGTTGACCTTGCGACCGGACACCAGCGGGATGCCGTAGAGGGTCACCCGCTCGTTCGCCATCACCGCGCCCTGTTTGCGTTCCCAGCGCGGCTCCGAGTAGGTGCGTTTGACCAGGTGCTGCGCGAGCGGCTCGATCCATTCGGGCTCCACGCGGGCGTTGATCCGCCCCCACAGCCGGGAGGTCTCCACCAGTTCGGCCGAGGCGATCCACCGGGGTTGCTTCTTGAACAGCGACGACCCGGGGAACACCGAGAACCGGGTGCCGCGGGCGCCCAGGTAGTCGCCCTTCTCCGGATCCTTGAGCCCGACGTGCGAGAGCAGGCCCGCCAGCAGCGAGGTGTGGATGCGCTGCGGATCGCCGGGCACGCTGTTCAGCGTGATTCCCAGGGGTTTCGCCAGCTGGCGCAGCTGGCCGTAGACGTCCTGCCACTCGCGGATGCGGAGGTAGTTGAGGAACTCGGCGCGGCAGAGCTTGCGGAACTGGTTGTTCGACAGCGCCTTCTGCTGCTCGCGCACGTAATTCCACAGGTTCAGGTACGCCAGGAAGTCCGAGCCGGGCTCGGTGAACCGCGCGTGCTGCTGCCGGGCCTGCTGCTCGAACTCCGCGGGCCGCTCCCGCGGGTCCTGGATGGACAGAGCCGCGGCGATGATCATGACTTCGCGCACGCACCCGTTCGCCGCGCCCTCGACGATCATGCGGCCCATCCGCGGGTCGACGGGCAGCTGCGCCAGCTTCTTGCCGACCGCGGTGAGCGTGCCGCCCGAGGAGTCCGCCGCGCCGAGCTCGGTGAGCAGCTGCACGCCCGCGGTGATCTGGCGCCGGTCCGGCGGCTCGACGAACGGGAACGCGCCGATGTCGCCCAGCCCGAGTGAGATCATCTGCAGGATGACCGAGGCCAGGTTGGTGCGCAGGATCTCCGGGTCGGTGAACTCCTGCCGGGAGAGGAAGTCGTCCTCGGTGTACAGCCGGATGCAGATGCCGTCCGAGGTGCGCCCGCACCGGCCCTTGCGCTGGTTCGCCGAGGCCTGGGAGATCGGCTCGATCGGCAGCCGCTGCACCTTGGTGCGCGAGCTGTACCGGGAGATGCGCGCGGTGCCGGGGTCGACGACGTACCGGATGCCGGGCACGGTCAGCGACGTCTCGGCGACGTTGGTGGCCAGCACGATCCGCCGCCCGCGGTGCGGCTTGAACACCCGCTGCTGCTCGGCGGCGGACAACCGCGCGTACAGCGGGAGAATCTCGGTGTCCGGCAGGTTCATCGCCCGCAGCGCCTCGTCGGTGTCCCGGATCTCGCGCTCGCCGGACAGGAACACGAGCACGTCGCCGGGCCCCTCGGCGGTGAGCTCCCGGACCGCGTCGCCGATGGCCGCCACCTGGTCGCGGTCCGGGTCGGCGTCCGGGTCGTCCGGGTCGACCACCGGCCGGTAGCGGACCTCGACGGGGTAGGTGCGGCCGGAGACCTCGACGATCGGGGCGTCGTCGAAGTGCCGGGAGAACCGTTCGGGGTCGATGGTCGCGGAGGTGATGATCACCTTGAGGTCGGGCCTGCGCGGCAGCAGCCGCTTCAGGTAGCCGAGCAGGAAGTCGATGTTGAGGCTGCGCTCGTGCGCCTCGTCGATGATGATCGTGTCGTACTGCCGCAGCATCCGGTCGTGCCCGATCTCGGCGAGCAGGATGCCGTCGGTCATCAGCTTCACCAGCGTGTCGTCACCGGAGGTGTCGGTGAACCGCACCTTGTACCCGACGGAGTCGCCGAGGTCGGTGTCCAGTTCCGCGGCGATCCGCTCGGCCACCGTCCGCGCGGCGATCCGGCGGGGCTGGGTGTGCGCGATCTGCCCGCGGACGCCGAGCCCCAGGTCGAGGCAGATCTTGGGCAGCTGCGTGGTCTTGCCGGAGCCGGTCTCCCCCGCGACGATCACGACCTGGTTGTCCCGGATCGTCTCGGCGAGATCCTCCCGTCGCCCGCTGACCGGGAGCTCGTCCGGGTATTTCACCGTGGGCACCGACTCGCGACGGCGGGCCACGCGCCGCTCGGCGGCATCCACGTCGGCGGCGATCTTGGCGACGACGTCGTCGGCCGGCCGCGGGCGCGCCTTCCGGGACTTGCCCGACTTGGTCAGCCCGTCGATACGCCTGCGGAGACGGTTCGCGTCGCGCACCATCAGTTCGGGCAGGCGCGAACGCAACTCGGCGAGGGGGGACGCGGTGGACATACGCACCCCAGGGTAGCCGGGCGCTCCCGCGGCCCGCCCACCACTTTCCGCCCGGACGGATCGCGGGCACTCCGACGGCCGGGACTCAGCGCCGCGCGGTGGTCAACGAGGACGGCCGCAGGTCGGCGAGGCGGCGGTGCCCGGACAGGCCCATGGTCAGGTCGAGGTCGGCGAGCAGGCTGCGCAGCACGTGCCGCACGCCGTCCTCCCCGCCGTGCGCGAGGCCGTAGACCCACGGCCTGCCGACCAGGACGGCCCGGGCGCCCAACGCCAGCGCCTTGGCCACGTCCGCCCCGGTGCGCACCCCGGAGTCGAACAGTACCTCGATCCGCGACCCCACGGCACCGACGATCTCCGGCAGCGCGTCCAACGCGGCCACGGCCCCGTCCACCTGCCTGCCGCCGTGGTTGGACACGATCACCCCGTCCATCCCCGCCTCCGCGGCGCGGCGGGCGTCGTCCACGTGCGTGATGCCCTTGAGCACGATCGGGCCGTCCCAGTGCTCCCGCAGGAACGCCAGCGCGTCCCAGTCGCGGTCCGTCCCGGTGATCATCGAGATCCAGCGGAGCACGGCCGAGGGCAGGTCGTCCTCCGGCGGCGCCTCCAGCTTCGACCGGAAGACCGGGTCGGAGAACGGCACGGCGGTGCCCTCCCCCTGCAGGAAGGGCAGGTAGCCGCGGTCGAGGTCGCACGGCCGCCAGCCGAGCGACCAGGTGTCCAGCGTGACCACGAGCGTGCTGAACCCGGCAGCCCGGGCGCGGGAGAGGATGCTGCGGCACACGTCCGGGTCGTTCGGCCAGTACAGCTGGAACCAGCGCGGCGCGTCCCCGGAGGCGGCGGCGACGTCCTCGATGCTGGTCGACGACGCCGTGGACAGCACGGTCGGCAGACCCAGCCCCGCAGCGGCACGGGCGGTCGCCCGCTCCGCGTCGGGATGGACGATCGACTGCACCCCGACGGGGGCCAGCAGCACCGGCGCGGGCGTCTGCGTGCCGAGCACGGTGGTCGACAGGTCCCGCTCGGTGGCGTCGGTGAGCATCCGGGGCACCAGCCGCCACCCGTCGAAGGCGTCGCGGTTCGCGCGCATCGTGGCGCCCGACCCCGCGCCCCCGGCGACGTAGTGGAACGGCCCCGGATCGAGCAGCCCGGCGGCCGAGTCCTCCAGCTTGGTGGGGTCGGTGGTGAACTCCGGCGTCCGGCCGCCGTAGGCCTGCAGGTAGAGCTCACTCTGGTAGAGGGAGTACCGCTCGCCCATCCGTACCTCCTTCGCCCGGTGCCGTCCGGGGCCGTCGCGGGCCGTCGCCTGCCTCGATGCGTGCTCGTGCGCGGCATCCTACGGACCGGGGTCGGCCCGGCGGCGGAAGAGTTGACCTTCGAGTCCGTCGAACGCGCAGACTGCCCGGCATGGACGACCACATCACGGACACCGGCCTGGACAACATCGGCACGTTCGCCCGGCGGGTGGGCCTCACGCCGAGTGCGTTGCGCTTCTACGACGACTGCGGGGTGCTGACCCCCACGCGGACCGACCCCGGGACCGGCTACCGGTACTACGGTCCCGACCAGGAACACCGGGCGGTCCTGCTGCGCACGCTCCGCGAGGCGGAGGTGCCGCTGGCCGAGGTGAGCGCCGTGCTGGACGGCCCGGGCGCCGACGCGGAGGAGATCCTGCGCGCGCACGGGGACCGGCTGCGGACCCGGGCC
>NZ_KI912259.1:16505-30678 GCF_000231035.2 Saccharomonospora iraqiensis subsp. paurometabolica YIM 90007 | reverse complement strand
AGACCACCGTGCGGCTGGTCGCGACCGACCGGCTGCGGATGGCGATCCGCGAGCTGACCGCGTCGGCCGCCGACGGCACCGCCACCCGGGCCCTGGTTCCGGCCGAGGCGCTGCTGGAGGTCTCGACCTGGGCGGTGCGCCACCCCGAGCTGCGGCTGACCGCCGAGGAGGGGCGGGTCCGGCTCGTGGCGGGGCCGGACGTCGAGAACGACGTGCGCACCCTGCCCGTGCTGGACGCCGACTACCCGGACTACCGCAGCCTGCTCGCCGCCCTCGACCCACCCCGGTACCGTGTGCTCACCGACCGTGTCGCGCTCGGCGACGCACTCGCGCGCCACGAGGCCGGGGCCGTGGTCCTCGAGGCCGACCGGGACACCCTCCGGGTCGGGGACACCGACCTGAGCGCGGTCTGTTCCACACCGCTGCGGCTCGCGTTCGACCCGGCCGTACTGGGGCCGATCGTCGAGGCCGGGGTGGGTCCCGAGGTGCTGCTGGAGACCGGCGGACCGACCGGGCCGGCCCTGGTGCGCTCGGCCGATCAGGGCAGCTACACCACGCTCGTGATGCCCGTCGCGCTCGACTGACCCCGCACCGCGTCCGGATGTAGATCCAGATCACAGCGCCCCGACGAAATACTTAGTAGCACTAACAAGTTGTGGGGAGAGGCCGGATACTGCGCAGAGGACCCGACGCGACGAGGAGGCAGCGTGAGCGTGACGACGGACGTGGCCGACACGGACGCGACCGACACCGACACCGGTGCACCGGGGAAGGGCCGCACCGCACGCTTCGCACTCATTCTCGGCGGGCTGACGGCGTTCGGGCCGCTGTCGATCGACATGTACCTGCCCGCCCTGCCGCTCATGGCGGAGGATCTCGGCTCCACGGACGCCGTGTTGCAGCTCACCCTCGCCGTGTTCCTCGTCGGTCTCGGCGTCGGCCAGCTGGTGGCGGGGCCGCTGTCGGATTCGTGGGGGCGGCGCGGGCCCCTGCTCGTCGGGGTGTCGATCTTCATCATGGCCTCGGTGCTCGCCGCGGCCAGCCCCTCGGCGGAGGTCCTGATCGCCGCCAGAGCGGTACAGGCGCTCGGCGCGGCGACCGGGATGGTGATCGCCCGTGCGGCGGTGCGCGACCTGTTCTCCGGGGCCGCGATGGCCCGGTTCTTCTCGGTGCTGATGCTGGTCGTCGGGGTGGCGCCGATCCTCGCTCCGGTGATCGGGGGACAGCTGCTGGAGTGGACGTCGTGGCGCGGCATCTTCGTCACGCTCACCGTCTTCGGCGGCCTCCTGCTGGTGGTCGCGGCGCTGGCCCTGCCCGAGACACTGCCGGTGGCGGGACGCCGGCCTCCCCGGTTCGGGCGCATCGTGCGCACCTACCGCGACCTGTTGGCCGACCGGGTGTTCCTCGGCTACACGGTGACCGTGGGACTGGCGTTCGCGGCCATGTTCACCTACATCTCCGGCTCGTCGTTCGTGCTCCAGGACCTCTACGGCCTCTCCCCCGGTGAGTACAGCCTGGCGTTCGGGATGAACGGCGTCGGCCTGGTGATCATGACCCAGGTCAACGGCCGGATCGTCGGCCGCTTCGCCCCCCGCACACTGCTGCGCACCGGCCTGACCATGGTCACCGTCAGCGCGTCGGGCGCCGTCCTCGCGGTGCTGGCCGGTCTCGGCCTGCCGGGGCTGCTGACGCCGCTGTTCTTCATGGTCTCCTCCGTCGGGATGATCATGCCGAACGCCACGTCACTGGCCCTGGCCGACCACCCGCGCACCGCCGGATCGGCCTCCGCGCTGCTCGGGGTGGTGCAGTTCCTCGTCGGCGGGTCCGCCTCGCCCCTGGTCGGTCTCCTCGGCGGCGACTCGGCACTGCCGATGACGATGATCATGGCGGTCGCGGCCGCGGCCGCCCTGACCGTGTTCCTCGTCCTCACCCGGCCGCGCGGCACACCCACCTCCCCGCCGGACCGCGCTGCGGCGGACGCCCCGGTGGGCTGAGCCGCCGCAGCCCCGCGGTGGGACTCCCGGGCTGCCCGGCCCCCGGACGGTGGGCACGTGACCTGCCGATCCCGACCGGCCGTGGCACCGTGATCCCATGGCCGACGACGGACGCTCCGGTGACGCGGAGGGGACGCTGACACTGCGGTTCGGGCACGAGGAACTCGTCCTCCGCCGCCGGTACGAGCTGCTCAGCATCGGTAACGACCTGCTGATCGCGCTCTGGTTCACCGTGGGCAGCGTGTTGTTCTTCTGGGAGGCCACGGTCGTCGTGGGCACGGCACTGTTCCTGGTGGGCAGCCTCCAGCTGGCCGCGCGCCCGATGATCCGGATCCACCGCCGGGTGCGGCTGCACCGGCTGCACCCGCACCACCCGACCGAGAGCGCCCGCGACTTCTGACCGCGCCGCCGCGGGACGGACCGCGACGGAAACGGTCGAATCGATCACATTCGGCTGTGACGCGCGATACAGTCTGTCCCGACGACAACGAGGGGGCGGACGAGGTGGCTGTGCGAGACGAATGGGCCGTTACCTGCCGGGACCTGGCCGGGCGGCGTCGGGCACTGTCGGTGTTCGTCAGCGCCGACCGGGTGGTTCTCGTCGCCCCGCCGGGTGAGGCCGCGGTGCTGACCTCGCTCGACGTGGGCCGCCTCCGCGCCGTGCTGCGGGACGCGGTGATGCAGGCCGGGGACACCGATCCCGGGGAGGCCGCCACGGAGCCGACCACCGACCGCTTCACGGTCCTGGAGGCCGATTCGCCGGAGGCCACACCACCGGCCGACGCTCCCGACGACACCCCGGGGGACGACCGGCCGTAGGCTGCCCCTCGTGACGGACCAACAGCGGTGGGCGGCGGTCGACGACTACGTCGACGGCCACCTCGTCGGGCAGGACGAGGTTCTCGACGACATCCAACGCGCGGCCCGTTCGACCTGACGTTCGTGGACGCGGACAAGGTGAACAACCCGCACTACGTCCGGCACGCCGTGCGGCTGAGCAGGCCGGGATCGCTCATCGTGGTGGACAACGTGGTCCGGCGCGGCGCGGTGGCCGACGCGACCGACCCGGACCCCTCGGTGCGGGGCAGCCGGGAGGTCATCGAACTGCTGGCCGCCGACCCGCGGCTGGACGCCACCGCCGTGCAGACGGTCGGCACGAAGGGCTGGGACGGACTCGCCCTCGCCCTGGTCACCGGCTGACGCCGCACCGGAGCACGTACCGGGCCGGACGCGACGCCGCCGGCCGACGGGGTGGCCCGACGGCTGCCCGTTCCCCCCTTCGGCGGTTGATCGTCGACTCGAACGTGAGATTCACTCAGGTTTACTCACCCGGTCGAGGAGGCGCGCATGAGACGGCTGACCCCGATGATGGCCCTGGTGGCGCTCGCCGCGGCGGGCACCGCCCCGGCGGCCGCGACCCCGGAGGACGGGACGGCAGCGGCGGACCCGCCCACGGCGGCGAGCGGGACGTTCACGGCGCTGACGTACAACATCGCCGGGTTGCCCGAGCCGCTCTCCGGCAGTGACCCCGCCGAGAACACCCCCGTGATCGGCGAGCGGATCGCGCCCTACGACGTGGTGCACGTCCAGGAGGACTTCAACTACCACGCCGCGCTGTACGAGGCCGACGACCACCCGCACCGCACCGCCACCAGCGGCGGCGTGCCGTTCGGCTCCGGGCTGAACACGCTGTCGAACTTCCCGCTCCGCGATCTCGAGCGCGTCACCTGGGACGACTGCTGGATCAACCAGGCCGACTGCCTCACCCCGAAGGGGTTCACCTTCTCCCGGGTGGAGATCGCCGACGGGATCACCGTCGACTTCTACAACCTGCACGCCGACGCCGGGGACAGCTCGCTCGACCACGCCGCCCGGCGGAGCAATCTGCGGCAGGTGTCCGACCACATCACCGCCCACTCGTCCGGGCGCCCCGTCGTCGTCATGGGCGACACGAACTCCCGCTACACCAGCGGCGAGGACATCGTGCGGGAGTTCGTGGCGGACAACGGGCTGCGGGACCCGTGGGTGGAGCTCGTGCACGACGGCGTCCCACCGGAGATCGGCGGTCCGTCCCCGGAGTGCGACACCACCACGATCGACCGGTGCGAGGTCGTGGACAAGATCTTCTACCGCGGCGGCGACGGTCTCGAACTGACCGCCACCGACTACAGCGACGACCGGGCCGATTTCCTCGACGACAGCGGCGAACGGCTGTCCGACCACGACCCGATCGCCGCCACCCTCCGCTGGACGGCACCCGCGCGCTGACGCCGGGTGTCCACCGCCCGGCCCGGAACCCGGGACACCCCCGAACACGGCAACGGGGGCCCCGGGTCACCCCGGAGCCCCCGTTCCGGCCGCTCGGCCGCCCCTCGGCGGGCGGGCCGCCTCAGTTCTTGTGCGGGTACAGCGGGTGCTTCTCGGCGAGCACCGCCACGCGGGACCGCAGGTCCTTCCGGGTGGCGTCGTCGAGCTCGGGCCGCAGCGCGGTCGCGATGATCTCCGAGACCTCGGTGAAGTCGTCCGCACCGAAGCCGCGGGCGGCCAACGCGGGAGTGCCGACCCGCAGCCCCGAGGTGACCATCGGCGGGCGCGGGTCGTTGGGCACCGCGTTGCGGTTGACGGTGATCCCGATCTCGTGCAGCCGGTCCTCGGCCTGCTTGCCGTCCAGCTGGGAGTTCACCAGGTCGACCAGCACCAGGTGCACGTCGGTGCCGCCGGTGAGCACCCGCACACCGTTGTCCGCGCAGTCGGACTGCGACAGCCGGTCGGCCAGGATGCGGGAGCCGTCGAGCACGCGCTGCTGCCGGTCGCGGAACTCGTCACTCGCGGCGATCTTGAGCGCCACCGCCTTGCCCGCGATGACGTGCTCCAGCGGCCCGCCCTGCTGGCCGGGGAACACCGACGAGTTGATCTTCTTGGCGTACTCCTGCTTGGACAGGATGATGCCGCCGCGCGGCCCGCCGAGGGTCTTGTGCGTGGTGGTGGTCACCACGTCCGCGTACGGCACCGGGTTCGGGTGCAGGCCCGCCGCGACCAGACCGGCGAAGTGGGCCATGTCCACCATCAGCTTCGCCCCGACCTCGTCGGCGATCCGGCGGAACTCCGCGAAGTCGATCTGCCGCGGGTAGGCCGACCAGCCCGCGATGATCAGCTTCGGCCGGTTCTCCCGCGCGAGCCGCTCGACCTCGGCCATGTCCAGCCGGCCGGTCTGCTCGTCGACGTGGTAGGCCACCACGTTGTAGAGCTTGCCGGAGAAGTTCAGCTTCATCCCGTGCGTGAGGTGGCCGCCGTGGGCGAGGTCGAGCCCGAGGATCGTGTCGCCCGGGTCGAGCAGCGAGACCATCGCCGCCGCGTTGGCCTGCGCACCGGAGTGCGGCTGCACGTTGGCGTGCTCGGCGCCGAACAGGGACTTCGCCCGCTCGATCGCCAGGTTCTCCACGACGTCGACGTGCTCGCAGCCGCCGTAGTAGCGCTTGCCGGGGTAGCCCTCGGCGTACTTGTTGGTCAGCACCGAGCCCTGCGCCTCGAGCACGCTCACCGGCGCGAAGTTCTCCGAGGCGATCATTTCCAGCGTCGACTGCTGGCGGTCGAGCTCGGCGGCCACCGCGTCGGCGACCTCCGGGTCGACCGTGGCCAGATCGGCGTCGAACGTTTTCATGTCAGCCCTCCTGAATCTGTGCGGCGTAGGCGTCGGCGTCCATCAGTTCCGGCAGAGACTCGACGCGCACCCGGAACAGCCACCCGTCGCCGTACGGGTCCGAGTTGACCGTCTCCGGCGCGTCCACGACGGCCTCGTTGAGTGCGACGATCTCGCCGGTGACGGGCGAGTACAGCTCACTGACCGACTTGGTCGACTCGATCTCGCCGCACACCTCGCCCGCCGTGACGGTGCCACCGGCCTCGGGCAGCTCGACGAAGACGACGTCACCGAGCGACTCGGCGGCGAACGCGGTGACCCCCACGGTCACGGTGTCGTCCTCGGTGCGTACCCACTCGTGCTCGGCGGTGTAGCGCAGGTCCTGGGGAATGTTCGTCGACAACGGTCAGCCTTTCGAAGAGGAGGGACGCTGGTAGAAGGGCAGGGACACGACCTCGACCGGTTCCGCGCGCCCGCGGATGTCGGCCGACAGGGCGGTCCCGGGTTCGGTGAGCTCCGGCGGGACGAAGGCCATCGCGATCGGGTGGCCGAGCGTGGGCGACAGCGCCCCGCTCGTCACCTCGCCGACCTCGTGGTCACCGTGCAGCAGCCGGTAGCCGTGCCGGGGGGCGCGACGGCCGTTGCCGCGCAGACCCACCAGGACCCGGTCCGGTTCACCACACTTTTCCAGGGCGGCCCTGCCCACGAAATCACCCGGCTTGTCGAATTTCACCAGACGCCCCAGGTTGGCGTGGAACGGGGTCGTCCCGGTGCCGAGTTCGTTGCCGTACAACGGCATACCCGCCTCGAGCCGCAGCGAGTCCCGGCAGGCGAGCCCGGCGGGCGTCAGTCCGTGCGCGGCACCGGCCTCGGCCAGCCGCCGCCACACCCGCACGGCCGCCCCGGCGGGCACGAACAGCTCGAAGCCGTCCTCACCGGTGTAGCCGGTGCGGGCGAGCAGCACCTCGTCGCCGTCCACGGCGGCGGGCATGCTCGCGTAGTACCGCAGTCCGGACAGCTCGGCCCGGGTGGCCCCGGCCACGATCGCGGCCGAGGCCGGGCCCTGCACGGCGATCAGCGCCGTCTCCGCCGAGCGGTCGGTGACCTCGGTGTCGAAGCCGGACGCGCGGGTCCGCAGTTCGTCGGCGATCAGCGCGGCGTTGCCCGCGTTCGCCACCACGAGGTAGTGCTGCTCGGCGAGCCGGTAGACGACCAGGTCGTCCAGGATGCCGCCGTCGACGTCGCACACCATCGTGTAACGGGCGCGGCCGACCTGCACCGCGGAGAGCTTGCCGACCATCGCGTAGTCGAGCGCGTCGGCGGCCTGCGGCCCGGTCAGCTCGATCTCACCCATATGGGAGAGGTCGAACTGGCCCGCCGTCTCGCGGACCGCCCGGTGTTCGGCCAGTTCACTGTCGTAGCGCACCGGCATGGACCAGCCGGCGAAGTCGGTGAACGACGCGCCGAGCTCGGTGTGCACCTCGTGCAGCGGGGTCCGGCGCGGCGTGGAATCCGTTGTGTTCGTCACGCGGGGACCTCAGCTTTCGTACGACGAGACGGGCGGGCAGGAGCAGACGAGGTTGCGGTCGCCGTAGGCGCCCTCGATGCGCCGCACCGGGGCGAAGTACTTGCCCTTCGGCCGGGTGCGGCCCGGGTAGACGGCCGTGCGCCGGTCGTAGGGCAGATCCCAGTCGCCGGTGAGCTGCTCGGCCGTGTGCGGGGCCCCGCGCAGCGGGCTGCGCTCCACGTCCCAGGTGCCCGCCGCGACCTCGTCGATCTCCCGCCGGATGGCGATCATGGCGTCGCAGAACCGGTCGAGCTCGGCCAGGTCCTCGCTCTCGGTCGGCTCCATCATCAGCGTGCCCGCCACCGGGAACGACATCGTCGGCGCGTGGAAGCCGTAGTCGATCAGCCGCTTGGCGACGTCGTCCACGGTGACCCCGGTCTCCTTGGTCAGCCCGCGCAGGTCGAGGATGCACTCGTGCGCGACCAGCCCGTCCCGCCCGGTGTAGAGCACCGGGAAGTGCGGGGCCAGGCGTGCGGCGACGTAGTTGGCGGCCAGCACCGCCACCTGGGTGGCGTCGGTCAGCCCGGCCGCCCCCATCATCCGCACGTACGCCCAGGAGATCGGCAGGATGGACGCCGAGCCGAACGGCGCCTCGGAGATCGGCCCGACACCGGTCTCCGGGCCCGCGGCCGGCTCCATCGGGTGATTCGGCAGGTACGGCGCGAGGTGCGCCCGCGCCGCGACCGGCCCCACACCGGGGCCGCCCCCGCCGTGCGGGATGCAGAACGTCTTGTGCAGGTTCAGGTGCGACACGTCGCCGCCGAACTCGCCCGGCTTGGCCAGCCCGAGCAGGGCGTTGAGGTTCGCCCCGTCCACGTACACCTGGCCGCCGCCGGCGTGCACGATCTCGGCCAGCTCGGTGATGCCGGTCTCGTACACCCCGTGCGTCGACGGGTAGGTGACCATGATCGCGGACAGTGTGTCGCGGTGCTTGTCCACCTTCGCGCGCAGGTCGTCCAGGTCGACGTCGCCGTTGTCCGTGCAGGCCACCACGACCACGCGCATCCCGGCGAGCACCGCGGAGGCGGCGTTGGTGCCGTGCGCCGACGACGGGATCAGGCACACGTCGCGCTCCGGCTGCCCGTTCGCGCGGTGGTACGCGCGGATCGCCAGCAGCCCGGCGAGCTCACCCTGGCTGCCCGCGTTCGGCTGCAGCGAGACGCTGTCGTAGCCGGTCACCTCGGCCAACCACGAGCTGAGCTGGTCGATCAGCACCCGGTAGCCCTCGGCGTCGGCGGACGGCGCGAACGGGTGCACCCCGGCGAACTCCGGCCAGGTGACCGCCTCCATCTCGGTGGTGGCGTTGAGCTTCATCGTGCACGACCCGAGCGGGATCATGCCCCGGTCGAGCGCGTAGTCGGAGTCGGCGAGCCCGCGCAGGTAACGCAGCATCGCCGTCTCCGAATGGTAGGTGTGGAACACCTGGTGCGTCAGGTACTCGCTGGTGCGGCCCAGCCCGTCGGGCAGCGCGCCCACACCGCTGTCCGCGGTCGTGGCGGTGGTCACCGGACCGGTGCCGGTCACCCCGAACGCGCCGAGCACATCGGCCAGCGTCTCCGGGGTGGTCACCTCGTCACACGCGATCCGCACGTGGTCGGCGTCCACCGGGCCGAGGTTGATGCCCGCCTCCCGGGCGGCCGCGACCACGGCGTCGGCCCGGCCGGGCACGCGGGCGGTGACGGTGTCGAAGAACCGCCCGTGCACGACCTCGACGCCGCCCGCGCGCAGCGCGTCGGCCAGCCCGACGGCGTGCCGGTGCACCCGCTCGGCGATCCGCCGCAGCCCGTCCGGGCCGTGGTACACGGCGTACATCGAGGCCATCACGGCGAGCAGGACCTGCGCGGTGCAGATGTTGCTGGTGGCCTTCTCCCGGCGGATGTGCTGCTCCCGGGTCTGCAGGGCCAGCCGGTAGGCGGGGGCGCCCGCCTCGTCCACCGAGACGCCGACGAGCCTGCCGGGCAGCGACCGCTCCAGCCCGGAGCGCACGGCCAGGTACCCGGCGTGCGGCCCGCCGTAACCGAGCGGGACGCCGAAGCGCTGGGTGGTGCCCGCGGCGAGGTCGGCGCCGAACTCGCCGGGCGAGGTGACCAGGGTGAGCGCGAGCAGGTCGGCGGCGACGCAGTACAGCGCCTTCGCCTCCTTCGCGGCGTCCCCGATCCGCCGGTAGAAGTCCGGCTCACGCAGCACACCGGACACGCCCGGGTACTGCACGACCACGCCGAAGAACTCGTCCGGCAGCCCCCGGGACAGGTCCCGGACGTCCACCTCGACGCCGACGGCCTCGGCGCGGGTGCGCACGATCGCGATCGTCTGCGGCAGGCACTCGGCGTCCAGCACCACGGTCTGCGACTTCGACTTCGACGCCCGCCGCATCAGCATGACCGCCTCGGCGACGGCGGTGGACTCGTCGAGCATCGAGGCGTTCGCGGTGTCCAGGCCGGTGAGGTCGGAGACCATCGTCTGGAAGTTGAGCAGCGCCTCCAGCCTGCCCTGCGAGATCTCCGGCTGGTACGGCGTGTACGCGGTGTAGAAGGCCGGGTTCTCCAGTACGTTGCGCCGGATCACGGCCGGGGTGACGGTGTCGTGGTAGCCGAGACCGATCATCTGGGTCCGCGGCGTGTTGCGCGCGGCCAGCTCCCGCAGCTCGGCCAGCGCCTGCTCCTCGGAGGCCTCCTCGGGCAGGTCGAGCCCGCGCGGGTTGCGGATGGCGCTGGGCACCGCGGCGGAGACCAGGGCGTTCAGGCTGCCGAAACCGCATTCGGCCAGCATCTTCGCCTGCTCGGCCTCGCTCGGGCCGATGTGCCGGGAGGCGAACGGCGTCGGCGGGGGTGTCACGGGAGGCGACGACTTCTGCGTCATGGCGGGGAGCTCCTTCTCTGGCGTAGGCAGGTTTGCCCGCCTGGTGCTGGGAACTCCCCCTCTGTCATGGGCACCTGAGAGTTTCACCGCGCGTGAGCACGGCTTACACCTTGGGTGAGGCCCTCGTGGTGAGCCTGCTTTCCAGAGTGGCCTCGCCGTGAGCGGTAGTGGTACCTGAGAGATTGTGGGGCGTTTGCTCCTTCGGTGCCCCGTCCTGACCACACGGGGGCTCTCCCGCTCCGGCTCGAACAGCCGCGATATCCGATTATGCCTTCGGTTATAGGCGGTCAAGCTACGCGAGTCCAGTGCCGCGAGTCCACAGCCGGGCCGCAAGGGTGACGAAGACCGCGCCGACGTTGACGGGGCTCACCCGGCACCGCATCACGCCCGTGCGGGAGCGGTGTGGACCCTCCGCACCGGACGGTGCCGCGCCGGTCGCTCCGGGTGAGTGACCCGCTCCGCCGTCCGGGTCGAACACCGGGCGCAGGCGGTGACAACCACTAGAGATCGCCGTCCGTACCCAGTCCTTCGCCGGCTTTCACGGGGCCCGAGAGAGACCAGGAGGCTGACGTGAGGGACGGCGAGATCCCGGAGAACCCCGCGGTGCGCCGTTGGCAGCTCGCCGAGACGTTGCGCAAACTCCGGGAGGAGTGCGCGCTGACGCATGACCAGGTGATCGAGAAGCTCCGCCAGGGGCAGGGCACCTGGTCGCGCCCCAAGCTGTCCCGGATCGAGAACCGGGAACAGGGAGTCAAGCCGCGCGAGCTCGACCAACTGTTGACCGTCTACGGCGTCGCCGACCCGGCACTGGCGAACTGGCTCAGACAACTGGCCGGCAACTCCCGCCGCCGCGGCTGGCTCGCCGACGTGCGCAAGCACCTGCCACCCGAGTTCCACCAGTTCCTCGACTGGGAGACCGCCCTGGTGGCGCGACGGCAGTTCAGTACGCTGCTCGTTCCGGGGCTTCTCCAGACCACCGAGTACGCACGCTGCCTCATCTCGGGGGTCAATCCGGAGCTGACCGGGGACGAGGTCGAACAGCGGGTGATGGCTCGCATGGCGCGTCAACAGATTCTCGGCAGGGCGGATCCGCCGCAGCTGCACGTCATTCTGGACGCGGGTCTCCTCGAACGGCCGGTCGGCGGCCCGACCGTCATGCGCAGGCAGTTGCGCCACCTCGCCGACGCCGCCGACCACGCACACATCAGCATCCAGGTGCTTCCCAAGTCGGTCGGCGCCGGCCCCGCCCTGGAAGGACCGTTCTCGATCCTCACCCTGCCCGACCCGGTTCCGGACATCGGCTACACGGAGGGCCCGAGCTACACCGCCTACATCGAGGATCGCGACGAGGTACGGGACTACACCTTGCGCTTCGGTATCCTGACCCAGCAGGCGCTCTCGCAGAGCAAGTCTCTCGAACTCGTGCGGGAGGCTGCGCAGAGCTTCGGGTGATCGAGGAAGAAGGTGCGGCATGGACGACGACCCACTGCCAGACCTGCCTTGGCGCAAGAGCAGCTTCTCCGGAGGCGGTGGCAACGGCGGCGCGGACTGCGTCGAGGTCGCGCCGACGCCGGACGGGCGGATCGCCGTTCGGGACAGCAAACATCCCGAGGCGGGCGCTCTGCTGTTCACCCGCGCCGAGATGGCCGCCTGGGTCGAGGGCTGCCGGGCCGGCGAGTTCGACGACCTCGGATCACGCTCGTGAGCAGGCCGTCCTCCCGGAACGGGTGGCGGCAGGGAACCGGGTGTAGTACTTCTGGATCGGTCCGAACAATGCCGTCCCACCGGAGCCTGTGATGTCCGTTCGCCGCGTCGTGCCCAATGTCCAGCCCGCGGCCCTGCCGGAGAGCCGGGAGTTCTACACCCTGCTGGGATTCGAGGAGGTCATGAATCTCGGCTGGGTCATGACGCAGGCGTCCCCGTCCACGCCGACGGCACAGATCAACTTCATGACGAGCGACGAGACCGCGCCGGTCGCCCCGACATGAGTGTCGAGGTGGACGAGGTGGACGCGGCTCATGCGGCGATGCGGGACCACGGCGCGGAGATCGTGCATCCGCTACGGGACGAGGACTGGGGCGTGCGGCGCTTCTTCGTCCGGGACCCCAACGGCCGGGTGATCAACGTGCTGAGTCACCGCTGAGGCCGTCCCACACCACCACGCCGGTACCGGACCGCGCCGGGCACGACCACCCGGGCGGTGGGGTCGGTGCCGTGGCCCCCGACCCCACGTTCACTGTTGGAAGGCCACCATGCGGGCGTAGGCGACGTCGTTGTCCTCGTAGCTCTGCGCGGAACGGTCGAACACGCCGCCGCAGGTGATCAACCGCAGCTCCGGGTGGTGGGTGTCGCCGTAGACCTTGTCCGTCGGGAACTGGTCCTTGGTGTAGCGCTCGACGGAGTGGATTTCGAACAGGATGCTGCTGCCGTCGGCCCGGTCGACGATCACCTCGTCGCCGTCGTTCAGCGTGCGCAGGTCGTAGAACACGCCCTTCTCGTTGTTCCAGTCGACGTGTGCGGCGAGCACGGACGGCCCCAGCTCGCCCGGGGTCGGTGACTGGTTGTACCAGCCGACCTCGTGGGCGCCTTCCGGAACCTCCATCCGGTTGTCGTCATCGAGGCCGAGGTCGACGAACTCGTCGGTGTCGACGCCGATCGCGGGAATCCGCAGTCGGACCGGGTCCGACGCGGGCATGACCGGCTTCTGGACGCCGCTCTCGGTCGGGACCGTGTGCTCGAAGGTCGGCGTACCGACGGTCGCGTTCGGACCGGTGCATCCGGTCAGTGCCAGCAGGAGGACGAAAACCGCCATCCCCACCAGCCGGCCGGAGCCGGCGTGGCGGGGATGGCGGCGCGTGTGGTTACGCATCACTGGGTGCTTCAGCGCACGACCGCCGCGAAGGAGCCGTCACCGGTCTCCACGCCACCGTGCGGCTTCTTGTGCACCTGCTTCTTGTGGTGGTGCTTCTTGCCGTGCTTGTCGTGGTGCTTCTTGCCGTGGTGCTTCTTGTCGTGGTCCTTGTCGTGGTGCTTGTGGAAGTGCTTGTGGTAGTGCTTCTCGACCTTGTGCTTGTCCTTGTCGTGGTGCTTCTTGTCCTTGTCCCAGTCCTTGTCGTGGTGCTTGTCCTTGTCCCAGTCCTTGTCGTGGTGCTTGTCCTTGTCCCAGTCCTTGTCGTGGTCCTTGTCCTTGTCGTGGTGCTTCTTGTCCTCGTCCTTGCCCTTGTCCCCGTCCTCGTGCTTGTCCTCGTGCTTGTCCCGCTCGTCCTCGGCCTCGTCCTTGGCCTGCTCCCACTGCTCGCGGGCGAAGTCGAACTCGCACTCGGCGTCGGCCCAGGAGTCGGCCTGGATGTAGCGACCGGTGTCGCTGCAGTCGTTGTTCTCCGGGGAGGCGTTGGTGGTTCCGGCGACGGCGACAGCGGTGCCGGCGGCCAGAGCGACGACGACAGCGGCTCTGCGAACTCGCATGGTGATGTTTCTCCTTGGGGTTCTGGAATCTGCTCACAACGGTGCGCTGTTCTGCGTGTCCGGTACGCCCCGCGCCCGTATGGCTACAGAGTGCGCAGAGGCTGAGATCGTCAATCCTCGACAGTCCGGGAACCATTCCTCCGGGTGACTGATCGAGTGCGTATCGTCGCCACGACCTGCGGGTTCGCCCGCGGCGAGGCCGGGGTGGTGGAGGACTTGCAGAAGCGCGCGAACACCACGCGCGCAGAACCAGGGGGCCGGCGGTCACCCACCGCGACCGCCGGCCGTCCCGCGAGTCGACGCTCCAGGGCACCGGGTCGACGCCTCACGACGCCGAGACGACGCTCCAGGGCACCGAGTCAACGGCACGGGCACCGCGCCGACACCCCGCGCCACCACGTCCGCACGCAGCCGTGTGTTCCGTTCCGGCCGGCACGTCGCATTCGCCCGTCGAGGCGGTGCCCGAAGCGTCAACTCGCGGGCATGCGGCGGCAACTCGCGGGCGTGAAGTGGCAACTCGCGGGCATGGGGTGGCGACTCGCGAGTGGGGTGGGGTGGGGTGGGTCAGCGGCGGCAGCGGGCTCGGCGGAGGATGGCGATGAGGATGAGCAGGGCCGCGGCGGCCGCGGCCGCCGGGGCGACGCGCCG
>NZ_KI912259.1:16210-16405 GCF_000231035.2 Saccharomonospora iraqiensis subsp. paurometabolica YIM 90007 | reverse complement strand
CGGCCACCGCCCGCCCGGCCTGCAGCACGGCGCGCTCCGGGTCGCGCTGCCGCAGCTGCCTGCTGACCCGGGTGAGCCGGGTCCCCAGGGTGAACACCTCGACGTCCGCCGGGGCGGAGCGCACCACGACGTGGGCGAACCGCAGCAGCGCGTCGGCGTAGGGCTTCATCGAACCGGAGACGTCGATCAGCAGCA
>NZ_KI912259.1:15085-16110 GCF_000231035.2 Saccharomonospora iraqiensis subsp. paurometabolica YIM 90007 | reverse complement strand
TGGGTGGCCTCCGCGGGCCGCCGCACCGGCCGTGGCCTGCGCGGCGCCTCGCCCTACGGGATCTACGCCCTGCTCACCGCCGCCGCCGTGGCCCCCGTCGCAGGGCCGTCCCTGGGCGCGACCGGTGAGTTCGCCGCCGTGCTCGACCAGCTCGGCGGGATGGGCACCAACCACCTGGCCGATGTCCTGTCGAACACCGCCGGGAGGCTGCGCGAATCCGGCACCGACCCCTCGGCGGAACAGTGGCGCGACGCGGTGGCCGACGCGGTACACGCGCGGCTGGAGGCCGCCGACACCGCGGACTCCGCCGTACTGCGCGCGGAGATCGCCGAACTGCTGCGGTCGGTGAACGGGATCGGCGAGGCCCTGTCGTCGTCCTCCGAGCACGCGCGCGAGCTGCACCAGGAGATCATCGGGGCGCTCGCCGTGCTCGGCGGTGAGTTCGACGAGATGAAGGGCATCCTCACCGACGTCCGGCAGACGCTGGCCGAGTCGACGCACACGTTGTCCGAGGTGCAACGCGACCTGCTCGCCACACGCGGCAGGCACCGGCGACAGAGCGACCTGACCCACCGGTTCCTGGTGGCCGTCGCCCGGACCCGGCAGTGGCTCCGGCCCGACGCCGCCGACCGGGACCACCGGGTCGGGGGCGACACCGAGGCCGACACCGGGCACGGGGCCGAGGTCCCCTGCCCGTATCCGGGGCTGGCGAGTTTCCGGGCCGAGGACGCCGACTGGTTCCACGGCCGGGAGGACCTCGTCGCGGAGCTGGTGGCACGGCTGGGCGAGCAGCTCGACGGGGGCCCCGCCCTCACCGTGGTCGGGGCCTCCGGGGCGGGCAAGTCCTCCGTGCTGCGGGCGGGGCTGATCCCGGCCGTGGGCGACGGGGCACTTCCGGTCGCCGGTTCCCGGGACTGGCCCCGGATCGTGCTGACCCCGGGCCGCAAACCACTCGCCGAGCTGGCCGCCCGGGTGGCGGAACCGGCCGGACTGGACGCGTCCGCCGTGGCCGCGTCGCTGCGCCG
>NZ_KI912259.1:9648-14985 GCF_000231035.2 Saccharomonospora iraqiensis subsp. paurometabolica YIM 90007 | reverse complement strand
CGCGGTGGCGGGCTGCCCCACCAGCGCGGACTCCACGCCCCGCGCCCGGACCGGCACCGACGCCATGTTCGTCAGCGCCACCCGGGCCTCGGCGATCGCCCCCGCGTCCGTGCGCACCGTCGCGGCCACCCCGACGATGGACCACGCCTGTGCCACCCGGTTGAACTTCTCGTAGTGCGCCTGCCAGCCGGTGAACTTCGGGACCCGCACCTGGGTCAGGATCTCGGACGGATCCAGGGCGGTGGTGAAGAAGTCGGCGAAGAACTCCGCCGCGGGCACCCGGCGGGTGCCGTCCATCCCGCGCAGGACCATTTCGGTGTCCATCGCCAACGCGGGTGCGAGCAGGTCCCCCGCCGGGTCGGCGTGGGCCAGCGACCCGCCGAACGTGCCGCGGTGGCGCACCTGCGGGTCGGCCACCGTGTCGGTGGCCCGCGCCAGCAGGGCCGCGTGCTCGGCGATCAGCGGGTCCCGTCGCACGTCGTGGTGCGTGGTCATCGCGCCGATCACCAGCGCGTCGCCGTCGTCGCGCACCCCGCGCAACTCGTCGATGTTGGTGAGGTCGACGACCGTCGTCGGCGCGGCCATCCGCAACCGCAGCACCGGCAGCAGGCTCTGCCCACCCGCGAGGATCTTGGCGTCCTCGCCCGCGTCGGCCAGGGCCCGGACCGCGTCATCCACCGTGGACGGAGCCACGTAGTCGAACGGGGCGGGGATCACTGCGCACCTCCGTGTTCGGCGTCGATCGAACCGAGGCCGCCACCGGCCTCGGCGCCCGGCCCACCGGCGGCCTGCTCCCCGGTGTGGATGGCCTGGAAGACCCGCATCGGCGTGCACGGCATCCGGACGTCGTCCACGCCGAAGTGCCGCACCGCGTCCACGATCGCGTTCACCACGGCCGGGGTCGAGGCGATCGTGCCCGCCTCCCCCACGCCCTTGACGCCGAGCGGGTTCGTCGTGGACGGCGTCTCGGTGCGGTCGGTGGTGAACGACGGCAGATCGGCCGCCGACGGCAGCAGGTAGTCGGCGAACGTGCCGGACATCAGCGTGCCGCCCTCGTCGAACACCGCCTCCTCGTACAGCGCCTGCGCGATGCCCTGGGCGAGCCCCCCGTGGATCTGTCCCTCAACGATGAGCGGGTTCACCACGGCGCCGACGTCGTCCACGCAGACGTAGGAACGGATGGTGCTGCGCCCGGTCTCGGTGTCCACCTCCATCGCGCACAGATGCGTGCCGTGCGGGAAGGAGAAGTTCTCCGGATCGAAGGTCGCCTCCGAGTCCAGGGACGGCTCCACCCCCTCGGGCAGGTCGTGAGCGGTGAACACGGCCAGCGCGAGGTCCTGGATCCGGGTGGAGCGGTCCGTGCCGCGCACGGTGAACCGGCCGTCGGCGAACTCCAGGTCGTCCTCGGAACACTCCATCAGGTGCGCGGCGATCGTGCGGGCCTTCGCGACGACCTTCTCCGCCGCCTTCACCACGGCGATCCCGCCGACGGCCAGCGAACGCGAGCCGTAGGTGTCCAGGCCCCGGGGGGAGGACTGGGTGTCGCCGTGCAGGATCTCCACGTCGTCGAAGCCGACACCGAGCTGGTCGGCCACGATCTGGCTCCACGCGGTCTCGTGCCCCTGCCCGTGCGGCGAGACCCCGGTGACCACCTCGACCTTGCCGGTGGGCAGCATGCGGATCGTGGCGTGCTCCCAGCCGCCCGCGCCGTAGTCCAGCGAGCCGAGCACCCGGGACGGCGCCAGGCCGCACATCTCGGTGAACGTGGAGATGCCGATGCCGAGCTGCACCGGGTCACCGCGTTCCCGCCGCTCCCGCTGTTCCCGGCGCAGCCCGTCGTAGTCGAACAGGTGCTTGGCCTGCTCGGTGGCGGCCTCGTAGTCGCCGGAGTCGTAGGTGAGCGTGGAGACCGTGGTGTAGGGGAACTCGTCGTTTCGGATCCAGTTCTTCTCCCGCAGCTGGAGCGGCTCCATGCCGAGTTCGGCCGCCAGCTCGTCCATCATCCGTTCGATGCCGAAGGTGGCCTCCGGTCTGCCCGCGCCGCGGTAGGCGTCGGTGACCGTGGTGTTGGTGAACACGTTCGTGCAGGAGAAGTGGTAGGCCGGGATCTTGTAGATCGCGTTGAACATGAACGCGCCCAGGATCGGCACCCCCGGGCCGACGAGGCTGAGGTAGGCGCCCATGTCGGCCATCAGCTCGACCTTCAGACCGGTCAGCGTGCCGTCGCGGGTGGCCGAGATCGTCAGGTCCTGGATCTGGTCGCGCCCGTGGTGCGCGGCGACCATCGTCTCCGACCGGGACTCGGTCCACTTCACCGGCCTGCCCAGCTCCTGCGCCAGCCGCAGGGCGAGCATCTCCTCCGGGATCACGGCGAGCTTGCCGCCGAATCCGCCGCCGACGTCCGGGGCGATCACCCGGATCCGGTGCTCCGGGATGCCCAGGGTCATCGCCGCCATCGTCTTCACGATGTGCGGGACCTGGGTCGCCGACCACATCGTCAGCTGCGGCGCGGTCGGGTCGACGACCACCGAGCGGGGTTCCATGAAGCCCGGCACGAGCCGCTGCTGGCGGAACCGGCGGGTGAGCACCACCTCCGAGTCGGTGAAGGCCCGCTCGACGTCCCCGCCCGAGCCCGCCTCGGCCGAGTCGAAGGTCCACACCGCGTTGCGGTTGGTGCCCAAATCCTCGTGCACCAACGGGGCGTCGGGGACCAGGGCCTGCTCCATGTCCAGCACGACGGGCAGGTCCTCGTAGTCGACGTCGATCCCGGCGAGCGCGTCCTCCGCCTCGGCGGCGCTGCGCGCGACGACCACGGCCACGCCCTCGCCCGCGTAGTTCACCGTGCCCTGGGCGAGCATCGGCCTGCGGGGGTGTTTCATGTCCGGCGAGATCGGCCAGGCGCACGGCAGCGCGACGGCGCCCTCGGGATCGAGGTCCTCGGCGGTGTAGACGCCGAGCACGCCGGGCATCTCCCGCGCCTCACCGGCGTCGATCCCGGTGATCCGCGCGTGCGCGACCGGGCTGCGCAGCACGGCCACGTGCACCATGCCCGGCAGGGTGATGTTGTCGGTCCACCGGGTCCGTCCGGTGATGAGCCGCTCGTCCTCCTTGCGGACCCGGGCCCTGCCGACCTCGGTGACCGCCGGTTCCGTCGTCGACGTCACGACCGCGCACCTCCCCGCACACCCGCCGTGGTGGCCGCGCCGGTGGTCTCCCCGACCCGTTCGGCCTCCGGGCCCGCCCCGGGCCGCATCTCGCTCGCCGCGTCCTGCACCGCGCGGACGATGTTCTGGTATCCGGTGCACCGGCAGAGGTTGCCCTCCAGCCCCTCCCGGACGGCCTGCTCGTCCGGGTCCGGGTTCTCGGAGAGCAGGTCGATCGACTGCATGATCATGCCGGGGGTGCAGAATCCGCACTGCAGCGCGTGGTTGGTGGAGAACGCCTTCTGCACGGGGTGCAGCTCGCCGTCGCGGGCGAGCCCCTCGACCGTGGTGACCTCCCGGCCGTCGGCCTGGACGGCGAGTACCGAGCAGGACTTCACGCTCTGCCCGTCCAGGTGGACGGTGCAGGCTCCGCAGTTGCTCGTGTCGCACCCCACCACGGTGCCGACCTTGCCGACCTGCTCACGCAGGTAGTGCACCAGCAGTGTGCGGGGTTCGACCTCGTCGGTGTAGCGGGCTCCGTCAACGGTGACGGTGATGCGCATGGGGCCTCCTGTGCTGGCACGGCCCGCCGGGGCGGGCCGGGGAACGCGGCCGTCGGGTCGACCATCTCGGTGATCGACCTCACAGGTAACCCTGCTACCTCCGGGCTGCCGGGACAACCCCGGCGGCCCCCGTGCCCGCCGGTCATCGCCCGATCGGGCCTCCGTTTCCGGCGGAGCGCCAAAACGCGCGTTCCACTTCGGCGGCGTGTCGGCCGTGCCCGGTCGGGGGCCTGCCGTGGGAGCGGGGGGTCAGCGGGCCTCGGTGATGTGGATGCGGCCGTCGACGTCGGAGAGCCTGCGGCCACCGCCGCCCCAGCGCAGCGCGATGATCTCGGCCGCGATCGACACGGCCGTCTCCTCCGGGGTGCGGGCGCCGAGATCCAGCCCGATCGGGGAGGCGAGGTGCTTGAGCTCCGCCTCGGTCAGTCCCGCCTCACGCAGCCGCCGCATCCGGTCGTCGTGGGTGCGCCGGGAGCCCATCGCGCCGACGTAGCCGAGATCGAGCCGCAGGGCCGCCTCCAGCACGGGGACGTCGAACTTCGGGTCGTGGGTGAGCACGGTGACCACGGTCCGGCCGTCCACGCGGCCCGCCGCGGCCTCCGCCTCCAGATAGCGGTGCGGCCAGTCCACGACCACCTCGTGCGCATCCGGGAAGCGGCTCCGGGTGGCGAACACCGGGCGCGCGTCGCACACCGTGACCTCGTACCCCAGGTAACCCCCCATCCGGGCCATGGCCGCGGCGAAGTCGATCGCACCGAAGACCAGCATCCTCGGCGGCGGCTCGAACGCGTTGACGAACACCGCCATGCCCTCGCCCCGGCGCTGGCCGTCCGGCCCGTAGTGCAGGGTGCCGGAACGTCCACCGGCGAGCAGTCCCCGCGCGTCGTCGGTCACGGCGTCGTCGATCCGGGCCGACCCGAGGCTGCCGGAGACCCGGTCCGGCCACACGAGCATCCGCCCGCCGAGCAGGTCGGTGTCCGGGTGCGCGACCGTGGTCACCACGGCCACCGGCCGTCCCGCGCGGACGGAGTCGACCAGGTCGGGCAGCTCCGGCATGGAGTCGCGGTCGATCCGCTCCACGAACACGTCGATGATCCCGCCGCAGGTCAGCCCGACGGCGAACGCGTCGTCGTCGCTGACACCGTAGCGCTGCAACACGGGTGTGCCGTCGTCGACGACGCGCTGCGCGAGCTCGTAGACCGCGCCCTCGACGCACCCGCCGGACACGCTGCCGACCACGGTGTCGTCGGTGCCCACCAGCATCGCCGCCCCCGGTGACCGCGGCGCCGAGGAGAACGTGTCCACCACCGTGCCCAGGCCCACCGGCTCGCCCGCCCGCCACCGGCGGTACAGCTCGTCCAGCACGTCATGCATGGCTGATCTCCCTCAGCAGTCGTTCCAGCGTGGCCAGACTGTGCCCCGCGAGCAGCTTGTCGACATGCGGCCGCGCGGCGGCGATCCCGGACTGGACGGGCTCGTACCCCGGGCGGCCCGCGTGCGGGTTGACCCACAGCACCGCGTGCGCCAGACGGCGCAGCCGGGCGGTCTGCTCCCCGAGCAGGCCCGCGTCGCCGCGTTCCCAGCCGTCGGAGAACAGCACCACGGTGGCCCGGCGGGCGAGGCCGCGCTGG
>NZ_KI912259.1:8569-9548 GCF_000231035.2 Saccharomonospora iraqiensis subsp. paurometabolica YIM 90007 | reverse complement strand
GACGGCGTGCGGGGCGTGGCGTACACGCCGGACGGTGCCCTCGTCACCGTCGGCGTGGACGGGACGCTCCGGGTGACCGGCCCGCCCGGCACCCCGGAGCGGCGGCGGGTCCTGCCCGGACGGGAGCTGCGCACCGATCCGGCCGTGTCCCCGGACGGACGGTGGATCGCCGCCGTGTCGAGTGACCCGGTCGGCGGAGACGGCCCGGACGACCGGGTGCACGTGTGGGAGACGGCGACCCTGGACGAGACCGCGACCGTCCCGCTCGACGACGTCGGCGCGTCCTCCCCCGCCTTCGGTCCGGACGGGCGACGGCTGGCGGTGGCGGTCGGCGACGGGATCAGGATGTGGCGGTTCGGCGGCGGCACACTCACCGGGGACCGGACCGTGCGGAGCCGGCAAGGCGGGCAGGGGGCACAGGACGGGCGGGGCCGGGTCCGGACTCTCGCGTACAGCCCGGACGGGCGGCTGCTGGCAACCGCGGGCGACGGCGGACGGATCGTGGTGCGCGACGCCGCCACCGCCGAACCGGTCCGGGAGGTCGCCCGGCGGCACCCGTCCACCATCCGCGACGTGGTGTTCTCGCCGGACGGCAGCATGCTGGCCTCCGGCGCCGTGGACGACAGCACACTGAGGGTGTGGGAGGTCGACACCGGACGGTTGCTGGCCAACCTCACCGGCCACGTCGGGCCGCCGAACGACGTCGCCTTCTCCCCCGACGGCAGCCTGCTGGCCGGGGCGAGCCGGGACACCGCCGTGTCGCTCTGGCCCCTCGATCCCGCCGACGCCGTCGCGGCGCTGTGCGAGGACCTCACGCACACCGGCGGCCCCGAGGCCCTCTGCGCGGACCCCGGGTGACGGGAGGACGGGCCGGACGTGCGTGGGTCAGTCCCGCGGTCCGGGTGGGAGGTCGGCGGGGGTGTCGACGTCCGCGCCGGTGCCGAGGTCGCCGCACTCGACGAGGCGGAGGTCGGCGCGG
>NZ_KI912259.1:7172-8469 GCF_000231035.2 Saccharomonospora iraqiensis subsp. paurometabolica YIM 90007 | reverse complement strand
CGTGGCCGGGTCGTCGGCGCCCGCGACGACCAGGGTCGGCGCGGCGACCGCGGGCAGGTCGTCGCGGAGGTCCATCCCACCGATGGCCGCGCAACAGGCCGCGTAGCCCTCGGCGGGCACCGAGGCCGTCATCCCGTGGTAGAAGCGGGCGCGCTCCGGGTTCGCCCGCGACCACGCGTCGGTGAACCAGCGGCCGATGCTCGCGTCCGCGAGGGCGGTCATGCCCTCGGTTCGGGCCGTGTGCGCCCGCGCCGCCCACGACTCCGGGGTACCCAACTTGGCCGAGGTGCAGCACACCACCAGGCCTCGGATCCGCTCCGGCCGGTGGGCACCCAGCCACAGCCCCGTCATCCCGCCCAGGGACACCCCGACCACGTGGGCGCGCTCGACGCCCAGTTCGTCCAGCAGTTCCACGACGTCGCCGCCGAGGTCGGCCAGCGAACACGGCCCGTCCGGCACCGGGGTCCGCCCGTGCCCGCGGTGGTCGTACCGAACCACCCGGTATCCCGCCTCAACCAGGGGGCCGACCTGCGGCTCCCACATGCGCAGGTCGCTGCCGATCGAACCGGACAGCACCACGACCTCGCCGTCGGACGGCCCGTCCTCCACGTGATGCACCCGCACCGTGCCCGCTACCTTTCGTCCGTCGTCTCGGATGCGCCCGCGGCCCCGGCGTGTGCGTCCAGGGCGCGGCGCACGAATTCCTCCGCGCTTCCCACGTACCCGGCCGGGTCGAGCAGCCGCTCGATCGCCGCGGGCGACAGGTGCGCGCCTACCAGCGGGTCCTGTGCCAACACCCGCGCCAGTGGCGCATCCTCGTCCCGGGCCCGCTCGCAGCAGGCGGTCACCGCGTCGTGCGCGGCCAGACGGCCGACCGCACCCGCCAGCTCGGTGGTGACCCGCTCGGCCAGCAGCAGACCACCGCTGCGGTCGAGGTTGGCCCGCATCCGTCCGGCGTCCACCCGCACCCGGTCGAGGCTGACGCGCACCCAGTGCGCCGCCGCCCCGGTCACCCGCAGCAGTTGGGTGACCGGCCGCCACTCGGCGTGCCAGGCACCCGCCGCGCGCTGGTGCTCCTGCTCCATGGCCGCGAGCAGGTCGGCGACCAGCCCCGGGGCCTGCTTGGCGGAGCCGAGCGCGGACACCGCCGCCACCGGGTTGCGCTTGTGCGGCATGGTGGACGACCCGCCGCTGCCCGCGGGCCCTTCCTCGTGCAGTTCGCCGAGGTCGGTCCCGGCGAGCTGCACGATCGACCGGGCCACCCCGGAGACCGCGCCCGCGGCCTCCCCCAGCGCCC
>NZ_KI912259.1:5385-7072 GCF_000231035.2 Saccharomonospora iraqiensis subsp. paurometabolica YIM 90007 | reverse complement strand
CTCGGACCAGTCCGGGGCCGCGACCGGGAGCACCCGAACCGACCCGGTGCCCCGCGAGCGCGCCAGCACCCCGCGCACCCGCTCCCGGTCCGCCCCGAGCACGACCACCACGGGGGTGCAGCCCCCGTCGGCCAGCGCCCGCACGGCGTGGGTGACGAGCGGCTCGCCGCGCACCTCCGCGAGCGCCTTCGGACCGCCGAACCGGCGTCCCGCCCCGGCAGCCAGCAGCAGTCCCGCGGTGCTCATCCGACGGACCGGCTCAGGACACCCGGATCGACGGCGTCATCGCCAGGTCGCCCTCGATCGCCTCGGCCGTGGCCCGCAGCGGGGGCAGCAGCTCCCGGCGCACCGACTCGGCCGTGGTGCGACTGGCGTGGGTGGACAGGTTCACCGCCGCCACCACGGCGCCCTCGCGGTCGTGCACCGGGGCGGCCACCGACCGCAGCCCCTCCTCCAGCTCCTGGTCCACCAGGGCCCACCCCTGGGTGCGGACCCGTTCCAGTTCGTCCCGCAGCGCGTCGGCCGAGGTGATCGTGCGGGGGGTCAGCGCGTCGAACCTTGCCTGCCGCAGGTACTCCGCCAGGTCGTGCGCGGACAGCCCCGCGAGCAGTACGTGCCCCATCGACGTCGCGTGTGCGGGGAACCGGGTGCCCACGTTGATGCTGACCGCCATGATCCGCGACACCGCGACGCGGGCGACGTAGACGATGTCGGTGCCGTCCAGGACCGAGACCGAGCTCGACTCGTGCACCTCGGCCGAGAGCTTCTCCAGGTGCGGCTGCACCACCTGCGGCAGCGACATGCTGGACAGGAAGGCGTACCCGAGCTCCAGCACCCGCGCGGTCAGCGCGAAGTACTTGCCGTCGGTGCGCACGTACCCGAGGTCGGCCAGCGTGAGCAGGAACCGGCGCGCGGCCGCACGGGTCAACCCGGTCGCCTTGGCGACGTCGCTGAGCGTGAGCTCCGGCGACCCGGCGTGGAACGCCTTGATGACCGCCAGACCACGCTCCAGTGACTGCACGTGGTGGGTGCCCCGTGCGCTGCCTTCGTCCATGGCAGTCCAACCTATCGGTTCAGATCTCCCCCATCTCGGAGAGTGTGCGCTGCGCGATGGCGAACGCCTCGTTGGCCGCCGGAACGCCGGCGTAGACCCCGGTGTGCAGCAGGATCTCGGAGATCTCGGCGGGGGTGAGCCCGTTGCCGATCGCCGCGCGGACGTGCATGGCGATCTCCCCGTGACTGCGCAACGCCGTGAGCACGGCCAGGGTGAGGCAGCTGCGCGTGCGGCGGTCCAGCCCCTCCCGGGTCCACACCGAGCCCCAGGCGGCGTGCGTGATGTACTCCTGGAACGGGCGGGTGAACTCCGTGGTGCCCGCGACGGCGCGGTCGACGTGGTCGTCGCCGAGCACCTCGCGGCGCACCCGCATCCCCGCCTGGTACCGCTCGCCCGCCGCCTCCGGCGCCGGGGTCGGGTCGGGTGTGGTTCCGTCGGTCATCGGGCGTGTCACTCCTCGCTCGCGTCGGTGGTGCGGCGCAGGTGGTCCGAAATCAGGTGGGTGAACAGCTCGGGCCGTTCGACCGTGCCGAGGTGCGCCGCGCCCTCCACCAACTCGAACCGCGCGCCCGGGATCGCCGCGGCGAGCGGCCTGCCGTGCTCGTCGGGGGGCGTGGCCGGGTCGTCGGCGCC
>NZ_KI912259.1:0-5285 GCF_000231035.2 Saccharomonospora iraqiensis subsp. paurometabolica YIM 90007 | reverse complement strand
GGCCGTCGCGGACGCCGACGCCGTCGTGGTCACGCTGAAGGAGCGGGTGGACGCCGCCTTCGCCGACGCCGCCGGGCCGGGGCTGCGGGCGGTGGCCACCGTCGCGGTCGGGTACGACAACATCGACGTCCCCGCGCTCACCGCCCGTGGCGTGATCGTGGCGCACACCCCGGGCGTGCTCACCGACGCCACGGCCGAGATCACCCTGGGCCTGTTGCTGTCGGTCACCCGCAGGCTCGGCGAGGGCGAGCGGCTGCTGCGGTCGGGCACCCCGTGGTCGTTCGAGCTCGACTTCATGCTCGGCACCGGGTTGACGGGCAGCACCCTCGGCATCGTCGGCCTCGGTCAGATCGGCCGCGCGGTCGCCCGGCGGGCCCGCGCGTTCGGTATGCGGATCGTCTACACCGGACGGCGGCGCGCCCCCGCCGGTACCGAGGAGGAACTGGCGGCCGCGTACCTGCCACTGCCCGAGCTGCTGGCGCGGGCCGACGTCGTGTCCCTGCACTGCCCGCTCACCGCGGACACGCACCACCTGATCGACGCCGACGCGCTCGCGGCGATGAAGCCGACCGCGTTCCTGCTGAACACCGCGCGGGGTCCGGTGGTGGACGAGGGCGCACTCGCCGACGCGCTGGACGCCGGGACGATCGCCGGGGCCGGGCTGGACGTCTTCGAGCGCGAACCCGAGGTCCACCCCGGACTGCTGGGGCGGGACGACGTCGCGCTCGCCCCGCACCTCGGCTCGGCCACCGTCGAGACCCGCACCGCCATGGCCACCCTCGCCGCGCGCAACGTCGTGGCGGTGCTGCGGGGCGAGGACCCACCGACACCGGTCCCCACGGACTGAACCGTCCGGACCGTCCACGACGGACCCCGTCCGCGGGTGGGATCAGGGCTTGAGCACGATCTTGATCGCCCCGTCCCGCTTCTTCTGGAAGATGTCGTAGGCGTGCGGCGCCTCGGACAACGGGAGCTGGTGGGTGGCGAGGTCCTCCACGCCGAGCGGGTCGCCGTCCCCGGTGAGCAACGGCATGATCTCGTCGACCCACGCGCGGACGTTGGCCTGCCCCATCCGCAGTTGCACCTGCTTGTCGAACAGGGTGAGCATCGGCATCGGGTCGACCATGCCTCCGTACACACCGGACAGTGAGATCGTGCCGCCGCGCCGGACGGCGTCGATCGCGAGATACAGCGCCGACAGCCGGTCCACGGCGGCCTTCTCGGTCACCTTGGCCGAGACGGGGCCGGGCAGCAGCGTCGCCAGCTGCTGGGCCATTCCCGTCACGGGCGCCCCGTGGGCCTCCATGCCGACCGCGTCGATCACCGAGTCGGTGCCCCGGCCGTCCGTGCGGTCCCGGATCCGGTCGGCCACGTGCTTGTGCTGACGCAGGTCGAGGGTGTCCACCCCGTATCGCTTCGCCATCGCCAGCCGCTCGTCGACGAGGTCGACGCCGATCACCGTCCGCGCGCCGCGGTGCCGGGCGATCCGCGCGCACATCTGGCCGATCGGACCGAGGCCGAGCACGGTGACCGAGCCGCCCGCCGGGATCCCGGCGTACTCGACGGCCTGCCACGCCGTGGGCACGACGTCGGACAGGTACAGGAAACGCTCGTCGGGCGGACCGTCCGGGACCGTGATCGGTCCGAACTGGGCCTGCGGGACCCGGAGCCGTTCGGCCTGCCCCCCGGGGACCTGGCCGTAGAGCTTGGTGTAGCCGAACAGCGCCCCGCCCTTGCCGTGCTCGCGCACCTGCGTCGTCTCGCACTGCGAGTACAGCCGCTGGTCGCAGTAGAAGCAGTGGCCGCAGGAGATGTTGAACGGCACCACGACACGGTCGCCGACGGCCAGCCCGTCGACGGCGCTGCCGACCTCCTCGACGATCCCCATCGGCTCGTGCCCGAGCACGTCGCCGGGGTCGAGGAACGCCCCCAGCACCTCGTAGAGATGCAGATCCGACCCGCAGACGCCGGTGGAGGTCACCCGGATCACCGCGTCGGTCGGTTCGACGATCCGCGGGTCGGCGACCTCGGACACCTGCACGTTGCGTTTGCCCTGCCAGGTCACGGCCTTCATCGGCGTCTCCCCTCGCACGGCGATCGGACGTGGGTGCACGCGCCGACCGGACCGTTCACACCGCCGAGACCCCGCCCGGGGTCGGTCCGCGGGCCGGTGCCGGGCCATCGGTGGTCGCCTTCGGACGAGGACGTACCACCGATGGCCGACGACCAAACCGTCGTCGGGCCGGTGTCAGCCCTGCGACTCCTCGGCCTCCTCCGCCTGCTGCATCACGGCGAAGTTCAGCTGTCCCTGATCGTCCTGCTGGATGTCGAGGACCTTGTCGTCGAGGAACATGGCCGCCTGGGGCTCCAGGAACACGCGTGCGCCGCCCTCGGTGCCGAGCACCTGGTCGCCGTCCTCGGGCGCCGTGGCGATCGACAGCGCCAGCTGGGCGCCCTCGTCGGTCTCCTCGCGCACCGCGAACCGCAGGCCGGCCGCGTCTTGCCCGTCCTGGGAGGTCAGTGCGCCGATCGCCTCGGCGGCAGCGTCAGTCATGGCCAGCATGTCGGCATTTCCCTTCGGTCGCGTGTGGCTGCCAACCCCCACCGTAGGCGTGCGGTGTCCGAAACGCCGTTCCACCGCCCCGGAAAAACGTGTCGATCATGGACCGGTACCGTGCCCGGTCCGGCCGCGAGCGTCCACAGCGGCCCGTCCGCTGCACCACTCCCGCATTCCCTGCGCACGGGCTCGTCCACCGTACGGCCGCCCCCGGCGCGCGACCGTGGCGCGGCGTACCGGGGACGCGGCGTCCGTCACGCGGCGCCCTCGTCGAGCATGCTCGCCCAGAGCAGCACGTGCCAGACGGCGTCGAGCCGCGCCAGCGGCTCCGGGTCCGCCCCGATGAGCCCGAGGTGGAACCGCACGTCCCCGGGGTCGTCGTTCAGTTCGGCCAGCACCGCGCGCAGAACCGCGCGCACGGCCGGATCGAGGTCGTCGATGTCGAACGGCTCGTCCTCGTCGTCGACGAGCTCGGCGGTGAAGGTCCCGGCCCCGGCCGCCCCGCCGACCGTGCCGTCGACACCGAGCGCGTCGTCGACACCGAGCGCGTCGTCGACATCGTCCCCGTCCTCGGCACGCTCACGGAGGTCGTGGGCCACCATGGACACCAGTTCACCCAGAAGGGGACACAACAGATGCCGCCGGGGCGCGTCCGGCCCCACCACCGACGCCAGCAGCGTGGCCAGTCCCTCCGCGTCGTCCCCACGCAGGTCGGTCAGCATCCGTTCGGTGAGGCCCCGCACATCGGCCGAACTCACGTCTGCTCCCCCTCCGGTTCCTCCACGCCCTCCGGGGTCCGGACGGCGTCGGCGACGGACCCGCCCGCGCGGTCGGCGTTCTGGCCGCGCCGGACGGCGGGGGTGTCCGGTGCGGACACCTCACCGCTCGGATCGACCGGACGCGGTTCCTCGGTGACCGGGTCCACCGTGTCGTTCACTTCCCCGGGCGGATGCTCCCCGATCGGACGATCCGGTACCCGTGGTTCGGCGAAATCGGGTTGCTCCTCACTCACCCGCTCGTCCAACGTCTCGCCCTGGTGCTGTTCGAACGGCGTCATGCCCTTTCTCGTGGCCTCGCTGTAGTGCTCCGGAGGCTCCACCCCCTCCTCGAGCGGATCCAGCCGGAGCCGGTCCTCGTCGAGGTCCTCCGCACTGCTGAGCGACGCGGGGTCGCTCTCGACACTGTCGGGCATACCGGTGTCCTGCGGTGGTGTCACGGGCTCCTCGCCGTCACTCATCGGCCCCTGCTCCCTTCGGCTCCACCCTCCGGGGGCGTCGTGCGTTAGCGCTGTACCCGCGGGGGCTCCGGGACAAACGACCGGGGGAACCGGCACCGGCAGCACCGGGCGGTGCCGACGACGTCCCCGGTGGGTGGTTCCGCCGTGCGATCCGGTGTGACCCGTCCCGGGGAAGGTTGCGAATCGGCCACGATGCTTTCTACCGTGGAACCCGAGCGGTTGAGCCCACAGCCGTGTCGAGGCAGGTCCCTCGCGATCCGTGCGGAACACGGGACGCGTACGCAGCCCGGGAGACGTGCGTCGTCCACGATGCGTACGCCGTCCGGGGACGCATACGCTGTCCCGGATGCGTGCGTAGGTCGTCTTCGCACAGCAGCGGATCGGGGTCGCACCTGCCCGTGCCCTATCCGAACGCTACGGAGGGACAACACAGTGCGTAGCACCGATCCGAACACCCTGCCCCCGCAGTCGTCCTCCGACGGGCAGCCGCGGCAGCTCGACAGCCACGGCATGCGCATCGATGCCGAACGACGGTCGGGCAGCGCGGTGCTGGCGTGGGTCTCCGGCGAGGTCGACCTGCTGTCGGCCCCGGAACTGCGGCAGTGGGTCCAGAACAACGTCGGCCACGACGACGGGCTCGTGCTGGAGCTCGACGGCATCGGCTTCCTCGGCTCCGCGGGCCTGTCCGTACTGGCCGAACTGTCCGAGCGCGCCGCCCACAACGAACTGACCTGGGCGATCGTCGCCACGAAACGCGTGGTGCTGCGGCCTTTGGAGGCGACCGGGCTGTTGTCCCAGATGCCGGTCCACCAGACCGCGGACGAGGCGGTCGCCGCGGTCACCGGCGCGGAGTGACCGTGCGCCCGGCCACGGTGGCCGACGTCGTCGCACCCGTGGCCGGGGCCGCGCGGCACACACCGCCCGACCCGGGCCCGGGCGTACGGCGGTGAGCGCGGGCGATCCGGCCCGCGGCGGCCGTACCGACCCCGACGGGGCGGAACCGGAGGAGACCGACCCCGACTACCGGTTCACCCTCGCCAACGAACGCACCTACCTCGCCTGGATCCGGACGTCGCTGGGGCTGGTCGCGGGTGGGGTGGCCGTGCACCAGCTCGTCCCCGACCTGGCTACCGAGGGCGCGCGGACGGCGCTGGCGACGGGGTGCATCGGACTGGCCACGGTCCTGGCCGCCGTCAGCTATCCACGGTGGCGGCGGGTCCAACGGGCGATGCGGCGCGGCGACCCGCTGCCCGGCAGCCCGATCCTGCCGGTGCTCTCGGTGGGGATCCTGGCGATCACCGCGTTCGCGGCGGTGCTGGTGCTCGCCGGATGAGGCCGGGCACGTCCGGTCTGCAGGCCGAGCGCACCGGGCTGGCCTGGCAACGCAGCGCACTCGCCGCGGGCGCGGTGTCGCTGCTGCTCGTCTACCGGGCCGCGCACGGTGGTTGGGGCCTGCTCACGGCGTCGGCCGCGCTCACCGCCGCCGCGGCG
>NZ_KI912258.1:338290-341275 GCF_000231035.2 Saccharomonospora iraqiensis subsp. paurometabolica YIM 90007 | reverse complement strand
CCGGCCGTCCCCGGACGGGGCCCGTCGGGCGGGGGCGGGGGCGTTCCCGGTGCGGAGCCGGACGGGCCCGGTGGAGGTGGTGAACCCGGGGACCGGGAGTCCTCCCCGGCGAGCACGGCGCGGGCGGCCGCGACCAGTCCGACGCAACTGTCGTAGCGTGCGTCGGGGTCCTTGGCCATCCCCGTGCGCACGACGTCGTCGATCGCGGCGGGCACCCCGGCCACCGCGCGGACCGAGGGGACCTCCTCGGCGAGGTGTCCCTTGATCACGGCCTCCACGTCGCCGGTGAACGGCGGCTTCCCGGTCAGACAGGCGTAGAGCATGCACCCGAGCGCGTACTGGTCGGTCCGGCCGTCCAGTGGTTCGCCCCGCAGATGCTCCGGCGCGGCGTAGGTGGGGGAGCCCAGGAAGTCGCCCGCCCGGGTGCGGTGTCCGGTGGTGCCCCGGCGGGTGAGCCCGAAGTCGGCGATGTAGACGTGCTCGCGGACCGCCTTCTTGCTGGTCACCAGCACGTTCGCCGGCTTGACGTCGAGATGGACGAGGCCGCGTTCGTGCAGGGTGTCCAGCGCGTCGGCGACCTGGTCGAGCAACCCGACGGCACGCTGTGGCCCCATCCCGCCGTCGGCGATGAGGCTGGCCAGGTCCGAGCCGTCGACCAGCCGCATCGCGATGTAGAGCATGTCGTCGAGCTCGCCGAAGTCGTACAGCGGCACGATGTTCGGGTGGTCGATCGCCGAGGTGTTCCGCGCCTCGTCGACGAACCGTTCGCGGAACTCGGCGTCCGCCCCGAGGTGCGCACCGATGACCTTCAAGGCCACCTTGCGCCCCAGCCGCACGTCCGTGGCCCGGTACATCACGCTCATGCCACCCTGGCCGAGCACCCCGTCGATCCGGTAGTTACCCAGCCGCCGCCCCGTGAGGTCGGCCGACACCTCGCCTGCCACGGTCGAAGCCTAACGTCCGCGCGGTACCGGGACGTGACGTGTCCGCATCCGGCCCCCGGCGGAAGGGCGCGGACGTGCCGGGAACGGACGGCGCCGGCGTGACCCGTCGACCCCGCGGCGTCCCGGGACGCCGACGCCGTCCGGTCGACTACGACATCTTGCGGACGTCCGCGGCCTGGCTGCGACCGTCCCGCCCGGCGGTGATCTCGAACTCCACCCGGTCACCCTCGTCGAGGGTGCGGAAACCCTCCGCCTGAATGGCGGAGTAGTGTACGAAGACATCGGGTCCCTCGGGGGAGGAGATGAACCCGTATCCCTTTTCCGCGTTGAACCATTTGACCGTGCCGACTGCCACGGCGTCCTCCTTGTGACAAACCAACGCGCCAGAGCGCCGCCTGCCGCGTTCTCAAAGCGTCGATCACGCTACCGGAGAAACGCCGGGAGGCAATGGTCAATTCGCGGGAATCTCGGCCCGGCCGCGACGGGCGGTCACGGACGTCTGCGCGTCTGTACCAGCACCGTCGCCGGTCCGGCGACATCCAGCGCCAGCCCCTCGCCGGTGCGCACGGACTGCGGCCGGGCGGGGTCGACCGCCCGCAGCCGGACCTCGACCCCGTCCGGGTACGCGAGCAGGAACAGCGGATTCACCGTGATGATCTCCGCCGGTCCCACCTTGAGGGAGTCCACCGGTCCGCGTGCGGCCAGCACCAGCGGACCGGTCCCGCTGTGGTGCCGGAGGAAACCGGAGTCGTTGCCGAACAGCGTCCGCAGTGCGGGCCACGGGTGGTCCTGTCGGACCGTCGCCGGCCGGGCGAACACCGCGTCCCGGGCGACCGACCAGCCGGTCCGCCCGTCCAGTTCGAGCGCGTGGACGTCCCCGGCCACCTCGGGTGCGAGGTCCACCCAGCCGCCCTGGGCGGGCGCGGTGAACACGGACGACCCCGTGCCCTCCCGGGTGTCCGCGATCCCGTAGCTCGCCGCCAGCAGCGAGTCCGCGGGGGCCTCGACGGCCTCCCCCGCGGCGAGCACGATCCGGGCCACCCCGGACGTGGGCGTGTGGCGCGTGAGGACCCGCATGGGCTACCGGGTCGGCATTCTCGCCACCAACCAGGCCAGCAGCGCGGACGGGTCCCGGGTCTGGGTCAGCACCTGGCCGGGGCCCGCGAAGTCGAAGACCAGGCCCTCACCGCTCTTGAGCGACTGGACCATGCCGGAGGAGATCCTGCGGGTCTGGTGCTGCACGGTGTCGGCGTAGGCAACGACGTGCCCGGCGTCGACGGTGATCATCTCGCCCTGCTGCAGGGTCACCAGGTCCATCGCCCCGTAGCAGGCCACGACCAGCTGTCCCTGCCCGGTGGCGTGGGACAGGAACCCGCCCTCTCCCCCGAACAGGTTGCCGAACCCGCCCCACTTCGTGTCCAGCGTGATGCCGTGCGAGTTGGCCAGCCAGGACCCGTTGGTGACACACCAGCCCGCGCGGCCGTCCATCTCGACGATCCGGACGTCGCCGGGCAGCCCGGGGGCGACGTCCACCCACCCGCCGTTCGGGGGCGCGGTGAAGGTCGACACGAACAGCGACTCCCCGCCGAGGACCGCCCGTCCGAGCCCCTTCATCAGCCCACCCTGCGACTGGGACTGCATGTGGACGCCGTAGCTGGTCGCGACCATCCCGCCCGCCTCGACCTGGACGGGTTCCTGCGGTGCGAGCGCGAGTCGGGCCACCGTGAACGACGGCTGGTGACGCATCTGAACCTGCACCCGGACTCCCCCTGGTTCTGTCGATCCCGATGTTGCGGCGCCACGAGTTTGGCACGACCCGCCCGGGGCGGGAGGATGGTCCACGTGATCTCCGTCGAACAGCACCGTGCCGCCGTCACCGACCTGCTCGGCGTCCGGCCGGTCGGGCACCGCCCGACGGCCGACTGCGCCGGGCTCGTGCTCGCCACGGACGTGCGGGCGGGGGTGGCGCTGCCGCCGTTCGACAACTCCGCGATGGACGGCTACGCCGTCCGGGCGGCCGACGTGGCCGGGGCGGGCCCCG
>NZ_KI912258.1:329202-338190 GCF_000231035.2 Saccharomonospora iraqiensis subsp. paurometabolica YIM 90007 | reverse complement strand
ACTGCGCGCGGCCCTGCGGCACACCGGCGGCACGGACGGGACCGTACCCGGCGCGGACGACGAGGACGACGAGGACGACGGTGCCGCCGGTGCCGGGCCCGCGGACGCGGAGCGGCCGCACGTCCGTGAGCGCGACCTCCTCGACGCAGTGGACGCGATCCGGCCGATCTCGCTGTCCACGACGGACACCCTGGCCACGGGCGGGCTGACCCTCGACGACGTCGGCGACATGCGGGAGGTGAAACGGTCACTGACGGAAACGTTGCTGTGGCCCCTGCGCTATCCCGACTCGTTCGCGCGGCTGGGGGTCACCCCCGCCCGCGGCGTGTTGCTCCACGGGCCGCCGGGCGGCGGCAAGACCTTCCTGGTGCGGGCGTTGGCGGGCACGGGGGCACTGAACGTCTTCTCGGTCAAGGGCGCCGAACTGATGGACAAGTGGGTGGGCGAGTCCGAGCGCGCCGTGCGCGAGTTGTTCCGCAGGGCGGCGGAGGCCGCCCCGTCGATGATCTTCCTCGACGAGGTGGACGCACTCGCGCCGCGACGGGGGCAGTCCGGTGACTCAGGGGTGGCCGACCGGGTGGTGGCGGCACTGCTCACCGAGCTGGACGGGGTGGAACCACTGCGCGACGTCGTCGTCGTGGGGGCGACCAACCGGCCGGAGCTGGTGGACCCGGCACTGCTGCGCCCCGGCCGGTTGGAGCGGTCGTTGTCCGTACCGCCGCCGGACGCCGAGGCCCGCACCGAGATTCTGCGGGCGAGCGCCCGGAACACGCCGCTGGCCCCGGACGTCGACCTGCCCGCGCTGGCCGCGGAACTGGAGGGCTGTTCGGCGGCCGACTGCGCGGCACTGGTCCGGGAGGCGGCCCTGGTCGCGCTGCGGGAGTCGCTGGAGGCGACCGAGGTCACCGCGGCACACCTGACGGTCGCGCGGGAGGTGGTGCGGCCCTCCCTCGACGCGGAGCAGCTCGCCGCACCGGCCGCCTACACCGGGTCCCGCTGATCCCCGGGCCGACGCGACGTCCGGGGACGGACCTCACTTCGGGTCGACGGGGCCGTCGTAGTCCCTGGTCACAATGACGACGAGGCCGGGGCTGGCGTCGGAGATGCCGTCGAAGCGGGGTTCGACCCGCAGATCGAAGTCCTCGCCCAGGGCGTGTGCGAGTCGTTCCTCGTCGGTGCCGGGACGGAAGTACACGGTGCTGTTCGGGATGATCCCGTCCGAGTAATTGGCGACCTCGACGACGTTCCAGCCCCGCGCTCGCAGGTCGTCGCCCGCGTCGGTGGCGAGACCGGAGATGTCGCTGTTGTTGTACACCCGCACGGCGGTCTCCTCGACCGAGGCCTGCCGGTCGTCGCCGCGGTCGCCGTCGGTGCCGTCCCCGTCGGCGTCGCCGTCCTCGGCACCGGTCTTGTCCCCGCCCGTGTCCCGGCCGGGCTCGCCCCCGTCGGCGCCGTCGTCCCCGGAGGCACCGTCGTCCCCGGAGGCACCGTCGTCGGAGTCGGGGCCGTTCTCACCGCGCCCGGGGTCGTCGGGGGTGTCACCGTGGTCGCCCCCGCCCGCGCCCGGATCCGGTTCGGCACTCCCGGTGGCCGCGGTGTCCGCGGGATCCCCTCCGGTCACCACCGAGACCCCGCCGAGCGCCGTCGCCACCACGGCGACCGCGATCAGCCCCAGTCCCGCGGCCCGCATCGGCCTGGACACTCCGTCGAAGAGGCTCATGGCAGTTCAATCCCCAACCGCCGTGCCGCGCGGGTGCGCTGCCGGGACGCACGCACCTTCCGAAGCCGCTTGACCAGCATCGGGTCCGCACGCATGGCTTCCTGCTTGTCGATGAGCTTGTTCAGGATCTGGTAGTACCGGGTCGGCGAGACACCGAACCGGTCCCGGATCGCCTGTTCCTTGGCGCCCGCGTACCGCCACCACTGGTGCTCGAAGGCGAGAATGTCGACCTCGCGCTCGGACAGGCCGTCCGCGGACCCCGCCCGCGGGGGCTCGGTCTGCGCGGGCTCTGCCTGCGCAGACCCTGCCTGCGCAGACCCTGCCTGCGTGGACCCGGCCTGTGCGGGCCCGGTCTGCGGGGGCGGCCGCTCGTCCGGGGCCGTCGACTCCGCGGCGGCGTCCATCTGGCTCCTCGTCGGCTCGGGCACATCGGTATCCCGCGCGATCGTCGCGCACCGTCATTAGATCACGCCGGAAGGCCGAAAGCCCGGAGCATGCCCGGCGCGTCCGGGTGGTGACTCTCGCCTAGGATGACCCACCGTGACGATCCACCCCATCCGCATCGCGGGAGACCCGGTCCTGCACACGCGCACCCGCGAGGTCGAGACGTTCGACGCCGACCTCGCCACGCTCGTCGACGACATGTTCGAGACGATGTACGCGGCGGAGGGTGTCGGCCTCGCGGCCAACCAGATCGGCGTCGACCTGCGGCTGTTCGTCTACGACTGCCCGGACGACGAGGGTGTGCGGCACAAGGGACTGGTGGTCAACCCCCGGCTGGAGACCAGCGAGATCCCGGAGACCATGCCGGACCCGGACGACGACTGGGAGGGCTGCCTGTCGGTTCCGGGCGAGTCCTACCCGACCGGGCGGGCCTCCCGGGCGAAGGTCACCGGCTGTGACGTCGAGGGCACCCCGATCGAGGTGGAGGGCACCGGCTACTTCGCGCGCTGCCTCCAGCACGAGACCGACCACCTCGACGGCTATCTCTACCTGGACCGGCTCATCGGCCGCCACTCCCGGGCCGCGAAAAAGATGCTCAAATCGAACAAGTGGGGCGTCCCGGGCAACTCCTGGCTCCCACCCGCCCCCTGACCACCCCCTCACCCTCCGTAGTTGCCGTGAAGGGCACATTCGCTGCGTGTGACGCAGTGAATGTGCCCCTCGCTGCGTGCAACGCAGGGAAGGTGCCCTTCACGACAAAACCCCGCGCCGTGACCCGGGTGGCGGGTTGTCGGTGGGGGTGGGGCGTGGCTAGGGTCGCTCGGGTAGGAAGACAACAGCACATCGCGGGAGCTCGCGCCCTGGCGGGCTGAGAGGGCGGCTGGTGTCCGATTCGACCGGACCCGGCGCCGCCGACCGCACGAACCTGACCGGGTAATGCCGGCGTAGGGAGTGGATTCGTCGTGACGACGCTGAACAACAGCGCCACCGCAGAGCACAACGGCACCGGTGACGGCACTGGTGACGGCGCTGCCGGACCGGGGGTCACCACCGGACCGATCACCGGCTCACGCAAGATCTACCACTCGACCGCCTCGGGGCTGCGCGTCCCGGCGCGGCGTATCGACCTCTCCAACGGGGAGCACTTCGACGTCTACGACACCTCGGGGCCCTACACCGACCCCGAAGCCACCATCGACGTCCACACCGGACTGGACCGCACGCGGACGGCGTGGCACGAGGACCGGGAGCACGACACCCAACTCGGCCGGGCGAAGGCCGGGGTGATCACCCCGGAGATGGAGTTCGTCGCCGCACGCGAGCGCGTCGATCCGGAGTTCGTCCGCGCGGAGGTGGCGCGCGGGCGTGCGGTGATCCCCGCCAACCGCTGCCACCCCGAATCCGAACCGATGATCATCGGGAAGAACTTCCTGGTGAAGGTCAACGCCAACATGGGCAACTCGGCCGTGTGGTCGTCGGTCGAGCAGGAGGTGGACAAGCTGGTGTGGGCGACCCGCTGGGGCGCCGACACCGTGATGGATCTGTCCACCGGCAGCAACATCCACGCCACCCGCGAGCGGATCCTGCGCAACTCCCCCGTTCCGGTCGGTACCGTCCCGATCTACCAGGCGCTGGAGAAGGTAGGGGGCGAGCCGGAGAAGCTGTCCTGGGAGGTCTACCGGGACACCGTCGTCGAGCAGTGCGAGCAGGGCGTCGACTACATGACCGTGCACGCGGGCGTGCTGCTGCGCTACGTCCCGCTGACGGCCGAGCGGGTCACCGGGATCGTCTCCCGCGGCGGCTCGATCATGGCCGCGTGGTGCCTGGCCCACCACCGGGAGTCGTTCCTGTACACGCACTTCTCCGAACTGTGCGAGATCCTGCGCGCCTACGACGTCACCTTCTCCCTCGGGGACGGGCTGCGGCCGGGGTCGATCGCCGACGCCAACGACCGGGCCCAGTTCGCCGAGCTGGAGACCCTCGGCGAGCTCACCCACCTCGCGCGCGAGCACGACGTGCAGGTGATGATCGAGGGCCCCGGCCACGTGCCGATGCACAAGATCAAGAAGAACGTCGAGTTGGAGGAACAGCTCTGCGGCGAGGCGCCGTTCTACACCCTCGGTCCACTCGCGACGGACATCGCCCCCGCCTACGACCACATCACCTCGGCGATCGGTGCGGCGCAGATCGGCTGGTACGGCACCGCGATGCTGTGCTACGTCACCCCGAAGGAGCACCTGGGCCTGCCGAACCGGGACGACGTGAAGACCGGCGTGATCAGCTACAAGATCGCCGCGCACAGTGCCGACCTCGCCAAGGAGCACCCGTACGCGCAGGAGTGGGACGACGCCGTGTCCCGGGCGCGGTTCGAGTTCCGCTGGCACGACCAGTTCAACCTCTCCCTCGACCCGGACACCGCACGGGCGTTCCACGACGAGACCCTGCCCGCCGAACCCGCCAAGACCGCACACTTCTGCTCGATGTGCGGGCCGAAGTTCTGCTCGATGCGCATCACGCACGACGTCCGCCGCTACGCCGAGGAGCACGGATTGTCCAGTGTGGATGCGATCGAGGCCGGGATGCGGGACAAGGCGCGGGAGTTCGGCGAACGCGGTAACCAGGTCTACCTACCGGTGGTCGAGCCGTGACCCGGACGGGGAGGAACCCGGAAACCCCGAGGACCGCGCTGACCGTCGCCGGGTCGGACTCCGGCGGCGGGGCGGGCATCCAGGCGGACCTGCGTACCTTCTTCGCCTGCGGGGTCCACGGGATGACCGCGGTCACCGCGGTCACCGTGCAGAACTCACTCGGGGTGGACGGCTTCACGGAGATCCCGCCGGACGTCGTGACCGCGCAGATGCGCACCGTGGCCGGGGACATGGGTGTCGACGCGGCGAAGACCGGCATGCTCGCCTCGGCCGACATCATCCGCACGGTCGCGGCCACGGCCGACGCCCTCGGCATCGGGCGTGGACCGGGGCGCACCCCGCTCGTCGTCGACCCGGTGGCCGCGTCCATGCACGGGGATCCCCTCCTGCGGGACGAGGCGCTGGAGGCGATCCGCACCGAGCTGTTTCCCCGCGCCACGCTGGTCACCCCGAACCTGGACGAGGTCCGGCTGCTGACCGGCGTCCGGGTGACCGACGCCGACAGCAGGCGCGCCGCCGCCGACGCCCTGCTGGAGCTGGGGCCGCGGTGGGTCCTGGTGAAGGGCGGACATCTGGCCGACGGCCCGCGCTGTGTGGACCTTCTCGCGGACGGCACCGACTACGTCGACCTCGAAGGCCCGCGGTACGAGACCGAGCACACCCACGGCGGTGGGGACACGCTCGCCTCGGCGGTCACGGCCCACCTCGCGCGGGGCCTGGACGTGCCCGACGCCGTGGCGAAAGGCAAGCGGTTCATCGAACGCTGCGTCGCCGAGGCGTATCCGCTGGGCGCCGGGGTCGGGCCGGTGTCCCCGTTCTGGCGGCTGGCGCCGGAGGAGTGAGCCGGGCGGGGCCGTGGGCCACCTCCGCGGGACCGGGCGGGTGTGGGTGAGACTGGGGGGATGAGCGACAAGCAGCCTCCCGCGGCGTTGACCATCGCCGGGTCCGACTCCGGGGGCGCCGCCGGTCTGGAGGCGGACCTGCGGACGTTCCTCACGTGTGGTGTCCACGGCCTCGTCGCCGTCACGGCCGTGACGGTGCAGAACACCCTCGGCGTGCACGACCGTTCCGACGTCCCGGCCCGGGTCGTGGCCGGGCAGATCGAGGCGGTCGCCGCCGACATGGGGCTCCAGGCGGCCAAGACCGGGATGCTCGCCTCCGCCGAGATCATCCACGCGGTCGCGGCGGCGTGCGACCGGGCGGGCATCGGGGGCACCGACGGCATCCCGTTCGTGGTCGACCCCGTGGCGGCCTCCATGCACGGGCACCCGCTGTTCGACGACGCCGGACTGACGGCGCTGCGCGACGAACTGCTCCCCCGTGCCACGGCGGTCACGCCGAACCTGGACGAGGTCCGGCTGCTCACCGGGATGGAAGTCACCCGCCGCGAGCACATGCCCGACGCCGCACTGGCGCTGCGGGAGCTCGGCCCGCGCTACGTCCTGGTCAAGGGCGGGCACCTCGCCGACGACCCGGAGTGTGTGGACCTGCTGTACGACGGCGAGACGTTCACCGAGCTGCCGGGCCCCCGGTTGGACACCCCGCACACCCACGGCGCGGGGGACGCGATGGCGTCGGCGTTCACCGCCGGTCTTGCCCGTGGCGAAAGCGTGCCGGACGCGGCCCGGCTGGCGAAGTGGTACGTGATCAACGCGGTGCGGAACTCGTACCCGATGGGCGCGAAGGTGGGCCCCGTGTCGGCGTTCTGGCGTGTCGCCGACGAGGACGCCCAGCGCTGATCCGCCGGCACACGGCGACGGATCACCGGGCTGCGGTGGCGACTCGCGGGCCTTAGGTGTCAACTCGCGGGCGCGGAGTGGCGACTCGCGGGCCTTAGGTGTCAACTCGCGGGCGCGGAGTGGCGACTCGGGGGCCTGGGGTGGCGACTCGCGCGGGGGTGGGGTCAGACGTCGTCGTCGGCGAGGAGGGCTTCCAGGGCGGGGACGGCGGCGGCGAGGGCGTCGCGGTGTTCCGGGGTGAGCCGGTCGATCCGCCTGCTCAGCTCGTTGATGCGGGTGGCGGTGACACCGGAGAGCAGGCTCTGCCCCGCGTCGGTGACCGTGACCAGCCACGCCCTGCGGTCCACCGGGTCCGACTCCCGCCGCACGTAGCCCTGTTCGGCCAGGGCGGAGACGATGCGGGACATGGTCGCCGCCGCGACGCCCTCCTTGGCGGCCAGATCACCCAGCCGGAGCCGCCCGCACGCGGCCAGCGTCGCCAACGCCGAGATCGCCCCGTGCCCGGGTCCGGGCGCGCCCGCCTGACGCAACGACCGGGACAGCCTGCCGATCGTGAGGAACAGCCTGCCGGGAACGTCCTGTGCCGACGTGCTCACTTCTCGAAGGCTCCTTCGGTCCACGTGCTCTCCCGCTCCCGCGCACCCGGCTACGCACCGGATGTCCGGACGTGCGGGTCACTTTACGTGGTCGGGCGGCCGCCGCGTCCGCGCTCCCCACATTCCCGCTCCCCACATTCCCGTTCCCCACGTGCCGCCCGCACACCCCCGTGCGACGGGGGTGTCAGCGGGGCGGGCTCGACGCCTGGGCCCAGAACCGGCGCGGGATGCGCCCCGCCTCGCGCGCGAGACGTCCCGCGGTGACCGCCGCGGCCATCGCCCGCGCCATGCGTTCCGGCGCCTGTGCCCTGGTCACCGCCGTGGACAGCAACACGGCCTCGCACCCGAGCTCCATGGCCAGGGCGGCGTCGGAGGCGGTCCCGACACCGGCGTCCAGGATGATCGGCACCCCGGCCCGGGACACGATCAGTTCGAGGTTGTGCGGGTTGCGGATGCCCAGCCCCGTCCCGATCGGCGAGCCCAACGGCATCACCGCCGCGCACCCGGCCTCCTCCAGCCGCAGTGCCAGCACCGGGTCGTCATTGGTGTAGGCCAGCACCGTGAAGCCGTCGGCGACGAGCTGTTCGGCCGCCTCCAGGGTCTCCACCGGGTCCGGCAACAGGGTCCGGTCGTCCGCGTGCACCTCAAGCTTCACCAGGTCGGTGTCCAGCGCCTCCCGCGCCAGCCGGGCGGTGAGGACGGCCTCGGCAGCGGTGCGGCAGCCCGCCGTGTTCGGCAGCACCGCGATGCCGAGCCGCCGCAGCAGGTCGAGCACGCCGGAGCCGCCCTCCGTGTCGGCCCGGCGCAGGGCGACGGTGGTCAGTCCGGTCCCGGAGGCCACGAGGGCCCGCTGGAGGACGTCGAGGTTGCCCGCGCCCCCCGTGCCGAGGATCAGCCGGGAGTCGAGCTTGTGGTCGCCGAGGACCAGCGGTTCCTCGGGGGTGGTCGTGTCGGCGGACGTCATCGTGCTGTGCTCAGCCTCCCTGCACCGCGGTCATGATCTCCATGCGCGCGCCGTCGCGCACGACGACGTCGCTCCAGCGCCCCCGCTGCACGACCTCCCCGTCGAGCGCCACGGCGATTCCCTTCGCGTCACCCCACGCGGCCGCGAGCACGTCGGCGACGGTGCTGCCGTCCGGCACGCGCCGGGTGTCCCCGTTGACGTGCACATCCATCACAGCGACTCCTCACTGTCGGTCCGGTCCGGGTGCGCGCCCGCCACGCCCCTCGGTGGCGCGGCGCCGGCGAGCCAGGCGAGCACGGCCTCCGCGGTGACGGGGGCCTGCAGCAGCCCGTTGCGGTGGTGTCCGGCCGCCGCGTACACACCGTCGTCGAGGAGCCCGAGGTAGGGCAGGTTGTCGGCGCTGCCGGCACGCAGCCCGGCCGTGGTCTCGGTGAGGGTGTACTCGGCGAGCGCCGGGAACACCCGCTCGGCCGCGTCCAGCAGCTCCCGCACCCCGCGCGCCGTCACGTCGGTGTCGAAGCCCGCCTCGTACTGGGTCGCGCCGAGCACGAGCTCGCCGTCGGCGCGGGGCACCAGGTAGACCGGTCTGCCCTCGACCGTGGCCCGCACGGTGTGCCGGGGCGGCGGCAGGCTCGTTCGCCGCGGCCGCAGCCGCAGGATCTCACCCTTGAGCGGGCGCACCCGGTCGGCCAGCGCCGGATGCAGCCGCGCGCTGTGCGCCCCGGCGGCCAGCACCACCGCGTCGGCGCCGACCGTCCGCGCGGAGGTGGACACCCGTTTCCCGTCCAGGTCGGTGACGGCCTCGGGGACGAACTCCGCACCGTGCCCGGCCGCGGCGGTGCGCAGCGCGTCCAGCAACCTGCGGTTGTCCACGGCG
>NZ_KI912258.1:323195-329102 GCF_000231035.2 Saccharomonospora iraqiensis subsp. paurometabolica YIM 90007 | reverse complement strand
GCGAGCACCGCCCACACGGCCAGCGCGCCCCGCCAGTTCCAGATCGCGGCCAGCGGGGCGGTCAGCGCGGCCGCGACGGCGGCACCCCCCGCGAGGGCGGCGGTGTAGACACCGGTCACCGTGCCCGCCTGCCCGGCGAAGTCGCGTTTCACCACCACGGGCACGAGGACGTTGCCGACGGTCATCCCCACCCCGAGGATCAGCGTGCCGAGCAGCAGGACCGGTGGTCCGTCCAGCACGCGCAGCACGGTCGCCGCCGCGATGGTGAGGCAGCCGATCAGCACGGCCCGTGGCGTGCCGGTGTGCCGGGCGAGCCGGGCCGCGGCGGGGGCCGCGAGCGCGAAGCACAGCACCGGCACCGCGGTGAGCAGGCCGGCGGCGGTCGCGGACAGCCCGACGTCCGCCCGGATCTCCGGCAGCACCGGGGAGACCGCCGCGATCGCGCCGCGGAGGTTGAGCGCGACCAGCAGGACGGCGACGAGCGAGGAGACCCCGCCCGCCGGGAGCCGCCGCGTCCGCGACGACTCCCCGACCTCGCGGACCACGGTCAGGTGTCCGGGCCGACCGCGGTGGTGACCTGCGGATCCTCCGGGCTCCGCTGCCCGGCCTTGGCCTGCTGGATGAGCTCCCACACCTGGGTGCGCAGCTCGCCGAAGCGTGCTGTCGACCTGGTCGTGAGCTGGTCGCGCTCGTCCGGCAGGTCGACCGGCACGTCGGCCAGCACCAGTGTCGGGGCCATCGACAGCACGAGCACCCGTTCGCCGAGATAGACGGCCTCGTCGATGTCGTGGGTGACGAACAGGACGGTGACGCCGAGCCGGCGCCACAGGCTGCGCACGAGGTCCTCCAGGTCGGCGCGGGTCTGCGCGTCGACGGCGGCGAACGGCTCGTCCATCAGCAGCACGCGCGGTTCGTAGGCGACGGCACGCGCGATCGCGACCCGCTGTTGCATCCCGCCGGAGAGCTGCCACGGGTACGAGTCGGCCACGTGGTCGAGCTCGACGGCCTCCAGCGACTCGCGGACGAGGCGCCTGCGCTCACCGCGGGGGACTTTCTTCTCCTTCAACGGGAGTTCGACGTTGGCCCGCACGGTCATCCAGGGGAAGAGGCTGCGCCCGTACTCCTGGAACACCACGGCCATCCCCGGAGGCGGAGCGGTCACCCGCTCCCCCTCCAGGACGACCTCGCCGTCGGTCACCCCGAGCAGGCCGGCGACGCACTTGAGCAGCGTCGTCTTGCCCGCCCCGGACGGGCCGACGATGCAGGCGAGCTCCCCCGGGCGCACGGAGAACGTGAGCTCGCGGATCGCCTCGACGGTGCGGCTCTTGCCCTCGAAGACCTTGCGCACCCCGCGCACGTCGAGCATGGTCTCGGTCGTCACGTCAACCCTTTCCTCGCTGGGATTCGTGCAACCCGCGGTACCAGGCCAGTGCCCGGTACTCCACGAGCCGGAGGAGCAGCGCCAGCGTGATCCCGATCAGTCCGAGCAGGATGATCCCGCTCCACATCTGCGGGATCGCGAAGCTGCGCTGGAACTGGATCACGGTGAAGCCGACGCCGTTGCTGGCGGCGAACATCTCGCTGATGACCATCAGGATGATGCCGATGGACAGTGCCTGGCGCGCGCCCGCCGCGATCTGCGGACTGGCGCCCCGCAGCACCAGGTGCACCAGCCGGGACGAACGGCGCATCCGGTAGCAGCGGGCGGTGTCCCGCAGGACCTCGTCGATGCCGCGCACGCCCTCGACCGTGTTGAGCAGGATCGGCCAGAGACAGCCGGACACGATCACCAGGACCTTCATCCAGTCGCCGATGCCGGCGAACAGGATGAGGATCGGCACCAGCACCGGCGGTGGGATCGCGCGGAAGAACTCCAGCACCGGTTCCACGACCGCACGCAGTGTGGCCGAGGAACCGATCGCCGTTCCCAGACCGACCCCGAGCGCCAGCGCGATCAGATAGCCGGCCAGCAACCGCAACAGACTGGGCAGCACGTCGGCGGCCAGCCTTCCGCTGAACCACGTCTCGCCGAAGGTGCCGAGGATCTCCGGCAGTGGCGGCCAGAAGAAGCTGGTGCTGTTCGCGGTGGCCACCCACCACAGGGTGACCAGCACGGCGGGCAGCCCGAGCGCGAGCAGCGCGCGACGGGCGAATGCGACGATCACTTCGGCACCTCCCCGCGCACGGACGGGTGCCAGGCGAGGACGCGGCGCTCCGCGAACCGGGCCAGCAGGTTCACCAGCACCCCGAAAACCCCGGTGACGATCACCAGTGCGTACATCGTGTCCACCGCGCCCGAACTCTGCGCGACCTTGATCTGGGCCCCGAGCCCCGGCGATCCGATGATCAGCTCACCGGTGATCTCCAGGATCAGGGCGACCGCCGCGGCCAGCCGGAACCCGGTCATCACGTACGGCAGGGCGGTCGGCCAGATCACCGTGCGCACCTGCGTCCACCGGCGGAACCGGTACGAGCGGGCGGTCTCCCGGGCCACCGGGTCCACGTCGCGCACGCCGTACAGCACCTGCACGAGCACCTGCCAGAAACTCGCGTACACCACCAGGATCAACGTCGCCCGCAGGTCGCTGCCGTAGAGCAGCACCGCCAGCGGGATGAGCGCCACCGACGGGATCGGTCGCAGGAACTCGATCGTCGAGTTCGTCGCCGCGCGCAGCAACGGGATGCTGCCGATGAGGATGCCGAGCACCACGCCCGCGGCCACGGCGATCGCCAGACCGATCGTCCAGCCCCGGATCGTCGCGACCAACGCGACCCAGAACTCCGCGGTGGACATCTGCCCGGCCAGTGCGGCGATCATCTCGCTGAACGGCGGGAGGAACCGGCGATCGACCACGCCCAGTCGCGGCACCAGTTCGAGCAGTGCCATCAGTCCGAGCACCCCCGCCGCACCGAGCACGGGGGTCGGCACCGGGCCGCGGCCCCGCGTGGTCCGCGGGGCGCGCGCCGGTGCGGTCGTCGCTGTCGCGGCCGTCACGGGAGCAGGGCCTCCGTGTCGACCTTCTCGTCCACCAGACCGTCCTCCAGCGCCAGCTCGGCGAGCCGCTCCACGGTGCCGGTGTTGATCTCACTGGACCACTTCGGGAGCGTCATCTCCTCCGCGACGGCCGGGTCGATCTCGGTGTAGTCGAGGATGGCCTCCCGGGCCCGGTCGGGGTTGTTCTCCGCGTAGTCCAGCGACCGGTTCAGTGCGGTGGTGAACCGCTCGACGAGTTCCGGGTCGGACTGCCGCAACTGCTTGCTGGTGAAGTAGGACGAGATCATGAGGTTGTCCTGGGTGTCCACCAGGTTCGAGGCGATCTCCGTGCCGCCCTGGTTCATGGCGATCGTCCGGAACGGTTCGACCAGCCACGCCCCGTCGACCCGGCCCTCGGCCAGGGCCCCCGGCATCTCCGGGAACGGCAGCTCGACGAAGTTCACCTCGTCGGGGTTGCCACCCGCCTGCTCCACCGACTGCCGCACGGTGGTGTCGCCGATGTTCTGCAGCGTGTTGACGGCGACGGTCTTGCCGGAGAGTCCGGAGGCGTCCGTGATGTCGCTGCCCTCCGGCACCACGACACCGCTGAAGTCGTCGCCCTGCTCGCCGGTGGAGTAGTTGCCCGCGCCGACGATCTCCAGCGGGAGTCCCTTCGCTCCGGCCAGCAGCAGCGAGGTCACGTTGCTGAACCCGAACTCGAACTCCTCGCTGACCACGCCGGGGACGATCGCCGCACCGCCCTGGCTGCTCTCCAGGGTGACGTCCAGCCCCTGATCGGCGAAGAAGCCCTGCTCCACGCCCAGGTAGACCGGGGCGACGTCGACGATCGGGATCACGCCGACCGTGACCGGGTCCGCACCGCCGGAATCGTCGGCGGAGCCGCCCGAACCGCACGCCGCGACCAGAAGCAGGCTCGCCATGCCGGCGCCGATGCCGGTAAAGCGTCGCATGAGAGGAGTCCTTCCGAAGACGTTCACTAAACGTACGAATGTTCTTATACCGCACACACTCGGGCAGTGGAAGACGCGCAGGGATAACTATTCGTCGGACCGGGCCGATACCGCCCCGCAATGTCCGGGCCGTGTCCGAACGAATTCTTTCCGTCGCGACACACCCGGCCGCGGACACACGAGAACCGCCCCCGCCGCCGGAGCGACGGGGGCGGGGGCGGTTTCCGTGCCGGAGCTCAGCGCCCGGAGGACGCCTTCGACCGTGCGGACCCGGATCTGCCCGACCCGGCCCTGCCCGACGCCGACCGGGTGGACGCCGCCGAGCGGGTCGAGGCGGGACGGGTCAGGGTCGTCACGAACTTGTACCGGTCGCCCCGGTAGATCGAGCGCACGTATTCGACGGGCCTGCCGTCCGATCCGAACGTCTGCCGGGACAGCAACAGCACGGGCATCCCGACATCCGCCCCGAGCAGTTCGGCCTCCTGCGGCCCTGCGAGGGAGGTCTCGATGGTCTCCTCCGCACGCTCCAGTTCCACGCCGTGGCGCTCGCGCAACGCCTCGTACAGCGAGCCGCCCGACTCGAGTTGTCTGCGCAGGCCCCGGAACCGTGCCAGCGGCAGGTGACTCGTCTCCACCGCCATCGGTTCGTCGTCGGCCAACCGCAGTCTGCGCACCCGCAGCACCTTGGCGCCGCTGCGGATACCCAGCATCTTCGGCAGCTCACCCTCGGCGACGTCTTCGCCGATCTCCAGCAACCGGGACGAGGGTTCGCGCCCCTGCGCCCGGATGTCCTCGGTGTAGGAGGAGAGCTGGAGGCGTTGGGCGAGCTTCGGCTCGGCGGCGAACGTGCCCTTTCCCTGCACCCGGTGCAACCGCCCCTCGGCGGTCAGATCGGCCAGGGCCTGGCGCACCGTCGTCCTGGAGACGGTGAACTCGTTCGCCAGGGCGCGCTCGGTCGGGATGGCCGACCCTGGTGGCATGGCTTCGAGCAGGTCGAGCAGGTGTTGTTTGAGCGCCCAGTACTTCGGCTCCCGCGTCCGCTGGGCGGGAAGCGTGTCAACCATGACCGACTCCCTCACTGCGAGTCCAACCCCCTCACCCTGGAACGTACCCTTCGGTCGGAAGGTTGAACGTGCGTGAAGTGGTCCGGACCGATTTTTCTCCCTCGGCGGCTTTTCTCCCTCGGCGACGAGCCGTCCGGCACGGAACGGGGTGAGTGCGTGAACCACGGGCCCGGCGACCACATGAGAACGGAGATCGACCAGCAACCCGGCGTGCTCGACGACCTGGCGGGGGACCACGCGGACCTCGCCGCGGTGGCCCGCACCGTCGCCGAACGCCCGCCGCGGTTCGTGCTGTTCGCCGCGCGCGGGTCCAGCGACCACGCCGCGCACTACGCCAGGTACCTCGTCGAGGTGCTGCTCGGGCTGCCCACCGGGCTGGTCGCCCCGTCCACCACGACGCTGTACGGGGCCCGTCCGGACCTGCGGGACGTCCTGCTCGTCACGGTCAGCCAGAGCGGCGGCTCGGACGACCTGCTGGAGGTCACCGGGGCGGCCCGCAGGCAGGGGGCCCGCACGCTCGCGGTGACGAACGACCCCGGTTCGGCCCTGTCCGAGGCGGCCGAGCTGACCGTGGACGTCCGTGCCGGGCCGGAACGGGCGGTGGCCGCGACCAAGACCTACACCGCCACCCTGCTGGCGCTGTACCTGTTCGTCGACGCCGTCCGTGGTGGCACCGGCGAAGGCGCCCGCGGGCTCGGCGCGCTCGCGGCACGCACCCTCGACGAATCCGCGGACGCGGTCGCCCGTGCCGGGCACCGGTACCGGTTCGCCGACCGGGTGGTGACCACGGCACGCGGCTACTCGTACGCCACGGCGCTGGAGGCGGCGCTGAAGCTGGCCGAGACCAGCTACCTCGCCGCCCGCGCCCACAGCGGTGCCGACCTGTTGCACGGCCCGG
>NZ_KI912258.1:322999-323095 GCF_000231035.2 Saccharomonospora iraqiensis subsp. paurometabolica YIM 90007 | reverse complement strand
CCTCCGCCGCGACCGACGCCACGGCCACGGCCCACCCCGTACACCCCGGCGGGCGGGCCGAGCGGCACCGAGCGGGAATCGGCCCCGCCGGAGGAT
>NZ_KI912258.1:322466-322899 GCF_000231035.2 Saccharomonospora iraqiensis subsp. paurometabolica YIM 90007 | reverse complement strand
GGCCGCCGTCGACACCGACACGGCCGTGCTGGCCGTCACCGGCGCGGGGCGGGCGGCACCGCCACTGGGCGAGGTGCTGGACACCGTCGCCGGGCGGGGCGCGGACGTGCTCACGGTCGGATCCGCCCCGCCCACGGCGTCCCCGGGGCCGTCGATTCCGGTGCCCGCCCTCCCCGAGGAGATCGCACCGGTGCTGGAGGTGCTGCCGGTGCAGCGGCTGGCGCTGGAGCTGGCGCTGGCCCGCGGCGTCGACCCGGACCGCCCGCGCGGACTGCGCAAGGTGACCCGGACCCGGTGACCGCGATGCGCCCGGCCCACCGCCCGACGGACCCGGCGGCCCCCGTGGACGGAGGGACCGCCGCTCCGGGAACCGGTGTCGCGATCGGCGTGGACGCCGGGGGAACCGGCACGCGCGCACTCGCCGTGGCCGCCG
>NZ_KI912258.1:321523-322366 GCF_000231035.2 Saccharomonospora iraqiensis subsp. paurometabolica YIM 90007 | reverse complement strand
CGACGGGGTCGCCGGGGCCGCCTGGCTGGCCGCGCTGGAGGCTTTCGGCCCGGACGCGGCCCGTCCGCGCCGCGTACCGTAGGAAGTGGCCCCCGGACCTCCCCCTCGCCGGGGGCCTCCGCTCAGCGATGCGTCCGCGGCGGCGACGGGTGTTCCGTATGCCCGCCCGTCGCGTCGTCCTCCTCGGCGTCCGCGTTCCGGGGGCCGTCCTCGGGAACCGGCGTGCGGGGGCGGCGCAGTCCGGGGTGATCGTGCGGCAGCGTCGCGTGCACGACGGCACCACTGGCGGCCAGGGTCGCCGCGACCAGCGGCCAGGACAGCAGCACCCGCGCGGTGCCCAGGGCCACGACCTCCCCGGCCAGCCACAACGCCCCGAACACCGCCACCCGCAGCAGGTACTGGCCGACCCACACCCAGCTCGCCCGCGAGTAGGCGCGCAGCAGGTCCCGGTCGCGCCGCCAGCGCATCCGCTGTCCCAGCACGGCGCCGACCACGACACCCAGCAGCGGTCGGCGCACCAGGATGCTCACCGCCCACACGAGTGCGCTGGCCACGTTGGCCAGCAACTGGGGCAGGAAGAAGTCCTCCGGATCCCCGGTGCGCACCGCGATCAGCGCGGCGACGGTGACTCCCGCGAGGCTCAGCAGTACCGCACGCACCTTCTCCCGGCGCACCAGCCGGACCGCGCCGACGAGCACGCTCACCCCGACCGCCGCGGCGGCTCCCCAGCCGATCGACGACCCGGTCAGCGACCACGCGAGGACGAACGCCACCGGAGGCAGGGTCGCGTCGACCGCCCCGCGGCGTCCGCCGAGCAGGTCGGACAGCGACTCCCGCCGGGGC
>NZ_KI912258.1:321148-321423 GCF_000231035.2 Saccharomonospora iraqiensis subsp. paurometabolica YIM 90007 | reverse complement strand
CCCCGGTGTGCGCGCGGTCTACGACCGGGAGTGGGCCGGTCTGGACGTGGTCCCGCGCGTGCTGTCCGACGCGGAGACCGCGTTCGCCTCCGCCACGGCGGAGCCGGACGGCACCGTGCTCGTCGCGGGCACCGGCTCGATCGCGGGCCGGATCCGCGACCGCCGGATGACCACCACGACGGGCGGGTACGGCTGGCTGCTCGGTGACGAGGGGTCGGCCTTCTGGCTCGGCAGACAGGCGGTCCGGGCACCCTCGACGCGCTGACCGCCGCGGC
>NZ_KI912258.1:313068-321048 GCF_000231035.2 Saccharomonospora iraqiensis subsp. paurometabolica YIM 90007 | reverse complement strand
CGCCCCGCACCGAGGCGGGCCGCGCGGACCCCTCCTCCGCGCGGGACGAGACGAACGCGCCGGACGAGGGGCGCCGGGAGGGGGTGCTGCCGCTCGGCCCCGCCGACTGGCACACCCGCAACGAGTGGCCCGACGAGCAGGACGTCGTCCGGGACGAGGAGCAGCGGCGGCGCGACCGGTGACCCAGCGGCTGATAAATTGCCTTCCGGTCCTCTTCCGGCAGTGGGTAAGGAATGTGCATGCCGCTTCCGTACTGGACGTCGGAGAACGTTCTCCCGCCCGGGCGGCATCCGGCCGACCTCTCCGACATCTACGAACGTCTCGTGTGGGACGCCCCGCACCGCAATGAGCGGGAGCTGCTGTTCAGCGCGCTCAGCGGGTACCTCGGCGTGGTGTACCGGCTCATCCCGTCCGGGCGGGCCTGGATCGGCGGCGGGCTGCTGATCCGGACGGCGGAGGTCCCCCGGGACGTGGACGTGGTGCTCATCCCGGACGAGTGGGGCGCGCTGAAGCGGCTCGACGGCCGGGCGCGCTCGGCGCTGTACGGAATGATGACCCTGCGCGGCGTGATCGCCGAACAACCGGTGACCTACCTCGACCAGGTGCAACCGGTGAGTGGCCTGCTCGACGGGTTCCTGTGCCGCCCCGGCGACGAGGACACCTGGGAGGCCGTCTGGGCCCGGGGCCCCGTCCCGGGCACGCTCAAGGGTTTCGCGGAGGTGGCCTGGTGAACTTCCGGCAGGTGGCGGACAACATCCCCGGTGGCACGTGGCTCGACGACCTGGCGCGGGCGTCGGCGTGGTCGGCACACGCCAAGTTCGAACGCAGCGCGCGGTCGCCGCTGCTGCGGGTGTCGATGCTGAACTCCTCGCGCCTGGACGCCTACACCTCCTCCGACATCAGCAGGGCACTGCAGGACGCCACCGCGAAGATCGGCCACATCGTCCGGAACCCGCAGACCGAGATCACCTCGGTGCAGCCCGCCGACCGGGAGAAGGCCCCGCTCATCCAGCGCGGCCAGGCGGGCAACGCGATGTTCTTCGGCTTCCCGGAGACCACCGACCCGGACGCGCTGATCTCCGACGGGATCGAGACGCTGTCCGAGCGGGCGGTGAAGGAGCTGTGCGACTTCCTGCCCGCCAACGGGTCCGACGACGGCGCGCTGGACGCGGTGTTGCTGCAGCGGGATACCGTGCGCAACGCGGTCAGCGACGTGGTCAACGCGGTCATGAAGAACTCCAGCATCGGCCTGTCCCTGGTGCCGACCTCCGGCGAGGAGGTCATGCGCAGCATGACCACCGAGCAGGCGAAGGTGCTGCAGGGCAGTCTGCGGGAGTCCCGCGAGGACGTCGGCTACGAGACGGTCACCGGCAGGCTGGACGGCGTGCGCACCCGGCGGCGCATCTTCTACCTGGAGCGCGACACCGGCGCCACCATCCAGGGTGCGGTCGCGCCCGACCTGCTCGACGAGATCAAGGAGAACCTGGACCGTCCGGTCACCACCCGCCTGCGGGTCGTGCGCACCACCACGATCGACGGCCGCCGGGGCAGGCCGGTCTACGAACTCCTGGAGATCCGCTCGGAAACCACCCTGTTCGACTGAACCCGCTGCTCGATGTGGCTCCGGATCTCCTCGTCCATCTCATCCGGCGTCATTGCCCTGCGACTGTTGAACACCGGGAGCGGGCGCTTCTCTCCGGGCCGGTCCGACATCTCCAGGACCATGGTGATCTCCCGTCGACTGGATTCCGCTCCACACGACCCCGTGGCCGCGACCTCCTCTCGGCACAACCGACGCGGTACAGCGCGTCTCGGTTTTGTCAGTGTGCCCGGGGCACGGGTACGGCCCCGTGCCACCAGTCCCGATCTGGCGGCGCGGGGCCGTACCCGTCGCGAATTCACACCGCCCTCCGGGTGCGGGCCTCACCCCGAGCAAGGAGTCACCCGCGCCGGACGGCGACGATCACCTCGTCAGCCGCGCCGTCGAGGTGCGCTCAAGGTAGCAGACCGCACCGGGGCGGTGGCATCCGCCCCGTACGGTGTGTATACCCACCGAACACACAGCGGAGGCGGCGTCATCCGGGTGCTCAGCGCCGGACGGGCGTGAAGTCGCGGGCGCCGATGAACCCCGGCCGCGGTTCCTTCGCCGCGAACGGCTCCACCACCGTGTTCTGCACACTGTTGAACACGAGGAAGATGTTCGACCGCGGATACGGGGTGATGTTGTTGCCCGACCCGTGCATGATGTTCGCGTCGAAGAACAACGCCGACCCCGCGGGTCCGGTGAACTGGTCGATGCCGTGTTCGGCGGCGAGCCTGGTGATGTCGTGCTCGGTCGGCACGCCGATCTCCTGCTCCTTCAACGACGCCTTGTAGTGGTCGTCCGGGGTCTCGCCCGCACACTGCACGAAGGTGCGGTGCGAGCCCGGCAGGACCATCAGGCCCCCGTTGAAGGGGTAGTTGTCGGTGAGTGCCACCGAGCAGCTGACCGCGCGCGGCCTCGGCATCCCGTCCTCGGCGTGCCAGGTCTCGAAGTCGGAGTGCCAGTAGAACCCGTTACCCCGGAAGCCGGGCATGTAGTTGACCCGGCTCTGGTGGAGGTAGACCTCGGATCCCAACAGCTGCCGCGCGCGGTCCAGCACCCGTGGGTCCCGCGCCAGCCGGGCGATCACCGCACTGATGCGGTGCACCTCGAAGACGGAGCGGACCTCGCCCGAGGCCTTCTCCGTGACCACCCGTTCGTCGGACTTGAGCGCCTCGTCCGACGAGAGCCGTTCGAGTTCCTGCCAGTACCCCTGCACCTCGGCGGGGGACAGCAGGCCCTCGATGATCGAATACCCCTTGTCGTCGTGGGCCGACAGTTCGGCCGCGTCGAACGGCCCGTCGTCCGCGCCGCCCCACACGGTCGGGTCCGGCCGCTGCAGCAGCTGCGGCTCGCCCGACGCGATGCGGGTGGGGTACTGGTCTCTGATCCGGCTCTCCGCGAGTGTCACGATGCTCGCCTCCTCCGAATACCGAGTTTCGTGGTGTTCCTACCGTGTGGTGATTCCCCGTTCTGTCGAGTGATACCCGGATGGGTGGATGTTTAGCGGACCGCGCCGGTGGCGCAGGTCACGACGCGGCCTCGTCCTCCACCACCAGCGGGTAGACGCCGTTCTCGTCGTGGACCTCCCGCCCGGTGATCGGCGGGTTGAACACGCACACCGTCCGCATGTCCGTCTTCGGCCGCACCTGGTGCTTGTCGTGCTGGTCCAGCAGGTACAGCGAACCCGGGCGGAGCTGGTGGGTCTCGCCGGTGGCCTTGTCGGTCACCTCGCCCTCACCCTCGACGATGAACACCGCCTCGATGTGGTTGGCGTACCAGAAGTCGTTCACGGTCCCCGCGTAGAGCGTGGTCTCGTGCACCGAGAACCCGGCCCGGTCCTTGGCGAGCACGATGCGCTTGCTGCGCCAGTTCGGCTCCTGGATGTCGGCCTCGGTGTCGGTGATCTCGTCGAGGTTGCGGACGATCACGAGTGTCTCCTTCTGCGCGTGTTGCTCCCCGGCCGCGGCCGGGGTGTGTCGGTGTGGTTCAGCGGCCCAGGACCGAGTCGACGGACTCGGAGATGATCTGCAGCCCCTGCTCGACCTCGGCTTCGGTGGTGGTGAGTGCGGGCAGCAGCTTCACCACCTCCCCGTCCGGCCCCGAGGTCTCCATGAGTAGACCACGATCGAAGGCCGCGGCGCACACCTTGTCGGCGACCTCGCCGCTGGAGAACTCCAGCCCGCGGGCCATGCCCCGGCCCTTGGCGATCAGGTTCGCCTCGGGGTAGCGCTCGACCAGCTCGGTGAACACCTCGCCGATCCGCGCACCCTTGGCCCTGGTGCCCTTCTCCAGCTCGTCGTCGCGCCAGTAGGTGCGCAGCGCCTCGGCGGCGGTGACGAACGCCGGGCTGATGCCGCGGAACGTCCCGTTGTGCTCACCGGGCGACCACACGTCCAGGTCCGGGCGGATCAGCGTGATCGCCAGCGGGAGGCCGTAGCCACCGATCGACTTCGACATGCAGATCATGTCCGGCTCGATACCGGCGTCCTCGAAGCTGAAGAACGGACCCGTACGCCCGCAGCCCATCTGCACGTCGTCCAGGATGAGCAGGATGCCGTGCTTCTTGCACAGGTCGGACAGGTTCTTCAGCCAGTCCAGCCGGGCCGCGTTGATGCCGCCCTCACCCTGCACCGTCTCCACGATCACGGCGGCGGGCTCGTTCAGGCCGCTGCCGGAGTCCTCCAGCAGCTTCTCGAGATAGAAGAAGTCCGGGTAGGCGCCGTCGAAGTACCTGTCGTACGGCATCGGCGTGGCGTGCACCAGCGGAATGCCCGCACCGCCCCGCTTCATGGAGTTGCCGGTGACCGACAGCGCGCCGAGCGTCATGCCGTGGAAGGCGTTGGTGAAGTTGATGACCGACTCCTTGCCGGTCACCTTGCGCGCCAGCTTCAACGCGGCCTCGACGGCGTTCGCACCGCCCGGCCCCGGGAAGATGACCTTGTACTCCATCGAGCGGGGCTTGAGGATCACCTCGTCCAGGCTCTCCAGGAAATCCCGCTTGGCGCTGGTGTACATGTCCAGGGAGTGGGTCACCCCGTCCCGGGAGATGTAGTCGATCAGCGCCTGCTTCAGCGCCGGATTGTTGTGCCCGTAGTTCAGGGCGCCGGCTCCGGCGAAGAAATCGAGATACGGCGTGCCGTCCTCGGTGTAGAGCCAGCTGCCCTGCGCCCGATCGAACACCACGGGCCAGCCACGACTGTAGCTGCGCACCTCGGACTCGAGCGTTTCGAAGATGCTCACGTTGTTTCGTCTCCTGCTTTCTCGGACGGTTCACACACGCGGGCACGGCAGTTCGCCGCGCGCGTCCGCGCCGTCACCGTCCTGCTGGTCGCTGCGCAGGCGAAAGGGGACCGATCCGGAACAGGTCCTCCCGCTCGTGCGCATCCGGGAAGTCATCCTCGGCGAACAACTCCGACCGCACGAGTTCGGCGTTCCACCGCTTGGCGAAGGACTCGAACAGCCGGATCGACGCCTCGTTGTCCGGCGTGATGGTGGTGTCCAGGTAGCGCACCCCCTCCTCGACGAGCCTGGCGTACAACTCGTCGAGCAGCGTGCCCGCGAGGCCGCGGCCCCGCTGGGACGAGTCGACGGCGACCTGCCACACCAGTGCGGTGTCGGCCGTGGTGGGCCTGCGGTAACCCATGACGAAGCCCACGACCTCGCCGTCGACCCGCGCCACCACCGATGTGTCGGCGAAATCGAGACACCACAACAGGTAGGCGTACGACGAGTTCAGATCCAGCTTCTGTGAATCACGTGCGATTCGCCAGAGGGCCGCGCCGTCACCCTTGTTCGGCGATTCGATCACGACGGGACCCGTCGCACGATTGTCACTGTCGGCACGCTCGGGGTGCTTTCCGGACATATTCATGCAACATAACAGAGCAGCACCCGCCACTCAGCCCAGACGATCTCGATCAGCGCTGCGACCTGCGACGATGCCGGAACTCGTGTGACAACACCGACAGAACTGTACCGATCACGGGCAGCGGTGTGCTAGGAGCACAACACGACGTCCGTGTCCCGGGAGTCCCGCTTCTCTCCTCGCGACGGTTCCTCCGCCGTACGGTAGTGGCGATCGGCACAGAACGCGAGAGGCTGTCCGGTTGAGCGTCCTCCCGGGTGATTCTGTTACTCCGTGTGCGCGGCGGGATCGCCACCGCGGGCATTCCGGGGTCCGGAACGTCACGTCGCGCCCGATCCATCCCCCTTGGCCCTGGCCTTGGCCGCCTTCTTGGACGCGCGCACCTCCTCCAGGGTGTGCTCGTCGACGACGTCGGCGATGGAATGCCGCGCGTCCGGCGCACCGTAGGCGCCCGCGGCCTCCCGCCATCCGTGCGGCTCGACCCCGAGCTGTTTGCCGAGCAGGGCCAGGAAGATGCGCGCCTTCTGGTCGCCGTACCCGGGCAGCGCCTTGAGCCTGCGCAGCACCTCGCGCCCGTCCGGCTCGCCCTCGGTCCAGATCCGCTCGGGGTCACCGTCGTAGTGGTCCACGACGTACCGCGCCAGCGCCTGGATACGCTTGGCCATCGACCCGGGGAACCGGTGCACGGCGGGCTGCCGGGCGCACACCTCCGCGAACTCCTCCGGGTCGGACTCGGCGATGCGGTGCACGTCGAACCCGCCCAGCCGGTCGGCGATCTTGTTCGGCCCGGCGAAGGCGACCTCCATCGCCACCTGCTGATCCAGCAACATGCCGGTGAGCAGCGCCATCGGATCCCGGCTGAGCAGCCCGTCGGCGTCGGGGTCCCCGGTGAGATGCAACGTCGCGCGCATGCCGACATCCTCGCACGCACCCGGCCCCCGGGCAGACGGAGTCGGGGCCGGTTCGCGGGAAGTAATGACCGGAAGTCGCTTTCGCGTCTCCCCCGTCGACCCTGGGCTCCCCGGATGGCGCGCTGGGGGTTGGCGACACCGTGGTCGCGGGCGCCGCTGCGGCTGCGCCGACACCCGGGGGTCGCGCTCGCCGTCGCCGCGGCGGCGTTGCTGGTCGCCCTTCCCGCGTCGGCGTCGGCACTGTTCCTGTCCTCCGCCTCGACCGCCACGCTGCAGCAGCTCGTCGGGTCCTCGTGCCCGTGGGAGACCGGTGCCCACCTCGGGACGAGCCTGCCGTTGCGCCCGGCCCCGGACGACCCGGACGCGGCGTGGGGTGCGGACCTGCTCGATCGGCGCGTCGAGACGGCCCGCACCACGGCGGAGCGTTCCCCGCACCTGACCGGGCCGGTGACCACCCTCCTGAGCACGGGCCGCATCACCCCGGCGGCCGCGCCGGACGCCTCCACGATCCACCTCGTCGCGCGCACCGGCGCGCGCGAGCACGTCGAGGTCCTCGCCGGCGGGGGTACGGGTGGACTGTGGCTGCCGGACCGGTTCGCCGAGACCCAACGGCTCTCGGTCGGCGACCGGGTGACGTTCGCGACCGGATCCGGACGGAGCTCGCTCGACGTGACCGCGGTCTACCGGGACCTGCGGTCCGGGCCGGACCGCCCGTTCTGGTGCAGCCTGACCGACCTCTACCGGGGCGACCCGCTCCAGGAGACACCCGTGCACCCGGTGGGGCTGGTGCCGCGGGACGCACTGCTCGACGGGAGCACGGCGGCCGGAGCGGGCAACCTCATCGAACTCGGCGTCGACACCGCGGGGCTGACCACGGCCTCGGCACGGCCCGCGGTCGAGGCCGTCCGACAGTGGGCCCGGGACACCGTGCGATCGCAGGCACCGGACAACCCGTTCGCGCCGAAGTCGTACGGGACCCGCTTCGAGACCTCGCTGGCGCACGATCTCGGCCGTGCCGATCTGGTCGGGTCCGCGCTGACGGGAACCGTCGTGCCGCTCGCGACGGCCGGGGCCCTCACCGGACTCCTGGTCGCCCTCGCGGCGGGAGCCTTCTGGGTCGAGCGGCGACGCGGGGAGCTCACGATGCTCTCCGCGCGCGGAGTCGGCCCGGGTGCCCTGGCGGGCAAGGCCGTGTTGGAGACCCTCGGCGTGCTCGCCGTCGGGTCCGCGGCCGGATGGGCCTGCGCACACCTGCTCATCGACACGGTCGGTCCGGTCGGGCTCACCACCCCCGCCGCGGACCGTGCGTCCCTGTTCGCCGCGCCGGCCGCCTTCGGCACGTCGGTGCTCGCGCTCGCCACGGCGGCGGGCGTGCGCGCGGGACGGCTGCACGACACCCGTCCGGGGCGCGGAGGGTGGGTGCGCCGTGTCCCGTGGGAGCTGGGCCTGCTGGGGGTGGCGGCCGCCTGCTGGTTCCTGCTCGACGGCGACGTCGCCGTCAGCGACACCACCGTCGGCACGGTCGCCCACATCCCCGCACGTCTCGTCGTCACGCCCGTGCTCGGCGTCCTCGGCGCCGGGATCCTGGGCGCCCGTGTGCTGACCGGGATGCTGCCCCG
>NZ_KI912258.1:305583-312968 GCF_000231035.2 Saccharomonospora iraqiensis subsp. paurometabolica YIM 90007 | reverse complement strand
CGGCGACGGCCGTGCCGATGGCGCTGGCCCTCTACGGCGCCACGGTCACCGGCTCGGTGCAGCGCACGTTGGTGGCGGAGACCCGGCTGACCGTGGGCAGCGACGCGGTGTACGCGCTGGAGGACATCCCGGCGGCGCTCCCGTCCGGAGCACGGGCGGACGTCACCGTGGTGCGGCGGTGGGACGCCGGACGGATCGGCGACACGACGGTGCGCGTGCTCGGCGTCGACCCGCGCACCTTCCCGCACGCCGCGTTCCGGGATCCCGCCCTGCCCGGCCCGGCGCTGCCGGAGCTGATGCGGCGGCTGGCCGGCTCCCCCCGCTCGGCAGGTGTCCTGGCCGGACTGACCGTTCCGGACGGCACCCCACTGGAGATCCGGGGAACCACCCGGGCCCTGGAACTCACCGGGGCGGAACACCTGCCCGGCAAGTCATCGGGTTACCCCCTTCTCGTCGTGCACGCCGATCTGCTCGACGAACTCGTGCCGCCCGCGCGGGCCGAGCTGTGGGTGCGCGGGGATCCCGACGACCGGGCCGCCCTGCTGGGCGCGCTCGACCTCCCGGTGTCCCCGGTCGCCGTGGCGGAGGACGTCCAGGCGCGGGGTGTCTACGGCGCGATCACCCACACGTTCGCGTTCCTGGCCGCCGTGTCGGTGTCGTGCGGGGTGGTCGCCGTGCTCGCCCTCGTGCTCTACCTGGACGCACGCTCCCGGGCCCGACGCGGCGCGTACGTGCTGCTGCGGCGGCTCGGCGTCGGACCCGTCCGGCACTGGTGGGCCACGCTCGTCGAGGTCGGGGCGCTGCTGGGCGCGGCGTTGCTGTTCGGGCTGCTGCTCGCCGGTGCGGTCGTGGCGCCGACCGCCGCCGGGTACGACGTCAACCCGGGCACCGCCCCCGACGCGCTGCTCGACCCGCCGTGGGGGCTCGCGGCCGGGCTCACCGCGGCCGTGACCGTCGTGGCGGTGCTCGCCTCGCTGCTGGCCCAGCGCACGGTCTCCCGGGCCGATCCGGAGGAGGTGCTGCGTGACACCCGGTGACACCACACCCGACGACGTCGTTCTGCGCGGCACGGGTCTGCGACGTGAGCACCGTGCCGGCGACCGCGTCGTCCCCGTGCTGCACGGCGTCACGCTGTCCGCCCGGCGGGCCGCCGTCACGGTGCTCGAAGGGCCGTCCGGCTCGGGCAAGTCGACCCTGCTGCGCCTCCTCGCCGGTCTGGACCGGCCCGACGACGGGACCGTGGAGCTCGCCGGGACGGAGCTCACCCGGCTCTCCGCCCGGCGCAGGCGCGCCCTGCGCCGCACCCGGATCAGCTGGCTGCACCAGGAGCCGACGGCGAACCTGGTGGACTACCTGACCGCGGCGGAACACGTCGAGCTGGCCGCCCGGCTGCGCCGGTGCGCGGTGGACGTGCCCGCCGTGCTCGACCTGGTCGATCTCGCGCACCGGGCCCGGCACCGGCCACGCGCCCTCTCCGGTGGCGAGCAGCAACGGGTCGCGTTGGCCGCGGCCGTGGTCGGTGCTCCCGACGTGGTGGTGGGCGACGAGCCCTCGGCGCATCTCGACCCGAGCGCGACCGCGCATGTCGCGGAGGTGCTGAGGCGCCTGGCCGGACGGGGAACCACGGTGCTGCTGGCCAGTCACGACCCCCGGATCACCCGGCTCGCCGATGCCACCGTCCGGCTGGTCGACGGCCGGAACGCGGAACCACGGGAAGGGGAGGATCGGCCGTGACCGGGCCGCTGCTGACGCTGTCCGGTGTGCGCCGATTCGACCGACCGGGTGCGGACGGGCGGGACGGGACCCCGTCCGGCGGGGAAACACTGTCCGTCGTGGACCTGCGGCTGGACCCGGGCGAGCTGGTCGCGCTGACCGGACCGTCCGGCTCCGGGAAGAGCACGGTACTCATGGTCGCGGGCGGCTGGGCCGTCCCGGACCGGGGCACCGTCACCCTCCACCCCCCGCTGCCGCCGGTCGACGTGCGTGAGCTGAGCTGGCGACACCTCGCCTTCGTGCCACAGTCACTCGGGTTGCTCGACGAACTCACCCTGGCCGAGAACATCGTGCTCGGCCTGCCCGCCCGGGAGCGCGGCGGGCACGAGACCGTCTCCACGGTGCTCGACGCGCTCGACCTCCGGGAACCGGCGCACCGCCCGGCCGCGCACACCTCCCGGGGCGAACAGCAACGCGCCGCACTCGGCCGCGCGCTCGCGGGCGGAGCCGCCCTGCTGCTCGCCGACGAACCGACCTCGCACCAGGACCGCCGTCGTGCCGACCTGGTGTGCGCGGCGTTGCGCCGCGCCGCCGAGGCGGGCACCGGCGTCCTCGTCGCCACCCACGACCCGCTCGTGGTCGCACACGCCGATCGGGAGATCGCGCTGACGTGACCGGGCCGCCGCGGGCATGATCGGTGGATGAGCATCGGACCGACGGACCTGGCGGCGGCACTGTCCTCCTTCGACCAGCTGTGGAGCCCGCGCGTGGTGACCACGGTCAACGACTACGACGTGCGGGTGGCGAAGGTGGCGGGCGAGCACGTCTGGCACGCCCACGACGACACCGACGAGTTCTTCCTCGTGATCGACGGCGAGCTGCGGATCGCTCTGCGCGAACCGGACGGCGAGCGAACCGTGGTACTGGGCAAGGGGTCGGTGTTCGTCGTCCCGCGCGGCGTGGAGCACAAGCCCTCGTCCGAGCACGGCGCATCACTGCTGCTGTTCGAACCGTCCGGCACCTCCAGCGTCGGCGACCGGCACGACGAGGTCCCCGACCACGTCGACGCCACGACCGGCCACGCGCTCGACCGACCGGCGGGACGTGCCTCGTCGGGAGACGATCGGTGACCGGCTCCTCCGGGCCTACGGCCATCCCCTGACGCTCACCCGCGACCACCGCGTTCGCCCGCCGAGCACGCTCCACGGTCAGCGGCGCAGCACGAGCCCGCGGAGGAAGGCGGCCTGGCCCGCGTGCTGGAGGTCGTCGGCGATCACGCTGACCAGCCGCACCCCGAGGGTGACCGGCGGGTCCCACATCGCGTCGATGACCACGTCGAGGTCGTCGTCATCCAGACGTTCGAGGTAGGCGACCGTCTGCTCGTACACCGCGTCGTGGTATTCGGTCAGGAGCGTGGGCGAGTCGACCCGCACGGCGGCGACCTGCTCGCTGCTGTGACCGAAGCCCGTGTCGTCGGTCGGCAACGACAGCGCGAAGCGGTCGGCGAAGCCCTGTGCCGTCCAGACCTGCTCGGCGCCGGCGACGTCGGCGACGTGGTCGTCCTGCACCCGGGTGAGATGCCACAGCAACCACGCGATCGTGTTCGCGTCGGGGTCGAGACGGTGGTTCAGGACGTCGGCGTCGAGTCCGTCCGCGGCCTGCGCCACGGCCTCCTGCACGCGCCCGTACCCGTCGAGGAGGATGTCGATGGCGTTCATGCCGAAATTCTGGTCGCCCACGGCGGTTCCCGCTGGGATCATCACACCGTGGCACCACCGCAGACCCCGCCGACCCCGGCGGATCTCGCCGATCTGGCCCGCTCCGCGCCGCGCCGGTGGACCACGCTGCGGTTCACCCTGATCCGGCACGCGGGTGAACCGGCACCCGCCGACCGGGGCACGGTCCCCGGGTCGGTGCCGGACTGGGCCACCGACGGGGTGCGTGCCCGGCTGCGCCGCCCGGACGCGCTGCGGGTGGAGACACGGGACGGCACCCCGCTGCAGGTGACCCGCACCCCGGGGAACGCCGACCGCGACGACGCGTTGATGTTCCAGGACTACCACTGGGTCGCGATGCTGCACCCGGCCGAGTTGGCCGACGGGGAACACGAGGACATGGGGCACGGAGACCCCCTGCGGTTCGACGATCTCCGCGTCGTGCGGCACCACGGCAGGCCCGCCTGGCAGGCCGATGTGCGCCCCACCGGCTTCTACGCCCCGCGCTGTCCGTGCTGCCCGCTGCTCTTCTCCGCCGAGAGCGAGGACGCCGGCGGCGACGACGACTCGGAGTGGTTGCTGCGCAACCGGTACCCGGAGTTGCGCTACCCCGAGGCGCACCGGGTGCGCCTGGATGTCGCCACCGGCGTGTGCGTGTCCACCGAGGAACTCGGCGGCTCCCGGCCCGGGAGGGGACACGACGTCCGGATCGAGGCGGTCGACGAGCCGATGCCGGACAGCCTCTTCAGCGACGCCACCCGCCGCCCGCCCGGGCGGTGGGGGCGCGGGTGACGGGAGGGAAGGCGTGACGACGTTCGTTCTGCTGCCGGGGGCCGGGTCGGCCCCGTGGTACTGGCACCGCGTGACACCGCTGCTGCACGAACGCGGCCACGAGACCGTCACCCCCGACCTGCCCTACGCCGACGACAGGGCGGGGCTGCGCGAGTACGCCGACACCGTCGTGGGGGCGATGGCGGGTCTCGACGCGCCCGTGCTGGTGGCGCACTCGATGAGTGCCTTCACCGCACCGTTGGTGTGCCGGCGCGCTCCGGTGGCACACCTGGTGCTGCTCGCCCCGATGATCCCGGCACCGGGTGAGACCCCGGGCGAGTGGTGGGACAACACCGGGCAGCCACAGGCGCAACGGGAACTGGCGGTGCGACAGGGCCGCGATCCGGACGCCGCGTTCGACGTGACGGAGCTGATCCTGCACGACGTCGACCCCGCGCTGGCGCGGCAGGCCCTCGACCTGGGCGAACGCGAGCAGTCGGCGACCCCGTTCGCCGAACCGTGGCCGCTGGACGCCTGGCCGGCCGTGCCGACCCGCGTCCTGCTGGGCACCGACGACCGGATCTTCCCCGCCAACTTCCTCCGCCGCCTGACCCGCGACCGCCTCGGCCGCACCCCCGAGGCGATCCCCGGCGGCCACACCGCGATGCTCAGCCACCCCCACGCACTGGTCGAAACCCTCCTCACCCCCACCCCCGCAAGTTGACCCCCCAAACCCGCGAGTCGCCACTCCATGCCCGCGAGTTGCCATTCCATGCCCGCGAGTTGACGCGCCATGCCCGCGAGTCGGCGTTCCATGCCCGCGAGTCGCGGTTTCACACTGCTGAGTCGACGTACCGAGCGTGCTCACGACCGAGTCGCCGCTGTTCCCCGTCCGATGATTCGGCGCTCGTCAGCATGAAGGCGGCTCGCGAGAACTCACGGGTATGGAGTGTCAATCCGCGGAGGCGAAGCGGCAACTCGCGTGTTTGAGGCGTCAACTCGCGGACATCGGGCGGCGACTCGCGAGGGTGTCGGGGCGGGACGACCGGGCGGGTACTCATGTGTCCTTTGCGGACAGACCGGACTTTTGTCGGGGGGTGTGCGTAGGTTCGGGGTGGTAGCGCACGCGCGACCGTTCAGGAGGTAGGGCGCATGTACGAGCAGACCCGGTCCGGCGGGGACTCCGGAAGCCCCGACGCGACATACCCGCACTCCCCCGCCCCGCACCACTGGCACGCCCTGGACGACCTGCTCGCGGAGATGTGCGAACGGACCGGCGGGCGTCTGGAGGACCTGCACGACCGGGGCCGCGGCATTCTCGAACACTGCCGACCCGATCCCGCACTCCCGATCGCCGACGTCCGGAGCCGGAACGTCACACCGGTGTGGACGCACGTCCACCGGGTCGTCGGCTCCCTCGCTCACCTGGAGGACGCCGCCCCGGACGACGCCAGGGCGATCCGGGCGATCAGCGCGGACGTCTACGCGCTCGCCGAACGACTCGCCGTCTTCCCGGCGGAGCCACCCACCTGAGTCTTCCGGCCCGCGCCCGGGTGGCCCACACCGGACAACCCGACTCCGTGCCGTCGGCATCGGCCCTCCGGATCGTGCTGCCCACCGTCGTCGGGACCACGCCGCTCGGGGACGGCGACGTTTCGGATCGCGGAACGCGGGTAGGCCGCCGGAGGGCGGTGGCGGTGAACGCGGCCGTTCTCGCCGCCTCGGTGTCCGTACCGCGGCCGGTCGGCGAGCCGGTCGGTGGCCCCGCACGGAAGAGAGGTCCGGACCGGCGCCGAGGCGTAGAACCGGACGTGGAAGCGACTGCCGGTCGATCCGACACCGGACCGAACGAGAACCACACGGACACCCCGACGAGGAGACGAGTATGGGTTCATTGGACGGCAAGGTCGCCTTCGTCACCGGAGCGGCACGGGCACAGGGCCGCAACCACGCTGTGCGGATGGCCGAGGAGGGTGCCGACATCATCGGCATCGACCTCTGCGACCAGATCGACACGGTGCCCTATCAGATGTCCACTCCGGACGATCTCGACGAGACGGTCGGGATGGTGGAATCGCGGGGGCGGCGCATCGTCGCCCGCGAGGCGGACGTCCGCGGCCCGCAGGCACTGCAGGCGGCCTTCGACGCCGGGCTCGCCGAGCTCGGTCGGGTCGACATCGTGGTCGCCAACGCGGGGATCGCCGCGCTCGCGCCCGAGGAGACCGACCCGGTCCGGGCGTTCAACGACACCATCGCCACCAACCTCGCCGGCGTCCGGCACACGGTACACGCGGCCGCACCCACCATGATCGAGCAGAATGCGGGCGGGGCGATGGTGCTGACGAGTTCCACCCAGGGCCTGTCCGGCCGCGGCGGCAACGGCACCGGCGGGCTCGACGGCTACACCGCCGCGAAACACGGCGTCGTCGGGCTGATGCGCTCCTACGCGAACTGGCTCGCCCCGCACGGCATCCGGGTCAATACCCTCCACCCCACCGCCGTCCGCACGCCGATGGTGGAGAACGAAACGGTCCCGGCGTTCATGCAGGATTACCCCGACATGGCGAACGCGATGGCGAACCTGTTGCCGGTGGAGATGATGGACCACGACGACACGACCAACGCGGTCCTCTGGCTGGTGTCCGACCGGGCCCGCTACGTCACCGGTGTGACGCTGCCGGTGGACGCGGGTTTCTGCGTCCGGTGACGTCCCCACCGACGACACCCACCGGGCGCCGGACGATCCGGGTCAGGAGGGCCGAAACTTCGCGTCCTGCCGCTCGGACGGGGCCGGCGGGACGTCCCGGTCCGGTGCGCACGCCCGCCACAGGTCCGCGCCCAGGTCGGTGATCCGCAGGGTGCGGCGGGTGAAACCGGTGCGGGGGGCGCGCCCGGCGGCCTCGACGACCGTCTCGTCGGTGACGAGCACGTCGTACTGGGTGTCGAGCGAGCGGTCCTCGTCACTGAGCTCGACGAGGCCGAGTGCGTGCAGCCGGGTGACGTAGGCGGGCACGTGCCCGGGCAGGGCGACGCCCGCCGCCTTGCCCACGGTGGAGGCGCCGCGCAGCAGGACCCGCCCGGACCGGCCGAACGCGGACCGCGCGGTGACGTCGAGTACCGGGAAGGGGGTGCCGTCGGCGAGGACGGAAAGGATGCGGGCCTCGTCCGGGGCGAGCTGGGCGAGCA
>NZ_KI912258.1:280007-305483 GCF_000231035.2 Saccharomonospora iraqiensis subsp. paurometabolica YIM 90007 | reverse complement strand
CGGGGCGCTGCGGGGCGGCGCCGGAGGTCGCGTCGTCCCCGACGGCGCCAGCCAGGGGCGGGGCGACCGAGTCGGCACCGGGCAGTCGCCTGCTGAGGACGTAGCTCGTCCGCGCGAGATGGCCCGCGAGTCGTCCCGCGCGCCGCACCAGGGATGTCACGGGTTCCGATGCTACTGCGCCGTAGTCCCGACCGGATGTCACCGGTTCGCGTGTCACCTGTCGCGGGGGTCGGTCGCCCGCGCGGCGAAGCCCCAGTGTTCGAGTGCACGGCGGATGAACTCCGCCCCGATCCGGTTCGCCGCGGCGACGTTGCCCTCGCCCGCACGCTCCGGTTCACCCGCGGCCGGGGGGCCACCCGGGACACCGTCCGGCCACCCCGGCACCGTGCCCTCCTCCGCGACCACCCGGTCGCGCTCGGCCTCGGGGTGCTTCCAGTGGTCCCCGCACCCGGACGGGCACGGCATCTCGATGGTGCGCAGTACGCCGGACGGTTGCGGCTGCTCCCAGGTCAGCGTGCCCGACCCCGCACACATCGCGCAGTCGTCACTTCGGGACCTGCCCGAGTCCTCCGCAGTTGGCACAGGGGTCCTTCCGGTTGGGTGCGAGCCCGGAGCCGAGGCAACGGGGGCAATTCACCATGTCGTCGAAGTTCATCGTCGGCCGTCCCCAGGGTGTCGGATACCACACCGACTATAAAGCGCGACACCGTCCCGACCGGCCCGAGTAACCCCCCTTCACCCGTTTGCCCTACCGGAGGGTGCCGTGAAGGGCACCTTCCCTGCGCTGAATGCGGCGAGGGGCACATTCACTGCGCCTGATGCAGGGAAAGTGCCCCTCACGGCACCCCGGGACGCGCTCAGCCGGACGGGGCGAGCCAGGACTTCGCGGCGGCGAGACCGTCGACGGTGATCTGGTGGCCGCCGGTGTGCCAGTGTTCGGCGACCTCGGCGCCCCGGTCGCGCAGCACGGCGACGAGGTCCTGGGCGTGCTCCAGCGGGGCCATCGGATCGTGGCGGCCGTTGGCCAGCAGCACCCGCGACCCGGTCAGGTCGGTCCGCGGCGGCTCCGGCACCGGCAGCATCGCCGCGAACAGCACCGCCTCGCTCAGCACGTCCGGGCGCAGCAGCGTCACCGCCCCCGCGATGTTCGCGCCGTTGGAGAACCCGGCCGCGACGAGCCTGCGCCCGCCGAGGCCGTAGCGGTCGCGCGCCTCGGTGACGAAGTCGGCGAGCTGCCCCGCCCGGTACACGACGTCGTCGACGTCGAAGACCCCCTCGGCGAGGCGATGGAACCAGCGTGCCGCGCCGTTCTCCGACACCGGCCCCGCGGGTGCCAGCATCGGTGACGCCGGGCACAGCTCCTTGCCCAGCGCGAGGATGTCGGCGGGGCTGCCTCCGGTGCCGTGCAACAGCAGTAGCACCGGGGCTGTCGGACTGCCTTCGACGTACTCGTGTTCCAGGGCCAGCTCGGTCATGCGCGCACCTGTTGTCCGGGGTTGTTCTCGGCGGGCAGGTCCAGTGCGGGCAAGGCGTGCTCGATCCGCTCGCGATCCGGTTCGAGCCACGGCGGCAGCTTGAGCGCCTGCCCCAGCTCCAGCAGGGGTTCGTCGATGGTGAATCCGGGCTGGTCGGTGGCGATCTCCAGCAGGGTGCCGCCCGGCTCGCGGAAGTAGATCGACCGGAAGTACTGCCGGTCCATGATCGAGGTGACCTCGACACCGCGGTCGGTGAGCTCCTCCCGCCAGGCGGCCTGCGTCTGCTCGTCCGGTGCCCGCCACGCCACGTGGTGCACCGTGCCGTTCGCGACCAGGCCGCGCGGGGCGTCCGGCGTGACCTGCACGTCGACCGTGGCGCCCGGTCCGCCGTCGCCCGCGGTGAACCGGAAGCGGTTCCCGTCCTCGGCGGCGAAGCGCAGCCCCAGACCCTCGGTGAGCATGCCCGCGGTGGCGTCCTCCCGGGTGACCGAGAGGGTCACCGAGTGCAGACCACGGACGGCGTGCTCGCCGGGCACGAGCGGGGTGTCCCACGGGTCCCGCGGATCACCCTGCGGATGCGCGACCAGCGCCAGCTGCAGCCCGTCCGGGTCGCGGAAGTGGAGGGCGTCCTCGTCGTCCCGGTTGACGACCCGACTGGTGGACACACCCGCGTCCTCGAGGTGCTGCTTCCACCACCCGATCGAGTGTTCCGGGACGGAGAAGGCCGTCGTGGTGGCCTGCCCGGTGCCGACCCGACCCGGCGGCGCGTCCCGCCACGGGAAGAAGGTGAGCAGACTCCCCGGCCTGCCGATCTCGTCGCCGTAATACAGGTGGTACGTGCCGGGGTCGTCGAAGTTGACGGTGGTCTTCACCAGCCGCAGGCCGAGCGTCCGCAGGTAGAAGTCGGCGTTGCGCTGTGGGTCACCACCGATCGCGGTGACGTGATGCAGTCCGCTGGTTGTGAACGGCATGGTTCCTCCTCGCGGCGCGGGTACCTCCCACGCTAACCGGGTAAACTCTTGCGAGCAAGAAATATTCCCGGAAGAGGTGTTCCGGTAGAGTGCGGTGCGTGACGACACGGCGTGACGACGACGAGCTAGTGACCTGGTGGGGGCTGGTGATCGAGGGGTATCTGGCCACGCAGGAACGGTTGATGGGGGAGATCGCCGAACGCTTCGACCTCTCCCCCGCCGAGTTCGACGTGCTGCTCCGGCTCGTGCGCTCGCCGGAGCACCGGATGCCGATGACCCGGCTGGCGCGCGAGGCCGCACTGTCCAGCGGCGGCTTCACCAAGGTGGCCGACCGGCTCACGGCGGCGGGGCTCGTCCGCCGCGCACCCAGCGAACAGGACCGCCGGGTGACCTACGCCTGTCTGACCGACCACGGCGTCGAGGTGGCCGACCGGGCCCGGGAGGCTTGCGCCGACATCCTCCGCCGGACCGTGCTCGACCCCCTCGGCCACGACCGGGCCGAGTCCCTCGCCGAAGCCATGCGCACCCTCCGCCGGGTGAACGCCCGCGACTGACGAGGGTCACCCAGGGTTGTGTCGTGAAGGGCACCTTCCCTGCGCCGGGCGCAGCGAGGGGCACATTCACTGCACCACACGCAGGGAAAGTGCCCTTCACGACAACCCCCGCCGGTCACCCGGTCAGGCGTCGTAGTCCACCGTGACGGTGGGGGTGGTGGGGTGGGACTGGCAGGTGAGGACGTAGCCCGCGGCGAGTTCGTCGTCGTCCAGGGCGAAGTTGCGGCGCATGGTGACCTCGCCCGCGACGAGCCGGGCACGGCAGGTGCCGCACACCCCGCCCTTGCAGGCGAACGGCAGATCGGGACGCGCGCGCTGGGCACCGTCCAGCACGGCGGTGTCCGGGCCGATGTTCGTCACCGTCGTGCGTCCGTCCAGGGTCACCGTGACCTCGGTCGTGGCACCCTCCACGGGTGCGTCCCGGTGCCGCACCGGCTCGGGGGGCACGTCGTCGACGAAGAACAGCTCCTGATGCACCCGCCCGGTGTCCACCCCCGCACCGCGCAGCACGTCGCGGGCCCCGGTGACCATGCCGAACGGGCCGCACAGCCACCAGTGGTCCACCTTCGCGGGGGCGGGCAGCAGATCCAACAGCGCGGTCAGCTTCTCCGCGTCGAGTCGGCCGCTGAACAGTTCGACCTCGCGGGGCTCGCGGGACAGGACGTGCACCAGCTCGAACCGGTCCGGATACCGATCCTTCAGGTCGGCGAGCTCGTCGGCGAACATCACCGTGTCGCTGCGCCGGTTGCCGTAGAACAGGGTCACCGCCGTCCCCGGCCGGGCGAGCAGGGACGCCGCGATCGACAGGACCGGCGTGATGCCCGATCCCGCGGCCACGAGGACGTGCCGCCCACCGGGGTCGGTGTCCGTGTCCGGGGTGAACGTGCCCGTCGGGGTGCCGACCTCGATCGTGTCGCCCGGCCGCACCTGATGCACCAGCCACGACGAAAACACTCCGCCCGGCACCTCCCGCACCCCGATGCGCGGCCGGTCCCCGGCCGGTGAGCAGATCGAGTACGACCGGCGTTCGTCCCGTCCGTCCACCGTGCGCCGTAGCGTCAACGACTGGCCGGGGCGGAAGGCGTAGTCGTCCGCCAGCTCCGCCGGCACGTCGAAGGTCACCGCGACGGCGTCCGCGCACAGCCGCGTCACCTCGGCCACGGTGAGCGTGTGGAACGCGGTCCGGGGCCGTGTCCTCGTCGGTGCCGTCACGGTGTCTCCTTTGCGGCTCGTGTCAACTCGCGATTCCGGGGTGGCGACTCGCGATTCCGGGGTGGCGACTCGCGGTTCTGGGGTGGCGACTCGCGGTTCTGGGGTGGCGACTCGCGGGGTCGGGTCAGTGGGGGCGGAGGTGGTCGAAGGGTTCGGTGCAGGTGCGGCAGCGGTGCAGGGAGCGGCAGGCGGTGGAGCCGAACCGGGACAGCTCCTCGGTGTCCGGTGAGCCGCAGCGGGGGCAGGGGACCCGGCGGGGCGGCGGGGTGAGGCTGAGCGGGACCGGACCCGTCCCGCGGGCGGCCGGGGTGGGCGGGGCGATGCCCGCCTCGGCGAGCTTGCGGTGGCCCGCCTCGGTGATCCAGTCCGTGGTCCACGGCGGGTGCAGGACCGTGCGGACCTGCACGTCGACGTACCCCGCCGCGTGCAGGGCGCGCACGAGGTCCGCCCGCATCGTGTCGAGCGCCGGGCAGCCGCTGTAGGTCGGCGTGATCTCCACGACGACCGTACGGCCGTCCGTGCGGACGTCGCGCAGGACGCCGAGATCGGCCAGCGTCAGCATCGGCAGCTCCGGGTCGACGACCCGCTCGGCCACCGCCCGGGCGGGTTCGACCCCGCCCGCCGCCCGCGCACCGCCGTGGCGTGGCCTGTCCCTCGCCACCTCGGTCACCTCCGTCGCCTCCGCCACCGGCTCCACCACCTCGGTCACCTCCGTCGCCTCCGCCACCGGCTCCACCACCTCGGTCACCTCCGTCGCCTCGGTCGCCTCAACCGCCGGATCCGTCACCGGCTCCGTCACCACCGGTGCCGTCGCCACGTCACCAGGTCGCCTGTGGGTGGGCGCGGGCCACGCTCTGCATCTCGGCCAGCAGGTAGCCCATCGCCTCGGTGTGCACCCCGTCGCGGCCCGCACGGCCCGCGACGCCGGAAGCGTTCCCGACCTCCGGTATCGCCAGCCCCGCCGCATCGAGCACCTGCGCGAGCACGTCGTCGAACTCCGCACGCACCCCCGCCGGGTCCACGGCGACCCCGCACTCCATCAGCGACGTCTCCACCGGATGGGTGGCGAACAGTTCGCCGACGTAACGCCACGCCGAGTCCAGCCCGGACGCCATGCGCTGCCGCGAGTACTCGGTGCCGTCGCCGAGTCGAACCGTCCACTGTGCTGCGTAGTCGCGGTGGTAGGTCAGTTCGGGCACCGACTTCGCCGCGATCGCGGAGAGCACCGGATCGGCCGAGTCGGTCAACGCCGCGAACACGGCCAGCCGCCAGGTCGACAGCACCAGCAATCGGGCGATGAGTTCCCCGAAGTCGGCGTCCGGCAGCTCGGCCAGCCGCACGTTGCGGAACTCCTGCTCGTCGCGAAAGTAGGCGTAGTCGTCCTCGGTCCGGCCCCGCCCGGATCCGCCGCCCTCGGCGTGCCCGGCACGGGAGTACAGCATCCGGGCCTGGCCGAGCAGGTCGAGGCCGATGTTGGCCAGGGCCACCTCCTCCTCCAGCTCGGGCGCACGGGTGCACCACCGCTGCAACCGCTGGGAGAGCACCAGCGCGTCGTCGGCGAGCATCACGCAGTACGCCGCCAGCGCGTCGTGGTCCACACCGGACGGTACGGTGGCGTCCACCCCGGACAGCGGGTCGTCGAACCCGGTGCCGAAGGCCCAGCGGGCGTCGTCGTTGTCCTCGGTGATCGCCTCGTAGACGTTGTCGAAAGCCATGTCCGTCACCCCCTCACATGTGCGGGACGTCGTCGGGGATGTCGTAGAACGTGGGGTGGCGGTACACCTTGTCGCCGCTCGGCGCGAAGAACGGGTCCTTCTCGTCCGGGCTGGAGGCGGTGATGGCGGTCGAGCGCACCACCCAGATGCTCACCCCTTCGTTGCGCCGGGTGTAGAGGTCGCGGGCGTTGCGCAGCGCCATGTCCTCGTCGGCCGCGCGCAGCGACCCGACGTGCACGTGGTTGAGGCCCCGCTTGCCGCGCACGAACACCTCGTACAGCGGCCAGGTTCCGTCCGTGCTGCCGGTCATGCCGTCGCCTCCCCGTTCCGGGACCCCCGCTGCACGGCGTGCGCCGCGGGGTTCTTCTTCGCGGCATACGCCGCGGGGTCCTGTTTCGCGGCGTGCGCCGCGGCGGCCTCGCGGACCCACGCACCGTCGTCGTGCGCGGCCCTGCGGTGTGCGAGACGCTCGGCGTTGCACGGGCCGTTGCCCTTCAGCACCCGTTTGAACTCGCTCCAGTCGATCTCGCCGAAGTCGTAGTGCCCGCGCTCGGCGTTCCACCGCAGATCGTCGTCCGGCAGCGTGACGCCCAGCGCCTCGGCCTGCGGCACGGTCATGTCGACGAAGCGCTGCCGCAGCTCGTCGTTGGTGTGCCGCTTGATCTTCCACGCCAGGGACCGCTCGGTGTGCGGCGAGTCGGCGTCCGGCGGGCCGAACATCATCAGCGACGGCCACCACCAGCGGTCGGTCGACTCCTGCACCATCCGCCGCTGGGCGTCGGTGCCGCGCATCATCGTCATCAGCAGCTCGTAGCCCTGCCGCTGGTGGAACGACTCCTCCTTGCAGATCCGGATCATCGCCCGCGCGTACGGCCCGTACGAACTGCGGCACAGCGGTACCTGGTTGCAGATCGCCGCGCCGTCCACCAGCCAGCCGATCACACCGACGTCGGCGAAGGTCAACGTCGGGTAGTTGAAGATCGACGAGTACTTCTGCCGCCCGGCGATCAGCTTGTCGGTCATGTCGGCACGGTCGGCGCCGAGGGTCTCGGCCGCCGAGTAGAGGTAGAGACCGTGCCCGGCCTCGTCCTGGACCTTCGCCAGCAGAATCGCCTTGCGCCGCAACGACGGCGCGCGGGTGATCCAGTTGCCTTCCGGCTGCATCCCGATGATCTCGGAGTGCGCGTGCTGGGCGATCATCCGGATCATCGTGGCGCGGTATTCGTCGGGCACCCAGTCCCGTGGTTCGAGGCGCTCCTCACGGGCGAGGGTGTCGGTGAAGTGCCGTTCGAGGTCGGGCACGGTCGCGGTCATCTCAGCCGTCCTTCGCCACGAGGGTGAGCACGTCGTACTTCGCCACGGGTTCGTCCCGCTGGTTGGTCACCTCGGTGTCCCAGCGGACCTCGCCGTGCTCGGCGTCCTCCCGGGGCGTGATCTGCTTCGCGGTGAGCGTCACGGTCAGCTCGTCCCCCGGCTTGACCGGGGTGCGGAACCGCAGGTTCTCCAGGCCGTAGTTCGCCAGCACGGGCCCCGGCTCGGGCGAGACGAACAGCCCCGCCGCCAGGGACACCACCAGGTAGCCGTGCGCGACGATGCCGCCGAACAGCGGGTTCGCCGCGGCGGCGGCCTCGTCGGTGTGGGCGTAGAAGGTGTCCCCGGTGAACTCGGCGAAGTGCGCCACGTCCTCGGCGGTGACCCGGCGCGGCCCGGCGGTCACCGAGTCGCCCGGCCGCAGCCGCGCGAGCGACTTGCGGAACGGGTGCTCGTCGGCGGAGCGCTCGGCGCCCGGCACCCACTGCCCGGTGACCCGGCCCAGCACGGTGGGGCTGCCCTGCACCGACGTGCGCTGCATGTGGTGCAGCACGCCGTGGACACCGGCCATCTCCTGACCACCGCCCGCGCGGCCCGGACCGCCGTGTACGAACGCGGGCAACGGGGAGCCGTGCCCGGTGGACTCCCCGGCGTCCTCGGCGTCGAGCACCAGCAGGCGCCCGTGCCACGGCGCCACCCCGAGCACGACCTCGCGGGCGAAGTCCGGGTCGCCGGTGACCACCGACCCGGCGAGGCTGCCCTGGCCGCGGGCCGCCAGATCCACCAGCTGCGGCACGGAGGTGTAGGGCATCAGGGTGGCGACCGGGCCGAACGCCTCGACCTCGTGCGGCTCGGCACGGTCCGGGTCGTCCGCGCGCAGCAGGACCGGGGAGACGAACGCGCCCCGCTCGTGGTCGGCGTCGACCACGTCCACCCGGTCGGGGTCACCGAAGACGATCCGCCCGGCGCCGGAGAGCGCCTTGAGCGAGCGGCGCACCTCCTCCCGCTGCTCCAGGCTCGCCAGCGCCCCCATGCGCACACCCTCGGCGGTGGGGTGGCCGACGGTCACCTTCGCCAGCTTCTCGCGCAGCGCCCGCTCGACGTCGTCGATCAGCTCCGCGGGGACGAACGCGCGCCGGATGGCGGTGCACTTCTGCCCCGCCTTGACGGTCATCTCGGTGACGACCTGCTTGACGTAGAGGTCGAACTCGGTCGTGCCGGGGACGGCGTCCGGGCCGAGCACCGAAAGGTTCAGCGAGTCCGCCTCGGCGTTGAACCGCACCGAGTTGCGCACCACGGCCGGGTGCGCGCGCAGACGCTGAGCGGTGGCGGCCGAGCCGGTGAAGGAGACCAGGTCCTGACCGGTGACGTGGTCGAGCAGGTCCCCGGCACTGCCGCAGACCAGTTGCAGCGAGCCCTCCGGCAGCAGGCCGGAGTCCACGATCAGCTCCACGAGCCGGTGGGTGAGGTAGGCGGTCTGGCTCGCGGGTTTGATCAGGCTCGGCACCCCGGCGAGGAACGCGGGGGCGAACTTCTCCAGCGGCCCCCACACCGGGAAGTTGAAGGCGTTGATCTGCACGGCGACCCCGTGCAGCGGGGTCAGCACGTTGCGCCCGACGAAGGTGCCGCCCTTGCCCAGCGTCTCGACCCGGCCCTCGGGGTAGACGGTGTCGTTCGGCAGCTCCCGCTTCGCCAGGCTCGCGTAGGCGGCCGCGACGCCGATCCCGCCGTCGATGTCGAACTTCGAGTCGGCCTTCGTCGCCCCGGTGCGGGCGGAGAGTGCGTACAGTTCGTCGCGGTGCTCCCGCAGGTGGGACACGAGGGCCTTCAGCAGCGCGCCCCGCTGGTGGAAGGTCAGCTTCCGCAGCGCGGGGCCGCCCACCGTGCGGCCGTGGTCCAACGCCGCCGCCATGTCGATGCCGGTGGAGGAGATCCGGGCGACCTCCTCCCCGGTCGCCGCGTCGTACGCCGGGGTGCCGTCCCCGGACGGCGTGTGCCATCCGCCGGAGACGTAACTGGGCAACGCACCCATCGAGAAGACCTCCTCCATTGATTTACCAACCACTCGGTCAGTAATTTTAGGCGCACCCGGTTCCCGGGACAACGTGCACACCGACCAGGAGGGTGCGCCCGTTCGGCTCAAGGAGGAGTCGTGAGCACTGTCGACGACCCGCGAAAGGCCCCCGGACACACCGGCGACACCGGAGACGGACGTCGCACGACCGGGCTCCCCGACGGCGACGCCACCGAACACCTGAGCACCGAGGAGTTGCGCGCACGGCAACTGCGGCGCCTGCGGTGGACGCTGCGGCACGCCTACGACACCGTGCCCTTCTACCGCGAGCGGTTCGACCGGGCCGGGGTCCATCCGGACGACTGCCGCGAGCTCGCCGACCTCGCCCGCTTCCCCTGCACCACGAAGCAGGACCTCCGGGACACCTACCCGTCCGGCCTGTTCGCCGTCGGCCGGGACCGGATCCGCAGGATGCACGCCTCCAGCGGCACGACCGGGGCGCCCACCGTGGTCGGTCACACCGAGGGCGACCTGCGCACCTGGTCGGCACTGGTGGCGCGCTCGATCCGGGCGGCGGGCGGCAGGCCCGGCCAGACGGTGCACGTCTCCTACGGGTACGGCCTGTTCACCGGGGGGCTGGGCGCGCACTACGGTGCCGAGGCGCTGGGCTGCGCGGTCGTGCCCGCCTCCGGGGGGATGAGCGCCCGCCAGGTCCGGCTGATCACCGACCTGCAGCCGGAGATCATCATGGTCACGCCGTCGTACCTGCTGACCCTGCTGGACGAGTTCGAGCGGCAGGGCCTCGACCCGGCCGCGTCGTCGCTGCGGGTCGGCATCCTCGGCGCCGAGCCGTGGACCGAGGGGATGCGCGCGGAGATCGAACGCCGCGCGGGGATCGACGCGGTCGACATCTACGGGCTGTCCGAGATGATGGGGCCCGGGGTGGCGCAGGAGTGCGTGGAGACCAAGGACGGGCCGCACATCTGGGAGGACCACTTCCTGCCGGAGATCCTCGACCCGGAGACCGGGTCCGTCCTCGACGACGGCACGCTCGGCGAACTGACGTTCACCACGCTGACCCGCGAGGCGATGCCGCTGATCCGGTACCGCACGCGCGATCTCACCCGGCTGCGCCCGGGGACCGCGCGTCCCGCCCACCGCCGGATGGACCGGATCACCGGCCGTTCGGACGACATGATCGTCCTGCGCGGGGTGAACGTCTTCCCCACCCAGATCGAGGAGATCGTACTCGCCACCGACGGCCTGTCGCCGCACTTCCAGCTCGTGCTGTCGACCCGGGAACGGCTGGACACGCTGACCGTCCGGGTGGAGGCGGCCGACGACCTCCCCGCCGCGGACCGTGCCGGGGTGGCCCGGCGGGTCGCCGGGCGGGTCGCCGACGAGGTCGGGGTGCGCGTCGAGGTCGACGTCGTCGACCCGGCGACGCTGGAGCGGTCGGTCGGCAAGATGCGCCGGGTCGTCGACGAACGGGACCGGTGACCCCCTGGCCGACGGGGGGCCGACGGGACCGGCCGGACACCGTCCCGGGCGCGGGCTGGGATACTGGCCACCATGACCGCCACCGGGCCGACCAGGACGAGCCGCAGGGGACGACCCGGCTACGACCTCGAGTCGCTGCTGGGCGTCGCGGTCGCCCTGTTCAACGAGCGCGGCTACGACGGCACGAGCATGGAGGACCTCGCCCGCAGGCTCGGCATCACGAAGTCGGCCATCTACCACCACGTCTCGGGCAAGCAGGAGCTGCTGCGGCTGGCGGTCGACCACGCCCTGGACGGACTGTTCACCGTCGCGGCCGAGGCCGCCGAGCTCGACGGGCGGGCGGTGGACCGGTTGGAATACCTGGTGCGCGGCAGTGTCCGGGTGCTGGTCGAGCGGCTGCCGTTCGTCACGCTGTTGCTCCGGGTGCGGGGCAACACCGAGGTCGAGCGGGCGGCGCTGGCCCGCAGGCGGCGGTTCGACCGGATCGTCGCCGACCTCGTGGCCGAGGCGGAGCGGGACGGCGACATCCGGCCGGACGTCGATCCCGCGCTCACCGCACGCCTGGTGTTCGGAATGGTCAATTCCCTGGTCGAGTGGTATCAACCCCGGGGGAGCGACACGCCCATTGTGGACGCCGTGGCGAAGATCGCATTCGACGGAATCCGGGATAACCCGACCCGGTGAAGACGGGCCCGGGAGCCGTCAAATCGCGGTTAGCGGATCACCGTCGAGGGTACGAAATTGCCTGAGGCGCAAGCCTCACGGAGCAGAGGACCGGCCTTCGACAGCATCCGCTCGCCAGAGGTTCGGTCCTGTCCTGTGTGAACACACCAGAAAGGATCAGCTCATGCGTTCTGTTCGTCGCGGTATTGTGACGGCTGCCCTGGCCCTGCCGCTGGCCTTCGGCGCCGCCGGTGTGGCCGCCGCCGACAAGGGTGGCGACGTCGAGGCCAACTGGGCGTCCCACGAGGCCAACATCGCGGCCGCGGGCGCCGACGGTGCCGTCGCAGGCGACGTGTCGTCCGAGGCGGCCGGCATCAAGTACGAGTCCGACCGCAAGCACAAGAAGCACCGCGCCGACGGCATGGCCCGCGACGCGGCCACCGACGACGCCGCCGCCGACGGCGAAGCGCGGCACGGCAAGGACAAGCACAAGAAGAGGCACAAGAAGGACGTCGAAGCGGGCTGGGCCCACTACGAGGACAGCGGGGCCGCCGCGGGCGCCAAGGGTGCCAAGGCCTGGGACAAGGAGTCCTCGGCCTGGTACTTCGAGAAGGACTGACGCCGTCACGTCCTCCTGGAAGGCGGTGCCCCGGGCCTGGCCCCGGGGCACCGCCTCTTCGCGAAGAGGACGACGTCCGGGGAGAAGTGGTCCCGGGGCCGCGGAACCGGTTCTCAGGCGTCCTGACCCGATCCGGACCCGAGAACGGTCTCCACCGTAGCCAGGATGACCGACCAGACTCCCGGAATGAGAAGCACGCCGAGGACGACGAACAACGGGAGCAGCACCTTGTTCTCGACGGCCGTGCCGGTGTTGAATCGGAGAAATGCGGGCGGCCGCAGTTCGTACCACGTCTCCCCGGCGATCGGCAGGGGGAAGAGGAAAGGACACCCCGATTCGGTGAGCGCGTCCCCGAGGCAGTGGACGACACACCCCACCGCCACCGCCACACCGAGCCAGCCGGAGACCTCGTCGAGCCGTCCGAGCACATCGGGACTGTTCTCGATCACCCACCACACCACGGCCGCCCCGGCCACCGGCAGCAGCCAGTCCCCCAGTGCGTCCTCGGCCAGCAGCAGCCCGAACACGACCACCGCGGCGACCGCCCACGGACCCCCCGCCGCGGTGCCGGCCGCCGTGGCCGCCCCGACCCCCGCCGCGAACAGGACCGTGTGCGACAGGTGCCGGTGGGTGCCGGTCTTGTCCTCGTCGCGCGGCCCCTTGGTCACGGCGTAGAGCCCGGCGGAGGCCTTGCGCAACAGCCAGGACAGCGCGCCCGTGACCGGCCCGAGGAGCTTCGAGGCGCGCGCGCCGGGATGGTCGAGGTCGGGCAGCAGCGCGAATCCCGCCGTGGTGGCGGCGAACACCACCGCCTGCGCGAGCGTGGTGATCCCCACCGCGGGCGCGACGGCGAGCCCGGCGCACCACCCGGTCGCCGCATGGGTGCGACCCATCATGACGTCAGCTGGCCCCTTCCGGCGTCGGCATCGAACGAACAGGCGTCGACGGTCGTCGACGAGCGCTGCCAGTCTCCCGGACACCACCCCGGCGATGATCATGGCCCCCGCCCTTCTGCCGGCACCCGCATACTCACGCGCCCGCTCCCACCCCCGGGGTGTGCCGTGAAGGACCCCTTCGCTGCGGTGAGTGCCGTGAAGGGCCCCCTCGCTGCATGTGACGCAGGGAAGGACCCCTTCACGGCACACCCCCGCACGTGGCCGGGTGAAGGTGGCGTGCCCGGGGTAGTCCGGCGGGTATGGCGGGGCGACTGGACGAGTACCGGGCGAAGCGGCGGGCCGGGCGCACGCCCGAGCCGGTACCGGACCGCGCGGACGCCGGGCGCGGAGGTGACGGGGACCGGGACACCGCCGCCGACGGCGACGTGGGCGCGGCGTTCGTGATCCACGAGCACCACGCGCGGAACCTGCACTGGGACGTGCGCCTGGAACGCGACGGGGTGCTGGTGTCGTTCGCGGTGCCCAAGGGCCTGCCGGACGAGCGCGGCACCGTGCGGCTGGCCGTGCACACCGAGGACCATCCCCTGGAGTACGCCGACTTCTCCGGGGAGATCCCGGAGGGCGAGTACGGCGCGGGCCGGATGACGGTCTGGGACCGGGGGCGGTACGAGGTGGCGAAGTGGACCGCCGACGAGGTCGCCGTCGTGCTGCACGGTGCGCGGGCCCGGGGGAAATACGTCTTCTTCCGGAGCGGCTCGCGCTGGCAGGTGATCCGGTCGGACCCGCCCGAGGACCCGGGATGGACCCCGCTGCCGGAGTCGATGTCCCCGATGCTGGCCGTACCGGGCGCCCTGCCCGGCCCCGACGCCGACGAGCGGTGGGGGTACGAGTTCAAGTGGGACGGCGTCCGCGCGCTGGCCCGCGTGGACGGCGGGCGACTGCGGTTGTTCTCCCGGCGCGGCGACGACATCACCGACACCTACCCGGAACTGCGCGGACTCGGCGCCCAGCTCGGCAGCACCCGGGCCTGGCTCGACGGGGAGATCGTCGCCCTGCACGGGGGGAGGCCGAGCTTCGCGGCGTTGCAGGGCCGGATCAACGCCACCGACCGCCGGGCCCGGCAGCTGGCCGCCCGGTCGCCGGTCACCTACCTCGTCTTCGACGTGCTGCACCTGGACGGTCGCCCGTGTCTCGATCTGCCGTACACCCGGCGCAGGCGGCTGCTCGAACGGCTCGGGATCGACGGCGAGCACTGGCGGGTACCGCCGTCCTACACCGGCGGCGGCACGGCGGTCGCGGACGCGGCGGCCGAGCAGGAACTCGAGGGCCTCGTCGCGAAACGCCTGGACTCCCGCTACCGGCCCGGGGAACGGAGCGGCGCCTGGCTCAAGATCACCGAACTGCGCACGCTGGAGGTGGTGCTCGGCGGCTGGCGGCCCGGCACGGGCCGGCGCGCGGACACGTTCGGCTCACTGATGCTGGGGGTGCCGACCGGGCGGGGACTGCGCTACGTCGGCCGGGTCGGCACCGGCTTCAGCGACGACGCGCTGCGCACCCTCGCCACCCGGCTGCGCGCGCTGGAACGGCGCACCTCCCCGTTCGCCGAGGCGGTGCCCAGGGACGGGTCCCGCGACGCTCACTGGGTGCGCCCGACGCTGGTCGGCGAGGTCGCGTTCAAGACGTGGACGCGGGACGGCCGGCTCCGCGCCCCGACCTGGCGCGGGCTCCGGCCGGACCGCACACCGGAGGAGTTGCCACGGTGACCGGGCAACTGGTGGACATCGAGGGCCACCGCATCCGTCTGTCCAATCTGGACAAGGTGCTCTATCCGGCGGTCGGGTTCACCAAGCGGGACGTGCTCGACTACTACGTACGGATCGCGGACGCACTGCTGCCGCACGTGCGGGACCGACCGTTGACCCTGAAACGCTACCCGAACGGGGTGGAGGGCAAGTCCTTCTTCGAGAAAAACGTCTCCGGGCACGCCCCCGACTGGGTGCGCACCGTGCGCATCGGGACGCCCGGCAGTTCCCGGGGCGCGGAGGAAACCGACTACGCGCTGGTGCAGAATCTGTCCACACTGGTCTGGGTGGCGCATCTGGCGAGCCTGGAGCTGCATATTCCGCAGTGGACGGTCGGCCCGCGGGACGGGCGGCGAAACCCGGACCTGCTGGTGTTCGACCTCGACCCCGGGGAGCCCGCGACGATCGTCGAGTGCTGCACGGTGGCCCGGTGGCTGCGCACGGTGGTCGAGGCGGACGGGCTGCGGGCGTACCCGAAGACGAGCGGTTCGAAGGGGCTGCAGCTCTACGTGCCGGTGCGTACCCGCAGCGGTGACCGCACCGGCGAGTACGCCAAGGGCCTGGCCGAACGTCTCGAACGCGACCACCCCGACGCCGTCGTCTCCCGGATGGCGAAGAAGCTGCGCGGCGGGAAGGTGTTCATCGACTGGAGTCAGAACAACGTCACCAAAACCACCGTGGCCCCCTACTCCCTGCGCGCCCGCCCCACCCCGACGGTGTCCACCCCCGTCACCTGGGACGAGGTCGACTCCTGCCGCGAACCGGGCGACCTCGTCTTCCACGCCGACGACGTCCGCACCCGCGTCACCACGGACGGCGACCTCTTCGCCCCCCTGCTGGCGGCCGACCGCCCCGCACTCTGACGGCCCCCTCGCCCGGAGGGTGCCGTGAGGGGGTCCTTCACTGCGGCACGTGCAGGGAAGGAGGCCCTCACGGCGTGGGACGCAGGGAAGGGGGCCTTCACGGCAGCGCGTCGTCGAGGAAGGTGCGGGTGCGGCCCCAGGCGATGTCGGTGGCTTCGGGGTCGTGCGACGACGGGGCGTCCGGGTTGGCGAAGGCGTGGCCCGCGTCGTAGTGGTGCACCGCGACGTCCGGCCGGTTGGCCACCGCGGCCTCCACCGCCGCGATCCCGTCGGCGGGCAGGTACGGGTCCCGGTCGCCGAAGTGGAACATCGCCGGGCACTCCAGCGAGTCGACCCGGTCCAGCAGGTCCGGAACCCCCGAGCCGTAGTAGGACACCACCGCGTCCGGCCCCCGGCCGCCGGCCCGTACCGACGTCCCGCACAGATACGCCAGCGTGCCCCCGACGCAGAACCCGACCACGCCGACCCCGCCGGTGCACCCGGGCATCGCCCGCAGATGCGCCAGCGTCGCTGTCAGGTCGGTCACAGCCTCGTCCCGGTCGAGCCGTCGTGCCAGCGTCGCTCCCTCGGCCATCCCGGCCGGGTCGTTGCCCTCGAACCGGCGGCGGAGCCGCCAGAACAGGTCCGGCACGAGCACCGGATACCCGTGCCCGGCGAGTTCGTCGGCCAGCGCACGCATGTGGTCGTTGACGCCGGTGACCTCCGGCAACAGGACGATTCCCGGGCCGCGCCCGGCGCCGGGGGCCGCACGGTAGGCGTCCCACGCCGCACCGCCCGGTACCGTGATGCTCTCGTAACCCGTGGTGACCACGAACGAGGATCCTTCCGGGCGGGTCAGGTGCCTGCCAAGACCGATACGACGAGCGTCACGTTCGCCCGTACGCTGCCGGGGTAACCCTCGAACACTATGCTCACCCACATGCCTTGGGCGGTCGAACCGAACAACGCCGCTGACCGCCTGCGTCGCATCGAGGCGGTCACCGACACCGCGCTGGTTCAGCTGAGCGTCGAGCAGCTGCTCCACGAGCTGGTGGACCGCGTCCGGGACGTGCTCGAGGCCGACACCGCCACCGCACTGCTGCTGGACGCCAGCGGACAGCAGCTGGTCGCCACGGCGTCCTCCGGCCTGGAGGAGGAGGTGTGGCAGAACGTGCGGATCCGGGTGGGTGACGGCTTCGCCGGACGGATCGCCGCGGACCTCAAGCCGTCCCGTGTCACGCAGGTGGATCACGACACGGTGGTCAACCCGGTGCTGTGGGAGAAGGGGCTCCGGAGCCTCCTCGGTGTCCCGCTGATCGCCCAGGGTGAGCCGCTCGGTGTGTTGCACGTCGGTGCGCTGGACGACCGGGCGTTCGACGACGAGGACGTGCGCCTGTTGCAGCTCGCGGCCGACCGGGTCGCACTGGCGGCCCGGAGCAGGTTGACCAACTCCGACCGTGCGGCGGCCTCGGCGGTGCAGCGGTCACTCGTGCCCGCGCAGCTGCCCGACGTGACCGGCTTCGAACTCGCCGCGCGCTACACCCCCGGCCGCGGCTCGGACATCAGCGGCGACTGGTACGACGCGTTCGGCCTGCCCTCGGGACGGTTGTTCTTGGTCGCGGGGGACGTGGTGGGCAGGGGGCTGTCGGCGGCGATGGTGATGAGCCGCATCCGCACCACCGTGCGCGCGTACGCGCTGGAGAACGACGACCCCGCCGAGGTGCTGACCCGGCTCGACCGCAACATCCGGCACTTCGAGCCGGACGCCATGGCCACCCTCGCCTGCGCCATCTGGGACTCGTCACACAATCAGGTGCACCTGTCGCTGGCGGGCCATCTCGCACCGGTCGTGGGCAGGGTGAACCGGGATTCGACGCTCGTGGAGACCGCGGTCGACCCGCCCGTGGGAGTCGGTTCGGCCACCCAGGCCCGGCACACCACCACGATCGACATGTCCGGCGGCGCCGTGCTCGTCCTCTACACCGACGGACTGGTGGAGCGGCGGGCGCAACCCCTGGAGGACGGCCTGCGGGCCCTGAGCGACGTGGTGTATCCGGGGCCCCCGGAGGCGGTGTGCACCGAGATCATGAACACGCTCGTCGGGGACACCGCCACCGAGGACGACCTCGCACTGCTCGCCGTGCGCAGGCAGAGTACCGACGACCTCCGGACGCTGACGTTCTCGGTGGAGGCCGTGCCGGAGGCCCTCGCCGACATCCGTGCCGAGCTGCGCCGGTGGCTGCCCGAGGCCGGGGCGGGCGAGGACGACGTCACCGACCTGCTCGTGGCCGTGGGCGAAGCGGCGGCCAACGTCATCGAGCACGCCTACGGCCCCGGCGGCGGCACGCTGAGCCTGCACCTGGAGACCCACGGCGACGATCTGGAGATCATCGTGAGCGACACGGGGAGCTGGCGTCCACCCCGGGGGACCCACCGGGGCCGGGGCACCGAGCTGATGCGCTCGCTCTGCGACGATGTGCAGGTGGAGAACGGACCCCAGGGCACCAGTGTGCTGCTGCGTAAGCGACTGTCGGGAAGCGAGCGGGAATGACCACGGCCGACGTCGAGGTGCGTGCCGACGGCGCCCGGGTGGACATCGTCATCACCGGTGAGATCGACCTGTCCAACAGCGAGCGGGTGCGGGAGGAGATCTTCGGCTCGATCGACAACCGGCTCACCGAGGTCCGGCTGGACCTCGGTGAGCTGAAGTACCTGGACAGTGCGGGTTTGCGGATCCTGTTCGCGCTGGCCGAGCGGCTCCGTCTGTTGCAGACCTCCTGCACGATCGTCTCCCCGGTGGGGTCCCCGACCCGCCGGGTGCTGGAGATGTCCGGCGTCGGCGCGGTCGCCGAACTGCAACCCTGAGCGCCCGGGACACCGCCCGTGGCCCGGGGCCCGCGCGTGTCACCGCGCGAACCCCGGGCGTCGACTCACCGACCCCGGGATGTCAACTCGCCGGCCCCGGGCGGCAACTCGCCGGGCGCCGGGGGGTGACTCGCGGGATTCGGGGGTCAGCTCGTGGGGCCGCCGGTGGTCCAGGTGAGGGTGTCGGCGCCGTGGACGGCGCGGCCCGCCACGAAGGTGGCCAGCACGTCGATGCCGTCGATCTCCGTGGAGTCCACCGTGGTCGGGTCGTCCCCGAGCAGCACCAGGTCGGCCTGCATGCCGGGGCCGATCCGGCCGCGCCGGTCCTCCTGGTGGCAGGCGTAGGCGGCGTGCGTGGTGTAGGCGTGCAGCGCCTCGGTCGCGTCGACCCGTTCCGACTCGGCGAGCACGAGCCCCGCCTTGGTGGTGCGCTCGACCATCGAGCGCATCCCGGCCAACGGTGCGCCGGTGCCCACGCACGGCCGGTCGGAGCTGCCGGGAACCCGCAGCCCGGCGTCCAGAAGGGACCGTTGCCGGTACACCCACGGCATCCGGTCCGCACCGAGGGCGGAATGTATCGTGTCGCCGATCTCGTACAGGAAACGGGCCTGTGGCACGGGAACGACGTCCAGAGCGGCCATTCTGGACAGATGCTCGGGCCGCACCATCGCGGAGTGCTCGATGCGGTGCCGCACGTCCGGGCGGGGCAGTTCCTTCTGCGCCTGCTCCAGCGTGTCCAGCGTGAGGTCGATGGCGCGGTCCCCGATGGCGTGGGCGGCGATCCGCCAGCCGCTGCGGTGCGCGGCCAGCATCCGCTCCCGCAGCACGTCCGGGTCGTCGCCGAGCACGCCGAGGCCGCCCGCGCCGACGAACGGCTCGGTCACCGCCGCCGTGCGGCTGCTCAGCGCGCCGTCGGTGAAGATCTTCATCGGCCCGATCCGCAGGAAGTCGTCACCGAACCCGCTGCGCAGGCCGAGGTCGAGCCCGGTCTCCACACCCACGGCCGGGTCGAACGGGTGCAGCACCTCGGTGGCCGGCATCAGCTCCACCCGCAACGGCAGCTCGCCCCGCTGCCGGGCGAGCTGGTAGGCGGCGGCCTCGGCGGGACTGTGCCCGATCCAGCCGCCCGCGATGCCCGCCTCGGTCACGTGCGTGAGGCCCTCGCGCACGTACACCTCGGCCGCCCGCGCCACGGCCGCGGCCAGTTCCTCCACCGGGTAGGGCTTGACCAGCGCGTCCACCAGTTGCTGCGCCTGCTCGGCCAGCAGGCCGGTCGGCTCGCCGTCGGCGTCGCGTTCGACGACCCCGCCGTCCGGCACCCGCGCCGAGCCGTCCAGCACCCCGGCCTTGTCCAGCACGGCGTCCGACGCGACACACATGTGCGCCGAGCGGTGCTTGAGCCACACCGGACGGCCCCCGCCCGCGCGTTCCAGCGCCGCACGCTCGGGATGCCGCCCGAGCACGTAGTCGTCGTACCCGGAGCCCACGACCCAGGCGTCCGACGGCAGCTCCGCCGCCCGCGCGGCCACCGCGTCGTAGACCTCGTCGAGGCTGCGGCACGTCGACAGGTCCAGTTCGGCCAGCGACAGCCCGTACCACACCATGTGGTTGTGCGCGTCGGTGAAGCCGGGGGTGAGCGTCGCACCGCCCCCGTCGACGACGGCACGCGCGGGCAGGTCCCGCACCTCGTCGTCGACGCCCACGATCACGCCGCCGACCACCCCCACGGTGTGCGCGCGCGGGTGGTCGGCACGCATCGTCAGCGCACGGACGTCACGGAGCAGGAGATCGAGCACCGCCATTCCTCCCAGGGTCGTGAGTGAACACGGATGTCACGGCGCCGGATGCGGCACCGCACTCCGCCATTCACTCACGACCCCGGCCGACGGTGCGAGCGAGGTGGTCGTGGAACTGCACGGTCACGGCGTGCCGGTCGGATGCCCAGTCACGCACCGTGATCGTCCTCGTCGCGCCGCCGGACCCCCTTGCCATCTGGGTCACGGAGACGGGTTCGCCCGCGCCCGCGGGCACGTACCGGTCGACAGCGGTCAGGAACGGGACACGATCGAACGGCGGCACGGCCTCGCCCGATCGGCTGACGGTGTCGCAGTCCGTGTCGAACACGAACGCGGCGATCACCTGCCGCGCCTTCGGCGCGACGGCCGGGGCGAGCACGTTCTCGCCGTCGACCAGCAGGGCATCGTCGTCGCCACCGCCCTGGTCGGCCCACCACTCCCGGTTGCGGGTCACCGTCAGCGCGATGTGCCCGGGGCAGCGGTCGATCCGGTCGGTGATCCCGCCCGGCTCGGAGACCTGCAGCCGCACGAAGTGGTCGCTGCGCCGGAACGTCTCCGGGTAGAAGTGGTAGGTCAGCTCCCCGTCCCGGACGAAGACCAGCTCGTAGCGGCGCAGCCCGTGTACGCGCAGCGGGCCGAAGCCGCCGTCCGGGCCGGTGCGGACCACATGCCGCGGCCGGTCCCCGAGGCGCCGGCCCGTGTCCGGGTCGACCGGCCAGACCTCCAGCCTGCCCCGCGCGCCCGCGTTCCGCGGGAAGAACGTCACCCGCCCGGAGATGTGCACCCGTCCCGGCGGTTCCGGCAGCACCCCGGTGGTCCACGGCGGCCGCCCGGTCAGGAACCGGTGGATGATCCCGAAACTCTCCGCCGACACCGCCGCCTCGGTGTGGCCCAGTTCCGGCAGCCGGACGTTCACCGCGCCGCCGATCTCCCCGTCCGGCCGGACGCTCGCCCACAGCGCGAGCGTCGGCACTCCCCCCGGCGGTGCCTCGGCGGAACGGCCGTCGATGTTGACGTACCGGCGGATCCCCGCGGCCCGTGCGGGTGCGGACAGGTATTCGTGCAGCACCGCGGTGCCGCGCGAGTGGGCGATGACGTCGACCGCACGGGCCCCGGTGCGCCCGCGCACCTCGGTGACCAGCTCCCGCAGTCCCTGCACCGCGTGCGCGTTGTCCGCGACGGTGGTGTCGTACTCGTAGGCGTGCAGCAGACGGTCCGGATAGCCGTTGGCGGAGAACCGTTTGGCGTTGGACTGCCACTGCTGGGCCGACCCCTGCTGCCCGTGCACGAAGATCACCGGGGTCCGGGCGGGCCGGAACGACGCGGGCCCCGCCTCCCCGGCACTCTCCCCGGCACCGTCCCCGGCACCACCGGGACGGGTGGGCCCGGCCGCGGCGCCCGGGACCGCCGTGAGGATCCCGACGACCAGCGCCAGCAGTACGGTCCCGAGTCGCCGACCGGCCGAGCCCACCATCGCGCTCCCAGTTCCCTTCGAAGGTCTTTCACCCGTCGAAGGGCTCATCCCACCGCACCGGAGCCCGCCCGGGCCAGGGATCCGACCGAACGTGCGACCGCCGTCGCACCGTGCCGGGGCGGTGGCGCGCGGTGCCCGGCCACGGGCTACGCGGCGTCGGTGAGCAGCGCCCGCGCGGCCCGCTCCGCGATGGCCGGGTCGAGGCGCCTGCCGTTGAGCAGCTCCGCGTACAGGGCGGACTCCACGATGCGCACGTAGAGGAACGCGAGGTCGTCCAGCTCGGTCGGCCGCCACGTCGGCGTGCGGTTCTCCAGCAGCACAGCCCGCTGTGCCGCCACCATCCGGCGGTGCACGCCCTCGGGGGTGTGGAACAGCACCCGGGTGGCCGTCTCCGGCTCGGCCCGCAGGAACGCGGTGAACGGCGCGGCGCTGCGCAACTCGGCGGAGAACAACCGGGTCACCTCCAGCACCCCCTCGATCCCGGTCTGCCTGCGCCTGCGGCGGGCCCGGGTCAGCAGGCGTTCACCCAGCCGCCACAGCACGTCCCCGAGCACCGCGTCCCGCCGGTGCACCACCCGGTACAGCGTCGCCCGGCTCACCGCCAGGCTCGCCGCGAGTGCGGGCATGTCGATCGAGCCGTGCCGGAGGAAGTACCGGCAGCCGCCGTGGACCACCTGTTCGCGGCTGACCACCCGCCGGGTGTCCACCGACTGCGCCATCAACAGCCTCCTCTTCGATGATCGGTGCGTCGGTGATAGCACAACGCGGGCGCCCACGGCATCGGGTGAACAACTACCCTGGGGCCGATCGCGAGCGGGTGTTGACGGTGTGTCGGGCCACGGGGCCCGCGGACGGAAGGGCACGGTTGTGCGGCACCACAGATCCGGATCGTCCCGGCCCCGGGGCGGGTTCGGGACGGTCCTCGCGCTGGTCGCGACCCTGTTCCTGGTGGTGGGGTGCGAGGCGGACACCACGGGTGCCGACGACCCGGGCCCGCCGACGACCGACAACGGCGCGGGCGCGGACTCCGCGACCCCGGATCCGGCGAAGCAGGAGCAGCAACACCCCACCCGGGCCGGGCGGACGGCCCTGTTCGACCGGTCCGGCATGATCCGGTCGGATCTGGAGGTCCTCGACGAGGTGTCCGGCCGGTGCGAGGCGTCGCTGCTCAGCCCGGAGAACGAGCAGGCGCGACGGTGCTTCACCAACGAGACGTCCCTGGCGATGGACCCGTGCTTCGTCCCGGAGAACCCGGCCCCGGAACTCCTGCCGGATCCGGGGACCGGCACGGAGAGCGTCACGGACCAGACCGTCCGGGACAACCCGGTGGAGACGGTCGCGGTCTGCCTGCGGGACCCGGCCGCCGAGGGCGCGGTCAAGGTCAACGTGCGCGACGACGACCCCTCCGGGGTCGTGGACGACGTCGTCGACCCGTGGTGGTTCGTGGTGCTGGCCGACGGAACCCGGTGCGTGAAGGTGCTCGGTGTCGACGACCTCCGCGAGGATCTGCACCTCAGCTACCGCTGCGACGACGGCTTCCTGCACGGGCTGGTGGACGAGGACAAGCGCATCTGGACCATCCACCATCGGAAGGCGGGCTCCGACGAGCTGAACTTGGCCTGGGTCCGCTCGGCCTGGGCCTGACCGGACCCGCGCCGGGGGCCGGGGTCCCGACGCGGCGGGGCCCCGGCCCCGCGTGATCTCCGGTTCAGGACGAGGGCGCCGGGGTGCGCTCCCCGGTCGTGACGGGAACACCGGCTCCGGCCGCCTCCGGGTAGAGGCCGTTGATGTGCACGACGTCGTGGCCGGCCCGTTCGAGCAGGCTCGCCGCGATGGCCGACCGGTACCCGGAGCCGCAGTGCACCCACAGCCGCCGGTGCGGCACGTCGGCCATCCTCGGCAGCAGCTCGTGCAGCGGCACGTGCACCGCGCCCTCGATGTGCTCGGCGTTGAACTCCTCGTCCCGGCGCACGTCCAGCACGGTGGGCGCGCGCCCGGCCGAGAACTCGGCCGCGAGCTCCCGCCACTGGACACTGGGGAACGACGTCGTCGGGATTCCGTCCGCCAGATCCTGCGGCGGGTCACCGAGAGCGACGTCCAGCCGGTCGATGCCGATGCGGGACAGGTCCCGGATGGCGGCACGGATGTCGTCCTCCGAGCCAACCAGGGTCATCGGGTCCAGCCACGGCAGCGTCCACCCGAGGAACGTGGTGAACTGCTTGCCGTCGCCGTACTCGATGCTGACCGTGCCCTCCAGGTGCTTGGTGGCGAAGGCGACCCGGTTGCGCAGGTCGATCACCCACTCACCGCGGTCGAGACGGCTGCGCAGCTCGCCGGTCGACAGCGGTTCGGGCACCGTCAGGTCCGGCGCGCTCGGCCCCATCCGGTTCAGCGGCCCCATGTGCGCGTAGTACGACGGGTAGTCGGTGAGGTTCGCGATGAGCTGGTCGACGAAGCGGTCCTCGTCGGTCTCGGTCAGCGCGTGATTGTGCTCCCGCTGCTCCCCGATCGTCGAGCTGTCGGCGGCGGTGGCCGGGCCGGAGGAGCAGAAGCTGCCGAACCCGTGCGTCGGGTACAGCGTGGCGCGGTCGGAAACCTGCTCGGCCAGCCGCCGCGCCGACCGGAACTGCGCCCGTGTCAGTGCCGTCGTCTTCTCCGGGTCGACCAGATCGGTGCGGCCCACCGACCCGTACAGCAGACTGCCGCCGGAGAACACGGCCTGCTCACCGTCGTCGCCGTCGACGACGTAGGACAGGTGGTGCTCGGTGTGCCCGGGGGTGGCCACGGCGGTCAGCGTCATCCGTCCGATGTCGACCCGGTCGCCCGGCAGGATCCGCTGGTGATCGTACTCCAGGCCCTCGGTCTCGCCGACCAGGTAGGTGGCGGAGTGGCGCAGCGCGAGTTGCGGGCCGCCGGTGGCGTAGTCGTTGTGCAGGTGCGTCTCGGCGACGTGGGTGATCTGCACGCCCCGCGCGCGGGCGAGCTCCTCGATGCGGTCGAAGTCCCGCTGGGGATCGATGACCAGGGCTTGCGATCCGTCGTGCACCAGGTAGCTGCGGTCGCCGAGTTGCTCGGTACGAATGACGTCGACGTCCATGAACGGTCATCCCTCGTCCGTCTGTGGCAGGCTCGGTAATCGGATACCCGATGCCCGAACCGATAACCCGAGCGAGGAGGACCCGTGCCGCCCACCGATCCGTCCACCTGGGACGAGCGCTACCGCGCCGCTCCGTCCCCGTGGGGCGACGCGCCGGCGAGGACCATCCGCACGTATCTCGACGACGCGGTCCCCGGCACCGCCGTCGACCTCGCGTGCGGGGACGGCCGGCACGCCGCGTGGCTGCACTCGAAAGGGTGGAAGGTGGCCGCCGTGGACTTCTCGCCGGTGGCGTTGGAGTCGGCGCGGGACCGGTACGGCACGGACATCGACTGGCGGCTCGGCGACGTGACGACGTGGGAGCCCGCGCAGGCCGTCGACCTCGTGCTGGTCGGGTTCCTCCAGATCCCGGCGACCGACCTGGTGCGCACGTTGCGCCGCGCCACGAGCTGGCTGGCCGACGGGGGAAGGCTTTTCTACCTGGGACACGCCCGGGAGAATCACGAACGCGGGGTCGGCGGCCCGCCCGACCCGGACGTGATGCCGTCGATCACCGACCTCGCCGGGGCCGCGGGCGGCCTGCGGGTCGACGCCCTGCGGCACGTGCTGCGGGACACCGACCGCGGCACGGCGATCGACATCGTGCTCGACGTCCGACGGTGGTGAACCG
>NZ_KI912258.1:279740-279907 GCF_000231035.2 Saccharomonospora iraqiensis subsp. paurometabolica YIM 90007 | reverse complement strand
CCCGCACCGGGCCGGGGCCGTGCCTGCGGGCGGCCGCGTCGTCGGCGGCCAGCTCCACCAGCACCCGCACGTTGCCGGGTGCCCGGCGGCACAGCGGCACGAACGGCAGCGCGGCGGCGAGGATGTCCGCGGTCAGCACCAGCAGGTGGTGCCTGCCACGCAGGTGC
>NZ_KI912258.1:279189-279640 GCF_000231035.2 Saccharomonospora iraqiensis subsp. paurometabolica YIM 90007 | reverse complement strand
GACCACCCCCGCACGCGCGGGGAAGACGTACGTGCCGTCGACTTCACTCCGTAACCAACCGGACCACCCCCGCACGCGCGGGGAAGACTTATCGGGGTCTATCTGCCGTCTGACCTGCTGTGGACCACCCCCGCACGCGCGGGGAAGACCCTGGTCGATCGCCCACGTCTTGTGGTGTGCGCGGACCACCCCCGCACGCGCGGGGAAGACACCAGGTAGTCCGTGCGGAACCGTGGATCCACCGGACACCCCCGCACGCGCGGGGAAGACTCGCGGAGCTCGGCGATCAGCCTCGCGGCCTCGGGACCACCCCCGCACGCGCGGGGAAGACATCGGACGACTTGTTTCGTCGCGATCGTGGGTCGGACCACCCCCGCACGCGCGGGGAAGACGAGGGGTTGCCACTAGCCTGGTCTCACGGGAGCGGACCACCCCCGCACGCGCGGGGAAG
>NZ_KI912258.1:276702-279089 GCF_000231035.2 Saccharomonospora iraqiensis subsp. paurometabolica YIM 90007 | reverse complement strand
GGACGCCCCGTCCCGGCTCACCGGCGGGTCTGTCCGGCCCGCTCCGGGTCGGCCTCGTGTTCGCCCTCGTGCTCGCCGTCCTCGCCGTGCTCCCGGCTCCGGGAGCGCAGCATCCGCACCAGCACCACCGCCAGCGCCGCCAGCACCAGCACCAGCAGCACCACGATGTTGGACACCTCGCCGGTGAAGCCCTGCACCCATTCCTGGATCGAGAACTGGGTGTCCACGCTCGTCAGGCCGCCGAGGTTGGCCGTGCCCTCGGTGAACAGAAACAGCATCCCCACGCCGATGAACAGCAGGCCGGAGACCAGGCTCGTCGTGTGCGTGCGCAACGGGCCGAGGGTGATCTCCCGCCCCCGCAGCCACTGTTTGCGGCCGAGGTCGAAGCGGTCCCACAGCAGGGCGAGCACGAACAACGGCGCGGCCATCCCCAGCGCGTACAGCGCCATCAGGGCGCCCCCGTAGGTCGGGTCCCCGCCCGCCGCGGACACGGTGAGCACGCTGCCCAGCAACGGTCCGGAGCAGAACCCCGCCAGCCCGTACACGGTGCCCAGGGCGAACACCGAGAGACCGGACGAGATCCTGATCTTCGCGGCGGCATTCTGCGCGGTGTTCGAGCCGAACCCGCGGCCGAGGATCATCAGCACGCCCAGTGCGACGAGCACCAGCCCGCCGACCAGGGTCACCGTGCCCCGGTACTGCGTCACCAGGGCACCCACCGCCGCGACCCCCGCACCGAGCGGGATCAGCACGAGCGCCAGCCCCGCGTAGAAGAGCACGGTGCGACGGGCCAGCGCGCCGACCGTGTCGAACGCGTAGGCGAAGAACGACGGCAGCAGCAACGCCGAACACGGGCTCACCAGGGAGAGCAGACCCCCCAGGAAGGCCCCGAGCAGACCGACCTCGGTCATTGCTGCCCCGCGGCGCCCTCGATGACCTCGACGAACGTGTCGAGCGGCTGCGCGCCGAGAATGGGCTCACCGTTGATCACGAACGTCGGGGTGCTGGACACCCCGATCGAACTGCCCTGCCGCAGGTCCTCCCGGACCGGCTCGTCCAGGCTCGGGTCGTCCAGGTCGGCGGTGAACGTCTCCATGTCCGGCATCCCGACCTCGTGGGCGTAGTCGAGGAGCACCTCGCGGGTGAGGTCCGGGTGGCCGCGCTCCGGGGAGTCCTCGTAGATGGCGCGGTTGTACTCCCAGAACCTGCCCTGCTCGGCGGCGGCGCGACCGGCCCGGGCGGCCATCTCCGACTGCTCGCCGAAGATCGGGAAGTCCCGCCACTCGATCCGCAGCTGCCCGGAGTCGACGTAGCGGTCGATCAGCTCGGGTTCGATGTCCCGGCTGAACTTCGCGCAGAACGGACACCGGTAGTCCGAGTACATGACCATCGTCACCGGGGCGTCGACGGGGCCGAGCGCCGTCGGGTCGCCCTCGTCGCGCCGGGCCAGGCCGGACAGGGGGCTCTCGTCGGCACCGGCACTACCCTCGCTCTGCGAGGCCGAGGGGCCCGACGGACCGGCGGGCTGTTGTGCGGCGCCGTCGTCGCCGCCCGGCGGGGACACGACGAGGTAGGTGATCAACCCGATCGCGGCCACCACGAGGACGGCCACCAGGGTGAGGTCGCGTTTCGACGTACGCCGCGACGTGTTCGGCATCGGCTCTCCCGGTCACTCAGGACTTGAACTACTATGCAGCATAGTAACCACGAAGTCCCGAGCCGATTGGACACGCCCGTGGAGCCGGTGCCGAACCCCGCCGAACCCGCCATCCGCCCCCGCGCGGCCCGCTACGCCCGCGCGGGACTGATGGGCCTGCTCGCGCTGCTGGCGGTGGGCATCCCGACCGACATCCTCGACACCCCGCTGTTCACCCGGGAGATTCCGGTGCGCTGGTGGGAGTACCCGGTGCTGGCCGCGACCGCGGCGCTGACGTTCGCGTGGTTCGCGATCCAGGGCCCACCCCCGTCCGAGAAGGCCAAGCGCAAACCGCTGGCCGGGGTGGTGCTGACCGTGTTCGCCGTGGGCTGCCCGGTGTGCAACAAGCTCGTCCTCGTGGCGCTGGGCACCTCCGGCGCACTGGGACTGTGGGCGCCGCTGCAACCGTTCCTGGCGGTGCTGTCCCTGGCACTGCTGGTGGCCGCCGTGGCCCAACGGTGGCGCCTCCGGGACTGCTCCGACGACACCTGCGCGGCGGAGGGCGGCCCCGGTCAGAACGCCGCGCCGCCCGCCACCGCCAGGCAGTAGAGCGCCACCGCACCCGCGAAGACGGCGACCGAGGCCGCCGTGGGCACGAGGGTCAACAGTGCCGCCAGGGCGTAGTCCACCCGGGCGGGCAGCCACCGCAGGGCCACCCGCCGCCCGGACAGCCACATCAACCGCGCCTCGA
>NZ_KI912258.1:229968-276602 GCF_000231035.2 Saccharomonospora iraqiensis subsp. paurometabolica YIM 90007 | reverse complement strand
GAGCCGCCGCACCCCGCTGGTGGCGACCACGGTGCCGCGCCGCCCGCCCACGCTGTAGGCGACGGGGGCGGCCTCGTCCAGCCAGAACACCGACTCCTCGCACCGGCACACCGAACCGAGCACGCTCAGGTGCTCGCGCCGCCACCGCCGGTACCGGGCGGTCCTGCGCACCGCCACCGACGCCACCCACGCGAGCAGCCCGAACACCGCGGCCGCGGGACCGAGCCGGGCGACGTCGTCCCACGGCATCCGCCCGTCACGCAGGGCGTTGACGCAACTGTTCGCCACCCCCAGCAGGCCGTCGACCCCGGACGGCGGCAGCACCAGCAACGTCGCCGCCGCCGAGGCCGTCCCCAGCATCGCCGTGACCGCACTCACCCACCCCGCCAACGCGAGACCGGGCCGCACCTCCGGCGTCACCACCCGGCGCAGGAGGACGGGCCCGAGGACACCGAGGAACACGGCCGCCACCAGCAGCCCGAGCGCGACGGTCACGACGGATCCCTCCTGCCCAGCGCACGACGGAGGATGTCGGACTCCTCCGGGCTCGCCGACCGCGCGAAGTGCAGCAACACCTGCTCGGTGTCCCCGCTGGACTGCAGGACCTCCCGCAGCAGCCGCGCGCCGACCTCCTCCCGGGACTCGACGGCGGTGTACTCGTAGGCACGCCCCGCGCGGTGGCGCCGGACGTAGCCCTTGCCGTGCAGATTGTCCAGCACGGTCATCACCGTCGTATAGGCCAGCGGCCGGTCACTGTCGAGCCGGTCGAGCACCGCACGCACCCGCAGCGGCTCCTCGGCCGACCACAACACGTCCATCACCCGAGCCTCCAGCTCCCCGAGCCCACGCATGCGGCCCCCTTTCCACCACCGGCGATGATAACGGCCGCCCACCACCGTGGGGGTGTTGCCGTGAAGGGCACTTTCCCTGCGTGTGGTGCCGTGAGGGGCACATTCACTGCGCCGGATGCAGGGAATGTGCCCCTCACGGCACAACCCGCCCCGCCGCGACCGGTGCGCGGTCAGCGGCGGCGGTGGGCGAGGTAGCCGGGGGTGGCGCCCGCGGTGCGGTCGGTGGGCTCCGCGTCCTCGGGACGCGGGGCCGGGGTGATCAGCACACCGGCGTCGGACGCCGCGACCGGGGCGGAGCCCTCGCCGCGGTCGATCGTCAGGCCCGTGCGGAGGTCGACCGCCACGGGCGCGCCGGAGCGCGTGCCGTACCCCACGCCGCTCCCGGCGACGGTGAGGGCCAGCAACCCGTCGGCGCCGTCGTCGGTCCACCGGGACTCCCCGGTGCGCAGATCGAACGCGCGCGTGACCCGGTAGCCGTCCAGGCCGCTGACGACCAGCGTGCCGTTGTCCGGGTCGACCACCGACCGGAACTCGGTCTCGTCACCGAGCGCGGCGAGCAGCTCACCGGTGCGCAGGTCGTGCAGGCTGGTGCGCTCGCCCCCATCGCCGGACCAGCGCAGCGCCACCACGCCCTCGTCCGAACCCTGGGTGCCCTCCAACAGCTCCACCCGGTCGGTCCCGGACCACCCGGACGGCAACTCCAGCTCCGACGACCGCCACAGCGTGTCCCCGCTGCCGGTGTCCAGCGCCGTGAGCTCCCCGTCGTGGCCGAACAGGCCCGCACCGTGGTGTTCGTAGAGCGCGACCGCCCCGTCCACCGGCGGCGCGACGGGCTCCCCCGTGTCGGCGGCCAGCATCACCCGCTGCCCCGACTCCCCGCCGACGACCGAGTTCGCCACCCGCCCGAAGATCAGTCCGGGCCCCTGCAACGGGCCGGGCACGGACGTCGGACCCCACAACCGGCGCCCGTCGGCGGTGTCGTACACGTTCGCGCTGGTCCTCGTGGCGATCTTGCCTTCGCGGTTGTCCGCGTCGCTGGCCAGCACCACCGCGCCGGGCCGGTCACCGACCTCGGTGACGCCGTACCCGACGCACGAGGGGTTGGTCCACACCGTCCACCGGGTCTCCCCGGACGGCGCCACCCCGACGATCCCCAACTCCGACTCGTCGTCCGCGGGGAACCGGATACCCACCAGGTTGTCGCCCGCCGGGTAGGGGACGTCGTCGAACGGCGCCTTCCAGGCGGCCTCCGGCTGCGCCAGCACCGGCGCGGAGTCCGCCTCGGGAGCGGGCAGCGGCGCCGAGGTGGACGTGTCCAACCGCGGCTCCGGCAACGCGGGCCCGGAATCACCGGCCCCGGATGCCGTGGTGTCCTCCACCGGCGCACCACAAGCGCCCACGAGAAGCCCGACGCCCAGCACGAGTGCCGGGAGCCGACCGGATGCGTGTCGCATGAAACCTCCGAGCCTTACTACTAGCCGCGATAGTAGACGACTCGTGGATCACCCGGTGACCACCCGGCACTGGGATGCCCGACGGTACCTGCAGGGAGCGTCGAACTGCACGTCAGCGGCTGTCGAGAGGGCTAACCCCGCACAGGCTGAGAGACCGACTCAGTCAACATGGAATCCTCCTGATCACCAGGACCGTCCCCGCCTATGCGGAGAAGACAGGAACTGCATCGGTCCGGCGGCCCCGGCGAAGGGACAACCCTGCATGAGCGGGGAAGACACGGTGCTGGTCGGCCCGTTCCCGCGCGCACGGGACCACCCCCGCACGCGCGGGGAAGACTGCGAGTCGGCACGGCGGTAGGCGGTCGACACGGGACCAACCCCGCACGCGCGGGGAAGACTCGAACGCGCTCCCGGCGAACGTCGGGTTTTGCGGACCACCCCCGCACGCGCGGGGAAGACGGCATCGTGGCGATATCGGTCGTGGTCGACCGGGGACCACCCCCGCACGCGCGGGGAAGACGGACGCGCTCGGCACCACGCCCCCTGAGGGCGTGGACCACCCCCGCACGCGCGGGGGAAGACTCGTCGGACCACTCGCCCAGCTCGTCGAACCCGGGACCACCCCCGCACGCGCGGGGAAGACCACCCGTCCATCCCGGACGGCTGGCCCGAGTTCGGACCACCCCCGCACGCGCGGGGAAGACGCCTGCTCCATGGGCGACCGGGGCCGGGCGCAGGGACCACCCCCGCACGCGCGGGGAAGACATCGTCGGGATGTTCGTCGCCGCCGGGACGGTGGGACCATCCCCGCACGCGCGGGGAAGACTTGGTGTTGAATCCGATCTCGGCGCCGCCGACCGGACCACCCCCGCACGCGCGGGGAAGACCCGACCAAGGCGACGAGCGCGGCCGGTTTGCTCGGACCACCCCCGCACGCGCGGGGAAGACTCCGTGATCCGGAAATCGGTACGGGTCTCCGGAGGACCACCCCCGCACGCGCGGGGAAGACCCACCGGGACGGAGCAAGATTCGTCACGCTCCGGGACCACCCCCGCACGCGCGGGGAAGACCCGTTCGACGCCTACGACCGCTTGTTCCCCGACGGACCACCCCCGCACGCGCGGGGAAGACCGGATGTTGGATTCGACCAGGTCGCCGCCTTGAGGACCACCCCCGCACGCGCGGGGAAGACTTATCGGGGTCTATCTGCCGTCTGACCTGCTGTGGACCACCCCCGCACGCGCGGGGAAGACGGTCTCTACGACGACATCCGGCTGTGGTGGGAGGGACCACCCCGCACGCGCGGGGAAGACCAGTGCTTGATGATCAACCCTGGGAGTGACCAGGGACCACCCCCGCACGCGCGGGGAAGACCCTGGTCGATCGCCCACGTCTTGTGGTGTGCGCGGACCACCCCCGCACGCGCGGGGAAGACACCAGGTAGTCCGTGCGGAACCGTGGATCCACCGGACCACCCCCGCACGCGCGGGGAAGACTCGCGGAGCTCGGCGATCAGCCTCGCGGCCTCGGGACCACCCCCGCACGCGCGGGGAAGACATCGGACGACTTGTTTCGTCGCGATCGTGGGTCGGACCACCCCCGCACGCGCGGGGAAGACTACCAGCAGTTCCAGCGCAAGGCCCGCACCAACGGACCACCCCCGCACGCGCGGGGAAGACGAGGGGTTGCCACTAGCCTGGTCTCACGGGAGCGGACCACCCCCGCACGCGCGGGGAAGACCTGGGCAATCGGGCGCTGGTGGTCAACGCCGAGGGACCACCCCCGCACGCGCGGGGAAGACGACCTGCTCATCGACCAGGAGAAGTCGTTCGACGGACCACCCCCGCACGCGCGGGGAAGACCGTGTGCCGGGTCGTCAGCGTCCATCCCACGGAGGGACCACCCCCGCACGCGCGGGGAAGACCCGCTCACCTTGAGGGATCTCATGCAGCCCACGGGACCACCCCCGCACGCGCGGGGAAGACGGAAGATTGACCTGTACGAACTCGTCGACTCCGGGACCACCCCCGCACGCGCGGGGAAGACTTCACCTCGGCCTCGGTTTCCCACACCCCCTAGGGACCACCCCCGCACGCGCGGGGAAGACGTACGTGCCGTCGACTTCACTCCGTAACCAACCGGACCACCCCCGCACGCGCGGGGAAGACCGTCGCGTCCTGCTCGGGCTGGGCGAGGTCGCTGGGACCACCCCCGCACGCGCGGGGAAGACGGGGTGCGTGTGGTGCCCATGGTCACGGCTCCGGGACCACCCCCGCACGCGCGGGGAAGACAAGACCAGCTTTCTCTACTCGCTGTTGTCCCAGGGACCACCCCCGCACGCGCGGGGAAGACGTCTCTATGCGGTCTTGTAGACGCTCTGCGTAGGGACCACCCCCGCACGCGCGGGGAAGACGCCCGCGACGGGCGCCCGACGGGCAAGGTGCCGGGACCACCCCCGCACGCGCGGGGAAGACGACGTGTTGACTGCGGGCTATCCTTGCCAGCCGGGACCACCCCCGCACGCGCGGGGAAGACGGTTACCTCCGTGTCGTCTCCTACCCGCTCCGCGGACCACCCCCGCACGCGCGGGGAAGACTTTGCGTCATCCTGAAAGTGATACCCGCCGTACGGACCACCCCCGCACGCGCGGGGAAGACCAGGCCGACCTGCCCGGCGCGCTGCAGGCCGAGGGACCACCCCCGCACGCGCGGGGAAGACCCGACCGCATCTACGCCGGGGACACGCTGCAGAGGACCACCCCCGCACGCGCGGGGAAGACGATCAGGCGACCGTCTACGCCAACCGCGATTGGGGACCACCCCCGCACGCGCGGGGAAGACCTCGCCACCCAGGGCGGGCCGATCCTCGCCGAGGGACCACCCCCGCACGCGCGGGGAAGACTGTCAGGGCGCGAGTCGTAGCGCCGGATGGTGGGGACCACCCCCGCACGCGCGGGGAAGACCCAGGAAGAGCCTGGTAGTTCACCTGGCGCCCGGGACCACCCCCGCACGCGCGGGGAAGACGCGCTGAAGGGCCTGGTCGCCGAGATCCGCCAGGGACCACCCCCGCACGCGCGGGGAAGACGCCACCAGCGGCGCAATGTCGGTCTCGGCGTCCGGACCACCCCCGCACGCGCGGGGAAGACGCGACGAGCCGTCGCGGTGGGCGAGGCTGGACAGGACCACCCCCGCACGCGCGGGGAAGACATCATCCTCACCGACCAGGGCAGCCCGAACCCGGGACCACCCCCGCACGCGCGGGGAAGACACGTGAACGTGCTCAACTCTGCTCCTTCGTCGCGGACCACCCCCGCACGCGCGGGGAAGACAACCCGAGGGAACCCCGGGCCCTTACGCTCTGATGGACCACCCCCGCACGCGCGGGGAAGACGACGGTTTCGCCTCCCGCCTGCTGGGCTTCGTAGGACCACCCCCGCACGCGCGGGGAAGACACTTGATGACCTGCGGCGATGTGAGGCACTGGGGCGTTTTTCATTCACTTTACTTCGTGCGTGCGCTCGGCCCCACAGACCCATGAGCGCCCTGCGGGCGCTCCTACCCCCGGTTGCCGAAGCGCCTTCGGCGGCTCGCCTTGCTCCAGCCCACCGACTTCGCACCGGACGACGGCGACTTCGCTTCGTCGGACGGGTTCGGGCGCAACATCAGGTTGATGCCGTCGAAGTCGACCGGTTGCCAGTCATGCCCGTGGACCTGGAACGCGAGCCCCTGCTCGTTGTCGGCGGAGTAGACCATGATGGCCCGGCCCGACTGCACCATGTCGAGCACCCGCTCCCACAGCAGCGCACGGATGCGCGCGTTGACCGTGCCGACGAACACTCCGGGAGAGATCTCCAGCATCCAGCGCGTGAGATGCCCGCGCAGCCCTACCGGGCAGGCGGCGACCACGACGACGGTCATTCGTCGTCACTCCCGTAGGAGACACCGCCGGCCACTTCCCGGCCGTCGTAGTCCCACAGCATGACCACGTCCGGGTCGTCGAACGCCTCCGGGCCGTACTCCACCACGTCGTCCTCCTCGTCGGCGAGCAGCGACTTGACGTCCCGCACGCACTCATCGAGGAAGTGGCCGTCCTTCATGTGGTCCCGCACGGCACGTCGGGTCTCCGCCCCGATGTCGGCGACGTTCGCGGCCGCGATGTCGAAGGCGATCGGGATGGTGACGTCGGCCTTGTACAGGTCGGCGACGTCGAACACGAACGAGCGCACGTGTCCGGTGTGGATGAAGCCGAGTCCGGGAGCGCAGCCCAGCGCGACGACCACCGCGTGCACCACGCCGTAGAGGCTGGTGTTCGCCGCCGACAGCGCCTGGTTCACGGGGTTCGCGCTGTCGAAGTCGCCGGGGTCGTACTGTCGTCGATCCCAGGGAATCCCCACCCGTTTCGCGTGTTCCCGGTACAGCCGGCGGACCCGCGCCCCTTCCCTGCCCCGGAGCTGCTGCATCGTCAGCTTCGCGGTGTCCTCCCCGGGGAACCGCATCGCGTACATCTGCCGGGCCACCCGGAGCCGGGAACTCCGCTGGGACACCAGCGCCGCCTGGGCCTCCAGCAGCCGGGACGAACGCGCGAGCGACCGCCCGTGGGCGTAGTAGCGGACGCCGTGCTCGCCGACCCACACCGCCGTCGCACCGCTCTCGGCGAGCAGCACCATCGCCTGCTGGCTCACCGTGGTCCCCGGGCCGAGCAGCAGCGCCCCGATCGTGGCGGCCGGGACGTGCACGGTTCCCCGGGCGTCGTGCGCGGTGATCGCGTTGGCGTCCCGGTGGATCACGCTGTGCTCCACGTACAGGAACGTCATCCGGTCCTGCGCACGGGTCAGGTGGTTGATCGGGACCGGCGGCGGCCCCGGGACGTTACCCATCGCCGGAGCGCTCGGCCGTCGTCACCGGAGCGAGGGTGAGCAGGCCACAGCCGTACCCTTTCGCGGGACCGATGCCGTGGGTGAGGGCATGCCGCAGCGCGGCCGGATCGGCGACCTCCAGGACGCCCTCGAACACGGCGGTCGCCAACGTCACCTGCCGTCCTTCACGGGCGAACTTCCACGTACGCCGATGGCGGACGGCGAGGTCGGGTTCCCCGCCGGTCCCCTCGGCGATCTTGAAGCCGTTCCGCGCGGCCCGGTCGAGCAGCCAGTCGTTCTGCTGGTTCACGGTGACGTGGCCGTACCGTTGCGACCGACCGGCGTCCGCGTTCCTCCGCCGGTTCACGACCGGGTTGGCGGTGAGCCGGAACGCCCAGCGTTGCCCGGCGGCGAGCCGGTTGAGCAGCGGGGTGTAGTCGCGGGTGTCCCAGGTCTGGGTGGTCGGCCAGCCGCACTGCTCCACCAGGTGCGTCAGGTCCGGCCGGCGCGGGCTCACCACATACAGCTTCGTGCCCGTCGCGCTCTCGTCGAGCCGCCACAGCACGCGGCCCTCGTCCGAGGTTCCGGCGGAGCGGCCGGGAAACGCGGCCAACACCGCGGCATGCAGCCGTTGCGGGGACACGAGCATGTTCTTGGCGCCGCGTCGTGCGGTGTTGATCTCGAGGCGGCTCAGATACATCGTCAGCCCTCTCCTGGAAGCGGCGCGAACGGCTCATGGTGGTCCTGTTCGGCGCGATCGTCGTGGGACGGCGTGAAGTGTGGGTTGTCCACCGTGACGGCGCCCCAGGACACCGAGCGCCAGCCGTAGCGCCGGTGTCGGGGGTCGAAACTCAACGGCTCGTCCCGCACCAGCACGGCACCGGGTTCCTCCGCGGGGCAGTCGGTGACCGTGGTCAGCGTGACCGAGCGCTCGTGCCGCCTGACCGCGACCGACGCGCTCGCCTGCCACCCGGTGTCGGTCAGGGCACGGTCGAGGTCGCCGTCCCACATCCCCAGCACCAACGGCCCGGTGGGCGGGCACGAGCGGCGGCCCAGATACAGCGGGAAGTGCGGGCGCCGCAGCGCGTCCCGCGCCGACGCCAGCAGCTCGGGATCGCCGTCGAGCACCGCGAGGAACACCGCGTCGGCCAGGTAGAAGCGGTAAGACAGCGGCAGGGGCTTCCCGTCGCGCGGTCGTGCGGTCTGGAAGTCCCGCTCCAGTCTGCCCGGTTGTTCCACCCGCACCCCGAGACGCAGCGCCCGCAGGTCGTCGAGGTCGTCGGTGCGCTGCCTGCCCAGCGCCGCCGCGAGGAGACCGACCACCCCGCTCTTGCTCGGCACCCGATCGGTGTTGCGGCGGGTGAAACGACTACTGGTGCCCCACGCCTGCAGCGGGGCCGCCAGCCGGAGCGCCAGCACCGTCATTCGGTGCCCAGACGCTCGTCGACCGCGGCGCCGACGCGCTGCACAGCCTCGTCGAACGAGACCCGCTCGGCGAGCCCGTCCAGGGCCGTGCCACGGTCGCCGACGGCCACCCCCAGGGCGGTCACGGGCTGCTCGTCATACGCCTCGTGGACCTCGGCGGCGTAGTCGCCGAGCCGTCGGACCGCGGCGGCGCTGCGTCCGCCGTCCCCGTCGTCGGTCACCGGGGTCTCGAACGCGCCGACGAGATTGATCGGCTGGGTGTCGCGCACCATGACCACCACCGCGTCCGGCTTCGTCCGGTTGGCGAACGTGGTCTGTTTCCCGCTGGGCATGCTGGCGACGAACGCACGCACGAACGCCTCGACGGCGCGGCGGGTCGCCTCGTCCCGGCCGAGCGTGTCCCGCAGGCGGTCGACGTCCACGGTCGCGTACCGGTACAGCGTCGAGGAGTTGTACTCGATCGTGCCGATCATCCCCGCGCCCGCGTCCTCTTCCGCGTCGGCGCTCTTGTGGTCGTCCACCGCGGTGTAGTAGTCGTACTCGTTGCTCACCTCGTGCACGCTGAGCGCGTGCGCCACCTGGGCGGCGGCGTCGACGTTGAGCTCGGGGTCGTCGGCGACCATGCGGCCGAACAGGGCCAGGTCGACGGAGCGGTCGCGAGCGGCGCGGGCCTTGGCCTCCTTCTTGTCGATCGTGACGTCCCCACCGTCGGCCTCGTGGTGGGCGGTGACCGCGAGGTCGGCCAGCGCGTCGATCTGCGGATTGCTGAGGAAGACCAGGTAGCCGGACTCGTGCGGCGCGTCGGCTTTCCTGGCGGGCTTGAGATTGATCCCCGCCGCGGTGATCGTCTTGTGGGCGAGGTCGAGCGCCTGCTCCGTCAGCATGGCATCCCGCTTGGTGATCCGTTCGGAGACGAGTTCGACGACCCGCTTCGTGCGCACGCCGAGCTCACTGCGGTCCAGCAGCCCGTCGAAATCGGTGCGGGTGGCGCGCTTCCACGCCTGGCTGGACACCCGGGCGCGGCGCCTGCCCCCGTACACGGCGGTTTTCGGGCTGCCGGTGTCGTCTCTGTTGATATTGCTCGGCGGGACGGTCTGCACGACGTGGATGTCGAGGATGGTGCGTGGCACGAGTCGGGTCACCTTTCTTCGGCGGTGTTGGAGTGGTCGTCGGCGGTGGCTTCGTCCGGGGTCGTCGCCCGGCCGTCGTCGGTGCGGAGGTGGAAGTCGCGCCCCCACACCAGGCGCACGCGCTGCGGGCCGCCCGGCCGTTGCCAGCGCCAGAGCTGGCCGGCGAGCACTCCGTAGTCCAACGGCAGGCTCTGTGCGCGGAGTTGTTGCACCAGGCCGCGCGCGTGGTGGGCGAGTTCGTCGAGGGTGGTGGACGTGCCCAGCGCCTGGAACCGGCGCAGCACAGGGTGCCGCTCCGGCACCTCGGCCTCGGGGACGAGCCGCCGCACCGCACGCCCCAGCCCGTAAGTCGGGCCGGTGCGGTGCATGGGCAGCCCCTGGCCCTGCTGGTGCACGGCGTAGAGGGTCATCGCCAGGTGCGCGGCCGTTTCGGCGGCGGTCGGTTCGTCCGGTGCGTCGCCCGGAGCCAGGTCCGCACCCGTGGTGTAGGGCAGGACCTCGAAGACCGATCCGGGTGGTTTGCCCACCGCACGGCGTAGTCGGGCGAGTGCGGCCACCTGCTCGGACCGGTTCGCCAGCACCCCACCCTGCAGGTCGTGGATCGTGCGCGCGACGAACGACCGCACGACCTCCGATGGGGCGGAGATCCGGGTGGCCTCCGAGGTTTCTGTCAACGGTGTCCTCCTGGAGAGGTGGGTGGAACGGTCACGCCGACGCGGCGGTGTGCTCGTCCGCACGAGCCTGTGGCAGGGCCTTGCGGAGTGTTTTCGCGAACCGGTCGGCGGCGTGTGCGGCGGTCAGCAGGCGGTCGTTCACCGTGCGCCCGGCCCACGCGGCCTCCGGTGCGCGTTCGTGCAGCTCCTGACCGAGCCGCCACACGATGTCGTTGGCGGTGCGGTGCCACCGGGCCTCGGCGGTGACCGGATCGGTGTCCGGTCCGAGGCCGGACAGCCACTCCCGGAACGGGCCGTCGAGTTCCGCGTAGGCGAGTTCGATGGCGCGGTCCCGGTCGCCGGTGTCGGTGGCGTCCGGCATGCCGGACTTCGGCGGCGGGGCCTTGCCCGCCGCCTGGGCGAGATTCAACGCCAGCGTCCCGAGAGCGTGCGCGGCCCTCTCGGAGGCCCCCACACTCTCGCGTGCCACACCGACGAGGTGCTGCGCTCCGCGCCGGAGCAATTCCGACCTCAGCGCCAGCGCGTCGTCGGTGACCTCCTCGGTGGTGGCATCCTGGGGGCCATAGCTCATGCCGAGGGTGCGCACGCGGACGCCGAAGTCCGGGCCGAGCACTCCCTCCTCGGTCAGCTCGGCGACCCAGTCGAGCACCCCGGCGGTGAGTCTGCCCGCCGCCTCCGCCCGCTGGTCGGCCGTGATCGCGCCCGGCAACAGCGCTTCCAATCCACGCCAGATCGCCCGCTTGGGGTCATGCGGGGTCGGCATGTAGACCGGTTCTTCGCGGAGCTTCTTCTCCTGTGCCTTGCTGCGTCGCCACAGGCTGTGCGGTTCGAGCTTGTGCCGGTTCTGCGGTTCGAGGCGGTCCCCGTTGCTGATGAGCACCCGTCGGATCCGTCCGCCGTCCGCGACCAGCCGGATCCGGCGGGCCTGCCAGGTATAGAGGTCGACGGGCCCGCTCGGCTCCGGTTCGTCCCGCACGGTCGGGCCCTGCGGGCTCCGCTCCCACGCCGGCAGATCGTCGGCGTGCGTACGACTCGGGGTGTCCGCCCGGCGGGGGATGAGGTTCAGCAGCAGGGTTTCCCGGAGCGTGCCGCCCTCGGGCAGCACCCCGCCGAGGCGCCCGCACCAGCCGGTTCCGATCGGGTAGCCGCGCCCGCCCTTCACCCGGTCGTCGCCCACCGCGCCGGACTTGATGCCCGCTGGGTCGAACGACTGGCAGTGCACCACCCACCGGGCCGCCTCGGCGTAGGTGAGGGACAACTCGCCGCCGAGGCGGGTGGTGAAGAACGGTTTCCCGTTGGGCACGTCCGCGATCAGTTTGCTCAGCTCGGACGTCTCGCCCTTGCCCGTTCGCAGCTCGGCGACCTGGAAGAACGGCGTCTCCGGATGCAGGAGGTCGAACCGCACCCGATACCGGTCCAGGTAGTCGACGACCGGCTCGGTCGGCAGGCGCTCGGCCCGCCACAGCCGCTCCCACTCGTCCAGATCCTCCGGGCCGTCCCACGCCCGGTGCAGGATCGCCAGCAGCAACCGCACCAGCGCGAGATCCTGCGTGGGCAGGTCACCGGACAGCGTCGCGACCTCGTGGGCCCGGGTGAAGACCTCGGCCAGCGACAGCTCCGTCGTCGCGCCGTCGCGCATCCGCACCGGGATCCACGGTTGGTCGACGAGGTCGAAGGACGTCTGGTCAGTGGCGCTCATGGATCAGCCCCCGGCGGGTGTCGTAGGTGAGCCGGAACTCGTGCTGCCCGGCGCACACGGTGGCACGGCGCTGCTGGTCGAGCGCGAGCACGAGTTGCCCGGCCAACAGCGGTGTCTGATCGAAGGCAGTGAACCGGCTTTCGTCCTCCAGAACGCGGATAACCTCATCGATCACACCTTCGTGTGACATGGCGAAGGGGAGACGCAGCGAGCAGGCGGCCACGATCCTCGCCAGATCCGGTGGCACGACGTCGTCGAGCGGGATCTGGGTGGCCGCCCCCTCGGCGATCCAGTCCGGGGTGAGCAGGCCGCCGTCCCGGTCCCGCTGCACAACCAGAACTTCCAGCGAGTCTGCCCCGTCCCGCACCTGCGCCGCGCCGTGCGGGCCTTCGGCGTCCCCGACCCCGGCCTGCACCCAGCCGATCAGGCTCGCCCCCGATGCGGCCTCGTCGAGCAGGAACGTCGCGGCCTTGTGCCGCCGTTCCCGCGCCTTCGCGTCGGCGGCCTCGGCGGCGGCCGTCAGCGCCGGATGCCAGGACGGGTCTCCGATCGGGTCGTCGCCGTATCCGGCCTGCACGAGCGGCGCGATGTCGTCCGGCAGGCGCACCGTGTCCCGCTCGACCAGCAACGCGGCCGACCGCAGCAACGGATACTCCCCGTACACCGCCCGCGAACCGCGGACCGCCCGCACCGGTGTGCCATGCCAGTCCTGGACCCCGACGACCGCGCACCGCGGCGCCCGCACCGGGCCGGGGCGCTCCCGCCGGTGGCGGTGGGTGCGGCCGAGGCGCTGCAGCACCAGGTCGACCGGGGCGAGGTCGGTGACGAGCAGGTCGAAATCCACGTCGAGGGACTGTTCGAGCACCTGCGAGGCCACCACGATGTGCGGGCCGGCGCGGTCGTTGTCCGGCCCCGGTGGGCCGAACCGGCGGACCAGGCCCGTGTCGATCCCGGCCCGGTCGCACGCGAGGAACCGCGAGTGGTTCACCGTAACGCGGTCGCCGCCGAACTCCTCGGCCAGCCGGTCGGCGGTCTCCTGCACCCGATCCACCGTGTTGCGCACCACCGCCGCACACCCACCCTCGGCGAGGGCGTCGCGGAGATAACGCACGAGCGCGTCGAGGTCGTCCGGCAGCCGGTCGATCCCCACCTCGGCCGGGGGCTCGTCGACGTCGACCGTGCGCGGTGCCGGATCGGCCGACGTGGACACCGCCGGGTACGCCGTGTCCTTTCCCGTCGGAATCTCGGGAACCTCTCCCCGGCCCGCGGCATAGGCGCGGACCAGTTCCGCCCGGCGCGCGGCCGGGAGCGTCGCGGACAGCAGCACGACCGGCACCCCGTACGCGCCGAGCCAGTGCAGCACCCGGTGCAGATACTGCGACATGTAGACGTCGTAGGCGTGCACCTCGTCGATCACCACGACCTTGCCCGCGAGCGCCAGGTGCCGCAGCATCAGGTGCCGGCTCTTCAGCCCGGCCACCAGCACCTGGTCGATGGTGCCGACCACGAACGCCGCGAGCGGGCCTTTCTTGTTCCCCTGCAGCCACTGATGCACCGCGATGGAGTCCGCGGAGTCCTCCCCGACACAGGCGAACTCCCCCTCGCGGACGAGGCCGTCGAACGTGTCGTTGAGCGAGGCTTTCCCGTGCGCGAGCGTCACGTCCACCGGCGGCGCGTCGTCGCCGCGCGGGAGGGCACGCAGCCAGTCGGCGACCCGGACGAACATCGCGTCACTGGTGGCCTGCGTCGGCAACGCGACGAACACCCCGCCGGAGCCGAACGTGCGGGCCAGGTCCTCGGCCGCGATGAGCGCGGCCTCGGTCTTGCCCACCCCCATGGGCGCTTCCACGATCATCAACCCGGGTTCGCTCAGGTCGCGGGCCGTCTCGACCACCGCGCGCTGCACCGGCCGTGGTTTCTCGATGTGCGGGAACCGCTCGCGGAACTGCGCGTCGATGTCCGTGCCCGGCGGGGGGCTCCACCGTGCCGGGAGGTCGAGCCGCCGCCAGGCGCGATCGAGCCGGTGCCGGGTGCGCTCGGGGTCCGGCTCGGTGAGGTACTCGGCCGTGCTGACCGGCTCCAACGGGAACAGGGCCGTGTTGGAGGCGATCCAGTCGGCCACCACGACGATCGCACTGAGCAGGACCAGCAACGGTGAGTCGAGCCGGGTGTCCCATAGCTTACGCAGCACACCGTCGGCGTCGACGGACCCGGTGATGTGCGACAGCGCGTCCACACGAGCCTCCTGCCACACCCCCGTCCCGGCGAGGTGCGGGAAGTCGGTGCCCCGCGACAACGTCGCACGCTCCGGCGAGATGCCGTGATGACTGCCCACGACGGACGCCAACTGGGTCGCCGCGCCCCGACGTGGGAGGTCCAGTTCGGAGACCAGCCAGTCCCGCACCGCGACGTGGCCGACGAGCGAGTGGTTCACGCCGCTACGCGCGGGACTGTCCTTCAAGGCGGGATCGGCGTGGAGCTGGTGATCCCGCATCCGGTCGGCCAGCCGCGGCGCCTGCACGACGAACGCGGGCGACAGCTTGCCGACATCGTGCACTCCGGCGAGCCACGCGGCGAGCGTGCCGACGTCGTCCTCCCCACCCGGAAGAGCCGCTCCGATGCGGTGAACGACCTGCCCCGGCACCCAGTCGGCGACCAGGCGATGCGCCACGGCGGCACTGTCCTCAAGGTGTTGGAACAGCGGAAGCCAATGCGTGACCTGGCTCGTTTCCCGGTCGAAGTACGACTTCGCCCAGCCCGAGAGCCAGGCAGTCGAGTGGCCCAACACAACCCCCAGAGGTCATCGTCGGCACGGTCCCCCATATGTCTCTCGGGCCGCGGCTGTCGTTACAGGCCGCTGGGAAGCGAATCGCGAAACGACTACACGGTCTGCCGGTGGGACCGACCACGAGGATCTGAACGGCAGCTATGACACCGTCGGATGGCATCCTGGTCCTCCCCCGCGAACATGAGGAAGACTCGGAGGTCATGAGCTGGATTCGGCTGCGTCGATGAATGCCCCGCATGCGTGGCGAAGACCTCGACGCGGACATCCTGCGGCCATGACCGCGAGGCCACTCGTCTGCGCAGGGAACACCGACGACGTCATGTGCCTCTTGTCGTGTTTGATCAGCCCTTCGCATGCGCTGGAACACGACCTGGCGCTGCAGCTCAACCACCAGATCTCGGACCACCCCCGCACACGCGGGGAACACGGCACACCCAACGCCACCGCGAAGCTGCGCACCGGACCACCCCCGCACACGCGGGGAACACATCTGGAACCCGAGCAGCCGGCCGAGGGTGGCGGGACCACCCCCGCACACGCGGGGAACACACCCGTCGAGCGGGTCGGCGATCACGAACACGGGGACCACCCCCGCACACGCGGGGAACACGGCGGAATCCCCCACGGCTGGATCGCCGTCTACGGACCACCCCCGCACACGCGGGGAACACGGACACCCGGCCGGATCACCCGGACCTCGTCCGGGGACCACCCCCGCACACGCGGGGAACACCACGACCGGGGACGTTGGGTGCCACCAGCCGTGGGACCACCCCCGCACACGCGGGGAACACCTTCGCGCGCTCCCGCCAGGGCGGAGCGTCGAGGGACCACCCCCGCACACGCGGGGAACACCCGCACACGGCTCCGCCGGGGGCGACGGCCGGGGGACCACCCCCGCACACGCGGGGAACACGACGGTGCGGCCCTCCAGGTCGTAGGTGAACACGGACCACCCCCGCACACGCGGGGAACACGTCTCCACCGCCGGCACCGAAGCCCGGTCACACGGACCACCCCCGCACACGCGGGGAACACTCCGGCCCCGCCGAGGTGGACCGGAACCGTTCCGGACCACCCCCGCACACGCGGGGAACACCGAGTTCCCGCTCTCAACCATGCTCGCCAACGCGGACCACCCCCGCACACGCGGGGAACACGGACATCGGTCCTCCTCAGATGAGTGCGAGCTGGGACCACCCCCGCACACGCGGGGAACACACCGCAAGCTCTGTTCTGCCCGCTTCTGTCCCCGGACCACCCCCGCACACGCGGGGAACACCGCAGACCTGCGCAGAGACACGCAGGGGATGGCGGACCACCCCCGCACACGCGGGGAACACCACCCGTCGGTGCGCTGCGCGGAGCAGTACTGCGGACCACCCCCGCACACGCGGGGAACACGCGGCATCGGCCTGGTGGGTGAAGCGGTGCCGGGGACCACCCCCGCACACGCGGGGAACACTGCCGGACGATGATCCATTCGGCGCGATGCTGTGGGACCACCCCCGCACACGCGGGGAACACACCCGCGAGGATGCGCAGCAGATCAAGGAACGGGGACCACCCCCGCACACGCGGGGAACACCGTCGAGCAGGGACTCGGCGGCATCGCCGGCGGGGACCACCCCCGCACACGCGGGGAACACGGCCTGCCACTGGCCGACGCAGCGGAGCGCCTCGGACCACCCCCGCACACGCGGGGAACACTCGGACAGCTCCTCGATCGAGCCGAGGATCTTGGGACCACCCCCGCACACGCGGGGAACACGCGCCGGACCGCTCGGGCGAGGCGTACGCCGTGGGACCACCCCCGCACACGCGGGGAACACGTCGCGTGTGCTCAGTCCCCGTGGGGATTTCCGGGACCACCCCCGCACACGCGGGGAACACCACCGACCACCGATCGTGACCTGCTTCAGCTGCGGACCACCCCCGCACACGCGGGGAACACGACGGCACCCACAGCCCCACCTGGTACTACGAGGGGACCACCCCCGCACACGCGGGGAACACCTGCGCGCGCTCCCGCCAGGGCGGAGCGTCGAGGGACCACCCCCGCACACGCGGGGAACACCTCTCGCTCGCCGAAGACAAGGTGCTCGACGGGGGACCACCCCCGCACACGCGGGGAACACTCCTCCCGCACGGTGTCGAGGTCGGCCCACGCCTGGACCACCCCCGCACACGCGGGGAACACGGCGCTGGTGCACACGGCCGCCCCGGACGTGGAGGACCACCCCCGCACACGCGGGGAACACTTGTCGTGGCACGGCGAACACAGCCCTTGGCCGGGACCACCCCCGCACACGCGGGGAACACGCGTAGACGCGTTCGCGGATGAGGCGGGTTCGCGGACCACCCCCGCACACGCGGGGAACACTCTCGCCACGCCTCCCGGTCGGACGTGGAGAGGGGACCACCCCCGCACACGCGGGGAACACCGGATAACGTCACTCTCAGTACGTGCCGTCGACGGACCACCCCCGCACACGCGGGGAACACCACGGTCGCCACTACATCACCACCCACGGATCAGGACCACCCCCGCACACGCGGGGAACACTCGTTCGCCAAGGCCACCGCCGACGGCACCACGGGACCACCCCCGCACACGCGGGGAACACGTCGCCGACGACGCCACGGCGCACGGCCCGCCGGGACCACCCCCGCACACGCGGGGAACACCCCGGCGGGCGCCGGGTGGGGCCATGAGCCGCGGGACCACCCCCGCACACGCGGGGAACACCGGTCGTCGGCGGCCACCCGGGTCAGGTCAGTGGGACCACCCCCGCACACGCGGGGAACACGTACTGGCCCGATCACGGATCGGTGTAGATCAGGGGACCACCCCCGCACACGCGGGGAACACTTACCGGTCGGGGGCGGAAACTCCGGGTCTTGCGGACCACCCCCGCACACGCGGGGAACACCGTGTCCCGCGCCGTGTCCCCGGTGAGCCCGAGGGACCACCCCCGCACACGCGGGGAACACTCGGCAACCTCGTCGCAGGCGATGCCGTCGCGGGGACCACCCCCGCACACGCGGGGAACACCCCCGACACCGTGAACGGCTGGGGGACGCGCCCGGACCACCCCCGCACACGCGGGGAACACCCGGGAGGGGCTTTTTCATTCGCGGGATCACCCGGACCACCCCCGCACACGCGGGGAACACGCCGGGAGGGGCTTTTTCATGGATTCCTCCCCAGGACCACCCCCGCACACGCGGGGAACACCGCTGTGTCGAGGCGATCGTGCACAACGCACAGGGACCACCCCCGCACACGCGGGGAACACCTCTACATCCTGAACAAGTACGGCGGGTATCACGGACCACCCCCGCACACGCGGGGAACACTCGTGAGCGTGGAATCATTTACCTCGTTTTTCCGGACCACCCCCGCACACGCGGGGAACACTTGCCCGTGATCGTGATCCGGCCCGTGCCCGGCGGACCACCCCCGCACACGCGGGGAACACTCCGTACCCGCCCGGTCCGGACCACGGTGGACCGGACCACCCCCGCACACGCGGGGAACACTACCCTGGTTGCGAGCATTACCCCGGACGGTGGGGACCACCCCCGCACACGCGGGGAACACGATCAGGCGACCGTCTACGCCAACCGCGATTGGGGACCACCCCCGCACACGCGGGGAACACCGCCTGCTCGATGGGCGACCGGGGGAAGGCGCAGGGACCACCCCCGCACACGCGGGGAACACGATGTCCAGCGTCTCGATCAGCGCCGACGCCTGGGGACCACCCCCGCACACGCGGGGAACACCACAGTGGAGTGCGCCCCACCCGGTGGGCGGGTGGACCACCCCCGCACACGCGGGGAACACACTTGATGACCTGCGACGATGCGAGCCCCAACAGCGGTTTTCATTTACTTTGCCATGCAGCCTACGCACCGCGAGCCCCTGCCCTCTACGGTGCTGGCCGCTCGAAGCCGCGGAGCTACCCACCCAGCGAGACTCATGCCGGGACCTCGTGTCGCGGGTCCTGATCGCCATAGTCCGGAAGGTCGTACACCCGCGCGACGGCTGCTTCGACCTCCGAACAATCCAATCCTCCCTCCTCCGCGATCGTGAAGCCAAGCTCAAGCGCCAAGAAGGCGATAGCTCGCAATGCCGGGAGAACGTCGTCGTGTCCGGCGTCCTTACGCCGGTACAGCGGCTCGGTCTCTGACTCGATCGCCCGAGCTATGCGCAGCCGCGCTGTCGACAGCCGCCCCTTCCCGGGTGAGCTGCCGACGTTGGTCAGTGCTGACATGTCCCTCCTCCTTTCACCCGAACTTCCGATCAAGACATCAGTCCCCGGCGATCAGTCCCGGTCGGATCCGGTAGGGGATCAACTCGGTCCCCCGGTGCTTGGCGATTCGTATAGGTCCTGTCGTGCCCCGCCGTTTCCCTCCGAATACCGAAGCATTCGCTCGCCCAGCTCACAAACCTGCCGCCCGGTCACTCGAATAGCCCGTCGGTCACCCGGAGCCGCCTCGGCGAGATGCAGGAGTGCGCCGACGATCTCATGGACGTGGCGTTGTAGGGCTGGATCACCTTCCGAGGGGTTGACCCGCGCATTACGCCACGAGGCCGGAGACACCGTCTCCAACACCCCACGTGCCCGGTCGTGCAGATCTTCCCACTGTCCATGGCTACGCTCGCACATCTCCGCGAAGAGGTCGTCCAGCGCCTGCCACTGGCTTCGCGACAACGAAGCCTTCTCCCCGTTGTTCGTTGACGGCATGTCTCCTCCTTCCTACTCGGGCACGGAAAGCGGCGTGTCGGGCGAGTACAGCTCCTTGGATCGGCCGGATCCGTCACGACGATCCTGCGCGACAAGGATGAGTGTGGGCATCCGTGTGAACGAGCGCGCACCTCATATTCACCCCTGTTCTCCGTGGTCTCCGCCGAGAGTCGGCGATAGTCTCGTGGATATCGTCGGCAGATTGAGGGGAAGTGACCGCCATGGCGCGCGAGCCGGACCACATCGTCGCCAAACGCCGTGCTCTGGGGGAGCAACTCGCCGTCTTGAGGAAGTCGGCGGAATTGACGCAAGGACAACTGGCGAAGTCCGCCTTCTGCGATCGCACAACCGTGGCACACATCGAGAGCGGCCGGGCACGCGCCGACGACCGATTCTGGAGCGTCTGCGACGAAGCGGTCGGCGCGGACGGATCTCTCCTGACGACCTACCACGACCTGGTCAACACCAAGCGGACCCATGAGGCAGACGTTCGTCGCGCGCTCGCGGCAGGGTCTCGCCGACACGCGCAGAGGCTGACCGACGAGTATCAACACGGCGAGGTCACGCTCCCCGGAACACGGCATGCCGACGACTGTTCCGCTTCCGCGGCAACGCCCGCTCCTCCGCTCGACGCCGACTACGTCGAAGGTCTGCACGAACGCATCCGCGAGCTGGTGGTGATGGACGGGAAGTTCGGTGGCGATTCGACGTCCCGGCTGGCGCTCTCACTGTTCCGCGCGGTGCGGCGGAAGCTGGGGAAAGCGGAGTGCTCCCGACGTGTGGAGCGCGACCTCCACGCGGCGGCCGGTGAACTCGGCGAAGTCACCGGGTGGCTCCTGTTCGACGCCGGGGAACACGATCTGGCCCGGGACGTCAATCACGAGGCACTGCACCTCTCCCGCATGGCGGGAGATTCGCGCATGGAACTCCTCACGCTGCAGAACATGTCCATGCACGCGGGCTACCTCGGCCACGCTGCGGAGGCTCGGCGCATCGCCCGGATGGTGCTGGAAACGCGAGACCTCTCGCCGCGTATGCGTGCCCTCTTCCACACCCGTGAGGCTCGGGCTCTCGCGCTCGGCGGCGCCGACTATGCTGCACGCGACACCTTCCGCAAAGCTCACTCGCTCTACCTGGAGGGGGTGCGGGATGACGATCCGGCATGGTCGTGGTGGATCACCGACCCGGAGCTGTCATGGCATCAAGGCATGATCAATGCGGATTCCGCGCAGTGGTCGAGCGCGATCGAGGCGTTCCACGAGTCCGTCACGCAACTCCCCCCACACGCGCTGCGCGGGCGCTATGTTCATCTGGCCTGCCTGCTCGACGCGCAGATGCGCGCAGCGTCGTGGGACGACGCCCGCCAGACCACCGAGCGGATACTCCCGCTGGTCGACGAGATCGGCTCGACTCGCAGCGCAGAGATCCTGCGTGGAACGCTGGCGTATGTGGAGGAGGACGCGCAGGCACTGACCCGAATCCGGGAGCCGGCTGAGCATCTCCGTAGAAGCCTGGTGGGGGCCGGGTACCAGATGTGACCGCGCACGTGCGACGTCCTCACGGCAGGCGAGTGGCCACGCCCTCGTCCTGGCCGAACCGACGACCCCCGCATGTGCGGGGAAGACGTGAGCGTGATCCGGCCGGTACCGGGCTTCACCGGACCACCCCCGCATGCGCGGGGAAGACCGACCTCGAACAGCAGGGCCGTTACGCAGACGTGGACCACCCCCGCATGCGCGGGGAAGACATCACCTCATCGAGCCGGAAACCTGGGCACGAGGGACCACCCCCGCATGCGCGGGGAAGACGCCCCCGACATCGTGTCGAGAAGCTGAGTGACCGGACCACCCCCGCATGCGCGGGGAAGACCTGCGCGCCGCCGACCTCGAATCGCTCGACTCGGGACCACCCCCGCATGCGCGGGGAAGACCGGTCCCCGGGGACACCGCGACCGTCTCGGAGGGACCACCCCCGCATGCGCGGGGAAGACCGGACCGGATGGGCACCGTCATGTCTCACCTCGGGACCACCCCCGCATGCGCGGGGAAGACGTACGGCGTCCGGGGTGCGGGTGATGCCCATGGGGACCACCCCCGCATGCGCGGGGAAGACCCGATCTGAAGCGTGCGGTCCGGACGGTCGTCAGGACCACCCCCGCATGCGCGGGGAAGACCGTCACGAGGTAGCCGTTCTTCCGGAGCGCGCAGGACCACCCCCGCATGCGCGGGGAAGACTTCCCGCCCGTAGCGGAACCCTTCAGGCGGACAGGACCACCCCCGCATGCGCGGGGAAGACCAACGGCACCCCGGCGGCATGGATTCCGTCGCAGGGACCACCCCCGCATGCGCGGGGAAGACTCCACGATGCGCGAGGCGAACAGCTCCCAGTACGGACCACCCCCGCATGCGCGGGGAAGACGACATTGACCGGCTCACGGATGAGCTGGAGGAGGGACCACCCCCGCATGCGCGGGGAAGACGACATTGACCGGCTCACGGATGAGCTGGAGGAGGGACCACCCCCGCATGCGCGGGGAAGACCCGACGGTGTCGGCCGACGCGGCGCCTTGACGGGGACCACCCCCGCATGCGCGGGGAAGACTCACGTTGTCCGGGTCCGGGCACTGGATCGCCAGGACCACCCCCGCATGCGCGGGGAAGACGTCGTCGGTCTGGTGATCCTCGCGGGCACCGTGGGACCACCCCCGCATGCGCGGGGAAGACACGGCCGGGCTCCAGTCGGTGGCGATCGAGCAGGGACCACCCCCGCATGCGCGGGGAAGACGTTCACCCGTTCCACAGCCCGGTCGGCGGCGTCGGACCACCCCCGCATGCGCGGGGAAGACGTACCTGACGGACCTTGCCGAGCGTGCCGTGGCGGACCACCCCCGCATGCGCGGGGAAGACGTGACCAACCCCGCGGTGCGGGACAGGGCCCGGGGACCACCCCCGCATGCGCGGGGAAGACTTTCGCGGTGCGCTTGACCACGGCATCCCGCGGGGACCACCCCCGCATGCGCGGGGAAGACGAGCCCGAGTTCGCCGAGCTGGGCGTGCATCCGGGGACCACCCCCGCATGCGCGGGGAAGACCCGCCGCTGGACGGCGAGACGGGCGAGATCCTGGGACCACCCCCGCATGCGCGGGGAAGACACTTGATGACCTGCACTGATGTCGGCCGTGACGCTGTTTTTCATTCACTTCTGACCCGCACCCTACCCGCCCTCGGCCCATCTCCACCCGGCGTGTCGCCCCCGACCCGTAGCCTGACGCTGGCCCAGCTCCGGGACAGCGAGATCACCGGGGCGCCGTCGGAGATATGGGTGGTGGAGAATCCGAGCATCCTGGCGATGGCGCTGCGCCGGTTCGGCACCCGATACCCGCCGCTGGTGTGTACGTCGGGCTGGCCGAACAGCGCGGTGCTGCACCCTGCGCCGCGCCGCGGACCTCGGTACCCGGCTGCACCACCACGGCGACTTCGACGGCGAGGGCCTGCGCATCGTGGCGCACGTGGCGGCCCGGACCGGTGCGCGGCCGTGGCGCATGGGCACCGGCGACTACCTCGACGGCCTCCGCGCCGACGTGCCAGCCCCCTTCCCGGGCCGGGTCACCGACGCGCGACGCGCCGTGGGACGCGGACCTAGCCCCGGCGATCCGGCAACACGACCGGGTGGTCGCCGAGGAACAGGTCGCCACCCGCCTGCTCGACGACCTCGCGGAGGCCGCCGCACCGCTACCGGAAAGCCCGGACGCCGGTGCGCGGCCGTGATCCGGGGTCGACCCCTTCGCGACCACTGGACCAGCTCGACGTACCGCGCTACATTTACGCCCAGTCTCGGCGCTACGGTCGGATCTCGCTGCGCATCCGGTGTCCGGGGCCGCCGCACAACACGTACGAACGGGGGTAACGGTGGACGTCACGGATGGCGGCGAGCTCGTCGCGCTGCTCGCGCCGCCGCACCGGACAACGACTGCCCGGGACAGGTCGATCGCTGGAGGCACGTTGATTGCCGCGGCAGACCCGGACGGCCTCCGGCACCTACCGGAACCCCCTCCGGCGAGCGGTGCATGGTCGACACAGTCGGTTCTCCACGAGCTGCGCGAGGACCGGTTGTGACGCCCCCGCATCCGCGAGCGAGCGAAAGGACGCCCCGGACGGATCCGGGGCGCCCCACGCGTGTCACTCACCGACAGCTGATCACTTGCCCACGTCGGAGCGGGCGGCGGCACGCACGAGGCGTCCCTTGTCCCGCTTCTCGATAATGCCCGCCTCGGCGAGCTCGTCGGCCACCGTCGAGACGTGGTCGACGAACGCGCCGTGGTTGGCGTACCCGGCGTCCTCGTCGATCAGGTCGTTGATCGTGCAGCCGTTCCTGGTGTCCACATTGGCCACACCGGTGTCGTGGTCACCGATCACGACGGTGTCCCGGGTGTCCGAGTCCGGGCAGGCGTCGTCCCCGCCGGCGACGACGGTGAACGAGACGTCACCGGAGGCCGTGTTCTCCGCGTTGTCGGTGGCGCGGAAGGCCACGGTGTACCCGCCCGGCCGGTCGAGGGTCACCGGCCCCTCGTAGAGCCGGTATTCACCGTCGTTGACGGCGTACTCGACCGCGGCGACGCCGGAGTCGGCGTCCGTGGCCGACACCGACACCGTCGCCGAACCGACGTAGGCACCGTCGGCGTCCCGCTCGCCGGTCACCTCCGCCGAGACCTCCGGCGGCACGGTGTCCTCCGGCGCGGGCTCCACCACGGTGAACGACACCGAGCTCACCTGCGAGGTGTTCCCCGCGTTGTCCGAGGCCCGGTACCGCACGGTGTGCTCGCCCGCGGCGTTGACCACGATCGGATCGGCATAGGGCTCGAACGCCCCGTCGCCGAGCGCGTACTCGACCGAGGCCACGCCGGAGTCGGCATCGGTGGCGGTGACCGTCACCGTGGCCGAGCCCACGTAGGCACCGTCGGCGTCCTGTTCACCGTTCACCTCGGCACCGACCTCCGGCGGCGCCGTGTCCTCCGGTGGCGGCTCGACCACGGTGAACGACACCGACCCCACCTGCGAGGTGTTCCCCGCCTCGTCCGTGGCCCGGTAGCGCACCGTGTGGTCACCGGGTTCGTCCACGGTCACCGGGTTGTCGTACGCGGTGAAGGGCGCGTCGTTCAGCGCGTACTCCACCGAGGCCACTCCGGAATCGGTGTCGGTGGCCGTCACCGTCACCGTGGCCGAGTCGAGGTAGTTCTCCCCGGCGTCCTGCTCGCCGGTCACCTCCGCCGAGACCTCCGGCGGCGTGGTGTCGCCGGGCGCGGGCTCGATCACCGTGAACGACACCGACCCCACCGACGACGTGTTGCCCGCGGTGTCGGTGGCGCGGTACTGCACCGAGTGGTCGCCCGGCTCCTCGACGGTGACCGGTTCCGAGTAGTCCCGGAACCCGGTGTCGTCGAGTTCGTACTCGACGCCGGCCACGCCGGAGTCGTCCGTCGCCGTCAGCTCCACCGTCGCCGGGCCGACATAGGCGCCATCATCGTCGCGCTCGCCGGTCACCTCCGCGGTGACTTCCGGCGGCGTGGTGTCGACGTCCCCGGACTCCGTGACGACGAGTTCGCCGGTCATCTGCCCGTGGCCGGGCATGTCGCAGATGTAGCGGTAGGTGCCCGGGGTGAGCTCCACCTGCGCCTCGTGTCTGCCCTCGTTCGCGTCGAACGGGCTGGCCACGATGTTGAGGTCCACGTCGTGGTTGTAGCCGGGGGTGGTGGTGTCGAACGTCAGGGTGTGCGCCACCCCGGTGGTGTTGCCGGTGTCGACGCTGTTCTCGAACACGATCGTCGCCGTGCCCGCGGTCGCCGTCTCCGGTGCGGACGCGTATCGGTCGATCCGGTCGTCGGCGGTCCAGGTCAGCACCTGTTCCTGCGCGGCCGCCGCGTCACCCCTCGTCGTGCCGGAGTCGTCGGTGCGCTCGGTGGCCGAGGCCGGAGCCAGCCACAGCGCCGCGACGAGCACGCCGAGCAGTGTCACCGCCGCCCGCCGTGCGTGTGCCGCCAGCCGGGCGGGGCCACCCCGCGTCGCCGCGGGCGCGGACATGCCTGGTCGTGGATACATCAGCTCGTCCCTCTCCTCGGTCCGGAGTCACAGCGTCCGGACGCGGATGTTGCGGAACTCGATGAGGTCGTTGTTCCCGTGGTTCTGCAGACCGACGAACCCGCGGGCGAATTGCCGCTCACCGGTCGGCGGGTCACCGTCCCGCAGCGAGTCCTTACCCGGGCCGTTGTCGAACTCGTTGATCACCTCACCGTTCCGGAGGATGGTGTACTGCTGGTCGACGACCCGGATCTCGTAGTCGTTCCACTCCCCCTTCGGCGTGGCACCGGAGTCGGCCAGGTCGACGGGGTCGAAGTTGTAGATCGACCCGGTCTTCTGCGGTTCCCCGGACTCGCCGTCGTAGATCTGCACCTCCTGTCCGCAGTAGACGGCGACCCACGCCTGCGAGGTCCGTGCCGCACCCTGGGTCGAGCAGCCCTCGGGCCGTTCCTCCAGCGGGGTGCGCGGGTCGGGGAAGCGGACGAAGACACCGCTGTTGGCCCGGTGTCCCTCCGGGGCCACGTCGCGGAACCGGAGCTTCAGGGAGAAGTCCCCGAACTCCTCGGCGGCGTACCAGAGCATCCCCATCCCGCCGGAGCTGCGCAGCGATCCCTCGTCGGTGATCTCGAAGTGCCCGCTGGGCGCCTGCCGCCAGCCTTCGAGGGAGCCTGCCGTGCCGTCGAAGAGGTGCTCGTAGCCGGAGTCGCCCTTCTTGCCGATGTCCGACCTCGCGGCGGTCCGGGTCAGCATGCCCTTCTCCTTGCCGCTGATCACGCCGTCGGCGCGGAGCCTGTTCGCGACCTCGTTCACGTGGTCGACGAACGCGCCGTGGGTGTCCCAGGTGCCCTCGTCGTCGATCAGGTCGTTGATCGTGCAGCCGCCACCGACCCCGGCGTTGGCGACCCCGCTGTCGGCGTCGCGCATCCACACCGTGGCGCGGTCGTCGGGCACGGCGCAGGAGACGGTGACCTCGGTGCTGGTGGTCGCCGTCTCCCCGTCCGCGTAGGTCACCGTGAGCGTGGCGGTGTAGGTGCCCGTCGCGGCGTAGGTGTGCCGCGGGTTCGCCTCCGTGGAGGTGGCTCCGTCGCCGAAGTCCCACTCGTAGGACACGCCGCCGGACCGCGCACCGGTGAACGCCATGGTCAACGGCGAGCCCTGCACGGCCGTCGCCTCCACCTGCGGCCGCGGGGTCGGGGCGCCACCGGTGTAGGTGACGCGGATCAGCTTCTGGTTGTCGCTGAGGCTGAAGAACCCGCCCCCGTAGTCGATCATGTAGAGGGCGCCGTCCGGACCGAAGTCGGCGTCCATCCAGCTCTGCAGCTCGCGGTCCCCGCCACCCATCGGGATGATGTCGCGGAGGTCCTCGGCGTACAGCGGCGGCGCCGCCTCGTCGACGGTGTCCGGGTCCACGGTCACCGCCACCCGGTTGTTCGGGTTGGACTGGTCCCCGATGAGCCACTTGCCGTCCCAGTGGGCGGGCCAGGCCACCCCGCTGTCGGTGTCGGTCTCCGAGCGGTGGTAGGTCGGTCCCGACATGATCGCCTGGGAGCCGCCGGTGAGGTACGGCTGGGTGTAGGTGGCCTCCTCCTGCACGTAACTCGGCACCCCGCTGCCGTCCCCCCGGTCTGGGAAGACCGGACCGCCGCCGTGTGGCGAGTACCAGATCATGTTGCTGCGTGCGTCCGGGATGTCGACCAGCCCGGTGTTGCGGGGGGAGGTGTTCTTCAGATCGTCGCAGTCGTACCAGCCGGTCAGCACCGAGGCGTCGGTGTTGCTGCGGTCGCGGTAGGGCTGCTTGTCGCCCATGCAGTACGGCCAGCCCTGGTTACCCGCCGAGGTGATGATCGTGGCGGTCTCGTACTTGGCCGGGCCGAGTTCCGGGCTCGGGTTGAACGCGTCCGGGCCCACCCAGGCCGCGGTCAGCCAGTCGTGCTTGTCGTCGATCTGGATGCGCGCCGGGTTGCGCACGCCCATCACGTAGATCTCCGGGCGGGTCTTGTCCCCCGGGTCCTCGGCCTCCGGGAAGAGGTTGCCCTCGGGGATGGTGTAGCTGCCGTCGGGCTCCGGGTGGATCCGGAGGATCTTGCCGTTGAGGTCGTTGGTGTTGCCCGACGTCCGACGGGCGTCCTGGAAGGACACTCCCTTGTAGTCCTCGGTCCAGTTGTTGCCCGAGTACCCCTGCGAGCCGCGGGAGGAGTTGCTGTCCCCGGTGGCGATGTAGAGGTTGCCCGCGTCGTCGAAGTCCATCCCGCCGCCGGCGTGGCAGCAGCTGTGGATCTGGGTGTCCCACTGCAGCAGGTCGACGCGACTGGCCTTGTCGATCGTGGACGTGGCGTGGTCGTAGGTGAACCGGGACACCGTGCGCTTGCCGATCCGCTCGTCCGTGTCGATCGAGCCGTACGGCATCCAGTACACGTACATCCAGCCGTTGTCGGCGAAGGAGGGGTCCAGCGCCATGCCGAGCAGGCCCTCCTCGGTCTTGACGAGCTCGTCCCCGCTGCCGCGGTTGCCGAACACCTCCAGCGTGGTCAGGTGGCTGACCTGCTCGGTTTCGGGGTCCCACTGGTGGATGGTGCCGCAGCCGAGGCCGACGTTCTCGTCCTCCCAGTCCGGGACCGGGCCGGAGGCGCACGCGGCCTTGCCGACGTAGAACACCGTCCCGTCGTCGGCGACGGTCAGCCCGTGCATCTCGCCGTGCTGGTCGAGCCCGCCCTCGGCATTGGTGCCGCTGAGCCGCTCGACCTCGTAGTTGTCGGCGACGGTGGCCTGACAGTCACCGCGCACCAGCCCGGTGGTCCAGCGCAGCGCGCCGAGCAGGTGGGAGCGGAACTGCTCCTCGTCGTAGGAGGCCGCCGTGCCGCCCATTCCGGTGTAGAACGACCGGCCGCCCTGGTAGTCGTGACACCAGGAGATCGGGTGGAACGCGCCGTTGCCGTCCCGGCCCGCGTCGTAGGTGTGCTCCTGCACCTGCGCCACGGTGTGCACCGACCCGGTCGGGTTGGTCCCCCAGTTCGGCCACACGTCGGTGCGGGTCCAGGTGGCGGGCAGGTCCTCGGTGGCCGGGTGCCGCCGGTCCACCACGCTGACCGTGGCCTCCTGCGGTTCGCGACCGGCGTCCGGCGGCGGGGTCGCGTCGGACGTGTACAGCTCGATCCCGGCGAGCTGGGTGGCGTCCTCGCCGTCGTTGGCGGTGATGTCGAGCCGGTAGTGGCGGTAGGAGTCCTCGTTGTCGAAGCGGAACTCCCGCGTCTGGAAGCGGTCGGGGAAGTCCTCGCCGGTGCGCCGGTCCAGGTCGGTCCAGCTCTGCCCGTCCGTCGAGCCCTGCAGGGTCCAGTCCTTCGGGTCGCGCCCGGCGAAGTCGTTGGCCGAGGTGAGCGCGTAGTGCGAGACGGCCGCCGGTTCGGCGAGTTCGAGTGTGACCCACCCGGTCGCGCCGAAGGTGAGCCACTTGGTGTTGTCGTCGCCGTCGACGAGCTTGTCCGCGGTCTCGTTCGGTGGGTTCTCCCCGCTGGCGGTGACGCCCGCGACCTCCTCCGGCTCGGGCCGGGTTCCCGCCGGGCGGGCGCCGACGAGGTCGGTGAACCACTCGGACCGGGCCTGGGCCGTGGCCGCGTCGCGGACGCCGAGGAAGCCTCCGCCGTCGCTGACGTAGGAGCGCAGCGCCGACTCCTGGGCGTTGTTCAGTTCGGCGCCCTGCGCGGACAGGAAGACCACACCGCGGTGGGAGCGCAGCGTGTCGGGCGTGAACACCGCCGGGTCGGTGGTGGTCTCCACCCGGATGTCGTGGGCGGCGCCCAGCTCACCGAACGTCTCGGCGGCGCGGGCGACCGGGTCGTCCTGCTGGTCGGTGGGGCCGTGGAAGACCAGGACCGAGGGCGTCGCGTCCCCGTCGCCCGTGGCGCCTCCCGCTTGGTTCCCGGCGGGTTTTCCGGCGGCGCCCCGTTCCGGTCCGTGCGGACCGTTCGGTTGCCCTTCAGCGCCGAGACCCGGGGCCGCGGCGAGTCCCAGGACCAGGGTCGTCCCCGTCAACAGCACCAGACCGCGCCGCAGCGGCGTCGGCCCGGTGCGTCTCCGGCGGGGTAGAGCTGACCATCTCCGTCGACTCATCTCTACTCCTTACTCGGGTGTCGGCACGCCGGTCCCGGCGTGCCGTCGTCGTCCGCCGACTCAGCCGCCGGCGTGCCCGTGGTAGCGGTCGAGCGCCTCCCGGGCGCCCTCCGGCATGCTTCCGTCGGCGTTGCGGACCAGGAACACACCGGCCATTCCGCCGTCGGAGTGGAACTGCACGTGGCAGTGGTACATCCACGCACCCGGCCCCACGCCGTCCCCCGCGAGGACCTGGAAGCCGATCGAGTCGCCGGGGTTCAGGTCGCGGTTGTCGATCACCCGGCTCGGGTCGTTCGGGCCTTCCAGGTAGCCGGTGCGGTTGTCCGCCCACCGGTGCGCGTGCAGGTGGAAGGTGTGGAAGTTGTTGCCGTGCCCGATGGCGATGAACTCGACCCGCTCACCGAGGTTGGCCTCCAGCACCGGGACGTCGGGCGCGACCCGGTTGTTGATGGTCATGTCGTTGAACACGACGGTGAACTGCCGGTCGGGCAGGACGTCGCCCTTGCGGCGGACGACGAGCGCGCCGTACAGCCCCTTACGCAGGCCTTCCGTCCCGTGTGGAGTGCCCATCGCGTGGTCGTGATAGTGCCAGTACCCCGCACTGCCGGGCATCCAGAGCTTTCCCGGGCCCTTGGACGGGGCACGTGTGCGCCACACGTAGGTGCGGGTCTCGCCCGGTTCGTTGAACGACCCGTTGAGCGGGGCGCCGTCGGAGTCGACGCTGTAGTCCACGCCGTGCGGGTGGATCGACAGCCGCTTGTCGGTGGTGTTGACCAGCTCGATCTCGAGCGTGTCGCCTTCCCAGATCTCGAGCACGGGGCCGGGGACGGTGGCACCGCCCGGTTCGAGCCCGTACCCGATCATGCCGTCGGGCAGTTTCTCCGCGTACATCGTGATGCGGCGGAGGCGGCCATCACCTCTGCCTGCGTTCCCCGGTGCCCGGCCGTTGCCGGGATCCGCCGTCGCGGCGGCCGCGCCGAGCGACGAGACCGCGACCGGCGTCACGACGCCCGCCGCGGTGCCGACCAGCATGGAGCGGCGCGAGAGTCCTCGTCCCGGTGGATCGTCCGAAGCGTTGCGTTCGGTCATGTGACCTCCGCCTCCCATGAACGGAAACTTCACGAGGACGTTAAAGACTTAGGGCCACCACGTAAACTCCTATGGTCGGAAAAGTCGGACTTCTGACTTGAAGAAGCAGAAGTTAATGGGCCGGACGGAGTAGACACCGAGGCCGTTCAGCCGAACAGAAGGCCGCGGCGGGGGCCACGACGTGCGGTCGGATCCGAGCCGAACGACCGACCGGCCCCCCGGCCGACAGTTCGGCGGCGTCCGGGCACCCCGGCGAGGTCGGCGGCCCTGCCGACCGTGCTCCTGGGCCGACGCCGGACGGTGCGGGCGCACCGGACGTGCTGCTCGATGTGCCGAACCTGTCCGTCGATCAGATCTCGCTCGAAGTGGAGAATCTGCGCGCGCACGTCTCGTTGCAGGCCGAGGTGCTCGACCTGGTGAAGCTCAACGTGGGCGCCGATGTCGCCCTCGGCCGGGTCGCGCTGGACATCACCGGTGTCCAGGCGCAGGCACTGCTCAAGGTCCGGCTCGACCGGGTGGCCGAGATCCTGGAACGGGTGCTCACCACCATCGACCGGAACCCGCAGATCCTCGAACTGCTGGTGCAGTCGGTGCAGCCCGCGTTGCACAGGTCGGCGGGGCGGTCGGCGAACTCGGGGCCGGGGGCGGCGCGCCGTCGAGCAGGTCGGCCACGGTGCGGGCGAGGCCGTCAGCGACGTCGGACAGGGCGCGGGACAAGCGACCACGGAAGTCGGGCGAGGCGCGGGACGGGCGACCGAGGACGTCGGCCGGAACGCCGGAGAGACGACCCGAGAGGTCGGCCGGAGCGCCGGAGAAGCGGCCCGCGACGTGGGCGACACCGCCGGAAGCACCGCGCGCGAAGTGGGCGGCGGCGCCGGTACGGCAGCCGGGGACACCTCGTCCGACGGGAACCGCACCGGGGGAGACGACAGTGACCGGGGCGGTGACCAGCGCACCGGTGACGGGACCGGTGACCGGTCCCGGGAGAGGCGGACCACACGGCGGCCACGGCCACGGCCCCGCACCTCCGGCGGGACGACACACCGGCCACGCTCCGAGTCCGGCGGAGGTCGCACCTCCCCGGAACGGCGCCGCCGGAGGCACGGGACGTGAACCGCGTCCCGCGCCTCCGGCGACCTGACATCGACTTCACCTCGACCGTGCACGCCGAGCGGATGTGCTGGCGGGACGACCCGGAAACCGGGGTGTCCTTCAGTGGCTCACCCGGCTACCGTTCCCGGTCCGACAGCGACCGGGTGAATCTCCCCGACCGGGTCCGTGCAGGTGAGACCTACGAGAACGTGCGGGTCGACTACCGACTGGCGGCGGCACTCGACGAGGACGAGCCGGGCTGACACCGCCGCCGATCAGACCCGCCGTATCCGGGCCAGCCATGCGGGCAGGTCCACCGCGGTGTCGTCGGCGACACCGAGTTCCGCCGCATGGTCTCCCCAGGCCACGGCGCGATAGCGACTGGCGCTGAGATCCTCCAGCTCCCAGCCGTCCGTGAAGGCGTCCCGGATCGCGGCGTCGCTGATGCGCGGGCCGAACGACGGCTCGTCGGTCAGCGCCAGCGCGAGCACGAACACCCGCGCCCCCGGCCGGCACACCCGGTGCAGCACGTCGGCGTAGCGGGCGCGGTCGTCGGCCCCGAAGACGTGGAACAGGGCGCTGTCCACGACGGTGTCGAAACGCTCCGCACCGTCCAGGGCGAGCGCGTCGGCCGACTCGAACCGGACGGACACCCCGTGCGTCTCGGCGTTGCGCCGGGCCAGGTCCACGGCGCGGTCGGAGAAGTCGATTCCGAGCACGTCGTGGCCGCGCCCGGCGAGCAGCACGGTGTTGTCGCCCGTACCGCACCCGGCGTCCAGCACGCTGCCGCGGAACCAGCCCTGTTGCTCCAGCTCGGCCACGACGGGCTGGGGCTGTCCGATCACCCAGCCCGCCCAGCCCTCGTCGTAGGCGGTGTCGAACGTCTGCTGCGGCACTGTCGCGTCCATGTCCGTCCCCTGTCTGTGGTGATCCCTCGGGACACCAGCCTCCGACATCAACCATGGTCGAGGTCAATCGGTTTTTCCCGATCGGGACACCGGGCCCACCCGAAACCGACGCGGCATAGCGCGCTACATGTCAGGATGGTGCACCGGGAGGGACCGTCAGGCGGTGTTGCGATGCGGCTCCGAGCCCGAGAATTGGTCACGGCGAACGGGAGGGACGGGGTGGACGACATTTCAGGTGACGAGAACACCATTTCCGGCGACATCTCGGGGCCGGCCGTACAAGCGGGCGCGATCCACGGAGGTGTTCATGTGCACGCACGCCCCCGTGCGGCTCCGCCGCGACAGTTGTTGTCGGTGCCGGACTCGTTCACCGACCGCGCGGACGAGCTCGCCCACCTCGATCACCTCCTCCTCGCCGAGCAGCGGCAGGGGCCGGCGGTGGTCGTCCTGTCCGGCCCTGGCGGGGTGGGGAAGACCGCGTTGGCCACCCGCTGGATCACCGAGCACCTCGACCGGTTCCCGGACGGCCAGGTGCACGCGGATCTGGGCGCGTTCGGCCCGACCGGCCCCGCGGCGCCGGAGACCGTGCTGCGCAGACTGCTGCGGGCGTTCGGTGTCGAGGCCGACGCCGTTCCCCCCGACCTCGCCGGGCAGGCCGCGCTGTACCGGTCGGTGACCGCGGGCAGGGCCGTGGCCATCCTCGCCGACGACGCGGACACGGCTGCCCAGGTGCGTCCGTTGCTCCCCGCGTCCCCGGAATCGGTGGTGATCGTGACCAGCCGATGGCGTCTGGGCGGGCTCGCCCTGGACGGAGCCCGGATCCTCCTCGTCGACCCGCTCGACGAGGAGGCGGCGTGGGAGCTGCTGTCGGCGACCGCCGGGCGGGAACGGGTCTCGGTCGAGCAGGACTCCGCGCGGCAACTCGTCGGTTTCTGCGCGGGTCTGCCAATCGCGTTGTGCGTCGTCGCGGCACGGATCGCGACCCGGCCGCGGCAACCACTCTCCCGACTCGTCGATGCACTGTCGGACGAACGGCGACGGATCGGCGAGCTCGGCGTCGCCGACGAGGCCGTCGTACAGGCCAACTTCGACCTGTCCCACCGGGGGCTTCCCGAGGACGCCGCCCGCACCTACCGGCTGCTCGGACTGCATCCGGGCCCGGAATTCTGTGCCGAACGCACCGCCGCCGCCCTGGGCATCCCGGTGGACGAGGCGGAGAAGGCGCTCGACGACCTGGTCACCGCCAGCCTGCTGACCGAAGCGGGGCCGGAGCGGTATCGCTTCCACGACCTCGCCCGGCTGCACGCACGGCAACAGGCGGAAGAACGGGAGAGCGGGGGAGAACGCGCCGAGGTTCTGCGGCGGATCGTCGCGTGGTACCTCGACGCCGCGGCCGCGGCCGATGTGGTGGTTCTGCCGCTCCGGCCCCGGATCGGCCCCGCGTACGAGCGGTTGCGCGGGAGCCCGCCGCGTCAGGCGGGTGCGGTCGAGGCGTTGGCCTGGCTGGAACAGGAGCTGGACAATCTCGTGGCCGTGGTGCGGGCCTCGGCGGAGCGGGAATGGTGGGAATTCACGTGGCAGCTGTGCGAGGCACTCTGGGGACTGTTCCTCTACCGCAAGCACTACGGGGACTGGGTCCGCACCCACCGGTGGGGCGTCGAGGCCGCGCGGCGCTGCGGCGACCACCGGGCCGAGGCCCGCATGCGGGTGCAGCTCGGCTACGCCCACCTGGACAGCGGCGACCACGAACAGGCGGGTGACTGTTTCACCGCTGCCCTGGAACTCGCCCGGGAGGCCGGGAACGCCGAGGCCGAGGCGACCGCGTTGGAACATCTGGGGTTGCTCGCCCGTGCGACCGGCGAGGCCGAGGAGGCGTTGCGCCGCTTCCGGCAGGCACTGGCGATCGCGGAGACCCTGCGACAGCCGCGTCTGGTGGCGCTGCAGCTACGGCGGACGAGTGAGGTGCTGTGTGATCTCGACCGCCCGGCGGAGGCGTTGGCTCCGGCGCGGAGAGCCGCGGCACTCGCCGCCGAGCTGGGCGATACGGTGCTGCACCTGCGCGGAATGACCCGGATCGGCACCATCCAGCTGCGGTCGGGCCGGCTCGCCGAGGCGGAGGACGCACTCCGGCACGCGGTCGACGCGTTGGCCGGATCCGGCGCGGACCACTACCACGCCGAAGCTCTGGAGGCGCTCGCCGACCTCCGGTTCCGGACCGGGGAGACCGGCGCGGCGGAGGATCTTCTCCGCCGTGCGCTCGCCCACTACGAGCGCACCGGCAGCCCCCGCGCGCGCCGGCTCCGTGCTCAGCTCGCGGAGATCCCGGCCGCCCTCGGGCGGGAGACCGGCGACCCGGCCCCGCACAACGACACGTAGCACCGCAACGCGTGCCCGCGTGCCCGCGCGACGGGATTCCCGGATACCTGTGTTCCGGCGGCGAATAGGACAGGGGGACGGCTACGGGCCAGGACGACGCACTCCCCCGTCGCCGCGACGAGTGCGACGAGCACGCATCCGGGCAGTGCGGCCAGGATACCCACCGCCGTCCCGTGGGCCGCGCGGACGGACGGGCGCGTTCCACCCAGCACGACGTCCGCACGTTCCAGACAGGCGCGCGGCGCCCGTGCGAGGTCGGCGACGAGTATCCGCTCCCGTCCGCCGTGCCGGGCCGTCAAGAGGACGGTCGCCACACCCGGCCACGGTGTCCGGCGACGATCGATCGGTCCCGTCACGGCTCGACCCTCCGATGCGCTTCGCCGGTGGCGGGGACGGGGAGGGGCACAGGGGAAAGGGGAACGCCCCGCGCGGGCTCGGACAGACCGAGGAGCCGGTACATCTCCCGACGCAGACGCACACCCGCCCTCCCGTGCGCCGAACTGATCCGCTGCGCCAACGCCGTACCGTGGGACGGACTCGCACTCCCGGAGGCACGGAGCTGGGCGGGGAAGGGACGGTCCGGATCGATCGTGCGCGCCACCCGCCACAGGTGACCCGCCGGGCTGTCCGGCCGGACGTCCTGCCCCGCTGCGGGATGCAGCAGCGCCGGGAGCCCGAGTGCGGCTCCGTACAGGGTCACCGAGCCGTGGTCGCCGACCAGGTGGTCCGCGGCGACCAGGCCGGCCCGCCAGCCTTCCTCCGGGCGGAGGAGCACGAGGCCCTCGTCGAGCGCGGCGGCGAGCCAGGCCCGGATCTGCCATGCGCCGTGCGCGGCCCAGATGAGGGGATGCAGCGCGGCGACCACGCGGTACTCGTCGGCGGGCAACTGCCGGACCAGCTCGGTCAACAGGCCCTCCTCAGTGCCGAACAGCGACCATCGGGACCAGGTGGAGCTGACCAGGACGATCCGTCGGTCGTCGTTCACCCCCAGAGCCCGGCGGTACTGGTCGCGGTAGGGCAAGCTGGCGCGGATACGGTCGAGGCAGAGGTCGCCGGCCACGAGGGCACGGGACGCCGCCTCCGGGCAGTCCGCGCGGAACCGGCGGGCGTCCTCTTCCCGGGCGAAGACCACACCGGCCGGCACCACCCTCCCGTCACGGACGACGAGGTCGCGCATCCGGGACGACGTGTCCTCGGCCTGCCCGGAGTCGCGCGGGCTGATCCGGGACCGCTCGGCGACCCCGTGCGGGAGTACCAGGACCGGCGCGTCGATCTTGTCGATCTCCTGGTAGCTGGCCGCCAGCGCGAGATCGAAACGCGTGCGCAGGGCCTGGTTCCAGGGCACCAGCACCCCGTCCCACGACCGCACGTAGTCCTCGACCCCCGGCCACATGTCGGCCGTCGTGGGGACGGTGAACAGGACCTGCACCCGGTGGTCCGCCTCCAGTAACGGCAGGACGTCGGCGAGGCGGGTGCCCGCGGTCATGTGCGGCACCACCACCAGGACCGTGCGACAGTCGGGCCGGGTCAACCACCTCCGCGCGGCGGCGTTGCCCGGGGTGCGGAGCCACGGTGTCGACATCGAATCAGTCACCGCCGCTCACCCCTCAGCGTGCCCACCGCGGTCCCACCGCGCTCCGCTCCGGCCCGATACCATTCGGCGAAACCGAAGTCCCAATGAACCGTTGCCATCTCCGCACTCCTGTTCCGGACGACAGGGTCCTGACGTCGAAACAGTGCGGGACGCTTCTTTCACGTACCTGTCAGCGGTTCTCACACAAAACTTTCCCCGAACCCCGGAAGATGACAGGTCGGTGTCGGTATCAGCAGGCCACTGGCTCCCATGCCGGGTGGATGGCACCATACGACCGTTTCACAGGCGAAGTCCCTGAAATTGACCGGACGGGGGTGCGCGGATGGTTGCTGAGATCGCGTTCGGGATTCTCGGGCGGACAGCCGTGCGCCTGCACGGGAAAATGGATGTGCAGTGGGGCAAGCGACGGGAACGGCAGGTGCTCGCCACACTGCTCGTCCACGCCGGTCAGCAACTGCCCATCGACACGCTGATCGGATGGGTGTGGCCGGAGGAGGAGTTCCCCCGGAATCCCGTGGCCGCGCTGCACACGAACACCACGCGGATCAGGAAGGCGTTGCGCCTCGCCGGCGAACGCGCCCGACTCCCCCGGGCGGACCGGGCCTATTCCCTCGACACCAGCCCCGACCTCGTCGATTACCACGTGTTCCAGCGGCTCGTGGCCGAGGCGCGGACGTCGTACCAGGCGGATCGGGTTCCGGAGGCGGCTTCCCGGATCGACCGAGCGCTGGGTCTGTGGCGGGGACGCCCGCTGGCCGACCTCGACACCGAGTACGCCGACAACTGGCGCGTCCATGTGGTGCGGCAGGAGTGGCTCCCCGCGGTCCGCCTCGGCCTGGACGTCCGGATCGCGCTGCGGGACTGGGACCGCGCTCTACGGCAACTCGACGAACTGCCCACCGAGTTCACCGACGACACCGGCCTCGCCGAGCGACGCATGCGGGTGCTGTACGGACTCGGACGAGAGGACGAAGCCGGCCAGTTCTTCTACTCCCTGTACCAGCGGCTCCGCCGGGAGAACCCGGAGGACGCCACCCGTCTCCGGCACTGTCACGACTCACTGGTCTCCACCTCAACGACGGACGGGCGACCCCGCGCGGGCACGCCGCCCTCCGTCCCGGGTAAGCACCACGTACCCCGGCAACTCCCGCACGATCTCCGGAGTTTCGCCGGGCGCGAGAGTCTGCTGGCCGAGCTCGACGACCGGACCGGAATCACCGACGGCACCGTCCGTCCGCACATCGTGATCCTGACCGGCCTCGGCGCCGTCGGAAAAACCAGCACGGCCGTGCACTGGGCGCACCGGGTCGAGCACCACTTCCCCGGTGGCACGCTCTTCGCCGACCTGCGCGGCTATTCCGGCGCCACCCGGATGGACACGACCGAGATGGTCGACACCTTCCTCGCCGCACTCGAACCCACCATCCCGCATCCCGCAGGCCCTACCGTGCGAGCCGAGCGGCTGCGGGAACGCCTCGCAGCACAACCCGCGCTGGTGCTGCTCGACAACGTGCGCGACGCCGCCCACGTGCGGTCGATGCTTCCCCTGCTGGCACGGTGCGTCGTACTCATCACGAGCCGGCAGCGGCTCGGGGCACTCGCGGTGCGGCACGGGACAGACCCGATCACCGTGCCGCCGCTGACCCACGAACACGCCACCCGAATGCTCGCCGGACGACTCGGCGACCGCGCCGCCATCGAGCCGGACGACCTCGAGGTGCTGGCGCGGCTCTGCAACGGCATCCCGCTGGCGCTCAACCTGGTGGCCGACCGTGCCAATCGCAGCCCCCGCGCCCCTCTCCGGCACATCACGAACCAACTGCTCGACTCGCGCACGTTGCTCCGGATCGGGGACGACGGCGACGGCGTCGACGCGAGCCTGCACGCGGTGTTCTCGAATTCCTACGAGCATCTCGACGAGGCCGAGGCACGGCTGTTCCGGCTGCTCGGGATTCATGCGAGCCCGGAGTTCGGTGTCGAACTCGCCGCCGCACTGACCGGCGAACCGTCCCGGGAGGTGGCACACCGGCTGGACAGACTCCACGCCGCCCATCTGGTCGAGCAACCGGACTCCCTCGACCGCTTCCGCCTGCACGATCTCCTGCACGCCTATTCCACGACGCTGCCGACGTCTCCGTCGGAGACCGCGCGCGCCCGGGACCGCATGCTGAGCTTCTACCTCGTCAGCGCGCACAACGCCCAACGCACGGTGTTCCCGCACCGGCTCACACCGACCCCGCCGCCACCTCCCCCGGGCTGTGTGCCCGTCACGTTCCAGCACGACCGGGACGCGATGCTCTGGGGTCGGCGGGAGCGGGCGAACCTGCTCACCACGATGGACCGCGCGGCGGAGACCGGCAGGCACGACCACGCCTGGCGGATCGCCCACGCGATCGCCGGCCTGCTGGAGCACCACGGCCGGTTCGACGACGCGACCGCGGCCCTGGAGACTGCCGCCGCCTCGGCCCACGCCGCGGGTGAACCGCTGGCCCACGCGGCTTCGCGCAACGATCTCGGCCACCTCGCCCTGATGCGCGACGACCCCGACACGGCGTCCGACCATTTCCTGCACGCACTGCGGATCGCCAGGGAAGTGGGCGACCCGGTCGGCATCTGCACGACCACGTTGAACATCGCCCGCTGGCAACGCCACATCGGCGAACCGGACAACGCACTCGCGTTGCTGCATCGCTGTGCCCTGCTGGCGGCCGAAGCCGGGGACGACGACCGCAGCGCGGTCACCGAACACCGGTTCGGCGAGGTGCACACGGACAAGGGCCACCATTCCAAGGCCGAACACCACTTCCACCGGTCACTCGCGATCCGCGAACGGATCGGCGACCGTTCCGGACAGGTCGAGACCCTGACCGGCCTGGCCGCGCTCGCTCGGCAGCAGGGCGACCGACACGGGGCCCAGCGGTACGGCGGGCGGGCCCTGGAGCTGCTCGACCCGGTCCACGACATCACCGTGGGAATGTGGGCCTACGCCGTCATGGCCGAGATCGAGCTGGACGAGGGCCACCTGTCCCCCGCCCGCCAGTTCGCGGAGGAAGCACACCGGCGCGCCGCGACCACCGGGGACGAGCTCGGCGAGGCGCGGATCCTCGACCTGCTCGGCCGGGCCGCGCACGCACAGGGCGAGGTCGCGGCCGCGAGGAAGGCCTGGAGCCGTGCCGTCTCGCTGCTGCACGCGCGGGGTCGGAACACGGCCGCACGCGACATCGCCCGCAGACTGGCCGACCTTCCCGGCGAGTCCGGTCACTCGTTGCGGCACGGTTGAAACATCGCCGGGCGCAATACTCGGACGACGAGTAATCACCCTGTCAGATGAAATGATCTGCTACACAGAGTGACAGATTACTCCGTTCGTCCATTTTCGCTGATCATCCTTTACACCGACGCGGCATAGCGCGCTACATAGCGTAGCGATCTCTCTTGCGCGGAGATGCCGCTCCCCATACGCTGCGTTTCGTCAAGCGAACGCGCTTTTTCGGGAAGGTACGCAGACGACAAGTGAATGGTTTTTGGTTCCTATCCTCAGCGGTCACGATGGGCCCCGCCGCCATGACCATCGGCCTGCTGTGGTGGCGATGCTGAACCCGGTGCAGCGCGGACAACGGAACACCGGCGACTCTTGATAGACTCCCCCGGCGCAGCCGTCGAACAGGCACGCTGGGGGAGTATCACGTGATCGAGCCATTCTTCGGATCCGTCGCCGCCGCGATCGCCGGACGCGGCGTCATGGCCCTGTATCGACTCGTCAAGGAGCAGTTCGCCGACGACCCCACGGCCACCGCCGTCCTCGAAGCGGCAGCGGATTCGTCCGCGGACTCGCCCGAAGTCGACCGACTACGCGCCCGGCTGCACGATGCCGCCGACCACGATCCCGAGTTCGCCACCCGCCTGCGCGAGACCTGGGAAAGTGTCCAGGTCGATCAGCAATCCGGGCCGGGCGGCGTCAACAACCAGACCACCGGCCAGTTCAGCGGCAACGTCGTCCAGGCCCGCGACATCCACGGCGACATCCGGTTCTGACCGGCCTGCGGTACGGAAACGGCGCCCGCACTCACCCCAGCAGCTCCGAGGGTTCGCCGGTCCAGGAGAGGTAGAGGTGTTCCCGGGCGCGGGAGCCCGCGACGTAGAGCAGGCCGCGTTCGCGTGCCCAGGCGGCGTCGCGGTCGTCGCCGTCGAGTTCCCGCACCGCGCGGGGTGGGAGGTCGCGGCGACCGGTGCCGAGCAGTGCCACCGCCCGGTACTCCAGCCCCTTCGCCCGGTGCATGGTCATCACGCGCACCACGTCGCCGAGCGCGTGCTCGTCGTTGTCCCGCCCGACCTCGGTCGCGGGCACGTCCGCCCCGGTCAACGCCGCGGCCAGCTCGGCCACGCGGTTGTTGGAGCGGGTCACTACCGCGATCTGCGACCACTCCAGCCCCGCCCGGTGCCAGTCGCGCAGGACCTCCACCAACGCGGCCTTCTCCGCCGCGGCGGTGTCGAACCCGGCCGTGCGTGGTTCCGGCCCGGCGAACTCCGAACGGGCACCCGACAGGGAGTCGGCCCCGCCCTCGAGGTCGTCGACCGCGTGCCCGTAGGCCACGCGCAGCGACCAGTCCAGGATCTGCCGCGACGTCCGGTAGTTCACGGTCAGCCGCCGGGAACGGCCCCGGGTCTCGATGCCGTAGTGCGACAGCACCAGCGGTTTGCCGTAGATGCGCTGGTGCGCGTCGCCGACGAGGAACAGGTCGTCGGCTCCCTGCGGGACGAGGGCGCGCACCAGCCGCCAGTGCGCGGGGTGCAGGTCCTGTGCCTCGTCAACGACGCCGTGCCGGTAGCGGGGCAGCGCGGCGCGGCGGACGCCGCTGTCGGTGCCGGGGTCGTCGTGCGGGTCGAGCTGCCGGGCGACGGTGGCCGCGCGGGCGGCCGCCTGCGTGAACGTGAGCAGGTTGCGTGCGTTGAGCTGCTGGGTGAACCGTTCGAACACCGCCCACAGCTCCGCCCGTTGCGGGCGGGAGAGCCGCCTGCCGCGGCCGCTGCGGGGGGCGCGCAGGTACTCACCACGTTCGCCGATTCCCTGGGCGAGCACCACCTGGTTCCACTCCGCCTGCAGGAACGCCGTCTCCCACGCCTCGGTCGCGTCCGCGCGGGCCGTCTCCCACGCCGCCACCACGTCCGGCGCGTCGTCGCGCACCTGCCGGGGGCGGGTCTGCCGGTCGTCGGCGGTGCGCAGCACCCGGTAGGCGAGCGCGTCGATGTTGACGACCTCGACCCGCTTGAGGATGTCCGGCCCGGCCAGTTCGGTGAGCTGGGACTCGATGTTGCGCGCCAGGTTGCGGGTGTAGGTGGTGAACAGGACCTTCTCGTCCGATCCGGCCCGGGCGAGGCGGTCGGCGAGGTGGCGGGCACGGTGCACGGCGGTGACGGTCTTGCCGGTGCCCGCCCCGCCGGTCACCCGGTACGGCCCGCGCCAGCCGTCCTTGTACGCGAGCCTGCGCTGCAGCGGGTGCAGCCACACCCGCCACGCCGTGAACTCGCCCTCCAGGGCGGCGCGCAGCTCGTCGGCACTGCCGTCGGTGAACACCAGGCGGGACTGCGGCCGTTCCAGGGCCTTGAGCAGGTCCCCGGTGTCGATCTCGGGTTCCTCCTCGGCGATGAGGTCGGCCCACACGTCGTCCACGGTGCGTCCGGCGGCGAGGTCGAGCACCGCGTTCGCCTGCACCCCCGGCAGCTCCTCGGCCACGGACAACAGCCGGCTCTCGTCAGTGATCCCGACGAGGCGTTCGGCGACGTCGGTGTCCACACCGAAGCGCCGCAGGTCCCGCACCCGCACGCCGTCCAGCACCGGCCCACGCTCCGGAGCGGTGCCGGTGCCGCCCCCGGAGGTCGCCCCGGCGGTGTGCGCGTGGGTGATCGCCTCGTCGAGGGCGGCGGCGTCGACCACGTCCAGCGCGCCGGTGACCTCGTTGACGCCCACCCGCAGCCGTTCGGCGTAGGTGTAGGCGTCGTCGTGCGGTTTCACCGCCGCGAGCACGAAACCGTTCGACTCGGGCAGTTCGATGAGCACCGCCCGCCAGAAGTCGGTGACCCGGGCGGTGCGGATGCGCGGGTCGGCCACCCCCTCGGGTGCCTTGAGGTCGAGCCCGGTGAGGTCGGGGCGTTCCTGGAGTTTGACGATGAAGTCCAGCACCCGGTTCTTCATCGAACCGTCCAGTTCGGAGTAGGTCCGGGTGAATCGGTCGGACATCACCACGCGCCCGCTCACCGGTCCCCCACCCCGAACGCCGCCGCGATCTCGCGCACGAGTTCCTCCTCGTCGTCGCCTTCGAGAAACCACCAGACCCGCCAGCCGTGCCCACGCAGCCACTCGTCGCGGTCGGGGACGACGTCCACCACCACGGCACGCCGCTCGTCGTGCCAGCAGTACTCCACCGGCCACAGCCGCGATCCGGTCTCGCCGACCTCGTCGCCCGCTTGCGGTGCGGGCACGTCGAGCGCGTCCAGCCGCTTGCCGATCGGCCCGAGCCGGTCGTCGGCGTAGTCCACGGCCGGCTGCCAGCCCGGGGTGCGCGGGAAGGCCACGTCGACGTCCCGGCCGGTCCCGGTCTCCGGTTTCGGCAGCGCCAGCGGCGGTGTCCGGCCCGCGAACACGTCGAGGGAACCACGGGTCCAGCACTCGGCCATCCGTAGCGGTTCCGGGTCACCGTGCCGCGGCAGGGGCAGGAACTGCAGCAGGTTCGCCCAGCGCAGCCACTCCCGCCACCGGCGTTCGTGCTCCGGGCCGCCGACCTCGCTGGGCCGGTCGTCCAGCACGGTCAGCACGCCGAGACTCCGGTCCGGAGCGGACCCTTCGGTGCTGCCCACGACGGCGATCGGCAGCCCGGACGTCCCGGTGCAGCGCGCGAGCACCACCGTGCCCGCACCGGCCTCCGGCGAGCCGCCCTCGCCCCATTCCCGCAGGGCGGTCGCCAGCCCGTCCGCCGAACACCGCACCGGGGCGGCGACCCGGTGCCCGGGCGAGCCCATCAGCGCCAGGCAGGTCTGCACGGCGGTGTCGGCCCACACGTCCTCGGCCGGGTCGCGCAGGTACTCCAGCAGGGCGCGCATCGGGTTGCCCCACAGCACCGGGGCGCGCCGGGTGTCGGTCACGGCGCCGCGTGCCCGGTTGGCCGTGCGGCCGTCCACCAGTTCGTCCAGCCTGCTCTCGTATCCGTCGAGCAGGCGGGTGAAGTCGTCCACGTCGGCGAAGGTCAACGAGAACACCCGGTACCCCTCGTCCCGCAGGGCGGCGCGTTTGCGCGCGTCGTCGGCGGTGCGGTCGGTCTCCACCGAGGCGTGGTAGGCCTTGCCGTCCAGATACACGGCCACCGGGGCGTCCTGCGCGTCCTGCCGGGTGAGCAGGAAGTCCGGCTCGGTGGCCACGCCGGAGGCGGTGACCCGCACCAGCGGTCGTGCGGTCCACCGCCGGGGTGCCCCGTCGTCGCCGAGCAGGCGGATGTCCAGTTCCTCACCGCGCGGACCGGTGGTCCCGCTCCACGACTGGCCCTCCTGCGCGGCGACGCCCCGTTTGAGCTGTTCGCGGAAGCGCAGCTCCAGTTCGGACAGCCGCACCGCGGAGATGTCGATGTCGGCCACGGTGGGGATCTCCCGCACCGTCCACCCGTCCAGCAGTTCGGTGAGCAGGTCCAGCGCCGCCCGCCGGTCGGCGTGGGCGACCTCGCTCGGCGCGGCCACGCCGAGCAGGCAGCGGTGGCAGGCGGCGCGCCCCTCGTCCCGGCAGTCGCACGTGGCGAGCACGTCATACGCCCGGCGCAGGATGCGCCGCATCCGGTCGGGGTCGCCGAGCCGGTCGAGGTAGCCGGTGCCGCCGGGCACGGTGTCGTGCAGCACCAGGAACTGCCGGGTGCGCCGGTGGTCGTCCGGCATCCGGGCGGTGACGACGTCGAGGTGCTGCGGATCCCCGCCGAAGTCCTCGCGCAGGCCCAGCAGCAGGGCGGTCTTGAGCGAGGTGAGCCGCAGTTCGACGTGGAAGGTGGACACCGGCAGCAGCAGCCGCACGGCCTGCGTGGTGATCTCGTGGGAGAGCAGCAGGTCCTCCCACCGGACGGGCGTGCCGCGCCGGGTGGCGCACCAGCCGCGGTGCCGCACCTTGTCCTCGGGCTGCCCGTCGCGCACCACACCGCAGTGCGCGCAGGTCGGGAACCGGGGTGCGGAGGTGTGTGTGCCGGCCACCGACAGGTCCGGGCCGGGCCGGTCGCCGCGGCCGAGGTTGACGGTGCGGATGGTGGCCTGGCGGACGTATTCGGCGCCGAAGGTGCGGTCGTCCAGCCGCCAGGCCTGGGCGATGTGCTCGCGCTCGACGTCCACCCCGGTGACGGTGGTGAACCGGGTGCGGGTGCGGTCCTCGTTCTCGTCCTCGATCAGTGCCTCGTCCCGGCGGTGCACCGCCGACACCCGGCGCAGCGGCAGCACCTTGTGCACCGCCCCGGCGTCGGCGACGGCGGTGCCGTGACAGCGGGGGCAGTGGCCCGGTGCGGGGTCGACGGTCTCGGTGCCCCAGCCGCAGTCCGGGCACAGCCGCGTGTGCCGGTAGTGCGGCCTGCCGGACGGGCCGATCTCCAGCGCGTCGATCTCCACCCGGTAACCGCGGGCGTAGAACACGGCGCCGGGGGCGAACTCGGTCAGTGCCGTCCGGCTGCCCCGCGGGAAGGTCTCCTCGCTGGTGTGCAGGCCCTTGTCGCCCTCGTCGTCGCTGGTCCACCACAGCGACACGTCGAGTTCGGTGCGGTCGTCGCGGAGGTTGTAGCTGGGCAGCAGGGACAGTTCGGCCAGGCCGGTGAGCGCGTTGCGGTGCCACCCCTCGCGCAGCATCGCGCTCAGCGCCTTGTGCTCGCCGGAGTAGCGGCGGCGGTTGTCGGTGTCCCGGTCGTCGAGGTGCCCCTGGCGGTCCAGATCGGACAGCGCCTGGGCGAGTTCGCCGAGACGCCGGTGCTGCTCGGCGCGTTCGGCGGTCCAGTCCTCGACGGTGCGCACCAGGCGGTCCCGCATGCCCTTCGCGGCGAACGCGCGCACCGCCTCCCGGGCGGTGTCGTCGATGTCGTCGGCGTAGAGGTCGAGGAACCGCCGGGTGAGGTCGTCCGCGTCGGCGGTGACGGTGTCGACGAACAGCCGCAGCCAGCCGCCCTCGGCGAACCCGTCGTCGAGCAGCGCGCCGAGCAGCCGGGGCATCTCCCGGCCGAGGCGGATCTCGCCGGAGGCGACCCGGTCCAGGCAGAACGCCAGGTACTGCCGGCACAGCAGTTCGGTGGCCGACAGGTACGCCGCGGGCGGGGTGACCTCGCCGTCGATCAGATGTCGCGGCTCGGACAGGTAGTACAGGTCGCGCGGGCCGCTGGGCACCGTGGCCACGACGAAGGCATTGCCGGTGGCGCGCCCGGCGCGGCCCACCCGCTGCAGGTAGCTGGCCGGGGTGCGGGGCAGCGAGGCCAGGCCGACGGTGGACAGGTCCCCGATGTCGATGCCCAGTTCCAACGTCGGGGTGCAGGTGAGCACGTTCGGGTCGATCGACGAGCCGGTGCGGGCGAAGGCCCGTTCCACGTGCTGGCGGGTGTCGTCGTCCAGCAGGGCGGTGTGCTCGTGGCTGACCAGGTGCCGCAGCCTGCCGGAGCGGTAGAGTTCGCGGTAGAAGTTGCCCGCCCGCACCGCGCGCGGCTGGAGGCGTCCGGTGCAGCGGATCCGCGGGCACGGCGCGCCCCGCCACAGCTCCGCCCGCC
>NZ_KI912258.1:215106-229868 GCF_000231035.2 Saccharomonospora iraqiensis subsp. paurometabolica YIM 90007 | reverse complement strand
AGGTCGGCCGCGTCCAGCCGGGTCAGCGTGAGGCGCTCCGGGTCGAGGGCGAACACCGAGGCGTTGGACTCGGTGGAACGCCGCAGCAGCGGCGGGGCCTCGCCCTCGGCGAGCAGCCGCACCACCGGCTCGACCAGCGCGCGGGCCTCCGCCCGGGACACCCCGAGGCAGCGCTCGGTCCAGTCGGTCAGCCAGGAGTCGCCGCGCGGGCGGAGGCTGTCGAAGTCGCTCTTCGTGGCGGTGCTGAAGAACACGGGGGCCGGTCTGCCGCGCGGGAACTTCTGCATCCCCACGGGGCTGCCGCCCCAGATCGCCCACCGTTTCCCGTCGCGGTGGAGGTAGGTGTCCAGCCAGCGGTGGGCGATGCCGCCGCGTCGGCGCAGCCGGTCCAGCAGGCCGAGCAGCCACACCCGGTAGGCGTCCGCGTCCGGCAGGGTCATGCCGCGTTCGGGGAGGTTCTCGTGTGCGGCGCGGGCCAGTGCGGCGTAGTGGTTTAGGTCGACGTCGTGGTCCACGCCGAGCGCGCCGGTGAGTTCCAGGGTGCGGCCCATCCGCGAGCGCAGCCCGATCTCCAGGTGCGCCTGGAAGGTCAGCCGGGTGGCGAGCAGGTCGCGGCGGCGGCCGCCGGGGTCGTGGTGCAGCCACTCGCCGGTGTAGCCGAGTCGGCGGGCGAAGTCGGGCGGGGCGACCGTGTAGAGGTCGTCGCGGTCGCTGGCGGTCAGGGCGGCGGTGACCGCCCGCAGGCTGCGCGGGCCGTCGCCGACCGCGCGCAGCACGGCCGAACGCAGGTTGAACTGGAACGCCCGCCCCTCGACGAACGCGGCGCGGTGGGCGGCGTCCTGCACCGAGTCGGTGAAGACCAGGGTCTTCTTCTCCCCGTCGTCGACGTAGTCGGAGCCGAACAGCTGGGTCAGCGCCACGCTGACCAGCGTGGCCACTGCCGAGCCGAGGAACCGGATCGCGTCGTCCGAGTCGCACGACGGGCACCGCTGGGCCGCCGCGGCATCGCCGTCCGGGGTCACCAGCACCGGAACCCCGGGTTCGGCGTCCCGGCACCACGCCAGCGACAGCGGGTCCAGACGGCACGCGCCGGGTTCGTCCTCCCGGGCCAGCAGCAGGGTGCGGCTCTTCGCGCGCTCGGTGAGGCTGGAGCGCCACACCTTCTCCGCCGAGCCCTCCAGGTCCTCGCCGAGCTCGGTGGCCATGGTCTGCCATCCGGACCGCCCGCACACCCGGCAGTAGGCGGCGGGCAGGTAGCGCGCCTCGTCGGTGGGTGCGCCGTCGTGCCACCAGGCGAACCGTGGCGTGTCGGCGACGGCGCGCAGCATCCGAGTGAGCTCGCGAATCCAGAGCTGCACCTCGACATTCACCAGTGGTTTGGTGCGCCCGGGGCCGCCGTCCTCGCGGGCGGCGGACAGCAGCGCGAGGAACCGCCGCAGCGCCTCCTCCACCCGGCCGGGTTCGCGTTCCCGGGCGACCGCCCACGGCAGGAGGTCGGACCCGGTGATCGCGTCGACCGCTTCGGGCAGGGTCCGCGGCGTGTCCGCGAGCGCCTGCACCACCGCCCGGGTCACCCGGCTGCGCCGCAACCGCCGCCCGAGGGCGACCCGGTCGGGGATGACCCCGCCGAGGAACTCGTGCGCCAGGCCCTGCCACGAGTCGGGCCGGGTGGCGTCCGGCTCGGCGACGGTGGTGACGGCGACCACGTTCGGCGTCTCCTGCTCGTGGTCGACGTCCGGCACGATGTCGGTGGCGTCCTGCCGGTCCTCGGTGACCACCGCCTCCGGCGGGAACGGTCTGCCGAACACGGTGGCGGCGAACGCGCACAGCTCGTCGGCGCGGGTGGCGCCGCCGAGGGTGGCGGAGGTGGCGACCGGGGTGATCCGCCCGAGCGGCCGGCCGGGCTCGGCCACCCGCAGCGTCGCGCCGAGCCGCCGCAGCAGCATGGCGACGTCGGTGCCCTGCGCGCCGTCGTAGGTGTGGAACTCGTCCAGCACGAGGTAGCGCAGGCTCGTCGTGGAGGCCTCCCACAACGGCGCGTCGGCCTCCCGCAGCAGCAGCAGGTCGAGCATCTTGTAGTTGGTGAGCAGGATGTCCGGCGGTTCCTGCCGCAGCACGGTGCGCGAGTCGACCAGATGCTCCCGCGTGGGACGGGTGTTGTTCCCTTCGCCGCCGATGTAGACGCCGGCGGTGACGTCGGACAGCCGCGGATCGTCGTGCAGCAGCTCCGCCAGCCGCCGCGCCTGGTCGGTGACCAGCGCGTTCATCGGGTACAGCACGATCGCCTTGATGCCGCGTTCCCCGCCCGCCTTCGCGCGGGCGGCGTGGTCGAGCACCGGGTGCAGGAACGCCTCGGTCTTGCCGGACCCGGTGCCGGTGGTGACGATCGTCGGCTCGGCGGGGCCGTCGCGGGTGGAGAGCCGTTCGAACGCGCGGGCCTGGTGTTGATACGGCTGGAACCCGGGCGGCAGCCAGTCCAGCGGCGGCACCCACCGCCGGTCCACCGGCTGGAACGGTGTGCGCACCCGCAGGTAGGGGCCGCGGAAGATGCCGGTGTCGCCGTCCATCAGGAACGCTTCGAGCGCGGCGCGGGCGTCGTCGTCGGCCAGGGCGAAGGTGGTCGACAGGTACTCGGTGACCGCGGCCTTCGTCTCCTCCGCCAACAGTGACGGGTACATCGCCCACTTCCTCCCCTGCCCGGGTGCCTGTGACTCCGGGTGTTCAGTCGGGAGCCACCCGGGCCGCGTCAGGCGACGTTACCGACTTGCTGCTTTCGGCGTGTGCGCCGGGGATCGATGTCAGACATTTCCTTCAACACGACCAACGATGCGAAAGGATCACTTCGTGACCATGTCGACACAGGCCCGACGGCCGCTAGGATCGGCCTGCCGGGCGACACTGGGTCGAGCCCGGATCAACGGGGCAGGCGGCGAAAGAAGCACGATGACAGTCGACGGGGAGACCTCGGGCGTGGCGGAACCGACAGCCGGCCCACCGCGGAACGCGACCGTGAGTCGGCAGATGTCGAGAATGCCGAGGAAGAACACCAAGCCGGAGGTGCTCCTCCGGCGCGAGCTGCACCGACGCGGCATGCGTTTCCGTGTCCACCTCTCCACCCTCCCCGGAAAGCCTGACCTCGCCCTGACCCGTGCCCGGCTCGCCGTGTTCATCGACGGGTGCTTCTGGCACGCCTGCCCGGAACACGGCACGCTCCCCCGCAACAACCGCGAGTGGTGGCGGGCTAAGTTGGACGGCAACGTGCGACGGGACCGTGACAAGGACTCCGCGCTGCAGGACCTCGGATGGCATCCTCTCCACGTGTGGGAACACACGCCGGTGACACAGGCAGCGGATGAGATTCAGGGACTCTGGCGTCATTACGTTACACACATGCCGCCGGCGAAGCCTTCTGTCGACTGACAGCTCTGTGGGATCCTGGGCGACGTCCGTGTGTACAACGAACTGAAGGAGCGACCGTGCCGGTTGGGCGAGGCGACCTGATCAGCATGACACCGTCGGCGAGCCGACTCACCACCTCGCTCCGGGACATAGGTTACGACTTCGCATCAGCCGTCGCGGATCTGGCGGACAACAGTGTAGCGGCGGGTGCTCAACGGATCGATATCTCCATCGAGTTCGAGGGTCTGGATTCCCGTGTGATCGTCGCCGATGACGGATACGGCATGACCGAGAACGAACTCGTCGAGTCGCTCCGGTTCGGCAGCCGCAGAGAATACGACCGGGGGGAACTCGGCCGGTACGGTCTGGGGCTGAAGACCGCGTCCCTGTCGCAGTGCCGGTGCGTGACGGTGACATCGCGACGTTCGCCCAGCCGGAGCCACATACCGAGCCGCACTTTGGATCTCGATCTCATCCTGGAATTCGATGACTGGCTCATCGTGGATCCGGGCCGGACCGACCTGGTCCGCCGTGCTCAGGACTGGTTGTCGGACGCACCGGGGACAGTGGTGATCTGGGAGAAGCTGGACCGCGTCCTGCCTACGAGACGTCCGGACGGAGGCTGGGCGCGCCGCCGGTTGACGAACCTGGCCGACAAGGTCTCCCGACACCTCGCCATGGTCTTCCACCGGTTCCTCGAAGGAACCGAAAACGGCCGTCACGTGGTCATCACCGTGAATGGCGAGAAACTCACTCCGTGGAATCCCTTCGCCCGGTCCGAACCCGCGACCGTGGAACTGTCCCCACAACGGTTCGAGATCAATCCGGCCGAGGGGGAGAGCGGCCATGTGGAACTACGCCGTTTCGTGCTCCCCTCCCACGACCGCTTCAGCTCACCCGCCGAGTTCGAACGCCTTTCCGGACCACTCAAGTGGAATCGTCAGCAGGGCCTCTACATCTACCGTGCCGACCGTCTCGTGCAGTGGGGCGGCTGGGCCGGGGTGCGTGCGATCGACGAGCACACCAAACTCGCGCGGGCCTCGCTGGACTTCGACACCGACCTCGATTCGGCCTTCAACATCAACGTCGCCAAGATGAAGGTCAGCCTCCCACCGGACCTCCGGAAGATGCTCGAACGTCCCCTGCATGAGCTCTGTATCCGCGCGAACGGCGCCTACCGTCGGACACCCCGTCAGCAGGCGGCCTCTGAGGCGGCGCAACAGGAGTCGGCCGCGGAGTCCGCGACCCTGGACAGGACCGGCCTCGCCCTGCGCTCGGCCGCGGCCCAGGCGGGCGAGTACGCGGCCTTCAAGCGGGTCGCGGAGACGTTGCGGAAGCAGGCCCCCGATATCGCTGAGGCGCTGGGACTCTGACGCTCCGGGTCAGAAGAGTGGCTGTACCCCTCCGTCGTCGACCCCCGCACGGGCGCAGGCGGTGAACAGCGGGCAGTCGAAACAGAGGGGATGCTCCGGCCGGCACAGACTCGCGGCGAGTTCGATCAGCCCCTTGTGCGCGCGGCGGGCATGTGCACCGCCACCGATCATCCGCGCCACGGCCATCCGCCCGTCGGTGAGCCGGTTCTTCTGGTCCACCGGGTCCCCGTGGAACCGGGCGGCCACACGCAGCACACCCTTCGTCGCCAGCACCGGCTCCTCCGCGTCCTCCTCATCACCGACCGGGACGGAGAGCGTCACGAAGTCGGCGATCGCCTCCCCGACCCCGGGAAGCCTGAGGCCGCCGAGGTTCTCCGACTCCAGCGCCCCGGGATGCTCACGCAGGTAGTCCGCCAGTTCCGAGACGAGATTCGCCCGGTTGGTCCTCCCCACAGCCGTGGCCATGTCGACAAGGGCATCCTCATGCTCCCCACCAGCGGGATCTTCCGGGCCCGCCATCAGTCGGATGACCGGCCAGACGAAGTCGATGGTCGATTTCGTGGCCCGCTCGAGGAGTAGCTCCGCACACACGGCCTGCCACCTGGTCTCCGCGTTGAGCCACGGGATCCCCTTCGGTTCGGCGCCCCGGCTGTCGAACCAGTCCGCCAACCGGCGCGCCACCTCCCTGGTGGTGTGCTCCTCCTTGGTGGCGCGGTCGAGCGCGGCCACCACCGCGGTCCCGATGTGTTCGGCCAGCATCGGCGGGACCGCGTTGCCGATCTGCCGGAACGCCGCCGAGGGGGGCCCGGCGAACCGGAACCAGTCCGGGAAGGTCTGTAGCCTCGCCGCTTCCCGGACCGTCAGGGTGCGGTTCTGGTACGGGTGGATGTACCAGTAGCCGTCCTTCGCGATGTGCGCGGTGATGGTGCGGGACAGGTTGTTCTCGTCGAGGCGCTTGTACTTGTCGTCGAAGATGTCCTCGCGGTATCGCTTGAACTCCTCGGGGAGCTCGGAATACCGGGTCTTGTGCGTCATCACCTCGAAGGCGCGCGCATCGTCCTCCCGGACCGGACGTGTGATGTGGTCGAAGACCTTGCCGATGTCCTGCTCAGGCACGCCGTGTCGCATCGTCCGCTGGAAGTCCGTGAGCGGCCGGTCGTAGTCCGCCCACCCGTCAGCACCGCCCTCCGGACGCCAACCGCCCGCGACCTCGGGCAGGTCACCGATCGCGTTCCCGACGTTGATCTGTTCCGTCGCATCGTCCGGCCAGTCGAACGCCAGGCCGTCACGCATCGCGACGAGGATGAGGCGTTGCCGGAACTGGGGGACGCGGTAACGCCACGCGTCCACGACCCGCTCCTCCACCGAGTACCCGAGCTGCTCGAGCTCCTCCACCATGGTGCGCAGGATGAACATCTCCCGGTCGAGCGCCATGTCCGGGACGTTCTCCATGACGACGGCCGCGGGACGGGCGAGACGGATCACCTCCAGGTACGAGCGCCACAGGTCCCGGCGTTCATCATGGGGGTCCCGCAGTTCATTTCTCACACGATGCCGGATCATCGAGCGACCGGCTTTCGAAAATGGCTGACAAGGTGGCCCGCCAGCCAGTACATCAATTTCCGCCTCGCTGATGAGATGCGCCACTTTCTCGATGCGTCGGGGGTCGGCGAGATCCCAGTCGAGCGTCAGACCCGCGAAGTGATGCCGGTGAGTCTCAACCGCCTCCTTATCGTTATCAAGGGATAGAACCACGGTGAGACCGGCATTCTCGAGCCCCAGACTGAGCCCTCCGGCACCACTGAAGAGGTCGGCCGCGAGGCGCTTCCCCTGCGACTTCAGACGCCTCGTGAGACTGAGAAACTCCTGCTCATCCGCACACGAGTCCTGATGTGGGCGCAGCCGCACGAACGGCCCACGCACGAGCTTCACGCCGTAACCAGCATGCGTCCGCCGTCCGTTCCCACTCATCACTGATCCTCTCCACGGGGGTGTTGCAGAATACCCGTCCCACACGACATACCTCTCGACAGAGGTGCGGCACGTCCGACAACATCGCATACACACGAGAGTGGAAATCGAGCGAGGCGGAAAGGCGGTGCGGGTGACCGACACGGCGACGTCACCGACCGAGGTTGAACGGATCGCGGAGGGGCTCTCCCGCTTCGTCAACGGGGGCGACAGTATCGAGGGGGCTGTACGGCGTTTCCGGCAACTGGGGCTGCCGGAGACCGCGGTTGAACAGGGGAGGGTGGAGTACGAGCGCCGGATCGGCCGTATCCGGACGTTGCAGGATCCCCGTGCACTGGTCACCCGCGAGCTCGAGAACGGCTACTGGTACGCGGGTCCGAAGGAGGACGACACCTTCTGGCCCGCCCTCAGGAAGAGGTTGTCCGAAGACCTGAACGAGGATGCGCTCCAGTCTGTGGACGACTCGTCGGACAAGATCGTCGGACTGCTGCGGCCGCCGGGGAGCGAGGAGATCGACACCCGGGGCCTCGTGCTGGGGTACGTGCAGAGCGGCAAGACGACCAGCTTCATGTCGGTGATCGCCAAGGCGGCGGACGTCGGTTACCGTCTGTTTATCGTCCTCTCCGGCATCACGGACAACCTCAGGAGCCAGACACAGGAGAGGCTCGAGGACGTGCTCGTCAACGAACTGGACAGCTCGTGGTTCCTGCTGACGAGGCGTGATTCAGACTTTCAGTGGCCGGGCAACGCATCGAATCTGCTGAGCACGGAAGGCAACCGACTACTCGCTGTCGTGAAGAAGAACCCGTACCGGCTGCGGCGGCTCGTCGAGTGGCTCGACTCCTCCGGGAACAGGGCTGCCGACTGTCCGATCCTCATCATCGACGACGAGGCGGACCAGGCCAGCCTCGATGTGGGGGCGAAGAACCGGACCTCGCGGATCAACGGCCTCATCGGGCAGCTGCTCCGGAAGAGGAAGGCCGGTTACGTGGCCTACACCGCCACGCCGTTCGCCAACCTGCTCGCCAGCCCCGAGACCGCACAGAGCCTCTACCCACGTGACTTCGTGGTCGACCTGCCCACTCCGGCCAACTACTTCGGTCCCGAGCGGATCTTCGGGCGCGAGCCGCTGACCCCCGACGAGGACGCGTCCGTGACCAACGAGGGTCTCGACCTGATCCGTCACGTCGATCCCGCTGAGGTCTCCGAAGTTCAACCTCCACGGGGTAAGGGTGCGGTGGATTCCTGGGATCCGTCGTCCCCGCCCAGCCTGGTGGAGGCCGTCAGGTGGTTCGTTCTCGCCACGTCGGCGCGTCGCGAACGGGGTACGGGCAATCCGCACTCCTCGATGCTCATCCACACGACCATGCTCGCCACCGGGCATGTCCGGCTGAGTCACCCGGTACGCCGGGTGTTGGATGAACTGCGGCACGCGGTGGCCACCGGCGACGAGAGTGTGTACGCGGAACTGCGGGACCTCTGGGAGAGGGAGTCGAAGCGGGTCCCGCCGCAGGACCCCGGGGACGACCCGGTCACGTGGGAACGACTCATGCCCCACCTGCCGGATGTCCTCGGTGATACGCGGGTCGTCGTGGACAACTATCAGTCCTCCGAACGCCTCAGCTACGCGAACGACGAACCGACGACCGCGATCGTGATCGGCGGCAACACCCTCTCCCGGGGCCTCACCCTCGAGGGGCTGGTGTGCAGCTACTTTGTCCGGTCCGCCTCCGCGTACGACACGATCCTGCAGATGGGCCGCTGGTTCGGCTACCGCAGGGGCTACGGCGACCTCACCCGCATCTGGGTCACCGCCGACCTCGAGTCGTGGTTCTTCGACCTCGCCACGGTGGAGGAGGAGATCCGTCGGGACATCCGACGTTATGAGGATGAACAGCTCACTCCCGCCGAGCTCCCGGTGAAGATCCGCAGCCACCCGGCGATGGCCATCACCTCCGCGGCGAAGATGCGCCACGCCGTACAGGCGGAGATCAGTTACGGGGGGTCCCGTCGTCAGACCATCCTGTTCAACCACCACGACGGGGAGTGGTTGTCGCAGAACCGGGAGGCGGCACGACAACTTCTCCGCGATGCAGGTGCGGCGTCCGGGGCCGAGGTCGACACCGCGACCGGACGTCACCTCGTCCGGGACGTGCCGGTGAGCAACATCCTGGACTTCCTCGCCACCTACAACTTCCACGAACGAGCCTTCAACATGCGCTCCGACCTGCTCGCCGACTACATCCGCAAGCAGAACGGGGAAGGCTTCCTGCACACCTGGAACGTCGCGGTGATCGGTCATCCGGACAGCACGAACGGGACGATCGACCTCGGCAGCGGGCATCCGGTGAACCTCATCCAACGGACCCGCATGGACATGCCCGGGCAGAGCCACGCCAACATCAAGAGCCTCGTCTCGACCGTTGACCGTGTGGCTGACCTGCACCCGGAACAGGTCGATCTCGGCGAGATCGGCAGTCGTCGCTCCCTCTCCGACGCCTCTCTGCTCGAGATGCGGGAGGACCTGCTGGGTGACGTCGGTCTGCTGTGTCTGTACCCCATCTCGAAGGACTCGCAACCGCGGTCGCCCGGGCGCAGGGACGGCAAGCGCCGGCGGCTCGCACTGGACGCGGTCGACCACGTCATCGGTGCCGCCCTCTTCTTCCCGAAGAGCCGTGGGACCGCTTCGGGTGTCAGCTACTACTCCGCCGACCTGTCCTCCGAATCCGTGGAGGAACCGGAGAACGTCGAGCTGATCGACGAAGCTGATGAGACGGCCGCCCGTGCGGCCGAGGGCGGCGACCCGGCACGGGACCGGTGATGGAGTCCTCGGAATCGGTATTCGACCTCCTGCGGCAGGGTGCCGACGCCTCCGTCACCTCCATACGCGACTCCGACGTCGGGTTGGCGGCGGGGAATGTGGCCCACGCGATGGACAATGCGGGGAGACCTCTCCTGCTCGTCCCGCTGGAGTCGGGTGCGCAACCGGTGCGGGACACGGGCAGCCGAGGGGTCACCCTCCAGACACGGGAGGTGCTCGACGCCGGCACGGACAGGCTGTTCCTCGTCCTGCGGTGTGAGATCCCGTCACTGCACGAACCGTTCAGTGTTCTGTGTGACGAGGTGCTGTCCGGGCTCGTCGCGGATCCGACGGAGCCGGTGGCCACCTGCGTGGCACTCCTGGACCGTTGGCGGGACCTCCTCGGGCCCGGGAACGCCCGACTGCTCGGGGAATCGGCACTGCTGGGCCTGCTGGCTGAACTGTGGTTCCTCGAACTCCTGCTCCGGCGGGACTCCACCCGCCTCCACTCCTGGACAGGACCGACGGGCACCACCGTCGACTTCACGGCACCTTCGGCGCAGGCGGAGGTCAAGGCCACCGCGGACCCCGACGGCTTCACCGTCGGGATACACGGGCTATCGCAGCTCGAGCTCCCCCCGGAGGGGAACCTGTACCTCTGGGCGGTCCGCGCCGAGCGGGTCTCCGTCGGCGGTGACTCCGTCCCCGACGCCGTCCGACGGTTGCGGTCCCTGGGCGTGGACATGCACGAGCTGCTCAAGCGGCTGGACGCGGTCGGATATGCGGGTGCCGATGAGCAGGCCTACTCCACCGTCCGCTTCACGAAGCTGGACGACCGCGCCCTGCACGTCACCCGCGCTTTCCCCCGGATCACCGCATCGACACTCGCGGACCCGGGTTTCGCCGACCACATCAGCCATGTCCGGTACTCCGTCGACCTCACCCGTCTGGACGCGGAAGCTCCCGACTGCGTACTCGACGGTGTCGACGAGATCGTCCGGGAGTTCGCCCCCGGAACGGAAGGCGGGAAGACTGCTCCATGACACTCGACCTCTACTCGGAGCCCTACCACCCTCAGGGCAACATCGACGCCCGCGCGGCGAAACGGGCCCTGGGCAAGCCGGAACTCGACTTCTGGACGGTGTTCCTCCGCGAAACGCTGCAGAACAGCTGGGACGCGCGGACGGGAGAGGACGGGCCGGTCGGCTTCACCGTGGACGCTTTCACCCTGGACGGGCGGCAGGCGTCCTTCCTCCGCGACGAGGTGCTCGCCGAGCTGCCGCCGAACCGTACCGCTCTGGCCGAGAGCCTGAAGGAACCGTTCTTCCTCCTCGTCAGTGACAGCGGCACCCGCGGTCTCGCCGGGCCGACCAGGGCCGACCTGGCCGTCTCCGCGGATGAACCGACCCACTTCGTCGACTTCGTCCGCAACATCGGCAGAGACGAGTCCAAGACCATGGAGGGAGGGACCTACGGGTTCGGCAAGAGCGTCCTGTACGAGGCCAGCCGGTGCTCGACCATCCTGGTCTTCTCCCGGATCCGCAGAGCGGACGGTGGCTCTGAGGCGCGGTTCATCGCCATCGAACTCGGCAGCAGTTACGACCGGGACGGACGTCGCTACACGGGGCGACACTGGTGGGGAGTGCGGAATGAGCGCACGGGCGCGGAGCCGATCATCGGTGAGGAAGCGGAAACCATCGCGCGACGCCTGGGCATGACCACTCCCGCCCCCGCCAGTACCGGCACCACGATCGCTGTCCTCGGTCCTGACCCCGGTGATGAAAGTAAGACCCGGGACATGGTCGAAAGCATCGCCACGGCTGCCACATGGTGGGCATGGCCGCACATGGTCGGGAGCGACGGTAGGCCATCGATCAGATTCTCGTTGAGTCATGAGGGCGAGCGGATCTCCCCGCCGGATCCGACACGGCACCCGGTACTCCGGCACTACGTCGACGCCTACCAGCGGGCCGATACCCTCCTCCGCAACGACACCGGGGAGGAAACCCGGTCCTGGCCATGGACAGTGTTGCCGATCCGCTCGAAGAGGCCGGCGAAGCGTCTCGGGGCACTCGCCTACCGCCGCTATCTTCCCGACTCCTCCTCGCCAGGGGAGCATGAGACCCCTGCGGTCGACTCGCACGTGGCCCTCATGAGGGAACCGAGGTTCGTCGTGCGTTACCACCCGGTGGCAAAGGACCCACGCGGGCAATCCACGGCCGGCGTCTTCATCGCGGCTCCTGAGTTGGACAACGAGTTCGCGCTCGCCGAGCCGGTCGCACACGACAGCTGGGTGCCGCAGAGCAGGACGAAGAACGAGCGGAACCCGGTCCGGCAGGCGCTGAACAAAATCAAAGCAGAGTTCAAGGAAGCCGCCAACCCGGCTCCTGACCCGTCTGCGGCTCCCGGACCCACCGGTGTCGCCAGGGTCGCGTCCGAGTTGGGTTCCCTGCTCGAAGGGCAGTCAGGTGGAACGGACCCCCGTGTGCCGGAGCCGACGCGTCCGCCGGGTAACGGCCCGTCCGGGAACGGCCCGTCCGGGAACGGAGGTCATGCGGGCGGTCGGCAGGGAACGGGCCCCGGGGGCGGGCGATCCCGTCGCCGGTCCGGTACCGCGAAGATCATCGGCCCACCCCGCCTCACAATCAGGGACGGAAACCGGGTCGCCGAGTTCCCGGTGACCGCCACTGTCTCCGGCAGTGCACTGCGTGTGACCGCTGACGCGAAGGTCGTGTTGGAGGGAGGTGCTGAGGAGAGCGCCAATGAGCGTCCGGTCGGCGCCGAACTTCCTACCGTTCTCGACTGGCGCCTTGAAACGACCGGCACCCGCCACGACGGTGCGGAATTGCGCGTGACCGAGGCCGGCGACCATGCGGCGGTCGTCTCCGTGCGTCAACCGGCCGACGCGGCGCTCACCGTGAAGCTCAGCTCCGTGGAGGAGGAATGACAGCCCCGATCAGTTTCGGCTTCCTCAGGCCGTCCCCGGAACTCGTCGAGGCCGGGCCCTGGACCGTGACGGGAAGCGGCATCGAGGTGGCGGACGACCCCGAGGTCGTGCCGGACTGGGACCACTTCACCGACCTCCGTGTCGCACGGTCTCTGGAGATCGACCTTCCCAGCCTTCTCCGTGAGTGTGATCTGGATGAGAGGTCGACGCTGCACGGCATCATCACCTGGCAGTGTTCGTGGACGAAGCTCCGTGGGGGCGGCCCGCCGTCACCGCTGCGGGACGGTGCGAACACCCTCGAACTCGACCTCGATGGTCGGCTCCTGGGTGGCCGGCTCGCCCTCGAGGCACGCATCGTTCTCGGGGACCCGGTCGGTGGCGGCCCGCTGAGTCCGGAGCTCCCGGGCAGTCTCCTGTGGTCCGAACCCCACCGGATCACCCTCGAAGGGGTCGGTGCCCGCTTCCCCACGGTCCCCATCTCGTTCGCGGAGTCCGGGATCGCCGGTGGGCACAACGGGGCGTGGGCACTCACCGTGGATTCGTCGGATCTGGCCGCGTCCGGATCGGGGCACATCCGTCTGTACCTGAACTCGGATCATCCGGCGATCCGGACCCTGATCGATCAGCCGGACGCCACGCAATCCGTGACGCTGCAGCAGATGATCCGTTACGACCTCGCCCGACAACTCTTCACGGTGGCACTCCACCACGAGGACTTCGACGATCAACAGACGTACGAGGACGACACGCTCGGTCAGGTACTGGGTGATCTGACCGGGGACCTGTTCCCGGGCAGAACGTTGCAGGAGCTCCGGGGGAATCACCGGATCTCCCCCGGTGAGCTGGAAGCCGAGATCCAAGCACGAGTCGGATTGCTGTCACGATGATCTCCTACCCGAGACTGAACGAGAACGCCGCCAGGGACCTGCTGTCGGAGCTCACCCCGCTGGACGTCGAGGAGCTGAAGCGTCGCTCGGACACCACGCACCCACAGAGCGACTGGTATCCCACCGCGTCGCACAGAGTGACGGCCGGGCGACTGGCCGACCTGCGGGAGAGTATCCGCTCCATCGCCGAGGACTACGGGTATCCCCATGCGATGGGCATACGCTCCGCGAAGTACAGGCTCTTCGACCAGCGGGTCTCCGTCGAGCTCCTCGATCGGATGGACATCGTCCCAGCGGACGCGGCGCACGAGGGCGTGTGGTCGTTTCTCTCCCTGGTGCTCCTGCCGGACGTGTCGCTCTGGCGCTTCCCCAACCGGCAGGAGAAGGACGACTACGAGCGGATACTCGGAAAGCCCCGGAATGTCTTCCGTCGGCTCTGGTGGCGCTCGTACATCCTCGGCACCACCGCGGGGGAAGGGCTCCTGGAAGACGAGGCCGTCGCCATCCTGGAACGCCCCTCCATCGGTGGTGATCCACGTCTGGCCGCCGAGATAGCCCGGCAGCATCTCAAGACGATCGGGAACGACAAGAGGCTCTCCCGCACCGAACTGCTCCGTGAGGCCGCGAAGAGGGTGCGTCGGAGGAACGCCGTCGTCACCTTCCCCGCCCTCACGGACACCGGACTCTCGGCGACCATCTCGGAAATCTTCGAGGAGAGCGCCTCCGCGCTCCTCGACTCCGGTGTGTCCGGCGAGTAGCGGCGAGGACTGTCCGTGCTCCTGCGGCGGTGTTCCGGGTGCCGGAAGGTCCGGACCTCGACATACGTCCGTGTCTCCCGCACTACGCCTGGCTTCGCCGTGGGTCGCGGTCGCCGTAGTCGGGGAGGTCGAAAGCGTCGGCCACCGCCGCTTCGATGGCGGTGCAGTCCAGACCGCCCTCCTCGGCCACGGTGAAGCCGAGCTCCAGCGCCAGGAAGCCGATCGCCCGCAGGGTCGGGAGGACGTCGTCGTGCCCGGCGTCCTTGCGCCGGTACAGCGGTTCGGTCTCCCCGTCCACGGCGCGGGCGATGCGCAGCAGCGCGGCCTGTGGGTCGTGGTGTGCGGGGGCGGGGTGCGGGTGGTCGAGCGTCGGGACGGACATGGGGCTCCTCGCCGTTCGTCGTCGGGGGTGTGGATGGAACCCGGTCGGCGCGGGGTCGTGCCGCGCCCGCGCCGACCGGGGGTCAGAGCCGGTGCAGGGCGGTCAGCACCCGGCGCAGCAGCTGTTCGTCCGGTGCGGGGCGGTATTCGGCCAGCACCCGCCGGGCGTCCGCCGCGGCCTCGTCCGGGTCGACGACCGGCCAGAGCGGCTGGGTGACCTCCGCCGCCGCCGGGTCGGGCGGGGAC
>NZ_KI912258.1:189309-215006 GCF_000231035.2 Saccharomonospora iraqiensis subsp. paurometabolica YIM 90007 | reverse complement strand
GGGCGCAGCGGCCGGTCACCCGGCACGCCGCGCCGGACAGTTCGTCATGCGCAGGCCCAGCTCGTGCACCGCCGTGCCGGTGCGGCGGTCGGCGCGGCCACCGGCGCCGGTGTTGCGTGTGGATGCGGTCATGGCGGCATCGTCACCCCGGCGCAGCGGGCCCCGGAACGACGAAACGGCGCTTCGGAACGGGAACTCGCAGGGATGGCACAGTGTGCCGAGGTTCGGCCGGATCCCGTGTCACCGCTCGCGTAAAACCACGTGCACCGAACGTGGCACAACCGTCAGGCACTACCGCGACGGAGGCACGTCGTAGCTGAGGTCCTTGGCGGTCATCGACGCCGGCCGGAGCCGGAGCCAGCGCACACCCGTGTCGTCCGGGTGCTCGTGCAGCAGACGCCGGAACCGGACGTCCCACCGCCCTTCGTCGCCGCCGAGGTAGCGCGTGAGTTTCCGTCGGCCCCGCGGCACGTCGAAAGGCAGCAGTTCGGCCCGCCCGCGGGCGAAGAGCTGGCGGACCGTCCCGGTGGCGAGGTCGCACTCGTCCACGACGAGCGCCACCGCCGGATCGGCGCGCACCCTGCGGGGCAGCACGGCCCAGGGCCCGGTGATGACCCAGAACGCGGCGTCCTCCCACAGGAACCAGACCGGCCGCACGGTGGGCCCGGTGGTCGCGAGCCTCCCGGTGAGCGGCCGCGCCAGAAACGCCTCCACATCGAACTCCGCCACGTCCCACTCCCCCGTGCCGACGACCGGTCCCAGGGGAAGCCTGCGCCTTCGAGCGCGGTGGAGGTCAACGGTCCGTCGTCGGCTCCGCGTCGAGGCATCTCCTCATCGCGGCTCCGGTCACCACCCGGCGCAGGGCCGGTGGCCGGGGCCGCCGCCGTGCCCGCGCACGTCGTCGATCAGGTACCGGCCCCCCGCCGTGCGGACGAGGTCGTACTCCAACGACCATTCGGTGCAGCCTTCGCCGTGCGGGCCGTGGTCGGGGTCCTGGAGGCTGACGAACTCCAGCCACACCCACGCCGAGTCGGCGCCGAGGCGCACGTCCCGGACGTCGAACTGGTGGCCGTAGCTGGTCTCCACACCGCCGCGGAAGGAGCGGAGGGTGAATCCGCCCCGCAGGCGCGGGGACTGCTGGGCGTAGGCGAGGGCGTAGTCGCCGCTGTTGATGCCGCCGAAGTAGTCACCGAACGTCCGCGCCAGGGCCGCGAGCTCCAGCTCCTCCGGGCCGGGCAACCCGGCGATCTCGGCCCCCTCGGGGCCGAGCGGCGCCCGGTCGCAGCCCACCGGCTCCGGTGAAGGCAGGTCCGGGATCGCGGTTTCGAGCGTCGTGGCGGGTACGGCGGAGCTGTACCTGGGGGCGTCCCGGGTTCCGGCGATGACCATTCCCGCGACATCGCCGTGGGCGTCGAGCAGCGGTCCGCCCGAGTTGCCCGGCCGTGTGGCGGCGTCGGTCGCCACGAGCCCGTACTGCCGGTCGCCTTCGATCAGCACCGACGTGTCCGGGTCGAGCACCGTGCCTTCGGTCATCCGCAACGCGCCACCGTCCGGGTAGCCGAGCGCGGCCACGTCGTCGCCGAGCTCCACCTCGGTGGGCGCGAACGAGAGCACCGCGCCGGTGGCGTCGGTGCCCAGCCGTAGCACGGCGACGTCGAGCGTGGTGTCCACCGCCGTCACCCGCGCCGACAGCGGGTCGCCCGCGACCTGCACCGACACCGCGACGGCACCCTCCACGGTGTGCGCGGCGGTGACCACGGTTCGGTCGTCCACGAGGAAGCCGGTGCCCGTCCCTCCCCCGCGGCAGGTCACCGCCCACACCGGCACCACACCGGTGGAGATGCGGGAGTAGATCGCGGCGAAGTCCGGCTCCGGTTCCACGGTGGGCGAGGTGGTCGGCGGACCGGACGACGTCTCGCTGCTCCGGGCGATGCCGGCCCCCGCGGTGCTGTCGGTGGCGCGGACCCCACCGGACGCCACGTCGTCGGCGTCCCGCTCAGCCCGGTCACTCAGCAGCTCCGTGGGGACGACGACGGTCGTGGCCGCGAGCACGATGCCCACCAGTCACCAGACCGTCCGCCGCAGTTCGGGTCGCTGACGGGAACCGCAGGCGCGACACCTCGCCCCGTCGGTCGGCTCGCGGCACCACCAGCACTCCATCGGACACCTCCCGCACGTCGTCCGGTCCACCGCGAACGGCGGACGCGATCCGCCGCGTCGGAGTCGGCCGGAGTCCGACGGGTGTTACGGCCGGAGCAGCACGTGCCGACGGCGTCTGCGGTGGTGGGAGAACGCGGACAAGCCGGAGGCCACCGCCCCGCCCAGGGCGAACGTGGTCACGATCTGCTGTTCACCACGCCGCCGGTCACAGTCGACGATCGCCTCGTAGCTCTCCCGCCCCATCACCACGAGTTGCGGCCGCCCCAACGTGTTGTCCACTCCAAGCATCCGCTCGAACTCGCGCGAGCGGGCGAGCGCGGTGCCGCACGTCTCCGGCGAGTGCGTGTTGGGCTCCGCGGGCGACACGGGAATCGTCGCCGCCCACACCGCCATCCCGAGATACACCGCCGCCGCGACACCGAACCACCGGGCCATGTGCACGACGGCAGTGTGCCACCGACAGAACACCGCGAGTGAACAGGCGGAGTCAGCGGAGGGGGTCAATCCTCAGCGCTGACGCGCTCTCCTTGGCGATTCGCCAAGACCTGGCCCCCACGTCGTAGCGATACTGCCTCCACACCCGCCATGCGACGACCGTTGCACAGTAGAGACACCACAACAGCACCAAGGCCATGAACACGAGAAAAACCCCGGGTGCATGCCGCAGCAGAGGCTTACCCGGGGAGTACCGTCCCATAGTATCGCATCCGTGCCGTATCACCAAACGTCGCCACCGCCGTCGCTGGCGAACCTGCTGTCGGTCGAACGTATGACCACCGTCCACCGCATCTCCGCAGTACAGGGAGTAAGCGCTCTCGAACTCTATGTGCTGGATGTGGAGCTTTCCTCCGCGTTCATGGCCGACCTCGCCCTCACGGAGGTAGTCCTACGCAACTCGATGAATGACCAACTCAGCGCGCACTTCGGAGCGGACTGGTATCGCAGGGACGCTCTGTTCGACGAGCGATCCCGCACGGCCATCAAACGCGCCTGGAAGGACGGGAAATGCACCGACGAGGCACCACCGGGCAAGCTGGTTGCCCGGCTCACGTTGGGCTTCTGGGTGGGGCTACTCGACTCAGGCGGTCGAGCGGACAACCCGCCTCACGACCGCAAACGCTCCTACGACAACTTGCTGTGGCGACCGTGTTTGCGCCATGCGTTCCCGAACGGCACCGGGAAGCGCTCTGACCAGCACACGTTGGCCAAGCGTGTGCAGGCTCTGCGTAATCGTGTGGCCCACCACGAGCCGGTCGTCGGGGGAGTTCCGATTCCCGGAGGTGCACGGCGACGTTCGTTACCCGAGGTGCACCACGACACCCTGAACCTGGTGAAGACCATCGACCACGAGCTCGCCACGTGGATGGGTCAGCAGAGTGGGGTGCCGAGCCTCCTCCGTACCACTGGCAAGGCCGCGCAAGGGCTACCGTGATGGACTGGCGATCCACGGTGCCGAGCTGCGTGACCTTCGATGTGGATCGTTGATCATTAGATAGATAGGACGCGGCGGTCAAGCCCACGGTCGGCCACCGCGCCCAGCGCGAACCCCGCGCAGGTCCGCGGCACGCCGAGCGGCGAACGCTTCAAGAGCCGGTCGCCGCTTCGGTCTCCACCTGGATGCGGGGGAACAGCGGTGTCGGGGCCGGGGGCCGGTCGGTCCCGCCGCCGAGTTGGGCGGTGACCCGCTCGGCGGCGTCCGGGAGGAAGGGGCTCAGCTCGTCGGCGACCGCACGGCAGGCGGACACCAGCAACGCCAGCACGGTGTCCAGCCGGGCGCCCGCGGCGGTGTCGCCCGCCTTCTCCGCCTTGGCGAGTTGCCAGGGTTCGGTCGCCACGACGTAGCGGTTGGCCTCCTCCGCGATCCGCCACACGGCGGCCGTGGCGGCGCGAAGGTCGAATCGCTCCATCGCGGCGTCCACCTCGGGCGGCGCATGGCGGATCGCGTCGGTCAACGGCAACTCGGGCACCGGGCCCGGCGGTTCCGGGGTCGTGCCTGCCCGGTACCGGTGCACCATGCTGACCGCCCGGTTGACGAGGTTGCCCAGCCCATTCGCCAGGTCCTCGTGGTAGCGGCGGACGAGCCGCCCGGTGGTGAAGTCGGCGTCGCCGACGCGCGGGACCTCCCGTAGCAGCCACCAGCGCAGCGCGTCGGCACCGTAGTCGCCGACGAGGGAAACCGGGTCGATCGCGTTGCCGAGGCTCTTGCCGAGTTTGCGCCCCTGCACGGTCAGGTAGTCGTGCACGAGGATCGTCGTCGGCAACGGTTGTCCGGCAGAGAGCAGCATCGCCGGCCAGTACACCGCGTGGAACCGGAGGATGCCCTTGCCGATCACGTGGGTGCGCCGCTCGGCGTCGACCCACCAGCGCCGGTAGTTCTCACCATCGGTCCCGTAGTCCAGGGCGGTGATGTAGTTGCCCAGCGCGTCCCACCACACGTAGATCACCTGGTCGGGGTCGCCGGGCACCTCGATGCCCCAGCCCCGTGCCCGCCCGGTGGAGCGGGAGACGGAGAAGTCCTGCAGCCCCTGGTCGAGGAAGCCGAGGACCTCGTTGCGGCGGCTCTCCGGCTCGATGCGCAGCTCGCCGGAGGCGATCAGCTCCCGCAGCCGGGATTCGTAGCGGGACAGCCGGAAGAACCAATTCTCTTCGCGGACCAGCTCCGGCGCGGTCAGGTGCTCGGGGCAGACTCCGTCGGATAGTTCGGTGTCGGCGTAGAACTGCTCGCAGCCGACGCAGTACCGCCCCTCGAAGTCCTTGCGGTAGAGGTCGCCCGCGGCGTCGGCGGCCCGCCACAGCCGGTCGACCCCGGTGCGGTGCCGGGGGTCGACGCTCGTGCGGATGAAGTCGTCGAAGCTGAGCCGGAGGGGTTCGCGCAGCGCCCGGAAGGCGGCGGCGTTGCGTTCCACCAGCTCACCGGTGGGCACACCCTCGGACTCGGCGGCGAGGGCGTTCTTGAGGCTGTTGTCGTCGGTGCCGGAGAGGAACCGCACCTCGTGCCCGCGGTGCCGCCAGTGCCGGGCCATCACGTCGGTCTGCACCAGCTCCATCGCGAACCCGAGGTGGGGCGCGGAGTTCACGTACGGGATAGCGGTCGTGAGGTAGCGACGGGACATCAGGCGCTCCGGTGACGAGGTGGTGCCCGCACGCGACGGTGCGGGAATCTGTCCAGATTACCGGTCTCCCCGGCCCGGGCCGGATCACTCGGACCGGGGAAACCGCCGCGGCATAGCCGGTCAGGCCGCCGCCGGGACCCGCTCGACAGGTGCGTCGGTGCGGTCCGTGCCGGACGACTGGTCCTGTAGCAGGCTACACGACACAGGTACGGTGCTCCCTGAGCCGATCAGCGATCCCACCAACCTCCCGGGCGAGGTGGACCGGAGGGAGCCGCCGTCTACGCCGCGCCGCCCTCCCGGGCGCGCCGGAACAGCTCCGCCACGCCGGGCTTCATGCCGTAGCAGACGAAGTCCCCGCCCCACCAGTGGAACGGATACCGCCGCCCCGAGTCCCGGTGCGCCCGGTGCAGGCCACTGACCACCCCGGCGACCGAGCGCCGTGTCCCGAAGGCGTCTTCCCCGGTCAGGTGGTGCAGGTCGGTCACGCCCAGCAGGATGCCCGGGTGGTCGATCAACACGTCGAGGAACACCTTCGCCCGCCCGCGCACCGTGCCGTAGAAGGTTTCGGCGAGGGCGAGGTCGTCGGGACACCGCCATTCCGGCCGGTCCCGGTGGCCGCGGCCGCCGCTGTGCTGCTCCCACACGGGGTCGTCGTCCGCAAACACCCGTCCTCCTCCGTGGTCAGCCGAGGCCCGGCAGCGGCCACCATCATCCGATCCCGGACGTCCGCCCGTCCAGCGCCGTGTACCGGACGGTGAACTCGGGCGGGAGTTCCCGCCGCATCCGCCGGGCGAGCTCCAGCCCCTCGGCGTCGAACCGCGTACGGTCGGCGGGATCCTTCATTCCCGAATCTTGCGGAACGTCCCGGTTGAATGCGGCCTGGTAGCGCCCGTCCCACTCCGCGACCGCCGCCACCAGCTCCCCGCTGAGCGGCACCACCTCGGTGACCTCGTCGGGCAGGTAGTTGTCGGAGACCGAGCCACCCACCGACACCCAGAACGGCCCGACATCCCACTCGGCTTCCAGGCGCACGACTGTCTTCTCACTCATGGCAGAGGTTTCAACTTCCTGTCCGCGCTGATCGGGTTCGCCCCGACGATGGAACCGTTACTCCCCACGGTGACGGCGATCCGACACCGCTTCCCCCCGTGCCGCACCTCGTACACCAGACGATCCTTCCCGGAGATACCCACCGGCGCGCTCCCGGTCAACGCCCGCACGAGCACGTCCACGATCTCCGAGCGCGCCACGCCGAAGCTCTCGAACTCCGCGACCCGCTCGGGCTGCATGAGGTGTCCGAGACCGCTGTCGTCGTCTCCCTCCTCCAACCAGACCAGGCGCCGGTCGCGGGTCCGGAAGATCCGGACCACCGCGCTGGGAGTGATCTTGCGACCTCGCCGCACGACTTCCTCGATGAGTGCCTCGACCGGTGCGGGGTCGGTCTCGTCCGGTGCGGCTGCACCGGCCGGGCGGGAACGGCCCGCCTCCCGGTCAGCACCGGCGTCACCTCTTCAACCACCACCGCCGTGCAGGACCTGCTGGGCCGCCTGCCGCAACCGCTCCTGCACATCGGCCAGGCGGCCGAGCATCGTCCGCACCTCGGCCTGCACCGCACCGATCTCGGCGGTGAACTGCTCCCCCGCCAGCCCACCCGCGTGCTGCACATACCGTACGACGGTTTCGAGCTGCTGGTCGGCGGCCTGCACCAGCTCGACCGGCAGCTCCCCGGCCGCCACGTTGAACGCCTGCGCGTCAGGGGGCCACTGCTCCGGTTAACACCACACACGGCCACGCGTGACGTACTGTGGCCTCGAACCTGGGCGATAGTGAACGGTCGCCCACAGAACAATCGCAAATGATCGATGACGCAAAGAGGAAGGGGCTTTGGGTCATGGCGGAGGACACGCAGGCAGACGCCGCAGTTCGGGCAGCGGGTATGACCAGCGCTCTACCTGGCGTGGCAGGGCTCGCCGGTACGATGATCTCGGTCGCCGCACCGTTCCTCGCGGGAACATCCAGCGCGCCGAAAGGTAGTTTCAGCTTCTCCCCCGAGGAACTCGACGCGATCATCGCCGAGTGGGAAGATTTACGATCTGATCTACTGGACGATGAACGCAGGGCGGGGTATATGACCAACATCGATCCACCAGGAAAGGAGTTCGCCAGCGGCGATTTCACGAAGAGGGCCAACCCGTCCGGCGAGTCATTCCTCGAAGCAATCCAAGACATGATCAAATACGTTGATAAGTACATCGAAGCATTGAAGGACGCAAGAGAAAGCATCAACACTCAGGACGAGCAGGCGCAGAGCGACATCGCCAAGACCGGAGAAATTCAAGAATGAGCACCATCCAACGTTATTCGTCCACCCTCATCCCGATCACTTTGGCACTTGTTTTATCTTCGTGCGCGGCGAGCGAGTCGGGAACTCCGACAACGTCAACACCGGCCAGCGACCGTCCTTCAGCATCCTCCACCAACCCTAGCGGGGGCATTTCAATTCAAGATCCGATCGACACGGCCCCCTTGCTGGATCAACCCTGTACCGCCCTCACTGACGCCGACCGCACTGACCTAAATCTGACGGAAGGACGCGTCGATACTGACACTGCAAGTTCGGCTGCTGATGCATGCGTTTGGGAGCGTTCGGAAGACTCCGGAAGTCGTGTCGACCTCATAGCAATGACCGAGAACGCAAACGGATTGGAAGACATTCGCAAGCAAAACACAAATTCAGAATTGTTCGCCGAGACGCAGATCGGCAAGTATCCAGCGCTGCACGCGAGCACCTTCGATCAACGAGACAGAGGACGCTGTGATCTCTGGATCGGAGTAAACAACTCCGAGGTTTTTTACGTTTTCGTGGCACTCCGCGATGTCCCGGAAGCATCCGATCCCTGCGGATACGCCGACAAGGTCGGCGAAGCGATGATCGCCAACCTTAGTTCTTAGAGCTCCTGACGTATTTGGTTGGGGAGTCGGCGCCAGCAGATGATGCTGGTGGCGAGGGTGAGGAGGCCGTGGTGGATGTCGGTGCGGCGTTCCCACCGGGTGGCCAGGCGGCGGAACTGGTGCAACAGGGCCAGGGTCTGTTCGACGACCCAGCGCACGGCCTGGTTGTTGTCGCGGGTGCCGCGGCGGCTGATCAACGGGCGGATCCCTCGCCGCCGCAGCGCCTGGCGGTAGGTGTCGTGGTCGTAGCCCCGGTCGGCCACGAGGACGTCGGGCCTGCGGCGGGGTCTGCCTCGCCGGCCCCGTACCGGTGGGATGGCCTCGACCAGCGGCAGGAGTTGGGTCACGTCGTTGCGGTTGCCGCCGGTGAGGCGCACGGCGAGGGGGATGCCGCCCCCGTCGCAGATCACATGGTGCTTCGAGCCGGTCTTGGCCCGGTCGACCGGACTCGGCCCCGTGTCCGGGCCCCCCTTTTCGCGCGCACGTGCGAAGCATCCACACACGCCCGGGACCAGTCGATCACCGCGGCCGCGTTCAGCTCCGCCAGCAACACCTCGTGCAACCGGTCGAACACCCCCGCGTGCTGCCAGTCCCGCAACCGCCGCCAACACGTCATGCCGGAGCCGAAGCCCAGCTCCTGCGGCAGGTCCTCCCACCCGATCCCGGTGTAGAGCACGAACAGGATGCCCTGCAGCACCTGCCGATCCGGCAGCGGCTTCGGCCCCGTCCTGCCAGCAGGACGTACTGGCAGCAACGGCTCGATCCGCGACCACAACTCATCCGACACCACCCACGGCGCAGCCACACCAAGATCATCTTAAACCCAGATCATCAATGTGTTAGGGGCTCTAAAGCAAGTTTCGAACGAAGTATTACTACCTACGTCGGCAAGTACATCGAGTCCTTAAAAGATGCCCGCGACAAAATGCCCGCGCAGGACGAACAGGCGACTAGCGACATCACCAAGTCCGGAGGAGTCGAAGTATGAGCATTACCCGACGTCACTCGTCCAGTGTAGTTGGTGTCGCGACGCTCGCCCTACTTCTGACCTCCTGTGCGGAGAGCGAGTCGGGGACACCGACGACTTCGCTCCCGGACTCGGGATCCGTATCGACATCTTCAACCCAATCAAGTGGTGATATTCCGATCGAAGAACCACTAGATGTGACACACTTGCTGGATCAGCCTTGCACCGCCCTTACCGACGAGGATCTCGCAGATCTCAGCCTGGCCGACGGCGAGCTTTCCGACAGAACCATCAGCCAGGCGGCCGAGTCGTGCATATGGAAGCGATCGAATGATTCCAGAAGTCACGTAAGCCTTATCGTGATGACTGAGAATTCGGACGGATTGGAAGATATACGCGACCAGAACCAAGATGCCGAACTGTACGAGGAAATCGAGATCGGCGGGTATCCCGCACTGCACACGAGCCGCTGGGACGACCGGGATTCGGGACGTTGCGACCTGTGGGTCGGAGTGAACGACAGCGAGGTTGCATACTTCTACGTGACGCTTCAGGAAGTTCCGGATGCATCCAAACCCTGTGACTTCGGAGACAAGGTTGGTGAAGCGGTGATCGCCAACCTGACTTCCTGACGGGAAACTCAACGCAAGCAAGATCCGCCATAGCACCGTTCGAGGCTGGGGTGGCTACGCACACCCCAGCCCTACTCGTCGCCCCTCAAGACCGTGCGCTCCGCGAGGCCGACGCCCGGCACGGAGTCACTCCGCCGTCGACGTAGCCAACGCTCCCCTGCCGCCGGAGTCGATGCGCCTTCGGCCGGCCCGCTCCCGGCCGGCGGGTGGGATGATCGGGGGAGGATGCCGGGAGGATCGCGGACTTCGCCCGTTCGTGGGTCGTGACCTGCGCACACACCGTGCCACCATCACCACCGTCACACCACACACGCACGAGAGCAGGGGGAGATCCGACCGTGGCGACACCCAACCACCGCTTCACCCAGGCACGCCACCGCACCGCCTCCCCCACCCGGCCCGACGAATGCCTCTCCCGCCAGGAGCTGGCCGAACTCGTCAACGACTACCTCTGGCGCCACCACCAGCAACGCGTCGAACTCGACACCAACTACATCGGCAAGATCGAACGCGGCGTCATCCAGTGCCCCAACCGCCGCTACCGCGAAGCCCTCCGCCACATCCTCGGCGTGCCCACCGACACCGCCCTCGGCTTCACCACCCGCTGCCGCACCGTCGTGAGGTTACCCCACGTGGACCGCAAACAGTTCCTCAAAACCACCGCCCTCACCGCCGGAACCCTCGCACTCGGCCCCCTCGCCACACTCCTCGACGACACCGGCCACCCCACCCCCACACCCAGCCGCATCGGTGCAACCGAGATCGACCAGATCCGCACCGCGGCCAACACCTTCCAGGCATGGGATCACGCCTACGGCAGCGGAGTCGCCCGGGAAGCGGCACTGGCTCAGCTCCGCTGGTCGGTGCAGCTGCTCGACGCCACATGCCCGGACCACCTCCGCGCGGATCTGTACAGCTCCGTCGCCTACCTGGCGAAGACCGCGGGGTTCATGTCGTTCGACGCCTGCCACCACGACGAGGCCCACAAGCTCTTCCGGCTCGCCCTCACCTGCGCAGAAGAAGCCGACAACTGGGATATGCGTGCGTGGGTGCTGGCGAACATGACCCGCCAGGCAGTCTGGATCGGCAAGCCGGAGGACGGCCTCACCTACAGCGAGTACGCCCTGGTGCGTGCCGATCGGCTCTCCCCCGCGCAACAGGCGCTGATGCAGACCGTGCGTGCCCGCGTGTTCGCGGCGACGCACCGCGTCGAGGACGCGAAAACAGCGGTCGGCCTCGCCGACGAGCACTTCGCCCGCACCGAGCCCGATGACGAGCCGTCCACGGCGTTCTACGACGCGGCCCAACACGCCGGCCACACCGGCACCGCCCTCGCCGAACTCGCACGCAACGGACACCACACCCCTGAGGCCACCGCGCGCCTGTCCACCGCGATCTCCGGCTACGGTCCGAACTGCGCCCGCACCAAGGTGCTCAACGAGATCACTCTCGCCGCCACCACCTTCACCACCGGAGACCCACACGAAGCCACGACAATCGGCAACACCGCTTTGAGCCACGCCGACACGCTCCGCTCCCGCCGCGCGACCGACGTGCTCCGCGATCTCCATCGAAGCGCCACCCGACACGCCGATCTTCCCGGCGTGGCCGAACTCCAGCACCGCATCAACACTGCCGTCATAGCGACGTGATCAAGGCGGTGGGAACACACCGGAAAGATACTGATGCCACCAATTACCTTGCTGCTCTTCTCTTAACGAACAGCGTCGAGTCAACGGCTCCTCACTCGCTCGTGCGCTCTGAACGCGAGGTAAGACCGGAAGTCGCTTACGTCGAGAAGGACTGCGAGCTCGTCATGACTTGCGAACCGATGTACTAAAGCACCATACACGGCTTGCGGTTCAGCAAGATCGAGCCTCGGCATCACAGCCCCGATCACGCCGTTAACCCGATGGACCAAGTTTCCGCTGAGGCGCTGTCCTATATGCGACTGTGCGATCGACTGAAGACAGCGCTTCGCTTCTGCTTTGGAGACGATCGATGTCTTCGGCTCGTGAACACCGGCCAACCGGTACCACTTCACCTTCCTACCCTGATGTTCGGTTATGCCTCTTTCCACCGCAGTGGGAGCCACTGTAGAGGTAACTTCGTAGCGCGTACCAGGACTATTGACTGGATGATCGTGCCCCTCGACAAAAAAGACATACCCGGGGAGAAGTGATCGACTAACCGCGATAATCCCCGCCACTGCAGACATCTCAGCTGTAGCCGCCGTCTCCAGTACTTTAGACGGGTCCACATAAGTACGCCCGAGATGGGCAATCGATCGATCCGGCAGCAGTACCCGCGAAGCGAACTCATTCGCTTCGCGTTCTTGATTCACTCCGAGCATTAGTTCATGTCCAGAGAACTCCAGCGCCCCGTTGGGCTTGCAGTCCACTGCGTTTCCATGCCATCCGATCATCAAATGACCGAATTCGTGAGCCAGGGTGAATCGCTCCCGCTTCAGCCCTTGACCAGCACGAAGAAATATTCTCGGTCGCCCTTCCAGTCGCAATGCAATTCCATCGCATGACTTGAATGGCCACTCACAGTATTCAAGATACGCGTGTTTTTCAACTAGACCGCGTATATCGACAGGTGGACGCAGATCGAATCGCTCCACCGCGAGAGCGGCCAGATTCGCGACAGCCTGGAACAACAGCCGAACCTACAACCGTCCTGTTTGCTGGAGCCAGCGGATGACGTTGGCGGCCTCGCCATCATCCTTTGCTCGTGCAGCCGCAGCGGCCACCTGATTCAACATTTCTACTGTGTCAGTACTGGTCTCCGTCTTACGGGCAGCGATTATGAAGCGAAGTGCTTCCGGCCTCTCGATCCAAAGAGCATATTCACCGGTACTCATCCCAAGAAATTCGTGCAGTGCCATCCTTGCGACCGGCGACTCGTCATCTGCATCGTGCCAGATATCCACCCAGTCGTCGATGTCCGAGTAGAAGGCACGCCCACGCAGGACCTGGTTCACGAAAGTAGCAGGCTCAGACATCGATCCTCCTTCCGCGAACCGCTGACTTGATCCACTCGCCGGTGACTGGATCGGCGACGCCGAGATGACGTCCACGCTTGTTGTACACCTCGATGTGGCCGTGTGTGTGGTCCCACTCATAGTATCGGTCTCCGCGCTCGTTCTTCCAGCGCTTATACCCGTTCGGCGCACCACAGGGCGTTTGATCGTCAAGGAAGCACGGCTCCGGCCGTGGGATACCTATCAACTGTGCGCCTCCCCAGTGACCCGCACACGCCTGTCATCTCGTGCAGCCGACCGCGTGACCGCACCCTCTTACGCGCCACTCTCCGTCATCATCAATGACGGGAAGCAGTGTAGCACGTTACCAAATCGGGGTTGCAAACTTGTGGTCACCCCTATTCCATGCGGCGGGTGAACTCGGCGTAGGCGGCGCGCATTTCGGCTTCGCGGTCCACCGGGGTGATCGGCGGTTCGTAGCGGTCGAGGAGATCGCCGCAGTCCTCGCCGTTCAGGTACGCCTGCAGGAGCTTGAAGTCGTCCTTGTGCTGCTTGACGCCGTGGGCGTGGTGGTCCTTGGCGATCTTGCGGCCGAGGTTGTCGAACCACATGTTGTACTCGTACTTACGCATGACGGCGAACTGGCCGCGATACATCAGGCAGAGCTGGTCGGCGGTGAGCCCGAGCATGATCGCCACCAGGGCGTCAATCTCGACCAGGGCGGCCCGGCGCTCGAACTCCGATCGCAGCGGAGTCTCCCACTCCCATTCGCGCTTGGTGACCCCAAGTGTGGGCCATTCGGAGTACGGCTCGGTCCAGGAGTCCTCGGCGAATCCGGGCTCGTACAGCTCCTCCCATAGCGGGGCGTAGTCGCGGGTGAGGCAGTTCAAGCGAAGGGCGCGGAGGAGGAGGTAGGGAGCTGCCGAGTGGTTTAGCGGAGCTGGGAAACGTTTGATCAACTCATCAGAAATATCCGACTTTCCGCTCACCTTAACCATGTAGTCAAAAGGGATCGAAGACCAAAGGCCACCGATAATAGCCGTTTCATGGTCCGAGTCGGCAGCTAATGTGTGTACAGTGTGTACATGCGCGGGGCCGGGAGGAAACAGTGCAACCGAAAACGCTCGTTCAAGTCCAGGATTCGTCATGCGACGCCAGGCGAGACGGTAGTATTCAGTGTAAGGACGGCCGTTCCAGTTATCGAGGCCTGCGTCGTAGCTTTCGCGATCGGCGGCGCGCTGATAGTTGGTGCGCGGGATGAGCTTTTCCGGCAGCTCCTCTAGGTCCCAGTCAGAGTAATCTTTGTTGCTCTTACAGTTTTCGTTCGCCTCCTTAGACAAAGGTGTCGCGACGGAGAAAAAAGGACCTTGGAGGATCACCTCGCTCCAACTCGGTGGGTACCCGGTACGCCACTCGCCATATCCATCCTTTTTTAGTTTATCTTCATCCCAGCCGCGCGACCACTCGTATCTCAAGTCAGTCATCCGAATTCGCTGATCAGCTATAACATCAAGTGCGTCGAGTTGTTCCTGAGTGATCGGCCGAAGTAACCGTGCTTGTGCAGCTGGAGTTCCTGGTTCATCAAATAGCTCGACCCACTTGGCGAGTGTTGATGTAGTAATTTCGACTACTCGCGACGCGTGCGGCCTTAAGTCCCAGCCACCCCACGAGTACTGGATACCTGGAACATCGCCTGTTCCGTCATGCACCAGTGAACCACTAAGAGTATCCGGCACGAGCAGATTAGCCACTTGGAGGAATCGAATATCGCGGGGAGCTCCGTAGATATGCACACCGTAGACGGTATGGTTGTCGACATCATCAAAAAGCTTGACTTCATTGATGAATTGCCAGTGCCTCCGCAGTCGCATATACGACTCAGCACGCAGATTTCCTGATTTTGGATCGGCGAAATGACTTTCCGAGTGCAACAATCCAACGATCCCGGAATCTCCCATTGACCGCCAAGCGCGTTCAATAAATACCGTGTACAGGTTCGTTTGAATTCCTTGCAGGACCGGATAGTCTACAGAAGATCCGAGGTGCTCATTCAGCCCTGCCCATGACCCCAACTCACTAAGGTACTGGCGTTCAGCATCCGGATCGTCCAACACCTTCAGGCGCCGCTCCCGAAAGGTCACTTCCGGAATCTTATCTTGAAGCGCAAGAGAAGGATCGAACTCGGCCAAAATTTCGTTATCGAACCACTTCGGTCGCACCCACGGCGGATTTCCGAGCTGGAGGTCGAAGCCGCCCCGGGTGAACACCTGCGCGAAGTCCAGTTCCCAGTGGAAGAACGCCTCCTGCTGACTGACCTCGCGGACAACGCCGAGCCAGCGGTGTTCCGAATACAGCTCGGTCACGCCGCGCATGCCGAAGTAGGTTTTCTCCACCTCGTCGAGGTCGGCGAGTTCGTGGAAGCCCTCGACGGTCTCGGTGAAGTCGATCTGGTTGCCCTGGTTCCCCTTGCCAGTGATGCCGAGCAGGCCCTCCAGCGTGGTCAGCCACTGCTCCAGGGTCGGCGGGTTAACGTCAGTGGTCACCGGCCAGAAGAACAGCGCGCACCAGGCGTCCATCGCCAGCCGCAGCCGCTGATACGGCCCCTCCGGGTCGCGCAGCTCCGACTCCACCCGCTCGCGGGTGACGGCCTTGCTCTCCTCCGGCAGGTCCGCGCCCCAGACGTCGATGCTGCGGGCCACCTCGCGTTCGCTGATCTCCAGCCTGCGGCGGGTCAGCTCCCACAGCCGCTCCACCCGCTTGGCCAGGCCCCGCAGCCGCTCGACCTCGGCCTTGCCGGGCTTCGCGGTGACGGCCTTGTGCCACTGCTTGAGCTCGGCCACCTTCTCCGGGGCGAGTTCCTTGGCCTGTTTGGCGTCTTTCACCGCGCCCCAGCCGGCCGCGGGCAGCAGGAAGTGGTGGATCTCTCCCTCGCCGATGGCGCCCTCGCTCAGCGGGCGGTCGGTGGGCACGGTCTTGAGCCAGCTCTGCTTCGCGCGGCCCAGGGCGGTGAGGTCGTAGGTGGCGCGGCGCGCGCCGATCAGTGAGTTGCCGCGTTTCAGGTGCAGGCCGAACCACGGGGCCTGCAGGCCCCGGTGCATCACGTTCAGCCAGAGCGACACCTCGGCCAGCTCGCGGGCGGTGTCGTTCAGGTCGACGCCGTAGCAGCGGTGCAGCGCCAGGTGGGCCTTCACCTTTTGCAGCTCGTCGCGGTACGACTCCGGGTCGATGGTGGTGTCCAGTTCGCGTTGCCGACGTTTGAGGTATTCGTCGGCGAGCTGGTTGATCGCCTCGTTGAGGAACGCGCCGCTGCCCATCGCCGGCTCGCACACCCGGTAGTCGAGGATGTCCCGCGCCGGGGTGTCGTCGGTGATCAGCTCGGCCAGCGAGTGTTTGACGACGGTGCGGGTCAGCACCTCGGGGGTGTAATAGGAGGCGCTGCGCTGCCGGTCCCGGCCCGACAGCCGGTAGACGAACGTGCCCGTGGGGTGGACGACGTAGCTCTTTTCCCCCGTCAGCGGGTCCTCCCGCTTCACGACGTGCTTCTCGTCGTACTCGGCGAGCTTATCCCGCGGCACCAGCCAGGTGCCCTTGCCGGAGTCGCCGTCCTTGGCCAGCTCCACCAGCTCCCGGTCGGCGAGGAATCCGCTGTAGGCCATCAGCCCCTCATACACCGCGCCGAGCTGGTTGATGCCGAGCTGGGCGTAGGAGACGTAGCCGGCGCGGCCGTTCTTGCTCTTCGACGGTTTCGCCACCAACAGCAGCTTGAGCACCTGCTGCACCACGGCGTTGCTGAGGTTGACGTTGTCGATGTGGTAGGCGTGGCCCGCGTCGAACAGGTCGGCGCGCAGCGGCTCGAACGTCAGGCCGTCGCTCTTCGTGGTGCCCGCGTGGTGGCCGGTGTTGACCAGGCGGAACAGCAGGCGCAGCGAGTCGTGCAGGTGGTGGCCCTCGCGGGACGGGCCGGTCAGCGGGCGTTGGATCAGCTCGCGCAGCCGGTCCAGGCCGTAGCCGACGTCGTAGTCCGGGTCGCCCGCGGGCAGGATGCCCAGCTCCGGGCGTGCCTCGGCATACAGCAGGAACAGGATCCGGTAGAGGAACCGCAGCTACTGGGTGGTCAGCTCGCGCGGCAGTTCCGGGATGCCCTCCACCGGGTCGCCGTTGCGCCGCCGCTGGGCGATCACCTCGTTGGCGATCAGTTCCACCGACACGCGCAGCCCGTCACGCAGGTCCTCGCTCACGCTCACCGCGTGCTTAACCGAATCCTGTGAGAACTCGTCCAGCTTGCTGCCGCCCTCCTCCGAGGGCAGCAGCACGTCGGCCGAGGTGAGCCCGGCCAGCCAAGCGAGTTCGCCGGTGGCCTTGTCGTCCTTGCGGGACAACGCCGTGTCCACGTCGAAGGCCAGGTACCGACCCTCGTTCCAGCGTTCCACATCGGACAGCAGCAGCCAGCCGCCCGCCAACACCAGCACGAACCGGGGGGCGTGCTCGGTGAGCAGCAGGCGCTGCACCGCGCGGCTCACCTCGGCGACCTCGACCACCCTCGACGCGGTCGTGCTGCCGGTGCGCACCGTCACCGGCTCCAGCAGCAGGCCCTGCAGGCTGGGGTCGGTGCCGTCCGGGTTGTCGGCGTCGGTGGTGTCGGTGCCGTCGGGATCGTCGGTGTCCGTGGTGCGGAACAGGTCGTCCGGGTCGTCCACCGGGTGTGCCTGGAGCACGTGCAGCGCCTCGCCGGAGGGTGACTGGGCGCGGGCCAGCAGCGGCACCGACACCGGGGTCTGCGACTGCTCGGTCTCCAGCACCGTCGGCGCGGGCTCGAAGCCCAGCGCCTCCAGGACGAGGCCGTGCAGGGCGGTGACGGCCTCGGCGTAGCCGTCCCGGTCGGGCTTCGGCAGGGCCGCCTTGGCCGCCAGGAACCGGCCCCCGGCGCCGGAGAGCCCCTTGAGCGGGCTGTGTTTGCCGTTCGTGGCGCGCTCGCGCCACTCCTTCGTCAGGTCCTTCAGCTTGCCGGGGAACGCCTCGGACAGCCAGTGCGGGGAGAGGAAGTCGCCGACGTTGCGGATCGAGTCGTACATGTCTGGTGCCTTTCCGGTCTCCGCGTGCTCAGGCCGTCCGGGTGTCGGGCACGATCAGCCCGACCACGCGCACGAACGGGTCCCCCGCGGCCGCCAGCGAGTCGATCAGTTTCGCGGTCTCCTCGCGGATGCCGGCCACGTCCTCCCGCTGCCTGTCCAGTTTCCTGTGGACGTTGCTGTCGCCGCTTTCCGACCTGCGGCGCTCCAGCACGGACAACGCCTGCTGCTCCCAGGTGGACAAGCGTTTGCGGTGCTCGTCCAAGCGCTCAACGAGGCCGCCCTCCATCTCCCGCCTGCGCTCGTGGATGTCCCGGGTGGCCGCGGCCACCGCGTCCGGCACCAGGGGTTGCATCCGCTCCAGCCAGGGTTCGACGCCGCCCGGGTTGCGGGCCTCCTCGCGCAGCCCCGCCCGCTCCAACGCCGCGCGCAGGTCGCCGACCTCGGGGGCGTGGGGCAGGCCGGTGATCGCGCCCCACCGGGTGAGCACCGGCTGGCCCAGCGCGTTCGAAAAGGTGGCCTGGGTGAGAAACACCGGCTCCTCCACCGGGGCGGCCATCACCGTGGCCTGGTTGCGGCCGAACCGGGCCAACGCGCGGCTGGTGGCCCACTCCAGCACCGGGTGGTTCGGGGCGAGGAACCCGACGTCCGGCCACAGCGTGTCGCCGTCCGCGCGGGCCTTCGCCAGGCGCTGCTCGGCGAACCGGGGCTGGGCCGACAGCCGGATCCGGGTGGCGACCTCCCGCTCGCGCAGGTAGCTCTCCGGGAGGTCCCGCAGCCGCTCGGCCAGGTCGGCCGGGGTGTCGAAGGCGAGCAGGTCGGTCTCGGTGTCCCGGTGGACGTCGAGGCCGCCGCCGTGGTCGGTGATCTCGTCCAAAGCCTCGGCGAGGAAGTTGTCGTCGTCGTCGAACAGGGTGCGGCGGGGCGCGGTCGGCGGGGGCGGGTCCTCGGCGTGCTCGCCGCCGGTGGCGATCAGCGCGGCGAACGGGTTCAGCGCCTCCGGTTCCGGCTCGGGGACCGTGGTGTCGAGGTCGTCCTCCCGATCGAGGATTTGCATGACCTGGTTCTCCTCGATGTCCGCGTCCCGGACGTCGAGCAGGGCACCGGCGTCGCCGAGGGCCTGGTTCGCCGCGTGCTCCTTGTGCAGGAGCTTGGTGACCACGCGCAGGTCGCTGACCACGTCGGTGTCCTCGGCGGTCAGGGCCAGGGCGGCGATGCGTGGCGGGTGCTGCTGCAGATAGCGGTCGATGCGGCCGTTGCGCTGCTGGATGCGGATGAAGCTCCACGGCAGGTCGTAGTGCACCAGCTGGTGGCACTGGCGGTGCAGGTTCAACCCCTCGGAGGCCATGTCGCTGGCCAGCAGCACCCGGATCGGGCTGGACTCCAGGGCGAAGTCCTCCACCACCTGCTGCACGTCGTTGTCGTTGAGCTGCGCGTGCAGCAGGCCGACGGCCTTCGCCGGGAGTTTCAGCCGCGTGCGGAGCTCGTCGCGCAGCCAGTGCAGGGTGTCGATGCGCTCGGAGAACACCACCACGCGCGTGTCCCCACCGGTGACGCCGATCCCGGTCAGGTGCTGCACCAGCGCGTCCAGCTTGGCGGGGCCGCGCCGCTCGGCGGCGTCGGCGAGCTCGTCCAGCCGGTGCAGCGCGGTGCGTTCCGGTGCGGCGTCGTCGGTCGAGCGGGCCAGCGTCTTCCCCCGGTTGGCGATGCTGGTGCGCAGCGCCTTCGGCGAGGACAGGAACGCCTTCAGCAGCGTCCACGGGAACAGCGTGCCGCCCTTGCCGGTCACCGGGGCGCGGCCGGACTCCGGGCGCAGCCAGGTGTGGGTGAGCTCGGCCAGCACCGCGTGCTCCTCGGCGGTGGGGGTCACCGGGGTGACCTCCGGGTCGTGCCGGGCGGCCCAGCGGTGGCCGACCTCCTGCTGCACGTCCGGCGAGTTGCGGTGCCTGCGCACGTAGAGGTGTTCGATGTCGGCGGCGGAGTAGTCGGTCGGGTCGGCGATCGCCGTCGGGTCCAACAGCTTGATCAGCTCGGCGAACGACTCCGGCTTGCCGTTGTGCGGGGTGGCGCTGGCGAGGATCAGCGCGTCGGTCTGCTTCGCCAGCAGCCGGGCGAGGTCGTTGTTCTGCGTGCCCTTGTTGATCAGGTTGTGGCACTCGTCGATCACCACGGCGTCCCAGTGGTGCCCGGCGAGGTGGTGCTTGTAGCGGGCCGGATTCTTCAGCGTGTCGATCGAGACGATCGCCCGCTTGTGGTAGCTGAACGGGTTGCGCGTGGCGGGCAGCGTCCGGCGCACCTTCTGGATGCCGTCCGAGTCCAGCCGCACCAGCGGGATCGCGTAGCGGGTCCACATCTCGTGCTGGAACTGCTCCAGCACCGCCCGCGGCGTGACCACCAGGATGCGCTCGCCCCGGCCGCGCCGGATCAGCTCGGACAGCGTGATGCCGATCTCCAGCGTCTTGCCCAGGCCCACCGCGTCGCCGATGAGGATGCGCGGGCGCAGGTTCGACAACGCCCGGTGCGCCGGGCGCAGCTGGAAGTCCATCCGGTCGGCCAGGCCCAGGTGGCCGGCGACGATGTCGGTGTCGGTGACCGGGGTGGGGCTCTGCCGCAGCAGCGACTCCAGCCACAGCCGCGAACCACGGAAGCCGGGACTGTCGTCCGGCACCAGCTCGGTGCGGCGCGGGTCCAGCACCGCGACGTCGTCCAACGCGGTGTAGAACACGGCGTCCTGGTCGCGGACCAGCTCGGAGGCCCCACCCGCCTCGATGCGCAGGCCGTCGTGCTCGGTGCGGCGCACCGAACGCACCAGCCACTGCTCGTCGCGCACAACGATCTGCGAGCCCACGGCGATGTCGGGGGTCGCGGTGTCCGGTGTCGGGTTGTCCGCTGTCGCGGTGTCTGTCGGCCCTACCACCCGGGTGAGCGTATCGGTCGGGGTAGGCGGTCACGAGCCTCCATGGGTGCCGTGCGCAGGGAGTTGTTCACCCGTCCCGGCGGGATGTGGTGGCCGGTTCACACCGCCCCCGATGCGCTGCGGGAGCGGGTGCGGTCGGGGCGCGGGGTCGGGGGTGGCGCTGTTGTGGTCACACCGGCGTGTCGGCGTGGGGGGATCCGGCGCTACAGGGGGTCCCTGCGCGAGCCTGTATACACCGGCACACTCTTCCGATCGATCAGGTCACCGAGATCGCGCACCGAGAGGACCTGCTGGCGGCGTAAATCCCCGCGACGAGGGGACTCAGGTGGCCGGCCACAGGTTGATCGTGTACTGCTCGACCGGTTCCTCCCGAGACAAGTCGCCCATCTCGTCTAACGGCCTGTCCATCACCGCCTCGTGCTGCCTCAAAGCGTCCGCACGGCCTCGGTGGACGACCACGAGTTCGTACCGACCCGGACCGTCGGGCAGCTTCACCTCCTTGGTCGGGGCCGTCGGCGAACCCAGGGTCAATCCAGCGGTCGGACAGTTCAACGGCAGTCGTTCGGAGACACCGGCCTGCTCGGTGGCCACCGATGCCGGCTCGATCGGGCTGTCCCAGACACGGACGACGGCGCGTACCGGCAGCAGATCCTGCGCACACGAGATGAACAGCTCATGGGTGTCGGTCGCGACCACCGACCGATTCGCCCGGCGGAGGGCCTCCCGGGCGTCCCGCCAGTCACCCTCCGGCCCGGACAACGTGATCAGCCTGTAGAACGGCACGAACACGAACTCATATTCGGCGACGATCCGCGGCATGGCGGAAGAATCCTCTCCGGACGACTCCGTCGGGTCACCTTACGATCATAAGAGTCACCCAACGGAGTTCGCCCGCCGCCCGTCGGGAACGATCAGCCCTCGACCCGCACGTGGAACGAATCGGAATCCAGGACGCGGTTCGTACCGTAGAACTGGAGCAGTAGCCGCCCTCCCCGTTGGTTGTCGTCAGCAGGGATCGGACGTGCGGACCCGTGCCACCCGAAAGGCTCGTTACCCGTCGAGACAGCCGCCCCTTCATAGGTCGACTGGAACGGATACTCGTCACAGTCCATGCCGCCGGCAGAGTAACCGTCGCCCCAGATCTCTCTGCAGATCTTCTTCGCGGCGGCGTGGTTCCGTAGCTTCTTCTCCTGATCCATCAGCCGATGGAGCGGGTCGGTCGACCCAGGCACATTCTTTCCCACTGTCGTCGGGAAGGTCCGTTCCGGATGGTGCAGCGCGTCGTCCACGTGCCGGGACTCCTCGTCGTTCCCTTCTCCCGACCGATGCAGAGTAAATGTCGGAGCCTTATCCGAAAACACCGTTCCGTGGTATTTTCCACTGCCTAGCATACTCCGTGCGCTGTCAAATCGGACCCGATTTATCGCCTGCGCGTCGCTGCTCTCGGGGATTGTCTTCCCATCTCGGTACTCGGCGAGCCAACCGATGGTTTCGGTGAAATCAACCGTGGCGAACGGCCCGTCGCCCATGTCCTTGGGAGAGGTGACGGTCACCGTGTCCATCCGGGGTTGATTATACCAACCCTCGATCGTATCACTCCGCGATAATTGGCCGCTGCACGTGACATGGTCGCCGACACAATCGAGGTTGATCGAGAGGTAGGTGAGGTCATCGCGTAGCGTGGTGCCCTGATGCACATTTTCGACCGACACCACGTAGTCCACCCGCCGACTTCCGTCATAAGCGAACGCGAGGACCCAGAGCTCGAAGTCGAACTTCCCCAGGTAGCGGCCATTGGTGTCCTGAAGGGTCACTACCTTGAAGTAGGAGTGACATTGCTCGAAACGACTTCTCGCCCAGCCCTGGACCCGAGAAGCCTGCTCCTCGTGTTCCGCACAGGCCGACTTCAGATCGGCCACCGCCTGCGTTGACGGAGTCCCGTTCCCCACCGAGCTCGTGGCACTGGCACTTACCGGAATCATTACGCTCGTGGCCACGGTGGCAGCGATGAGGAGAGCACGGAGCGCTCTCCCGGCAAGTGACCGCTTCGTAGGCATTCGCGATCTCATTCGCCCCCCCGGTACCTGGAGTCGACGAAGGCTTGAGCTCTGCGCTCAAGGTCCTCTGCGGTGACACTCGCCCCCATCGGAGACGGGACCTGCGAATCGCTCGTACTGCCCGGCTTCACGATCGGCTTCTCGACGTCCCATGAGACGACGTACTTACCCGATGTGCCCGGTTTGGTGACGACACTGGTGTCGAAGCGCCAACAGTAGTCCGGATCGGCACCGGGATCACAATTCCCATCCGGGACACGGGTCCTCGTGTCGCTCAGAGAGAACCGTCGGAACTGCTTGTTCCCGGTGAGGTACATGATGCGGTTGCTGGTTGCTCCGATACCGACAGGACCGAACATGTCGGGCAGGGTCCAACCAGTGATGAGATGATGCGACCGTCCCGTCGGCTGCTCCTCGGTCGTGCCGACGAGTTCGAAGTCATAGAATATATCCCATGTGTTGCAGGTGTCGCAGTGCGGGATTGCCATGAAGGTGTGCAGTCGGCCGTCCGTCTCGGTCATCGGTTCACCGACCGGATGGAACCGGTAGCTCGGCGTGTACTCCAGCCAGTACGGCTGGTACTGCTGCCCTTCGGCTGTGTACCGCATTCTCAGACCGAAGGCGAAGGAACTGGTCATCGCCTCGTCGGTGAAGAACTCGGTCTCATTGTATGAGTTCGCCGGCCCCCAGGACGGGGGTGGAGCCTCATAATTCGCCGTCGGGTACGTGAACGTGATGAACACGCCGTACATGTGTTCATCCTGATCGGCACAGAGCTGCGCCGTGGCATAGCGCGCCTGCCGTTCACATGCCGATGTTTCCGCTGCATACCCAACTCCGGCGAAAGAGAGAGTCTGCACAGCGGACAGCAGACACAACGCACTCAGCGCCGTAATCCTTTTCCGCATCGTTGAAAGCCCCTCAGTAGTGCACGACGACGCTCGAACCTGCTGAGCGCCGAAGAGCGACACTATCGGCAGGCGACGTTCGATGTCGCAGGATCGTCGCCACAGCAACCGAACAGATCAACACCTTGGTCTGTGTCATCGCATAGCGTAACTGCAAGTGAGGCAAATCTCAGCGCATCGTCCTACTGCGAATCCTGGAGCACATCTGTATCCGGTCGGTGGTGATTCCTGCAATGTGACCGGAGTCTCCGTCCCACCCCATCGCCGGGCGAATGCGCACGTCAGCACCGTGTCGCAGCACCCCCACCGTGCCGCCCGTCCGGGTGTCCACCGTGCGGGCGGCCTTGCCAACGCCCCGCACACCACTAGCCTGAGACGTGCTGGTGGTTCGTGCGCCGCCAGGCGTGGCCGAGGTCGCGCGTGGTGGTGGACGAGGCGAGAGGGAACCCGGTGCGAGTCCGGGACTGCCCCGCAGCGGTGAGTGGGAACGAACGCCGTGCCCGGTGAACCCGGGACGCACTGGACGGTGAGTCTGGGAAGCGACGGCGCGTAGGAATACCGGCCCTTCCGGCCGGGAACGCCCGCGAGTCCGAAGACCTGCCACCGGTGCGCACACCGCCGGTGTGCGCGGCTGTCCGAGGTCTCGTGGGAAGGCTCGGCGGACGAGATGCCCGGGGTGGCCGCACGCCGCCCCGCCGCTCGCCTGCGCTCCCTCCCGCGTCGATCCCGGCGGCCACGCCGTCGAGCTCGCGAGGAGAGAGCGTTGACCAGCACGAACCCACGCATCGGATCGACCGTCCTCGGCTGGCCCCGCATCGGGCCGGACCGGGAACTCAAACGCGCACTGGAGAACTACTGGGAGTCCCGCACGGACGAGGCCGAACTGCGGGAGGTGGCCCGCCGGCTGCGCACCGACACCTGGCGCGGCCTGCACGAGGCCGGGCTGGAGTCGGTGCCCGGCAACACATTCTCCTTCTACGACCACGTGCTGGACACCGCGGTGACCGTGGGCGCGGTCCCGCCCCGGTTCACCCGGCTCGGTCTCGGCCCGCTGGAGACCTACTTCGCCATGGCGCGCGGCGTGGAGTCCACGCCGCCGCTGGAGATGACCAAGTGGTTCGACACGAACTATCACTACCTCGTTCCGGAGATCGGGCCGAACACCCGCTTCACGCTGTCCGACCGGACACCGCTGACCAGCTACCGGCAGGCCGCCGAGCTGGGGGTGAACACCCGTCCGGTGCTGGTCGGGCCGGTGACGTTCCTGCTTCTGTCCAAACCGGACGCCGACTCGTGCGACTCGTTCACCCCGCTGGACAAACTCGACGAACTCCTCGACATCTACGCCGAGCTGTTGGCCGAACTGCACGACGCCGGTGCCGAGTGGGTGCAGCTGGACGAGCCCGCGTTCGTGGCCGACCGCTCCGACGTCGAACTCGACGCGCTGCGGCGGGCGTACCGGCGGCTGGGGGACGCGGACGCACGGCCCAACGTCCTGGTGGCGAGCTACTTCGGTGACCTCGGCGACGCGCTCGGTGTCCTGGCGTCCTCCCCGGTCGAGGCGATCGGCGTCGACTTCGTCGCCGGACGATCCACTGTGGACGCGCTGTCCGGGGTGCGGGGGCTGCACGACAAGACGGTGGTGGCCGGGCTGGTGGACGGGCGCAACGTCTGGCGCACCGACCTGGACACGGCGCTGACCACCGCGGCCACGCTGTTCGGGATGGCCGGCGACGTCGCCGTGAGCACGTCGTGCTCGCTGCTGCACGTGCCGTACGACGTCACCGCCGAGACGGACATGGACCCGCGCATCCGGTCGTGGCTGGCCTTCGCCGAGCAGAAGGTGGGCGAGGTCGTCATCCTGGGCCGGGCGCTGCGCGAGGGCCGGGCCGCGGTGGCCGACGCGTTGACCGCCGCCCGGGAGGCCGTGGCCGAC
>NZ_KI912258.1:183560-189209 GCF_000231035.2 Saccharomonospora iraqiensis subsp. paurometabolica YIM 90007 | reverse complement strand
CTGGGCCCGGCCGACACCCGCCGTGCCGACTACGCACGCCGCAGCGCCGCGCAGCGGGAGTCGCTGCGGCTGCCGCCGCTGCCCACCACCACGATCGGGTCGTTCCCGCAGACCACGGACGTGCGGCAGGCGCGGGCGGCCCTGCGCAAGGGAACCCTCGACGACGCCGAATACACCCGGCGGATGCGGGCCGAGATCGACCGGGTGCTCGCGCTGCAGGAGGAGCTCGGCCTGGACGTGCTGGTGCACGGCGAGCCGGAACGCAACGACATGGTGCAGTACTTCGCCGAGCACCTGGATGGGTTCGTCAGCACCGCGCACGGCTGGGTCCAGTCGTACGGGTCGCGGTGTGTGCGCCCGCCGATCCTGTACGGCGACGTCTCCCGGCCGGAGCCGATCACCGTCGGCTGGGCCGACTACGCCCAGCGCCGCACCGACCGGCCGGTGAAGGGGATGCTGACCGGGCCGGTGACCATCCTCGCGTGGTCGTTCGTGCGTGACGACCAATCACTGGCCGCCACCGCGCGGCAGGTGGCGCTGGCGATGCGGGACGAGGTGACCGATCTGGAGGCCGCCGGGCTGCGCGTGGTGCAGGTGGACGAGCCCGCCCTGCGGGAGTTGCTGCCGCTGCGGGCGGACGAACGCGCGGCGTACAAGGAGTGGGCCGTGGAGGCGTTCCGCCTGGCCACCTCCGGCGCCGCCGAGGCCACCCAGATCCACACCCACCTGTGCTACTCCGAGTTCGGCGACGTCATCGACGCGATCGTGGCGCTGGACGCCGACGTCACCAGCATCGAGGCCGCCCGTTCGCGGATGGAGGTGCTCGGCGACCTCAACGCGGTCGGCTTCGACCGGGGTGTGGGGCCGGGGGTGTACGACATCCACTCGCCCCGCGTGCCCGACCGGGCCGAGTTCGCCGACCTGCTGCGGGCGGCGCTGACGGCGGTGCCCGCCGACCGGCTGTGGGTCAACCCGGACTGCGGCCTCAAGACCCGCGACTACGCCGAGGTGGTGCCCGCGCTGGAGAACCTGGTCGCCGCCGCCACCGAGGTACGCGGCACCCGCGTCACCGTCCCGGCGGGCTGAGCACCGGGCCCGGGTGAGCACGGCCGGGTGAGCACAGCGCGGTGGGAGGGGCGACGGCCCGTGCCCGATGATCCGAGCGGATCGGCCGGGCACGGGCCACGGCGTAGGTCGTCGTCAGTTCACCCGGACGGTGCGCCGCACGACGACGGTGACGGCCGCCGCGGCACCCATGCCCGCGACACCGAGCAGCACCGGTACCGCCGCGGCACCGCCGCCCGCGGCGGAGCCGTCCCCGGTCTCGACACCACCGGCGGGCAGTTCACCCACCTGCCCGTCGGCGGTGTCCGCGGCCCCGGCGCCGCTGTCCGGCACGGCCGCGGGGTCCTGCGTGTCCTGCTCATCCGGCACGTCGGTGTCCCCCGGCGCAGGGGTGCCGTCGGTGCCGTCGTTGTCGATCAGCGCCTCGCAGGCGATGTTGTCGTCGTCGGCGTCGAGGCGGTGCCGATCGCCGGGGGCACTCTCGAACTCGGCCTGCGCCTCGGCGTGGCTGGAGAAGTCCGCGCAGTCGAGGTCGCCCGGTTGCGCGATCGCGCCCCCGGAGGCCCAGAGCATGCCGCCTGCCGCGATCGCGGCGGTGACGGTGGCTTTGCGGAGGTACATGGCGATGTCTCCCATCAACCGTTCTCTCGGACACGGGCCGCCCACACCAGCGTGTGAGCGGTCCGTCGAGAGGGTGATGACACCACCGCAACGGGCTAAGCGGCTTCCGGTCCAAACCCCTCCGAACGGGTGATGCACACCGTCGTTCCCGGCTGACCGGACCGGTCGACACGGCCCACGACCGCGCAGGCGACGGTCACGCGACCTCCGCCGTCAGGACGGTTCGTGGGCGACGTCGACGACGAGCTTGCTCACGCCCTCGTCCTCGCTATGCACGGTAAAGGCGCGGAAAGGTGCCTTCTCGTCCACGCCGACCGCGATCGTGGCCTGGCCCTCGAAGAAACCCGCGTAGCGGATCTCCCGCAGAGCCTCCCAGCCCGCGAGTTCGTCGGTCGGGTGCAGCACGTCGCCCACGTTGCCGAGCGCCGGGGGACCGTCCGGGAACCCCTCGATCGAGGACCGCACGACCACCCGGAGGGTCGCGTCTCCCTCGACCGGGTACTCCTTGCCCGAGCCGTCGGCCCGGACCACCGGCTCGTAGCGGACCAGACCGCCCGGTTCGTCCATCCCGCGCACGTCGAACACCACCCGGTCGAAGCACGGGTGCTGCCCGACCCGGGTGCGGAACAGCTCGTCACCCGACGAGCCGGACACCTCGTCGGGCCGTTCGTTCCACCCGTCCACCACGTCGCACGAGGCCGCCGATGGGGTCCGGTCGGCGGGCGAGACCGGCGCGGACGACGGGGCCGGGGGCTCCGTCGTCGCCGTCGTCGAGGACGGACCGCCGTCCGCGCTCGTCGTCGTCCCGTCCGGCGCGGGTGTGGCGTCCTCGGCGGTGTCACCACCGCACGCACCGACGGCGAGCAGCGCCACGGCCGCCGCCGTACCAGCGATCCTGCGCATGGTCCCCCCTTTTCTTGGTCGCGATCGGGGTGCCGACGTCCGCGACCGCACGGGCACACGCCCCGGACGCGGGAGGTCGGCTGCCCCGAGGGTGCAGCGGAACGGGCGGTTCGGGACAAGGGGTCGTTATCCGGGCGTTAGTCCGTCGCCCACCGCGAAGTAACCGGGCCGGTCCCTGGTGGGACGCGCGGTCGGTGCAGGGTCACGCCGTGTTCCCGGGCCTCCGGGGCGGCGAAGGTCGCCAGCCGGTGTGCCTCGTCGCGCACCTCGGCCTGCACCGTGTCGTCCACCCCGGCGAACAGCCGCACCACCACGGTCGCGGTGTCATCCGTGCGGTCGAGACCCCAGGTGCCGCGCACGAACCCGTCCACCAGCACGGTCGGGGAGTGCGCGGCTCCGTCGATCACCTTCGACCGGTACTCGTCCGGCAGCACGCGGGTCCGGTCGCGGTGGGCGAGCAGCAGGTTGTCGAACTCCGGCAGTAGCCGCACCGGCGCCGGGGTGTCCGGGTCCGGGCGGGGCGCGTCCGGCAGGTCGACGAGTTCGGTCCCGGCCTCGTCCCGAAGCACCCGCAGCCGCGGACGCATCGCGTCGACCACCTCCCCGAGGCGGGTCATCCCGGACCACGCGCCGATGTCGCGGACCGTGGCGGGGCCGAACGCCGCCAGGTGCGCGGTCACCAGCGCTTCCGGGTCCGGTTCGGGCGGTGGTTCGCCGAGCAGGTCCTCGGCCAGGGCCATCGGTGTGCGGCCGCCGCGCCGGCCCCGGAGACCCTCCGGCGGTGGGTGCACCATCGGGACGAGGTACTGCGCCGACCATGCCAACGCCGACGGTTCGTGGTCCGGCCACCGTCGCACCAGTTCCCGGCCGAGTTCGGGCCGGGTGAGCGTGCGCCCGCGGAGCGTCTCCCGCGTCCGGGCGGCGAGTTCGGCGAGGTCCACACCCGCGGTGCGGCGGCCGAACGCGCTGCGCTGCACCCGGTCGAGCACCGGCTGCAGCACGGGCCGCCACCGGGTGAAGTCCTCCGCGGTGACCAGGTGCTGGGTGTACCGGAGCAGGCAGCCGCGCACCACCCGCCGCTCGTGCAGCAACGTTTCGAGGTCACCGGGGCGGAACCCGTCGAGCCGGGCCCACAGGCCGAGGTAGGGCGGTTCGGTGTTCTGCGCGTTCAGCCCGGCGAGCCCGTGTACCGCGTCGGCCACGGGGAGGGCGTGGCGGCGCAGCAGCAGTTGGCGGGCCAACGTGGCCCTGTTCAGGGCGCGGCGGGTCAGCACCTCGCCGCCCGTCGCTCCCGTGCCCGGTCGATCCCGCACCGTCTCCCCCACGCCGACCACGTCCGTCCCCACTCCGTCCGGCCGGAGCCGACCGGACGGGAGCACTGTATCGCCGCCCACCGACAGGACCCGGACCTCTTAGAGTGCCCGGGTGGCCGATTATCTGCTCGTCATCGGGGACCGCGAGGCCCTCGGGTGGCTGCTCAGCGAGCAACGCATGGCGTTCCCGGACACCCGGCGCGCCGAGGTGCGCGCCCTGGCACCCGGGGACGGCCTGTTCCTCTACACCACCCGCGGGTGCTTCAAGAACCCGACCCGCGACCGCGGCCGGGTGATCGCCGAGGGCACCGCCGGCGAGGCCGTGCACACGCTGGACGAGCCGCCCGAGTTCGGCGGCCGCACCTACCCGGTGGGGTGCGCGGTCGAGTTCCGCACCGCGACGCCCTGGCCGGACGGGGTGGAGCTGGGCCCGCTGGTGGACCGGCTCACCGCCTTCGCCGGGGCGGAGCGCGCCTGGAGCATCCGGCTGCGCAGGCCGCTGCTCACGCTGCCCGGCGCGGACGCGGACCTGCTGCGCGGACGCCTCGCCGGGCTGGGTCCCCGGCCACTGCCCGAGGTGCTGCCCCACTACGCCCGCTGGTGGCGGGCGGGACAATGGTGAACGACTCCGGGCGGGACGCGGACGGTAACGGCGGTGACGGGGGAACGTGGTGAACGGTCGCAAGGTGATCCACGGGCGCTACGAGCTGGAACCACTCGCCCGCGGCGGGATGGGTGAGGTCTGGGTCGGCCACGACACCCGGCTCGACCGGGAGGTCGCCGTCAAGTTCGTGCGGTTCTCCGACGGGCTGCCGGAGGACGAGATCATGCGCCGGTTCGACCGGGAGGCCCGCATCACCGCCCGCCTCCGGCACCCCGGCGTGCCCGCCGTGTTCGACGTCGGCACCGAGGACCCCGACGACGGGTCCGGCCCCGGCAGGCCGTACCTGGTGATGGAGCGGGTGCGCGGGCTCAGCGTCGCCGACCTGGTCGACCAGCAGGAACGCCTGCCCGTCGGGTGGGCCGCCGCGGTCGCCGCGCAAACGTGTGCGGTGCTGGCCGTGGCGCACGAGGAGTCGCTGGTCCACCGGGACCTCAAGCCGAGCAACCTGATGGTCGAGCCGAGCGGCACCGTGAAGGTGCTGGACTTCGGGCTCGCCGTGGCGATGGCCGTGGCCGACGTCTCGCGGATCACGCGGTCGGGGCAGAGCATCGGCACACCCGCCTACATGGCACCCGAACAGGTGATGGCGGCGATCAGTGAGCCCCGCACCGACCTGTACGCGCTGGGCTGCACGATGTACGAGATGCTCACCGGCCGCCCGGTGTTCCGCGGAGCGACCTCGTACACCGTGATGAACAAGCAGGTCGACGAGCGGCCGCCGCCGGTGACCGACGAACGCCCGGACGTGCCCGCCGAGGTCGGGGCCGTGCTGGAACACCTGCTGGAGAAGGAGCCGGAGAACCGGCCCGGCTCGGCGCGGGAGGTCTACGACCGGTTGCTGCCGTTCGCCACCGACCTCACGTACCTGCCGGGGGTGGTGAACCCGCCGACCGTGCCCAGTCCGGTGCGGATGTACGCCCACGTGCTCACCCGCGCCTTCCAGGCTCCCCACCCCGGCACACCGCCCACCGGCGACGACGCCGGAGGGCCGGGCAGCGGTTCGCGCCCGGACGCCGACGGGGACACCGGAGGAACCGACGGCACCGAAGCTGCCGGGGGCGCCGCCCCGCACCACGACGGGGG
>NZ_KI912258.1:134715-183460 GCF_000231035.2 Saccharomonospora iraqiensis subsp. paurometabolica YIM 90007 | reverse complement strand
GACCGCGACGCGGCCCGGGGCACCGACACCGCGACCGGCGCACACGGTCACCCGGGACGACCTGGACCGGGCCCGGGCCGACGCCGGGGAGTTGGCCACCCAGGCCCGCTACCGGGAGGCCGCCGAGATCCTCGACGCCACCGCCACGGACGCGGTCGCCACGTTCGGCGCCGCCGACCCGGACGTGGTCAATGTCCGCCTGGAGTGGGCCAACGTCCTGTTCGAGGGCGGGGACTACCGCACGGCCGCCCCGGCGTACGAGGCGTTGATCGACGATCTCACCGCGCGGGACGGCCCGGACACCGAACTCGTGTTCCGCTGCCGCGTGCAGTACGCGGAGTGCCACGCCCGGCTCGGGCACACGACGACGGCGCTGGACGTCGCCCACCGGCTGCGCGGCGACGAGGAGCGGGTGTTCGGGCCGTCCGACCCCCGCCCCATCGAGCTGCGCAGGCGGATCGGGTTGTGGCAGCTCGGCGCGGGCCGCCGCGCCGAGGCCCGGCGCACGCTGACCACCCTGCTCGACGACCTGCTGGGCGAACACGGGGAACACCACCCGGCCGTGTCCGGTGTGCGTGATCTCCTCGCCGGGCTCCCCGACGGACCGCCCGGCAACTGAGGCACCACGGACGGGGTACCGGGCTTCAGGCCGTGGTCCGGTCACCCTCCCCGGCCGTGGCCGACGGGTCCGGGGGCGCCGGTGGAGGTGACTCCGGTGACTCCGTCGGCTCCGGGACGTCGTAGGCGGAGGCGGCGTCGTAGCGCTCGACCGCCACCGAGTCGGCCTCGGCCTCGGCCTCGCTCTCGTCCAGTGCGCGCCGGACACCCCTGCGGGCGGCCTCCTCGACAGCGGTGTTGTCCACCTCCCCGCCGGCGACGAGCTGCTCGACCAGGTTGCGGATGGCGGCGACCTCGCCGCGCAGCGGCGCGATCTGCTGTCGGATGATGCGGTCCTCGGAGCTGCCCAACAGGGTCTCGGAGTACTCGCGGCGCTTGAGCCTGCGGTTGTAGATCCAGTGGGTCCACACGGCCCGGGCGACCTCGTCGGAGCTGGGCATGTCGTCCTCCTGTGCCGAACGGTTGATTTCTGCGATGCGTGCCTGCGCGTAGCGGCCGGGGCACAGCGTGGAAGCGCCCGGGGCATCCCGGTGGCCCCCGGTGAGCCGGGCCTGCCGCCACCAGCCCCGCGCGTGGCCGTGCCGCAGCAGCGCGGCCACCGCGTCGACCTGCTGTCTGCTCACCCGCCGCCGCTCGTAGTTGCCGATCAGGCAGATCGCCCGCGAGAAGTCGTTGCGCCCGCCGGTGTGCGCGCCCTGGCGGTGCACACTGTGTCCCTCGAAGACCCGCCCGGACGGGGGCACCACGAACGTGTAGCTGATCCCGCCGCCGAACCGTTCCTGGCCGATCTGTTCGAGGCGGCGGACCGCGGCGGCCTCGTCGGCGAAGTTCCACTCCGGTGCCGGGGTCACCGAGTGGTGTAGCCACACCTCCGAGGCGGGCAGTGGCGCGTTCCGGAACCCGTCCGGATACCGCGCGCCCCACCGTGCTCGACCGATGATCTCCACGTCAGCCTCCCTACCGAGTGCTGATCCTGTGATCTGTACCACCAACGGTAACGCGCTCGTGCGGTTTCGTGCGGACACGTTCAGGTACTACTCGACCCGTTTCCGGTTACGAAGCGTGATATCCGGAGTGTCCGTCGGCCGCGACCCGACCTCGGGGGCATGGCATCGCGGCGCCCGCCGGGCCCGGGCCGGTCACGCGGCCCAGTGACGTTCCAGCAGAGACCACGCCAATGGCAGGTCGTCCAGTACGGCGGCGAGTTCGGCGCCGAGGTCGGCGAAGGCCCCGTCGTCGATCCGCCGTTCGACGAGCACCGTCCGCGCCCAGTCGGCGACCTCGCGCACGAGCCGGTCGTCACCGGTGATCAGCGCACCCTGCAGGGTGCGCAGCGGTTGCTCGACACAGTCGTGCAGCACGGAGGCCAGGTCGCTCTCCGCGTCGGTGCTTTGCCAGGGGCCGGACACGACCTCCGCGGCATCGGGGCGCCACCGCTGCGTCACCCGCTCGACGAGCCGGTGGTGGGTCAGTTCCAGGGCGCGCTGCTCGGCCAACGGTTCCGCGGGCAGCGGCTCGACCGGGTCGACCGTGGTCGGCAGGCGTTCGAGCAGAGCGAACGCCTCCTGCGGGCTCGCCGCCCACGCGGTCGCGCCGAGAGCACGGGCCCGGGCGTCGTCCGGCCCGAACGCGGCCCCGCCCGCGATGACCGGGACGCCCACCGTCGTCGCGGCCTCGATGAAGCGGCGGGCGTGGGGCAGACCGCCCGCCAACGAGGTGCTCACCGCCACCGCGACCGGGTCGAGCTTCTGCAGGTGCGACGACAGCCGCTCCGCCGGGGTGGCCGCGCCCAGGTAGGTCACCTCCCACCCCTGCCTGCGCAGCGCGGTCCCCACCATCAGCGCCGGCAGCGCGTGCCACTCGCGTTCCGGGCAGCCGACCACGGTGCGCCCCCGGGTCACCGGGTACCACTGCCGCACCCGCTGGGCGACACACTCGGTGACCGCCACCGAGACGCCGGTGGCGATGTGTTCCTGCGCCACCGACCACTCACCACGCTGCCAGCGCTCGCCGATCCGGCGTTGGATCGGCGCCAGTAGACCGGAGAGCACGGCCACCGGGTCGCTCCCCGCGTCGAGAGCCTGTTCGACCATCGCGGTGGCCTGCGCGGTGTCGCCCAGAACCAGCGCCCGCTCCAACGGCCGCACCAGCTCCGTCAGGTCCCTCGCCCCCGCGCCCGACACCGCCCGCGGCACGGTCAGCTCTCGTTCCGGATCGCCAACACCGCGATGTCGTCGTGGCCCTCGCCGCCGATGTGCTCGACCACGTGCTGCTCGACCGCCTCGCACACCGTCGCCGGGCTCGCGCCCGCGTAGTGCGGCAGCAGACGCCGCAGCCGGTCGGCGCCGAAGAATCCGTACGGGCCCCGCGCCTCGTCCACCCCGTCGGTGTAGAGCAACAGCGTCTCCCCCGGGGCGAGCCGGAAATCCACCTCGTCGTAGGACAGGTTCGGCACGATGCCCGCCACCGTGCCGCGCGCGTCGGGTTCGTCGACGGTGCCGTCCCGGCGCAGCACCAGCGGGGGTGGATGCCCGGCCACGGCCAGGGTGGCGAGCAGGTCCCCGTCGTCCCGCCCCCGGCGCAGCCGGACGCAGGCGAGACTGACGAAGCGCTTCTCCGGCTGGGTGCGCAGCACCTCGTTCAACGTGCGCAGCACGCGGGACGGTGACCGGTCGACGTGCGCGGCCGTCTTGATCGTCTGCCGCGCCAGGCCGGTGAGCATCGCGGCCCGGATGCCCTTGCCGCAGACGTCCCCGATCACCGCGGTGAAATCGTCCGCGGCGCCGTGGACGTCGTAGAAGTCACCACCGATGTCGGTGCGTTCGGAGGAGGAGCGGTACCGCGCCGCCATCCGGACCTCCGGATACTGCGGCAGCTCGGGCGGTCGCAGAGTCTCCTGCAGCGCCTCCGCCATCTCCGCCCGCTCCTCGTACAGCTTCGCCGACTGCACCGCGACGGCGACCCGACGCCCGAACTCCTCGGTCAGCCGCACCTCACCGTCGGTGTAGGCGCGGTCGGGGCCGGTGACGGTGACCAGCACACCGTTCGTGGTGCCACCGCTGTCCAGCCCCACCGCGAGCACGCTCGACGGTTCGAGGCTCTCCGCCTGCTCCCGGAGCGTTTCCAGCGGAACGAGGTCCCGCAGCACGGCGTGCAGATCGTCGTCCCGCGCGGTGCGCAGCTCCGTGTGGCCGACGCGCTTGATCCGGGGCAGGGCACTGCCCGGGTCGAGCCTGCCGACGGGCACGGGGGCGACGGACGCGTCCACCGACGCCTCCTCCGCCCCGCCGACGACCCACGCCCCCATGTCGTCGAACACCGCGACCATCGCCCAGTCCCCCAGGTAGGGAACGGCCAGGCGCAGTGCGCGCAGCATCGTGCGGCGCACGTTCAGCGACAGCGCGAGCTGGTGGGAGGAATCCTGGATGAACCGCACGGCCGCCCAGTCGGGAGGACGGTCGCAGGATCGGTCGTTCCGACGGCGGGACTGGCCCGGCACTCGGTTCGGGGTCTGTCGGTTCACTGCCGTGTCCACATCGAACTCCTCGGCACAACGGCGACGAATCCGACTGTACGTGACCGCGGCGCCGAGTTCGCCGCGTTGCGGTGACCGGATTTTCGTGGTTTGCCGGACTTCGGCGCTTCTCCCGGACCACCCCTCTCCCGGGGTGCCGGGCCGGGCACAGGGGGCGACCGACCCGGCCCGGAACACGCCACACCGCCGCCGTACACGACCGGGCATAGTCTCGGGTCATGGTGCGGGAAGCGGCAGAGGCCCGGCGCGTCGCGGTCGTCGTCAACACCGGCTCCCGGCGTGGAGCGGAGCACTACGGGCCGGTCGTGCGCCGGCTGGCGCGCACGGGACTGCCCGTGGTGACCACGCACGCGGTCACCGACGGGGCCGAGATGGAACCCACCCTGCGGCAGGTGATCGACGCCGACCACGACCTGATCGTGGTCGGCGGGGGCGACGGCACGCTCAGCACCGCCGCGGGGCTGCTCGCGGGCACCGACCGCACCCTGGGCATCCTGCCGCTGGGCACCGCGAACGACTTCGCCCGGACCCTGCACGTACCCGCCGACCCGGTCACCGCCTGTCACGCACTGGCCTCGGGCAGGGTCGTGGACGTGGACGTGGGGCGGGTGGACGGTGAACCACTGCTCAACGTCGCCTCGGTGGGCCTGGCCGTGGGTGTGACCGAGGCGTTGACCGCGCGGCTGAAGAAGTTCCTCGGCCCGCTGGCCTACCCGGTGGCCACCGCCCGCGCGTACCGGCAGCACCGGCCGTTCCGGGCCCGGCTGGAGTTCCCGGACGGCGACCACGATCCGGTGGACCTCGACGACCTGCTCCAGGTCACGGTCGGCAACGGGCGCTACTACGGCGGGGGCAACGCCATCTCGCCCACCGCGGGCATCGACGACCACGAACTCGACCTCGTCGCCATCGTGCGCGGCAGCCTGCCGGAGCACGTGACGATCGCCCGCCGCCTGCGGGACGGCACCTTCGTGCGGCACGACAACGTGCACTACCTGACGACCCGGCGGGTGCGGCTGAGCACCGACCCGCCGTCGGACGTCACCGTGGACGGCGAGATCGCCGGGACCACGCCGACGCTGTTCACGATCGAGCGCAACGCGCTGCACGTGGTGGTGCCGACCGGCAGCACCGCCGCGACCCTGGACGGTGCCCGCGCCCGGGCGGACTGAGGACCGGGACCGTCCGCCCGGTTCTCCACCGACGGTGACGAACCGGACGCACTCCGCACCTCCGGGGACTTCCGATCATGGCGTCGGCTGTCCGATACTGAGCCGGCAAGGGGGCTCGAACCCCTGACCTTCTGTTTACAAGACAGACGCTCTACCAACTGAGCTATACCGGCCGGACGCCTCCCGTGACGACGGGGGCTCCACCCCAACTATATCCGCCGCGATCTCCGCCACAGTGGCCGCCCACCACCCGGGACGACCCTGCTCAACGGTTTGGCAGCGACTACATTCGATACGGGTCACCGTACTACAACAATGTGGTATACGGCACGACCGTCGGTGTGCAACGGCCGGTGACAAGCGGCCGATGTTCTTTCGGGGATCCCGCGAGGAGGTGGAAATGAAGCTCAGGCCGCGCGCTCGTGCGGCGGCACCCAAGCGCCGGCACGCGTGGCAGATCCTGGAAGCACCGGCCGAGGAGCACACCGAGAAGCGCTCGCCACGGCAACAGCGCGGCGGCAGGACCCGGCAACGGGCCTGGCAGGTTCTGGAGGCCCCGACCGGGGAACTGCCCGCCGTCCAGCCGGCACCGGAAGGGGCCATCGGACCGGAGCTTCCGGACGAGGCGACCGTGCACATGGTGCTCGACCTCGTCACCCGGATCGGTGAGGTCCAGATGGCGAACGGAGCGGGTGCCTCCGACGTCACCGCCACCATCCTGACGTTGACCCGCGCACTGGGTCTGCCGCGGTGCGAGGTCGACGTCATCTTCACCTCCGTCACGGTGAGCTGCCTGCGGGGCAGTGACCTGCCCCCGGTGACCGTGCTGCGCGTCGTCCGCTCCCGCAGCCTCGACTACACGCGGCTGTCGGAGACCGAGCGGCTCGTGCAACGCCTGATCCACAACCGGATCAGCACCGAGGACGCCTACACCGAGCTGCACCGGCTCACCACGGCCAAGCACCCCTACCCGCGCTGGGTCTCCACGCTGGCCTGGGGCGGCATGGCCGCGTTCATCACCCTGCTGCTCGGCGGCTGGGGCACCTGGGCCCCGGTCACCGCGTTCCTGATCAGTTCCGTGGTGGACCGGGTGGGGCGCGTGCTGAACCGGTACTCCCTGCCGTTCTTCTTCCAGCAGGTCGCGGGTGGGTTCGTCGCCACCCTGTCGGCCATGGTGATCGTCAACCTGGACTTCCTCGAACTGCAGAGACCCACGCTCGTGGTGGCCGCCGCGTTGACCGTGCTGCTGTCCGGCCTGTCCACCGTGTCGGCGGTGCAGGACGCCATCACCGGCTACTACGTCACCGCGGCCGGGCGGATGCTGGAGGTCGTGCTGATGAGTGCCGGGCTGATCACCGGGGTGGCGGCCGGGATCAGCATCGCGATCCAGTTCGGCGCGTCCCGGGCGCCGGACCCGATCGCGCCCTCCACCGCCGTCGGCGAACTGCACATCATGATGTTCGCGGGCACGGGGGCGGCGGCCTGCTTCGCGCTGGCGTCCTACTCGAAGATCCGTCCGCTGCTGGTCGCCGCGGTCGCGGGTGCGGTGGGTGCCACCGGATACGGGATCCTGAGCGTCCTCGGGTACAACCCGATCATCGGCGCGGCCTTCGCCACCACGCTCGTCGGCCTCGGTGGGGGTGTCCTCGCCCGGAGGCTCAAGGTGACGCCGCTGGTGGTCGCGGTCTCCGGCATCACCCCGCTGCTGCCCGGGTTCGCCACCTACCGGGGCATGTCCGAACTGATCGACAACGGCACCATCACCGGACTGATGACGGCGGCCGCGATCGGCCTGGCGCTGGCCGCGGGCGTGGTGCTCGGGGAGTTCCTCGCGCAACCCGTCCGCACCGGCCTGAGCAGGCTCGAACGCAAACTGGCGGGACCCCGGATGGCGGGCCCGCTGGACACTGGCCGCCCGCTGGAGTAGCGCCCGCGCGATACTGTTTGAACCATGTCACCCGCCGGAAACGCCGAGTCGCACGCCCGGGCCGAATTCGTGGTCGTGGCCAACCGTCTGCCGGTCGACCTCGAACGCGCCTCCGACGGAACCCAGCGCTGGACACAGAGCCCCGGCGGGCTCGTGTCCGCGCTGGAACCGTTCCTCCGCTCCCGTCAGGGCGCGTGGGTCGGCTGGCCCGGCGTCCCGGACGTCGAGGTGGAGGAGTTCACCGACGACGGCCTGATCCTGCACCCGGTGATGCTGACCTCGACCGACGTCCGGGACTACTACGAGGGCTTCTCCAACGCCACGCTCTGGCCGCTGTACCACGACGTGGTGGCCCGGCCCGTGTTCGACCGGAGCTGGTGGGAGAGCTACGTCCGGGTCAACCGGCGATTCGCCGAGGCCGCCGCCGCCGTGGCGGGCGACGGCGCGACGGTGTGGGTGCAGGACTATCAGCTCCAGCTGGTACCCACGATGCTCCGGGAACTGCGTCCCGACCTGCGGATCGGGTTCTTCCTGCACATCCCGTTCCCGCCGGTGGAGCTGTTCATGCAGATGCCGTGGCGGGCCGAGATCGTGCGCGGGCTGATCGGCGCCGACCTCGTCGGGTTCCACCGGCCCGGTGGTGCGCAGAACTTCCTCTGGCTGGCCCGCCAGCTGATCGGGCTGGAACCCAGCCGCGGGTCGGTCGGGGTGCGGTCCCGGCCCGGCATGGTGCAGGTCGGCGACCGCACCGTGCGGGTCGGCGCGTTCCCCATCTCGATCGACGCGGCCGGGCTGGACACGCTGTCCCGCAGCCGCGCCGTCACCGAGCGGGCGGCCGAGGTGCGGCACGAGCTCGGCGACCCGAGGACCGTGCTGCTCGGCGTCGACCGCCTCGACTACACCAAGGGCATCGACCTGCGGCTGCAGGCCTTCCACGAACTGCTGCAGGAGGGGCGGGTCAAACCCGAGGACGTCACGTTCGTCCAGCTCGCCACGCCGAGCCGCGAGCGCGTCGAGCACTACCAGCGTATGCGCAGCGACATCGAGCAGATGGTGGGCCGGATCAACGGCGAGTTCGCCCGGGTCGGCAGACCGGTGGTGCACTACCTGCACCAGTCGGTGCACCGCTCGGAGCTGGCCGCGTTCTTCGCCGCCGCGGACGTCATGGTCGTCACCCCGCTGCGGGACGGGATGAACCTGGTCTGCAAGGAGTACGTCGCCGCCCGCCACGACCTCGGCGGTGCCCTCGTGCTCTCCGAGTTCGCCGGTGCGGCGGCCGAGCTGAACAGCGCCTTCCTGGTCAACCCGCACGACCTGGACGGGGTGAAGAACGCCCTCGAACAAGCTATTACTCTCGACCCGGCGGAAGGGCGGCGCCGGATGCGCGCCTTGCGCCGTCAGGTCCTGACGCACGACGTGGACAGGTGGGCACGCTCGTTCCTCGACGCGCTCGGGACCGAAACGGCCTCCTGACGTCCCCCGGACTGACTGTGTAGCTCCCCTGAAGGAGGAGTGTTGACCGCTGAGGCCCTGCCTGCTGAGCTGCGGCGCGCGATAGTGCAGATCGCCAGGACGCCGCGCCTGCTGGTCGCCTGCGACTACGACGGGACGCTGGCGCCGATCACGACCCAACCGGAGGACGCCCGCGCCCGCCCCGAGTCCGTCGGCGCGCTGCGGTCGTTGGCGGCGCTGCACGAGACCACCACCGCGGTGATCTCCGGGCGTGCCCTGCGCGACCTCGCCATCCTCTCCCGGCTGCCCGCCGAGGTGCACCTCGTCGGCAGCCACGGCTCCGAGTTCGACATCGGTTTCGTGCACGCGCTGGACCCCGAGGCGCGCGAGCTCCACCGCGCCGTGCAGGCCGAGGTGGAGCGGATCACCGACGGCGTCTCCGGGGCGGCCCTGGAGGCCAAACCAGCGGGGGTCGCCGTGCACGTCCGCAGGGCCGACCGCGACGAGGCACGCCGGGTCGTGGACGCCGTCCACGCGGGACCCTCCACCTGGGACGGGGTGACGACGACCGACGGCAAGGAGGTCGTCGAGCTGTCGGTCGTGCGCACCGACAAGGGGCAGGCCCTCGACACCCTGCGCCACCAGGCGGGCGCCACCGCCGCGGTGTTTCTCGGCGACGACGTCACCGACGAGAAGGCGTTCGCCCGGCTGACCGGACCCGACCTCGGGGTGAAGGTCGGCGACGGGGAGACGCTGGCCCAGTACCGCATCGCCGACACCACCGACGTCGCCACCGTGCTCGCGTTCCTGCTGGAGGAACGGCGCAACTGGCTCTACGGCAAACAGGCCCCGCCCATCGAACGGTTGTCGATGCTGGCCAGTGAGCGGTCGGTGGCGCTGCTGACGCCGGACGCGAAGCTCACGTGGCTGTGCCACCCCGGCCCGGACGCGCCCGCCGTGTTCGCCGACCTGCTCGGCGGCGAGGGCGCGGGGCACTTCTCGGTGAAGCCGCACCGCAACGGTCTGCCACTGGGGCAGCGGTACCTGCCGAACACGATGACCGTGGAAACCCGTTGGTCGCGGCTGCTGGTCACGGACTACCTGGAGCCGGAGAGCCCACCGCACCGCACCGACCTGGTGCGGGTCATCAGTGGGGAGACGCCGGCGTCGGTGGTGTTCGCGCCGCGGCCGGAGTTCGGCGGGGTGCCGGTGCGGCTCCTGCGGGAGGAGGACGGACTGCGGGTGCTCGGCACGTCCGAGCCGTTCGTGCTGCGCTCGCCGGGCGTGCAGTGGGAGATCACCAACGACGGGCTGAACGACACCGCGACCGCGCTCGTCGAGCTGGAGCCGGACCGGCCCGTGGTGCTGGAGCTGCGGTGCGGCACCACCGACCTCGGTCCGCACGACCTGTCCGAGGTCGACCGCCGTGCGCGGGCGGGCCGGTACTGGAGCGAATGGGCCACGACGCTGAAGCTCCCGCAGGTGGCGCCCGACCTCGTCGCCCGGTCGGCGCTGACCCTGCGCGGACTCGCCGACACCGACACCGGCGGTGTGATGGCCGCGGCCACCAGCTCCCTGCCCGAGGAGCTCGGCGGGGTGCGCAACTGGGACTACCGCTACTGCTGGATCCGCGACGGCGCGATGACCGTGCGCGAGCTGGTCACCCTCGGCTCGCTGGACGAGGCCGAGGGGTTCCTGCGCTGGCTGCACGGGGTGCTGTCCACGCTGGCCGGTCCGGAACGGCTGCACCCGCTGTACACGCTCGCCGGGACGCAGATCGGTGCTGAGGCGGTGATCGACTCGCTGCCCGGCTACAAGGGGTCGCGCCCGGTGCGGGTCGGCAACCTCGCCAACCACCAGGTGCAGCTCGACGTGTTCGGGCCCGTGGTGGAGCTGGTGATGACCCTGGCGGAGGCGCGGGGGGAGTTGCGCGACGAGGACTGGCAGATGGTGCGGGCGATGGCGGAGGCCGTCACCCGCCGCTGGTCCGAGCCCGACCACGGCATCTGGGAGGAGCGCCACGTGCCGCGGCACCGGGTGTACTCCCGGGTGATGTGCTGGGTGACGATCGACCGTGCGATCAAGCTCGCCGAGATCTACGGCCGTCCGGTGCCCACAGGTTGGCCGGAACTGCGCGACGAGATCGCCGCCGACGTACTCGAGAACGGCTGGAACCCGACCGTCCGCGCCTACACCACCGCCTACGACGGCACCGACCTCGACGCCGCGTCGCTGTTCGTCGGCCTGTCCGGGCTGCTGGACCCGCAGGACGAGCGGTTCCAGTCGACCGTGACGGCGATCGAGGCGGAGCTGCGCAGCGGGTCGACGGTGTACCGCTACCACCGCGACGACGGCCTGCCCGGTGAGGAGGGCGGTTTCCACCTGTGCGCGGCGTGGATGATCGAGGCGTACCTGCTCAGCGGCCGCCGCACCGAGGCGCAGGAACTGTTCGAGCAGATGATGGACGCGGCGGGCCCCACCGGCCTCCTGCCGGAGCAGTACGACCCGGTCGCCGAACGCTCCCTCGGCAACCACCCCCAGGCCTACTCCCACATCGGCCTCATCCGCTGCGCCCGCCTCCTCTCGGAGACGTGACCGGGGTTGTGCCGTGAAGGACTCCTTGCCTGCTCTGAGTACCGTGAAGGACTCCTTCGCTGCACCTGACGCAGGGAAGGAGTCCTTCACGGCAACACGCCGGCACTGCGCTGCGGGGAGTCAGACCGCCGGTTTCAGGCGGACATCGGGACGTGGGCGCGCGGCGGCAGCGCGGTAGGCGGCGTCGAGTTCGCCGACCACAGCGGCGGTCGCGCTGCGGAGTCGGGACGGCAGGGTCTGCAACACGACTATGCCCGTCTGGGCATAGCGGCCGTTCCGTGCCAGCGTCTGCGCATAGTCACCGCTTGAGTAGTGAAACTCGACAGAATCGATCTCCCATGCGAGGCCGACATCGTCCCACCACGCATCCGGCCGACCGATGTAGGTGCCGTCCGGGGTGTACAGCGCAGGATTCCAGTGTGTCGGCGGAACGCTCAGGTGATTCGTCAGCTGGCGACCGTGTAGCTCGGCCACGGATCGGAGCCCGGCGATGTCACCGAGAATGCGCCTCGGGATCGCGGTACCGCGTTGCGAACCGTGTTCGAGTTCCGACCGAAGTCCGCGAACGGTACAGCCACCCCGCTGCACAGCTTCGATCAGGAGTTTCGCGATATCGTCCGACGAGCGCAGCTTGCGCGCGGCGTCGAGAGCCGCTCTCCCTACCGGAGCGAGTGGCACCTGGCCGCTGAAGACGGTGGCCGGTAACCGATGGGTGCGCTCGACCACCACGAAGCCGCTGCTGACGACCTTTTCGTCATGTGGGGTCAACACGTGGATGGGATCGTGCTCGCGGCCCGGACCTGTCCGGAGATTCTGCCTCCGGCATGCTTCGACTCCGGTCACCAGGGCCCGCGGCCCCGCGTAGAGCAGCGCGGCGATGACCATCTGCTCGCGGGTCGGGGCGGAGTTCTGCAACATCACGACACCGGGGAGGAGCCTCCGCCACGGACCACCCGGCAAGCACCGACGATAGACGGTGGAGCTGTCCATCCCCTCCGCCTCAAGGGTTGCCACCCTGATGACCCGGTTCCTGCTGCGCTGTCGGATGATCTCGAGCCGATCGGCCCAACGTCCTTGCTTCATGGGCCCCACTCCATCGCGACCGCACCTCTTCAGCACCCACGCGGACATGCGGCTGTGGACGGGCACCGCCCTGTGGACAAAGGGAGCATGAAAGGAGCCGTTGCCTACCCATGGAGTGTGCCGTGAAGGACTCCTTCACTGCGTCACATGCAGTGAAGGAGTCCTTCACGGCACCCAGCGCAGGCAAGGGGGCCCTCACGGCACCACACCGGCGCCGCGCCTGGGGAGGTGGGAGGTCAGAGGGTGTTGAGGGCTTCGGCGAGGTTGGTGACTTCGCGGGTCTTGATGCCGTCCGGGAGGGGGCCCGCGTCCGGGGGGACGAAGGCATGGGTGAAGCCGAGGCGCGCGGCCTCGGCCAGGCGGCGGCCGACGCCGGTCACCCGGCGGATCTCCCCCGCGAGGCCGACCTCGCCGATCGCCACCAGCCGTGGGGACAACGCCCGGTCGCTCATCGCCGACCACACCGCCAGGGCGACGGCGAGGTCCACCGCCGGTTCGGTCACCTTCATCCCGCCCACGGTGGCGGTGTAGACGTCCTTCCCGCCGAGCGGATGACCGGTGCGCTTCTCCAGCACCGCCAGCACCATGCTCACCCGGGACGAGTCGAGTCCGCTGACGGCACGCCGGGGCTGCGGCAGGGCGGAGTCGGCCACGAGGGCCTGCACCTCCCCCAGCAGGGGGCGTTTGCCCTCGACAGTGACGGTGACGGCGGTGCCCGGGACGGCCTCGGCGTGCCGGTTCAGGAAGAGCCCGGACGGGTCGGCGACACCGACGATGCCCTCGTCGTGCAGTTCGAAGCAGCCGATCTCGTCGGCGGCGCCGAAACGGTTCTTCACCCCGCGCACCATGCGCAGCGTCGAGTGCTTGTCCCCCTCGAACTGGAGCACGACGTCCACCAGATGCTCCAGCACCCGCGGCCCGGCGACCGAGCCCTCCTTGGTCACGTGCCCGACGAGCACCACCGGCAGGCCCCGCTCCTTGGCCAGCGCCACCAGCGCGGACGCCACGGCCCGCACCTGCGTCACCCCGCCGGGTGCGCCCTCGGCCTGCGGGGACGACATCGTCTGCACCGAGTCCACGATCAACAACCCGGGCTTGACGTCGTCAACGTGGCCGAACACCGCGGAGAGGTCGCTCTCGGCCGCGAGGTACATCCGCTCGGCGACGTTGCCGGTGCGCTCGGCGCGCAGCCGCACCTGGCCGGCCGACTCCTCCCCCGTCACGTACAGCGCGCTGGTGCCACTGTGCGTGGCCCACTGGTGGGTGACCTCCAGCAGCAGCGTCGACTTGCCGACGCCGGGTTCCCCGGCGAGCAGCGTCACCGCACCGGGGACGAAGCCGCCGCCGAGCACCCGGTCCAGCTCGGCCACCCCGGTGGGACGGGCACGGGAGGTCTCGACGTCGACCTCGGAGATCGGCTTCGCGGGCGAGCTCGGCGCGCCGGCCGCGACCTGAGCCACCGGCGACTTCGTCGGGGCGGAGCGCTCCTCGATGGTGCCCCAGGCGTGGCACTCCGGGCAGCGGCCCACCCACTTCGCGACCTCGAGGCCGCACTCCGCACAGCGGTAGCTCGTACCCTTCCTGACCACACCCGGACGCTAACGCCCCCCACCGACGATCCCGGGAGGCACCTCACCGACGCACCGCCCAAGGTGACGCCGTGAGGGGCACTTTGCCTGCATCACACGCAGCGAAAGTGCCCCTCACGGCACTCAACGCAGGGAAGGTGCCCTTCACGGCAAAGCCGCGGTGGGGGCTCAGTGGCCGCCTTCGGCCGCCGGGGAGGGGGAGACGTCGAAGGTGGGGGTGTCCGGGATGACGGCGGGCATGTCGAAGGTGACCCGGCCCGCCTCGCGGAAGGTGAGCGTCATGGTCACCGTCTGGCTCGGGCGCACGTCCCGGTTGAGGCCCTGCAGGGTCATGTCCGCCCGCGTCTGGATCTCCACCTCGGGCCGCGCCGCCTCGGCCGCCTGCTGCTCCTGGGCACCCTGCGCGATCACGAGTGTGCCCTGGGCGGGCACCTCGCGCGAACCGTTCAGCACGACGTTGGCGGCCGCGTCGGTGCTCGCCGACACCAGCGTGTCGTCCTGCAACTCGGCCTCGTTCACCAGGTACATGGCCACGCCCGGGCTCGTGCCCGCACGGTAGATCGGGGCGTCACCCTCGGGGTAGGCGAGTTCGGCCTTCCGGATGGCGATGTCGCCGACCTCGGCACGGGTTCCGTTGATCGTCGCGACCTGGGAGTCCGTCTGCGTGATCTGGCCCGCCGCGCAACCGGAGACGAGCAGTGCGGCACCGACAGCGACCACGGCCGCGGACACCATGCGACGTTTCACTTCTCCGAGTCCCTTCTCCCTGGGGCTACCTTTCCGGGAGAGTATCCGCAGCGCGACCGTGCGCGTCATCGGGTGCCCCGGACGTGTGGCACACCTTGCACCGTGCCGGCCGCCCCAGTCCGGAGTGGACCTCCCTGGGCGCGCCCGACCCCCGCGGCCCACCTGCGTGAGTATGCGGATCACGTGTTTGTCAACCCCTCGACCGGTCAGCTCAGGCCACTGACCTGCGAGGACGAGGCCGGGTGCCTGGTTCGGCCGCGAAACCGCGTGCTAGGATGGGGACAGCGAAAGGGGCAGAGGACACATGGTTTTCAAGGTCGGAGAGACCGTCGTCTACCCGCACCACGGTGCCGCACTCATCGAAGCAATCGAGACCCGCGTGATCAAGGGCGAGGAGAAACAGTACCTCGTCCTGAAAGTCGCGCAAGGCGATCTCACGGTTCGCGTTCCCGCCGACAATGCCGAGGTCGTCGGCGTGCGTGACGTGGTCAACCAGGACGGCTTGAACCACGTTTTCGATGTGTTGCGGACACCACACACCGACGAACCGACGAACTGGTCTCGGCGGTACAAGGCCAACGTGGAGAAACTCGCCTCGGGCGACGTGAACAAGGTGGCCGAAGTGGTGCGCGACCTGTGGCGGCGCGAGAAGGACCGTGGTTTGTCCGCGGGAGAGAAGCGCATGTTGGCCAAGGCGCGGCAGATCCTGGTCAGTGAGCTCGCCCTCGCCGAGGGCACCGACGAAGGCAAGGCCGAGGTGCTGCTGGACGAGGTGCTCGACACCACGGTGGTCTGACGGCTCTGAACGTCTTCGCACTGATCCCCCTCGGAGCGGGGGACGTCCAGGGCTCGGGCGCACTCGCCGAGGTGTGTGACACATCACCGCTGACGCACTGTGTGCGGGCGCTGTCCCGGTCGGGGTGTGTCGACCGGATCGTCGTGGCGGGTCCGCCCGGCACCGCGGACGAATACCGGGGAACCGGCACCTCCGTGGGCGCGGCCGCTCTGGACGCGGTCTCTGTGGGCGCTGACCACTGTCCGGTGGACGTCGTCCCGGGTCAGGACGACCGTGTCGGCTCGCTGCGGTCCGCGTGGGACGCCGTGGCGCCCGGGTCGGCAGACATGGTCCTGCTGCACGACGCCGAGTACCCGTGTACGCCGCCGGAGACGGTCCGCGCGGTCGTGGAGGCCCTGCGCGCCGGGGCCCGGGCGGTGGTGCCGGTGGAGGCCGTCACCGACACGGTGAAGCGTACCGACCCCGACGACCTGCTGCTGGGCACCCGGGACCGGGACGGTCTGCGCCGGACGCTGGCGCCGTGGGGATTCACCGCCGACGCGCTCACCGACGCCGACCTTGCCGACCCCTTGACCACCTGCGGCGCCGCCGTCCACACGGTGCCGGGACACCCCCACGGGATGCGGGTGCGCACGGCCTTCGACCGCGCCGTACTGGAGGCGCTGTTGGAGGCGGAGGGAGAACCATGAGGATCGGCCAGGGCGTCGACGTCCACCCCGTCGAGGTGGGCCGGGAGTGCTGGATCGCCGGGCTGCACTGGCCGGGCGTGGACGGCTGCACGGGTCACTCGGACGGTGACGTGGCCGCGCACGCGCTGTGTGACGCGCTGCTGTCGGCGGCCGGGCTGGGGGATCTCGGTTCGGTGTTCGGCACGGGCGACGACCGCTGGGCCGGCGCGCACGGCACCGAGCTCGTGGCGGAGGTGCGCGGCCGGGTCGAGACGGCGGGCCACCGCCTGGGCAACGCCGTCGTGCAGGTGATCGGCAACGCTCCCCGGATCGGCCCCCGCCGCGCGGAGGCCGAGGAGACGCTCGGCACGGCGGCCGGCGGGCCGGTGGCCGTGTCCGCGACGACCAGCGACGGTCTCGGCCTCACCGGGCGCGGTGAGGGCCTCGCGGCCGTGGCGAGCGCACTGCTGCTGCCGCGGGACGGGGAGCCGCGGTGAGCGTCGACGCGGTGCTGTTCGACTTCTCCGGCACCCTGTTCCGTCTGGAGCACGACCCCGACTGGCTGACCGACCTCACCGACCACGACGGCGACCCGCTCGACGTCGAGGCGCAGGCCGAGCTGCTGCGGAGGATGACCGCGCCGGTGACGTTGACCGTCGACCTCGACGACGAACACCGGCACGCCTGGGAGAACCGCGACCTGGACCCGGCGCTGCACCGGAAGGTGTACCTGGAGGTGCTGCGGCAGTCCGGTGTCCCGGGGGTGGAACAGGCGAAGGCGCTGTACCGCAGGCTCGTCGACCCGTCCGAGTGGACGCCCTACCCCGACGCGGGCCCGGCGCTCGGGGCGCTGGCCGGACGCGGGGTGTCGGTGGGGGTGCTGAGCAACATCGCGTTCGACATCCGGCCCGCCTTCGCCGCGCACGGGTTGGACGCCCACGTCGACGAGTTCGTGCTCTCCTACGAGGTGGGCGCGATCAAACCCGACCCGGCCGTCTTCCGCCTCGTGCTGGACCGGCTCGGCGCGGCCCCCGAACGGACCCTCATGGTGGGCGACAGCGCGGAGGCGGACGGCGGCGCCCGCCGTCTGGGCTGCGCGTTCGCGCAGGTGGAACCGCTCCCGACGGCGGAGCGGACGGACGGATTGCTGGCCGCCCTGCGCGAACACGCCGTGCTTTGACCCGTACCATCTGACGACGTGGCCCTTCGACTGTTCGACACCGCGACCAGGCAGGTGCGCGAGTTCACGCCCGCGCGGACCGGCACGGCGACCATGTACGTCTGCGGGGCCACCGTGCAGGGCGTCCCGCACATCGGGCACGTCCGGGGTGCGCTGAACTACGACGTGCTGCGCCGCTGGCTCGTCCACAAGGGGATGGACGTGCTGCTGGTCCGCAACGTCACCGACATCGACGACAAGATCATCGCCAAGGCCGCCGACGCGGGCAGGCCCTGGTGGGAGTGGGCGGCCACCCACGAACGGGCGTTCGAGGAGGCCTTCGACGCGCTGGGCTGCCTGCCCCCCTCCGCGACCCCGCGCGCGACCGGGCACATCACCCAGATGATCGACCTGATCCAGCGGCTGCTGGACCGCGGACACGCCTACGCCGAGGGCGGCGACGTCTACTTCTCGGTGGGCTCGTTCGACGACTACGGCGTGCTGTCCAACCAGCGCCCGGACGAGGTGCAGCAGGGCGAGTCGCAGACCGGGGCCAAGCGCGACCCCCGCGACTTCACCCTGTGGAAGGGCAGCAAGCCGGGTGAACCGTCCTGGCCGACGCCGTGGGGCGACGGGCGGCCCGGCTGGCACCTGGAGTGCTCGGCGATGGCCACGACCTACCTCGGCTCGGAGTTCGACATCCACGGCGGCGGGGTGGACCTGGTCTTCCCGCACCACGAGAACGAACGGGCGCAGTCGCACGCCGCGGGCGACGGCTTCGCGCGGTACTGGCTGCACAACGCCTGGGTGACGCTGTCCGGCGAGAAGATGTCGAAGTCGCTGGGCAACATCGTCTCGATCCCGCAGATGCTGCGCAGGCACCGCCCGGTGGAGCTGCGCTTCTACCTCATCCAGCCGCACTACCGCTCCACCATCGAGTACTCCGACGAGGCGCTGTCCGAGTCCGCGCACGGCTACCGGCGGATCGAGCACTTCCTGCGCCGGGTGGCCGGGCAGGCCGGCGAGGTGCCTGTCGGCGCGGTCCCGGCCGAGTTCGGCGACGCGCTCGACGACGACCTCGGCACGCCGCAGGCGTTCGCGGTCCTGCACAACACCGTGCGGGACGGCAACGCCGCGCTCGACGCGGGCGACGACGCCAAGGCGGCGGAGCTGGCCGGCACGGTGCGGGCGATGGTCGACGTGCTCGGCGTCGACCCGCTGTCGCAGCGGTGGGCCGAGCACACCGGCGCGGAGGCGGACGCGCTGGGCAGACTGGTGGAGGCGATGCTGGCCGACCGCACGCAGGCCCGCGCGGACCGGGACTTCGCGAGGGCGGACGCCCTCCGCGACCGGCTGACCGAGGCGGGTATCGCGGTGGAGGACACCCCCAATGGTCCCCAGTGGACAGTGAGAGACTGAATCATGGCAGGCAATTCCCGCCGCCGCGGAGCGGTGCGCAAGGAAAGCACGAAGAAGGGGCCGGTCGTCGGCTCCGGCGGTAAGCGGCGCAAGGCCTTGGAGGGCAAGGGCCCGACCCCCAAGGCGAAGGAGCGCACCGGACATCCGGCGCAGCGCAAGGCCGCCGCGGCGGCCGCGAAGGCGGAGAAGCAGCGGGCGGCCGCGAAGCGGGCCGAGGAGACCCCGGAGATCATCGCCGGGCGCAATCCCGTGGTGGAGTCGCTGCGCGCCCGGGTACCGGCGACCGCGCTGTACGTCGCGCTGAACATCGACAGCGACGACCGGGTGCGCGAGGCGGTGCGCACGGCGGCCGACCACGGCATCTCGATCCTGGAGGTGCCCCGCGACGAGCTGGACCGCAAGACCGGCGGCGCGGTGCATCAGGGCCTGGGCCTGCAGGTGCCGCCGTTCGACTACACCGACGCGGACGACCTGCTCACCATCGCCCGCAACTCCGGGGACGCGCCGCTGCTGGTGGCGCTCGACGGGGTGACCGACCCGCGGAACCTGGGCGCGGTGGTGCGCTCGGCGGCGGCGTTCGGCGCGCACGGGGTGCTGTTGCCGCGCAGGCGCAGCGCGAGCATGACGGCGGTGGCCTGGCGCACGAGCGCGGGCGCGGCGGCGCGGATGCCGATCGGTGTCGCCCCGAACCTCACCCGCCAGCTCCGGACGTGGGCGGACGAGGGGCTGATGGTCGCCGGGCTGGACGCGGACGGCTCGACCGACATCGACGGCCTCGACCTGGCCACCGAACCGCTGGTGGTCGTGGTCGGCTCCGAGGGGCGGGGCCTGTCCCGGCTGGTGCGCGAGACGTGCGACGTCACGGTGTCCATCCCGATGGCCACCGGGGTGGAGTCGTTGAACGCCTCGGTGGCGGGGGCCGTGCTGCTGTCCGAGGTCGCCCGCAGGCGCCGCGCGGCGGGCCGGACCTGACGAGCCGGGAACGCCGGGCATGACCGACACGTCGCGGACACTCGGGATCGTGCTCTTCGACGACCTGGCCGAGCTGGACGCGGTCGGTCCGTGGGAGGTGTTGGCGCACTGGACCCGGGCGTTCCCGGAGGACGGCTGGTCGGTGGTGTCGCTGAGCCCGGACGGCGACGTGGTGCACGGCGCGAAGGGCCTCGACCTGCACGCCCGGTACTCGTTCGCCGACGCGCCCGCGCTGGACGCACTGCTCTACCCGGGCGGGCCGGGCACCCGCGCGCACCTCCGGGACGACGTCTGGATCGACTGGGTCCGCGCCCAGCGGGCCGAGGTGCCGCTGCTGACCAGCGTGTGCACCGGCGCGCTGGTCTACGCCGCCGCGGGCGTACTGCGCGACCGCCCCGCGACGACCCACCACGCGTCGCTGGACCTGCTCGGCGAACTGGACGACACGATCGACGTCCGGCGCGAGGAGCGGTTCGTGGACGACGGGGACGTCGTCACCTCGGCCGGGGTGTCCGCCGGGATCGACATGGCGCTGCACCTGGTGGCCCGCCTGGGCGGGACGGAGCACGCCCGCACCGTGCGCCACGCGATCCAGTACGACCCGGAACCCCCGGTGTAGACCGGCGAGGCACACCGGTCCGGAATCGGGGCGCGTCACGCCCATATGGCCCGCGCCACGGTCCCCGGCATCTCACTCCGGCGGGGGGTCGCCTCCGCTAGGGTCACGGTGCCGGATCGTGAGCAGGGGGCCGCGTTGTCGTTCGTGTCGCCACTTTTCCTGTGGTTCTTCATGCCCGCGGTGCTGGTCGCACTGCTGGTGCTGCCCCGGGGTTGGCGCAACGGCATCGTCGCGGTCGGCAGTCTGCTCTTCTACGCCACCGGCGCGGGCGCGTTCACCCTGCTCCTGCTGACCTGCATGGTCGTGAACTTCGCCGTCGGCCGGGTGCTGGAGCCCGACCCGTGGAATCCGCGGGACGCCGTCCGGCGACGGCGGTTGCTGTTCGGCGTGGTCGCGTTCGACCTGGCGATCCTGTTCGTGTGGAAGTACGCGGGATTCGCCACCGAACAGATCGCACATTTCGCCGGACTGTTCGGCGGAAGCATTCCGGTGGTGGAACTGGCGCTGCCGATCGGGATCTCGTTCTTCACGTTCCACCACATCTCGTACGTGGTCGACATCTACCGGGGGGAGCGCCCCGCGCTGCGGGAACCGGTGGCGTTCGGCACCTACATCTCGATGTTCCCGCAGCTCGCGGCCGGGCCGATCGTGCGCTACCACGAGATCGCCGACCAGCTACCGCAGCAGCGCTCGCACCGGCTGGACGACATCGCCGCGGGCTTTCCCCGGTTCGCGCTGGGCCTGTGCAAGAAGGCCGTGATCGCCGATTCGCTGGCACCGGTGGTGGACGCGTGCTTCTCCACCCCCGGCGACGACATGACGTTCGCGATCGCCTGGACCGGCGCGCTCGCCTTCACCCTGCAACTGTTCTTCGACTTCTCCGGCTATTCCGACATGGCGATCGGGCTGGGGCGGATGCTGGGCTTCCGGCTGCCGGAGAACTTCGCGCGGCCCTACTCGTCGGTGACGATCACCGAGTTCTGGCGGCGCTGGCACATGTCGCTGTCCCGCTGGTTCCGCGACTACGTCTACATCCCGCTGGGCGGCAGCCGCGACGGCGCGGCGCGGACCTACCGCAACCTGTGGATCGTGTTCCTGCTGACCGGCTTCTGGCACGGCGCGGCCTGGACCTACGTGGTGTGGGGTGTGTACCACGGGGTGCTGCTGGTGATCGAGCGTGCGAGCGGCCGGGACTCCTCCCCCGACACGCCGTACGGGCGCGTCGCACGGCGCGTGCTCACCGCCGTGCTGGTGGTCATCGGGTGGGTGTTCTTCCGCGCCCCCGACCTCGGGGCCGCGTTCACCATGCTCGGCCACATGCTGGTGCCGGACACCGGCGGCCTCACCGACCTCGTGGACACCGCGCTGACCCACCAGCGCCTGGTCATCCTGCTCGCCGCGCTCGCCGTGTTCGCCCTCCCGGCGCAGCCGGTCACCGGTCCGACGCTGGAGGCCGCCCGCACCCGCACGGCCACCGTCCTGCGCGTCGGTGTCATGACCGTCGGCGTCGCCTACGCCGCGATCCTCGTCGCCGGCGGCACCTTCAGCCCGTTCCTGTACTACCAGTTCTGACGGGCACCGCGACCCGTGCACACCGTTCACCTGAACGGGTTTTGATGGCGGGGAAGATGCCGCTGGGTCCGGTTTTGCGTTGAATCTCGACCCACACCGCGATTAGATTACCATGACCCTGTTCGCGAGGAGGCTCCGATGCTGCTCCGGTTCAGCACGTCGAACCACGGTCCTTTCCGGGACACGGCCGAACTGTCCCTGGTCTCCGGCGCGGCGAGCGGTACGACGGCCCCGGAGGACGACTGGACTGCGGCCACCACCCGTGTCGCCGGTATCTACGGGGCCAACGCCTCCGGTAAGTCGTCCGTCCTCGACGCCATGAAGCTGTTCCGGAGCGCTGTGCGGTTCTCCGCAACCCGATGGGGAGAACGAAAGCACTTCCCGTTCCGACCGTTCCGCCTCGACCGCCGCACGATCGAAAGCCCGTCCTCCTACGAGGTCGACTTCGTCGCGTCCGGAACACGCTACAACTACGGCTTCGAATCGGATTCGGATGGGATACGGGAGGAATGGCTCCTGTCCTATCCGTTCAAGCGCCCCCGCACACTCTTCCACCGATCCGGCCCGAGCGACGAGCCGACGTTCCAATTCAGTCGGCATCTACGCGGACCGAATTCGACCATCGCCAAGCTCGTCCGCGGCAACTCCCTCTATCTCTCGACGGCGGCGAACAACAACCATCCGGTCCTGACTCCGCTTGCGAGGGACCTGGTCGAGAGTTTCGTCCATGCCGAGTTCGACGAGAGTGACCGCCTCTCCCGGCTCAACTGGACCAAGAACGCTATCGAGAACCCGGATATCCTCCGCGAGGCGGAGGTCCTGCTCGCGATGGCCGACACCGGGATCACCGGCCTTGAACTGAGCCGATCCGACATGGACGGGGAACTACGGTCGAAGATCGAACGTCTTTTCGAGATTCTCCACGATGACCGTCCCGCCACTGATCATCCCGAGGGGGTTCAGGCGATCGTCGACGACCTGCAGCGCGAGATCCGCTTCAAGCACCGTTCGACCGACCCGGAGACGACGACACTAGGGATCAACGAGGAGAGTTCCGGAACCGTATCCTGGCTCACCATCGGTCTGCCCGCTCTCCAATGCATCAAGCACGGTAAGACCCTGGTCGTCGACGAACTGGACGCGAGCCTGCATCCTATGCTCTCCACCACGCTCATCGAGATGTTCAAGAACTCCGAGATCAACTCGACTGGCGCCCAGCTCGTGTTCACCTCGCATGACACGTCGTTCCTCGGGAAGTCGACCGTGGGGGCCCTGGAACGGGACGAGGTATGGTTCACCGAGAAGAACGGTGCGGGCAACGCGGAACTCTACTCACTCTACGAGTTCCGTGCGCGCGGCGACGACAATTTCGAACGTCGCTACCTGCAGGGCCGGTACGGCGCCGTGCCGCTGATCGACCTCGAGCACGTCCGTACGTTGATGGGCACCGCACGGTGATGGCGAGGAGATTGCGCGACAAGCACGACCTCCGCCGCACTCGGGGCACTCGTCGCGAGCGGCCCCGGGTTCTCGTGGTCGTGGAAGGTGTGCGTACTGAGGTCGAGTACTTCCGTGGACTGGCCAACCACCTCCGCGCCAGCGCCGTGTCGGTCGTCGACGTGAAGGTGAGAGGTGTCGGCGGTAAGCCCGGCGATCTACTGGACGCCGCGCGGGTCGAGACGGACGGCGGTGAATCGATCGGTTCACCGGACGGGTATGACGCCGCCTGGTGCGTCTTCGATGTGGACGAGCACCTCCGCATCCCGGAGATCGTCGCAGCCGCGCGGCGTGCGGGTATCCGTACCGCGATCAGCAACCCTTGCTTCGAAGTATGGCTCCTCTGGCACTTCCGGGAGTACTCGCGGCACACGGACAGCAAAACCTTGAAGCGAGAGCTCCGGAAGCACGGCTTCCACGGCGACTGCAAGTCCGTTCCCGCACGTTTCGACTTCTCACTGGCTGAACGGGCCCACGAGCGGGCACTGCCTGCCGCTCACCGCGATCTGCCGGAGAACCCGGGTTCCGGCGTCGCCCTTCTGTACGCGGCGCTACGCGGCGATGTCGACTGACATGGGCGTGCCGGAGCATGGCGCTGCCCCGGTGGGCGTGTGAGACTGGCGGAGAGGCGCCGTCCCGCGGGCGGCCACGGTCCCGGCCGGAGGAGGATGCGAGGTCGCGGCGATGAGCGATCCGATGGTGCGGCTCCGCGAGCACAGCGACCAGCGGCGCGGCGAGATCGTCGAGGTGCTGGTCGAGGCGTTCGACGAGTTGATGCGGGCGAACCCGGCCGCGTTCCGCAAGAAGTTCCGCAAGATGGCCGCCGACCCGTTCAGCTTCTACCGGGGCTCGGCACCGCTGTTCTACCGGGACATGGTCGCGCTCGACGACCCGTGGGCCGACGACCACACCGGGCGGGTGTGGATCCAGGGCGACCTGCACGCGGAGAACTTCGGCACCTACATGGACTCCGGCGGGGTCCTCGTCTTCGACGTCAACGACTTCGACGAGGCCTTCCTCGGCAGCTTCACCTGGGATCTGCGGCGGCTGGTGGCCAGTGTCGCGCTGATCGCGTGGACGAAGGCGATCTCGGACGACGACATCGCCCAACTGATCGAGACCTACCTGCACGCCTACGTCGACCAGGTGCGGCACTTCGTCGACAACCCGGACGACGAGCTGTTCCGGCTCCAGCTCGACAACACCGAGGGTCTGGTGCACGACGTGCTGCTGGACGCCCGGATGAGCACCCGGGTGGAGCTGCTCGACGCGGTGACCGTGGTCGAGAACTACGACCGGCGGTTCCGCCACGGCCCCGGAACCCGGGAACTCGATGACGACGAGTACGCCACCGTGCGGGCGGCGTTCGACCGGTATCTGGGCACGATCCCGGAGAACAAGCGCTTCGGCAGCCTCACCTACGAGGTGAAGAGCATCGTCGGGCGCGCGGGTTTCGGCATCGGCTCGGCGGGGCTGCCCGCATACAACGTGCTGGTGGAAGGGCGCACCCAGGCGCTGGAGAACGACGTCGTGCTCTCGATGAAGCAGGGCAACGTCGCCGCGCCGAGTCGGGTGGTCGACGACGCGCGGATCCACGACCACTTTCACCACCACGGGCACCGCACGGCGGTCTCCCAGCGGGCGTTGCAGGCCCACGCCGACCCGTGGCTCGGGCACACCGAGATCGACGGGACCGGGTTCGTCGTCTCCGAGCTGTCCCCGTACGTGCGCGACCTCGACTGGTCGGACCTGACCGAGCCCGCCGAGATGGCGCCCGTCCTGCGCTACCTGGGCATGGCGACGGCGAAGATGCACTGCGTCGCCGACGCCGACTCCGAGCAGACGCTGGTGACCTTCCAGGCCGAGGACGCGATCGCCGCGGCGATCGGTACGGACCCCTCGGCGTTCGTCCGGGATCTCGTGGACTTCGGGATGCACTACGCCGTGCGGACCCGGGAGGACCACCGGCTGTTCGTCAACGCCTTCCGCAACGGCGAGATCCCGGGCGTACGCTCCTCCGACACCGGGTGAGGGCTGTCCGCGCGAGCACAGCCGTGCCCTGCTCGCGGCTCAGCGGCGACGCCGTGCCACGACGTCGTCCAGGACGAGTGAGGCGCCGATGCCGAGCATCCAGACGTCCTTGGCCAGAGACAGGCCCTCCTCGGTCGGGCGGATGCTGCTCTCCCGGCGCATGCCCGGCGTGCGCACGTACAGCCCGAGCAGGCCCGCCGAGAACGCGGCCAGGCCCGCTCCGGCGACGGCCGACGGGATGACCGGAACCAGCAGCGCCGTGCCGAGCACCATCTCCCCGGCCGAGAGCAGGCGCACGAAGGTGCGCGGCTCGACCTTCTTCAGCTGCGGATAGGTGCCCGCGGCGAAGCCGTGCAGCTGGCCCGCCGTGTCCTCGTCGGCGCCGCGTTTGGTGTAGCCGGAGTTGAGGATGAACGCGCCGGTGGTGATCCGGGCGGGGAGGTGCGTGGCGTTCCACGACCGCGGGTTCAGCGGACCGCCGGTGTTGCGGCGCCTGCGCGGTTTGCGACACCTGTTCGTCACGGCTGGAGACCTCCTCGCTCCCGGGTCCTGTCCACCGCCCGGATGCCCCGGTGCGCCGCGGCGCAATCACCGTCCGTCCGCGCCGTCCCCGTCCGGGTCAGCTCGGCTCCGTGTCGGGCAGGAACGCGAGCTGGTCCGGGTGGAAGTCGTCGCGCCGGGGCGGGGGCAGCCACGCCTCCGGCCGCACGCTCTTCTTCCGCCCCAGTTCCGCGAAGTCCAGCGGCGCGGTGAGGTCGGCGTCGTAGACGGAGGTGTCCTCGATCGGGACGAACGACAGGTTCGCCGGGTCCGTCCCGACGCCCACGGCCACGAGGTAGGCGTCGTCCAGCGCGGTGGAGAACGCGGCCCACCCGCCCGCGAAGTGCCACACCCGGGCGCGCACCTCGGCACCCTCGATCTCCCACCACACGATCGGCCAGTCCGGGTAGCGGCGGGCCTGCTGCTCGGCGTGCTCCACCAGCGACGGGATGAACCCTTCCGGGCGCGGCACCGTGGAACTCGGCAGGGTCAGGTTGATGACCCCGAACGCCCCGCTGAAGGCTACCTCCACCAGCGGGTCCTTGCCGTTCGGGCACATCACCGCTGCGTAGCGCTGCCGGGGCAGGGTGCCCACCCGCACCCCGCTGTCCGAGTCCGGTTCGCGGTGGCCGAGCCACAGCGCCCACGGCGGCCTGCCGGGCAGTCCCTCGAAGAAGTCCACCCAACGCGCGCCCTCGAAGCTCGCGTCGAGTCCGTACACGTCGAAGTCGACGACCGACGAGGGCTTCTCGACGGTGTCCGAGTCGTCCGGGTCCACACCGTCGATGGTGCCCCGCCCGTGCCGCTCCGGCAGGACGTTCGCCCGGCCGGGTGTCAGCGTGCGCCGGGCTGTCCGTAACCGCGCAGACGGTCGACGACGTGCTCCACCTCGGCGGGCGGCAACACCCGGGGGGTGCCCGCCGAGCGGGCGAGCAGCCACAGCCGGCAGGCCCATTCCAGCTGCTGCGCCCGGTGGTAGGCGGCGTCGAGACCGTCGCCGTAGGTCACCGTGCCGTGGTTGCCGAGTAGGCAGCCGCGCCGGCCGTCCAGCGCGGCCAGCATCCGCTCGGCGAGCTCGGTGGTCCCGTAGGTGGCGTACGGCGCCACCCGCACGCTCGGGCCGAGCGTGGCGAGGATGTAGTGCACCGGGGGCACCTCGTCGACCAGGGTGGACACCGCCGTGGCGTGCACCGAATGGGTGTGCACCACGGCGGTGACCGGCGCCCCGTCCGGGTCCTCCGCCTCCCGGTACACCGCCAGGTGCATGGGCAGCTCACTCGTCGGCCGCAGCGAACCGTCCACGACCGACCCGTCCAGCGCCACGACGGGGATGTCGTCGGGACGCAGCGACCCGTAGTCGACGCCGGTGGGGGTCACGGCGACGTACTCACCCGCGCGGGCGGAGACGTTGCCGGAGGTACCGACGACGAGGCCGTCGGCGACCATCCGCCGGGCGTGGTCGCAGACGGCCGTCCGTTGTTCATTCAGCAGCACGACCGCCATTCTCCCCGGCCTTCGTCGTGCCGGAGGACCCGGACTTCTTCGCCCCGGTGGAGCCGGACTTCGCGCGGGAGGTTCCTGCGGACTTCCCACCCTGTGCGGTGGACTTCTCGGCGGAGGACTCCGCACCCGCGGTGGCGGACTCCGCGGCGTCGGGATCGGGGCCGGACTCCCGGGCGCCCTCGCGGCGGATCTCCTCCGGTGTGGGGTCCGAGCCGAGCCGGTCGAGCGCGTCGGTCACCGCCTGCTGGCTCGCCGTCAACCGGTCGGCCACCAGCGCACGCAGTTCGTAGGCCTCCCGGCGGCGTGCCTCGGCCTCGGCCAGCCTGCGCTCGGCGTCGGCGATCAGCTCGTCGCACTTCTCGCGGGTGGTCCGCTCCAGCTCGGCCGCGGCCCGCTCCGCCTCGGCGCGCTCGTCGGCGAGCTGTCTGTCCGTGGCCTCCTGCTGCTCCCGGCGGCGCCGGTCGGCCTCCTCGTCCAGGCGGGTGCGTTCGGCCTCGGCCTCCTCCGCCCGCTTCTCGGCCGCCTCGTCCGCCTTCTTCCGGGTCTTCTCCGCGTAGGCGTCGGCGGCCTGGCGCGCGTCCGTGGCGTCCTGCTCGGCCTTGGCCCGTAGTTCGGCGATCTCCTCCTCGGCAAGCTGCATCATGGTCTTGACCCGTTCGGTCATCGCGGCGGGGCCCGCCGGATCGTCGACCATGCGGGACAGGGCCGTCTTCGTGTCGGCGAGTTCCTGCTGGGCGTAGCTCAGCGCCTTCGTCAGTTCCGCCACCGAGGCCGAGGCCTCGTCCCGGTGCCTGGTGGCCTCGGCCAGTTCGTCGGTGAGCCGCTGGACGTGCTCGTCCACCTGGCTCTGCTCGTAACCGCGGAAGGCGGTCGCGAACTGCGGGTTGGTCGCTTGCGTGGGGGATACCTGCGCGTCAGCCATCGGGCAACCATAATGATCCGACGTGATGAATCCCATACCCGGCGCGCCGCCGGTCCGGCGAGCTGCCCGCAGGGTGCGGCGAAAGGCACGATGGGATTTCGGTTCCCCCGAACGGTAAGGAGGTCGCGCGGTGGCGGCTGTCCTCGACGACCTCGCCGCGAACTGGCCGCTCTACGCCGCGATCCCCGTGGTCGCCGCGCTGATCGGCTACGTCACCAAGCGGGTCGCCGTCGAGATGATGTTCCGCCCGCTGGAGTTCGTCGGGATCCCCGGAACCGTGCTCGGCTGGCAGGGCGTGGTGCCCGCGCACGGCGGCCGGATGGCGGCCAAGGCCGCCGAGCTGCTCACCACCAACCTGCTCAGCGTCTCCGACGTGTTCTCCCGCATCGACCCGGCCCGGTTGACACGGGAGATGGAACAACCGCTGCTACGGGCCGTCGACGACATCGCCCGGGACGTGCTGGCCGAGTACCACCCGAGGTTGTGGGAACGGCTCCCGCCGATGGCGCGCGACCTGGTGGTCAAGCAGGTCCAGGCCTCCTCACCCCGGGTGGTCCGGCAGGTGATGGACGAGCTGCGCGACGACATCGACAACATCCTCGACATCAAGCACATGAGCGTGCAGCGCCTCACCCGGGACAAGGCCCTGTTGGTGCGGCTGATCCGGGAGACCTCGCGGCCGGAGATGGCCTTCATCGCCCGCTCCGGCATCTGGTTCGGCCTCGTCCTCGGCGTCGTGCAGTCGATCGTGTGGGCGGTGACGAAGAACCCGCTGGTCATGCCGATCTTCGGGGCCGCGATCGGTCTGTTCACCGACTGGCTCGCGATCAAGCTCGTGTTCGTGCCCCGCGATCCGGTGCGGCTGCCCGGCGGACTGCTGCTGCACGGCAAGTTCCAGCGCAGGCGCGCCGAGGTGGCCCGGCAGTACGGCGATCTCGTCGCCAACGAGCTGCTGACCGTGCCGAACCTGCTCGACGCCGTGCTGCGCGGGCCGCGCTCCGACCGCGTGGTCGCGCTGATCCGCCGCGAGGTCTCCGCGGCGGTCGACGAGCACGCCCGCAACGCCGGGCCGCTGGTGACGGCCACCGTCGGCCGCCGCAGGCTGGAGGAGATGAAGGACGCGGCGGCCACCCGCGCGGTCGAGGCGCTGCCGGACACCCTCGCCCACGCCGAGGGCTACCTGGCGCGGGCGATGGACGTGGCCAACCTCGTCGAGAACCGGATGCTGCGGATGACGTCGGTCGAGTTCGAGGGCCTGCTGCGCCCCGCGGTCCGCCAGGACGAGTGGAAACTCGTGGTCGTCGGCGGGGTCATCGGCGGGGTCGTCGGTGAACTCCAGGTGCTGTTGATGCTGCACTAGGCGCGGCGCACACCGGCGGTGTCCCCGGTGCCCACCCTGGCTCCGTCGTCCGCACCGGGGGCTGTCCCGGCGCCGTCGTCGGCACCGGCCCGGTCGAGTCGGCGGGTGGCCCGTCCGCGGACGAACGCGACCACCCGGCAGGTCAGGTAGATCGCGAACGAGATCGCGGTGACGAAGAAGCTGACCGGGGCGCCCGGCGCCAGCGACAGGACGATGCCGCCCAGCGCGGCCGTCTCGGCGAACAGCACCGCCAGCACCGTCGCCCGCAGCGGACTGGCGGTCACCCGCGCGGCGGCCGCCGCCGGGGTCACCATCAGTGCCATCACCAGCAACGCGCCGACGATCTGCACGCCGAGCGCGGTGCCCACCCCGATGAGCACGGCGAACAGCGGGGCGAGCAGCCGTTCCGGCACCCCCCGCGCGGCCGCCACCACCGGGTCGACGCTGGCGAACCACAGCGGACGGTAGATCAGGGCGAGCACGACCAGCACCACCGCCGAGGCGATCAGCAGCGCGGTGAGGTCGGTGGGTTCGACGGCGACGATCTGGCCGACCAGGATGCCGAACTTGTTCGCCGCGCGGCCCGGGTAGTACCACAGCAACAGCACCCCGAGGCCGAGTCCGAAGGCGAGGACGACGCCGATCACCGAGTCCCGCTCGGACTCCCGGCTCCCCAGCAGGCCCAGCAGCAGCGCGGCGACGACGGCCCCGGCCAGCGCACCGTAGCTGACCCCGATGCCCAGCAGCAGCGCCGCCGCGGCACCGGTGAACGCCAACTCGGCCGTGCCGTGCACGGCGAACGACATCCGCCGGGTGACGATGATCGGGCCCAGCACGCCCGCCACGACCCCGAGCACGGCCGCGGCGAGCAGCGCGGTCTGCACGAAGTCGAGGCCGAGCAGGCGCATCGTCAGGTCGAGATCGAACAGCTTGTCCATGGGCGGACCCTCAGGCGACGGGCCGGGCGTGCCGGGCGGTGGGTGACGGTTCCGGTTTCCGGGCAGGGGGCGGGAGACCGAGCCGGGCTCGGGCGACACACCGCGTCACGAGTGGTGCACCTCGTCCTCGCACAGGCCGCTCTGCGCACCCGCGACGTGGATCTGACCGCCGACCCGCAGCACCTCGACCCGCGACCGGTACAGCTCGGACAGGGTCTCCGAGGTCATCACCTCGTCCGGGGTGCCGACGCGGAACTTCCCGTCCACCAGGTACAGCACCTTGTCCACGTAGGGCAGCACCGGGTTGATCTCGTGCGTGACGAACAGGACGGCCGTGTCCGCCTCGCGCCGCCGACGGTCGATCAGCTCCGCGACCACCCGCTGCTGGGCCGGGTCGAGCGAGGCCAGCGGCTCGTCGCACAACAACACGTCCGGGTGACCGATGAGCGCCTGGGCCACCCGGAGCCGCTGCTGCTCGCCCCCGGAGAGCGTGCCCACCGGGGCGTTGGCGTAGTGCCGGGCGCCCACCGACTCGATCGCCTCCGTGATCCGTCGGCGCCGCCGCCGCAGCCCGCTCAGGCCGAGGCCCCACCGGTGCCCGTCCAGGCCGAGCCCGACGAGGTCCCGGCCACGCAGGGTGAGCCCCCGGTCCATCGCGCGCTGCTGCGGCACGTGCCCGACGCGCTCGTTGCCCCGCCCGGGTGGCGAGCCCGCGACCAGGGCGCTGCCCGCGCTCAGCGACTGCAGGCCGAGCAACACCCGGAGGAGGCTCGTCTTGCCGGACCCGTTCGGCCCGAGCACCGCGACGAACTCACCGGGGGCGACGTCCAGGTCGAGACCCGACCACAGGGTGCGCGCACCGAAGCCCAGTGCGGCCTCCCGGAGTCGCACGACGGCACCGTCCCCGGCCACGGCACCGGCCGCAGCCGTCTCACCGTCCATGTTGCTCACCTCGACCTCGGCCGACCGTCGACTCATCCGGACAGCGCCCGCGACAAGGCGTCGAGCTGCCCCTCCATCCAGGCAATGTAATCGTCCTCGCCCTCCGGCAGGGTCTCGGTGACGTCCACGACCGGAACGCCCGCGCCCCGGGCCGCCTCGACGATCTTCCCGGTCGCGGGGCTCGTGGTCTGCACGTTCCGCACCACGGCGCCGACCTCGGACTCCGAGACGACTTCCAGCATCCGCTGCTGCGCGGCGACGGGAACGTCGGTCTCGTTCTCGATCGCGGCGGTGAACTCCCTCGGCGTCACGTCCTCGATCCCGGCGTCGGCGAGCAGGTAGTGCGCCACCGGGGCGGTGGCCGCGACCCGCGCCCCGCCGTGTTCGTCGGCGATGCCGTCGACCCGCGTGGAGAGCTCGTCGACCCGGTCGGTGAACGCGGCCGCGTTGCGGCGGAAGGTGTCCCGCTGCTCCGGGGCCACCTCGCCGAGCCGCTCGGCGGTCCGTTCCGCGACGGCGGCGACGACCGGCAGGTCGTACCAGACGTGCTCGTTGCCGGAACCGTGATCATGGCCCGCGTGGGACTCCTGGTTACCGTGGCCCTCCTCGTCACCGGAGCCGTGCTCCGCACCCTCGTGCGCCCCGCTCCCGTCGTCCGTACCGTGCCCGGGCGCCGAGTCGACGGCGACGACCGTCGGGACGTCGGGAGCCCGGTCGGCGAGTTGGGTGAAGAAATCGTCGTAGCCGTCCCCGTTGGACACCAGGAAGTCCGCCGACTGCACATCGGCGGCGTCCTCGGCGTCGGCCTGGTACGAGTGCGGGTCGTCCGAGGGATCGTCGATGAGGGAACTGACCTCGACGTGTGGCCCGCCGACCGCCTTCACCACGCTCGCCCAGACGTTGGTCGAGGCGACCACGGCGAGGCCCCCGTCGCCGTCCCCGTCGCCCGCGCCGTTCCCGCTGCCACAGGCCGTCGCCGTCAGGGCCACCGCGCTGCCCAGCGCGGCGACCGTCAGCCACCCCTTCGAGTGAGCACCGCTGCACCGCACCCGCATCACCCCACACAGTTGGAAATGATTGTCGACTTCACCTTACCCGATCCATCGACCCGACGACCACCGGTCGGGTGAACAATTCGACGACGCGGAGTTACCGTGTGAGCCACGTTGGGCTCTCCTTCTGCTGCGACTTCTGAACCGTTACGGTTTCTCCATGAACCGGCCGATGCGAACCAGGCGACAGGCGACCTTGGCGTCGCTGGCCGCCGAGCTGGGCGTGTCCAGGACCACGGTGTCGAACGCGTACAACCGGCCGGACCAGCTGTCGCCGGAACTGCGGCGGCGGGTCCTGGACACGGCCCGTCGTCTCGGATACCCCGGACCCGACCCGGTGGCACGCTCACTGCGCACCCGCAAGGCCGGCGCGGTCGGGCTGCTGCTCACCGAGAACCTCTCCTACGCCTTCCGCGACCCCGCGGCGGTCGGCGTGCTGGAAGGGCTCGCGCTGGCCTGCGAGGACGCGGGCGTCGGGCTGCACCTCGTCCCCGCCAGCCCGGGCCGGGAGGAGGTGGCCGCGGTGCACCAGGCGGCGGTCGACGGCTTCGTCGTCTACTCGGTGCCCGACGACGACCCGCACCTGTCGGCCGTGCTGTCCCGCCCCGTGCCCACGGTGGTGGTCGACCAGCCCCAGCTCGACGGCGTCGACCGGGTCGGCCCGGACGACGAGAACGCGACCGTCGAGGTCGCCAATCACGTGGTCGGGCTCGGCCACCGGCAGGTCGGCGTGCTGTGCATGCGGCTGGCCAGCGACCGCAACGACGACTTCGTCCCCCTGCGGCGGCAGCGGGAGGCCCACTACCACGTGCAGCGCACCCGGCTCGCCGCGCTGGCGCGGACGTTCGAGGCGGCCGGGGTCGCCTGGGACACCGTGCCCGTCGTGGAACGGTTCGACCACACCGTCGATGACGGCGCCACCGCCGCCCGGCAACTGCTCGACGCCCACCCGCGGGTGACAGCGTTGATCTGCACCTCGGACATTCTCGCCCTCGGCGCGATGGCCGAGGCCGGGCGACGCGGCCTGCGCGTGCCCGCCGATCTCACGATCACCGGGTTCGACGGCATCGCCGAGGCCTCGCGCGCGGGGCTGACCACGGTGCACCAGCCGGTGCTGGAGAAGGGCCGAGCCGCGGGCAGGCTGCTGCTGGAGGAGGCCGACCGGACCACGCCGAAGGTCATCACGCTGCCCACGGAACTGCGCCTCGGCGGCACGTCGGCCGCCCCGCGCACCGCGGAGGAGCAGTGGTTCGGCCCCTGACCGAGGCCGGTGCACCGCCGTCGGACGGCGGCGGAAAGAATACGGGACCATGAGCTCGATCGACGAACTGCTGGCCCGCGCGGCCGGACGGGACCGCGCCACGACCGAGGACGACACACCGGCCCCGCCCGCGCTCGCCGTCGCGGTGGTCACCTGCATGGACGCGCGCATCCGCGTGCCCGAGCTGTTCGGGCTGGCGCACGGCGAGGCGCACGTGCTGCGCAACGCGGGCGGGGTCGTCACCGACGACGTGATCCGGTCGCTGGCGTTGAGTCAGCGCAAGCTCGGCACCCGGGAGGTCATGGTCGTCGGGCACACCGAGTGCGGCGTGAGCACGGTGACCGAGGACGGGTTCCGGGACGAACTCGAAGCCGACACCGGCCTGCGGCCGTCGTGGGCCGTCGAGGCCTTCCGGGACGCCGAGGACGGCGTGCGGCGGTCCGTCGCGCGGGTGCGGCGCAGCCCGTACCTGCCGCACACCGACGGCGTGCGGGGATTCGTCCTGGACATCCGCACCGGAGAGCTGCGCGAGGTCACCTGAGGCGGTGTCGATACCCTGGCGCCGATGTCCGACCTCGTTCCTTCCGTCGACACCGTCGACACCGTCGACACCGTCGACACCGTCGACGCCGACACCCTGCTCGACTGGTTCGCCGACCACGCACGGGACCTGCCGTGGCGGCGGTCCGACGTCACGCCGTGGGGGGTGCTGGTCAGCGAGATCATGCTCCAGCAGACCCCGGTGAACCGGGTGTGGCCGGTGTGGGAGCAGTGGCTGGCCCGGTGGCCGCGGCCGTCGGACCTCGCCGCGGAGAGCCAGGGTGAGGTGGTCCGGGCGTGGGGCAAGCTCGGCTATCCGCGGCGGGCGCTGCGGCTGCACGAGGCGGCCGGGGTGCTGGCCGCCGAGCACGGCGACGCGGTGCCCGCCGACGTGGACACCCTGCTCGCGCTGCCGGGGATCGGCACCTACACCGCCCGTGCGGTGGCCGCCTTCGCCCACGGCAGGCGTGCGCCGGTGGTGGACACCAACGTCCGCCGGGTGGTGGCCAGGGCCGTCCACGGCGCGGGGGACGCCGGTCCACCGTCGAACACCCGCGACCTCGCCGACGTCGAGGCGCTGCTGCCGGAGGACGACGCCCGGGCGGCGCGGTTCTCCGCCGCTCTGATGGAACTGGGCGCGGTGGTGTGCACGGCGCGCAACCCGCGGTGCGCGGACTGCCCGCTCGTGGACGCCTGCGCCTGGCACCGCGCGGGCAAACCCGCCTACACCGGCCCGACCCGCCCGACCCAGCGCTACAGCGGCACCGACCGGCAGGTGCGCGGGCGGCTGCTGGACGTCCTGCGGGGCACGGACGGGCCGGTGGACAAGGCCACGCTCGACCTCGCCTGGCCGAAGGCGGGCCAGCGCGAGGAGTGCCTCGACTCACTGCTCACCGACGGCCTGGTCGAGCAGACCCCGGACGGCCACTTCGCCCTCCCGGGCGAACAGTGAGAGATCGCCACGTCCCCGTCCCGCGGAGAACACAACGACCTTGCAGATACATCTGAAATCATTACACTGATATCTGCAAGCGGCTCCTGTCGAACCCGGGAAGGTCGATGGTCATGTCAGCCACGCTGGGCGAGCGTGACGTGCTGGTGACGGACGAGCGTCAACAGCAGGCCGAGCAGGTGGCCCGGGCGCTCCCGCACGAGCAGCAACGGTTCACCGTGGCCGCGGCCGACGGCGAACCGATCGAGCTCCCCGGTGAGTTGTCCGCGGTTCTGGGCCGGATCCTGCACGGGATGGCACAGGGACACACGATCACCATCGGCACGATGCCGGAGGAGCTGACAACCACCGCTGCGGCGAAGCTGGTGGGGGTGTCCCGTCCCACCTTGATGAAGATGATCAAGGACGGCGAGGTCCCCGCGCACAAGGTCGGCACCCACACGCGGCTCCGCACCTCCGATGTCCTGAGCCTGCAGCGGGAACGGCAGCAACGTCGGCGCCGGGCCTTCGACGAACTCCGCGCCCTCGAGGACGACGGCTGACGTTACGGGAGCCACCGGGGTGGCCCCGTGCCCGCACGGCCACCGAGCGTTCTAGCCTGTGCCGATGACGCTCCGGGTTCTCGTCGACGCGAACGTGTTGTACTCCAGGACCCTGCGCGACTGGCTGGCGTTGATCTACCTGTCTCCACGGGGACAGCTGTACACCGTGCACTGGACGGAGGACATCCTCGCCGAAGTCCTCTACCGGCTCCGGCGGAAGCATCCCGACTGGACCGGGCAGAAGACGAACGCGATCAGAAGGCGGATCGCCGAAACCTTCGAGGGTGGACGTGTGGAGGATTTCGTCGTGGACGGTTCGTTCCAGGGTGTTGACCCTGACGACCGGCACGTCCACGCGGCCGCCCTCGCCTGCGCCGCGGATATCGTTCTGACCGGCGACCACGGCTTCGTCGGCGAGGGCGTCGACGCGGACCTGCTGCCGTACGAGGTCCTCTTCCCGGATGCCTTCTTCGTCCTCGCGGACGACAGCGCATCGGAGATTGTCGCGGAGGTGACCCGGGAGCAGACCCGGTACTGGTACGCGAAACATGGCCGGGCGCCGCTAGCACAACAGCTCGAAGCGGCGGGCTGCCCCGAGTTCGCACGACGGGTGCAGAAGCATCAGAGCAACCTGTCGCTCTGACGAGCGCCCACCTCCCCGGACCCGCGGCCGGACAGGAAGGCCTCGACCGCGCCGCGGTACTCGTCCGGGGCGTCGTCGTGGACCATGTGGGCGGCGCCGGGGACGACGACGTGCCGCCCGCCCGGGACCCGGGCGGCGAGTTCGGCCTGCTGACCCGGCGGCATGGCCGAGTCCCCCGCCTCGATCACCAGCACCGGACACCGCACCGCGTCGACGTACGGACGGAAGTCGCGCCGGGTCCACTCCTCCGCGACGGCGTAGAGGTCGTCCGGATCGGCGATCAGGTGGTAGCCGTCGTCGCGCCGTTCGACGCACTCGACGAAGTAGTCCCCCGCACGGCCGAAGAACTCGCGCACCTGCTCCGGCGACGCGAACGGCACCGGCCACGAGTCGAAGTGGCCGCGCCACGTCTCGACCGACAGCTCCCGCAGGTCAGGCGCCATGTCCTCGACCACGACGGCGCGCACCAGCTCCGGGCGGGTCGCGGCGGTCACCAGGGCGTGCAACCCGCCCATCGAGTGACCGACGAGGACGGCAGGCCCCTCCCCCAGCTCCGTGACCAGCTCGGCCACGTCGGCGGCGAAGTCCTCGGTGCGTCCGACCGGCAGGTTCCGGGCGTGGCCGTGTCCCCGCGCGTCGAGCCCGACCACCTGCCCGTAGGGCCTCAGCCACCGCGCCACCGACCGCCAGGTGCGGGCCCGCCCCATCAGCGCGTGCAGCAGAACGATCGGGGTCCCGTGCCCGCCGAAGTCGACGACCCGGGATTCCGTCCCGGGTGCGGGATAGGGTCCGTTCATGGTCTCCCAGGCGTTCCGGGGCGGCCGGCACCCACGCACGGCCGGTGCCGTCGCGTTGTGCGGGCTCGTTTCCGTCCTCGTGTCCTGCACGGCCCCCGAACCCGATCCGGGTGACGGGGACACCACCGGCGCCGACGCGCCCGCCGGGGCCGCGCACGGGGCTCCCGGCATCGGCGACGACTACTATCCCACGGCGGGCAACGGGGGATACGACGCCCGGCACTACGCCGTGACGGTGCGCTACGACCCGGAGCAGGGCCACCTCGACGGGGACACGGCCGTGACCGCCCGCGCCACCCGGGCACTGGATCGGTTCAACCTCGACCTCCGGGGCTTCGAGGTCTCCTCGGTGGAGGTGGACGGCGAACCGGCCGAGCACCGCAGGGCCGACGAGGGCGAACTGGTCGTCACCCCGGCGCAGAGGCTGGGGGACGGCGACACGTTCGAGGCCCGGGTCCGCTACGCGGGCGAGCCCGTCCGGGGGGACTCGGAGGACTCCCTCGGCGAAGGGTGGTCCGGGACCCCCTCCGGCGGGGCGTTCGTGCTCGGGGAGCCACGGTCCGCGTCGTACTGGTACCCGGTCAACGAACATCCCCGGGACAAGGCCACCTTCGAACTGACGGCCCGGGTGCCCGAGGACTGGACGGCGGTGTCGATCGGCCGCAAGGAGGGCGAGCGCACCGACGACGGCTGGACGACGACCACCTGGAACGAGCCCGACCCGGTCGCCAGCTACCTCACCGTGTTCGCCGTCGACCGGTTCACGGTCGAGCGCGGCGAATTACCGGACGGCACCCCGGTGCGCAACGCCTTCGCGCCGGGCACCGGGGACGCCCGGGACGTGGCCGGGCGGGTCGACGACGTCGTCGCGTTCCTGGAGGAGCGGTTCGGCGACTACCCGGCGAGCACCGCGGGCGGGATCTACCTGAACGAGAACACCGGGTTCGCCCTGGAGACGCAGGGCACGCCGACCTACCCGCCGGAGCCGGACGTGGACCTGGTGGTCCACGAGATGGCGCACCAGTGGTACGGCAACTCGGTGTCGCTGCACTCGTGGGCCGACATCTGCCTCAACGAGTGCTTCGCCAGCTACGCCACCTGGCTGTGGGCCGAACACCGGCGGGGCGCCGACCTCGACGCGCACTACGCGGAACAGATCGAGCGGCTGCGCGGCAACGACGACTTCTGGTCCCGGCCGCTGTACGACATGGGCGCGGGCAACGAGTTCGGCGCCGTCTACGGTAAGGGCCCGTTGGCGGTGCACGCCCTGCGCAGGCAGGTCGGCGACGCGGCGTTCGACCGGATACTGCGGGAGTGGCCCGCCGAACACGCCGACGGCAACGCGCGCTGGCCCCAGTTCGAGAAGTTCGCCGAGCGGATCTCCGGGAAGGACCTGCGCGGATTCTTCGACGCCTGGTTCCGCGGCGCGCAGCAACCCGCGGACGAGTACCTCTGACGCCGCACGCGCCGCGGCGCGGCGCCGGTCCGGGTACGGGTGTGCTTCCCACGCGGCCGCCGGCCGGGTGCGTCGCCGTGCGCGTCCGCCGGATCGAGCCGCTACGGTGGCCGGTATGGCAGTTGTGAAGATCAACGCGATCACGATCCCCGAGGGCGCGGGGGAGGAGCTGGAGAAGCGGTTCGCCGCGCGGCTGCACGCCGTGGACGACCAGCCCGGCTTCCTCGGCTTCGAGCTGTTGCGCCCGGTCTCCGGCGACGACCGCTACTTCGTCTACACGAAGTGGGCCTCCGAGGAGGACTACCAGGCGTGGGCGCAGGGGCCCGCCCGCGAGGCCCACTCGGGTGAGCGGAGCAAGCCCGTGGCCAGTGGCGCCAGCCTGCTGGAGTTCGAGGTGGTGCAGAGCTCCGTCCCCGGCGAGCGGGAGTGAGCGGGGAGTCCGACGCCGCGGCCGGTTCGGAGGTGATCGACCCCGGTCTCGCCGAGGAGCTCGACCGCGCCGCGGAGTGGATCCGCGACGCGGAGGCGCTGCTCGTGTGTGCGGGCGCGGGGATGGGGGTCGACTCCGGACTGCCGGACTTCCGCGGCGACGAGGGCTTCTGGCGTGCGTACCCGCCGTACGCCCGGCTCGGCCTGCGGTTCGTGGAGCTGGCCGACCCGGCGCACTTCGCCGACGATCCCGAACTGGCGTGGGGCTTCTACGGCCACCGGTTGCAGCTGTACCGGCGGACCGAACCGCACGACGGGTTCCGGCTGCTGCGCGAGTGGGGCGGGCGGCTGCCCGGCGGGGTGCGCGTGTTCACCTCGAACGTGGACGGGCAGTTCCAGTGCGCCGGGTTCGGCGGGGTGGCCGAGGTGCACGGCTCGATCCACCACCTCCAGTGCCTCGCGCACTGCGGCGCGGGGATCTGGCCCGCCGACGACGTCGAGGTCGACGTCGACCAGGAGACGATGCGGGCGCGACCGCCGTTGCCGTCCTGCCCGGAGTGCGGTTCCCCGGCGCGGCCGAACATCCTCATGTTCGGCGACGGCGACTGGCTGGCGGACCGCAGCGAGCCCCAGCTCGACGAGCTGGCCCGGTGGCGCCGACAGCACCCCGGCCTCGTCGTGGTCGAAATCGGCGCGGGCACGGCGGTGCCGACGGTGCGCAGGCACGCCGAACTGGCCAGCGCGGCGGGCGGCACGCTGATCCGCATCAACCTCCGCGAACCGGAGATCCGACACGGCCGCGGCGTCTCCCTCCCCCTCCCCGCCCTCCGCGCCCTCCGCGAGATCGACACCCGCCTGTCCTGACCCCGCGCGTCACCAGGTGTGTCGTGAGGGGCACTTTCCCTGCATCACACGCAGCGAGGGGCACATTCACTGCGTCACACGCAGCAAATGTGCCCTTCACGGCACACCCGCGGTGGGGGTGGGCAGGCGGAGGTGGGCGAGGACGGCGCGGTGGTCGCTGCCGGGGATGTCGTGGGTGGAGTAGTGGTCGACGGTGGCGCGGGTGTCCACGAGGACGTGGTCCAGGGTGACGGGTGGGCCGAAGCGGTCGCGTGGCCAGGTGGGGACCAACGCGCGGCCGCGTTGTTCGGCGGCGTCGACGTAGCCGGTGGCCACGAGGTCGCGGAACGCCGCGTGGTCGGCGGTCGCGTTGAAGTCACCCGCCAGGACGCGCACGGCGCCGTCCGGGTCCGCCTCCGGCAGGGCGCCGAGTTCCGAGCGCCAGGTGCGCGCGTCCGTGACCGGGGGGACGGGGTGCACCGCCACCACCTCGACGGCGACGCCGTCGACCCGCATCCGGGCGGCGGGCTGCTCGAACGTGGACGGTCCCGCGAGTTCGGCCCCGGTCAGCGGATACCGGGAGATCAGCGCGGAGCCCACCCCGCCCGCGCCGGGCCGGGAGATCCGGTGCGGGAGCAGCTCGGGCAGTCCGGCGTCGGTGAGCGCCCGCACCGTGTCGGTCTCCAGCTCGGTCAGCACGAGCACGTCCACCCGGTGCTCGGCCACCAGGTCGACGACGCGCCGCGCGTCCGCCTCGCCGAAGTACATGTTGAACGCGAGCACGCGGAGCCCGGGCCCGTCGGCGGCGGGCCCGCCGTCGACCACCACCCTCGGCACCAGCGGCACCACGAGCGCCAGCGCCAACAACGCCGACGCGACACCGATCAGCCGCTGTCGGCCCACGAACGCCAGCACCGCCAGGACCACCCCGAACGGCACGGCGAACGGGGTGAGCGCGAGCGCGGCGGCGGTGTAGCGGTTGCCGTCGACGCCGAGCACCCCGGAGACCACCAGCCGCAGCACCGCGAACACGAACAGTCCCGCCAGCGCCGCACCCAGGACGATCAGCAGGATCCGGTTGCCGTCCCGCCCCGGCGTCGGCCCGGACATGCTGACGGTGTCCCCGGCGTCCTCGGTGGCGGTCACGCATCCAGCTTTCCAGAGCCGCCGCGCCCCCGCCGGAGCGGCCTGCGCCGTCCGCCCGGCCACACAGGCGAAGGCGCCCCCGGACACGGTCGGTCCGGGGGCGCCTTCGCTGGTGTCGACTATGCGGTTGTGTCGGCGAGTGGGTCCGTCACTCGTTCTCGTTCTCGTTGCCGGACTCCTCGCCCGCGGCGGCGATGCTCACCGGGGGAGCGTCCGGGACGTCCATCGGCTTGGCCTCGCCACGGAAGACGAACCGGGCGTCCTCGTCGCGCGACTCGCCGATCTCCCAACCCTCGACATCCACGATGATGATCTGCCCGGGCTGGACCTCGCCGAACAGGATCTTCTCCGAGAGCTGGTCCTCGACCTCGCGCTGGATGGTCCGGCGCAGCGGCCGGGCACCGAGCACCGGGTCGAACCCACGCTTGGCCAGCAGGGCCTTGGCCTTGTCGGTCAACTCCAGAGCCATGTCCCGGCCCTTCAGCTGCTCCTCGACCCGCGAGGTCATCAGGTCCACCATCTCGATGATCTGGTCCCGCGTGAGCTGGTGGAAGACGATGACGTCGTCGATCCGGTTGAGGAACTCCGGCCGGAAGTGCTTCTTCATCTCCTCGTTGACCTTCTGCTTCATCTTGTCGTAGCGCGTCTCCTCGTCGCTACCCGAGGTGAAGCCGAGGCTCACGGACTTGGAGATGTCCTGTGTGCCCAGGTTGGAGGTGAAGATCAGCACCGTGTTCTTGAAGTCCACCGTGCGGCCCTGGCCGTCGGTGAGCCGCCCGTCCTCCAACACCTGCAGCAAGGTGTTGTAGATCTCCTGGTGCGCCTTCTCGATCTCGTCGAACAGCACCACGGAGAACGGCTTGCGGCGCACCTTCTCGGTGAGCTGGCCGCCCTCCTCGTAGCCGACGTACCCCGGAGGGGCACCGAACAGCCGCGAGGCCGTGTAGCGGTCGTGGAACTCACCCATGTCGATCTGGATGAGCGCGTCGTCCTCACCGAACAGGAAGTTGGCCAGCGCCTTGGACAGCTCGGTCTTCCCGACACCGGAGGGGCCGGCGAAGATGAACGAGCCGGACGGGCGCTTCGGGTCCTTCAGCCCGGCGCGGGTACGGCGGATGGCCTGCGACACGGCCTTGACCGCGTCCTCCTGGCCGATGATCCGCTTGTGCAGCTCGTCCTCCATGCGGAGCAGACGGGTGGTCTCCTCCTCGGTGAGCCGGAACACGGGGATCCCGGTCCAGTGGGCCAGGACCTCGGCGATCTGCTCGTCGTCGACCTCCGCGACGACGTCCAGGTCACCGTCCTTCCACTGCTTCTCCCGCTCGGACTTCTGGCCGAGCAGCGTCTTCTCCTCGTCGCGCAGGCGGGCGGCACGCTCGAAGTCCTGCGCGTCGATGGCGGACTCCTTGTCCCGGCGCACGTCGGCGATCTTCTCGTCGAACTCGCGCAGGTCCGGCGGAGCCGTCATCCGGCGGATCCGCATCCGGGCGCCCGCCTCGTCGATCAGGTCGATCGCCTTGTCCGGCAGGTACCGGTCGTTGATGTAGCGGTCGGCCAGGGACGCGGCCGCGACCAGGGCGGAGTCGGTGATCGAGATGCGGTGGTGCGCCTCGTACCGGTCGCGCAGCCCCTTCAGGATCTCGATCGTGTGCTCCAGCGACGGCTCGCCGACCTGGATCGGCTGGAACCGGCGCTCCAGCGCGGCGTCCTTCTCGATGTACTTGCGGTACTCCTCGAGCGTGGTCGCGCCGATGGTCTGCAGCTCGCCGCGGGCCAGCATCGGCTTGAGGATGCTCGCCGCGTCGATCGCGCCCTCGGCGGCACCCGCGCCGACGAGCGTGTGCAGCTCGTCGATGAACAGGATGATGTCGCCGCGGGTCTTGATCTCCTTGAGGACCTTCTTCAACCGCTCCTCGAAGTCACCGCGGTAGCGCGAGCCCGCCACCAGCGACCCGAGGTCGAGGGTGTAGAGCTGCTTCTCCTTGAGCGTCTCCGGGACCTCGCCCTTGACGATGTTCTGCGCGAGCCCCTCGACGACGGCGGTCTTGCCGACACCGGGCTCACCGATCATCACCGGGTTGTTCTTGGTGCGCCGGGACAGCACCTGCATGACCCGCTCGATCTCGGAGTTCCGGCCGATCACCGGGTCGAGGTTGCCCTCCCGCGCGGCGGCGGTCAGGTTGCGCCCGAACTGGTCGAGCACCAGCGACGACGACGGGGTGCCCTCGCCACGGCCGGCCCCGGCCTCCGCGGGCTCTTTGCCCTGGTAGCCGGACAGCAGCTGCAGGACCTGCTGACGCACCCGGTTGAGGTCCGCGCCGAGTTTCACCAGCACCTGGGCGGCGACGCCCTCGCCCTCGCGGATGAGGCCGAGCAGGATGTGCTCGGTGCCGATGTAGTTGTGGCCGAGCTGGAGCGCCTCCCGCAGGGACAGCTCCAGTACCTTCTTGGCACGCGGCGTGAAGGGAATGTGCCCGCTGGGGGCCTGCTGGCCCTGGCCGATGATCTCCTCGACCTGCTGGCGGACACCCTCCAGCGCGATACCCAACGACTCGAGCGCCTTGGCGGCGACACCCTCACCCTCGTGGATCAAGCCCAGGAGGATGTGCTCGGTGCCGATGTAGTTGTGGTTGAGCATCCGGGCCTCTTCCTGGGCCAGGACAACCACCCGCCTCGCGCGGTCGGTGAACCTTTCGAACATTCCCACTCCCTCGACTGCTGCGCCGGCGGCCCGATCTCACCGGAGTCCGGCGACCCACCGGGGTGAGCCCGGCACCGTGAGACCACTGTAGTAGCCGGACGCACGTGTCGGCCTACCACTGGGGCGGGTTGGACCCGCCCGACCAAGGTCGCGCGCCTCTCGGGGACGGACAGTCAGTCGACTTCGTTGCTGGCAGCTGACGTATTGGACAACGTGCGCGGGCCCGGGTGCATTCCACCGGAATCCGCTGTCCGCTCCCCGCGAACACGCCCCGGAGCCCCCTCGACGACCGGTCGGCACCCGCCCCGGGGGCCGGTCCGCGGCCACGACCGCCGCCGGTCGGTAAGGTGAGGCAATACTAACCCCGATCCCCGCGGGTTCGGCCCGAACCGCCGCACAACCGCGCCCGGTGCGTCCCGGTAACGCCCCGGGCCGCGCCGCCACCGCACACGAAAGCGGCCCCCGGCGGGAACACCGGGGGCCGCGGGACGCACACGTTCAGTTGCGCCGGTGGTAGGCCTCCACGACCTCGGACGGGATCCGCCCCCGGTCCGAGACCTCGTACCCGTTCTTGCGGGCCCACACCCGGATCGCCTGATTCTGCTCCCGGTCGGCGGCCACCGAGCGCGCGGGAGCCTTCGCGGAGCTCCGCGTCTGGGGCCGCTGCTTGCGCCCACCCGCCCGGCGGGCGTGCTCGACGTACTGGGCGAGGGCGTCCCGCAATTCTTCCGCATTCTCCGTGGAGAGATCGATCTCGTAGCTGACGCCGTCCAGACCGAACTGAACCGTCTCCTCGGCCTCCGATCCGTCCAGATCGTCGACGAGTGAGACAAGGACCTTCTGCGCCATCTTTCCTCCTGCACTGAGCCGTCATAAGATCACGAGGTGCCCACGCCCGAGCCGAAAACCTCGACCGAGGATATTGTTACCCGCCGCGGCGGAATAACGCAAATCATCCCCCGGATTGTGTTGCGACGGCATATGCGACCCGACACATTCGTGCGGGGAGAACTCGCGGGGAATACGCACACCGGGCGCTCGTCCACGGGACCGTTACGTGATCTTGACGAAGTCTGCCACACCGCGCCCGAGCGGGGTGCACCCGGCGGTGCGACCCGGATCCGCACGGCCGCCCGGTTGCGGACCGGAGAGCACGTGCGGAGGCGAGCCGCACGACGCGCCCGGCACGGCGCCCCGGAACGGACACCGCGTACCGCCCCGGATCCGACCGCACCACGACCCGCCGGGGGCGGTATTCACTCACCCACGGCCGGAACGCCGCCCGCGCACGGTGTTGCGCTCGAAAACGAGCCGGAGCCCCACCATGCTCAGGTGCGGCAGATGCCGGGTGACGGTTTCGGACTCGTTCACCACCAGCGGCGCCAGTCCCCCGGTCGCGATCACCTCGACCGGACCGGTACGAACCGGATCCAACTCGGCCGTGATCCGGCGGACGAGTCCGTCGACCTGCCCCGCGAAGCCGTAGAGAATGCCGGACTGGAGACATTCCACCGTGTTCTTGCCGATGACCGAGCGCGGCGGCACCAGCTCGACCTTGCGTAACGCCGCCGCACGGGAGGCGAGGGCGTCGACCGAAATATCGATCCCGGGGGCGAAGGCCCCGCCCAGAAACTCACCTTTCGCCGAAATCGCGTCCACGGTGGTCGACGTGCCGAAATCCACCACCACACACGCCGTACCGTAGAGGTGCTGGGCGGCCAGCGTGTTGACGAGCCGGTCGCCGCCGACCTCCTTCGGATTGTCCACCAGTAACGGCACGCCGGTGCGGACACCCGGCTCGATCACCACACGGGGAACATCGGGATAGTAGCGCTCGAACATCGTCCGCAGTTCCCGCAGCACCACGGGAACCGTGGACAGCGCACTGATCCCGGTGATCCGGTCGGCATCCGACCCCAGCAGACCCCGGATGGTCAGCGCGAGCTCGTCCGAGGTCATCTGCGGATCGGTGCGCATCCGCCAGTCCCGCACCGGCCCGGCCTGCTCACCCTGCCCGGTGTGCAGGCCGAGCGCGATGTTCGAGTTTCCGACGTCGACGGTCAGCAGCACCTACCGCTCCGCGGACAACAACTCGTCGCGATGCGCGTGCGGCGCGGGCTCCGCCGACCACGCCGCGCCGGCCGGGACGGCGCCACTGCTCAGCCCGGACCCCTCCGGGGCCCGTCCGGCGTCCGCGCCGAGATCGGCGACCCGGTTGTCGCCGTCGACGAACACGACCCTCGGCTCGTAGGCGGCGGCCTCGGCGGAGTCCATCTGGCCGTAGGCGATGAGGATGACCAGATCACCCGGATGCACCAGGTGCGCGGCGGCACCGTTGATGCCCAGCACACCGCTGTCGCGTTCACCGGGGATGACGTAGGTCTCCAGCCGGGCGCCGTTGGTGATATCCACGATGTGCACCAGTTCGCCGGGCAGCAGGTCCGCGGCCTCCATCAGGGCCCGGTCCACCGTCACCGACCCCACGTAGTGCAGGTCGGCCTGGGTCACGGTCGCCCGGTGGATCTTCGATTTCAGCATGGTGCGATACATGACCGGCTCCTCTATACCCCGGCGTCCCCGCGGACGCCGGTCCCGTCGGTGCTCTCGGCGCTCGCCCCGGCGAGGTCGCCGACGGCGTGGTCGGGGGTGTCGTCGCCGCCGTTCCCGTCGTCGTCGGGAACCTCGCCCAGCCGGACGGCGACGTTGTCGATCAGCCTGGTCCCGCCGATCCGGGCGGCGACCAGCAACCGGGCCTGCCCGTCCACCGGTGGGTCACCGAGCTCGGGCCCGCGCAGTTCCAGGTAGTCGACCTCGACCTCGGGGCGGGCGGCGAGCGTGCGCCGCGCGGCGTCCAGCACCGCGTCGGCACCTCCCGGACCGGCGTGCGCCCCGGCCGTGAGCGCGGCGGACAACGTCGCGGCCCGCTCCCGCTCCGCCGGGGCGAGGTAGGCGTTGCGCGAGGACAGGGCGAGGCCGTCGTGCTCGCGCACCGTGGGCGCGCCGATCACGTGCGTGTCCATGTTCAGGTCGCGCACCATCCGCTTGATGAGCACGAGCTGCTGATAGTCCTTCTCCCCGAACAGCGCGTAGTGCGGGCGCACGATGTTGAACAGCTTCGCCACGACCGTGAGCACCCCGGCGAAGTGCCCCGGACGCGCCGCACCCTCCAGCTCGTCGCCCTGTGGGCCCGGGTGCACGGTGACGGACGCATCGGGCGCGTAGAGGTCCTCGGTCCGCGGGATGAACGCGATCTCCACCCCCTCCTCGCGGAGCGCGTCGAGATCGGCATCGAGGGTCCGGGGGTAGGCGTCGAAGTCCTCGCCCTCGCCGAACTGCAGCGGATTGACGAAGATCGAGGCCGCCACGACGGTGTTCGGCAGCCGCTTCGCCCGGCGCAGCAACTCACGGTGCCCCTCGTGCAGCGCGCCCATCGTGGGCACGAGCGCGACCTTGCGGCCGACCGAGCGCAGGGCCCCGGTGACCCGGGCCGCCTGCTCCGGGGTGCGGTAGACGTTGACCTCGCCCCGGGTGAACGTCGGCGTCGGTGGTGGTGTCGTCACTGGGTCTCACGTCCGTCGTCGAGCAGATTGGTGATCTCGGCGGCGTCGGCGACGCCGAGGAGTCCGGCGCGGCTCGCCCGCGCCACGGTGCGGTGCGCCAGCGCCGTGTAGGTGGAGCGCACGTCCGGTGCGCGGTCGCCGAGCACGTCGAGGTGCGTGCCGACCGTCCCGGTGTCACCGCGGGCGACCGGCCCGGTCAACGCGCGGTCGCCGTGCCGGAGGACGTTGTCCAGTGCCGCCGACAGCAACGGGCCCAGCAGGCGCTCCGGCTCGGCGACCCCGCCCTCGGAGAGCAGCTCCACACAGTCGGCGACCAGGGTGGTGAGGTGGTTGGCACCGTGCGCCAGCGCGGCATGGTAGAGCGGGCGTGCGGCCTCGGGGATGCGCACCGGCTCGGCACCCATCTCCATGGTCAGCGCCTCACCGACGTTGAAGGCGGCCTCGTCGTCCGTCGACGCGGTGACCCCCACGCTGCACGAGGCCAGGCGCTGGAGATCCTCCGACGCGCCGGTGAACGTCATCACCGGGTGCAGTGCCAACGGCAGCGCCCCCGCCTCCGCCGCGGGATCGAGCACGGCGACACCGTGGGCACCGGAGGTGTGCACGACGATCTGGCCCGCGCGGAACGCCCCGGCGCCGGCCATGCCGTGCACCATCGGCGCCAGCGCGTCGTCGGGCAGGGCGAGCAGGACGAGGTCGGCGTCACGGGTCACCTCGTCGGGCGGCCGCAGCGGCACCCCGGGGAGCAGTCGTTCGGCGCGCTTCACCGAGGCGTCGGACACCCCGACCGCGGCCGTGACGGTGTGCCCGGCGCGGGCCAGCGCCGCCCCCAGGACACTGCCGACCCGGCCCGCCGACACGACGCCCACCGCCAGTCGTGCGGGGCGGGTCATCGCGTCTCCCACCGGACGCTCATGCGCAAACTCCCAAGCTCGTTCCAGTCCCACTCCGTACCGCGGGTACCGGACGACGGCGCGAGACTAGCCCGCCGCACCGCGGTGCGTGCCGGGGAGGTGACCAGCTTCACCCGTCGGTGCCGGTGTCCCGACCGGCCCGTGCGGCACGTCCGGCCGCGGCCACGCGGACCGCCTCGGCACGGGCGCTGCGCACCACGGCGAGCAGGTCGTCGTGCCGCTTCCGCGCACCCTCCCCACCCGGTCGACCGGT
>NZ_KI912258.1:134393-134615 GCF_000231035.2 Saccharomonospora iraqiensis subsp. paurometabolica YIM 90007 | reverse complement strand
CGTCATCGCCGGTCGGGTGAACTCGGCGGGTGCCTGTACCTGGGTCGGTGTGCTCTCCCCCGCGCGCGCGGTCGGCGAGCCCGGGCGGGCGGGGGCGTAGGACCGGGGATCCTGCCGCCGGTCGCCACCGTGGGAGCTCTCCGGAACGGGCGAGGTCCGCCGGGTGCCCGGGGCTTCCTGGGCGGGGAGCGCCTGCCGGGTCGCCGGGCCCTGCTGCGCCTG
>NZ_KI912258.1:125700-134293 GCF_000231035.2 Saccharomonospora iraqiensis subsp. paurometabolica YIM 90007 | reverse complement strand
CGTCGGGCCCCGGTGGCGTCCGCCTGCGCGGCCGTGCCGTTGCGCGGCCCACCGTCCAGCGCCCGGGCGGTGCCGGAACCACCGTTGTGCGTGCCCGCGGTGGACGCCCGCTCCGCGTCGGGACCGGCGACCCGGCTGATCAGTTCGGTGGGGCGGTCGGCGACCTCCGCGTCCGGGCCGATCGTGATGGCGGCGGGCCGGGACTCCCCGGCCTCGCCCGCGGCCACCAGCACCGGCTCCTCGCCGAACGACCGCATCCGCGTCGACTGGGCCGTCAGCGCGACGCGCTCCCAGAGGACCTCGCCCCCGAGCAACGTCTGCAGGCTCTCCCGGAGGGTGCTCAACTCGGTCCGCAACGCCTCGAGCTCCGCCTGCGAGGCCGCCTCGGCACGCTGCCGCGCCTCGGCCTCCCGCTGCCGCGCCTCGGCCTCGACCTCGCGCTCGAACTCGCGACGGGCCGCGACCTCCTTCTCGAGCTCCAGCTCGTAGATCCGCTGAGCCTTCTCCGCCGACTTCTCGCTCGCCGCCGCGGCCCTGCGGTTCTTCACGGCCACCAGCGTCCCGATCAGCGCCGCCCACAACGCGGCCACGACCGCGAGCCGGACCCAGCGGAGGTCGTCGGTGAGCACCAGCGCGAGGGTGGCGCCGATGGCGAGGAGGAAGCCGACGGTCAGCCACGGCCGACCGGACGATCGGTCGTGCGCGTCGTCACCCACGCCAGTCATGCCGATACCGTACCTTCCGGTGACCTCGTCGAGACCTTCTCGGTACTTCGAGCGGTGGGTTGCGTGCGCTAACCGGTCGGCGGTTGACCGCGGCCCCGATCACCCTCGTCCGGTGTGCGGCAGTTGTACTCCAACCACAGCGCCGCACCGATCAACGCGGCGGCACTGACCACCCCGACGATCGTGGCGGGCAGGTCGTCCGCGGCGGCCGTGACCCGCCCGGAGCGGGGCCCCAGGTAGGCCAACGCGCCCACCCACGCACCCCCCATCAGCGCCCCGAGCAGCGAGGACGCCTTGGCCAGCGCGACCGTCCGGGCGATGCCCAGCCCGGTGACGACCCGGTGCTCGCGGATTCGGGCGCGCACGACGAACGCGAGCACGAACTCCCCCACCGCCAGCACGAGCAGGGTCGTGCCGGCCAGGGTGGGCAGGGCGGGCAGGGACTGATATGCGGCGCGGAACAACGGGAACGTCAGTCCGAAACCGAGCACCGCGGCGACGACGAGATCCCGTGCCCGCGTGAACTGCATGGTCCCACCGTACCCACGGCACACGAGGCGCATCCGACGGTGACCTCCCCGCAACCGGGACGACCGACCGCATTACGACGTCGGGACCGCCGATATCAACGTCCACCCTGGCACTCGTACCGACCAGAGCATCGACGCATCAGAGGGTCAGGTCCGTGCGGAGGTGGACGTCGTCGTGGTCGGACCGGGGGAGGGCGGCCAGCAGGTCGGCGGCCCGGCCCCGGCCGGGTACCTCGGCGTCCGGGTCGATCTCCAGCCAGGGGATGAGCACCGTCGCCCGGTCGGCCGTGCCCGGGTGCGGCAGCAGCAGGTCGGGATCGTCACTGCGGACGTCGTCCACGGTCACGACGTCGACGTCGAGGGTGCGCGGGCCCCACCGCGTCTCGCGCACCCGCTCGGCACGCCGCTCCAGCTCCTGGGCGGTGCGCAGCCAGTCCCGGTGGTCCCGGGACGGGTCGTCGACCACGCACACCGCGTTGAGGAAGTCCGGCTGGTCGGTCACCCCCCACGGCTTCGTCTCGTAGACACCGGAGACGGACACCAGCACGTCCCGCAGGCCGTCGACGGCCAGCCGCAGGTAGGACAACCGGTCGCCGAGGTTCGAGCCGAGGGAGAGGACGGCCCTGCTCACGGCGTCCGCCCCGGTCCGTCGTCGCCCGCCCGGTCCGGCCCCGCGGCATCGTGCCTGCCGCGGGTGAGCGTCACGGCGACGTCGGCGAACGTCCTCGGGATCGGTGCCGACGGCTTGTGCAGGGTGACCTCGACGCGCCGGATCCGCTCGTCGGTGAGGACCTCGTCGGCCACCCGTTGGGCCACGCTCTCGATCAGATCGTGCGGCGGTCCCGCGACGATGTCGGCCGCCGACGCGGCGAGCGCACCGTAGTCGAGCGTGTCGGACAGATCGTCGGTGGCGGCGGCCGGGGCGAGATCGAGCCACACCGTCAGGTCGAGGACGAACTCCTGCCCGTCCCGGCGCTCGTGGTCGAACACCCCGTGCCTGCCGAAGACCCGCAGGCCGGTGAGGGTGATCCGGTCGCCGTCCGCGGACGGCGACCCACCACCGGCGGCCGGGTCGGGGCCGGGTGCGCGATCGGACACGGCGTCAGGCACGGCCGCGCCGCCACGCCGCCGCCACGAGGACCGCGTCGAGCGAGGAGCCCACGTCGTGCACCCGCACCCCCAGGCGCCCGCCTGGGCCGCCAGCGCCGACACCGACGCGGTGGCGACCTCGCGCCCCGAGGGCGGCCTCGGCTGCCCGTCGTCGTCGGCGAGCAGCCGGCCGAGAAAACGTTTGCGGGAGGCCCCGACCAGGACCGGGAAGCCGAGGCCGAGGACGGTCTCCAACCCGTGCAGCAGCGCCCAGTCGTGGTCGGCCGTCTTGGCGAAGCCGAGCCCGGGGTCCAGCACGATCGCGTCCTCGGAGACGCCGGCGGCGAGCGCGTCGTCGATCCGCGCACGCAGTTCGTCCCGCACGTCGGCGACGACGTCGGTGTACTCGGCGAGGTCGTTCATGTTCTTGCTGTGCCCGCGCCAGTGCATCAGCACGTAGGGCACGCCCGCCTCGGCGGCGACCCGCGCCATGTCCGGATCGGCCAGCCCCCCGGACACGTCGTTGATCAGCCGTGCGCCCGCCTCGACCGCGGCGGCCGCCACCGCGGCCCGCGTGGTGTCCACCGACAGGGTCAGCCCCTCGTCGGCGAGCGTGCGCACCACCGGCAGCACGCGGGCCAGCTCGGTGTCGGCGTCGACCCGCGACGAACCGGGCCGGGTGGACTCGCCCCCGACGTCGATGACGTCGGCGCCCCGCCGCCACATCGCGTGCGCGTGGGCGAGGGCGTCCTCGTTGCTGAGGTACCGGCCGCCGTCGGAGAACGAGTCGGGCGTCACGTTCAGCACGCCCATCACCGCGCAGCGTTCGGGGGCCGGGAGCAGCGGCGACGTCGGGGCCACCCGCGTCACCGCCTGCCCTTGATCAGGTCCAGCGCCTCGGCCCGGGACGACGCCGAGGTCTGCAGCAGGCCGCGCACCGCCGAGGTGGTGGTGCGGGCCCCGGGCTTGCGGATCCCGCGCATCGCCATGCACAGGTGCTCGGCCTCGACCACCACGATCACCCCGCGGGGGCGCAGCTTGCGGTTCAGCGCGTCCGCGACCTGCGAGGTCAACCGCTCCTGCACCTGCGGACGTTTGGCGTAGAGGTCCACCAGCCGGGCCAGCTTGGACAACCCGGTGACCTTGCCCTGCCCGTTCGGGATGTACCCGACGTGGGCCACCCCGTGGAACGGGGTCAGGTGGTGCTCGCAGGTGCTGTACATCGGGATGTCGGTCACCAGCACGAGCTCTTCGTGGCTCTCGTCGAACGTGCGGTCCAGGACGTGGTCCGGCTCGCTGTAGAGCCCGGCGAACATCTCCCGGTAGGCCCGCGCCACCCGCGCGGGCGTCTCCCGGAGCCCGGACCGGTCCGGGTCCTCGCCACACGCGAGCAGCAACTCGCGCACCGCGTTCTCGGCCCTGGCCTGGTCGAAGACGTGACCGGCCCTGGGCAGTTCCGCGTCGACGTCGAGCGCCGCATGACCGTTGCCTGTCACGGCACCGCCTTCCCCGGTCACGAGTTCGGCCGACCGTCCTGATCGTCGTCGTCGCGACCGTCCCGCTGTCCTGCACTGTCGCGGTCACCGCCGGACGGGGTGTTCCCCGGCTCCGGCCGCATCGGAGGCTCGTCCCGCCACGGATAACCCCGGCCCCGCGGCTGTGTCGCCGGCGTCCAGCCGGGCGGGGCACCGTAGTGCGGCGGGCCGGCGTTGGACCCGGCCGGGCCGGATCCGCCGGTCGCGGGACCGGAGGGGCCGCGACCGTTGGACGGCGACCACGGGCTCGCCCCGCCGTTCGGTCCGCGGACACCGTTCGTCCCGGTCCCGCCGGACGGCGGCGCGTACGGATTGTACGTCTGGGGGCCGGATGACGGGGCCGCAGGCAGGTCCGACCGCTCCCCGTCGGACTCCGACGGCGTGGGCGCGGGGGTCGCGCCCGGCACCTCCGCCCCGCCCGAGGTGGGCACACCGGTCGCGGCCGGACCGACGCCGGTGCCGATCGAAGCGGGTTCCGGCTCCGGTGCGGGCTCCCGCCCGCCGGACTCGCGCTCCTCGTCCTCCGGGGGCAACGGCTCGCCCCGTTCGACCGCCAGCTCCCGCGGCGTCTTGATCGGCGGCTTCTCCGAGGGGAGCCGTTCGCCGAACTCGTTGAACGTGGTGATCCGCGGCCGTTTCACCACCTCGCTGAAGATGCGTTCCAGGTCGCGCCGCTGGAGGGTCTCCTTGTCCAGGACCTCGCGCACCAGGTCGTCGAGCACGTCGCGGTAGGTGTTGAGCACCTCCCACGCCTCGGTGTGCGCCGTCTCGATGAGCTTGCGCACCTCCTCGTCGATCTCGTGCGCGACCTCCAGCGAGTAGTCGGCCTGCCTGCCCGCCGAACGCCCGACGAACGGGTCGCCCTGCTCCTGGCCGTACTTCACCGCACCGAGGCGGGGGCTCATGCCGTACTCGGTGACCATCGCCCTGGCGATCTTGGTCGCCTGCTCGATGTCCGAGGACGCGCCGGTGGTCGGCTCGTGGAACACCAGTTCCTCGGCGGTGCGCCCACCCATCGCGAACACCAGCCGCGCGATCATCTCGGACCGCGTCATCAGCTGCTTGTCGTCCTCGGGCACGACCAGCGCGTGGCCGCCGGTGCGGCCCCGCGGCAGGATCGTGAGCTTGTAGACGGGTTCGATGTCCGGCATCGCCCACGCGGCCAGCGCGTGTCCGCCCTCGTGGTAGGCGGTCATCTTCTTCTCGTGCTCGGAGATGATCCGGCTCTTCCGGGCCGGACCGCCGATCACCCGGTCCACCGACTCCTCGAGGGCGTGGTCGGTGATGACCGTGTTGTGTTCGCGGGCCGTCAGCAGCGCCGCCTCGTTGACCACGTTCGCCAGGTCGGCGCCGGACATGCCCACGGTGCGCTTGGCCAGTGCCTCGATGTCGGCGTTCTCGGCGAGCGGCTTGCCCTTCGAGTGGACCTCGAGGATCTGCATCCGGCCCTTGAGGTCGGGTGCCTGCACCGGGATCTGCCGGTCGAACCGGCCGGGCCGCAGCAGCGCCGGGTCGAGGATGTCCGGGCGGTTGGTCGCCGCGATCAGGATGATCCCGCCGCGTGAATCGAACCCGTCCATCTCGACGAGCAACTGGTTGAGGGTCTGCTCCCGCTCGTCGTGGCCGCCGCCCATACCCGCGCCGCGTTGCCTGCCGACGGCGTCGATCTCGTCGACGAACACGATGCAGGGGGCGTTCTGCTTGGCCTGCTCGAACAGGTCGCGCACCCGGGAGGCACCGACACCGACGAACATCTCGACGAAGTCGGAGCCCGAGATCGTGTAGAAGGGCACGCCCGCCTCACCGGCCACGGCACGGGCGAGCAGCGTCTTCCCGGTGCCGGGCGGGCCGTAGAGCAGCACACCCTTCGGGATCTTGGCCCCCAGTGACTGGTACCGCGCCGGGCCCTGCAGGAAGTCCTTGATCTCGTGCAGTTCCTCGACGGCCTCGTCGGCCCCGGCCACGTCGGTGAACGTCGTGGTCGGCATGTCCTTGTTCAGCTGCTTGGCCTTGGACTTGCCGAAGTTCAGGACCCGGTTGCCGCCGCCCTGGGCGTTGTTCATCATCCAGATGAGCAGCCCGACCAACAGCAGCAGCGGGATCATGTAGATCAGCAGCTGGGTGAGGAACGAGTCCTCGGTGACCGTGGTGTTGAACTCGACGTCGTCCTGCCCGGTCCCGGAGTTCAACAACCCGTTGTAGAGCTGGGTGGACGCCCCGGCGGGGAACTTCGTGATGACCTCGGTGGCCTGTTGGCCGTCGACCGCGACCGGGTTCTCGAGGTGCAGCTTGAGCTGCTGTTCGCGATCCTCCAGGGTGGCCTCGGTGACGTTGCCCGAGTTGATCTGCTCGACGGCCTGCGAGGTGGGGACCTCGGTGTAGCCACGATCGCTGTCGGCGAGCGTGCTGATGCCGAAATAGAGCAGCAGGGCCACCGCTATCCACAGCAGTGGGTTCTTGAGCAGGCGCTTGCGGTCCATTCGATCCGGCCGTGGTGGCCTCGACCCTCCCTGGCTAGGCGGTAGGTTGTGACATCCGCCGTCGCGGTGTTCGACAATACGCGGGCGCTACGGAACTCACCGTCCCACCAGCGTACCGCCCGGCCCGCGGTACCGGCCGGGCGATCCTGCCGTGGTCAACGGTGGCCGCGGCCGTGGTGTTCCCGCGTCCGGACGTCGGCGGGGTCACGATCGCCCACCGGCCCGTCCCGCAGCGACGGGTGGTCAGGGCGCGACCTCGGCCAGCGCCTCGCCGATCCGCGTCCGCAGGGTCTTCGCGTCCGCCGGGGCGACGGTGACCCACTCCCGGCCGTCGGGGCCCTGCCGGGACAGGCTGAGGTAACGGCCGGTCGCCGTGTCGAACCAGGCCAGGACCGGGGAGCGGTGCCGGCCGCCCACCTCGTCCCGGCTGTTCGCGGCGAGCTGCCCGCCACGCAACCGGGGCTGCGCGATCAGATCCGCGTACGCCTCACCGGGGTCCTTGGCCCGCTCGGCGAGGCTCGTGCGGCCGCGACCGCCCCGGCGGTCGGACCCGGCCTCCGCCTCACCGACCACCCCGGCGCGGGAAGGTCGGGTGCGCAGGGCCGTCTCGATCGGCAGGGTGATCGACGCCTGGGTGCCGCGCCCGCTCGCGGGCAGCAGGTCCACGACCGCGGAGGCGAGTCCGTCGGGGTACACCGTCCGCAGCCGTATGCCGTCGGCGTCCTGCACCGCGAGCACGGCCCGGTCGCCGTCCGAGGCGGCCAGCGCCCCCACCGGGGGTGCCTGGAACTCGGGGATGTGCAGCGCGTCGACACTGAACGACGGCCGCGCCAGCACCGCGAGCGACTCCTCGATCCGGGGGTCCGGGAGACCGCGCGCGGCGAACTCCTCGTCGACCCGCTGCCGGAGCATCCCGCGTTCCTGGTCCGTCTCCCCGTGCGAGCGGATCCGGAGCGGATACGGCAACTCGCCGACGCCCGCCGACTCCCACAGGAAGTCGAAGGCGACCGGTGTGAAGAACTCCTGCATCATCACGATTCCCCCGGTTGACTCGGTCGATGGGATCCCACCCGGCACGGTGCCCCGGCGCACCTTACCGGGGTGTGTGCCGTGAAGGACCCCTTCGCGGCACACAGTGCAGTGAAGGACCCCTTCGCGGCACACAGTGCAGTGAAGGACCCCTTCGCGGCACCCGGGGCAGGGAGGGGGGCCTTGACGGCGACACCGCCGGTCACAGGTGGGCGGTCGTCCTGGTCGCGGCCGTGGCCAGCATTTCCGCGAGGCGGTGGCGGAGGGTGGGGGCGTCGGCGGGGGCGATGATGATCCAGTCCCGGCCGTCGGGCCCCGTGCTCGCCTGGGTGAGGTAGCGGCCGGTCTCCGTGTCGAACCAGCTCAGCACAGGAGCCCGGGACCTGCCGCCCCCGGCCGCGCGGGCGTTCGCACCGATCTGACCACCGCGTTCACGGGACTGGGCGTGCAGTCGTGCCAGCGCCTTGCGGTCCTCGTCGGCGCGGGCGGTGCTGCCGTCGGTGGTGGTCGGCCTGCGCTGCAGGAAATCCGCCCCCGGCCCGGTCAGCAACTGCTCCAGCGGCACGGTGATGGACTTCTCGCTCCCACGCGGCGCCGCGGGCAGCTGCCCGACGATCGCACCGGCCAGGCCGTCGGCGGGCACCGGTTCGAGCTGCAACGCACCCTGCTCCTGCACGGCGAGCACACCGTGCCCGCCGGACGCGGCGGCGACGGCCAGGCGCGGCTGCGCGTCCGGGGCGCTGATCTGCACCGAGTCCAGGCTGTACTCCGGCGCGGCCAGCACCCCGAAAGCGTTCTCCAGGTCCGGGACCGGCCTGCCCCCCGGACCGGCGAGACCACGGTCGGCGAGGCCGCCGAGCACGTCGTGGCGCAGCGCGGACCGCTCCTCCAGCGTCCACCCGTGGGACCGCGCCCGGAGCGGATACGGCAGATCACCGAGACCGCTCGACTCCCAGAGGAAGTCGAGTTCGGCCTCGGTGAGCCGCGCCCGCACCGGCTACCGCTCCTCGTCCTCGGGTCCCCAGGCACCGAGCACCGGTGGCGCCGCCGACCCGGTGGCACCGAAGGTCTCGTCCGGGTCCGGTTCGATGAGGAACGAGGCGTGCTGGGTGCGGTCCTGCTCGTCGTCGCCCCCGGCGGTGGCACCCGCACCGCCCGCGCCCAGGGGCGCGCCCGTCATGCCGGGGCCACCGACCGGCGGCGGG
>NZ_KI912258.1:125143-125600 GCF_000231035.2 Saccharomonospora iraqiensis subsp. paurometabolica YIM 90007 | reverse complement strand
GGGCGCGGGCGGCGAGCCCGGCCGCCTGGTCGTCCAGCGCGTCACAGTCCTCCCGCAGCTGGGCGGCGGTGCGGGCCAGCGCGGCGGACACCCCGCCGGAGAGCACGTCCTCCAGCAGCGGCAGCACCTCCTCCCGCAGCCGGACGCGGGTGAACCGGGAGTCGACGTTGTGCGGGTCCTGCCACGGGTGGACGTCCAGCTCGGCGCAGGCCTGCCGGGTGAGCGACCGCGGCAGGTCGAGCAGCGGTCGCGCCCACGGCGGGTCGAGGGAACGCATGCCCGCCACCGAGCGGGGCCCCGAGCCCCGGCCCAGCCCGAGCAGGACCGTCTCGGCCTGGTCGTCCCGGGTGTGCCCGAGCAGCACCAGCGAGGGCTCCTCCGGCAGCGACCGCCGCAACGCGGCGTAGCGCACCCGGCGGGCCGCCGCCTCCGGACCGCCCGGCCCGCGCACCGCGAC
>NZ_KI912258.1:123612-125043 GCF_000231035.2 Saccharomonospora iraqiensis subsp. paurometabolica YIM 90007 | reverse complement strand
CAGGTGCACCCGGCCTCAGGTGCACCCGGCCTCAGGTGCACCCGCAGCCCCGGAGGGCCGCGGCGGCCGCGTCGAGCGCGGGCCGCGCCTCGTCGGTCCGCCCGCCCTCGGAGAGGAAGGCGAAGACCAGCACCCGGCCGTCCCCGTCCAGGACGAGACCGGCGAGCGCGTTCACTCCGTCGAGGGTTCCCGTCTTGGCGCGTACCCACCCGCGTCCGTCCCCCGCGTCGTCCCCGTCGTACCGGTCGGCCAGGGTGCCGCTGCCGCCCGCCACCGGCAGGCCGCCGAGCATCGGCCGCAGGGTCCGGGTGCGGGGGTCCTGCGGGTCCGGCGCGGCGGCCACGGAGAGCACGCCGGTCAGGGTCGAGGCGGGGATCCGGTTGCGCATCGACAGTCCGCTGCCGTCGGACAGCTCCACCCCGGAGACGTCGAACCCCTCCCGCTCCAGCACGGCACGGACCGCCCGGGCCGAACCCGCGAACGAGGCGGGCTCCCCCTCGGCGATCGCCACCTGCCGCGCCAGCGCCTCGGTCAGCACGTTGTCGGACTCGCGCAGCGCCTGCCGCACGAGGTCGACGACGGGGGCGGAGGTGACCTCGCCGAGCACCTCGGCGTCGTCGGACGCCGAGGTCGGGGGCCCGGCCTCGGCGCCCAGGGCCCCGGCCAGCCGGTCGACCAGCTCCCCCGAGGGGTCCGCGACCCCCATCGATCCGCGGTCGGTGGGGTCACCGCGGCCGCCGTCGAGCATGGCGGGGTCGATCTCCACGGCGTAGGTCGAGGGGGTGTCCACGGGTTCCCAGCCCGGTGCCGTCGCCGGGCCGCTGTAGACCCCCGGATCGAGGCGCACCTCGTCGACCTCACCGCCCGTGGCGTCCTCGACCTGGGCCACCAGCTCCGCCAGGTGCGCGGCACCCGGGTGGAGCGGCCGTTCCCCCTCCGGCAGCGACGACAGCGTCACGTCACCGCCCGCGACGAGGACGACGGTGCCCGGGCTCTCCCCGCGCACGACGGTGGTGGACAGCCGCTGGTCGTGGTCCAGGGCCAGCAGCGCGGCCGCGGCCGTGAGCAGTTTCGTGGTGGACGCCGGGGTCAGGGGCTGCCCGGCGCCGTGGTTCCACAGCTCGGTGCCGGTGCCCGGGTGGACCACACTGCCGCCGAGGGTGCCCAGGGCCGGGTCCGAGGTCGGCCCCTCCAGGACCGCGGCCACCCCGGACGGGCCGGGGGCGGGGGCGGCGGAGCCCGCGGGCCCGGTCAACACCGGGGAGAGCGCGAGCGGTTCGGGAGGCGGCCCCTGCGGGAGGTTCGGCGCCCACGGCAGCCCGAGCCGGTTGGAGACGGCGGGCACCACCGAGGCGAGGCCGGTGCCCAGCAGCAGTGCCACCACGACCACACCCGCGACCAACCCCCGGCGACGCCGGCGCGGATGTGGTG
>NZ_KI912258.1:123350-123512 GCF_000231035.2 Saccharomonospora iraqiensis subsp. paurometabolica YIM 90007 | reverse complement strand
CGATCGTGCCGCCGGTGGGCATGCCGCCCTGGCTCTGCGTCGGCACGGTCGCGGAGCCGCCGCTGCGACTGCCCGCCGAGGCCACCGTCTCGTCACTGTCCTCGGCGCTCTCGGTGACCTCGGCGGCCTCCGGCACCTCGGCGTCCTGCTTGCGCGAGCCGC
>NZ_KI912258.1:119361-123250 GCF_000231035.2 Saccharomonospora iraqiensis subsp. paurometabolica YIM 90007 | reverse complement strand
CGGCCGTGCCACGGAACGCCTCCGGGCGGCCGGATCCTCCGGGTGCGGGCGGCGCACCCCGGGCGGGGCCGTGCTGTACGGAGTCGTACCGGGCAGGGCCGTGCTCGTGGGTGTGGCCGCCGTCATGGGCAGGGCCGTGGCCGACAGTGGTGCCGTGGTCGGGGACGGGGCCGTGCCCATGGGCAGGACCGTGCTCGACAGCGCGGCCGTGGTCGTGGACGGGCGCGTGATCGTGGGTGGGGCCGTCGTGGGCGGGCGTGGGGCGGGAAGGGACACCGGGCGCCGCGTCCCGATCCGGCGCCGGCTCCCGGTCGGGCCGCCGCACGGACACCGGGACGGTCGGATGCGCACCCGCGGCGCCGGACCCGCCGGGCTCCCCCGTGCCCGGGGACGGCAGCCGGTGCCGCACCGTCGGCGGCTCGGTCGTTGTGACCTCGGGCACGCCCCACTCGTCGGTGGGTTGCCGTGGGTTGTCCTCCGGTCCGGCGGGGGCGAGGTCGGGATCGTCGTCGTCCGACGGCCACCGCGGGGCGGGTCCGGTGCCGTACCCACCGTCTCCGGCCGTTCCGCCGCCCCGGTCACCACCGGCCGCGCCGGGGTCGGCGCCCGTGTCGCCTGCCACAGACCCTCCTCGCCGTTCAACGGGGCAGACGTCACATTTCCCGACCGCGTCTGCCCTGGCGGCCGATTGCCTGGTCCACACTAGTGAAGGAAGGTCAGACGCAGTGTGAGCCGCCCGCAAGCGGCGCCGAGAGACGAGGCAGCGAGGACGGCGTGGAGTTCGACGTCACGATCGAGATCCCCAAGGGGGAGCGCAACAAGTACGAGATGGACCACGAGACGGGGCGCATCAAGCTCGACCGCACCCTGTTCACGGCCACCCAGTATCCGGCCGACTACGGGTTCATCGACAACACGCTGGGCCAGGACGGCGACCCGCTCGACGTTCTCGTGCTCGTGCAGGAACCGACGTTCCCCGGCTGCCTCATCCGGAGCAGGGCGATCGGCATGTTCCGCATGACCGACGAGAAGGGCCCGGACGACAAGATCATCGCGGTGCCGTCGGACGACCCGCGGATGGAGCACCTGCGGGACATCCACCACCTCAACGAGTTCCACAAGCTGGAGATCGAGCACTTCTTCCAGGTGTACAAGGACCTGGAGCCGGCCAAGAGCGTGGAGGGCTCCACCTGGGCCAGCCGCATCGAGGCCGAGAAGGAGATCCAGGAGTCCTACGACCGCGAGACGGCGCACCGGGAGGAGATCCGGGGCCGCGAGGTGACCGAGCAGGACTGACCGGACTGACCGGGCGCGGCCGACGGACCGACGGGTCCGCGGCACGCCCGTCGCCACGGAGCCACGGACGAGAAGGGCGCCTCCCGCACGTGACGGGGAGGCGCCCTTTCGCGTGTGCCGGCCTCCGGCCGGGTGGTCACACGGGTTCGACGCCCTGCGCGTGGCGGCGGGCCAGCTCCCGGTACACCTCGGCGTTGTGCTCGATCCACACCCGGGCGGAGTCGGTCAGCGGCACGAACTTCTTCGCCGGGCTGCCCATGGCGATGGTCTCCTCCGGAACCGCGGTGCCCGGGGTGATGGTGGCACCCGCCGCGACCAGGGTGCGGGCACCGATCACGGCCTTGTCCAGCACGGTGGCCGCGTTGCCCACGAGGGCCTGCTCCCCGACCGTGCAGTCGTGCACGATGCACGAGTGGCCGATCGTGGCGTTGCGGCCCACCTCGCAGGTCCCGTCGTTGACGTGCAGCACCGAGTTGTCCTGGACGTTGGCGCCCTCCCGCACGACGATCCGGCCGAAATCACCGCGCAGCACGGCGCCGTACCAGACGGAGGCGTTCTTCTCGACGACGACGTCCCCGATCAGCGTCGCGGTGGGCGCGATCCAGGCGTCGGGGTGCACGGTGGGGCTGGTGCCCTCGAAGGCGAACATCGGCATGGGCACACCTTAACCAGCGTTCACGTCCGGCCCGCGAACCGGCGCGAAGGTGGGCGGACGAAAAGAAGGGCCCCCCGCAAGGCGGAGAGCCCTTCCTTCCGAGCCGCCTAGGGGATTCGAACCCCTGACCTGCTCATTACGAGTGAGCCGCTCTGGCCGTCTGAGCTAAGGCGGCGCGGGCCGTGCCCGGCTGCGCACAAGTGTAGCGGTCCATCCTCCGTCACCGGTGGGCCCCCCGCCTCGTTGGCGGGAGGACGACATCGGTGTCGCCCCGGCCGCCGAGTGACCACGCCACTGGGAGGACCTCCGTATGCGCCGACGCCTGCCCCGAACGCTGGCCGCGCCCGTCACCGTCGCGGTACTCGTCCTGTCCGCGGCACCCGCCGCGGGCCAGACCGTGCCGACGACGCCCGAACCCGAGCCGGTGGAGGAGGGCCAGCCCCCGTTCTCCGACCCCCCGACACCGGAGGGCAGGGCGATCGGGAAGGCGGGCACGGCACTGGGCATGCTCCGCCTGGCACCGGAGGCCGTCCCCGCCGAGGCGTCCATGCCGGGTGTCGAGGAGTCCCTGCCCGAGCAGTCCGCCCTGGAGGGAGCGTTCGGACTGTCCCGGGCCGAGGCGAACTCGGAGTCGTACCTCACCTACGAGCGCGCGATCGCCGAGGCCTCCCCGTTCGGGCTCGCCGTGGGCGGGCACGCACCGACCGTGCCCGGTGCGGTCTCGCAGACGGCGTTGCCGGACAACGAGGAGCCGGTCAGCACCGGATTCGAGGCACCGGACAACCCGCTCGTCGGGATCAGCGGACTGAACGGCAGCGCCCACGCCCGCTGGAGCCCCACCACCGGTCCGTGTGTCGGCACCATCGCCGACTCCTCGACCTCGGCCGCCCACCTGTCCCTGGTCGACGCGATCCCCACCATGCCGGACACCCACCGGCTGTCCGACGCGGACGCGGGGGACGACACCGGCGCCCCCGGCAACGACGGCGCTCTCGGCGGCAACGACGGCGCTCTCGGCGGCAACGACGGCGCTCTCGGCGGTGACGACGGCGCCCTCGGCGGTGACGGCGCACCCGGTGAGGACGACGGGCAGGACGAGGGTGACCGGGCCCGGGCGGCGCTGTCCGAGCTGCCCGGGCCGCTGGCGCACCTCGGCGGCCTGCTGTCCGGCGGCGGGGACGACACCGACGGGACCGGATCGCTGATCAGCGCACCGCAGACGCTGTCCACCCGGTCGGTCGTGCGGCTGACCGACATCCCGGGCAGCGACCGCAAGGCGGTCGAATCGATCTCCACGATGCGGGCGGCCCGGCTGGAGATCCTGAAGGGCACCCCGCTCGGCCTCACGGTGCGGGTAGCCGACCAACCCACCCTGCGGGTGGTCTCCACCGGCGACCCCGACACGTCCACCGTCGAGTACACGGCCCCGGTGCTGGCCTTCGAACGCGACGGGGAGACGCTGTTCGAGCTCGACGCGGCGAACCCGACCCGGGACATCCCCCTCGGCATCCCGCTGCCCGGCCTGACGGACCTGCCCGGGTTCGAGCAGGTCCGTGACGCCCCCGTCCTCGGCGGTGTGGCCGAACTCGTGGGCGGCGGGCTGAAGGAACTGACCGACCGCGCCTCCGAACACGTGCTCGACCTCGGGGTGCTGCGGGTGAGCGTGGCGGGCCTGGACGAACGGACGGGCCGGGTGACCGAGCCGTTCACCGGCCACCACGTCTCGGCGGCCGCCCGCATGCTCGACCTGCAGGTCCTGCCGACGGACCGGCTGCGCGAGGCGTTGCCGCCGGAGCAGGCCGAGCGGCTCCCCTCGTCGCTGGCCCAGGTCTCGCTCGGGGAACAGAAGGCCACGGCGTTCGCCCCCGAGGGCGGCGTCGAGTGCGGCCCTCCGGCCGCCCCGCCCGCCGACGTGCCGCCCGAGGGCGGTGAACAGCC
>NZ_KI912258.1:108668-119261 GCF_000231035.2 Saccharomonospora iraqiensis subsp. paurometabolica YIM 90007 | reverse complement strand
GCCGCGCGATCTCCGCATCACCGGGCCCGGACGCCGCCGCGTCCTGCCGGGAGGCGGGGCCGGGCGCCGGGTCGGTGAACGACCGCGACGGCTCGGGCGCCTGCGTACCGTCCGCGTCCACCACACGTCCTCCTCGCGCGTCTGTCCCGTCTCACGCGGTCGCACCACCGGATGCGGTCCGACCGGTCACGGTCGGTGCATCCCAGCGTAGCGACCGTCACGGCGCACGCCATCCGTCATCGGTGCACCGTCGTCGTCACTGATCGCGATCGGCGCGGGTGGACGCGCGGGTCAGTCTCCGGAGCCGGTCGACCCGGCACGGGACGTCGCCGCGGACCGCGACGAGGCGGACCCGGACTTCGAGGTCGTCGACTTCGACGCCGTGCTCTTCGAACCGGCCGACTTCGACCCCGTCGACTTCGACCCCGTCGACTTCGACCCCGTCGACTTGGACCCCGTCGACTTGGCGGTCGACTTCGACGCGGTCGACTTGGCGGTCGACTTCGACGCGGTCGACTTGGCGGCGGTCGACTTGGCGGCGGTCGACTTGGCGGCGGTCGACTTCGAGCCGGTCGAGGACGTCTCCGACGACGCGGTCGTCGACTTCTTCTTCGTGCCCTTCTTCGGCGCGGGCCCCTTGGCCCGCTTCTCGGCGAGCAGCTCCGCGGCCCGTTCCGTGGTCAGGTCCTCGACGCTGTCCGAGCGACGCAGCGACGCGTTGTACTCGCCGTCGGTGACGTACGGCCCGAACCGGCCGTCCTTGACCGTCATCGGCTTGCCGGACTCCGGGTCCTCGCCCATCTCCTTGAGCGGCGGTTTCGGCGCGGCCTGCCTGCCGCGGCGCTTCGGCTCGGCGTACAGCTTCAGCGCCTCGTCCACCGTGATGTCGAAGATCTGCTCCTCGCTGTTGAGCGAGCGCGAATCCGTGCCCTTCTTCAGGTACGGCCCGTACCGGCCGTTCTGCGCGGTGATCTCCTCCCCGCTCTCCGGGTCGGTGCCCACCACGCGGGGCAGGGACAACAGCTTCAGCGCGTCGTCGAGCGTCATCGACTCGATCGACATCGACTTGAACAGCGACGCCGTTCGCGGCTTCGGCTTCTTCGCCTTCGCCGTCCGCTTCCCCTCGGCCGGTTCCTCCGGCTCGGGCAGCACCTCGGTGACGTACGGCCCGAACCGGCCCTCCTTGGCCACGATCTCGTGCCCCGTCTCCGGGTCGGTGCCCAGCGTCCGGCCCTCCTGCGGAGTGGCGAACAGCTTCTCGGCCACCTCGACGGTCAACTCGTCCGGCGGCAGGTCGTCCGGCAGGTTCGCCCGCCGGGAGCCGCCCTCGCCGTCCGGGCGCTCCAGGTACGGGCCGTACCGGCCGACCCGGACGACCACCTGACGCCCCTCGTCGTCGGTGAACATCGGGATTGAGTTGATCTCACGGGCGTCGATGTCCTCGACCCCCGAGCCGACCAGCTTCTTCAACCCGCCGAGCCGGCCGATCGAACCGTCCGCACCCAGATCCCCGCCGAAGTAGAAGCGGGAGAGCCAGTCGGTGCGCTGTTCGTCCCCGGAGGCGATCCGGTCGAGCTCGTCCTCCATCGCGGCGGTGAAGTCGTAGTCCACGAGCCGCTCGAAGTGCCGTTCCAGCAGCCCCACCACGGAGAACGCCACCCAGGACGGCACCAGCGCGGAGCCCTTCTTCCACACGTAGCCGCGGTCCTGGATCGTGTTGATGATCGAGGCGTAGGTCGACGGCCTGCCGATGCCCAGCTCCTCCAGCTTGCTCACCAGGGCCGGTTCGCTGTAGCGGGCCGGGGGCGAGGTGGCGTGCGCATCGGGGTTGAGCGCCGTCGCCGTCATCGGCAGGCCGGTCGACAGGTGCGGCAACCTGCTCTGCTTGTCGTCGGCCTCGCCGCCCGCCTCGGCGTCGACGGACTCGACGTAGGCCCGCAGGAACCCGGGGAAGGTGATCGTGCGGCCGGAGGCGGAGAACACGCACTCCTCCCCGCCGGCGGCGGTGCCGGTGATGCGCACCGACATCGTGGTGCCCTTGGCGTCGGCCATCTGCGAGGCGATGGTGCGCTGCCAGATCAGCTCGTAGAGCCGGAAGGAGTCGGTCTCCAGTTCGTTCGCCACCGCACCGGGTGTCGCGAACACCTCGCCCGCCGGGCGGATCGCCTCGTGCGCCTCCTGGGCGTTCTTCACCTTGCGGTTGTACTGCCGCGGCTTGTCCGAGACGTGGTCCGCGCCGTACAGCTCGGTCGCCTGGGTCCGCGCGGCCGTCAGCGCCGCCTCGGACAGCGTCGTCGAGTCCGTCCGCATGTAGGTGATGTAGCCGTTCTCGTAGAGCCGCTGCGCGATGCGCATGGTGCGCTCCGACGAGAACCGCAGCTTGCGGCCCGCCTCCTGCTGCAGGGTCGAGGTCATGAACGGCGCGTACGGCCGCCGGGTGTAGGGCTTCTCCTCGACGCTGGAGACGGCGAGTTCGCGGCCCGCCAGCGTCTCGGCGAGCCGGGTCGCCTCCGCCTCGTCGAGCACCCGCACGTCGGCCGAGCCCTGTTTGAGCTGCCCGTCCGGGCCGAAGTCGCGGCCCGTGGCCAACCGTGCACCGTCCACGGTGGTCAGCCGGGCCGGGAAGGTCCGCGGGGACGCGTCCGCACCCGCGTCCATCGTCGCCGAGATGTCCCAGTAGGACGCCGAGGTGAACCGCATGCGCTCCCGCTCGCGCTCCACGACGATCCGCGTGGCCACCGACTGCACCCGGCCCGCCGACAGCTTCGGCATGACCTTCTTCCACAGCACCGGCGAGACCTCGTAGCCGTACAGCCGGTCCAGAATGCGCCGGGTCTCCTGGGCGTCGACCAGGTCGGAATCGAGTTCCCGGGTGCTCTCCGCGGCCGAACGGATGGCCTGCTCGGTGACCTCGTGGAACACCATGCGCCGCACCGGGACCTTCGGCCGCAGCGCTTCGAGCAGGTGCCACGCGATCGCCTCGCCCTCGCGGTCGGGGTCGGTGGCGAGATAGAGCTCGTCGACGTCGGCGAGCAGCCCCTTCAGTTCGGTGATGGTGGACTTCTTGTCCGGCGAGACCACGTAGAGCGGCTCGAAGCCGTTGTCGACGTCCACCCCGAGCCGGGCCCAGGGCTCGCCCTTGTACTTGGCGGGGACGTCGGCGGCACCGCGGGGGAGGTCCCGGACGTGCCCGCGGGACGACTCGACGACGTACCCGCTGCCGAGATACGGAGCGATCTTGCGGGCCTTGGTCGGCGACTCGACGATCACCAGGCGGCGCCGGCCGTTGCCGCCCGCGTCCTCCGTCGCGCGGTCGTCGGACGGGGAGTCCTCCCGCGCCACGGTTCGTTTCGTCCGTGTCGATCCAGCCACGCTTCGTCCGCTCTCTCGCTCGTTCCCGACTCGTTGTTCGATCCGCCAGTGTGCACGCCGCGACGACGTCCCGTCCGCTCAGGTACTCCGACACGCCACGCATCCGTCCGCACCGGGGTGCGCCGACCGCGGCCGTCGCCGCAGGTGACATCCGTGCCGTCGGCACCCGGACCCCTTCTCACACCTAGCACGCCACGCCCGGCGATCGCCGTCCGGGGCCACTGCGTAACCGGACGAACACACGGAGTGTCCGATGATTCCGGCGGCTCCCGACCTCCCGGTGTTCCCCGGTTGTGCTCCCGGAAACGACCGGGACGGCGGTGGTTGTTCCCGGAGCGTCCGGTCCCGCGGTCGGGGTCACCGCCCGCCGTCGGTGTTTCCCGCGGTGTCCGGCACATCGATCCGGGGTTCCGGACCGCCCTCGGTGAGGTCGCGGCACGCGGGGGCGTGTGCACCGGCCCGGCCGAGTCGCGGCACCGAGTCGAATCCCTCGAGCAGGTCGAGCTCCCCGATCTCGTCCATCGGCGCGTTCACCCGGCTGAGCGCGTCCCGACTGGCCCGCACGCCGTCGGCCGCGTCGAGCTCGGACCGGGCGCTCACCGCCTCGTCCCGGATCCCGGTGTAGGTCGTCACCGCCCGCGCACGGACCTGTTCGGCACCCTCGGACGGCGCCGGGTCCAGCGATTCCAGCCGGTCGAGGGCGCGGTCGAGGCCCCCGACGACCGCCCGCAGCATCTCGCTCGACGTCCGTTCGATGCTCCGTGTCGTGCTCGGGTCGATCGTCGGCATGTCCGAGACCGCCTGCACGACCTCGGTGACCGCGCCGCAGTAGTCGTTGACCCAGTTCACCGTCGAGCCACTCACCGGGCCGGGCCGCGGAGCGGCCGAGCCGGGCACGGAGGGCTCTGTCGAGGACGGGGACGGCGCCCCGGCCGGTTCACCACATCCGGCGACGAGCACTCCCGTGGTCGCGCCGAGGACCGCGAGGGCGAACCTGCCTCCGAACGGGCGCACGCCATACCTCCTCACGAGCGACCGGGCCTGACCGCGGATCTCCCCGCACTGTACTGACGGCGTCCGGACGTCCGCCCCGACGTGCGGGACCTCGACCTCACACGATCAGATGAGACGGGCCGGGCGCGGACGGCAGGAAAGCCGCCACGCCCGGCCCGGTCCCGGTCGCTCGGTCGTGGGATCAGGAGTTCGCGCCGGACGACTCCTGTGCCGCCGGGTTGTCGGTCATCACCGAGGCCCGCCGCTTGGACACCACGATCGCCGCCACGATGATCAGCACCGAGACGAGCGCGATCGCCAGCCTGGCGCCCAGCGAGGCGTACTCACCGACGGTGAGGTACACGATCGCCGGTGCGATCAGCAGCGAGACCAGGTTCATGACCTTCAACAGCGGGTTGATCGCCGGGCCCGCGGTGTCCTTGAACGGATCACCGACGGTGTCCCCGATGACCGTGGCGGAGTGTGCCTCGGAGTTCTTGCCTCCGTGGTGGCCGTCCTCGACGAGCTTCTTCGAGTTGTCCCAGGCGCCACCCGAGTTCGCCAGGAAGACCGCCATCAGCATGCCGGTCGCGATCGCCCCGCCGAGGTAGCCCGCCAGCGCCCCGGTGCCGAGACCGAAGCCCACGGCGATCGGGGCGAACACCGCGAGCAGGCCGGGTGTGGCCAGTTCGCGCAGCGAGTCGCGGGTGACGATGTCGACCACCCGGCCGTACTCGGGGCGGGTGGTGCCGTCCATGATCCCGGGGATGTCCCGGAACTGGCGCCGCACCTCGTAGACCACGGCACCCGCGGCGCGGGACACCGCGCTGATCGCCAGTCCGGAGAACAGGAACACCACGGCGGCGCCGATGATCACGCCGACCAGCGTGTTCGGCGCGATGATCGAGCTGACGAAGGACTCGCCGAGGTCCTGGGCCGTGGCCCCGGCGTCGGCCAGCGCCTCGTTGATGGCCGCCGAGTAGGAGCCGAACAGCGCGGTCGCGGCGAGCACCGCCGTGGAGATGGCGATGCCCTTGGTGATCGCCTTGGTGGTGTTGCCGACGGCGTCCAGCTCGGTGAGGATCTGCTCGCCCTCACCCTCGGTCAGGTCCCCGGACATCTCGGCGATGCCCTGGGCGTTGTCGGCCACCGGGCCGAAGGTGTCCATCGCGACGATCACGCCCACCGTGGTGAGCAGGCCGGTACCGGCGAGCGCGACGGCGAACAGGGCGACCCCGCCGCCGAGCAGGTACGCGCCGAACACGGCGGCCCCGACGACGAGCGCGGTGAACACCGCCGACTCGAAGCCGACCGAGATGCCGGACAGGATCACCGTGGCCGGCCCCGTCTCCGAGGTCTTGCCGACGTCCCGGACCGGCTTGTTCTCCGTGCCGGTGTAGTAGCCGGTCAGCCAGAGGATGACCCCGGCCAGTGCGATACCGATGATCACCGAGAACGTCGCGACCACCGCCGGGCTGCCGCCGGCGTCGGGGTCGGCGAACGAGCCGGGAAGCAGCGTGAACGCCGCGATCGCCGAGAGCGCCGCCGAGATGGCGGCGGAGATGTAGAACGAGCGGTTGATCGTGGTCAGCCCGCCCTCGCCCGCACGGGCCCGGGTGATGTAGATGCCGATGACGGCGGTGATCACACCGATGGCCGGGATGATCAGCGGGAAGACCAGCCCGTCCCCGGCCGCACCGAAGGCGGCGCTGCCCAGGATCAGCGCGGCCACCAGCGTGACCGCGTAGGACTCGAAGAGGTCGGCGGCCATCCCCGCGCAGTCACCGACGTTGTCGCCGACGTTGTCCGCGATCGTGGCCGCGTTGCGCGGGTCGTCCTCGGGGATGTTCTGCTCGACCTTGCCGACCAGGTCGGCGCCCACGTCGGCGGCCTTGGTGAAGATGCCGCCACCGACACGCATGAACATCGCGATGAGCGCGGCGCCGAAGCCGAAGCCCTCCAGGACCTTCGGGGCCTGGCCGGTGTAGACGAGGACGACGACCGAGGCACCGAACAGTCCCAGGCCCACCGTGAACATGCCGACGACACCGCCGGTACGGAAGGCCAGGCGCATCGCCTTCTCCCGGCCGCCGTTCTCCCGGGCCGCCGCGGCCACCCGCACGTTGGCCCTGGTGGCCAGCCACATGCCCAGGTAGCCGATGAAGAAGGAGAACGCCGCGCCGAGCAGGAAGAACACCGAGCGGCCGATGCGCTCGCCCCAGTCCTCCGCGGGCAGCGCGAACAACAGGAAGAACACGACCACGCCGAAGACGGCGAGGGTCTTCCGTTGTCTGTTGAGGTAGGCGGCCGCACCTTCCTGCACGGCCCGGGCGATCTCCTGCATCTTCTCGGTGCCCTGCCCCGCGGCCAGGACCTCCTTGAGCAGGAGAACACCGATGACCACCGCGGCAAGGGCGATCACGGCGACCACGGCCACGATGCCGTAGTCACTCCCGGAGAGTTCCGCCGTACTCTCCGCGAGAATGTGCCGGGACATTCGTCCTCCTGAAACGTCGCCTGTTGTCGACGCCGCCAGCGGTGCGTGTCCACTGTGCTGCAGCCGACATTGGGATCTACACCACTAACGGTGTGTTCCGGCGGAGTCTATTGGTACTGCGCCGATCACGGGCAAGGTGACCCATCTCGCACCGGAAGAAACACCATGTGAGTCCGCTCACTCACTCGATGTGTCGATCGTCACGCGACCGGATGTGGGACCCTCGACGGGTGCGGGGCGACAAGTCGACATGACGATGTGGACGCCGGTGCCGGTGTGGACGGTGTCCGGCACTGGTGCACGATGAGCGTGCGGAACGGGCAGGCAGCCGCGGCCGGGACGGCCGGGAGGGCGCGACGGATGACGACGACGGAACCAGCGGAGTTCGACCGGGACCGCGACGCGCGGCGGCTGCTCGGCCGGACCACCGCGGGCATCCCCCGCGAGCGCCACCCGGTCACGCACGTCGCCGACCTCGAGGCACGCGAGCCCCGCTTCGCCGACTGGCCGGAGTGGGCACCGGACGGCGTCGTCCGGGCACTCACCGCCCGCGGGGTCCCGCGGTTGTGGACGCACCAGGCCGAGGCCGCCTCGCTGGCCCGGTCGGGCCGGAACGTGGTGGTCGCCACCGGCACCGCGTCCGGCAAGTCGGCGGCCTACCAACTCCCGGTGCTGTCCACGCTGGCCACCGACCCGAAGGCCACCGCGCTGTACCTCGCACCGACCAAGGCCCTCGGGGCCGACCAGCTCCGCTCGGTGGCCGGGACGGACCTCGGCACGGAGGCGCACGACCCGCGGCCCGCCGCCTACGACGGGGACACCCCGCAGTCGGAACGCCGCTGGGTACGGGACCACGCGCGCTGGGTGTTCAGCAATCCGGACATGCTGCACAAGGGTGTGCTGCCCGCCCACGCCCGGTGGGCGCGGTTCTTCCGCGGACTGTCCTACGTGGTGGTGGACGAGTGCCACGGCTATCGGGGGGTGTTCGGTTCGCACGTCGCCCTGCTGCTGCGCAGACTGCGCCGGATCGCGCGGTACTACGGCGCCGATCCGGTGTTCGTGCTCGCCTCGGCCACGACCGCCGAGCCCGCCGCGTTCGCGTCCCGGCTGGTCGGCGCGGACTGCGTGGCCGTGACCGGGGACGGCTCCCCGCGGGGCGCCCGCACGGTGGCGCTGTGGGAGCCGCCGCTGCTCGACGGGCAGGCCGGGGAGAACGAGGCACCGGTGCGCCGGTCGGCGGGGGCGGAGGCCGCGCGGATCCTCGCCGAGCTGGTGATCGAGAAGGCCCGCACACTCGCGTTCGTCCGGTCCCGCCGTGGCGCCGAACTCACCGCGCTCGGCGCCGAGCGCATCCTCGCCGAGACCGACCCGGAACTGCGTGGGCTGGTCGCCGCCTACCGCGCGGGGTATCTGCCGGAGGAACGCCGGGAGCTGGAGTCGGCACTGCTGTCCGGACGGTTGCTCGGGGTGGCCACCACCAACGCGCTCGAACTCGGGGTGGACATCTCCGGGCTGGACGCGGTGGTGCTGGCCGGATACCCGGGCACGCTGGCCTCGTTCTGGCAGCAGTCCGGCCGGGCCGGCCGATCGGGCGACGACGCGCTGGTGGTCTTCGTGGCCCGCGACGACCCGCTGGACACCTACCTGGTGCACCATCCGGACGCCCTGCTGGACCGCCCGGTGGAGGCGGCGGTGCTCGACCCCACCAACCCCTACGTACTGGGCCCGCACCTGGCCTGCGCCGCGGCGGAGCGGGCGCTGACGGCCCGGGAGCTGGACGAGTTCGGCGGCGCCGCGGCCCGGGCGGTACTGGACGACCTGGTCGCGGACCGGCTGCTGCGCCGCAGGCGGAGCGGCTGGTACTGGACCGACCGGGAGCGCCCGCACCACGCCGTGGACCTCCGGGGCAGCGGCGGCGACCAGGTCGCCGTCGTGGAGTCCGACACCTCCCGCCTGCTCGGCACGGTCGACGCGGCGGCGGCGTGCGGCACCGTGCACCCGGGTGCGGTGTACCTGCACCGGGGTGCGTCCTACGTGGTCGACGAGCTCGACCTCGATCAGGGACTGGCCCTGGTGCACGCCGAGGATCCCGAGTGGAACACCTCCGCCCGCGAGGTCATCGACATCACCGTGCTGCGCACCGAGCGCAGTGTGGACCACGGCGGCGTGACGGTGCATCTGGGCGAGGTCGCCGTCAGTTCCCGCGTGGTCGGCTACCTGCGCCGCCTGCCCTCGGGCGAGGTGCTCGACCACGTTCCGCTCGACCTGCCCGAGCAGGAACTCCGGACCCGCGCGGTCTGGTACACGGTGGACGAGGACCTGCTGTGTCCGGGACCGGGCAGGGCGCCGGAGGGCGCCGGACTGGAACCGGCGCGCGTCCCCGGCGCCCTGCATGCGGCCGAGCACGCGGCGATCGGCCTGCTTCCGCTGTTCGCGAGCTGCGACCGGGCCGACATCGGCGGCGTGTCCACCGCGGTCCACGCCGACACCGGGAAGCCGACCGTGTTCGTCCACGACGGCCATCCCGGGGGCGCGGGGTTCGCCGACCGCGGTTTCGACGCGCTCGGGGCCTGGTTGGCCGCGACGCGGGAGGCCGTCGTCGCCTGCGAGTGCCCGGCGGGTTGCCCGTCCTGCGTTCAATCACCCAAGTGCGGCAACGGCAACGAACCGCTGGACAAGGCCGCGGCCGTCGCGGTGCTGGACACCGTGCTCTCCGCGCTCGGCAACGGGCCCGGCACGGCGACCGACACGGCGACCGACGGTGCCGACGGCGGACCCGCTCAGGCCGGGGAGCCCGCGCTCACCGCGTCCTGAGTGCCCACTCGCGACGGCACCGTCCGCCGGTCGGCGCGAGTCCCCCGCGCGCCCGTCGGTGCGGAGTCGGGATCTGCGCCGGGCAGCGCACGGACGAGCACGTCGTGCACCGTGGCGGCGCGCGGGAGGCGCCACCCCCAGATGTCCGGCTTCACCCGCCAGTGCACCACCCCGTGCCGGAACGGTGTCGGCGGCAGCGGGACCCAGCTGCCCGCACCGTGCCGCTCGACACCCGGGTGTCCGGCGAGCTCGGCCGGGACGTCGTCCGCGACCGTGGTGAGGAACAGCCATCGCCCGTCCGGGGTCGCCACGATCGGCGCGGGATGTCCCGTCGCACGGAGCAGACCCGCCGCACGCCGCCCGATCCGGTGGTCGACCTCGACCGCGTCCACCACCGTGCCGGTGGCGACGAGCAGACTGTAGGGGCGTCCGGTCCACCACGCGGCGACCTGCCGCGGGTGCGCACCGAGCCGTTCGCGCCAGTCGGCGTGCGCGGGAGTGGGCCGGGTCCAGTCGGACTCCTCCCCCTCGGCGTGCCCCGGGTAGGTCCCGGGCAGCACCGGCCAGCCGCGCCCGGCCAGGCCGATGGCCTCGGCGCGCAGTTCGATGCGGAAGGCGCCGCGCCAGGTCTCCGGCCGTTCGGTGTCCAACATCGCTCGCTCATGCCTCCTACTCGACGATCCCACCGCCTCGTCGCGGTGTCACATCTCACTCAAGAACACGACAGCGGGTCACCGGAACCGGCTGTCGACAACCGGCATCCGGTGAACGGTGAGTGAGCGATTCGTCAACACCCGGACCGAACGGGAGGGGACCGGTGGCCCGCCCGCCGTGTCTCCCCGGAACCCGCGGCACGGACCGGGACGCCGCCACGGGGCCCGGCGGCGCCCGCACGCCACCTCCCCCGCCCGGTCCCG
>NZ_KI912258.1:108387-108568 GCF_000231035.2 Saccharomonospora iraqiensis subsp. paurometabolica YIM 90007 | reverse complement strand
AGGTCGGCGGCACGGGGCAGGTCGCACACGACGGTGCGGCCCGCGCGCCGTCCCGCCCCCACGACGGCCGACACGGCGCTGTCGGCGGGTGTCACCCCGGTGCGGTCGCAGGACACCACGGACAACGCACCCGGGCCGACCCGGAGCGTCGGCAGTGCGGAGTCCAGTTCGGCCTGCGCGA
>NZ_KI912258.1:107806-108287 GCF_000231035.2 Saccharomonospora iraqiensis subsp. paurometabolica YIM 90007 | reverse complement strand
CGTGGTGGCCGCGCCCGTTCCTCCCCGCGCGGCCCCGTCCCCGGACGTGAGCGCGCGGAGCCGGGCGGCTCCGGACCTCCGGAGCAGGGACGGGGAGGTCAGGACGGCGAACCCGGCCAGGGCGAGGGCGAGCGCGGTCATCGCGGCATCACCCGCCCGGTCAGTGCCGACGTCCACAGCACCCCGGCGAGCACGAGCCCGGTTCCCACGAGCAGCAGCACCGCGCCGAGCCCGGTCCCGGTCAGTACGGCGAGCGGCGCGGCTCCGGTCGCCTCCCCCAGGGCGATCCCGACGGCCGGGAGCAACGCCAGGACCCCGGCACTCGTCCGCGGGCCCGCCATCCCCGCCTCCGTCCGCCCGGCCGACCGCACCGTCGCGTCGAGGTCCCGGCGCACCACGTCGAGCAGATCGGCGAGGGGGATCCCGTGCTCGTCCGCGAGCGACCACGCCACGGACAGGCGCCGCACCGCCAGCCGACCGT
>NZ_KI912258.1:107011-107706 GCF_000231035.2 Saccharomonospora iraqiensis subsp. paurometabolica YIM 90007 | reverse complement strand
ATCGCCCCTTCGACGGTCACCGCGCCCCAGTCGGAGGTCGCGTCGCCGGTGTCCCCGCCCCGCGTACCGGCCGGGCCGCGCACGGTGCCGACCGGGGCGGGGTGGGGCGGGCGCGTGCGCATCAGAAGTCGACTGACAGCGCCCGCCGCACGACCGAGGTGAGCGCCTCCAGCACCGAGTCGTCCGTGACCACCGCGTACAGCAGCGCGGCGAACGCGGCGGCCGCCACGGTGCCGATCGCGTACTCGGCGGTGCTCATCCCCGCATCGTTCGGGCCCTCCCCGGCCGGTGCGGGCCGCCGACAGCGGAGCGGGTGTGGTGGGCGGCGACCGGACACGTGGTGCGGCCCGGTGTGCGGTGCGGGGTGGGACCCGGGAGACGACATCGGTTCCTCCTCTTCTCGGTTCTTCTCGATCCGTGTCGGTGTGTCCGTACGGGAGCGGCCTGCGGATTCGGGTGGGTGTGCTCAGGCGAGGACGTCGAGACGGGTGGCGAGGCCGACGACGACCGGGATCACCCCCAGACAGAGGAACGCGGGCAGGAAGCACAGGGCGAGCGGACCGACGATGAGCACCCCCGCACGCTGCGACCGGGTCTCCGCGGCATCGGCCGAGGCCTGCCGGGCCTGTGCGGCCACGGCGATGGCCGCCGACGCCAGCGCACTGCCCGATCTGGCGGTCCGGCAGGCGGCCCGC
>NZ_KI912258.1:104727-106911 GCF_000231035.2 Saccharomonospora iraqiensis subsp. paurometabolica YIM 90007 | reverse complement strand
CCGCGAGCGTGTCCGCGGCACCGGGAAGCACCACGACGTCCTCGGCGCCGGACTCGAAGGCACACCGCCACACGTCGGCGTCGGGCGGCTCCCCGCACACCAGCGACACCCCGGCACGGCGGGGCGGACGGACCGCGGTCGCGGCCACGGCGGCGTGTTCGAGCAACACCAACGGCGCACCGGACCAGTACGGCCGCGCCTCGGTGAGGTCGGCGACGGTGTCGAGGTCACACCCCACCGCGGCGGCGATCCGGGTGATCCGGTCCCGGAGGTCGGGGTCGCCCGCCACCAGCAGCGGGCGCGGCCGGTCCCGCCCCGTCGCCCGGTCGCGCGGTGGGCGTCCGACCGGATGTTCGTCCACCGGGTCCCGCCCGGTGTGCCGGTCCGGTGTCTGCATGGCTCCCCCTCGGTGTCCGTCCACGTCCGGTACGCCGGGTCACGGTCACCGGACGGCGGACCGCCGGGCAAGGACGGGACCGCCCACCTGTGGACAACCGGGGCAGTGTGGACAACACTGTGGACGACCGGGGCCGATCCGGCCAGGTGGCCGGGAGACCGGGACCGGGTCCCCTATCGTGGGGACGTGGCCGAACCCGAGAACACTTCCCCGCACCCCCCGGACCCCGCGGCCGGAACGGGGGTGGCCGCGGCGGACACCGCCGCCCCGCACCGCACGGCGGCGTTCTTCGATCTCGACAAGACGATCATCGCCTCGTCGAGCGCACTGGCCTTCAGCCGGACGTTCCTGCGCCAGGGGCTGATCAACCGGCGGGCCGCGCTGCGCAGTGCCTACGCGCAACTGGTGTTCTCGCTCTCCGGCGCGGACGCCGACCGGACCGAGCGGCTGCGGGCGGAGATCTCCACCATGTGTGCGGGGTGGGACGTCGACCAGGTCCGGGCCATCGTCGACGAGACGCTGCACGACGTGGTCGCCCCGCTGGTCTACGCGGAGGCGGCCGAGCTGATCGAGCGGCACCGGGCCGACGGGCACGACGTCATCGTGCTGTCGGCCACCGGGGAGGAGGTCGTCGGGCCCATCGCCGACATGCTGGGGGTGGACCACAGCGTGGGCAGCCGCATGGAGGTCGTCGACGGCCGGTACTCCGGGCGGGTCGACTTCTACTGCTACGGCGAGTACAAGGCGGTCGCCGCCCGGCGGCTCGCCGCCGAACGCGGCTACGACCTCGCCTCCGCGCACGCCTACACCGACTCGAGCACCGACCTGCCGTTGTTGGAGGCCGTCGGGAACCCGCACGTGGTCAACCCGGACCGCCAGTTGCGCCGGCTCGCCACCGAACGGGAGTGGCCGGTGCACACGTTCTCCGATCCGGTCTCCCTGCGTGCACGGATCCCGGCCCCGGCGGCGACCGCGGTGGCCGTGGGGCTCGGGGTCGGCGCGGTGGCGGCCGGTGCCACGCTCTACGGGCTCTCGCGCCGGAGACGCGGGACCGAACGGTGACCCGGATCGGACGTCCGATCCGGCGAACGGCTTGAAGTGACGTGGCTCACCCGATACAAAGGAAGTGCGGACGTCTTGTCGGCCAGAGGCCCGGCGGAGGAGAAGCCGGGGCTCCCCTGATGAGGCCTCCGTGCGCGGACGCCGGGTACCCACGCGGAGCTCGCCGCGAAAGGCTCGTCGTCACAGGGACTGCGTAATCGGGACGCCGGACGCCGAGTACCCGTCGGACGACACGGAATGCACGCTTGGTCGCCCGCGTGGTCCGCGCCGTGAAGGTGGCGCCCACCGTTTCGCCGGTGGGCGCCACCGGCATGTGCGGGGCGTACGCGCCCCGCGACGGCGGGAGTCCGGCCCGGTGACGGTACTCACCGGAAACTTGCGCGCCCCTGTCCGGCAGCGCGACCTTGTACGGCGACTGACCAGCACGAACACGCCGGTCACCGCCGTCACGGTGGGTGTGCGCGCCACGACGCCGCACGCCGCCACCGGTCCCGGACGGCGGTCCGGAAACGCCGTACCTCGTCTCCGGGCCCGGCCCGGGCCCACGATGCGCGAATCGAGCCATGATGACCGTCGACCGTCGCCGCTTCCTCGCCGCGGGTGCGCTGGCGACCCCGTTGCTGACCACGGGGTCGATCTCGCCCGGGCGGGGTGTCCGGCACGGCTGCGACGGCCCCGCCACCGGGCCGGGGCGTCCGGAGCGGGTCATCCCGGCCGCGGACCGG
>NZ_KI912258.1:104486-104627 GCF_000231035.2 Saccharomonospora iraqiensis subsp. paurometabolica YIM 90007 | reverse complement strand
GGTCCCCGGGACGACCGGCACCGCGCACCCACCTCGCTCCGGCGGGGCCCGTGCGTGCCCTACCGGGGCGCATCCCCGGCACCCCGCGGTCGGACACCGGGCTCCAACCAGGCGTGGGCCACGCCCTCGACGGTCACCCCG
>NZ_KI912258.1:104217-104386 GCF_000231035.2 Saccharomonospora iraqiensis subsp. paurometabolica YIM 90007 | reverse complement strand
CCCCGGGCCGGAGCACCTTCCGCACCCACGCCGCAGGCGACGACCGGGAGGGCCGCGTATCGGCCGGTGGTCCGCCCGACGTCGCGGCGAGCCGGAACCGGGCCCGCGCCGGGGGCCAGCAGACCAGCGCGACCGCCACCCCCGACAGCGCCACCGCCGCCGGGGACAG
>NZ_KI912258.1:98289-104117 GCF_000231035.2 Saccharomonospora iraqiensis subsp. paurometabolica YIM 90007 | reverse complement strand
CGACCGGCGTGCTGATCGACGGGGACCACGTCGTCGACTCCCTGGTCGCGGCGGGGGTCCGGCCGCGGGCGGTGTTCGGTCCCGAGCACGGTTTCCGCGGCAGCTCCCAGGCGGGCGCCGCCGAGCGCGACAGCACCGACCCGCGCACCGGCCTGCCGGTCCACGACATCTACCGCGCCGACGCGGACACCCTCGCGGCGCTGTTCACCGACGCGGGCGTGGACACGATCGTGTTCGACATCGCCGATGTCGGCGCCCGCTTCTACACCTACATCTGGACGATGTATCAGGCGATGGTGGCGGCCGCCCGGGTCGGGGCGGCGTTCGTCGTTCTGGACCGGCCGAACCCGCTCGGCGGGCACGCGGCGGGGCCGGTGCTGGACCCGGCGTTCCGCTCGTTCGTGGGGCTGCGCCCGATCGCCCAGCAGCACGGGATGACCGTGGGCGAGCTGGCCCGGTTCTTCGACGCCGAGTTCCTCCCGGACGACGGCGGCCGGGTACCCGAGCTCGACGTGGTTCCGGTCGCCGGCTGGCGCCGGAACGTCCGGTTCGGCGACACCGGCCTGCCGTGGACCCCGCCGAGCCCGAACATGCCCACCCCGGACACCGCGCTCGTGTATCCCGGGACGGGCCTGTTCGAGGGCACGGTGTTCTCCGAGGGACGCGGCACGACCCGGCCGTTCGAGACGGTGGGCGCGCCCGGGCTGGACTGGCGCTGGCGTGCGCGGCTGGTGGAACGGAACCTGCCCGGTGTGCGGTTCCGGGAGACCTGGTTCGTGCCGACCTTCGGCGCGTTCGCGGGCGAGACCTGTGGCGGGGTGCAGCTGACGGTGACCGACCCGGCCTCGTTCGACCCGATCCGCACCGCCGTCGAGATGCTCGTGACCGCGGCGGACGAGCATCCCGACCTGTTCGCCTGGCGGGACGACCATTTCATCGACGAACTCGCCGGTTCGGACACCGTCCGCCGGATGGTGGACGCGGGGGCGGGGCCCGACGAGATCGTCGCCTCCTGGCAGGACGGGCTCGCCGGCTTCCGGCGTCGACGCCGTCCGCACCTGCTCTACCGGTGAGCACCAACACCCGGGTCCGGCCGGATCACACGGACCCGACACGACCAGCACGATCATCACGGACGACACGGACGACACGGACGATCCCGGCGGCGCGGACGTGACCGGACGGCACGGGAGCGGACGGACGGGGCGGACGGCGCGGACGGCGCCGAGCGCAGATCGGCCCGGCGGCCGCGGCCGGGGCCGGGGCAGCATGGAGGTGAACGGCGACGATGCGGGCGAAGGGGACGACGGCACACCCGGTGTACCCGGGGGCTTCCGTCGGGACGCGGGGCCGGAGAAGGCCGGTCACCGTGCTGCTCGCGCTGCTGACGCTGACGGGGGTGACCGCGATGACCGCGGTGGAGACCGACTCGGGGCGGTTCGACCGGCCCCGCCCCGGTTTCTCCGCCGGTCCGGGCGTGCTCACCGACTCCACCCCGGAACGGGCGGGGCTCGACCCGGAGCCGATCCGGGCCGCCGAGCGTCGTCTCGACCGGTGGACCGAACCGGGCCCGGCCGGAGCGGACGGCCGCCCGCTCTTCCCCGGTGCGGTGGGGCTGCTCGCCCACGACGGCGAGATCGTGGCCACGCACGCGACCGGCGACGCCGTACGCTACGCCGACGGCGCGGGCACCGAACTCCCGCCGGAGGAACGGGTCCCGATGCGGGAGGACACCGTCTTCGACATCGCCTCGGTGACGAAGCTGTTCACCTCGGTCGCGACCCTGCAGCTCGTCGAGCGCGGGCGGATCGGACTGGACACCCCCGTGGCGCGGTACCTCCCCGGGTTCGGGATCCACGCCAAGCACGACGTCACGGTGCGTCACCTGCTCACGCACACCTCGGGCCTGCCGCCGACGCTCCCACTCTGGCAGGACCACCCGGACGAGGAATCCCGGATCCGGGCGGTCCTCGAGGTCGAACCACGCTCCGCGCCCGGGTCCGACCACTCCTACTCGGACCTCAACCTGATCACCCTGGGTGTGCTGATCGAGCGCGTCACCGGCGACCCGTTGGACAGGGTGATCGCCGAGCGCATCACCGGCCCGCTCGGGATGTCCGACACCGGGTTCACTCCGCCACCGGGCGAACGCGACCGCATCGCCGCCACGGAGTTCCAGACGCGGCCCGCCCGCGGCATGGTGCACGGCGAGGTGCACGACGAGAACGCGTGGGCCCTGAACGGGGTGGCCGGGCACGCCGGGCTGTTCTCCACGGCGCGCGACCTCGCCGTGTTCGGCCAGACACTGCTGACCGGCGGCACCTACGACGGCACCCGCATCCTCCGCCCGGAGACCGTGCGGGCGATGCTCACCGACCGGACCACCGGGGACGGGAGCCGGGGCCTCGGCTTCGAGCTCGACGCGATCCGGTACATGGGCGGTCTGACCTCCCCGTCCACGGCGGGGCACACCGGTTACACGGGGACGTCGCTGGTGCTCGACCCGCTGTCCGGGTCGGTCGCGGTGCTGCTGACGAACCGGGTGCACCCGTCCCGCTCGTGGGGCTCGCCCAACCCCGCCCGCCGGGCGTGGGCGACCGCCCTGGCGCGGTCACTCGCCGTCGCCCCGGTGCACGGCACGCACTCGTGGTTCAGCGCACCCGCGGACGACTCCCGCGCCACGCTCAGCACACCCCCGCTCCGCCCCGGGCGGGCCGACCGGCGGCTGTTCGGCCCCCGCACGCCACCGGCGCACACCTCCGTGCGGTTCGAGACGTTCGTGCACAGCGAGCGCACCGACCGCCTGGCGCTGCAGGCCAGTGTCGACGACGGCCGGACCTGGCGGGAGCTGCCGATGCGGGCCCGCGGGCGGGGTGCCCCGGACGGGGAGGTCCGGAGCCTGTCGGGCACCGGGCACCGCACGTGGTGGTCCGTGCGGGCGGACGTGCCGACCGCGGACGGGGTCGTTCTCCGTTGGGAGTTCACCACGGACGACCGCGACGCCGGGCGCGGCGTCCACCTCGACGGGGTGCGGGTCGTGCACGGCGAACGGACCCTGCTGGACGCCGAGCGGCACCCGGAGCGGTTGGTGGCCGACGGCTTCCACCTGCGTGACCGGTGAGAGTTGCCGACTCGTTAACCGCACGGGGTTAACGGGACTCCACCGGTCGGCGACTTCCCGGCGACCACGGAGCACGACCCGGGCGGGTCGGCTCGGGCTGTCGTCGCGCGGAAAGGTGCGGGTATTCTTGTCCGATATGGCTGCGGTTGGGGACTTTCCCACAGGCGGAGCACCGGGTGACTTCGACACGCGACCGGAGGTGCCGACCGACGCCCACCCGGAGGCCCCGGCGGCCGGGGACGCCCCGGACGACGGGGAGAGCGCGAGCCCGCTGGTCCGCATCCGCTCGCTGCTCCCCGGGCTCGCCCGGGCGGAGCAACGGGTCGCCCACGTGGTGCTCCAGGACCCGACCACCGTCTCCCGCCGCAGCATCACCGAGGTCGCCCAGGCGGCGCGGACGAGCGAGACCACCGTGACCCGGTTCTGCAAGGCCGTCGGGGTGGGCGGCTACCCGCAGCTGCGCATCGCGCTGGCCGCCGACACGGCCCGGGCGCAGGCCCGCTCCGCACCGGACCTCGGCGGCGAGATCACCGGCGACGACGACGTGGCCTCGATGATCGGCAAGGTCGCCTTCGCCGACACCCGCGCGGTGGAGGAGACGGCCCAGCAGCTGGACCCGGTCGTCCTGGAACGGGTGATCGACGCGCTCGCCTCCGCGGGCCGGGTGGACGTCTACGGCGTCGGTGCGAGCGCGTTCGTCGCCGCCGACCTGCAGCAGAAGCTGCACCGCATCGGCCGGATCTCGTTCGCCTGGTCGGACACCCACATCATGCTGACCTCGGCCGCGGTCCTCGGTCCGGGGGACGTGGCCGTGGCGGTGTCGCACAGTGGCGCGACGAGCGACACGGTGGAGACGCTGCGGGTCGCGGGACAGCGGGGCGCCACCACGGTCGCGGTGACCAACTTCCCCCGCTCCCCGGTGGCGACGGTGGCCGACCACGTCCTGACCACCGCCGCGCGGGAGACCACCTTCCGGTCCGGGGCCACCGCGAGCCGCATCGCACAGCTCACCGTCATCGACTGCCTGTTCATCGGGGTCGCCCGGCGGCACAGCGACGAGGCGCTCGGCGCACTGGAGGCGACCCGGAACGCGGTCGAGGGGCACCGGCTCGGGGTCCGCCCCGACGGCCGGCGGCGGGACAGCCGGTAGCCGCACGACGGAGGACCAGCGAGAACCATGACCGAGTCACACCCCGGGCCGAGCCCCGGGAACCGGATCGCCCACGTGGAGTCCCCGACCGAGCGGCGCAACCCGGCCACCACCGGGATCGACCGCATGTCCACGGCCGACGTCCTGGCCACCGTCAACGCCGAGGACCGCTCGGTGCCCGAGGCCGTCGGACGGGCACTGCCGGAGTTGACCCGCGCGGTCGACACCGCCACCGGGGCGCTGCGCGCGGGCGGACGGGTGCACTACGTCGGCGCGGGGACCTCGGGCAGACTGGCCGTGCTCGACGCCGCGGAACTGGCCCCCACCTACAACATCCCGCCCGGCTGGTTCGTGCCCCACCACGCGGGCGGACCCGACGCCCTCCGGGAGGCCGTCGAGGACGCCGAGGACGACGAGGAGGCCGCGGCGGCCGAGCTGCGCGGATCCGTCGCCGACGGGGACTTCGTCCTCGGTCTGACGGCCTCGGGGCGGACGCCGTACGTGCTCGCCGCGCTCCGCACGGCCCGGCACCGCGGTGCGGCCACCGCCCTGGTCACCGGGAACCCGGAGGCGCCCGTCCCGGACGAGGTCGACATCCGGATCACCGTGGACACCGGCCCCGAGGTCGTCGCGGGTTCGACCCGGATGAAGGCCGGGACCGCGCAAAAGCTCGTGCTGACCTCGTTCTCCACCGCCACCATGATCAGGATGGGGCGGACGTACTCGAACCTCATGGTCAGCATGCACGCCACCAACGCCAAGCTGCGCGGCCGCACCGTCCGGGTCCTGCGGGAGGCCACCGGACTCGGTACACAGTCCTGCACGCAGGCGCTCGTCCGGGCCGGTGGGGACCTCAAGGTCGCGCTCGTCCACCTGCTGTCCGGTGCGGAGACCGCGGCGGCCGCCGCCGCACTGGACCGCGCGGGCGGGCACGTCCGCGAGGCGCTGACCTCGGTGGGCCCGGCCACCCCCTGACCGGCCACACCCGGACCGGTCGCGGTGCGCCCGCCGGCCGTGATCAGCCCGCCGAGTCGGCGATGCTGTTCGCCTCCCGCGCGCCCGCCTCGAAGGCCTCGCAGCAGAACAACAGCCACTGCCGTACCCCGTCGGGTTCGCCGGTGGCGAACGCCGTGGCGGCCTCCTCGTACCGCCGGGCACGGCGCAGGCAGGCGACCTCCGGGACGCTGAGCGACTTGGGATCCAACCCGGTGGCGATCATGCTCAGCCGCGCCGCGGCACGGGCCAGCACGCCGTCCGCCGAGCCGAACGGACGCAGGGTCAACAATTCCCCGTGCACGACCGCGGTGAGCACCGGGGCGGCGACCGTGGTGGCGCCGGTCACGAGCTGGGCCAGCATCTCCAACCGCTGCCCGACCCCCGCGTCGGTCCGCGGCCTGCCGATCCGGTCGGGGTCGTCGACGAGGTCGCTCGCGGCCAGCACGTGCATCCGGGCCAGCGCCTGCCCCGGGGCCCGCCGCCAGGTGGGCAGCAGGGACTCCTGCGATTCGGCCACCCGCAGCGCTCCCGCCAGGACCGGGTCGCCGACCACCCCGTCGT
>NZ_KI912258.1:96614-98189 GCF_000231035.2 Saccharomonospora iraqiensis subsp. paurometabolica YIM 90007 | reverse complement strand
CGCACGCCGTCGCCTTCCCGGCGGACGGCGGCGACCTCCGCGAGCACCCGTGCTCCCCCCGGGGCACGGCGCATGTGCAGCACCAGGGACACGGCCGCCGCGAGCTGGCTGTGCAGGGCGGGCCGGGACATCCCGCCCAGCGCGGCGAGCGCCTCGAGACGGGCCGGGACCTCGCCGGGGGAGTTCGCGTGCAGGGTCGCCGCCCCGCCCTCGTGCCCCGTGTTCAGCGCGGCCAGCAGTTGCACCACCTCGCGGTCCCGGATCTCGCCGACGACGAGCCGGTCCGGGCGCATGCGCAGCGCCTGGCGCACCAGGTCCTCGGAGGTGATCTCCCCGGCGCCCTCCACGTTGGACGACCGGGTGAGCAGGCCGACGAACTGCGGATGCGCGGGCCGCAACTCCGCGACGTCCTCGACACAGACGATGCGCTCGGTGTGCGGCACGGCACCGAGCAGGGCGGCGAGCAGGGTGCTCTTGCCCGATCCGGTGGCGCCGGAGACGAGGAACGCGAGCCGTGCCGACACGATCGCCTCCAGCAGCGCCAGGCCCGCGCCGTCCACCACACCCAGCCGTCGCAGGCCGGGCAGGTCGTGTGCGGCGGGCCGCAGCACGCGCAACGACAGACAGGTCCCCGCCGCCGCCACCGGGGGCAGCACCGCGTGCAGGCGCACCCGTCCGGACGGCCCGCCGCCGGGCAGCCAGCCGTCCACACAGGGCCGGGCGTCGTCGATCCGGCGTCCCGCCGCGAGCGCGAGGCGTTGGGCCAGGCGGCGCACCGCCTCCTCGTCGGCGAACCGGACGCCGGTCCGCCGCAGTCCCTCCTCACCGTCGGTCCACACCTCGTCCGGCCCCGTCACCAGGACGTCGGAGACACCGGGGGCGGCGAGCAGGGCGTCCAACGGACCCGCACCGACGAACTCGTGGCGCAGCGACTCCATGGCGGCCAACCGGTCGAGGTCGCCGTCGACACCGTCCGTCTCGGCGCGCACCGCCTCCGCCAGCCTCCGGGGTCCGGTGTCCGCGCCCGCGTCGGCCAGTCTCGCGCGGACCCGGTCGATCAGCTCCGTCCGCATCGTGTTCCCCCTCCTCCGTCGTTCGGCGGTCGGTTCCGCCGTCGCATTCGTCGCAGGCACCCTCGCGACCCTCCGGAGTCACCGCCAACCGTCCGTTGTGGACGCCACGGCGGTGGCTTCCCGTCCCACCATTCCGCCGCGCGGACCGACGGACCAGGCCAAACACCGGAGCCTGTGGACGGACGAAATCCTGTGGACAACCACGGCACGAACGGAGGCGTTCGTCGGCACCCCGGGACTCCGGAGCTCCGGGACTCCGGGACTCGGGGACTCCGGGGCTCCGTCACTCCGGCGAACGGTCGGCCTCCGGCGTCCCGCCGTGGTCGCGGTCCGCGAGGTCCAGGACGGTCCGTGCGGCGCGGTCCAGCGGCCCGCCGCTCCGGGGACGGAACGCCCCGCGGTCGAGGGCACGGTCCACCCCGCGTTCCGTGCGCAGGCGCCCGAGCGCGGCCACGCCCACGGCGTCGGCGATGTCCGGCACGGTGAGGCCGTCCCGCAGCGG
>NZ_KI912258.1:96403-96514 GCF_000231035.2 Saccharomonospora iraqiensis subsp. paurometabolica YIM 90007 | reverse complement strand
ATCCCGAGCAGCAGGTCCAGCCCTCCGCCGAGCGGGTCGCAGTCGAGCAGCAGCGCGTCCGCGCCGGACCGGGCGGCACGCGCCCCGACCGCGGCGGCGAGGACCGAGGCT
>NZ_KI912258.1:89526-96303 GCF_000231035.2 Saccharomonospora iraqiensis subsp. paurometabolica YIM 90007 | reverse complement strand
CGCCGCCCGCACCGACGCCTCGGCCGCCGTGGCGGAGCCACCGCGCAGGTTCGCCGGGTGCCGGTGTACGCCGAACACGGCCTCGCGCGCGCTGTCCGCCGCCTCGGCGACGCCGTCCAGTTCCATCAGCGGGGCGAGCGGATCGGCGGAGGGCTGGTGCTGCGTCATGCCCGCGAGCATAGGCAGCGCCCGGCTGCCTCCGGTCGGCGGCGGTGCCGGTGTGTGCCCTCGGTCGCCGTCGGTACCCGCACCCGGGCCGTTCCCGGGCTCCGTACCCGGGTTCCGCCGGGCACGCGGACCGCGCCGTGGGCACGACGGCGTTCGTATACCGCTCGTCAGCCGCTCGTCCGGCGTCACTTGTCGACCGTCGTGGCGTGGCTGCACTCTTGTGAGATGCGGTACTAACGTCGCCACCGGCGTGCGTGCGCGGAGCCCTCCGCGTGCGCGGACCCTGTATGTCGGACCTGGAAGAGGACTCGCAACCATGACAGAGCAGTCACCGGCACTCGACAACCTCCTGACCGAGAGCCGTACGTTCCCGCCGGGCGACGAATTCGCCTCGCGGGCGAACGTCACCGGGCAGGCCTACACCGAGGCCGATGCGGACCGGGAGGCCTTCTGGGCCCGGCAGGCCGAGCGCCTGCACTGGGAGACGACGTGGTCACAGGTACTCGACTGGTCCGACGCCCCGTTCGCGAAGTGGTTCGTCGGCGGCAGGCTCAACGTCGCCTACAATTGCGTCGACCGGCACGTCGAGAACGGGTACGGCGACCAGGTGGCCATCCACTGGGTCGGCGAGCCGGGCGACACCCGGGACATCACCTACGCCGAGCTGCAGGCGGAGGTCAGCCGCGCCGCGAACGCGCTGACCTCGCTCGGCGTCGACGCGCACGACCGGGTGGCCATCCAGCTCCAGATGATCCCCGAGGCGATCGTGGCGATGCTGGCCTGCGCCCGGATCGGCGCGCTGCACAGTGTCGTCTTCGGTGGGTTCTCCCCGACCGCGCTGCGCTCCCGGGTGGACGACGCCCGGGCGAAGGTGGTGATCACGTCGGACGGCCAGTACCGCCGGGGCAAGGCCGCGCCGATGAAGGCCAACGTGGACGACGCGCTGGCCGGCGCGGAGAGCGTGGAGAAGGTGCTCGTGGTGCGCCGCACCGGCGAGGAGGACGTCCCCTGGACCGAGGGGCGGGACCTGTGGTGGCACGAGCTGCTGGACGCGCAGTCCGATCAGCACACCCCGGAGGCGTTCGACTCCGAGCACCCGCTCTACATCCTCTACACCTCCGGAACGACCGGGAAGCCGAAGGGCATCCTGCACACCTCCGGCGGCTACCTGACCCAGGCCGCCTACACGCACGACGCGGTGTTCGACCACAAGCCCGGTGAGGACGTCTACTGGTGCACCGCCGACATCGGCTGGGTCACCGGGCACACGTACATCGTGTACGGACCACTGGCCAACCGCGCCACCCAGGTCGTCTACGAGGGCACGCCCAACACGCCGCACGAGGGCAGGCACTGGGAGATCGTGCAGAACTACGGGGTCAGCCTCTATTACACGGCGCCCACGCTGATCCGGACGTTCATGAAGTGGGGCGCCGACATCCCCGCGCAGTACGACCTGTCCTCGCTGCGGGTGCTCGGCTCGGTCGGTGAGCCCATCAACCCCGAGGCGTGGATGTGGTACCGCGAGCACATCGGCGGAAACCGCTGCCCGATCGTGGACACCTGGTGGCAGACCGAGACCGGTGCGATCATGATCTCTCCGCTGCCCGGGGTGACCCACGCCAAGCCGGGCTCGGCCCAGCGCCCGCTGCCCGGGATCTCCGCCAAGGTCGTCGACGACCACGGTGCCGAGGTCGGCAGGGGCGGAGGCGGCTACCTGGTGCTGGACAAGCCGTGGCCCGCCATGCTGCGCGGCATCTGGGGCGACGACGAGCGCTACCGCGAGACCTACTGGTCGCGCTTCGCCGAGCACGGCTTCTACTTCGCCGGGGACGGCGCCAAGTACGACACCGACGGCGACATCTGGCTGCTCGGCCGGGTGGACGACGTGATGAACATCTCCGGGCACCGCATCTCCACCACGGAGGTCGAGTCCGCGCTGGTCTCGCACCCGAGCGTCGCCGAGGCCGCCGTCGTGGGCGCCACGGACCCGACCACGGGTCAGGGCATCGTCGCGTTCGTCATCCTGCGCGGCGGGGTGGCCGAGGACGACGCGGGCGGGGCCGAGGCCATCCAGGCGCTGCGGGACCACGTCGCCGCGGAGATCGGCCCGATCGCCAAGCCCCGGCAGATCATGGTGGTTCCCGAACTGCCGAAGACCCGCTCCGGCAAGATCATGCGCAGGCTGCTGCGGGACGTCGCGGAGAACCGGGAGGTCGGGGACGTGACGACGCTGGCGGACAGCTCCGTCATGGACCTCATCTCCAGCGGGCTGAAGTCCGGCGCGGACGACGAGTGAGCGTCGGGTCCGGTCCGGCCCGCACGGGTGCGGGCCGGACCCACGCGACGGACACGACAAAACGGCCCCCATCCGCTCGGGATGGGGGCCGCTTTGTCAGCTGTGCCGGTGTTCACCGGCGTGCCGGTCTCGACCGTCAGGTCAGCCGGTCACCTCGAGGTTGCCCGGCTGCGGGGTCGGCTTCGGGGCCTTGCCGTCGTCGCCGGCCTCGTCGCCGTCGTCGGCGCCGTTGTCGTCGTCGCCGTTGTCGTCGTCGCCGCCGTTGTTGCCGTCACCCGGGTCGGTCGGCTCGGTCGGCTCCGTCGGGTCCGTCGGCTCGGTCGGGTCCGTCGGCTCCTCGTCGTCGCCCTCGTCGCTCATCGCGCAGGTGGCCTGGGAGATGTCCAGGGTCTGCGTGCTGTTGAGCAGGTCGACGGCGATCGCGGTGACGGTGGTGGAGCCGTCCTCGTTCTCCACCTGCTTGTTCAGCGTCAGCCGCGCGATGCCCTGCAGCGGGTCCGGGATGATCTCGGTGTTCGGCTTGAGCTGGTCGATCGCGATCTTCTCGGTGCCGACCTGGAGGTCCACCAGCGAGGTCCGGGCCTCACCGTCCACGCACTCGGCCTTGATCAGCGAGGCGTTGATCAGCGGAGCGGCGGGCAGGTTGACGCCCACGTCCGCGGTGCTCGCGCTGGCGAAGCCGTCGTCGGCGGCGGCGTTGAACACACCGGCGGACAGGATCGCCTGGTCGCCGGGGGGCAGCTCGGTGTAGACCAGGTGGTCCTTGCCCTCACCCTGCACGTGCGGGATCTTGCTGACGTTCAGCAGGCCCTCCGCGCCCAGCGCGAAGGCCGAGTCCTGGACCGGCTCCTGGGCGGTGGCGACGGGGGTGAACGCGACACCGCCGGCGACGAGCGCGGACAGGACGGTGGCGCCGACGGCCGTCGTCTTCTTCTTCGACAAGGGAATACCTTTCGTATCAGTGGGAACTGGGTCGTGCGGTGTTACGGAGGACCGTTCGGCCGATCAGGTGATGTTGACCATCGTGCCGAGCGGCAGTTCGGCGAGCGCATCGAGTCCGTTGTTGTCGATCCGGATGCACCCGTCGCTGGAGCGCTGACCGAAGACGCTGTCGTCCGGCCAGGTGTGGATCCCGACGGTGCCGGGGCCACCGCCGTAGGTCTCGTGCGAGCTGGAGTGGGCGCTCAACGGGAGGACGATGGGACTGTAGTCCTTCACCTGGTCCTGGATGGACGCGATGATGTAGGCACGTCCGGCCGGGGTCGGGTGTTCCTCCTTGCCGATGCCGACCGTGTACTCGCCGATCTGCTCGCCGCTCTCGACGATCTCGAGGGTGAAGGACTCCCGGTCCACATTGACCACGTAGTCGTTCTGCGCGGTCTCGACGTCGCTCTCGCCCGCCTTGATCCACCCGGCCGCACCGTTCGGCCTGGTGGGCAGCAGGACCTGTGCCCAGTCACCCTCACGCTCGATGACCGGGACCCACGTCGGGGACGAGATCTGCTGTTCCGGCAGACGCGCGAACGCCTCACCGTCGACCTCGTCGTAGATCTTCAGCTCGCGCTTGGGGTGGACCACCTCCCCGTCGGTGGACCCCTGGGGGTCCGGGTCCTCCGGGGCGTCGGCGAGAGTGCCGTAGGTGGTCGCCTCGGGGAGCTTGCCCGCGTCCCCGGAACCTCCCTCGGCGTCGGCGGCGTCCCCACCGCCACCACCACCGCAGGCGGACGCGAGCAGCGTCATCGTGGTCGCGGCCGCGGCTGCGACCACTTTGCGGGACGACGGCCTGCGGCCGGACCCGCGGGCCGGGCGCTCCCGGCGAATCTCGGTAGTTTCCATTTCCTGTCCCTGGGGCATAGATCAACTGGGCGAGGTGGACGCTATTAAAACAAAGCCCGTTTCCCCGGCCGACAGCAGGTTCCCTTTTCCGACAAAACTGCACGTGAGCCGAGGGAACCGCCGCCGAAGGCGGGCGGCACCTTCTCCCCGGCCGCCCGGCACCGTCCACACGGTGCCGGGCGGCCACGCCGCGATCCCCGGCGTGCCAGGGAGAAAAGTATGATCGTTGCGGAGGGCACGAGTGTTACCGAGGGTTTGTTCGAACCCCGACGAGCCCGCTCCGACAACCCCTGTGCGGCGCTCTCCGGAATTACTCTCGGCAGCCGGCACGCCGGCCCGGATGGCATCTCGCGCGATGTTTCACCCCTTCGAGTGGAACGGTGTAACGCGTGAAGGAGCAACATTCGGGGAAGAAATTCGTTTCACGAAGGTCTCGATACAGTTACGGGCGCAACCCCGGGCGATTCCGTTCGTCTTTTCTCCCGACGTGCCGCGGGCGGACCCGCCGGGCCCGCACTCGAACGCACGTTCTATCCTCACCGCTCGTATCGACATCCAGCCGCCTCAAGGAGACGACACCGACGATGACCGTTGATTCCGCTGGTTCCGCCACCCAGACGACGGACGAGAGCCCGCAGGTCCCGGCCGCCGACGACGGCCCGGCAGGCGAACCGGGACCGCAGGGACAGCCCGAGGACGGCGGCACGGAGGGCACGCCCGGCGACACCGGCGCGGCACCCGAGCAGGAGTCGTCCAAGGCCACGCGCGGGAAGGGCACCGGCAAGAGCAAGGCCGGCGCACGCAAGACGAGGACGGTCGAGCTGACGCTGACCGTCACGGGCACGGCCGACGGCGAGTGGCAGGCCGAACTCAAGCACGGCAGCAAGTGGGTCGCCAAGGGACTGGACATCCCGGCCGCCGCCGTCTCCCGCGCGGCCCGCGAGCTGCACGAGGACCTCTCCGCGCCGATCGACGAGGTCATCGACGCCGCGCGGGAGCAGCAGCAGGCGAAGGTCGCCCAGCTCGAGGCCGAGCTGGAGCAGGCGCGGCAGGCGCTGGCCGACCTGGAGAGCTGACCCACCCGTCCGGACCACCGGGGCCGGAGGTCCGGACCCCGACGCACCGTCCGTGTTGCCCCGCCGCGGGCGGTGCGTTGGGATGGACGGGGTGAGCGATGCCGGACACCCGCACCCGGACGAACCGCACCACCACGACGTCGGTGGCAAGCTGAACTGGTTGCGCGCGGGAGTGCTCGGCGCCAACGACGGCATCGTCTCCACCGCCGGACTCGTGGTGGGGGTCGCCGGCGCCACCACCGACCGCACCGCTCTGTTGCTCGCGGGCATCGCGGGCCTGGTCGCCGGCGCACTGTCGATGGCGGGCGGCGAGTACGTCTCCGTGTCCACCCAACGGGACACCGAACGCGCCCTGCTCCGGCTCGAACGGCAGGAACTGCGCACGATGCCCGACGAGGAGGAGCGCGAGCTCGCCGGTATCTACGAGCGCAAGGGCCTGTCGCGGAAGCTGGCCGCCGAGGTCGCCCGCGAACTCACCGCCCGGGATCCGTTGCGCGCCCACGCCGAGGCCGAACTGCAGATCGATCCCGACCAGCTCACCAGCCCGTGGCAGGCCGCGGCCGCGTCGATGGTGTCGTTCACGGTGGGTGCGCTGCTGCCGTTGCTGGCGATCACCCTCACCCCGCTCCCGGTCCGGGTGCTCGCCACCGCCGGAGCCGTCGCCGTGGCCCTCGGCATCACGGGGTGGGTCAGTGCCCGCCTGGGCAACGCGGCCCCTACCCGCGCGGCGGTCCGCAACGTCGGGGTCGGGGCGCTGACGATGTCGGTGACGTACGTGGTCGGGCTGCTCTCCGGAACGGCGGTGGGCTGACCTCCCGTCCCGCGCCCGGCGCGCCCCCGGTTTGATCACGTGGCACGATGAGGCGCGTGAGCAGCCCCAAACACCACCCAGGTGACAGCGACGGGACGGGCGCCGTCCCGTACATCCCGCTGTCGTCGGACGACGGAACCGCCACCGACTCCGCGTCGATCGGCTCGCTGGTCCACGACGCGACCCAGCAGGTGTCCACGCTGGTCAGAGCCGAGGTCGAGCTCATCAAGGCCGAGGCCGTCGGCGAGGCGAAGAAGGCGTTCAAGGGCAGTGTCTTCTTCGTCGTGGCCGCGGTCATCGCGCTGTACAGCTCGTTCTTCCTGTTCTTCTTCCTCGGCGAACTGCTGGCGCAGTGGCTGCCGCGCTGGGCCGCGTTCGGCATCGTGTTCCTCGCGATGCTGGTGGTCGCGGGCGTGTTCGGTTACCTCGGCCTGCGCAAGGTCAAGCGGGTGCGCAAGCCGCAGCGCTCCCTCGACTCCCTCCGGGACACCGCCGAGACACTGCGGCACCGGGGGCACCCCGCGCACCCGGACGCCGACGCGGGTTCCGACGCCGAGGCCGCCGACCGCGCCTCCGCGGGCGGCAGG
>NZ_KI912258.1:79743-89426 GCF_000231035.2 Saccharomonospora iraqiensis subsp. paurometabolica YIM 90007 | reverse complement strand
GGCACGCCTGGGGCGGTCTGCTCGCGTGGTCGGCGGCGAGCCTGCACCCCCGGGTCGCCGGGTCGGTGGGGGTGGTCGGCGGGGCACACCCGGTGGCCCTGCGCTCCGCCGTCCGGCGTGGACTGCCGCGGATCCTGTCCGCCGCCCCCGGACCGGTCGCGGGCCAGGCCGCGGCGATGCGCCACCTGTTCCGGTTCCAGGTCCCGGTCGCACCCGAACGCAGACTGGTGGCCGAGGACGCCGCCGAACTGGAACGCCTCGTGCGCGCCTGGTCCGGGCCCGCGTGGCCCGCCGACCGCGACTTCCCGGACACCGTCCGGCGACTGCGCCACGCGCTGCGCGTGCCCGGGGTGGCGCACAGCGCGCTGGAGTACTACCGCTGGGCCTTCCGGTCCCAGTTCCGTCCCGACGGCGGCCGGTTCGCGGCGGCCGTGGACACGCCCACCGGACTGTCCGTCCTCCAGATCCACGGCACCGTGGACGGGTGCGTACTGCCCGACACCGCCGAGCGGTCGGCGCCCTGGCACGGGCCCGGTTCCCGGTTCGCACGGCTCACCGGGATCGGTCACTTCCCGCACCTGGAGGCGCCGGAGGCCACCACGGCGGCACTGCTTGGTTTCCTCCGGGACCGGGACCGGGACTGACCCGGCTCAGCGACGCTCAGGACGTACACGCCCCGGTCTCGACCTCCGCGCCGAAGGCACCGGCACGCTCCACCTCGCGACGGACCTCGTCGGCGGTGAGGGCGAAGCCGGTCTCCGGGTTCTCCACCGAGGCGCCGAACACGACACCGACCACCTCGCCCGTCGGGTCGACGAGCGGCCCACCGGAGTTGCCGCTGCGCACCTCGCCCCGGACGGTGTAGACGTCCCGGCGCACGGTCTCGGAGCCGTAGATGTCCGGGCCGCGCAGGTCGATCCGTTCCCGGATGCGGGCCGGGGTGGCCGTGTACGGCCCGTCCAGGGGGTAGCCGAGCGCGATCGCGTCGTCGCCCGCGGACGGGGCCTCGTCGACCAGGGAGAGGGGCTGCGCGGTCAGTCCCGGCACCGCCAGGACGGCCACGTCGGTGTCCGGGTCGTAGTAGACGACCCGGCCGTCCCGCCTGCCGTCCGGGGTCTCGACGGCGACCTCGTCCGTGCCCGCGACGACGTGGGCGTTGGTCATCACCCGCTCGGGCGCGACGACCAACCCGGTGCCCTCCAGCGAACGGGAACACGCGGGCGCGATCCCGCGCACCTTGAGCACGCTCGGCCGCAACGCGCGGACCACGTCACTGCCCTGGAGCTCCGGGTCGGGAGGCTCGATCCGGCGCACCGGGGTGTTCTGGAACGGCGCCACGATCGACGGGAAGTCCGACTCGTCGAGCAGCGTCCGCAGTTCACCGGGGAGGCCCTGGGCCGCCTCCGGCATCACGGTGTTCACCCCGCCCAGCACGGAGGAGTCGTTGACCGCCCGGGACAGTCCCGGCATCGCCGCCACGCTGGTCAGCGGCAGGGCGATCAGCCAGGCCACGACGAAGACGACCAGGCCCTGCACGACCGCGCCCAGCCCGCTGTCCAGGCCCGACCCGGCCGACGACGACACCCGCCGCTTCAGTTTGTGGCCGAGCCAGACCCCGAGCGTCTCGCCGATGGCGACGAGCAGGATCACCACGCCCACTGCCAGTGCGACCCGCAGCCCGGGATTGGTGAACATCTCCACGAGCGGCGGGGCCAGCCGGATCCCGAGCACGGCCCCGCCGAGGACGCCGAGAAAGGCGGGCAGCGCGATGAGGACCCCCTGCCTCGCTCCGGACACGGCCGCGAGCAGAGCCAGGAGAATCACCAGTAGGTCGACCCAGTTCACGTCTCTCCCTCGTCGCTACTCGCCCGAGCGGGCCCACTCCGCCCGCCCGGGCCCGACCCGCGCGTCGTACGCGGCCAGCGCCACGTCGAGGTCCCGCACGTCCGTGGTGTCCCACTCCCGGGCCCATCCGCCGAGCTCCAGCAGCACCGACAGCAGGCCCGCGGTGAACCCCCACACGAACAGGCCACCGACCTCGAACGCCGGTCCGTACCAGCCGCCGCCGGGCTTGCGCACCTGAAACCGGTTGGCGGGATCGGCGAGCTCGGTCACCGGGACCCGTGCCACGGCGGCCGTCTCACGGTAATCGACCGGGTGCACCGGCGACGGACGGTGCCAGTGCGCGAGCACGGGCGTCACGGCGAACCCGGACACGGGAACGTACAACTCCGGCAGCAACGCCACCGGACGGACCCCGGACGGGTCGACCCCCGTCTCCTCGCGCGCCTCCCGCAGGGCGGTGTCGACCGGTCCGGCGTCGACGTCCTCCGCACCGCCACCGGGGAAGGCCACCTGCCCGGCGTGGGCACCGAGGGTGTCGGCCCGACGCAGCAGCAGCACGTCGGGGTCGTGCTCGTCGGCGCGGTGCCCGTCGGCGCGGTTGTCCTCGGCGCCGTGCTCGTCGGCACGGTGCCCGTCGGGGCTCGCGATGCCCCCGATGTTTCCGGTGCCGTGGCCACCGGAGCCGAGGAGTACCAGGACCGCGGCGGGACGGGCGTCGGCGGCGCGCGGCACGGTGAGCCGGGTGAAGGTCGTGGTGTCCACCGAGCCGCTGACCTCGACGAGGCCGCGCAGCCACGCGGGCGCGTCGGCCGGGTGCACCAGCGGTCCGTTCATCGCAGTCGCTCCACCACACCGGAGACCTGTTCGAGGGAGGTGAACAGCCGGGGTTCCGTCACGAACTCCACGTCGCCGTCGGCGCCGACGACGTACGACGCGGGCAGCATCGGCGGGACGTCCAGGGCGTCGCGGACCGGACCCCGCATCCCCTCGCCGTCGTGCACGCTCGGCAACCGCACCCCGAGTTCGTCCAGCAGGTCGAGTCCGTCGACCTGCGAGCTCTGCACCTGCACCAGCAGCACCCTGGCCGCGTCGGGCCGGGCGGCGTACCCCTGCAGCAGGGGCAGCTCCTCCCGGCAGGGTTCACACCAGGTCGCCCACACGTTGATCAGTGTGACCTCTCCCCCCGTCGCGGCGTCCATCGCCACCGGGGCACCGTCACCGAGGCAGGTCACCCGCACCCCGTCCAGCGCGGGCACCTCCGCGGCGCCGCCCGCGCCGGCGGCATCGTCGGGATCGTCCGTGCCGGAGGGCTCCGGCGCACCGCCCGACGGACACCGGGCCAGATCGGCCCGGGCCCGCGCCTCGGCCAGTCCGTCGTCGTCACGGTCCGCTCCCGCCCCCGGCCCTTGCGCCGGGTCGACCCCGAGGCGCGGCAATAACGCCACGAGCAGAGCCAGGGCGAGGATGCCCGCCGCCAGCGCCCACTTCGTCGCCCTGGTCACGACCCCGTCACCAGCCCGAGCAGGTGGTCCCGTTCCGGCCCCCGGACCAGCTTCGCCGCCGCGTCGAACTCCGTCGGACCGGTCCCGTAGGACGGGCAGTCGCGGGCCAGCGGGCAGGCACCGCAGGCGGGTCTGCGCGAGTGACACACCCGCCTGCCGTGAAAGATCACCCGGTGCGACAGCATGGTCCACTCCTTGCGCGGGAAGAGGTCGCCGACCTCGTGTTCGACCTTCACGGGGTCGTCGGCGACGGTCCAGCGCCAGCGCCGCACCAGCCTGCCGAAGTGGGTGTCGACGGTGATGCCCGGCACCGCGAACGCCTCACCGAGCACCACGTTGGCGGTCTTGCGCCCCACCCCGGGCAGCTTCACCAGCGCGTCGAGCGATCCGGGGACGGCACCGTCGTGCCGCTCCAGGAGCGCCGCGCCGAGCTTCATCAGCGACGACGACTTGTTCCGGTAGAAGCCGGTCGGCCGGATCAGCTCCGCCAGCTCCACCCGGTCGGCCCCGGCGTAGTCGGCCGCCGTGGGGTAGCGGGCGAACAGCGCAGGCGTGACCTGGTTGACCCGTTCGTCGGTGGTCTGCGCCGAGAGGATGACCGCGACCAGCAGCTCCAGCGGTGTGCCGAAATCCAGCTCGCAGTGGGCGTTTGGGTAGGCGGTGTCGAGGCAACGCTTCATACGCCGCGCGCGTCTGACCAACGACAACCGGCTCTCTTCAGCGAACGTGCGCCCCCTCCGGGGGCCCTGACCGACCGACGACGACACCCCGCTAGCCTACGTGCGCCGTCCGGGGAGTCGACCACACGTGCGTCGCTGACGTCGGGCCAACACCGGACGTGGCAACGACGACCGAGCCGGGCGTGAGCGAGTGACCGGGAGTGATATGACCGTCTGGTTCGTGATCCTCGTGCCGATCGTGGTGATGGGCTTCGCCCTGTTCATGGAACGTGTCGAGAACCATCTCCGGCACGTCTCGGTGCGCGGTGAGGACGTGGAGGAGTTTCTCGAACAGGCCCGGCCCGACGAGGTCAGGGCACTGTACGGGCACGGCATCGGCCGCGCGCTCGAACTTTTCCGGCTGCGTCGTCTCGCCGGGAAGACGGCCAAGGGCAGGGGTCGGGGAATGCGGCGTTAGGCTTGCCTGTCGGACGGGATCCCTCCGTCGGCCCCTCGGACGTGCGAATTCGACCGAGGGGGACAGTGCGTGTCCGGGTGTACGCGCTGCGTTCGCGAGGGCCAGGATACCCCCTGGTCCGCACTCGCGCGAGCGGCCCGAGCGGGGAGCGATCTCGAGGGCACGCCCTACACTGCATGTAGTGATCGGCGTCATCCTCCTCCACCCGGGGGACGGATGGTCGCTACCCGAAGGAGGCACGAGGTGGACGAGACCCTGGCCCGCGCGGGCATCTTCCAGGGTGTGGAACCGGCGGCGGCCGAGGCGCTCGCGCAGACCTTGGAGACAACGGAGTTTCCCCGGGGCCACGTCATCTTCAACGAGGGCGAGCCCGGGGACAAGCTCTACATCATCAAGTCGGGCAAGGTGAAGATCGGCCGCAAGTCCGCGGACGGCCGCGAGAACCTGTTCCAGATCATGGGACCGTCGGACATGTTCGGCGAGCTGTCGATCTTCGACCCCGGTCCGCGCACGTCGACCGCCACGACGGTGACCGAGGTCAGCTCGGTCACGATGGACCGTCCCGCCCTGCGGCAGTGGATCTCGACTCGGCCGGAGATCGCCGAGCAGCTGCTGCGTGTGGTGGCCCGCAGGCTGCGCCGCACGAACAACATGGTCGCCGAACTGATCTTCACCGACGTCCCCGGCCGGGTGGCCAGGGCGCTGCTGCAGCTCGCGCAGCGGTTCGGCAGTCAGGAGGCGGGCCTGCTGCGGGTCACCCACGACCTGACGCAGGAGGAGATCGCCCAGTACGTCGGCGCGTCGCGGGAGACGGTGAACAAGGCACTGGCCGACTTCGCCCACCGCGGGTGGCTGCGACTGGAAGGCAAGAGTGTGCTGATCCTGGACCCGGAGCGACTGGCCCGCCGGGCCCGCTGACCCGGGCGCACCCGCCGGAACACGCCCCGGGTCAGTGTCGACCCCGGGCGGTCACCGGGTAGGCGCGGACGCTGTCCGTGCTCGACGCACGTCCCCGACGCGACGTGCGAGATTCTCCGACACGCGACTGCACACGGGTCGTGGGTGCCTCCGCACACGCCCCGGACTCGTCGTACAGCGACGTCCCGCCGGGCGGCGACCTCTGGTCGCGGGAAGGCTTGTCGCGGGAAGGCAATCGGACCGGGCATCCCGGACACACGAACAAGGGGCCGGGTGCCACCCCCGACGTGACACTGTCCGGCCCCTTGTCCGTTCGCGCGGACCGTCCCCCGACCGCCCGCGCTCCCCGCCCTCCGGTCTAGGCCCCGACCCGAAACCCGGAGGGAGTCTCACGCGGCGCCACCGTCCGTGGCGGCGCACCGCTTCGTCTGGTTGTCCGTCGCACCGTGGTTGTACGGTGGACGTTCCGGCGTCCCCGGTGTCCGGGGTACCGCTGCCGATCGGACCGGAACCAGGGTCGCACGACCCGTACCGGTCGCCTCAAGAACTTTCACCCCTATAGACGCCCGGGACGCGGCTGGGATGCCCGAAGTTCGGGCACCGTTATCGGTCCGTTATGTGACTACCCGACGGAAGGTGTCCTTACACCTCGATCGGGCGAAATTTGTCCGGTTCAACCCCCCGAGTCCGGCGCACCACCCCCGGGCTGAAGTGGTACTTCCGTACCACCTCCAGCATACTGGTACGCATGTCCCAGACATCGGCCCACGGACGGACGACCCTGTCCGACTACCGGGTGGCCCTGAGCACACCCGAGGCGCGTGGTCCGGTGGCCGCCTCCGCGCTCGCGCGGTTGCCGATCGCGATGATCGGGCTGTCGGCCCTGTTGTACGTGCAGCAACGCACGCACGACTTCGCGGTCGCCGGCCTCGTCTCGGCGGGCACTCTCGTCGGGGTCTCGATCGGGTCGGTGGCCCAGGGACGGCTCATCGACCGGTTCGGCCCGACCCGGCCGCTGCTGGTCGCCTCCGCCCTGTTCTCCGCGCTGCTCGCCCTGCTCATCGGGGCGATCGAAGCGGGGAGCGCGGCGGCCGTCCTGATCGCCGCGGCCTTCGGGATCGGGGTCACCGAACCGATGACCGGCTCCGCCTCCCGCGCACTGTGGGGCAGGCTGCTCCCGGCCGGTCCCGCGCGGGACGCCGCCTACGCCTACGAGGCGATCAGCATGGAGGTCTTCTTCATCCTCGGCCCCGGACTCGCGGGTGTGCTGGTCACCGCGCCGTGGCCGGGGACGGGACTCGTCGTGGGCGGTGGCTTCCTGGTCGCCGGTTCGGTCGCGTTCGCGCTGAGCCGACCGGTGCGGGCCTGGGCACCGGCCACCGGACCCCGCGGTCCGCTGCTGGGCGCGTTGGCCGGGCCCGGCATGCGCACCGTGGCACTGGCCGCGCTCGGGTTCGGGACGGTGATCGGGTTCGTGGAGGTCGCCGTCCCCGCCGCCGCGACCCTGGCCGGGCACGTCGCGGTCGGCGGCGTGCTGTTGTCGGTCTGGTCGGTGAGCTCGGTCGGCTTCGGCGTCCTCTACAGCACCGGGCCGTGGCCCGCGACGATGCGGCTACGGCTGCCCGTGCTGCTCGCGCTGTTCGCGGGGAGCGCGGCCCTGCTCGCCGTGCCGTCCTCACTGTGGGGACTGGCGGCGGCGATGCTCGTGGCGGGGGCACTGATCACACCCCAGTCGACGGCGCACTCCATGGCGATCGAGATCGTCGCCCCGGAGGGCACCGCCGCCGAGGCCTTCGGCTGGGTGCTCACGGCCGTCACCCTCGGACTCGCCGTCGGCCAGGGTGCGGGTGGCAGGCTGGTCGAGGCCGACGGCCCCGGCGCGGCGTTCCTGGCCGCGGCGGGATGTGCGTTCGCCGTCGCCGCGGCCGTGTGGGCGCTGCGCGGCACCATCCGGCCGCCCGATGCCACCGCGACGTCCACCACGACATCCACCACGATGTCGGCCGGGGCGGCGTCCCCGGAGCACACCGACTAACGACCCGTCGCGCGGTGCAGGTAGTCGAGCTGCGCGCGCACGCTGGCCTCCGCCGCGCCCCACAACGCCGGGTCGACGTCGGCGTAGACCTCCCGGACCACCTCCCGGGCCGTGGCCCGGGGCCCGAGCCTGCGCAGCGCCTGCCGGACCTGGTCGAGCCGCTGCTCGCGGTGCTCGGAGTACTCCCGCACCGTCGCGGTCAGGTCCGGCAGTTCGGGTCCGTGCCCGGGCAGGCCGAGCGTGCCCGGCGGGAGTGTGCGCAGCGCACGCAGGGATTCGAGGTAGTCCCCGAGGTCGGACAGGATCGTGGTGCCCCGTCCGAGCACCGTGTCGCCGGTGAGGGCGTGGGCGCGGTTCCCGTGGTCGAAGCGCAGGGTCACCGAGTCGGCGGTGTGCCCGGGGGTGTGCAGCACCCGCAGGTCCAGCCCCGCGGCCCGGACGACGTCGTCGTGGGTGAGCGGGTCACCGCCCCGGCACAGGTCCGGGTCGAAGGCCCGGACGGGGGCACCCACCCGGTCGGCCAGCGACGGCGCGGCCTCGGCGTGGTCCGGGTGGTGGTGGGTGAGCACGACCAGTTCCACCGGCACCTGCCCGGCGAGCCGGTCGAGCTCGGTCAGGTGCTCGTCGTGGGCGTGCCCGGGGTCCACCACGACACAGCCCGGGGAACCGGGCGCACGCAGCACCCAGGTGTTGGTCCCCTCCAGCGTCATATGGGACGGGTTGTCCTGCAGCAGCACCGAGGCGGCGGGACTCACCTCGCGCAGCACGCGGTACGCGGGATGTGTCACGGCACCTCCACACGGACGGTGTCCCCCCGCACGGTCAACCGCGGAGTGATCTTGCGGATCTGTCTTCCGGTGGTCAGCGCCTCGGCGACCGTGCCGCACGCACCCAGCTCGGCGAGTGTGCACCAGGTGGGCGGCAGCAGGGCACAGCGGCCCGCCTCCGCGTCGGCGAGCGCCTCGGCGGGTCGCTGCCAGCCGGAGACGTCGGCCTCGGTGGTGGCGCCGTCGGCGTTCTGGCCCTCCGGCAGTGCGGCCACGAAGAACCGGGTGTCGTACCGGCGCGGCTCCTGTTCGGGGGTCACCCAGTTGCCCCACGGCCGCAGGAGATCGGCCCGGACCGCCAGCCCCTCCCCGGCGAGGAAGGCAGCCAGGGACAGCTCCCGCGCCACGAGCGCACGCCGGGCGTCGGTGTAGCGGGCGGTGTCGGTGACCGTGGCGGACGCGGTGCCCGCCAGGAGCACGCCGGACTCCTCGAACGTCTCCCGCACGGCGGCGCACACCAGTGCCCGGGCGAGCGGCTCCGGGCAGTCGAACCAACGCGCCCACTCCCGCACGGACGGGCCCACCCAGTCCACCGAGGCGTCCGCGTCCCGGGGATCCACCCCGCCGCCGGGGAACACCGTCATCCCCCCGGCGAAGGCCATCCCCCGGACCCGGCGCTGGAGGAACACCTCCGGCCCGCCGTCCGCGCCGTCGCGGATCAGTGCCACGGTCGCGGAGTCCCGCGGCTCGGCCGGCACCTCCGGCGCGGGCGGGAACCCGGCACCCGACTGCCCGGCACCTCCGGGAAGCACCGACCGCAACGGCACCTCGAACTCCATCACGCCGGGAACCCTAACGATCCCCCACCCGGCTGACCACCCTCGGCACGTCCGGGGTGCCCGTGAAGGACCCCCTCCCTGCGCCGGGTGCCGTGAAGGCCCCCTTCGCGGCGTCCCACGCAGGGAAGGGGGCCTTCACGGCACCACGGAGGGTGCGCAGGATCTCACTCGGACCAGCGGTGTTGGACGCCGTTGGTGCGGGTTCTGGCCGCTTCGGCGCGTTCGCGCTCGGCCAGTTCGGCGTGGAGTTCCCGGAGCAGCGCACGGTCCCGCTCGGAGAGCTGCGGGTCGTCCAGGTTCAGGTCCGGGACCTCGGACGGGTCGGCGCGGGTGTCCAGGCCGGCGATCTCCCTGCCCTTCTCCGGGTCCTCGGCGATCGCCGCCCGCAGCTGGGCGACGTCCTCCTGGCTCATCTCCGTGGTCTGCGCCATCTTGTTCTCGAACTCGGCCAGGAACTCCGTGGCCGACTCGACCGCCGACTCCAGCTCCTGCCCGGAGTCGTGTTCGGCCGCCTCCGGGGCGGCCCCGTGCTGGGGCCGCGCCTGCGTCCCGGGGCCCGGTACCAGTGGTGTGCCGGCCGCTCCGGACGGCCGCTCCGACACGGACCCGGACAGTGCGTCCGCGTCCGGGACCGCCGTGT
>NZ_KI912258.1:52687-79643 GCF_000231035.2 Saccharomonospora iraqiensis subsp. paurometabolica YIM 90007 | reverse complement strand
CCCGCACACCGCCCGTGCCGTCCGTGGACGCACCCCGGCGGCCCGCACCACGTCGGATGCCGCCGCCGGGACGCGGTCAGGAGACCCGTTCGGCGGGTTCGTACTCCCGTTTGGCGGCTTCGAGCAGCGCGCGCCAGCTCGGCACGCCCGGCCGCCTGCGCAGCAGCGCACGCCGCTCCCGCTCGGTCATACCACCCCAGACGCCGAACTCGATCCGGTTGTCGAGCGCCTCGGCGAGGCACTCGGTCCGGACCGGACATCCCATGCAGACCATCTTGGCGCGATTCTGTTCGGCCCCGCGGACGAACAGGCCGTCGGGATCGGTGTCCCGGCAGTAGGCATGGATGCGCCAGTCGGTGTGCTCGGTGTTCATACCCCCAGCTCCTACCTGTCACGACCGGCAGGCGGATGACGACGAAGACGACCTCGCCCCCCGCAAGCAGGTCTCACGTTGCTCACGTTCCCTCCGGACGGCGCCTCCCCGGCACCGCCCACGTGAGTTGTTGACGGACTGTAGGACCCATCGGTTCCGTCCGCCAACCCCGTATCGGCCGTGTTACCAGATATCGGACCGGTAACGACCTTCGGCCACCGCGACCCGGCCGACCGGCCGGTCGATCCGGCGGGTGATCACCGGGTCACGGTGCGGGCGACGATACCGCCGGAACGGGTCACCGCGATCACACCCCCGCATGCGTACCCTGTCCGGTGTGGGTATCCGGAGCGGGCTGTTCAAGATGGTGGGGCTGTGTCTGCTCGCGGGCGTCCTCGTGGCCGGGCTGCTGTTCCCGGTCGTCGGCGCCGCGGGGGTGGTCTCGAACCAGGCCAGCGACACGGTCGAGTCGATGTCGTCGAACCTCGCCGACGAACCACCACCGTTGATCACCAACATCACCGACCGCGACGGCGAGCGCATCGCGACGGTGTACGACCAGTACCGCATCCCCACCGCCCCGGACGAGATCTCCGAGGCGATGAAATGGGCGATCATCTCCATCGAGGACCGGCGCTTCTACGATCACCCTGGGGTGGACTGGAAGGGCACCATGCGGGCCGCCATCAGCAACTCCGCGGGCGGCGACACCCAGGGCGCCTCGACGTTGACCCAGCAGTACGTGAAGAACTATCTGATCAACGTCACCTATCGCAACGACGAGCTGGGCCAGCAGAAGGCCCAGGAGGTCTCGATCGCGCGCAAGCTGAAGGAGGCGCGCATCGCGATGCAGCTCGAGACCAAGATGTCCAAGCCGGAGATTCTCGCCGGTTACCTCAACATCATCGAGTTCTCCCGGGAGATCTTCGGCGTCGGCGCGGCCGCGAAGGCGTATTTCGGCACCACGGCGGCGGAACTGACCGTTCCGCAGGCGGCGCTGCTCGCCGGCGCGGTGAACAACCCCGCGGTGCTCGACCCGTGGAACAACCCGGAGGGCGCGAAGAAGCGCCGCAACATCGTGCTCGACACGATGGTGGGCAACCAGAAACTCGCGCGGGAGGACGCCGAACGCATCAAGAAGGAGCCGCTCGGTGTGCTGCCCGACGGTCCGGACAAGGCCGCCGCCAACTGCACCGGCGCCGAGAGCGGCTTCTTCTGCCAGTACGTGATCGAGTACCTCTACGAGCACGGGATGCAGCAGGACGACCTGCTCACCGGCGGCTACACCATCCGCACCACCCTGGACGCCGAGGTGAACCACCAGGCCGCCCAGGCGGCCAAGGCCGAGGTCGATCAGGACGAGCCCAACGTGGCCAACACCCTTTCCCTGGTCAAACCCGGCAAGGATCGGCACGAGGTGCTCTCGCTCGCCGCGAACCGTGACTACGGACCCGATCCGGACCAGGGCCAGACCATGCTCGGCCTGCCCTACGAGATCATGAACGTGACGGGCACCGGGTCCAGCTACAAGATCTTCACCGCCGCGGCGGCGCTGGAACAGCGCCGTTACGGCATCTTCGACGAGGTCCGGGTCCCGGGCTCCTACACCTCCCACGTGTTCACCGGCGGTGGCCAGGAGGGGTGCCCCGGTATCGCGTGGTGCATCCGTAACGCGGGCGACTATCCCGGGTCGATGACGTTGCAGGACGCACTGGCCAAATCCCCGAACACCGCCTTCGTGATCCTCGAAGAGGAGGTCGGGATGGGGCCGGTCGTCAACATGGCCGAGAAGCTCGGGCTGCGAAAGACCATGCGGTCGAACACGGCCAACGGTGGGGAGGTCAACCCGGACAGCGACAACGTCCAGTACAACCAGAGTCAGAAACAATTCTTCGGTCCGGAGGCCAACGATCCCGGTGAGGGTTCCTTCACCCTCGGGGTGAGTCCGACGAGTGGTCTGGAGCTGGGGAACGTGGCCGCCACCATCATGAGCGGCGGGGTCTGGTGCCCGCCGACCCCGATCCTGGAGATCTCCGACCGCGACGGCGCCGCACAGCCCATCGAGGAACAGTCGTGCGAACAGGCCGTGCCCGAAGGGCTCGCCGACAGCCTCGCCGTGGGACTGAGCAAGGACACCGCGGCCGGAGGCACCGCGCACGCGGCCGCCGAGAGCGCCGGCTGGGACCGTCCGATGATCGGCAAGACCGGGACGACCCAGGAGAGTGGCTCGGCCGCGTTCATCGGCGCCACCCCGCAGATCGCGGGTGCGGCCATGGTCTTCCGGCCCACCCGGCCTTACGGCGGTCTGCTCGACGGGGGGCCCGGCAACGTCACCGCCGTCAGTCCGGGCAGCGGCAACATGTTCGGCGGGAAGACACCGGCCCGTACCTGGTTCCGTGCCGTGCAGCCCGCGCTGGAGGGTGAGCCGGCGGCACCGTTGCCGGAGCCGCACCCGAGGTACGCGGACATCCGATAACCGGCCGCCTCCACCGAGCCGTCACCGAACTGGGTGAACAGCTGTCACCCGGTTCGGTAGTCTGCCCTGGGAAGGCAACCAACCGTCCCTCGCGGACGTACTGTCGGTGACACACGTCTCCCCAAGGATGATGATGAAACGCCTCGTGACGGGGACAGCGGTCACGGCCGCTGCGACTCTCGGGTACGCCGTCGGGGTCGAGCGACGGCGGTTCACCCTGCGGACCGCGGACCTTCCGGTACTGGCCGAGGGCGCGCGACCGCTGCGTGTCCTGCACATCTCCGATCTGCACATGCTTCCGGGCCACGAGGCCAAACAACGCTGGGTGGCCGAGCTGGGCCGGTTGGAACCGGATCTGGTGGTGAACACCGGGGACAACCTCTCCCACCCGCGCGCCGTGCCCGCCGTGCTGCGGGCGCTGGCTCCCCTGCTCGACCGGCCGGGCCTGTTCGTGTTCGGCAGCAACGACTACTACGCCCCGAAGCCCAAGAACCCGGCGCGGTACCTGATGCCGAAGGGGCGCCGCACGCGCGTCCACGGGCCGCAACTGCCCTGGCGCGACCTGCGGGCGGCGTTCGTCGAACACGGGTGGCACGACCTCACCCACGTGCGCCGGACGTTGACCGTGGCGGGGCAGACCGTGGTCGCCACCGGCGTGGACGACGCGCACCTGGACCGCGACCGCTACTCCGACGTGAGCGGCACACCCGGGGACGCGCCCGCGTTGCGGCTCGGGGTGACCCACTCGCCCGAGCCCCGCGTGCTGGACCCGTTCGCAGCCGACGGCTACGACCTGGTGCTGGCCGGCCACACCCACGGCGGGCAACTGCGGGTGCCGGGGTTCGGCGCACTGGTGACGAACTGCGACCTCGACCGCTCGCGCGCCCGCGGCGCCTCGCGGTGGGGCGCGCACATGTGGCTGCACGTCTCCGCCGGGCTCGGCACCTCGCCGTACGCGCCCGCCCGGTTCGCCTGCCCCCCGGAGGCGAGCCTGTTGACGCTGGTCCCGAGGGGTGCGACACCGCACACCGCACAAAACCCGGCCCCGCGTCGAGCCGCCAGCAACGTCCGTTAGACTGGGTGTCGACCCGCTGAGGAATACATCGGGGTGTGGCGCAGGTTGGTAGCGTGCCTCGTTCGGGTCGAGGAGGTCGTGGGTTCAAATCCCGCCACCCCGACGTAGCGAGAGGGCCCCTGCCCGGGCGACCGGGCAGGGGCCCTCTTCGTCGTTCGGCCGGGTGTTCTCCGTCGTGCCATTCCGCCGTCGCAGGCGGCCGGGAAGCACGCGACCGATCGTGACTCACCGCACGGCGAGGGTCTCCACCCAGCAGCGGCTGACGTCACCGGGCCCGCCCCGCACCCACATCCACGCCGAGCGGGCCGCACTGGCGAGCTGCTGGTCCACGATCCCGTCGTCGGTCCGGACCGCCCCGGCCAGCTCCGCTTCGACGTCGCGGGCGAGTTGCCGGTAGTCGTAATCGGCCAGATGCCGGGTCCGGGACCGTACCTCGCGGAACCCGGCCCTGCGCACCCGGTCGTCCACCCGCCTCCCGGCGTACGGGTCCGCCCCGGCCCGGCGCCGCAACAGCTGCCAGCCCCGCAACGCCGCGTCGACGTTGGCCGTGTGCGGCCGCAGCCGCACCCGGCTCCAGTCCGGCGTGGACAGGGCCAGCGTCCCACCGGGCCGCAGAACCCGGGAGAACTCGGTGAGCACCGCCGCCTGGTCCGGCTCGTCGGCGAGCAAACCGTGCGCGAACACGACGTCCGCACACCCGGACGGCAACGGCAGTGCGCGGGCGAGCGCGACCGCGAAGTCGACGGTGCGCACGGCCGCGTGCCGGGCCGCGCGGTGGGCCGCCACCACGCTGCCCGCGTCACGGTCGAACCCCAGCACGTGGATCGGATGCGCGGCCGTGCCGATACTCAGCGTGTTCACCGCGGCGCCGCAGCCGACGTCGAGCACCCACATCCCCGGCCGCAGCAACGGCAGCACGAACCCCGCGTGACCCTCCGACACACCGTCAACCCTACGGACCTGGCAGGATCACGGGCGTGAGCACACAACATCCGCACGCCCGGGTTCCCGACCGGCTCCTGACCGACCCGGAACGGGAGGCCCGCTGGCGGGCACGGTTCGACGCGGCGCGGGTGTCGGTGCCGGACTGGGCGCTGGACGCCCCGGACCGCAACATCTACGTCTCCAACGCCGGCGGCGTGTGGGAGGTCTACGCCTGGGACCGGACCGCAGGCACCCACCGGCAGGTCACCGACCGGCCGAACGGCACCCTGCACGCCACGGTCACGCCGGACGGTCGCTGGATCTGGTGGTTCAACGACACCGACGGCGACGAGTTCGGCGCGTGGGTACGCGAGTCGTTCACGGCCGCGCCGGAGAGCGCCGGTGCGGGCACGGACGGGGGCGCGCCCGGGGCCACGGGCCCGGCCACGGGGACCACCGCGACCACCGTGTTCCCCGACCTCGGCAACGGCTACCCGGCGGGCCTTGCCCTCGGGCACGAGCTGATCGCGCTCGGCATGTCCACCGACGACGGCAGCGACCTCTACGCGCACTGGGACGGCACCACCACCCGCTTCTACAGTCACGAGCAGGACGCGGACGTGTCGGCACTGTCCCGGGACGAGCGGCTGCTGGCGATCGGGCACTCCGAACACGGCGACTCCCGCCACCCAGCGGTGCGGGTCCTGGCCTGTGCGGACGGGAGCGATTTCCGCACCGTCGCCGAGAAGTGGGACGGCGCGGGCAAGGGCCTGGCCGCGCTCGCGTTCTCCCCCCTCCGGGGCGACCCCCGACTGCTGGTCCAGCACGAGCGCCGGGGCCGGGAGGAACTGCTGATCTGGGACGTCGAGTCGGACACCGAGACCGAGATCGAGCTGGACCTTCCCGGCGAGGTCGTCGGTGACTGGTACCTCGACGCCGAGGCCCTGCTCATCGCGCACTTCCACCGGGGACGCAGCGAGCTGTACCGGTACGAGTTGGCGAGCGGGTCGTTGACCTCGCTGGACACCCCCTCCGGCCGGATCGGCGGCGCGGGTGCCCGGCCGGACGGGTCCGTGGAGTACGCGTGGTCCGACGCGGCGCAACCGCCGCTGGTCCGCGCGCGGGAGGCGGACGGCACCGACCGCGTGCTGTTGACCCCTCCGGGCGAGCGCCCACCGGGGTCGTTGCCGGTGTCGGACCTCTTCGTGGACGGGCCCGGCGGGCGGATCCACGCGCTGGTGTCCCGGCCGGACCCGGCGCTCGCCCCGGACGGGCCGGTGCCCACGGTGTTCAACCTGCACGGCGGGCCGCACGCGGCCGACGAGGACCGCTTCTCCGCCTACCGCGCGGTCTGGCTGGACGCGGGCTTCGCCGTGGTGGAGGTGAACTACCGGGGTTCCACCGGCTACGGCTCCGCGTGGCGGGACTCGATCGAGGGGCGTCCGGGCCTGACCGAGCTGGAGGACGTCGCCGCCGTCCACGAGCGGGCGGTCGCCGACGGGCTCGCCGATCCGGACCGGTGCGTCGTGGCGGGAGCCTCGTGGGGCGGCTACCTCACCCTGCTGGCGCTGGGCACCCAGCCGCAGCGGTGGGCCGCCGGCGTGGCCGGGGTCCCGGTGGCGGACTACGTGGCCGCCTACGAGGACGAGATGGAGCCGCTGCGGGCGTTCGACCGCGCGTTGTTCGGCGGCGCACCCACCGACGTCCCGGACGTCTACGAGCGGTGCTCACCGCTGACCTACGTGGACGCGGTGCGGGCGCCGGTGCTCGTGCTGGCCGGGGACAACGACCCGCGCTGCCCGATCCGGCAAATCGAGAACTACCTGAACCGGCTGGCCGCGCAGGGCATCGACTACGAGTTCTACCGCTACGACGCGGGCCACGGCTCCCTGGTCACCGCCGAAACGATCACCCAGGTCGCCACCGAGGTCCACTTCGCGATGCGCAAGCTCGACCTGACGACCTGACCACGACCGGGGTGACCGTGAAGGGCACCTTCCCTGCGCTCAGCGCAGTGAGGGTCACTTTCCCTGCACCCGACGCAGGGAAAGTGCCCCTCACGACACAACCGGGGACGGCGGTGGTCAGGCCTGCTGCGCCTGCCACATCCAGTGCTGCTTCTCCAGTTCCTGGGTGATCTCGATCAGCAGGTCCTGGGTGACGAGGTCGCTCTTGTCGGTCTCGTCGACCCGGACCCGCATCCGCTGGATGAGCACGCTGAGGATCTCGACGATCTTGTCCACCGTCTGGTCGGTGCTCTGCCAGTTGTCCGGGTACTCGGGGAGGCCGGAGTTCTCCGAGACGGTCCTCGCCTTGGCGTTCGGGGAGACCCCGATGGCGTTGGCCCGTTCGGCGGCGCTGTCGGTGTAGCCCCGCGCGAGCGTGGTCAGCTCGTCGAGCTGGAGGTGCACGCTGCGGAAGTTCTTGCCGACGACGTTCCAGTGCGCCTGCTTCGCGATCAGTGAGAGGTCCACCAGGTCGACGACGGTCGTCTGCAGGGCGCTCGCCGTCAGTTCCTTGTCACTGTCCTTGAGCGGGCTCGTGATGGGCGAATTCGCCATCGTGCTCCTCCTCGGTGGTGCGTGACTCCTCGCCGCACGGCGAGCTCGGTCCACCCGAGGCATTACCCGTCAGCGTGAACGGTCAAACACCACCCGCACGGGCGAGGGCGAACTCGGCGACCTGCCGGCCGATCAGCTGGAGAGTGCCCACGACCTTCTCGTCGGAGGCGCTGCCCCCCTCGTCGAACTTCACCTCGGCCGAGTTCACGGCACCACCGAGCGGGGTGGGCCAGCCGCGCAGGGCGTGCGCGATCGTGCGGAGCTGGTCCAGCGTGGTGACGGCCGCCTGCCACCCGTGCGCCACCGCGACGAGCCCGACCCCACGGCCGTCGAGGTACGGGCGGGCGTCCGAGCGCAGGTCCTCCACGTAGTCGAGCGCGTTCTTGACCAGGCCGGAGAGTGCGCCGTGGTAGCCGGGTGAGACGACGACGAGCCCGTCGGCCTCGCGCACCGCCTCGACGAGTGCGGTGGCCTCCGGCGAACGCTGGTCGAGCGCGGCGTCGTAGAACGGCAGCGTGAGCGCGCTCCCGGTGACCGCCCTGGTCGTGGCCCCCGCGGCCTGCGCACCGGCCAGGGCGATGCGCAACGCCCGCTCGGACTGTGAACCGTCCCGCAGGGATCCCCCGATACCGAGCACCTTGATCGCACGTGTCGCAGTCACGCTCCCGAGGCTAAACGCTCGAGTCAGGTCGAGGACTACTTCTGTCGTGACGACCTGTGTCACAGTCACCACGGAGCACCCTCCGCGCTCACCCGGTCCGGTACAAGGCCGGTGACACCTGCTCTACCGGCGAGTAGCCTCAGTCGGACCGATCGTTCGGACGAAGGGGACCCATGGCGCCATCGATGACGGTTCGCGTTCAGGCCGCCGCGGCCCAGCTGCTCTACGCCCTGCCCCGCCCCCTGCGCCGGGCACTCGCGGGCAGGCCCGTCCGCAGGGACGGCCAGGAACTCGCACTGGACGCACACCTGCTGCTCCGCCTGCAACAGTTGTCCGGGGACGGGCTGACCAACGGTTCCGTCGCGGAGTCCCGCGCGGCACTGGACGCCTCCCGGCACCTGGTCAGCGGTCCGGCGATCCAGCCGGTCGACACCCGGGAGGTCCCGATCCCCGCGGAGCACGGCGAGCTGCCCGCGACGCTGTACACCCCGCGGGACCCCGGACCGGGGCTGCTGGTCTTCTACCACGGCGGCGGCTGGGTCGTCGGCAGCCGCGCCAGCCACGACAACACCGCACGTTTCCTCGCGAAACACGCGCAGGTCCGGGTGCTGTCGGTGGAGTACCGGCTCGCGCCCGAGCACCCCTTCCCGGCCGCGCAGGAGGACGCGCTGACCGCGTTCGACTTCGCCCACGCCAAGGCGGGCGATCTCGGCGCCGACCCGGACCGGATCGCGGTCGGCGGGGACAGTGCGGGCGGCAACCTGGCCGCGGTCACCGCACTCGTGACCACCCGCCGGGGCGGCCCCGCGCCCGCCTTCCAACTGCTGCTGTACCCGGCCGTGGACGCGACGGTACGCCGGCGTTCCCGGGACCTGTTCGCCGACGGGTTCTTCCTCACCGACGAGGAGATGACCTGGTTCGTGGACCACTACGCCCCCGAAGGGGTGGACCGGTCCGATCCGACGTTGTCGCCGCTGCTCGCCGACGACCTCACCGGGCTGCCGCCCGCCTACCTCGCCACGGCGGGTTTCGACCCGCTGCGCGACGAGGGGGAGGCCTACGCCACGAAGCTGCGGCAGGCGGGCGTGCCCGTCTCGCTGAGCCGCCAGTCCGACCTCATCCACGGCTACGCCAACTTCCTCGGCGTCGGCAGGCGCTTCACCGAGGCCACCGCGGAGGCCGCCGGCGCCCTCCGCATGGGTGTGGCGTGAAGGACCCCCTGCCTGCGTTCAACGCCGTGAAGGCCCCCTTCCCTGCGTCACGTGCAGGGAAGGGGGCCTTCACGGCAACATCTGCCGCGCGGACGGGTGCGGAGGGGTCAGCTCACTTGCCGAAGGCTGCGGCGACGAGGTCGCCGAGGTCCTTGTCGACGTTGCGCCAGTACTCGAAGACCCGCTCCAGCACCGGCTCGGACACGCCCTTGCTCGCGTGGCCGATGATGTTGTTCGCGAGACGCTCGCGCTCCTCGTCGTTCATCACCTCACGCACCAGCGTGCCCGCCTGGCCGAAGTCGTCGTCCTCGGCGTGCAGGGTGTACGCCGAGCGCACGACCTCGTCATCGATGCCGTAGGTCGCGGTGGTCTCCGAGGCCAGCTCCGGGTCGGCGTGCGCGCCGCCCATGGTGTTCGGCACGTACACCGGGTCGCCGGTGTTGCGGTAGCGCATCTGGCCGTCCTTGGAGTACGAGTTCACCTCGGACTTCGCCGCGTTCACCGGCAGCTGGGTGTAGTTCGCGCCGATGCGGTAGCGATGGGCGTCCGCGTAGGCGAACAGCCGCCCCTGCAGCATCTTGTCCGGCGACGGCCCGATGCCCGGCACCAGGTTCGACGGCTCGAACGAGGCCTGCTCGATCTCGGCGAAGTAGTTCTCCGGGTTCCGGTTCAGCGTGTACTTCCCGACCTTGATCAGCGGGTAGTCGCTGTGCGGCCACACCTTCGTCAGGTCGAACGGGTTGAACCGGTAGGTCGCCGCGTCGGCGTACGGCATCACCTGGACGTACAGCGTCCAGCTCGGGTAGTCACCCTGCTCGATGGCATTCCACAGATCCCGGATGTGGTGGTCCGAGTCCGCACCGGCCAGCCGGTCGGCCTCGTCCTGGGTGAGGTGGTCGATGCCCTGGTCGGTCTTGAAGTGGTACTTCACCCAGAACTTCTCGCCCTGGGCGTTCTCCCACAGGTAGGTGTGCGAACCGTAGCCGTTCATGTGCCGCCAGGTCTTCGGCAGGCCCCGGTCGCCCATCAGCCAGGTCACCTGGTGGGCGGACTCCGGACGCAGGGTCCAGAAGTCCCACTGCATGTCGTGGTCCCGCAGGTTGTTGTCCGCGCGGCGCTTCTGCGAGTGGATGAAGTCCGGGAACTTGATCGGGTCCCGGATGAAGAACACCGGCGTGTTGTTGCCGACCAGGTCGTAGTTGCCCTGGCTGGTGTAGAACTTCACGGCGAAGCCGCGGGGGTCGCGCCAGGTGTCGGGGGACCCGAGCTCGCCCGCGACGGTGGAGAACCGGATGAGACTCTCGGTCCGCGCACCGGGCTGGAACAGCGCGGCCTTGGTGTACTGGCTGACGTCCTCGGTGACCTCGAGCACGCCGAAGGCGCCGCCGCCCTTGGCGTGCACCACACGCTCGGGCACACGCTCGCGGTTGAACTGGGCGTTCTTCTCGATCAGGTAGTGATCCTGGAGCAGGATCGGGCCGTTGGTGCCCGCGGTGAGCGAGTCGTTGTCGCTGCCCACCGGGATACCGACGTTGTTGGTGGTCGGCTTGGTCACGCCGATGCCTCCTCGTCGTACGACTTGCGGGTCGGTGTTGTGCTCAGGGGTCGGTTGTGCTCAGGGGTCGCAAATCCTGCTCAACGGCCGGATTCGGCCGACGGGGCCTGCTGACAGGCGGGGCACAGTCCCCAGAAGACGACCTCCGCCTCCTCGACCGCGAAACCGCCGAGGTGGGACGGCCGCAGGCAGGGCGCCGCACCGCGGACGCAGTCGACGTCCTCGGCGTGCCCGCACCGGCGGCAGACGAGGTGGTGGTGGTTGTCCCCGGTTCGTGTCTCGAACCGGGCGGGATGCCCGGCCGGTTCGATCCGCCTCACCAGTTCGGCGTGCGTACAGGCTCCGAGCACGTCGTAGACCGCCTGCGTGGAGACGGATCCGAGTGCGTCGCGCACTCCCGCGGCCACCTGGTCGGCCGTCGCGTGCGGGTGTTCGGAGAGCCACTCGAGCACGGCCAGCCGGGGCGCGGTGACGCGCAGGCCGGCCGCCCTGAGGTGGTCCCGTACTGGGCTTTCCCGGTGAGGCATGACGTCCCCAGCATGCCGAGCTTTCTGGAATCAGTCAAGAAAACACCCTCTGTCGGGTGATCGTCACGGGAAATGGCTTGCACGGCCGTACCAGGTTCGGGTTGTGTCCGGGAGGTGGCGCTGAAGTCCTACCTCCCCGTACTCCGGATTCCGGGCGTGACGACGTCGATGCTGCTCATGTTCGCCGCGCGGCTGCCGATGACGGCGACCGGGATCACCCTCACCCTGCACGTGGTCGGCGATCTCGGCCGCGGCTACGGGGCCGCGGGACTGGTCGGGACCGCCACGATGGCCGGGACCGCGCTGGCGGCCCCGCTGCTCGGCCGGATGATCGACCGGCACGGCCTGCGCCCGGTGCTCGCGGTGTGCGGGACGGTGTCCGGGGTGTTCTGGACCGCCGCCGGGCACCTGCCCTACGGGGTCCTGCTCGTCGCCGCCCTGCCCGCCGGGGCGCTGGTGGTCCCCGCGGGGTCGGTGGCCCGCCAGGTGCTCACCGCGCTCGTTCCCGAACGGCAGCGGCGCACGGCCTTCTCGCTGGACATGATGTCGCTGGAGCTGACCTACATGACCGGCCCGGTGGCCGCGATCGCGCTCACGACGCAGGTCTCGTCCACGGCCACGCTCACCGTGATCGGCCTCGCCTTCGCCGCACCCGCGGCCGTCCTGATGTGGCTCGACCCGCCCGTCCGCACCCCGGAGGAGAGCGGCCCGGGCACCGGCGCACGACCCGCGCTGCGGACGTGGGTCCGCAGGCCGCTCGTGGCGACGCTGCTGGTGGCGATGGGCGCGTTGTTCGTGCTCGTCGGTACCGAACTCGCCACCGTCGCCGCCCTGCGCGAGTCGGGCGAGGTGGCCTGGACCGGCGTGGTCATCGCGGTGATGTGCGCGGCGTCACTCGCGGGTGGACTCGTGCACGGAGCGGTGTCGCGTTCGCTGCCGCAACCGGTGCTCATGGTCGCGCTGGCGGTGCTGGTGCTCCCGGTCGGCCTGGTGAGCGGACCGTGGTGGGTGCTCGCGCTCGCGCTGATCCCGTCGAACCTGGCGTGCGCCCCCACGCTCGCCGCCACCACGGAGTCGGTGAGCAGGCTGGTCCCGCACACCGTGCGCGGCGAGGCGATGGGCGTCCAGGACTCGGCGACCCGGATGGGACTGGCGCTGGGCAGCCCCGTCGTCGGGTGGGTGCTCGATCACGCCGGCCCGGCGTGGGGCTTCGCCGCCTCCGGGCTCGGCGGGCTCACCCTCGCCGCGGTCGGCGGGCTGCTGCTGGTGCCGGGACGACCCCGGCCGGGGCGCCGCCGGCTCAGAAGCACGCCTGCCGGAGCTGGTCGAGCTGTGTCAGGTTCCGCTGCAACCACTGGTTGAAGTTGTCCAGCCCGTCGGCCTTGCGCTGCTCCAGCTCCACGTACCCGTCGGCCAACCGGAACAGCGACTCCTGCACGCTCTGGTCGGCGACCTCGTTGCCCAGCTGACGCAGCTGCTCGGCCTTCTCGCCGGCCTTCGCCGCGGCCTGCTCCGGATCGAGATTCGGATTCAGATCGACGATGCCGAGCGCCTCGCTGCACGCACTCGCCTTGTCGGTGGCACCGTCCACCTGCTCGATCGTCTCCCCCACCTCGCCGCACCCCGCGGTGAGCGCCACCACCGACAACACGGCCGCCGCCGACGCGACCCGGACACCAGAGATCCTCATGACGACGACCGTACCGGCGTCGGCCCGGTCGGGGGTAGCTCCGCCCAGCGCAGCCGGGCGCGTGGCCCCCGGACGGTCGGCCACGGCGGCGGACAGCGCACCTCAACCTCGCCGACAACCTCCGTCGGCTGGGTGCGTTCCGGGCCGCCGCCGAGCACATCCACCGCGCCGAACAGCGCCTCTCCGCGCTCCCCGGCGGGCCCTACGGCGACACCCTCCGCACGGCCGTCCGTGCGGTGTCCCGGGCCATCGACGACCGGGACACCACGCCGCGGGCGTCCGCGCCCGGCCCCATCGGGTGACCCCGGACGCACCGCCGACCGTGTCCGCCTGCGCGGTGCCTCAGTCGGCCTCGGCGATCAGTTCGGCGATCTGCACCGTGTTCAGCGCCGCACCCTTGCGGAGGTTGTCCCCGGTGACGAACAGGGCCAGTCCGCGCCCGTCGTCGACGCCCGGGTCCACCCGGATCCGGCCCACGTGGCTCGGGTCGGTGCCCGCGGCCTCCAGCGGCGTCGGGATGTCGGACATCCGCACGCCCGGGGCGGTGGCCAGCAGGCTGCTCGCCCGCTCGGCCGACAGCGGCCGCGCGAACTCGGCGTTGATCGAGAGCGCGTGCCCGGTGAACACCGGGATCCGTACGCAGGTGCCGGACACCCGCAGCTCGGGGATGTCGAGGATCTTGCGGCTCTCGTTGCGGAGCTTCTGTTCCTCGTCGGTCTCGTTCGTCCCGTCGTCCACCACGGACCCGGCCATGGGCAGCGCGTTGTAGGCGATCGGCCGTGCGTACTTGGCGGGCTCGCCGAGGTCGACCGCCGCGCCGTCGTGGGTGAGGTCGATGGCGCGGTCGCCCGCGGCCCGCACCTGCTCGGCGAGCTCCTCCACCCCGGCCAGGCCGCTGCCGGAGACCGCCTGGTAGGTGCTGGCCACGAGCCGCACCAGGCCCGCCTCGTCGTGCAGCGGCTTGAGCACCGGCATCGCCGCCATGGTGGTGCAGTTCGGGTTGGCGATGATCCCCTTACGGGCGTCCTTCACCGCCTGCGGGTTGACCTCGCTCACCACCAGCGGCACGTCCGGGTCCAGCCGCCAGGCCGAGGAATTGTCGATCACCGTCACGCCCGCCTCGGCGAACCGGGGCGCCTGCGCCTTCGACGTCGCACCGCCCGCCGAGAACAGCGCGATGTCCAGCCCGGACGGATCCGCGGTGGCGACGTCCTCCACCACGACGTCCCCGCCGTTGAACGGCAGGGTGCTGCCCGCCGAGCGCGACGACGCGAAGTACCGCATCTCGGCGACCGGGAAGTTCCGCTCGGCCAGCAGCCTGCGCATCACCGCGCCCACCTGGCCGGTGGCACCGACGACGCCGACCCGCAGGCCGGTCCCGCCACTGCCCGCTGCCGCGTTCTGCGCTGTCGAATTCCGTGCTGTCGCGCCCTCGGCCATCAGCGACCACTCCCCGCGTAGACGACAGCCTCTTCGTCGCTGCCGAGTTCGAAAGCCTCGTGGATCGCGCGCACGGCGTCGTCCACCTGCGCGTCCCGGATCAGCACCGAGATGCGGATCTCCGAGGTGTTGATGATCTCGATGTTCACTCCCGCCTCGGCCAGCGCCTCACAGAACGACGCGGTCACCCCGGGGTGCGAGCGCATCCCCGCGCCGACGAGCGAGACCTTGCCGACGTGGTCGTCGTAGACCACCGCCGAGAAGTCGAGCTCCGACTTGATCTTCTCCAGCTCGCTGACCGCGTTCGGGCCGTTGGCCTTGGACAGCGTGAAGGTGACGTCGGTGCGGCCCGCCGTGTTGGAGATGTTCTGCAGCACCATGTCGATGTCGATCTCCGCGTCGGCCACCGCCCGGAAGATCCGGGCCGCCGCGCCGGCGTGGTCGGGCACGCCGGTCACGGTGATCTTGGCCTCGGACCGGTCGTGGGCGACGCCGGTGATCAACGCTTGTTCCACGGGGATCTCCTCAATCGAACCGGTCACGGTCGTGCCCGGCTTGTCACTGTAGGACGAGCGGACCCGGATCGGCACGCCGTACCGGCGGGCGTACTCGACCGAGCGCAGGTGCAGGATCTTCGAACCACTCGCGGCGAGCTCCAGCATCTCCTCGTACGGGACCGTGTCCAGCCTGCGGGCGTCCGGGACGATCCGCGGGTCGGAGGTGTAGACCCCGTCCACGTCGGAGTAGATCTCGCACACGTCGGCGTTCAGCGCCGCGGCCAGGGCGACCGCCGTGGTGTCGGATCCGCCGCGGCCGAGCGTGGTGATGTCCTTCGTGTCCTGGGCGACACCCTGGAACCCGGCCACGAGGGCGATGTAGCCCTGTTCGAGCGCCTCGGTGACCCGCGACGGGGTGACGTCGATGATGCGGGCGTTGCCGTGCACCGAGGTGGTCACCACCCCGGCCTGGGAGCCGGTGAACGACCACGCCTCGGCACCCTGCGCGGAGATCGCCATCGCGACCAGGGCGTTGGAGATCCGTTCCCCCGCGGTGAGCAGCATGTCCATCTCCCGCTCCGGCGGGACGGGATTCACCTGCTCGGCGAGATCCAACAACTCGTCGGTGGTGTCGCCCATCGCCGAGCACACGACGACCACGTCGTTGCCGGCCTTCCGGGTGGCCACGATCCGTTCCGCGACGCGCTTGATGCGGTCGGCGCTCTCCAGCGACGAACCACCGTACTTCTGGACTACGAGCGCCACTGCCTCGCTCCTCCTCGCTGCACGCCTGCCACGCCGATCCGGTCTCGGCTCGCGGCGCTACGGATCGTTTCGCCGCTCCAGGGTACCGGGGCGACGCGGGACGGATACCCGGCTTTGTGGCACCGACCACTGACGACGTGCGATTTCGTGCGGCGGGTGGCCCCGCCGGGCGGACTTCGGCCCCGCGCCCGCCGGTACCGGAATCCTTCCGGCCCCGGGCCGCGGCATCACCCGGCCGGGGAAGGGCGTGCCCGCCTACTCTGGACGGCGATGAGTGACAAGGACGCCGACACCAGTGTGCCCGTACACGAACTGATCGCCCGGCGGTGGAGCCCGCGGGCGTTCGACGCCGAGGCGACGGTCGACCCGTCGCGGGTGCGCGCCCTGCTGGAGGCCGCGCGCTGGGCGCCATCGTGCGGCAACAGCCAGCCCGCCCGCTACCTCGTGGGGATGCGTGGCGACGACACCTTCCGCGGCATCCTCGGGGCGCTCACCGAGCGCAACCAGTCGTGGGCGCACCGCGCGAGTGTGCTCATGGTGGCGTGCGCGCGGATGCGCAACGAGAAGGGCGACGTGCCCTACCCCGAGTACGGCGTGGGCCTGTCCACCGAGAACCTGGCCCTGCAGGCTGTCGCCGACGGGCTGGCGGTGCACCAGATGGCCGGGTTCGACCGGGACACCGTCCGCCGGGAGTTCGCGTTGCCGGACGGGTTCGAGCCGCTCGCGGCGATCGCGGTGGGCGTGGCCACCGACGCCGACGTGCTGGCCGACGACCGCGACATCAGCCGGGAGACGGCCCCGCGCGAACGCCTCCCCCTCGCGGAATTCGCCTTCACCGACACCTGGGACACCCCCGTCTTCCCGTCCTGACCCGACGGGGTCACCCGGTGGTTGCCGTGAAGGACTCCTTCGCTGCGTGTGGCGCAGGGAAGGAGTCCTTCACGGCACCCGATGCGGGCAAGGGGGCCTTCACGGCGACCACCCCGGGCGGGCGGCGCCGCTCAGCTGCGGCCGGCGCCGCCGACGAGCCGGATGATGCGGGTGACCAGGGACGAGGCGACCAGCCAGAACACCGCCGCGAGGCCGTGGTTGAGCAGCACCGCGAGCTGCGGGTCGTCCGGGACGAACATGTCCTCGAAGCCCAGTGCGAGCCGCTCCGCGGCGTCGGCGACGAACGACACGATGCCGTTGTCCGGGTTCGCCTCGCCGACGACGAACACGACGTGGAGCACGAGTACGACGGCGAAGGCGAGCCCCACCCACCGGACGAGGGTGGCGAGGAGCTCGACGCCCCGGTCCCGGGCGGCGTGCCAGTCGGTCCGGCGCTTCGGACGCGGTCCGGACTCGGCCTCCCCCTCGGGGGGCCGGCCGTCGGGGCCCGCCGACGAGGCGGGCATGGCGCGCGTCGTGTCGGCCGTGGTGTCCCTGCCCTCGGCGTGATGTTCACCCATGCCGGGATTTTCGCACGCCGACCCCGCCCTGGCTACGCGCCAGTAGCCCCACGGTGGGACCGCGCATAACGGTTCCACAACGACCCCCGGGGTTCCGTCCGCGGCCGGACCGGCGTTAGGCTGACGTCCGTGGCGCTCTCGCTCCTCCTGCTTCGCTGCCGCGACGGGGCCTGATTCGGACCGGCTCCCCGTCGCGGGGTTCGCCGGTGTTCTCACACGCCGCAGCGCCGGCCGTCGATCGTGCCCGAACCGACCAAGCAGCAGGAGCTTTGCAGCCATCATGAGCACTTCCGATTTCCGGACGTCCGACGCACCCGGTTTCGACACCTCCCCCGGCAGCGTCTCCGGCGCCGGATCCGCGAGCCGCATCCGAACGCCGTCCCGTCCGACCCCCGAGGGTCAGCCGCCCTGGAACAGGCAGAAGGGCAGCACGATGCCCTACGACCGGTACCAACCGTGGTACCGGCTGGTGGAGGACATCCGGCTGCCCGACCGCACCTGGCCGGACACCCGCATCGGGACCGCGCCGCTGTGGTGCGCGGTCGACCTGCGCGACGGCAACCAGGCGCTGATCGACCCGATGTCACCCGCCCGCAAGCGCACGTTCTTCGACCTGCTCGTGCGTATGGGCTACAAGGAGATCGAGGTCGGCTTCCCCGCCGCGAGCCAGACCGACTACGACTTCGTCCGCGAGATCATCGAAGAGGACGCGATCCCGGAGGACGTGCACATCCAGGTGCTGACCCAGTGCCGCCCCGAGCTGATCGAGCGCACCTTCGCGGCGCTGGAGGGCGCCCCGCGGGCGATCGTGCACATCTACAACTCCACATCGATCCTGCAACGTCGGGTGGTGTTCCGCGAGGAGCGCGAGGGGATCAAGAAGATCGCCACCCAGGGCGCCGAACTGGCCGCCGAGTACGCGGCGAAGTACTCCGACACCGAGTTCCGGTTCCAGTACTCCCCCGAGTCCTACACCGGCACGGAGCTGTCCTACGCGGCCGAGGTGTGCAACGCGGTCACCGACATCTGGCAGCCCACGCCGCAGCGGCCGGTGATCCTGAACCTGCCCGCCACCGTGGAGATGGCCACGCCGAACGTCTACGCCGACTCGATCGAGTGGATGAGCCGCAACCTCGAACGGCGGGACGGGGTGATCCTGTCGCTGCACCCGCACAACGACCGGGGCACCGGCATCGCGGCCGCCGAACTGGGTTACCAGGCGGGCGGTGACCGGATCGAGGGCTGCCTGTTCGGCAACGGCGAGCGCACCGGCAACGTCGACCTGGTCGCCCTGGGGATGAACCTGTTCAGCCAGGGCATCGACCCGCAGATCGACTTCTCCGACCTGGACGAGATCAAGCGCACCGTCGAGTACTGCAACCAGCTGCCGGTGCACGAGCGCAGCCCGTGGGCCGGCGACCTGGTGTTCACCGCGTTCTCCGGCAGCCACCAGGACGCGATCAACAAGGGCTTCGACGCCCTGCGCAAGGCGGCCGACAAGCAGGGCGTGCCGCTGGAGCGGTTCCCGTGGGAGGTGCCCTACCTGCCGATCGACCCGAAGGACGTCGGCCGCACCTACGAGGCGGTCATCCGGGTCAACTCGCAGTCCGGCAAGGGCGGCATCGCCTACGTGATGCGCACCGAACACCAGCTCGACCTGCCACGCAGGCTGCAGATCGAGTTCTCCCAGGTGATCCAGAAGCACACCGACGCCGGCGGCGGCGAGGTGGACCCGGACACGATGTGGGCGGCCTTCGCCGAGGAGTACCTGCGGCCGCGCACCCCGCTGGAGCTGATCAGCCAGCACGTCCGGGCGGACGACAGTGGTCTCTACCAGCTCACCGCCACGATCCGGCTGGACGGCGAGGAGCAGGAGGTCGTCGGCAGCGGGAACGGGCCGATCGCCGCGTTCTTCGACGCGCTGGCGACCGTGGGCTACGACCTGCGGCTGCTGGACTACAGCGAACACACCCTCAGCCCCGGTGACGACGCCCGGGCCGCCTCGTACATCGAGTGCGCCGTCGAGGACCGGGTGTACTGGGGTGTGGGCATCGACCCGTCGATCGTCACGGCGTCCCTGCGCGCCGTCGTCTCGGCCGTGAACCGCGCCCACCGCTGAGGCCGTCCCCCCGGGGTGTGGCGTGAGGGGCACTTTCCCTGCGCGTGATGCAGGGAAAGTGCCCCTCACCGCCCTCGACGCAGGAAACGTGCCCTTCACGTCAACTCACGATATGGCAACGGTGCGGTTACGACCGGGCGAGTGCTGAATAGTTCTCAGCTTCGGGCGCGTTGAGTGGTCGTGTGGACCTCTCGACCGCTTCGCTGTTCGGCCTCTTCGTCGTCGCGGCGATCCCGCTCGCGCCGACCGAGGTGGCGCTGATCGGCATGGGCTTCGCCGCCACACAGGGGGACGTGTCACTCGTGCCGGTCATCGGCGTCGGGGCCGCGGGCTGTCTGGTCAACGACCTCGCGCTGTACGGCCTGGGGCGGCACGGTGTGTCCCGGGTGCTCGACCGGCTGCGGGGACGCCCGTCCGTGGAGGAGAGCACCCGCTGGATCGGCGACCAGCTCGACCGCCGCGGCGTCACCGCGCTCGTCCTCGCCCGGTGGCTGCCCGCGGGCGGCACCGCGGGCTCGCTGGTGGCCGGGTCGCTGCGCTGGTCCCGGTCGGGGTTTCTGACCGCGTCCGGGATCGGCGTGCTGCTCTGGTCCACCTACGCCGCGGGCCTCGGCTACCTCGGGGGCGAGCTCGTGCGGCAACCCCACGTGAGCCTGCTGCTGTCCTTCGGCGTCGCGCTGACCATCGGCACGGTCGCCGCCGCCGTGGCGCGGCGGGAGCGCAGCCCGGCACAGCGCGGCGACTCGTGCCTGTCCGCCAGGAGGTGAGAGGTCTCGCCGGCGACCACGGCGCCGCCGTGCTCCGGCATCCGGGCACGCGGTCGGCATCCGCTCGGCATGATCGACAGCATGCGGGCCGGACGTCTCGACCGACGGCCGTACCAGCCGTGCTCCCCCACATGGAACGTCGACTCGTGTGCATGGCACGTCGACTCGCGGGCATGGGGTGGCGACTCGCGGAGGGAGGGCGTCACCCCGTGCCGGGCGTGCCGGGTGACGATCACGACGGGGACGTCCGACTCCGCCCCGATCGTCTCGGCGGCGGCCAGCCCGTCCGTCCCCGCCATCTCCAGGTCCAGCTCGACGAGATCCGGGCGGTGCTCGGCGCGCGGGGCCGGTCAGGACGGTGCGGAGGCGGGGTCCGAGGAGCGTGGGGACAGTCGTCCGGCCAGGATGTCCTCTGCGTAGTGGCAGGCCACGCGGTGGCCGTCGCCCAGGTCCCGCAACTCCGGGCGGTCGGTGTCGCACAGCGTCTCCTGCCGCCACGGGCAGCGGGTGTGGAACCGGCAGCCGCTCGGCGGGTCGGACGGCGACGGCAGGTCGCCGGTGAGCAAAATCTGCTCCCGGGTGTCCTCCACCGTCGGGTCCGGCACCGGCACCGCCGAGAGCAGCGCCTTCGTGTAGGGGTGCCGCGGCTCGGCGTAGAGCGCGTCCGCGTCGGCCTCCTCCACCAGCGCGCCCAGGTACATCACGCCGATGCGGTCGGAGATGTGCCGCACCACGGCCAGGTCGTGCGCGATGACGACGTAGGTCAGGCCGAACTCCTCCTGCAGCTCCTCCAGCAGGTTGAGCACCTGGGCCTGCACCGACACGTCCAGCGCCGACACCGGCTCGTCGGCCACGATCAGATCCGGCCGCAGCGCCAGCGCCCGCGCGATGCCGATGCGCTGCCGCTGACCGCCGGAGAACTCGTGGGGATACTTGCGCAACGCGGTGCGCGGCAACCCGACCGCGTCCAACAGCTCGACCAGCCGCTGCCGGGTGGACTCCCGGTCGGTGTCCAGCCCGTGCGCCCGCATCCCCTCGATCAGCAGCGACTCCACCGACTGCCGAGGGTCCAGACTGGACAGCGGGTCCTGGAACACCATCTGCATCCGTTTGCGGGTGCGCCGCAGCGACTCCCCCTTCAGGGCGGAGAGGTCGTCGCCGTCGAAGGTGATGCGGCCGCCGCTCGGCTCGATCAGGCGCAGCAGCGCCCGGCCGAGGGTGGTCTTGCCGCAGCCGGACTCGCCGACCAGACCGTAGGTCTCGCCCCGGTTGACCCGCAGGCTCACCCCGTCCACGGCGTAGACGTGGCCGACGGTGCGGTCGAACACCACCCCGCTCTTGATCGGGAAGTGCACCGTCACGTCGTCCAGCGCGAGCAGCTCCCCAACCTCGTCCACATCGGACGGCGAGGCCGGGGCGCGGTCCGGGGTCGTGGATTCCGTCGTCATCGTGCTCCCTCCGCCACGGCGGCCCCGGTTCCGACCGGATTGTGGCACCGCAGCATCCCACCCCGGTCGTCGGTCAGCTCCGGCGCGTCGGTCCAGCAGGCATCGACGGCGTTCGGGCACCGCGGTGCGAACGCGCAGCCCCGGGACCAGGGGATGTTGTCGGCCACCGACCCCTTCACCGGCACGAGCTTCTCCCCGCGCGGCGCGGTCAACCGCGGGATCGAGGCCAGCAGCCCGTGGGTGTACGGGTGGCGCGGCTCGGCGAACAACGCGTGCCGCTGCGCGCGTTCGACGATCCGCCCGCCGTACATCACGTTGACCTCGTCGCACAGGCCCGCCACGACGCCGAGGTCGTGCGTGATCATGATGAGCGCGGTGTCGGTCTCGGCCACCAGGTCCCGCAGCAGCCGCAGGATCTGCGCCTGGATGGTGACGTCCAGCGCCGTGGTCGGCTCGTCGGCGATGAGCAGCTTCGGGGCACACGCCAGCGCGATCGCGATGAGCACCCGCTGCCGCATCCCGCCGGAGAGCTGGTGCGGGTACTCCCGCACCCGGCGCTTCGGGTCCGGGATGCCGACCCGGCCCAGCAGCTCGACGGCCTCCGCCTTCGCCTGCTTCCGGGTCAGGTCCCGGTGCCGCAGCAGCACCTCGGTGAGCTGCACCCCGATCTCCACGACCGGGTTCAGCGAGGACAGCGGGTCCTGGAACACCATGCCGAGGTCGCGCCCGCGCCGGGTGTCCATCTCCTTCGCGGAGAGGCCGAGCAGTTCCTCACCCGCGAACCGGGCCGATCCGCTGATCTCCGCCCCCGCCGACGGCAACAGACCCATCAGCGCCAGCGAGGTGACCGACTTGCCGCACCCGGACTCGCCGACCAGCCCGACCGTGCGGCCGGGCTCGACGTCGAAGCTGATCGAGTCCACGGCGGTCGTGGACGGCTCGCCCTTGCGGTGGAAGGTGACCGACAGGTCACGGACTTCGAGCAGTGCCATCGCCGGTCACCGCCTCTGCCGTGGGTCGAGCGCTTCCCGCAGCGACTCGCCGACGAGCGTGAACCCGAGGGCGACCACGATGATGCAGGCCGCGGGCCAGAACGCCAGGTGTGGCTGCGAGTCGAAGTAGTCCTGCGCGTTGCCGAGCATCTGTCCCCATTCGGGTATCGAGTCGTCCGCCGCACCGAGGCCGAGGAACGACAGCGCGGCGGCGTCCAGGATGGCGATGGCCAGCACCAGGGTGGACTGCACGATCACCGGGCCCAGCGAGTTCGGCAGGATGTGCCGGAACACGATGGCACCGCGTTTCACCCCGAGCGCCCGCGCGGCGAGCACGTGGTCGCTCTCCCGGACACTGAGCATCGTGCCGCGCAGCAACCGCGCGAAGATCGGTATCTGCACGATCGCGACGGCCAGGATCACCGAGAACTGGGTCTGCTGCGCGAACAACGCCCCGATGGACACCGCCAGCAGCAGCGACGGGATCGACAGCATGACGTCGACCACGCGCATGACGAACGTGTCCACCCAGCCGCCGAACGCGCCCGCGAGGGTGCCGAGCACCAGGCCGCCGCCCAGACCGATGATCGTGGCCAGCAGCGCCACCATCAACGTCTGCTGCGAGCCGAGCAGCACCCGGGACAACAGGTCCCGGCCGTACTGGTCGCCGCCGAGCGGGTGCCCCGGCTGCGGCGGTGGGATCTCGTTGCGGGCGTTGGAGACCTGTTCCTCCAGCATCCGCAGGCCCGGGTCGTGCTGGGCCAGCAACGGCGCCAGCAGCGCCAGCAGCACGAACAGGCCGATGATCGTCGCACCGACCAGGAACAACGGGTTGCGCCGCAGCCGACGCCAGGCCGAGACAGCCAGGCTCACGCCCTCGACGCCGCCGGACGGGTCCGGCTCCACCCCGGAGCCGGTGCCGCCCGTCGGGGACCGGCCCGCCGTCTCGGCGAGCCGGTCGATCTTCGTGGCACGGGACGAGGCCATGAGCTACGACCCCACCTTCTGTGCCGACCGGATCCGCGGGTCGATCAGCGCGTACGAGAGGTCGACCACGAGGTTGACCAGCACGTACGCCGACGCCGCGGCGATGATGACCACTTGCAGCACGGGGAAGTCCTTGCGTTCGAATCCGAGCGCCAGCGCCTCGCCGATGCCGTGCCAGGCGAACACGGTCTCGGTGAGCACCGCTCCCGACAACAGCGCACCGGTCTGCAGGCCGATGGTGGTGACCACGGGCAGCATCGCGTTGCGCATGATGTGCCGGTCCCGGATCACCCGGCTCGCCAGCCCCTTCGAGCGGGCGGTACGCACGTAGTCCTCGTCCAGCACGTCCAGCACGGACGCGCGGGTGATCCGGAAGATCACCGCGAATGGGATCGAGGACAACGCCGCCGCGGGCAGCAGCAGGTGTACCAGCGCGTCGAGCGCGGCGTCCCACTCCCGGGTCAGCAGACCATCGAGCACGAAGAACCCGGTCACCCGGGTGGCGTCGAGTCCCACGCTCTGCCTGCCACCGGTGGGCAGGATCCCGAGCTCGATCGAGAGCACGTACTTCAGCAGGAACGCCAGGAAGAAGATCGGGATGGAGATTCCGACCAGCGAGCCCATGATGCCCAGGTTGTCCAGCCACCCGCCGCGCCTGCGCGCGGCGAGGTAGCCGAGCGGGATCGCGGTGACCAGCGCGATGAGGATCGCCGCGAGACTCAGCTCGACGGTGGCGGGGAACCGTTCGAGGAACAGTTCCGAGGCGGGCTTGCCGGGCGAGACGCCCGTCGAGGTGCCGAAGTCACCGGTCAGTGCCCGCCCGAGGAAGGCGAAGTACTGCACGATGATCGGCTCGTCGAGCCCGAGGGTCTGGCGCAGCTCCGCCCTGCTCTCCGCGGTACCGCGGTTCCCGAGGAGCGCCGAGACGGGCCCTCCCGGGAGTGCCCGCAGCCACGCGAAGAGCAGGACGGACAGGACGAACATGACGAGTACGAGTTGCAGTACCCGTCGGACGGTGTAACGGAGCACGTGTCGGTTCTTACTCCGAGCCGAGGCTGACCGTGGCGAACTCCTCCTTGGTCAACGGGCTGGGCACCAGCCCCTCGACCTCGGGCGCCACCACGATGGCGGGCGGGGAGTGCGACAGCGGGATCGCCGGCAGGTACTCCGACATCAGCTTCCGGTTGAGCTCCTGGTACGCCGCCTTCCGTTCGGCGTCGTCCACGATGGAGTTCGCGTCCTGGAGTTCCTGGGCGAGCTGCTCACCCCACGGCGACGAGGCGGTGTGGAACTGCCCCTCCGGGTCGTTGAAGAAGCTGCCGAGGAAGTTGTTCGGCGAGTTGTAGTCACCGGTCCAGCCCAGCAGGAACAGCTGCGCCCGGGATTCCTCGACGTCGTCGATGTAGCCGCCGGTCCACGGCTTGCTGACCGCCTCGACGGTGATGCCGGCCTCTTCGAGGTCCTGGCGGAGCGCGCCGTAGACGGCCTCCGGGTTCGGCATGTACGGCCGGGTGACCTGGGTCGGCCACCAGAACTCGACCGTCAGGTCCTCGTGGCCCGCCTCGGCCAGCAGCTGCTTGGCCTTGGCCGGGTCGTGCGGGTACTCCTGGACGTCCCCGGCGTAGCCGTCCACCGAGTCCGGATACATCTGCTTGGCGACCTCGGAGTTCTCCGGCATGATCGAGCTGACCAGGTTGTGCCGGTCGAGGGCGTGGGCCAGGGCCTTGCGCACCTTCAGGTCCTGCAGCGCCGGGTTGTTCTTCTGGGTGATGCCCAGGTACAGGATGTTGAACGGGTCGCGGATCTTGACGTCGAAACCCGCTTCCTTCAGCGCGGCCCAGTCCGCGGGCGAGGGCAGGTCGTAGCCGTCGATGTCGCCGGCCTCCAGCGCCTGCCTGCGGGCGGTCTCGTCCGGGATCACGCGGAAGATGAGTTCGTCCACCTTGGCGGACTCGCCCCAGTACTCGTCGTTGCGGTTCAGCGTGATCGTGCCGTTGGCCTCGTCCCACGAACCGAAGGTGAACGGCCCGGTCCCGGTCGGGTGCTTCTGCGCGTACTCCGAGAAGACGAAGCTGTCGCCCTGGGCCGTGACGTCGTTGGCCTTGTGCTCGTCCATCGCCGTCGGGCTCTGCATGGCGAAGGCGTCCTGGCTGAGCATCGTCGGGAAGTCGGCGGTGAAGCGGGTCAGCTCCAGCTCGACGGTGTGCTCACCGGTCGCGGTGCAGGACTTGTACAGCGAGTCCTTGTCGTCCTCGGCGAACCCGCCGAAGTTGTTGATCCAGTAGTACGACAGCGCCGCGGAGGCGCCCGCCCCGGTCTGGTTGTACATGCGCTCGAAGTTGTCGCAGACCGCCTGACCGTTGAACGGCGTGCCGTCGTGGAAGGTCACGCCCTCCTGGAGGGTGAACTCCCAGTTCGTGCCCTCCTCGTTGGTGGCCTGCCACTCCTTGGCCAGCTCGGGCTCCAGCTCGGCGGTGCCCGGCTTGATGCCGACCAGGTTCTCGTACATCTGCCGCGTCACGCGGAACGTCTCGCCGTCGGAGGCGTAGAACGGGTCGAAGTTCGCCGGGGCGCCCGCGGCACCGAAGACGAACGTGTCGCCACCCTCACCGGACCCCCGGTCGGACTCGGCACACGCGGCCATGGAGAACGCGAGCGCACCCGCGAGCCCGGTCAGGGCTGCGCGGCGCCATCGGCCCACCCGCAACTGATGCATGTTGACACCTCTTGAGCGAACATCGGTTCGAACCCACGCCCTGTCCGGACGCGGCGGATGTCGGGACCCTAGCGGTTATCGGCCGTTTACTTAACCCCCGGAAATTACGATCCTGACACGACATCGCCCGATGTGATCGAAAACGGCGGGCGGCGAAGACACTCAGTAGTGATTCTGACGCCCGGATGAGCTCTTCTGGTCCGATCGTGTGACGACTGTGGTGATGTCGGTGGTGGCGACGCGCTGGGTCGCGTGCGTACCGGTCAGGTCCACCGCGTACCAGCCGCGCTCGAACCGTTGCCACGCCGTCAGGTGCGGCCGGGTGTCCTCGCCATCGCGCGCCACCGCACGCTCCAGTCGGGACACCGGATCGGGGTCGGCCACCCAGCACAGCGCCGACAGGCGCGGCCGGATACGGGCCCGGCCGGACGAGAAGCCCTCGATCACGAGCACCCTTGGCACCGGTACCCGCACCCACGCGCCGGGCCCCGGCTCGCCCGCGCTCCACTCGATGCGGCGGTAGCCACCGGGCCGTCCCCCGGCGAGCGGGGTGAGCACGCCCTCGTCCAGGCGCGGCCACCACGCCACCGGGTCGTCCCAGGTGGCGAAGTCGTCCGTGCCGACCACCGCCGTGGTCACCCCACGCGCCGTCAGCCGCGCGCGGAGGAGGTCCGCGAAGGTGGACTTCCCCGAACCCGACGGGCCGTCCACCGCCACGAGC
>NZ_KI912258.1:43888-52587 GCF_000231035.2 Saccharomonospora iraqiensis subsp. paurometabolica YIM 90007 | reverse complement strand
TGCGCGTCCGGCGCTTGCGCGGCCGGCGCTTGCGCGGCCGCAGCCTGCGGGGGCGCGACCTCGCCCGCGCCGAACCTGCGTTCCAGGCTCTCCAGACGTTGCAGCATCGCGGCCTCGTCCCCGGAGACCTCCGGCAACAGCATCCGCGCGCACAGCAGCTCCAGCACCAACCGGGGCGAGGTCGCCCCGCGCATGTCGAGCAGCCCGTTGTGCAGGATCTCGGCGTAGCGGGTCAGCGTGCCCGGTTCGATGCGCTGGGACTGGCTCACCATGCGCTCGATCTGCTCCTCGGGCGCCGACACCAGCCCCGTCTCCGCCGCGGTCGGCACCGAACGCAGCAGGACGAGGTCCCGGAGCCGGTCGAGCAGGTCGCTGGCGAACCGGCGCGGGTCGTGCCCGGCCTCGGCGAGGCGTTCCACCGTGCCGTAGACGGTGCCTGCGTCCTGCGCGGCCAGCGCGTCCACCATCGCGTCGATCAGCGCCACATCGGTGACCCCGAGCAGGGCCACGGCGCGCTCGTAGGTCACGCCGTCCGGGCCCGCACCCGCGATGAGCTGGTCCAGCACCGACTGGGTGTCCCGTGCCGACCCGCCGCCCGCACGGATGACCAGCGGATACACCGCGGGCTCGACCGTGATCTCCTCGGCGGCCACGTTGCGCTCCAGCAGCTCCCGCATCGCACTCGGCGGGATCAGCCGGAACGGGTAGTGGTGCGTCCGCGACCGGATCGTCGCCAGCACCTTGTCCGGCTCGGTCGTGGCGAAGATGAAGATCAGGTGTTCCGGCGGCTCCTCCACGATCTTGAGCAGCGCGTTGAAGCCCTGCGGGGTGACCATGTGGGCCTCGTCGATGACGAACACCCGGTAGCGCGATTCGGCCGGGGCGTAGAAGGCGCGGTCCCGCAGCTCACGGGCGTCGTCGACACCGTTGTGGCTGGCCGCGTCCAGCTCGGTGACGTCCACGCTGCCCGGCCCGCCCGGCGCGAGGGCCACGCACGGGCCGCACTCCCCACACGGCTCCGGGGTCGGGCCCTCGACGCAGTTGAGCGAGCGCGCCATGATGCGCGCACTGGACGTCTTGCCGCAGCCGCGCGGGCCGGAGAACAGGTACGCGTGGTTGATCCGGCCGGAGGCCAGCGCGGTGCGCAACGGCTCGGTGACGTGGTCCTGGCCGACGACCTCGCCGAAACTGGAGGGTCGGTACTTGCGGTACAGCGCTAGTGCCACGGGCGCGAGAGTACCGCCCACCGGCGACAGCGGTGCCCGCGGAGGAGGGGTTTCACCCGGGCAGAAAGGGGACCCCCGCACCCGTCAGAGCCTGCTTATCCTTGCTGCCTTCCGGCCCTGGGGAGGTTCACAGGATGGACGTCGCGGGGGTCCACGGGACAGTGTAGGCGATGACCGCCGACGGTGACAGCACCGGGTCCGCACCCGGCCGTGCCCCGGGCGCGGGGCCGGGGACTCAGCGCGGCAGGTCGAACTGGCCCGCCTTCACGGCCGTGACGAAGGCATCCCACTCCCCCTCGTCGAAAACGAACACCGGACTGTCGGCGAGCTTGGTGTCCCGCACGCCGACCCGGCCCGGAGTCAGGTTGACCTCGACGCAGTTGCCCCCGTTGGGCTCGCTGGCGAACGACTTCCGCCATCCGCCGGGGTCGAACATGCTCTCGGCCGTGGTCGGGTCGTAGGCGACTCTCCCGGCATAATCGGCCATGGCATCCCTCCGTACACGGTGACGGCGACTACGGGTCGTGTTCATTGGGCCCGGGTTTTCGCCGCCATGCCGCCGATCCGACCAAAGCATGCCTCCATCCGTGCGACATTCCCTGGTTCGGCTCGACAGCATGATTATTGCGCATCTACGATTATTACTATCGGTAGAGACAGGCGGGCGATCGGGGTCGGTCTGCTGAGAGATCGACAACAACTGTGGGGGATGGTGGCAACAGCATGGCCGTACGACTCGACGTCGAGCCGGTGAGTGCCGTACGCGCGAACCGGACGGCCGAACAGGAGGCCCCCCGCCGGATCCGGCGGGGGCGGTTCGGAATCAGCTTCGTCCGGCTGTCCGCGCGGCGCCATCCCGGGCCGCTCCTGCCGGTGGACGACCCGTTCGCGCTCCGGTACCTGTGCCGCGCGTGACGTGCGCCGCCGGATCAGCGAGTCAGGGATCCGCCGGATCAGGCGGTCAGGACTCCAGTGACTCCCGGTACCGCTGGGCGAAGTGCTTCAACAGCTGTCTGCTCTCCTGCCGCTCCAACGCGGCACCGCGCAGCCGGTCCCAGGCGTCCACGAAGATCTGGAAGTCCTTGACGTCGTCGAGGTAGACACCGCCCGCGGAATGTTCGATGTAGACGAAATCGCGGGTGCGGTCCGGGAACCGCATGACGGTGAAGTCGTTGGGCACCGCGGCGAGCTTCGCGTCGAACGGCAGCACGTGCACGTACACCCGGTCGCGCTCGTCCAGCTCCAGCATGTGTTCCAGCTGGTCGAGCATCACCGCGGGCGCGTGTCCTCCCGGGGCCCGGTGCAGCGCCGCCTCGCTGAGGATGAAGCGGTAGTACGGCGGGTGCTGCTGCTCGAAGACGGTTTTGCGGTCGAGTCGGTTGCGGACCAGGGCGGTGACGTCGGTGGCGCCGAACTCGGTGAACTGCTTGAGCATGTAGTGCTCGGACTGCAACGGCCCCGGGATCCGCTCGCCGTGCCAGGTGAGGATCTCGGCGGCGGCGGGTTCCAGGTCGGTGAAGGTGCGGAACCAGTGCGGCACCACCGAGCGGTAGCCGGACCACTGCCCGCGCCGCCCGGCAGCGGCCCTGGCCAGCTCCAGCAGCGTCTCCGCCTCCTCGCCCGCGATGTCGTAGGCGTCCAGCATGGAACGGACGTCGCCGAGCTTGACCCCGACCGACCCGGACTCGATCTTGTTGACCTTGCCCTGGGTGCACCCCAGGATGTCGGCGACCTGCTGCTGGGTGTACCCGGCGGCGATACGCGCGTGCCGCAGCTCGTTGCCGAGCTGCTTCCGGCGGGAGGTCACGGTGCTGGCCATGGCGCGGAGACGTTACCGCGTACGGCGGGCCGTCCGGAATCACTCCTCCGGATGGCCCCGGGCGGGATCTCGGACACCGTGCGCAATCCCGTCCCGGCGTAAGGTGGGCAGCCATGACCACGAAAGCGAGCATCGGCGTCTCGGGCCTTGCGGTCATGGGCCGCAACCTGGCCCGCAACCTCGCCCGGCACGGCCACACGGTCGCCCTGCACAACCGCACCGAACACCGCACCCGGGAGCTGGTCGAGGGATTCGGCTCCGAGGGGACGTTCGTGCCCACCTACTCGGCACGGGAATTCGTGGACGCGCTCGAACGGCCGCGCCGACTGGTCATCATGGTCAAGGCCGGCGACCCCACCGACGACGTGATCGAGGAGTTCGCCCCGCTGCTCGATCCCGGGGACATCATCATCGACGCGGGCAACGCCCACTTCGCCGACACCCGCCGCCGGGAGGCTGCGCTGCGCGAACGCGGGCTGCACTTCGTCGGCACCGGTGTCTCCGGTGGCGAGGAGGGGGCCCTGCACGGCCCGAGCATCATGCCCGGCGGGTCGGCCGAGTCGTACGCCTCGCTCGGCCCGCTGCTGGAGGACATCGCCGCGAAGGTGGACGGCGAGCCGTGCTGCACCCACGTGGGCCCGGACGGCGCGGGCCACTTCGTCAAGATGGTGCACAACGGCATCGAGTACTCGGACATGCAGCTCATCGCCGAGTCGTTCGACCTGCTGCGCGGGGCGCTCGGGTACGGCCCCGCCGAGATCGCCGAGGTGTTCCGCACCTGGAACACCGGCAGGCTGGATTCGTACCTCATCGAGATCACCGCCGAGGTGCTCGCGCACACCGACCCCACCACCGGCGGACCATTCGTCGACGTCGTCGCCGACGAGGCCGAGCAGAAGGGCACCGGCCGCTGGACGGTGCAGAACGGGCTCGAACTCGGCGTCCCGATCACGGGCATCGCCGAGGCCACGTTCGCCCGGTCGCTGTCCGGGCACACCCAGCTGCGCGCGGCCGCCCGCGGTCTCGCCGGCCCGGCGCGGGCGGCGCTGACCGGAGCCGAGGCCGAGCGGTTCGCCGACGACGTCGAGCAGGCGCTGTACGCCTCCAAGGTCGTCGCCTACGCACAGGGGTTCAACCAGATCCAGGCGGGCAGCGCCGAGTACGGCTGGGACATCGACCTCGGCGCGGTCGCCTCGATCTGGCGGGGCGGGTGCATCATCCGGGCGACGTTCCTGGACGACATCCGGGCGGCGTTCCGGGCGGAGCCGACGCTGCCGACCCTGCTGACCAGCGGCACGTTCCGCACCGCCGTGGAGCGCGCGCAGGACTCCTGGCGCAACGTCGTGACCACCGCCGTGCGGCTGGGCATCCCGACGCCCGGGCTGAGCACGGCGTTGGCCTACTACGACGGCCTGCGCGCCGACCGGTTGCCCGCCGCACTGGTGCAGGGGCAGCGGGACTACTTCGGCGCGCACACCTACCGGCGGACCGACCGGGAGGGCATCTTCCACACCACGTGGGCGACCGACCCGCGCGCCGAACAGCGGGCCTGACCGGCTGCGCGGGCGGCACGGTTCCGGCGGCACGGGCGCGGCGCACACCCGGCCGCCGGGCCGGTCACGGCCCCTCGAACGGCAGACCGACGTAGTTCTCGGCGAGGCTGGTCGCGGCGGGCCGGGAGCTCGCCGTGTAGCGCAGCTGGGACAGCTGCAGCCTGCGCCCGAAGGCGTCCGTCGCCGGGTCGGTGTGCAGCATCGACGTCATATACCAGGAGAAGTGCTCGGCCCGCCACACCCGGCTCAGGCAGGTGGCCGAGTAGGCGGCGGCCGGGGCCGGGTCGCCGTCGCGCAGCAGCGCCTTCAGGGCGCGGGCGAGGTGGCGCACGTCGGCGATGGCGAGATTCATGCCCTTCGCCCCGGTGGGCGGCACGATGTGCGCCGCGTCGCCGGCGAGGAACAGCCTGCCGTACTGCATCGGCTCCACGACGAAACTGCGCATCGGCGCGATGCTCTTCTCCAGCACCGGGCCCTCCCGCAGGGTGAAGCCGTCCTGGGTGGCCAGCCGCAGTCGCAGCTCCGACCACACCCGGTCGTCCGGCCAGTTGTCCACCGAATCGTCCGGGTCGACCTGCAGGTACAGCCGGGTGATCTCCGGCGAGCGCATGCTGTGCAGGGCGAAGCCGCGCTCGTGGTGGGTGTAGATCAGCTCGGAGTGCGACGGCGGGGTGCGCGCGAGGATGCCGAGCCAGGCGAACGGGTAGTGCCGCTCGAAGGTGGTCAGCGCGCGCTCCGGGATCGACGGCCTGCTCACCCCGTGGAACCCGTCGCACCCGGCGATCGCCTCGCAGCGCAGTTCCCGCGCGTGACCGTCCGCGTCGGTGTAGCTCACCCGTGGGCGGTCGCCGTCCACGTCGTGCAGCGCGACGTCGGAGACCTCGAACTCGATCGGCAGGCCCTTCTCCTCGTGCGCGGCGATCAGGTCCTTCACGATCTCCTGCTGGCCGTACACGGTGATGCACCGGCCGGTCAGCCCGGTGAGGTCGATCCGATGGTCGGCCCCGTCGAACCGCAGCGACAGACCGTGGTGCGGCATCCCCTGAGCCTCCATTCGGGCGCCCACCCCGATCTCACGCAGCAGCTCGACGGTCGGCTGCTCGCACACGCCCGCGCGGACGCGCTGCTCGACGTGGGAGCGGCTGCGGGCCTCCAGCACCACCGCCTCGATGCCCTGCAGGTGCAGCAGGTAGGACAGCACCAGGCCCGCGGGGCCCGCTCCGACGATGCCAACCCGGGTGTCCGTCACCGGAGTCCTCTCTTCCCACGAGAACCGTTCCGACCACCGCCGCCGTGTGCGACGAGCGGACCGGGACGCGAGGGTCCTGCCGGCGCCGCGGTGCGGTCAAGACCGGGGGCGCCCGCGGCCGGCGGACCGCCGGCTCTCCGGTTTTGCGGAGGGCCGGTCGCGCGGGTGGGAACGCTCGCCCGGCTCGTGCGGCTGGGAGACCGCACGCGGCGCCCCGAGCGTGCGGGAGATGCCGTGCGCGGCGGCGCGGACGGCGGGTACCAGGGTCCACGGGTCGGTGCCCTGCGCGGGGACGACGATCGAGATGGCGGCGACCACGGTGTCGTCGGCACCGCGGACGGGGGCGGCGACGGAAACCGCGTCCGGTTCGATCTGGCCGTCGCTGAGCACGAACCCGTCCCGCCGCACGTCGGCGAGTACGCGGCGCAACCGGGTCGGGTCGACGAGGGTCTTCGGCGAGTATCGCGTGAGCGGCCCGGCCAGCACGCGCTCCTGGGTCTCCGGCGCGGCGTGGGCGAGCAGCACGAGGCCGACCCCGGTGGCGTGCGGCGGCATGCGCCCGCCGACGCGCGAGCGGATCCGGATGGCCTCGCGTCCGGCGATGCGCTCGACGTAGACGACGTCGGTGCCGTCGAGCACGGCGAGCTGGACGTTCTGGTGGGTGGCCTCGTAGAGGTCCTCCAGGAACGGGAGCGCGCTGTCCCGCAGCGGCGCGCCGTGCGGGGCGAGCGAGGCGATCTCCCACAGCCGCAGCCCGACGCGGTAGCCGCCGTCGGCGTCGCGTTCGAGTGCGCCGTGCTCGGTGAGCGCACCCACGATCCGGTGCGTGGTGGACAGCGGCAGCCCGGCCCGCCTGCTCAACTCGGACAGGGTCAGCACCGGCCGCTGCGGGCTGAACGCGTCGAACACGGCCAGCACCCGCCCGACCACACTCACCGAACTCTCACCCCTGTGCCGCACACCCCCACCCAACGCGGCCACCCCCACCCCCGCAACCCCTCACCGGGGTGTTGCCGTGAAGGGCACCTTTCCTGCGTTGAACGCCGTGAGGGGCACTTTCCCTGCACCTGACGCAGGGAAAGTGCCCCTCACGGCACTACGGAGGGTGACCGGCTCGGTCAGCCCCAGACCTTCTCGGCGGTCTCGACGATGCGTTCGAGCTTGCGGAACTGTTCGTCGCGGGTGAGGTCGTTGCCCTCCTCGGTGGAGGAGAAGCCGCACTGCGGGGACAGGCAGAGCTGATCGACGTCGATGTACTTGGACGCCTGCTCGATGCGCCGCTGCAGGGAGTCCAGCGACTCCAGCTCACCGCGCTTGGTGGTGACCAGGCCGAGCACGACGTACTTGCCCTTCGGCACGTGGCGCAGCGGCTCGAAGCCGCCGGAGCGCTCGTCGTCGAACTCCAGGAAGTAGCCATCCACATTCAGCTCGTTGAACAAGGCCTCGGACACGAAGTCGTAGCCGCCCTCGGCCGCCCACGAGGAGCGGAAGTTGCCCCGGCACAGGTGCGTGGTGATCGCCATGCCCTCGGGCTTGCGCTCCAGGGCGGCGTTCATCGTCCGGATGTTGCGCAGGTGCAGGGTGTCCGGGTCGCCGCCCATGCGGGCCACGAGCTCGCGCTGGTTCGGGTCGTTGAGGTAGGCCAGGCTGGTGTCGTCGAGCTGCAGGTAGCGGCACCCGAGCTCGCCCATCGCGGCGATCTGCGCACCGTAGGCCGCGCTCAGGTCGGTGAAGAAGTCCTCAAGGTCCGGGTACACCGTCTCGTCGACGGCGGCACGGCCGCCCCGGTAGTACACCATGCTCGGCGACGGGATCGTGAGCTTCGGCGTCACCGACGGGTCGGTGACCGACTTGAGGAACTCGAAGTGCTCGGCGAAGATCGGCTCCCGCAGCCCGACCTTGCCGTCGACCTGCAGCTTGGGCGGGGAGAAGTTCAGGTCGCCCGCCGCGTTGTGGAACCGGACCTCCATCCGCTCGTCGCTCTGCGACACGCCGTCGAGCTGGTAGATGAAGTCCATGTGCCAGGAGGCACGGCGGAACTCGCCGTCGGTGGCCGAACGCAGCCCGGCCCGGCGCTGCCGCTCGACGACCTCGCGGATCGCGTCGTCCTCGACGGCCTTCAGTTCGTCGCGGGTGATCTCGCCCCGCGCCGCCTTCTCCCGGGCCGTGTGCAGCTCGGGCGGACGGAGCAGGCTGCCGACGTGGTCGGCGCGGAACGGGGGACTCGTACGCTGGCTCATTGCGGCATCGTCACACGGCCTGTGAACCCGCTCAACACACTGTCGTCGAGATTTTCGCTGGTTGAAAGCCCGAAGGCGCCCGGCGTGGAACCACTCGCCGTCACCGGATCGGCACCCCGCGCGGTTCGCCGCGGCCGGGCGGGGTACCCGGCGCGCATGCTGTCCTCCCTCGCGCGCGGCGCCGCGGCCGGCGCCGCAGGAACCACGGCCCTGCACGCCGCCACCTACCTGGACATGACCCTGCGCGGCCGCCCGTCCAGCGGCACCCCGCAGCAGACGATCGAGGAGATCAGCCGGGCGGCGGGCACCGAACTTCCGGGGAACACGCAGGAACAGGAGAGCCGGAAGTCGGGGCTCGGCGCGCTGCTGGGCATGGTCACGGGGACGACGGTGGGCGTGGGCTACGGCGTCCTGCACGGCCTCGGCTGGCGCCCGCCGGTGCTGGTGGGCGGCGTCGTCGCGACCGTGGCCGCGATGGCCGGGGCGAACGCCCCGATGGCCGTCCTCGGGGTGACGGACCCCCGCACCTGGAGCGCTTCCGACTGGCTCAGCGACGCCCTGCCGCACCTGGCCTACGGCCTGGTCACCGCCACCACCTACGCCGCCACGGAC
>NZ_KI912258.1:37857-43788 GCF_000231035.2 Saccharomonospora iraqiensis subsp. paurometabolica YIM 90007 | reverse complement strand
CGGGCCGGCCGCCCGGCGAGTGGCTGGGCCGCACCGGGTACTCCGACGGCAGCACCGTGCCCGGCTTGTGGCGGATCGGCTCGGCGACCGTGACCGGCTCGGCCCCCCTCGCCGGACCCGGTGCGGACCCCGTGGCGGTGCGGGAGGAGACGTTCGACGTCGCCGTCCCACTGCTCGACGAGTCGCACCTGGCGATCACGTCCGCGCCCGGGACCCGGAGCACCGTGGACGCGGTGGTGGAGAACCTGCTGATGCGGGTGCTGTCCACGTTCGTCCCCGGCGCGGTCCGGGTGGACCTGCTGGACCTCGGTCAACTCACCACCGTGCTGCCGAACTTCTACGCCCTGACCCGCACCAGCGCGGTCACCGTGCACGACCCGACCCGGCTGGAGGAACTGCTCGACGAACTTGCCGGACAGATCCGCCGCACCAACGCCCGGACCATGCAGGCGGGATACCCCTCGCTGCGGGCGCAGCGCGAGGCCACCGGCCGGCGCACCGAGCCGTGGCGGGTGGTCGTGCTCTACGGCAACGGCGAGGATCTGCCATCCGAGCAGCTGCGCGACCTCAAACGGATCGCGGGCGGGGCGCTCGCGGCGGGCATCTCGTTGATCCTCGTGGACGTGCCCACCGTGCTCGGCGGGGCGGTGGAGACGGTCAGCCTGCTCGACGAGCGGCGCGCGATCACGTCGATGACCGGCACCGACGTCCCCGTCGACCTCGACCCGGCGCTGCCCGCCGGGGGTGTGGCCACGGCGACCTCCCGCATCGCCGACTCGCTGATCGCCCGGCAGGGCGGGCCCCGGTCGTTCACCGACCTGCTGCCCACCGAGTTCGGCAGGCACAACTCGGCGGCCGAACTGCGCGCGCCGGTCGGCTTCCACGAGGGCGAGCCGGTGGAGGTCGTCATCGGTGACACCACCCCGCACGCGCTGATCGGCGGCCCGAGCGGGTCGGGCAAGACGAACTTCCTCTACGCCCTGCTCGGCAGCCTCGCCGCGCGGTACTCGCCGGACGAGCTGGCGCTGTACCTGCTGGACTTCAAGGAGGGCGTGTCGTTCGCCGGGCTCGCCCCGGGGCGCAAGGACTCCAGCTGGCTGCCGCACGCCCGGCTGGTCGGGGTGAACGTGAACACCGACCGGGAGTTCGGGCTGGCCCTGCTGCGGTACCTGTCCGACGAGATGCGCAGGCGCTCGGCCGCGGCCAAGGAGTTCGAGGTCACCAACCTCGCCGAGCTGCGCGAACAGGACCCGGACGGGCACTGGCCCCGGATCGTCGCGGTGATCGACGAGTTCCAGTACCTGTTCGCCGAACGCGACAGCGTCACCGGGATGGCCACCGCGCTGCTGGAGGACCTCGCGCGGCGCGGCCGGTCGCAGGGCATCCACCTGATCCTGGCCAGCCAGGACATCGCCGGGATCGAGGCGTTCTGGGGCAAACCCGCCGTGTTCGAGCAGTGCACCCTGCGGGTGGCGATGCCGAAGGCGCGCCGGGTGCTCGCCGAGGCGAACCAGGCGGCCGTGTCGGCCCCGCGCTGGCACGCCGTGATCAACCACGACTCCGGCATCGCGCACGGCAACGCCCTCGCCCACATCCCGGACGCCAGTGCCCGGGGCGTGTTCCCCACGCTGCAGCGCCAGCTCTGGCAGCGGTACGGAACGCAGGGCCGCCCCCGGCTGTTCGACGGTGCGATCGCGCCCCGGCTCGACGACTCCCCGGCCTTCGCCGCGCTGACCCGCACCGACCGGCCGCGGGCCGTGGTGGGCCAGGCGATCGCGGTGTCCGACGACGCGCACGCCGTCGAACTGGCCGACGCGCCGGGCCGCAACCTCGCCGTGCTCGGCACCACCCGTCGGGACGCCCTGTCCATCCTGGACGCGGCCACCCGGTCGTTGTCCCGGCAGTTCGACCCTGGCGACGTCGAGTTCGTGCTCAGCTGCGCGGTGCCGGCCTGTGTGCCCGAGGTGACGCGGCTGGGCGAGGCCCTGGTCGCCGACGGACACAAGGCGCGACCGGTGGCACCCGACGACCTCGGTGCCGCACTGGCCGACCTGTCGGGCAGCCTGTCCGACGCCGACACCGCGCGCTTCGTCGTCCTCTACGGTGTCGACGCGGTGCTGCCCGCGCTGGAACGCAAGGAGCCGGGCACGAGCAGTGGGCTGGACCACCTGCGCACCGTCCTCAAGCAGGGCCCCGTGCGGGGCACGCACGTGCTCGGCTGGTGGCGCGGGGTGTCCCGGCTCAAGGACACCCTCGGCTTCGGCGGCACCGACGACATCGGCGCGTGGGTGGCGCTGGACGTGCAGGGCAACGAGCTCGCCCCGTTCTGCGCCGGGCAGGTGGTGCACTGGTCGCCGCGGCCCGGCCGGGCGTTGTTCTTCGACCGCACCACGCACGCGAGCCCCGAGGTCACCATCCCGTTCCACGCGGAGGAGGCCAACGATGCCTGACGAGCCGGACGCGGCCGTGCGGTACAAGGAGATCATGGGCCTGGCCCGCAGGGCGGCCGAGGATCTGCGCTCCTGGGAGCGGGCCCGCGCCCGGGAGCTCGACGCGGAGATCCGCGCCGCCGAACAGCGCGTCGAGAAGGCGACCGAGCGCGAACGCACGGCGGCCGAGCGCGCGTACCACTTCTGGCGGATGGCCTGTGACGAGATCTCGCGGCTGTCCTGGCTGGAACCGGGCCCGGACCCCGAACCGGCGTCCTCGGCACACAAGGACCACCTCGACCGCTACGCCGAGGACATCCGCACGGCCTACCAGGAACTCACCCGCTCCGTCGTCGACCTCGGCTGGCGCGCCCGCTGACCCGCCCCCACAGGCCGGCGCGTTGCCACCCCGTACCCGCGAGTTGACACTTCAGGCCCGCGAGTCGCCACTTCAGGCCCGCGAGTTGACGCTCCGTGCCCGCGAACCGACGCCACAGGCCCGCAAACCGGCATCCCACGTCAGGAGCCTCGCCGCGGTCTTCCGGCATCTGTGCCCGAGGTTCGACGTGGTTCTCGGACGTTCGTGGCGACCGTGCCGCGCCTGGTGGGCCGCTGATCGCGGGGCGCACGAGCCGGCGACTCATGGTGTCGGTGCGTCAACTCGCCGGCCTGAGACGGCGACTCGCGGTCCTGGGGTGGCAACTCGCGGTCCTGGGGTGGCGACTCGCCGGTCTGGGGTGACGACTCGCGGGGCCTGAGGTGGGGGTCACCTCGGGGTGAGGCGGGTGATCTGGGGGTCGTGGTCGCTGGGCCGGTCGGCGAACTCGGCGTTGATGTGCACCAGGTCGTAGTCCACCCGGTGCGGGGCCGACGAGACGAGGATGTGGTCCAGCACCTGGGATCGGCCCTCGTAGAGGTAGCTGTAGCGCTGCCCGGGCGGGAGGGTCTCCACCAGCGCCTCCAGTGCGCCGCCCTCGGTGAGGGTGTGCAGGGTCGGGGAGAACTGGAAGTCGTTCAGATCCCCCGCCACGACCACGTTGGCCCGCGGGTCGATCGCGAGCAGGTCGTCGACGAAGCCGCGCACCACCTCGGCCTGGCGGACCCGCTGCTGCTCCGAGTACCGCGTCGGTGGCTGGAACCGGCCGTGTACCGGCTGGTCACCGCCCTTGGAGGCGAAGTGGTTGGCCAGCACGAACACCGTCCGGCCCCGGAACCGGAACTCGCCCGCCAGCGGCTTGCGGCTGTCCGCCCAGGCCGCCTCGCCGGGGTCGATGCGGCCCGGTGAGACGGACAGCGCCGCGCCGCCGCGGTCGCGCTCCACCGCCACGGGGGTCGTGGCGTCCCCGCCGGGGCGGTCCACGAACGACACCCGCCGCGGGTCGAACAGGAAGCCGACGCGGATGTTGCCGCCCGGCTGCCCGCCGTCGGCACCGTCCACCGGGTCGATCTGCCGCCACTCGTAGCGCGGTCCCCCCGCCGCCTCGATGGCGTCGGTGAACCGGGTCAACGTCTCCCGGGCCGACACGACGCCGTCGTCGACGCCGGTCGGCCCGTTGTCGTCCTGGATCTCCTCCAGCGTGACGATGTCCGGGGAGCGGAGATTGTGCACGATGCCGTGGGCCAGCTCGTCGAACCTCGCCTGCGCGTCGACGGCCGAGAGGTTCTCCACGTTGTACGTCGCCACGGACAGCTCCCCGGGCCGCTGCGCGCGGGTGACCTCGCGGTCCAGCCCGTTGTCGGTGACCTCGCCGAGGACGTTCGCCATGAGCGTGTAGCCGCCGAAGCGGTCGTAGGCCAGCGGGCCCGCCGTCCGTCCGGTGAGCGTGTCCCCCGTGTCCGCCTCCGGGAACGGGCGCTCGCCGAACGGGATCAGCGACTCGATCTTGAGGACGCCGGTGTTCGACCGGTCGTAACCGAGATTCACCGTGCCGCCCCGTGCGGTCGGGTGCTGCTCCGGTTTCGTGGTCGCGTACAGCTCGTGGTACTCCGTGCTCGGCCCCACCAGGCGCACGTCGCGCACCGACACCAGCTCGCCCTCGTGCGCTTCCCAGAAGTCGAGGGCGTACTCGTTCGGCCGCAGGGGCGTCCGCTCGATCGACCCGCCCGGCTCGGCGGTGCGCTTTTCCGGGACCGTGTCCGGCCCGATCTCCAGCGCCGCGGGCACCTCCCGACCGCGGGCGGTGACCGTCCACGTGGCGTCGACCAGTTCCGTGGCGGACTGGAAGTCCGAGGTCGCCAGATCGTCCGGGTAGTACTCCTCGACCGTGCCCGTCACCCGGACCCGGTCACCGGGGGACAGGTCCGGGTCGGCCGCACCGGTGAACACGAACAGACCCTCGCTGGTGCGCGGATCGTCGTCCGGGTCGGGGTCCTGCATCCAGAACCCGCGCGCGGAGCCGAACGTGCGCGTCGCCGTCACGACGCCGGGCACGGTGACCCGCTCGCCCTCCAGCGGCGACAGCCGGGTGATGCCCTGCACCTCGTGGATCCGGGTGTGCACGACGCCGGAGGCGGGCGGCTCCCCCGCGTCGTGCCCCGTCGCCGCCGCCCCGGCGGTCACCGGACCGGCCGCGGCGGGAGGAGCGGTGGGCGTCGCGACGGGTACCAGGCCCACGACGACGGCCGCGCCGACGGCGATACTCGCTCTGCGTGCGGATTTCATCACGGGCAATCATTACCCGACCGGGTGAACGTCGGGAAGCCGCCGATCGTCGGACACGCGACGGGCCACCGACGCCGCGCCGACCGGTGCGGCTCGGCCATCCCGGTGCGGCTCAGTACGCCGCGTCGGTCAGCAGTTCCTCACAGGTCCGGGCCACCGTCTCGGCCGCGTGCCGTTGCGCGGCGCCGAACACCGGACTGTGCGCGTACGAGCGCCACGCGCGCAGCGCACCCGCCGTGTGCTGCCACCATCGGGGTTCACCGGTGTCGGTGCCGATCCGGGCGGCGGGGTCCGTGCCGTACCCGCCTGCGAGGCGGACCGCCTCCTCGCGGAGGTCACCGGGCAGCCGGACCCGCCCGGACCGCAGTGCGGCCAGCAGCCGCAGCTCGGCCAGCTCGTGTGCACCGGCCAGGGTGCGCTCCAGGTCGCTGACCAGGCCGGCGGCGGCGGGACGCGGCTCCATCCGCAGCACCACGTCCAGCGCGATCAGCGCGGAGCGGGCCTTGAGCGTCAGGGCGCGGGACAGACAGTGCGTCCCGACCGCCTCCCACAGCTCGTCCAGGCCGCTGTGCCTGCGCAGCTCGCCCGCCAGCGCGGCGGGGGTGTCGTAGCCGTTCCGGATCAGCGTCAACGCCACGCGGACCCCGAACAGACCCAGGCGCTCCAACACGCGCGCCCGCCGGGGGTCGGCGCCGAACCGGGCGGCGGACAGCAGGAGCGTGTCGGTGCGTTCCTGCGGGGCGGAGGCCAGGGCGGTCAGCACCTCGAACTCGTCCTCGGGCAGCGTCCGCGCGCCCCGGGCCGCGAGACCGGCCACGGCCGTGACGTCCTGGCACAGCG
>NZ_KI912258.1:37462-37757 GCF_000231035.2 Saccharomonospora iraqiensis subsp. paurometabolica YIM 90007 | reverse complement strand
GGCGGCGCTGCTGCTGGTCGACGACGCCCACGACCTGGGTGCGGCCGATCTGGACGCGATCATCCGGGCCGCGGAGGACGAGCGGCGCAGCCTGGTCATCGCCGCCCGCCCGTGGCCGCGACCGTCCGCGCTGAACGCGGTGCTGGCGCGCCTGCGCGGGCAGATCGTGCTGCGCCCCCTCGAGAAGGCCCGGATCGCCACACTGCTGGGCCCGTCCCGCACCGGGCTCGCCGACTTCGTGCTGGCCCAGACCCACGGCATCCCCGCCCTGGTCGACCGGCTGATCACCGCGCTG
>NZ_KI912258.1:36881-37362 GCF_000231035.2 Saccharomonospora iraqiensis subsp. paurometabolica YIM 90007 | reverse complement strand
CCCGGTCCGGGTCCGCCGGGTCACCGGCCGCACCGCCCGCACTGCCCGCGTCGGCCGCCGCACAGCTGCGGGGCGAGCTGGACCACCTGCCCGCCGAGACCCGGGAGTTGCTGCTCGCCACGACGTCCGGGGCGGGCCTCGACACGGATCTGCTCGCCGGACTGCTCGGCACCGACCACGACGGCGTGGCCCGCACCATCGAGACCGCCCGCGCCGAGGGGCTGCTCGGGCAGGACGGCACGCCGCCACCGCTGGTCCGGCGTGCGCTGGAGACACTGGTGCCGCACCAGCGACAGCTGGCGGTGTCCCAGCGCCTCGTGCGCCTCCAGCTCGACCGCAAGGGTCCGGTGCTCGACCTGGTGCGTCCCCTGCTGGACAGCGGCCTCAGCGGGGAGGAACCCGCCGAGGCCTTCGCCACCGCCGCGGACGAGGCGGCCGCGGACGAGCCCGCGCTCGCGGCCCGGCTCTACCGCGCGGCCTC
>NZ_KI912258.1:33690-36781 GCF_000231035.2 Saccharomonospora iraqiensis subsp. paurometabolica YIM 90007 | reverse complement strand
GTCCACCGCGCCCCCGGCCACGTCGGACACCGTGCCGACCGGGTCCGCGGCCACACCGTCAACGGTGTTCACCGCGCCACCGGCCACACCGGAAACAGCGCCGGTCGCCGTGCCCAGCACACCACCGGCCACACCGGTCGCGGTCTCCACCGCGCCCCCGGCAACCCCGGAGACGGCACCACCGGCCACGCCGTCCACGGCGCCCAGCGCACCACCGGCGACACCGGTCGCGGTCTCCACCGCACCCCCGGCGACCCCGGAGACGGCGCCCGCGGCACCGCCGACCACACCGGTCGCGGTCTCGACCGCGCCCCCGGCCACGTCGGACACCGTGCCGACCGGGTCCCCGGCCACACCGGCGACCGTGTTCACCGCGCCACCGGCCACACCGGAAACAGCACCGGTCGCCGTGCCCAGCACACCACCGGCCACACCGGTCGCGGTCTCCACCGCACCCCCGGCAACCCCGGAGACGGCACCACCGGCCACGCCGTCCACGGCGCCCAGCGCACCACCGGCGACACCGGTCGCGGTCTCCACCGCACCCCCGGCGACCCCGGAGACGGCGCCCGCGGCACCGCCGACCACACCGGTCGCGGTGTCCACCGCGCCCCCGGCCACGTCGGACACCGTGCCGACCGGGTCCCCGGCCACACCGGCGACCGTGTTCACCGCGCCACCGGCCACACCGGAAACAGCACCGGTCGCCGTGCCCAGCACACCACCGGCCACACCGGTCGCGGTCTCCACCGCGCCCCCGGCGACACCGTCCACGGTGCCGGTCACGCCGTCCAGCCGGACGCCGGACACGTCGGAGACGGTGTCCACCGCGCCGTCGGCGACACCGCCGACGGTGCCCAGCGCGCCACCGGCCACACCGGCGACACCCTGCAGCTGCTGGATCGCACCGTCCAGGCCCGCGACGTCGGTCGGCAGGGCACCGAGCACGTCGGACTGCGACAGGCTGCCGTAGTCCATGACGAGCGGCACGACGTCCTGCACGTCCTGCGGGGTGATGTCCCCCAGCCCGGCCTGGCCCAGCACCCCGGCCGGGTCCTGCGCGAACGCCGCACGCGCGCTCGCGTCGCCCAGCAGGTTCGACACGAAGTCGTGCAGTGTCTGCTCGTGAGTCACAGTTTCTCCCGTTTCCGCTTTCAACGCTTGGTTGACGCCCGGCGCGTCCGGCCCCCGAAGAATGCGGCGCGCGGCGTCGAGGGGCCAATCTAGGCGTACGGGGGCCGGGTGGGCATCGGGGAAGAACCCGAGTCCTGTCCCACCCCTGAACGGGCGAGCGTTAGGGGATTAGGGGATAGTCGACACGGCCGAACCGGGGATGCCGTTCGGCCGTACGGCTTTGGTACGAAAGGCACACCACCCGCCCCCCTATGCCGTAAGGAACTGGCCGCATGCGTTATGTCCTGGGGATTCACCTCGGCAGGACCCGCGTGACGGCGTCGGTGTGCCGCCACGGCGCGGCCGGGTGGGACGCACCCGAGATCGTCCCGTTGGGTGTCGGGGTCCCGTGGATCGAGTCGGTCCTGCACGTCTCCCCCGAGGGGGATCTGCTGGTCGGGCAGGCGGCACTGCACCGGGCCGGTGGTGAGCCCGACCGGATCGCCCGGGCACCGCTGCACCGTACCGGAGATCCGGTGCCCATCGTGCTCGGCGGAGTCCCCTACCCGGCCGAGTCCCTGGCCGCCGGGATGATCGGGTGGATCGCCGACCGGGTCGCCGAGGCCGAGTCCGCCCAGGCGGAACGCATCGTGGTGACCCACCCGCCCGGCTGGTCGGCCTACCGGCGCGGGCTCCTGCACGACGCGCTCGACCGGGCCGAACTCCCCGGTGTGCTGGCCCTGCCCTGTCCGATCGCGGCGGCGGAGAGCTGCGCCACCGGCGTACCCGGCACACCACCGGGGAACCTCGCGGCGCCCACCGCCGACGGGCGGCTCCCCGACCCCGCCGCCCCACCGGAGGCCGGTGCGGTGCCGGTGGGCGGACTGCTCGGGGTGGGTGTGCTCGGGGGAATCGGCGCGCAGGCGGCGCTGCTCCGACGGACGACCCGGGGATTCGAGCTGCTGTCCCACGCCGAGTCGTACGAACCCGAGGCCGGTGCGCGACTGGACGACCTGCTCGTCGAGCGGGTCGTGGAGCGCGGCGGCTTCGACGAGAACGACCCGCAGCTGATGGCGCACCTGCGCACGATGTCCGCGGCGGCGAAGGAACGGCTGGCGCACACCACCACGACGGCCGTCACCGAGTCGGTGTCGATCACCCGGGAGGAGTTCGACGACCTGGCCCGCCCGGTGCTGTCCACCGCGATCGGCCGCCTCCGGCGGCTCACCTCGGCCGCCCCGACGGACGACCTCGCCTCGGTCGTGCTGGTCGGGGGGAGCGCGCGCCTGCCTCTGGTGGGCGAGCTCGCACGGACTATGATCTCCGTTCCGGTCACGGTCGACGACGATCCGGGCACCGCACTGTGTCGCGGGGCGGCACTGGCCGCCCGCCCGCGTCCGGCACCCGCGGAATTCCGCGGGGAGGAGGCGGGCGCCGACGCCGCCGTACGGTCCGTCGAGGGCGCTCCCCCGGACTCGGGCACCCTCGTGACCACGGTGCACGGCCTGCCCGCCGCGTTCGCCGACCACGACCCCGAGCACGACCGCCAGGAGCACGACGAGGAGCCACCCCCGGGACGGCCACCGGTCGAGATCACGCCGCTGGACCCGCCCAAACGCCGGTTCGCGTTCGCACGCAGGGGTTCCTCCTCCGACACCCGAGACGGGGGCCGGTGATGCGACGCCCGGGAACCGACACCGTGGCACCCGAGCGCCCGTCCGTGCCCGGGCAGGCCACGGCCTCCCCCACACCCCCCGACACGGGGGTGTCCGCACGCGGCCGGATCCTGCTCGACGAACCCACCCGGGACGTGTGCTCCGCCGTCGCCGACGGATCGGTGCGGCCCGCGCGGTTGGCGATCATCGCACCGGCCGGGTACGGCAAGAGCGCCGTGCTCGACCACCTCGCGGGCCTCTGCGACCGGCACGGCGTGCCCGTCGCCCGGTTCGGGCCCGGGCGGAGGGACGCCGGGGACGCC
>NZ_KI912258.1:31014-33590 GCF_000231035.2 Saccharomonospora iraqiensis subsp. paurometabolica YIM 90007 | reverse complement strand
GGTCGCCACCGCGCTCGCCGCGGGGTCGTTCACGGACGGCACCCGGGTCGCCGGAACCCGCCCGGACCTGGTGCGGGCGATGACCGAGGGTAATAGTGCCGCGTTGCTCCCCGTGCTGGACGAGGCACTGGGCACGCTCGGGGCGGCCCGCGGTGCGCTCGCCTCCACCGGCAGCCTCGCCGCCACGATCGAGTCCGGACACGAGGGCCACCGCACGGCGCGGGATCGGCGGGAGGCCCCGCGGGCGGCCGTGCGGATCGACCTGGACGCACCTGATTCCCGCGCCGGGCTCGTCGGGGTCGGCGACCTCGGCGGCCGGGTCACGGCGCTCGACGGTTCCGTGGTCACCGCCGAGGTCCCCGGACCGGCATCGGGTCCGGACGGAGCGGCCTGACCCTCCCGAGCGCCCGCGTGCCGCGGCCGGAGCGGCTCAACGGCACGGCCGCCCGAGACCCGGCCGCTCGGTGACCTGACCGCTCGGTGACTCGACGGCCCAGTGACTCGACGGCTCGGTGACTCGACGGCTCAGTGGCTCAGCCACCCTGCGGGGGCGGCGGCTGCTGCCCGCCACCGGGAGCTCCGCCCTGTCCTCCCCCCGCGTTCTTGTGCAGGAAGCTCTTCGCCTTCTCGGTCGCGGTGTCGATCTTGCCGGACTGCTTGCCGAACCGCGACTTGGCCATCCCGCTCGCCTTGTCGAGCCCCTGCTCGATCTTGCCGCTGTTCTTGGTCAGCGCGTCCTGGGCCTTGCCCTTGAGCTGGTTGAAGTTCATAGCCATATCTCCAGAGCACCAGCATCGGCCGGATCGCGCAACGTGGGGCGCCGACCTTCGCGGCGACCGCGCACCCGACTACCCGCGCGGCCGGAACGTGCTCAGGTCGGGGCCGGTGACCGCGTCGAACGCGGCCGAGATCTGCTCCACCACCCCCGCCAGCCGCTCGTCCCGCGGTAGTCGCACCTCGGCGGGGCGGCTGTGCAGACGCACCGCCATCGCGAACTCGGCCAGCGCCAGCCCGATCTGGCGCACGTCCGACTCCGCGGGCGGTGTCGCCGTGCCGCGCCGGTCCAGGACGACCGCCACCGCCGTGACCGCGTCGGTGAGCTGCTCCAGGGCCACGATCGCGGGCCACCACGCCGCGGCCTGCCGCCCCGCCGCGGAGGGCTCGACGACGAGCTGCTGGAAGACGGTCCGCAGGTCGGACAGGGCGCGATAGGCCCGGCGCCGCCGGCGGGACCGTTCGTGTCGCCGCTGGGCGGTGTCCACCGGACGCAGCGCCGCGTCGGCGTAGTCGGCGATCTCCTCGGCGACGTCCGCCAACCGACCGCCCAGCACCGGACGCCTGCTGCCCGGCCACAACAGATAGCCGAAGACGAGCACGATCGCGCAGCCGAGTGCGGTGTCCTCCAGCCGGGCCAGGGCCACGTCCCGTTCCCCGGTGGACAGTTCCATCTGCACGATCAGCAGCGGGGTCACGAACGCGCTCAGCAACCCGTAGCTGCGCACCTTCCCGAGCGCGGCCGCCGACCCGAAGAGCGCGACGAGGCCCGCCACCCAGATCCCGGGCGGGACCAGGGCGACCACGGCGGCGCCGAGCCCGACCCCGGCGACCGTGCCGAGGCCCCGCAGCACCGCCCGGCCGAACACCGAGCCGAAGTCCGGCTTGATGATCAGCCCCACGGTGAGGGTGATCCAGTACGACCGCTCCACCGGGACGACGAACCGGACCGCCTCCGCCAGGGCGACGCAGAGGGTCACCCGGACGGCGACGGTCCAGGTCACCGGGCCCGACGCCAGCGCGGAGACCCACTCGGACAGCCGCTGCCGGAGCGGGACCCGGGCCCGGTGCAGCCGTTGTTCCTCCATACCGATCGTGGTCAGGGCCGCGTACAGCGCCGCGATCTCGGGCGGCGACTCCGGGACGTCCCCCGGCGGGTGGGGCAGCGGATCGTCCCCGCGCACCGCCGTGGCGAGGTCGGTGAAGTACGCGATCACCGCGCGCGGCGGGCGCTCCCCGGAGTCCACCACCGCCACCGACGCCTCGATCGCCGGTGTGGTGGCGGTGAGCAGGTTGAGCAGCCCCCGGTAGGTCTCGTCCCGCCCGGACAGCCATGACCGGGCGCTGAGCAACCGGTCGTAGGCGGTGTTCATCGCCCGGGTGAGCTGGTGCCGGGCCGCCCGGGACATGTCGTCGTCGCCGGCCGAGACGGCGGAGAGCATCCCGGCCAGTTCGAGGTGGACCTGGGCGACGGCCTCCCGTTCGGGGGTGGTGGCGCGCACGGTCCACCCGGCCAGCGACACCAGCAGGCCCCAGCAGGAGCCCGCGGCGAAACACCCGAGCGTGAGGCCGTAGGACAACCCGTCCTCCGGCCTGCCGGTCCCGAGCACGGTGAACACGAACAGCTGCAGCGCCGCGATCGAGGCGTTGCTGCCCGCCGCGCTGACCAGCGCCGACACCGCCGCCACGACGATCACCAGGGGGACGGAGAAGACCGCGTCACCGCGGGCGAGCAGGCCGAACGCGAACGCGGCGACCGCGGTCGCCATCGCCCCGCCGAGCCGCACGGCCCGCCACCGGTA
>NZ_KI912258.1:30779-30914 GCF_000231035.2 Saccharomonospora iraqiensis subsp. paurometabolica YIM 90007 | reverse complement strand
GTCGCCCGGACCGCGCCGGAGTGTGCGCTGACCGACGTGGTCAGCGTCAAGGCCCCGGTGCGCGACGCCGTGCGGCGGCTGCTGCCGTCGGCCCGGTTCGCGGGCGGGCACCCGATGGCGGGCACCGCCGAGTCC
>NZ_KI912258.1:23925-30679 GCF_000231035.2 Saccharomonospora iraqiensis subsp. paurometabolica YIM 90007 | reverse complement strand
CGGGGCGCTCCCGCACCAGCCGGTTGACCAGCGCGGCGGCTGTGGTCGGCTTGCGCAGCCGGGAGATCCGTCCTGCCAGGTCACGCTCGCCCGCGGCGCGCGCCTCGGCCGCACGCCGCCCGCGCAGGGAGACGAAAGCCGCCCGATCGGTGCCGTACAACTCGTCGGCCACCGCGTCGAAATCCATGGGCACAGGGTCGCTCAAGGGCGGGCGGCACGCCCGGCCCGCGCCCGGTTACGGTGTCGGAAGAGGGAGGAAACTGTGGCTATCAACGAGATCGAGTTCTACTGGCGGCCGGGGTGCCCGTTCTGCGCCATCCTGCGGGGCCGCCTGCGCAACACCGGACTCCCCGTGCGGGAGATCAACATTTGGGAGGACTCGGAGGCGGCGGCCCGGGTGCGTGCGGCGACCGACGGCGACGAGACCGTTCCCACGGTGTTCCTCGGTGACCGTGTGCTGGTCAATCCGAGCATCAACGAGGTCACCGACGCGGTGACCACCGACGCGCCCGAACTGTTCGACCTGGCCGTGGAGCCGGCCGCGCAGGAGCACGCGTCCCGGCACTGACCTCGGCGGGACCACACCAGCACACCGACACCGGGGCACCCTCCGGGGTCGGACCTTCACGATCCGCCCGCGACAGCGCTGCTGTGCGGAACGCGTCTCACCGCGGCGTGACCACCCGGAAGACCGGGCACCCCGGGGCGGCCGCGCGGAGGTCCGCCGTGTCGGAGTGCGCGTCGACCCCGTCGAAGAACCGGCCGACCTCCCACCCCCACCGGGCCAGGTAGGCGCGCAGGATCTCCACCTTCTCGTCGTCGGGCAGCTCGACCGCGCGGAAGCGCCGGACACGCCGCCCCACCCGGAGCTGTCCGCCCCCGGCGGCGCGGAGATTGCGGACCCACTGGGTGTGCCCACGGGGTGAGACGAGGTAGTCCGCACCGTCCAGGGTCAGCAGGTTCACCGGCGTGGACCGCCACTGTCCGGAACGGCGCCCCCGCACGGACAGGATCCGCGTGCCCCACAGGCTCACTCCCAGACCGGTCAGCGACCGGACGACGAGGTTGAGTCCCGCATCGAGCTTCCCGGGTCGGCGATAGCGACGCGCGTCGGTCATCGGCGTTCCTCCTCGAGAACAGTGCTCATATCCAGGGACCACTGAACACCACCCCGACCTCCCCGTCACCTGCGAATCCGGCCCGGCCTCCTCAGCGCACCGGCACCCCACCCACCGCTCGCGCTGTCCTTCCCGGCAGTTCGACACTCACACCGTCGGGCGAGTGCTGGTTTCGTCGGCCTCCGGCACGACCGCCGTCCCGTCACCGGAATCGGCGGTTCGGACCACCGACCCGGGCGAAAAGCGTCGACACCGCCTAGTCTGACGACCGCGGGTCGGTGTGGAAGAGAAACCGGCGCGGCAGTGCGGCACGATTTCCCTCGTCTCGCCCAGTGGTGATTTCATATCGTGATCGTGCCCGGAGACGAGCGGCGGATGGACTTCGACATGGAGGCGCATACACGCGACGAGGTACCCCACTGGTTCGGTCCGGACCGGGACGATCTCGTCGATCTCGCACCGAACGGCGGTGTGGGGGCGACGTGGTCCGCTGATCTGGGCACTGGTGAGATCACCTGGAATGCGGATCTCCCGGAGGTTCTGGGCGTCCCCACCGCGGACGAGGACGATATCGACACGCGACTGCGCGAACTGATCGGCCCGTTGACCGCCGCCGCCCGCAATTCCCCGGCGTGGGAGATTCTCGATCTCGAACAACGGCACACCACATTCGACGGATCGTCCCGCCGCCTGCGGTTCCTCGCGCGTGTCCACCGCCCGCCGGCCACCGGTGACGAGCACACCGACGCCGGTCCGGAAGCCGGGACCCCGCATCCCGGCCCCGGGCGACTGGTCGGTATCGCGACCGACGTGACCGGGGATCCCGCGGAGAGCGACGTCGCCGAGGTCCGGGGTGCCCGGTGGCCCGGCGATCCGGTCGAGGGCTACCGGCGACTGGTCGAGTCCCACCCGCACGGAATCTGTGTCCACGACGGAACGACGCTGCTCTACGCCAATCCGGCGACCGCGGCCCTGGTGGGTGCGAAGGATCCCGGTGCGCTGGTGGGCAGGCACCTCACCGAGTTCGTCACCACCGACGCCGTCCCGGAGATGCTGCGCCGGATCGACACGCTCGACCGGCCGGGTGCGACGACCGGCCCGGTCCGGGTGAGGCTGGTGCGGGCCGACGGAGGCACCACGGTCGTCGAGTCGACCGCGGTGCGCACCACCTGGCGGGGTCGTCCGGCGTATCAGGTCACCCTGCGCGACGTCACCCGTGCGCGGTCGGTGGAGTCGGCCCTGCGGTACGAGGCCGCGCTGGTCTCGCACGTGAGCGACGCGATCATCGCCACGGACTCCGGCGGTGTGGTGCGCAGTTGGAATCCCGCCGCCGGGACGGTGTACGGGCATCCGGCGGAGACCGCCGTGGGCAGGCACGTCCTCGACCTGGTGGGCGGGGGCCCCGACCCGGCCACGATCGTCGCCGAGGGCGGCGTGGCCGAGACCGAACACCGGCGGTGCGACGGCACCGCGGTGACGGTGCGGGTCTCGGCCGCCGAGATGGACGACGGCTACGTCCTGGTGTGCGCGGACGAGACGGCCCGCCGCCAGGCGCAACGCCGCTACCGGACCGTGGTCGCCGCCCTGGACGAGGGGGTCGTGGTCCTCGACCCGACCGGGCTGGTCGAGACCGCCAATCCGGCGGCCGGGCGGATCCTCGGGCTCCCGGTCGACGCGATGATCGGCTGTTCGCCCGCGTTGTTCCCGCTGCACGACGAGTCCGGGACGCGGATCCCGACGAGCGAGAACCCGGCCGCGGTGACCCGGCACACCGGCAGGCCCGCCGACGGCCGGGTCGTGCGTGCGCGCAGGCCGGACGGGCGCTGGGTGTGGCTGTCGCTGAGCTGCCGCGCGCTGGATCCGCACGGCCCCGCCCCGCACGCCGTGGTCGTCTCGTTCAGCGACATCACCGAGCGCCGCGCGATCGGGCGACGTCTGGCGCACGACGCGACCCACGACTCGCTGACCGGGCTCGCCAACCGGGCGCTCGTGCTGCGCGGTCTCGCCTCCGCCCTCCGCGGCACCGGGCCGGAGGACCTGACCTGCGTACTGTTCATCGACCTGGACAAGTTCAAGGTCATCAACGACTCGCTCGGGCACGGGGTCGGCGACCGCGTCCTGCGTATCGTCGGCGACCGCCTCCGCCGCCACGTGCGGGACCGCGACGTCGTCGGCAGGCTGGGCGGGGACGAGTTCGCCGTCGTGACCCCCGGTGTGCAGCACTGCGGGCAGGTCCGCGCGCTGGTCGATTCGCTGCGCCGTGCGCTCACCGAACCGATCACGGTCGACGGCCGCAGGCTGCGCGTCGACGCCAGCATCGGCATCGTCACCGCGACCGGCGACGACGGGCGCTGCCCCGAGGACCTGCTGCGCGACGCCGACGTCGCGATGTACCAGGCGAAGACCCGGGGCCGGGGCCGGTACGAGTTCTTCGACGTCGAACTGCGGGAGCGGGTGCAACGGCAGCTCCGGCTGGAGCAGGATCTGCGCGACGCGGTGCCGGAGGGCCAGCTCTGGGTCGCCTACCAGCCGATCGTGGACCTGCGCACCTACCGCCGGGTGGCCGTGGAGGGCCTGTTGCGCTGGCAGCACCCGGTCCACGGGCTCATCTCCCCCGGCGAGTTCATCCCGCTGGCCGAGGAGAGCGACCTGATCACTCTCATCGGCGGCCACATGCTGCGCACGGCCACCGGGGAGCTGGCCCGGCGACGGCTGCACGGCACGTCCCGCACCCGGCTCGCGGTGAATCTCTCCGCACGTCAGCTCGACGACGAGTCGCTGGTGGCGGCCGTGGACGACGCCCTGCGCACCACCGGCCTGCCGCCGGGCGAGCTGTGTCTGGAGATCACCGAGAGCGCGCTGATGCGCGAGCCCTCCGCCGCGGCCGAGGTGCTGACGGCCCTGCGCGGGCTGGGGGTCCGGCTGGCCATCGACGACTTCGGCACCGGCTACTCGTCGCTGGCCCAGCTGTGGAAGCTGCCGCTGGACACGCTCAAGATCGACCGCTCGTTCGTCGCGGGCCTCGACGGCCCCACGGACAGCGACGCGGAGGCCATCATCACGGGCATCGTGCGGATGGCGCACTCGATGGGGCTCACGGTGGTCGCCGAGGGTGCGGAGAACGACGGTCAGGTGCGGGTGCTGCGCGACCTCGGCTGCGACCGGGCCCAGGGCTTCCACTTCGGCAGGCCCGCCCCGGCCGACGAGGCGTTCGACCCCTGACCGACCCCGACCGCACGACCGACGACCCGACCCGATGGGGCGATCCGTGCGGCATCGGGGTCGTGTAGGAACGTGTCATGTCCAAGGTTTTCCTCGACATCGACGACGACGCGCTCGGCGAGGCGTCCGAACTGCTCGGCACGAACACCGCGGAGGAGACGGTGAACCTCGCGTTGCGGGAGACCGTGCTGCGACTGCGACGGGCGCAGGCCCTCGCCGAGCTGGCCGAGGCCGGGGAGGGAGGCGGGGCCGACGACCTGCTGCACAAGAACCCGCACCGTCGGTGACGTCGGCACTCTCTCCTGGACACGAGCGCCCCGGCCGACCTCGACCGACCGGGGGTCCCGTGGGCGTGGTCCCCCATCGAAATTGCCGCCGCAGGATTATCCTGCGCAGGATTATCCGCTGACGGCAATTTCGATGTACGATACCGATGTGCAGTTCCTCAACCGGGCGGACGAACTGGAGCTACTCGACCGGCGTCTCCGGGGCGACTCCGCAGAGCTCCTCGTGATCTACGGGCGTCGGCGCGTCGGCAAGACCGAGTTGCTGACCCACTTCGCGGACGGCACACGGGCACTGTTCGTGGAAGCGACGGACACCGTCAGACAGGAACAACTGCACGACCTCACCGACGAGCTCGCCCGGGTCTCCGGAGACGAGCTGTTGAAAAGCCAACCACTGACCAGCTGGGAGGCGGCGCTGGCCGCGATCGCCCGCTTCGTGGGCGACCAGCGCACACTCGTGGTTTTCGACGAGTTCCAGCTGCTGGCGCAGCAGGCACCCGAACTGGAGAGTGTGCTCAGCCGCTGGTGGCGAACGACAGGCCGGACGCTGCCACTCGTCCTGGTCCTCGCCGGGAGCGAGATCTCCTTCTTCGAGGACGAGGTGCTCGCCGGACGTCTGTACGGGAGGCGGACCGGACAGCTCAAGGTGGAACCGTTCCTGGCCCGCGACGCGGCACTCTTCCACCCCGGCTACACCGCTGAGGACCGGGTACGGACGTATTCCGTGTGTGGTGGCATCCCGTACTACCTGGCACGGTTCACCGATGACCGCCCGCTCGGTGAGCATCTGCTGACCGAGGTGTTCGAGCGCGGCGGCCTCCTGCACGACGAGGCCGAACTCATGCTGAGACAGTCGATCGGTGACCCGGCCAATCACACCGCCGTGCTCCGGGCGATCGCCCACGGCCACAACCGCAACAGCACCATGAGTGCCCGTACCGGGCTCGAGCCGGCCCATATCACCAAGCTGCTCGGCACCCTCGAACGGTTGGGTCTCGTCGAGAGTCAACGCCCGGTCACCGCGTCCCCCCGTAGCAAGAAGGTCACCTATCGGATCTGCGACCAGTTCCTCCGCTTCCACTACCGCTTCGTCGAAGCCGCGCGTTCCCAGTTGCGGACGAACGCCCTCGCCGCCGCCTACGTGCAGGACACGGTGCTCCCTCAGCTCGATCATCACACGTCGGGAGTATGGGAAGATGTCTGCCGGGAGCACGTGCTGCTGAACTCGCCCGAGGTGAGCTCCGTCGGCCGCTGGTGGGGACCGGTGCCGACGGGGCGGGATCGTCGCACGACCGAACGCGAGATAGACATCGTCGGTGTGGACGGGGACAACAACACCCGCGTGCTCGGCATGTGCAAGTGGACCACGTCAGCGGTCGATTTCGCCGAGCTCAACCTGCTGGACAGCCTGATACCGTTCGTCGACAGGGTCGTCGACCAGCCGCGTCGGGTGCTCTGCTCCCGCGCGGGATTCACCGATCGACTGGTCCGGCACGCGGCCGGGGACCCGACGCTGTCCCTGGTGACCCCGGCCGACATCTACGCGTGAGGCGACCGACGGGCCCGCGCCATGGGCGGCCCGGTGACCGCGGTCACGGGTCGTCGGCCACCAGCACCTCCAGGGTGCGGGGGCCGTGCACACCCTCCACGCGGTCGAGTTCGATGTCGCTGGTCGCCGACGGTCCGCTGACGAAGGTCAGCGGGCGTGCCGGGTCCAACCGCGCCAGCGCGTCGGGGACGCCTGCCGCGATGCGTCCGGCCGGGACGACGCACAGGTGGTAGTCCGGCACCAGCGTGAGCATCCGCCTGCCCTGCCCCGGCCCGGTGTCCAGCACGAGGGTGCCCGTGTCGGCGATCGCCACCGCGCACCCGGTCAACACCCCGTCGACCCGGTCCAACTCGGCCACGGACAGTGCCTCGTCCGGCGGCGCGTCGGGCAGCCAGCGCACCCCGTCCGCGCACCACGCCGGGTCCACGTCGGCGGGAACCGCCATCGTGGACACACCCCGGTCGGCCAGACACCGCCGGATCGTCCCGGCCACCTCGTCCGCGCCGACCCGGTGCACGACGGCCCGGTAGTCCGCCAGGCGCCGGGCCAGCAACCCGGCCGGGTCCGCGACGGTGCGC
>NZ_KI912258.1:22574-23825 GCF_000231035.2 Saccharomonospora iraqiensis subsp. paurometabolica YIM 90007 | reverse complement strand
TCCACGGTGGCCCCCGCGGCGTCGAGGCCCGCCGCGACCTCGACACCCACCCCCTCCCGCGCGGCGGCGAGCGTGCAACCGCCTTCCCCGGGCAGCACCCCGCACCCGGCGAGGGCGGGCAGCAGCGCGAACACGGACACGGCGGGACCGGCGACCCCGGGACGTCGACTCATACCCCCCGGACGCACCGGAATCCCCCCGAGGTTGCACCACCCCACCCGGCGAGTCGCCACTCCAGTCCCGCGAGTTGACACTCCACGCCCGCGAGTCGCCACCTCACGCCCACGAGTTGACACCCCATGCCCGCAAGCTGACACCCGGAGCCGGCGGATCGACACCGCCGGCGGGACGCGATCCTGTGTCACCCACTCGCACGCCAGCACCACTCCGTCCGTGCCGACCGACTCGCAGACATGAGGCGTCGACTCGCAGGACTGGGGCGGCAACTCGCGCGACTGGGATGGCGACTCGCGCGACTGGGGCGGCAACTCGCGGGGCTGGGATGGCGACTCGCGGTCAGGGGAGGTCTTCGAGGGCGGCTTCGGCGGCTTCCAGGGCTCTGCGGGCGGCTTCGGTGCGCTCGCGGGCGCGGGCCTCCCCCCGTTCGGCGGCGCGGAGCTCCTGACGGGCCTCGTCCCGGGTCCTGCGGGCCGCCACCTCCCGGTCGCGGCGGCGTCGTCGCTGGGCCTTACGGTCCCGGTCCGGACTCCGGGGGCGCTCCTCCCGTTGCGGCCCCGGTGACTCCGGCGGGGACTCCCGCGCCGGCGATGGCTCCGGCGGCTCCTGCTCGGGCTCCGGCGTCGGCTTCGGCTTCGGCTCCGGCTTCGGCTTCGGCTCCTGCTCCGGCTCCGGCTCCGGCTCCGGCTCCGGCTCCGGCTCGGGATGCGACTTCTGGTCCGGGTGGGTCGCCGGGCCGGGGCGGTCGGCGTGGTCGGCGCGTCGCCGCTTCCCCCGCCGTGGTGTCGGCTCCCGCGCCGGGGCGGGTGTGGACGCGTGGGGCAGCCACGAGCCCGCGAACGGGTCGCCGGGGTGCAGTGCCGAGGTGAGTCTTCCCACACGGACCTCCCGGGCCGCCTCCGGGTCACCGGCCGCGGCCTCCAACGTGGTCTCGACCTCGCGTACGACCGTCTCGCCGACCTCCGCCCCCGCCAGGTCACGGGCACGCCGGGCGAGCGCGCGCACGGACTCGGCGCGCTGTCGGGTCACCGTGCGAATGCGGTCTCCCGCCAGGTCGGCGTGCGCGCGGCGCAG
>NZ_KI912258.1:22248-22474 GCF_000231035.2 Saccharomonospora iraqiensis subsp. paurometabolica YIM 90007 | reverse complement strand
TCGGCACGAACACCGCGGAGGAGACGGTGAACCTCGCGTTGCGGGAGACCGTGCTGCGACTGCGACGGGCGCAGGCCCTCGCCGAGCTGGCCGAGGCCGGGGAGGGAGGCGGGGCCGACGACCTGCTGCACAAGAACCCGCACCGTCGGTGACGTCGGCACTCTCTCCTGGACACGAGCGCCCCGGCCGACCTCGACCGACCGGGGGTCCCGTGGGCGTGGTCCCC
>NZ_KI912258.1:9682-22148 GCF_000231035.2 Saccharomonospora iraqiensis subsp. paurometabolica YIM 90007 | reverse complement strand
CACGCGGCACCGGCCCCGGTCCGCCTCCGCGCGCCGCCCGGATCCGGCCCAGGATCTCCTCGCGCGCCTCAGCCACGGGTGCGCCTCCACCACGCGCGGAACGACTCCTTCGGCACCGCCGGGGCGTCGCGGGTGGACGTCCATTTCGACCCGGGCCAGGGCAGACTGGTGATCCGCCCGTCCCGGCCGGCGAGGAGGCGGGACAGCGACCCGGCCCGCTGCGCGGCCTCGTACCGGCGGCGGTCGCGGAACACCCAGCCCGCGCCGGACATGGCCAGCGCCTCGGGGGTCCGCCTGCTCCGCGCCCGCACCACCTCGCCCCGCAGGTGGGTGAGCACCTCCGGGATGTCGATCCGCACCGGGCAGACCTCGTAGCAGGCCCCGCACAGCGACGAGGCGTACGGCAGCGACGCCGTCTGCGGATCGGTCAGGTCCCCGTCCAGCTGGGGCGCGAGGATCGCCCCGATCGGACCCGGGTACACCGACCCGTACGCCTGCCCGCCGGTGCGCTCGTACACCGGGCAGACGTTCAGGCAGGCCGAACACCGGATGCAGCGCAGCGCCTGCCTGCCGACCGCGTCGGCCAGCGTGGCCGTGCGCCCGTTGTCCAGCAGCACCAGGTGGAACTCACGCGGCCCGTCGCCGGGGGTCACCCCCGAGAAGATCGAGGTGTAGGGGTTCATCCGCTCGGCGGTCGATGACCGCGGCAGCAGTTGGAGGAACACCTCCAGGTCCCGCCAGGTGGGCACGACCTTCTCGATCCCCATGACGGTGATCAGCGTGTCCGGCAGGGTGAGGCACATCCGGCCGTTGCCCTCCGACTCGACCACCGCCACGGACCCGGTGTCGGCCACGGCGAAGTTGGCGCCGGACACGGCGACCGTCGCGGAGAGGAACTTGCGCCGCAGGTACCGGCGGGCGGCCTCGGCGAGCTCGGCCGGGTCGTCGGAGTCGGGCGCCTCCTCCGGCATCTCCCTGCGGAAGAGCTCCCGGATCTCCGCCCGGTTGCGGTGGATCGCGGGGACGAGGATGTGCGAGGGCCGGTCGTGCCCGAGCTGCACGATCAGCTCGGCGAGATCGGTCTCGATCGGGCGGACGCCCCCCGCTTCGAGGTGCTCGTTCAGCCCGATCTCCGCGGTGGCCATCGACTTGACCTTGACGACCTCCTCGGCCCGCCGGGCCAGCGCGAGGTCGAGCACGATCCGGTTGGCCTCCTCGGCGTCCCGCGCCCAGTGGACCGTCCCGCCGCGCGCGGTGACGGCCTCCTCCAGCCGCTCCAGGTAGGTGTCCAGGTGCGCGAGCACGTCGTCCTTGATCGCCGCACCGGCCCGGCGCAGCTCCTCCCAGTCGTCCAGCTCGGCGACGGCGGCGGCGCGCTTGCCCCGGATCGTCGTCGTGGCCCGGCGCAGGTTCCCCCGTAGCTGCGTGTCCGCCAGCGCGGTGTGCGCCGCGTCCGGGAACGTCGGGCTGCCCAGCCACGTCACGGGGTTGCGACCCACGGCTGCTCCTCCGTACTCGCCAGGATCTCGGCCAGGTGCACGCTGCGCACGCCGGTGCGCAGGCGGGTCAGGCCGCCGGAGAGGTGCATCAGGCACGAGTTGTCGCCCGCCGTGACCACCTCGGCGCCGGTGTCCTGCACGCAGCGCATCTTGTCGGCCAGCATCGCCGTGGACGTCCCGGCGTTCTTCAGGGCGAACGTACCGCCGAAGCCGCAGCACTCCTCCGCCCGGGGCAGTTCGACCAGGTCCAGGCCGCGCACCGCGCGCAGCAGGCGCAGCGGACGGTCCCCGACGTCGAGCATCCGCAGGGAGTGGCAGGTGGGGTGGTAGGTCACCCGGTGCGGGAAGTACGCGCCGACGTCGGTCACCCCCAGCACGTCCACGAGGAACTCACTGAGTTCGTAGGTGCGCCGCACGGCCGGGTCGTTCCCGCCCAGCTTCGGGTGGATCTCCCGCACGGTGCCCACGCACGACCCGGATGGCGCCACCACGTGGTCGTATCCGGCGAACACCTCGGCGTACCGGTGGACCAACGGCTCCGCGTCGTCGTGATAGCCGGTGTTGTAGTGCAGCTGCCCGCAGCAGGTCTGTTCGAGCGGGAAGTCGACCGCGCAGCCGAGCCGTTCGAGCAGGCGGACGACGGCCTTGGCGGTGTCCGGGTACAGCGTGTCGGTCAGGCACGTGGCCAGCAGCGCCACCCGTCCCCGTCCGGGTCGCTCACCCACGCGGCGCCCTCCCCCCGACACGATCCCTTACCGACGCCCGCCGAGCGTAGTGTCGCGGCGCCCACCCGCGCCAACCCACCGCGACCGTCCGGCGCTACCCGCCAAGGGCGATGAGGTCGCGCATCTCGTCCGGCCCGTAACCGTGCACCGCCTCGATGCGGAGATTGCCCATCGACTGCACGGCCATCAGGAAGGCCGTGGCCTTCCGGACATCGTCGTGGCGCACCACGGCGACGAGATCGTAGGGCCCGCCCGGCGTCCCGTAGATGTCCTGGAGTTCGGCGCCGTACCGCTCCGCGAGCTGCCTCGCGTTCTCGTAGCGGTCGACCGACTCCTTGTAGCCCTGTGCGCCATGACGGAGGGCCGTGGGCGACGTGCTCCGTCGACCCACGGCCCTCGCGCGCTCAACCGGTCACGGGCTCATCCGTCGGAGCCCGCGGACCCGTCCGAGCCGTCCTGCCCGGCGTCGACGTTGTCCGAGAAGGTCGTGTTGACGTACTCCTCCTGCGGGAGCGGCTGGTCGTACTCCAGCGCGCCCAGCTTCATCCAGGTCCGCTCCATCGTGGCGAGCTGGTCGGGCAACGGCGCCAGGTCGGGCAGCCACGTGTACAGCGGCGTCGACTTGACGTCCTCGACGCTCTGGTCGGTGGCCTCGGCGATGATGCGCAGGTTCTCTTCGGAGTAGCGCTGCTCACCCTGGAGGTCCCGGGCCGCCCGGGCCATGGCGTCGAAGAACTTCTGCCCGTTCTCGCTGTCGGAGAACTCACCGCCGTAGATCATGCCCGTGCCGGAGGTCCCCTCCGGCGTTGTCCAGACCTTCTCGGCGACCCCGTCCTCCACGGCCATCTCCCAGAACGGCGCCGCGGCAAAGCCCGCGTCGATGCCCCCGGTCTGCAGACCGGTCGGAATGTCCGGGTTGGACACCTGGGTGAAGTTCACGTCGTCCAGCGACAGACCTGCCTCCTCCAGCGCCATCCCGACGTAGTGGGCACTCGTCGCACCCTCACCGCCGAGCACGCCGATCGTGCGGCCCTTCAGGTCCGCCAGGGAGGAGTACTCCCCGCTGTCGATCAGCTCCTGGCGCACCAGCAGTGCCGACGGCGGACGCTCCCGGTCCTCGGGCTGCACGCCCATCGAGCCGACGACCTCGACGTCCAGTCCGGTGTTGATCGAACTGAACATCCCCGCGGAGAACCCGGCGAGGACGGTGTCCAGCTTCCCGCTGGCGGCCAGCGGAATCGCGTCCTGGCCCGACTTCACGTTCTCCAGGTTGACCTTCAGGCCTTCGTCGGCGAAGTAGCCCTTTTCCTGTGCCACGAACAGTGGCGAGAAGATCGACAGCTGCACGTATCCCACGTCGACGGTGTCGTCCCCGCCGCCGCCCGCGGTGTCACCGCCGGCGCCGCAGGCGGACAAGCCGACACCGAGCAGCATCGTCGCTGCCATCGCCGTCAGTTTCCTCATTGTTTCCTTCCCTTTTTTCGGGGCCCGCCGGAGTGCTGCCAGGGGAGCAACGCCCGCTCCAACAGGATGATGAGCCCGGTGACCACAGCGCCGATGATCGAGACCGTGATCAGTCCGACGAACATCGTCTGTGGCTGGAACAACTGCCACGAGTTCCAGATCAGGTACCCCAGTCCGTTGTTCGAGGCGACGAACTCGACGGCCGTCACCACGATCACCGCCATGCCCGCCGATACGCGCAGGCCGGTCATGATGGACGGTGTCGCGCCGGGCAGGAGCACGTAGCGGAACAGCCGCCAGCCGGTGGCCCGGTAGGCCCGCGCGGCCTCGAGGATCCGTCCGTCGATCTGCGTGATGCCCGCGAGCGTGTTGATCTGCACGACGAAGAACACCGAGATCGCCACCGAGAGCACCTTCGGCGTCTCGGTCAACCCGAAGATCAACAGCAGCAGCGGGAGAATCGCGATCTTCGGCAGTGCGTACAACGCCGTGAAGGTCGGGCCGAACGCCGCCCGCAACGGTCGGGACACGCCCATCACCAGCCCCACGGCGATCCCGACCACCGCACCGAGCGCGAAGCCGGTGAGCAGCCGCCCCACGGTGGAGTACACGTGCACCCACAGTTCACCCGTGGAGATCATCTCCCAGCCGCGGGAAAGGATCTCGCTCGGCGGCGTGAACAGCCGGGCGTCGAGCATTCCGGTCGCGGCGGCGACCTCCCACAGCGCGAGCAGTACGAGCGGGGTGAGCACGGCGAGCGCGAGATCACGTGTCCGCAACAACCGGTGCCTGCGGTGTTCCCGCTCCACCGCGCGCCGCAGGGCGTCGTCGGACCCGGCCGCGGTCGAGTCCCGCGTCAGTGATTGTGTCATGAGAACCTCAACGATGCTTGAACTTCATCCCGCAGCGACTCCCAGATGTCCTGCTTCATCCGCGCGAACTCGGGATCGGTCTCCATCTCCACACTGCGCGGCCTGCCGAACGGGACGTCGATCACTTCCTTGACCCGGCCCGGCCGCGCCGACATGACCACGATGCGGTCGCCGAGCAGCAGCGCCTCCTCGATCGCGTGCGTCACCAGCACGACGGTCTTGCGCTCGGCCTCCCACAGACCGACCAGCTGCTCCTGCATCAGGATCCGGGTCTGCGCGTCCAGCGCACCCAGCGGCTCGTCCATCAGCAGGGACGGCGACCCCGTCGCGAACGCGCGGGCGATCGCGATCCGCTGCCGCATCCCGCCGGAGAGCTGGTGCGGATAGGCCTGTTCGAATCCGGTCAGGCCGACCTCGGAGATCCAGTGCCGCGCGTGTTCCTCACGTTCCCGTTTACCGACCGAGGCCATCTGCTCACCGAAGGCCACATTCTGCAGGACGGTGAACCACGGCAGGACGCCGTGATCCTGGAAAACGAACGCGGAACGGGGGACCTTTCCCTTCGGGAGATTGTTGTGGACCTGTCCCGCCGAGGCGGTCTCCAGCTCGCCGAGGATGCGCAACAGGGTCGACTTCCCGCAGCCGGACGGGCCGACGATGCAGGTGAACGACCCCTTCTCGAACGTGAGATCGATGTCGTCGAGCGCCTGGACCTGACTCTTCCCGACGAAGATCTTCGACACGTTCTCGACGACGAAGGCGTCGTCGGACGTGGTTCGTGTCGTGGGGGATGTGGTCATGAACAATCCTTGATCGAGTCGGCGGAACCGTTCTGGCCGGGAGGGGAGAACCGCCCGAACGAAATCACCATTCAAACATCGGAGGGCGCTCCGAACAGAAGACCCCTCCGAGGAACCGACGGTCCTCCTCGGAGGCGAGCACCGAGGGATCGTCCCCGGCCTCGGCGAAAAGCGTGTCCGCATACCGTTCCGCGTCGTCGACCGGGGTGTAGCCGATCGCGGCGCCGCCGGAGTGGGAGAGGTAGCCCCGGCTGTTGGCCGAGACCCCCCACACGACCCGGAATCCGATCCCGGGTGCGCGGAGTGCGGCGTCGGTCAGCCGCACCGCGTCCGCGGGGGAGAGCCAGGTGGCCAGCATCCGCTCGTCGCGCGGCCGGGCGAAGCGGGAGGCGATCCGCAGGCACACGACCTCAAGGCCGTACCGGTCGTGGTACAGACTCCCGAGCGCTTCCACCGCGGCCTTGCTGACCCCGTAGAAGGTGTTCGGCCGCGCGGGCACGTCGTCCGGCACGGTCCCGCCGTCCGCGGGGATGGCGACGTAGCCCACGGCGTGGATGGAGCTTGCCAGCACCACGCGGGGCACCCCCGCACGGCGTGCGGCCTCCAGGACCGCCTGCGTGCCGTCGATGTTGACCCGGGACACCGTCTCCCAGTCGGCCTCCAGCGGGATGCCCGCCAGGTGGACGACCGCGTCGCTTCCAGTGAACGCGGTGACCAGGGCGTCGATGTCGGTGATCTCGCAGTGGGCCCAGTCCTGGCAGACGGCGGCGGCCGTGTCGGTCGCCGGCTTCCGGTCCACTCCCACCACATGGTGCCCGAGGTCGGTCAGCCCCGGCAGCACGTCGGTGGCCAGTGAGCCCGCCGCGCCGGTCAACGCGATCCGGTCCGGGCGCCCGTGCGGCCCGGCGGTGGTGGTCCGGTCGTCGGTGGTGGTCCGGTCGGTGGTCATCAGATCAACGCCCCCTGCCGCTCCAGTTCCCGGCGGACGGCGGTGTAGTCGTGCGTGCCGCCCGCGGCGTAGACGCTCGCGGCCACACCGCAGGCGTGCCCGGTGGCGAACGACGTGCCCATCACGCGCAGCGAGGCGTAGGCGGAGTCGTCCGAACTGACCAGGCGGCCGCCCGCCCAGAGGTTGTCGGTGGATTCGGAGCAGAGCGCCCCGTACGGGATGTGGTACCAGCCCTTGTCCCGGATCCCACCGTATTCGGTGACCCCGGGGGCGACGTGCTTCTCCATCGGCCACCCGCACCGCGCCACCGCGTCGTGCGGCCTGCGGCGTCCGGTGGAGACGTCGTCGGCGGACACCGCGTCGCGCCCGGCGAGCCTGCGGCCCTCGCGGATGCCGATCTGCGGGCCGGTGGAGGCGAGGAAGGCGGACTCCCACCCGGGCAGGTGGCGACGGAACGCCTCCAGGTACCGCCAGCTCAGCTCCCGGGCGCGGATCTCGGCCTCGGTCAGGTCGTCGACGTCGAGCACGTCACGGTGCTGGTCGGCCAGCAGCAGCATGATCTCGCCGCTGACCGGCATCCGCACCGCGATCCCGCTGTCCCGCACCAGGGTGCGGCCGGTCTCGGTCCGGTACTTCTCCACCGCGGCGGCCATCCCGGCCGGGCTGAGGTCGGCGCCGTCGGCGACCGCACCCGCGCGCATCACGAGCGTGCACGCCTGCCTGCGTTCCGGGGCGGACAGCCGCACCGCCGAGCCGGACTCCGCGAGGAGCGCGCCGTCCCCGCTGCAGTCGACGAAGGCGCGGCCGGTGAGGTGCCGGTGGCCGCCGCGGTGCACGATCTCCACCCCGGTGATCCGCCCGTCCTCGGTCGTGGCCGAGACCAGCCTGCTGTGCAGCAGCAGTGTCACCCCCGCGTCGGCCACCACCCGGTCGTAGACGCTCTTGGTGGTCTCCAGATCGAGCAGCACGACGGTGTTGCCGGTGTCGGCGATGGTCTGCGTGCGGTAGAGGTCGCGTTCGTCGAGGCGGTCGAGCACCTGTTGCCCGACCCCGGCCACCACCTGGGTGCCGGTCTGGTCGAAGAAGCCGCAGTGGGTGAGCACGGAACTGTTCGTGGCCGCCCCGCCGAGGAACCCGTACTGCTCGATCACACAGACCGACGCACCCGACCGCGCCGCGCCGACGGCCGCGGCGATCCCCGCCGCGCCACCGCCGATCACGACGACGTCGAAGTCCGTGGACATCCCGTTCCACCTCACTACAGCCGGAGCTGGTTCATCACCCGAAACAGCGTCTTCACATCTGTTGGGTGTGACCCTGACCGCTCCCCCGGTCTGCCGTCCAATACCGGATGTCTCCGGGGGTTATGCCCGCAGCGCATAGCGGCCGGTCGACCGGCTCGGGCGGGCACGGGGGCACACGCGCCTAGGCTGGTCGCGTGGAACTGCGGCAGCTGACCTACTTCAGCAAGGTCGCCGAGGTGCGGTCGTTCAGCAAGGCGGCCGCCATCCTGCACATGACGCAGCCGTCACTGAGCAGGCAGATCATGGCGCTGGAGCGGGAACTCGGGCAGTCCCTGCTCGAACGCACCCCGCAGGGCGTGGAGCCGACCCCGGCGGGTCTCGGCCTGCTCGACCACCTGGACACCGTGTTCGAGCAGGTCGAACGCATCCCCGAGGTGGTGCGCACGGCGGGTGAACAGGTGCGGCTGGTGCGGGTCGGCGTGCCGCAGGGGTTGCCCCAGCCGTGGGGCTTCACGCTGCTCGACACCCTGGCCGGGCGGGCACCGTCGCTGCGGCTGTCCCTGCACGAGGCCACCACCGAGGAACAACGCCAACTGCTGCAGAACGGGCTGATCGACATCGGGCTGTTGCACACCGAGGCCTCGGAGGTGCACTGCGAGAAACTGTTCACCCAGCGCATCGGTGTCGCCGTGCCGCCGGGTTCGGCCCTGGCGGGCCGGGACACGATCCGTTTCGCCGACCTCGACGGCGCCCGGGTGATGGCCCACGCCGCGGGCGAGGTGGACGTCGAGGTGAGCCGCATGCAGGCCGCCTCGACCGCCGCGGGCGCCGGGACGGAATGGTTGTTCCGCCGCTTCTCCGAACACAGCTGGCTGATCGCCCTGGCGTCCGAAGTGGACGCCGTACTGGTGACCCACCTGTCGGCGACCCGGCACCTGCCCGACTGGAGCTGGATCCCCGTGTCCGACCGGGACGCCGAGGGCCGGAGCCTGGACATCGACACCTTCGCCGCGCGGCGGGATCCGGCGCCCACCGCCGTGCGCACCGTCGTCGCCACGATGCGGTCCGTGTCGGCGGCCGTCGACCTCTGACCCGGGTCCGGCACGGTTTGCCGGGACGACACCGGGGCTATCCGGGAATCAGCACCGGTCGACGCCGGATGCCCCAGTGAAGCGAGAGGCGCGAGATGGCCGCGCACGACGTCGCCGCCACGTTTTCGAGTCCCTATTCGAGCCCGTACGCCGTGCTCAGCCCCGACCTGGTGATCCGGGAGGTCAACTGGGCGTACATGTGGGTGACCGGGCGGGCCCGGGACGAGCTGCTGGATCACTACTTCTTCGACGTCTTCCCCGGCCATCCCGAGGGGGCGGACCGCACGGACACGCAGCGCGTGTCCGCATCGCTGCACCGGGCACTGGAAACGGGCCGACCGGACACGCTGCCGCTGGTGCGCTACGACATCGCCACCCCGCGCACCGGCGACTACCAGGAACGGTACTGGGGACTGGTGAGTGTCCCGGTGCTCGACCGGGACGGCGCGGTGGACCGGCTGGTGATCTGCCCGGTGGACACCACCGGGCTGGTGCGCAACTACACCCGGGAACGGGAGACCGCGCTGACCCTGCAGGAGGCCATGATGCCGGGGCCGGCGACGGTCACCGAGCGGATGGCCGCCCGGTACCGCCCGGCGCTCAGCGGCTCGAACCTGGGCGGTGACTGGTACGACTTCGTCGAACTCGGGCAGGGCAGGCTCACCGCGGCCGTCGGGGACGTGGTCGGCTGCGGCCTGCGCGCCGCGGCCGTGATGGGTCGGCTGCGCAGCGCACTCGGCGCACTGATCCGGGCGGACCCGGACCGGCCGGGAAGCGCTCTGGCGATGCTCGACCGGTACGCCCGGTCGATCGACGGCGCGCTGGGCACCACGGTCGCCAAGGTCACCGTGGACACCGACGCGCACACCCTGACCTACGGCTGTGCGGGCCACCTGCCACCCATGCTGCTGCGGCCGGACGGCGGCGTCGACGCACTCGACGAGGCCCTGTCCCTGCCCCTGTCCGTCGGCCCGCTCCACCGGACCCGACCGCAGGCGCGATACACCTACGCCCCCGGCTCGGTCCTCGTGCTCTACACCGACGGGCTCGTCGAGCGCCGGGGCGAAGTGCTCGATGTCGGCCTGGACCGGCTCCGGCGGAGCCTCACCGACCACGCCACGCTCGCCGCCGACGAGCTCGCCAACGCCCTGCTCGCCGACCTCCTCACCGACCGCCCCACCGAGGACGACACCGCCCTCATCGTCACCGGACTCTGACCGGATCGCTCATTCACCCATAAGGACCAGCACGCTCCGCCCGAAGCACGAAACGGTCGGGTCCCTGGTTCATGAAGCGAGGCGGTCGAGCAACTCCTCACGGGAGGACCACGCACGAGCGGTGACCGAATACCTCTCGAACGCCTCGATCACACCCGCTGGAACATCCCCCCACTTCGTGCCGCTGCTCTCCCGGTAGAGATGCAGGTGTGGAGCTCCGATCTGTACACCGTCAGGATTACCGTGCTTGCCTGTGGTGCACAGACGGACCAGTACGAGGTCTCGCCCGTACCGGAGTTGGCAGCGAGCTTTCAGGGGGTTGCGAGTGCCCCGCGACACATCCGGGAGAAAGTGCTCCGTACCATCGTCCGATTCCACAGGATGGTCATCGGACGCCCCCGGACTCAGGTCTACGGTGAGCGACAGACTGTACACCTTAGGCATCCTGCGCAACTGGTCTGCCTGCCACCGGAAAAGCATGTCCTCGCCCCTACGGCACGTGAGACAGCTAGCATACTACACCCGACCGCCTCTTCCGCGGAGCAGCGCGAAGGGCGCTCCGGCGAGTCTCAGCAGCCTGACGCAGGACCGGGTGATCGCGCTGATCGGCGATGAGGACGCCCCCTGAGGCGAGGCGGAACCCCTTCGTCTGGTGGCCTGCCCTGCCGGGCTCGGCAGCGCTCGGACGGGAAGGTCCGGACATGAAAAAACCGCCCCGACCGGATCGGGGCGGGGCGGTTGCGGGTCAACCGGGTGGCCAGGGACGGGATCGAACCGCCGACCTTCCGCTTTTCAGGCGGACGCTCGTACCAACTGAGCTACCTGGCCGAAACGCCGGTGCAGGACCGAACGCCTTGGCGACCCTGACGGGACTTGAACCCGCGACCTCCGCCGTGACAGGGCGGCGCGCTGACCAACTGCGCCACAGGGCCATGCTGTGTACCGTTTTCAGTTCTCCGTACTCCCAACGGGATTCGAACCCGCGTCGCCGCCTTGAAAGGGCGGAGTCCTAGGCCGCTGGACGATGGGAGCCCAGTCGGTTCGGCTACCGACCGCGCTTCCAGGTCATCCCCTGGGAGCGATCACCAGTCTAGGACACCCGTCGAGCCCCTTTCAAAGGGGGGTCACTTAACTCGCGAACCCTCCTTTGACCTGCGACAAGTCGTGCCCCACCCGCGGAGGCCCCGGTCGCCGTCCGCCTGCTCCCCGCCGAGGCCGGCGGCCGGTTCCACACCGGACGACCGGGGGGCCGGACGACCGGGTGCCATCCCCGGGGGCGACGCCCGCGTACTCATCGGCGTGACGAAAACTCTGCGGTCCTGTCGGCCGTGATGAGAGATTTTCCGGTCGAAGCCCGGCCAGAGGCGTCATTTGATTGCCCGGAGGCGGTTCCGGACAGTATTTTGTCGCCTGCCCAGGTGCACGATCAGGGGGTGTGCACCTGGGCGGCTTCCCGTCCCGGCGGCCCCGCGCGACCGGGTTCCGCCGAACGGGTCATTCCCCGGCCCGCGACGGCCGGGGTCAGCGCTGCACCGGGTGGTTGCCCTCCTCGTCCGGGGCCAGCCCCAGCATCTCCAGCAGTTCGGCGCAGTCCCGGGCGTCGTGGGCACCCTGGGCGACGGCGACCCGGGCGCGGCGCACCTGATCGTCCGAGACCCGTGGAGCCTCCGACACCCCGGCCCGCTGCGTCGGCACACCCCCGTACCGCGCGCTCTGCCCTTCTCCCTCGTAGCGAAGGAGAAACTGCCGCATCTCCGCCGACCTGCCCATGGCTCCTCCCGGGGCCTCGTTGGTGTGGCCGACGAGGCTAACGATCAGTGGAGACACCCCATAGCCGCCCGGAGAGTGAACTGGACGTCACGGTGCGTGCCTTGAGACACCCGATCGAGCGCTCTGTCGGTGAACGTCCGGCAACGGGACGGTGACAGGTCCGGCGATTTTTCCCGCTGTACCACTCGCGATCCGGCGGATCGTCGTGTAAGAATCGGGGTGCTGACACACCCCCGGTCAGCGCCTGTGGAGATCCCCTCCGGGCCCCCGCGTTCCTCCCCCTGGCGCGGGGGCCTCTCCATGTGATGGGCGGCCCGGCGGGCACGACGCCCCGACGTGGGGCACGACACACCGCGACCCCTGTCGAGACACGACCGTTATCGTGTGGTCGTGCCACTTCCCGCATTCGGACGCGGCCGCAGCAAGAGCAGGGCCGCGCACACACCGCCGCACCGGGACGACCGCGGCAGCCGCGACGACCGGGACGCCTCGTCCGGGGCCGCCGCCGACCGGGACGTCGACGACCACGAACTGTCCAGCTACCTCGCGGCGCTCGCCCCGGAGACCGACCCGGAGAGCACCGGCTCGGGACGCCGGTTCGGCGAGGCGGACGTCCACCAGGTGCGGTTGACCCCTGCCGCGGGCCAGCAGCTCAGGGACCTCGCCGCCGAGCGCGGCACCTCCCCCGGCGCGCTGGCCCAGGAGTGGGTACTCGAACGGCTGGCCTGGGAGGACCGGGGAGCCGCCGAGGCGCCCCCCGCGGCACAGACACCCCCCGCAGCACAGGCGCCACGGGAGCCACGGGCGGTCCCGTACGCCGCCACCCCGCACGAGG
>NZ_KI912258.1:3212-9582 GCF_000231035.2 Saccharomonospora iraqiensis subsp. paurometabolica YIM 90007 | reverse complement strand
CCGCGGGCGGCCCCGCCCGAGCCGGCCTGGCCCGCGCCGGAGGACGCGTTCCCCGAGAACCTCTCCCCCACCGACACCGCCCCGGGCGCGCCGTCGGCGCAGGATCCCCGGACGGCGCAGTCGTTCGAGGCGCCGGCCTACGGGCGCGACGACGAACCCATCACCGACGAGATCCACGTGGAGGACCTGCGGCACTGGGAGGCACAGGTGCGCGGCGGGCTCCGCTGACCCGCGCCCGTCGACCACCCCACGGCTCCCCCGAGACAGAACCGGGCCCCCGGTGGAAGTCCGCCGGGGGCCCGGTCAGGTCAGTGAGTGTCCTGCCTCAGAGAGAGCGGACCTTCTGCGCCTGCGGGCCCTTCTGGCCCTGGCCGACCTCGAACTCCACCCTCTGGTTCTCCTCCAGGGTGCGGAAGCCGCGGCCCTCGATCTCCGAGTAATGGACGAAGACGTCGCCTTCACCGCTGTCCTGCGCGATGAAACCGAAGCCCTTTTCCGCGTTGAACCACTTCACAGTGCCTTGCGCCACCGCTGTACTCCTCGTTGCTGTTCCGCATGGACACCACCACCGGCGGTGTCCCGGCCGCCCCGGGCGGTTCCGACGGAACGAGCACGCTAGCACCATGGGCTACCGGCCCGCGTCAGAAGTTCCGCGAGTGTGTAGCCACGAGCACGCAAAACGACGGCCGACACCCACACTACCGGCACAAGCGCGTTCGTGAACCCCTTACCGCCCCGGTTGGTCCGACCGGGCGGATAACGGCCTCAGGGGTTGCGCCCCGCCCCGCACCGACGATCAATCGAACGGGTGGCCGCCGGATGCCGCCGACGGACACTCCGACGGTGCGGAACCGGAGCGCACCGGGTGCCGGACACCGCCGAGGGCGATCACACCGACACGCTCGGCACCACGATGGTGTGAGTGTGATCACCTCACCTGGCGGCAACGAACAGACATCGGAGGGCGTGAGCCACGGGACACGGGGAGAAGAGGGGTACGAACGTTGACGGAATCGGCATCCGCACCGGCGAGAGGCACACCGAAAGCGGTCCTGGCACTGTTGCTGGCCACTCTCCTGGGCCTGGGGGCCTGTACCGGCGCGCAGGGCGGCGGCGGGTCCGCGCAGGCCGACGATCCCGCCGAGCAGCCCGAACCGGCCGTTCCGGCACAGGTCGCCGTCACCCCCGAGGCGGGCAGCGAGAACGTCGCCCCGCGGGACGAGGTCTCGGTCACGGTGACCGGCGGGACCATCGCGTCGATCGCACTCACCAACCCGGAGGGCGAGGAGGTCGAGGGCGAGCTGGCCGGTGACCGGACGACCTGGTCGGTCACCGAGCCCCTCGGGTACGACAAGACCTACACGTTCTCGGGCGAGGCGTCCGGTGCCGACGGGGCGCCGGTCCCGATCGAGGGCTCGTTCACGACCGCGACCCCCGAGGCCACGGTCGGGGTCAGCTCGAACGTGGGCGACGGCCGGACGTACGGCGTCGCGATGCCGATCGCCCTGAACTTCGACGCCCCCGTCGAGAACCGGGCCGCCGTCGAGCGGGCGTTGCAGGTGGAGACGACCCCGGACATCGAGGGTTCCTGGGCCTGGCTGTACGGCGGCAGGTCGGTGCACTGGCGACCGAAGGAGTACTGGGAGCCGGGCACGGAGGTCAGCGTCAGCGCGAACGTCTACGGCGTCCGCACCGGCGAGGGCACCTACGGCGGCAACGACCTCACGGTGGACTTCTCGATCGGACGCTCCCAGGTCGTGAAGGCCAACACGCAGACCCACCGGATGGAGGTCTTCCGGGACGGCGAGAAGGTCGCCGAGTATCGGGCCAGTTTCGGACTCGAATCCGATCCCGGCCGGGTCACGCGCAGTGGCACCCACGTGGTGATGGCCAAGCACGACAGGTACTTCATGAACAATCCCGGCTACGGCTACGAGGACTTCGAGGTGGACTGGGCCGTACGGATCTCGAACAACGGCGAGTTCGCCCACTCCGCGCCGTGGTCGGTCGCCGATCAGGGCGAGCGCAACGTCTCGCACGGCTGCATCAACCTGGCGCCGGACAACGCCAAGGAGTACTACGACAGCGCGATGATCGGCGATCCGTTCGAGATCGAGGGCAGTTCCCAGCCGCTGCGGCAGAGCCGCACCGACTACTACGACTGGACGATCCCGTGGGACGAGTGGACGACGCTGTCCGCGCTGAACGACTGATCCCCGGGCGCGGGCCGCACCCGGCGGTGTGGCCCGCGCCGCTTCCGCCACGAGGCCGTCCCGGCGGGCCGGTGGCCGGGCGCTAGCGTGTCCGGGTGAGCGATTCGAACAGTTGGCCGCCCGTCGACGTGGACGCACCCGTTCCGCACCCCTCCGCACCGACGGCGGGGACGAAGCTGCAGTCGCACTACGGCCAGTGCTTCGGATGCGGCGACGAGGTCGAGGGGGGCCTGCGTATCCGTTCCGCGGTCGACGGGGACGACCCCGGGGTCGTGGTGTCGCAGTTCACCGTCACCCACGCCCACCAGGGTGCGCCCGGTCTCGCCCACGGCGGACTGCTCAGCTGCGCGTTCGACGAGGCCCTCGGCTCCGCGGTGGGCAACCTGATGCAACGGCCCGCCGTGACCGCGAAGCTGGAGACCGACTTCCGGATGCCGGTGCCGGTCGGTTCCACCCTGTACCTCGTCACCCGACTCGACGGCACGGCCGGGCGCAAGATCTACGTGCACGCGGACGGCAGGCTGGACGCCGAGGACGGCCCCGTCGCGGTCCAGGCCCGTGCCCTGTTCATCAGCGTGGGGGTCGAGCACTTCCTCCGCCACGGGGACGAGGAACAACTCCGCACGCTGGGCGCGAATCCGGAGGACTGGAACATCAACCCCTGATGTTCTTCGCCGTCCTCACCGTCGCGATCGTCGCCTGCCACGGCTACCTGTGGAAGCGACTGATCGGCGACACGACGGCGCCCCGCACGGCCGTGCGCCGGACCGCGACCGCGGTGCTCGTGCTGCTCGTGGCCCTGATGGCGGCCGCGGTCACGCTGGGGACCGCCGTCCCGCCGGAGGTCGGCCGGTGGTTCGCCTGGCCCGGCTACCTGTGGCTGGCGATGTTCTTCTACCTGCTGCTCGGACTGCTGGCCCTGGAACCCCTCCGAGGGGCCCTGCGCCGGTGGACGGGGCCGCGGCGGCGTGGTCGGCGCGCGGCTCCGGCGACGGGGGAGACCGGCGGGGCGGACACCCACGGACCCTCCACTGACGGAGCCGCCACCGACGGAGCCGCCACCGAAGGGACCGCGACAGACGGAGCCGCCACCGTCGGAGCCACCACTGTCGGGGCTGCCACCGTTCCCGACCCCGACGACCCCGACGGCGCCGGAGCGGACACGGACCCGCCGCGGCCCGGTGTCGACCGGCGGGTGGTACTGGCGCGGGGTTCGGCCGCGCTCGTCGGCACCGTGGCGACCGGGCTCGTCGGGTACGGCGTGACGGTGGCGACGGGTCCGCCCGCGGTCACCCGGATCCCGGTCACCGTGGGCCGCCTCGATCCGCGCGCGGACGGCTTCCGGATCGCCCTGGTCAGCGACCTGCACCTCGGCCCGATCATCGGCCGGTCGTACACCCGGCGGATCGTGGACCTGGTCAACGCCGAGCGGGTGGACGCGGTGGCCCTGGTGGGCGACCTGGTGGACGGGGACGTCCCCGATTTGGCCGAGGCGGCCGCACCGCTGGCGGACCTGCGCAGTGGGCACGGCACCTTCTACGTCACCGGGAACCACGAGTACTACGTCGGCTACCGGCAGTGGATCGAGCACCTGCCCACGCTCGGGATCCGGCCCCTGCGGAACACGCACGTGCCGATCGGGACCGGTGGCGGCGTCTTCGACCTCGCGGGCATCAACGACCACACCGGCTACCGCTGGCAGGACCCCGGCGATGTGGGTGCGGCCCTGGCGGGGCGGGACCCCGACCGTGCCGTCGTGCTGCTGGCCCACCAGCCGGTCGACGTGACCGACGCGGTCGACGCCGGGGTGGACCTGATGCTGGCCGGACACACCCACGGCGGTCAGCTCACCCCGTTCGAGGTGGCGGTGTCGCTGCAGCAGGGCGCCGTGGCGGGGCTGTACCGGCGCGGCGACACGCGCCTCTACGTCACCAGTGGTGCCGGGTTCTGGGGACCACCCGTCCGCGTGGGCGCACCGCCGGAAATCTCGATCGTCGAACTGCGCGCGCGGCGGCCCGGGCCCTGACGGCTCAGGTCAGCGTGCGCGGCCGGACGGCGTTGGCCCGGTCCACCAGTTCGATCCGGCGCTGGGCGTCCCCCGCCAGCCGTGCCAGCGTCCGGTACCGGTCCTCGAGGCCGAACCGCAGATCCCGCTCCGTCAGCGGCCACCCCAGCACGGTGGTGTGTGGGTCGGCGACGCCGTGGGCGCGGGTCCACTCGAAGGCCGCCTCCAGCACCTCGGCCTCCAGCCGCGTCCGGCGTTCGGCGTCCAGGGTCAGCCGCCCCACCTGGTCCGAGGCGGCCACCAGGTCCGACCCGGTGACCTGCTGCGAGCCGTACACCTGCCGCGTCTTGATCTTCACCGCGGCGACCTGTGCGGCGGTGTGGTGGGTGGAGGAGGCGGGTACCGATTCCAGGACCTCGATCGCGGACTGCCTGCCGCCCTGGGCGAGGTAGACCCGCGCCAGCCCGAAGGCGGCGCTGACGTAGGAGCGGTCGGTACGCCACACGAGTTCGTACAGCCGGGCGGCCTTGAAGTAGTCCCCGACCGTCTCGGCGCTCACGGCCAGCGCCAGTTTCGGCGCGATCTCCCCGGGCAGCTCGTCGTAGACGGTGTCGAAGGCCACGTGCGCCACCCTCGACCGTCCCCCCGCCAGCTCGATGAGACCGCGGTACCAGTCGACCCGCCAGTCGTGCGGGAATCCCGACTTGATCGCGAGGTACTGGGCGGCCTGCAACTGCCGGTGGGCCTCGGCCAGCTCACCGAGCTCGATCCGCGCCCGCACGATCCGCAGGCGGACCTCGATCGACTCGCGCGGGGCGTGCGCGAGGGCGGCGATGGCGGTGCGCGGGTCGGCCGAGAGCAACGTGGCCAGCACACCGGCGCCCGGGTCGTCGGTGTGGACCTGCGGGATCGGCAGGCCCGCCACCACCTCGCCCGGATCGGGGGACGAAACCTGCTGCCAGTGTTCGGGCACGACCAGCTCGACGCCGAAGGTGTTGGTCTCGGGCCCGAACACCGTGGAGGCGCCCGGTCGCGGGGTACCCGTGCCCAGGGCCATGATCTCCCGCAGCACCCCGGCGAGCTGGTCACCCATGTCCTCCGCGGAGGCGAACCGGCGGTCCGGGTCGGCGTGGGTGGCCCGGCGCAGGAAGCGGTAGTACGCGTCGAACAGCTTGAACAGTCCGACGTCGTCCTGCGCGGGCAGAGTCGTCTTGTACCGGCCGGTGTAGCCGGTGAACTCGAAGCTGAGGACGGCGAGGGTGCGGCCGACGGTGAACAGGTCGGAGGCGACGGAGGCGCCCCGGGTGGGCAGTTCCGGGGCGCTGTAGCCGCTGGTGAAGAACAACGGACTGGTGTAGTCGTCCATCCGGCGCACCGCGCCGAGGTCGATCAGCTTGAGCTGGTCCCCGGTCTGGATGACGTTGTCCGGCTTCAGGTCGCAGTACAGCAGCCCCTGGCCGTGCAGGTACCCGAGTGCGGGGAGGATCTCCAGCCCGTACGCGAGGACCTGCCCGATCGGCAGCGGTTCGGCGCGTCCGCTCTCCCGGTGGTGGGCGATCGCGAGCTGGCGCAGCGACTGCCCGCCGATGTACTCCATGACGATGTAGCCGACGGAGTTGCCGGTGTCCGGGTCCGGGTGCTGGACGAAGTTGTAGATCTTGACGATGTTCGGGTGCTCGACCTCGGCCAGGAACCGGGTCTCGTTGACGGCCGCGGCCACCGCCGTGGCGTCCCCGGTGTTGATGAGTCCCTTCAGCACGACCCAGCGTCCGCTGACGTTGTGGTCGGTGGCCAGGTAGATCCAGCCGAGCCCGCCGTAGGCCAGCGCCCCGATCACCTCGTACTGCCCGCCGACGATCTCGTGCGGACGCAGCTTGGGCAGGAACGAGAACGGTGTGCCGCACGCCGCGCAGGTGCCCTCGGGTGCGCCCGGGCCGTCGTCGGTACCGCGGCCGACCTTCGCACCGCAGTTGCCGCACCAGCGCTTCGCCTCGGCCACCATCGGGTCCGCGAGCACGGCCTCGGCCGGATCGCGGTACGGAACCTGCGGCACGTCCACCAGACCCGCGCCCAACCGACCGCGGCGCGACCGCCGGGACGACGTCCGGCGCGGGCCCCCGCCCCCGGTCCCGGTGCCGGTGCCCGTGCCGGT
>NZ_KI912258.1:0-3112 GCF_000231035.2 Saccharomonospora iraqiensis subsp. paurometabolica YIM 90007 | reverse complement strand
ACGTCGTCGCGCATCGCCGCCCGCGCGGTGTCCCGGGCGCCGCACGCCACGACGTCCCGCATCCCGTCCAGCACCCCTCCGACGGTCCCGGCCACCCGCTCGTCGGCGAGGGTGAGAGCGCGCTGCCGCCGCGCCAGGGTCGGCAGCAGCGCGGTGAACACGGCGAGCACGACCACGACGGGCACCGTCACCACCCAGGCCAGTTCCCCGGCCACACTGAACACCCCCGCCAGCGCCGCGACCGTGGTGACCACCATGCCCCGCGCCTGGACGAGCAGCCCGGCCGTGGCGTCCCGGACGATCTCGACGTGCTGGGTGATCCGTGCGACCCCACTGGAGTCGGGCCGGTGCCGTCCGGCCCCGCCCTGCCCGAGCACGCCCCGGACCACGGCCTCGACCAGCAGGTCGCGCACCGGTTCGACCACCACGCCGAGGCGCTGCCACACCAGGCGCGACCCGAACGCCCCCACCACCGCGACCGCGCCGAACACGGCCAGCCACGCCACCCCGGCGCCGAGCCGGCCGCGTGCGAACCCGTCGTCGACGGCACGTTCGACCAACCGACCCGACAGGAACGCGGGCACGCTCTCCAGCACCGAGGCGCCCACCAGGGCCAGTCCGCTGCGCCAGCTCCCGGCCAGCGCCCGCCAGTAGAGCCTCACGCGGCACCCGCCTCCGCGAACACGGCCCGGTAGTCGGCGTCGGACCACAACGCCGCGTGCGTGTCCACGGCCCGCACACCCCCGTGGTCCAGCCACACCACGCTGTCCGCGCGGGCGGCGGCCCCCGCCCGGTGGGTCACCAGCACCACGGTGGTGCCGGGCAGCGCGGCGGTGACGGCGGCGTGCACCCGGGCCTCGGTGACGGTGTCCAGACCGGCGGTCGCACCGTCGAGGATCAGCACACCGGGGTTGCGGGTCAACGCGCGGGCCAGCCCGAGACGCTGCGCCTCGCCCCCGGACAGCGGGGTGTCGGTCATCGGGGTCGCGTAGCCGTCGGGCAGCCGTTCGACGAGGTCGTGGATGCCGGCCGTGCGGCAGGCCCGCTCCAGGACGTCGCCGCCGGGGTCGTGCCCGTATCCTACGGCGTCGGCCACGGTGGCCCCGAGCAACGCCGGTCGCTCGAACGCGACCGCGACCCGGTCGCGCAGTACCGCCTCGGGCACACGCGCCATCGGCACCCCGTCCAGCAGCACCTCCCCCTCGTCGGGGGTGTGCAGACCACCCAGGACGGCGGCGAGCGCGGACTTGCCCACCCCGGAGCGCCCCACGACCGCGACGGTCGTGCCCGGTTCCGGATCGAGACACACCCCGCGGAACACGCCGTCGACCCCCACGTCCCGGACGCGGAGCGTGCCGGAGGGGCACGGCGGTGCGGTCCCCGGTTCCCGCCCGTCCCCGGTGGGGCTGTCCAGCACCTCGGCGATCCGTGCGGCGCAGGAGCGTGCCCGGGACAACGACGTCAACAGCGGGATCTGACTCACCAGGCTCATGCCCAGTGCGACGTAGCCGAGCGCGGCGAGCACGTCCCCCACGCTCAGCCTGCCCGCGGCGACCCCGAACCCGGCGGCGGTGAGCACCGCGACCTGCACGGCGGGCAGCAACAACCCGGCCCGCCACACCATGCGCGCCTGGGTGCGCCACATCCCGGCGCCCGCGCCGGAGAGCCGGGGCAGGGGTTCGATCACCCGGGCGGTCTCCCGGTCGGCGAGACCGGAGGCGGCGATGGTGCGCGCCCCGGTGACGGCGTCGAGCAGCCGTGCCGAGAGTTCGCCGGAGACCTCCTGGTAGGTGCCGACGTCCGAGGCGGTCCGCCGCAGGTGCGACCGCGCCAACCACAGCGCCACCGGGACGCTGCACACGAACACCACGGCCAGGCGCCAGTCCAGCACCCCGAGCAGGACGATTGCCCCCACGGCGACCAGCAGCGCCGAACCGAGCTGCACGGTCACCGAGGCCACGGCACCCGCGCCCGCGCAGTCGGTGGTCACCCGGCTCACCACGTCCCCGTCCGGGAAGCGGTGGCCGGTACCGAGGCGGGTGAGGTGGGCGGTGAGCCGTCCCCGGAGCCGTGCGCAGGCGGTGGCGGTCACCCGCGCGGTCAGCACCGCCAGCAGCACCTCCGCCGCGATCTCGGCCGCACCGACAGCGAGGAACCACAGCAGCGCCCCGGAACCGGTGTCGCCCGCCACGGCGGTGTCCACCGCGGCGGCCAGGGCGTCCGGGAGCACCAGCGCGGTGGCCACCCCGAGCAGGCTCACCCCCAGCAGCACCAGCACACGGACCCGGTCCCGGGTGACGACCTCGCTCAGCAGCGCGTCGCCGGGCGCGCGGGGCCGGCCACCGGCACGGAATGCGTCCACTCCCGACTCCCCCGTCGATCCGGCACACTACGACGGTGCGCCGAGCGACGCACCAGTCCTGCGTCGCTCGGCGCACCCTGCGGCACCGGCAGGCGCGCGGGGCGCCTACCGGACCTGCCGGATCAGTGGCAGGTCAGCAGGCTGACGGTGCTGTTGGCGCAGCTCGCCAGCAGGCTGAGGTTGCTGCCCGCACCACCGTCGCCGCCGCCGTCCTTGCCGGAGGGGGCGTCGGCGGCTTCGAGACCCTGCAGGTCGAGAACCATCTCCATGTGTGTCACCTTTCTCTTCTCACTCCGGTCGGGACCGACCGGACTTCCTGCACCGGCCGTTGTCCGGCCGGGGGCTCGGGATGCAGGAACGGCAGTGCGGCCGTTCCCCGCGCGGTGTCCGACAACGCGAGCAGCAATCCGGCTCCGCCGGTCGCCACGTCCATGGACAGCCGCAGCAGCTGGTTGCCGGGGAAGGCCACCCCGCCGTCGCCGTAGCCGACGGCGTACCAGGACAGCCGGGACAGGTGCGTGGCGATCGCGTCGGCGTGGCGGGGGTCCGGCACACGCCGGTGCGCCGCGGCGAGGGCGGTGATCAGACCGGCGCGGCCGTACAGCAGGCCCGGGTGGATGACGAACTCGCCGAGGCACGCCCGCAGCAGTCCGGGCAGGTCCGCCAGGCACGCCGCGTCCGGCCGGACCGCGGCCAGCTCGGTGGCCACCAGCGCGACCCCGGCGCTGCCCACCGCCACGTACGGCAGTG
>NZ_KI912257.1:45471-52367 GCF_000231035.2 Saccharomonospora iraqiensis subsp. paurometabolica YIM 90007 | reverse complement strand
CGCGCCGCCAGCTCGGTGCGGGGCAGGCGCCGCTGCCACGGCGGCACGCCGGTCTCCCGCACCGACAGCGGCGCCGACAGCGCCGGATCGATCTCGGCGAGCACCCGGGCGGCGACCTCCATGATCTCGGCGGGTGTGCGGTAGTTCACGGTGAGCTCCCGCATCCGCCAGCGGTCGGCGACGTACGGGGCCAGCACGTCCGACCAGCGCGACGTGCCCGCGGCCGACCCGGTCTGGGACACGTCCCCGACGACGGTCATCGACCGGCTCGGGCTCCGGCGCATGAGCAGCCGCCAGTCCATCTCCGAGAGTTCCTGCGCCTCGTCCACGATGACGTGCCCGAAGGTCCAGGACCGGTCCCGTGCGGCGCGCTGGGCGGCGGTGAGGCCGCTGCCCTCCTCCTGCCGCTGGGCGAGCAGTTCGGCGTCGAGCACGTCGCGCACCCGCACGACCTCCTCGTCGAGGATCTCCTCGTCCTGTTCGAGGACGTGCAGCACACCCTCGGCGTAGGCCTTCTCCTCCCGCTCCCGGCGGGCCCGGCGCTCCCGTGCCTCGGTGTCGTCCTCCCCGAGGAGTTCGGCCAGCTCGTCGAGCAGCGGCACGTCCCCGGGCGTCCACAGCGCACCGGGGTCACGCCGCAGGGCGCGGCACTCGTCGTCGGTGAGGTGTCCCCGCGCGGCGGAGGTCAGCCGTTCCGGGGTGGTCAGCAGGTCGTTGAGCAGCTCCTGCGGCGACAGCTTCGGCCACAGCGACTGCAACGCGTCGGCCACGGCCGCGTCCTCGGCCAGCTCGGCCCGGATGGTGGCGTGGTCGCGGGCGTCCAGCAGGGGTGTGTCGTCCACCTCGTCATCCGCGAGCGGGATGTCCGGGACGTCGTCGAGCACGTCGGACTCCAGCCGGGCGGCCGACTGCGCGGCCAGCGCGTCCAACACGTCGTCGACGAACACCCGGCGGGCGAGGTTGTGCGGCTTGAGCGTCTCGCGCGCCCGGTCCCGCGCCTTCTCGCACGTCCGGCGATCGAGGGTGAGCACCTCGCCCTCGGCAAGGATCTCCAGGACGTCGTCGGGCACGGTCTGCCGGTCACGCACCGCCGCGGCCAGCACCTCGGTCATGGCGATCCGGCCCTTGATCTCCGCGGCCTCCGGGGTGTCCAGGCCGGTCGCCGTCAGTCCGGGGTACAGCTCACCGATCGTGGCCAGCAGCACGCCGGTCTCCCCCAGCGACGGCAGCACCTGGCCGATGTAGCGCAGGAAGGTGCTGTTCGGCCCGACCACGAGCACCCCGCGGCTGGTGAGCTGGTGCCGGTAGGTGTACAGCAGGTAGGCCGCACGGTGCAGCGCGACCGCGGTCTTGCCGGTGCCGGGTCCGCCCTGCACGACCAGCACCCCGCCGGGGTCGGCGCGGATGATGCGGTCCTGCTCGGCCTGGATGGTGGCGACGATGTCGGACATCTCACCGGTGCGCCCGCGCTCCAGCGCGGCCAGCAGCGCCGCCTCGCCCGCGAGCCCGAGATGGTCGCTGCCCTCGCCGGAGCCGAGGTCGAGCACCTCGTCGTCCACGCCGACCACGCGCCGGGACAGGGTGCGCAGGTGCCTGCGCCTGCGGACACCGTCCGGGGAGGCGGCCGTGGCGAGATAGAACGGACGCGCCGCCGGTGCGCGCCAGTCCACCAACAGGGGGCGGTAGTCGTCCTGTTCGTCGAACAGGCCGAGCCTGCCGATGTAGATCGGGGAGTCGGTATCGCGGTCGGGGGCGAAGTCGAGCCTGCCGAAGGCCAACCCCTGCTCCACCGAGTTCAGCTGCGCCAGCCGGTCGCTGTAGGTCGCGGTGGCGGCCTCCCGCTCGGCCTGTGCCTGCGGTGGGCCGCCGGTCGCGGCCAGCGCCTCGGTGAGCCGCTGGTCGGCGAGTTCACGTTCGGCGTCGAGCCGCTCGTAGAGCATCGTCACATAGCGCTGCTCGGCGGCCACCTCGTCCCCGTCCGGGGTGGCGGCCTCGTCCGGAACGGCGGTGTGGTCGGGTTCCCGGTGTTGCGGGGACACGGACACGGTGGTTCACCTTCGCAGGTCGGGGGAACAGCCTGGCCGAATCCGTAACGAGCACCGTCCGCGGGTCATTCCCGGTACTCCCCGACCGGGTGGCCCCGCGGCACCGGAGCCACTTGTCAGAACGGCAGGCCGAGGACCGGCAGTCCGATGGCGGAGTCGACCGCCAGCGCACAGAAGACGATCATCAGGTAGGTGTTCGACCGGTGGAACAGCGCCATCGGCCTGGTCGTCTCACCCCGGCCGACGGCCGCGTACAGGCGGTGCGCGTAGAACAGGAACCAGGCGCCCGCCAGTCCGGCGAAGGTGGCGTAGAGCCAGCTCGTCGCCGGGGCCAGCAGGAGCGTCCAGCCGACCATCACCCAGGAGTAGATCACGATCTGCCGGGCGACGTGCCGGGGCGGCGCCACGACCGGCAGCATCGGCACCCCGGCCCGCTCGTAGTCGTCCCGGTACTTCATCGCCAGTGCCCAGGTGTGCGGCGGGGTCCAGAAGAAGATGACCCCGAACATCACGAAGGCGGGCCAGGACACGGTGCCCTCCACCGCGGCCCAGCCGATGACGACGGGCATACAACCGGCCGCGCCGCCCCACACGACGTTCTGCGGCGTGCGCCGCTTGAGCACGAGCGTGTACACGAAGATGTAGAACAGGATCGTGCCGACGGCGAGCGCGGCGGCCAGCAGGTTCACCGCCAGGTACAGCACGGTGAACGACCCCGCGGCGAGCGCGAGACCGAAGATCAGGGCGTTGCGCCGGGGCACCGAGTCCCGCACGAGCGGACGCCGCTTCGTCCGGTTCATCACCCGGTCGATGTCGGCGTCGATCACGCAGTTCAGCGCGTTCGCGCTGCCCGCGGCCATCGTGCCGCCGAGCAGGGTGACCAGCACCAGCCACGGCGACGGGATCGCCCGTCCCGCCAGGAACATCGCCGGGATCGTGGTGACCAGCAACAGCTCGATGACCCTGGGCTTGGCCAGCGCGGCGTACGCGCCGACGACGTCCCGCATACCTCGCCGGCCACCGGCTGGGGACTCGCCAGTGGGATGCACGGCGCTGGTGTGCTCACTGCGCCCGTGCGCAGCGTTCACCAACGACATCTCGCTCCCTGTCTCGGACTCCGTGAGGACGCGCGCCCGGGGGACGCGGCATCTTGACGGATCGTAGTAGAGCGGGATCCACCCCCGCCGGGCGGCACCCACGGCGGCAAGCCACGTCACACCGGCAGGATCCGGCACGGGTGCGCGGCACCAACCCGCCGCCCGCCCGGTGCCCACGATCACTGACTCTGCGCAGCCGGGTCGTCTAGGCTGACGACCGACCGGTCCGGCTGACCGGAACACCTTTCCCGTGTCGTCGACGAGATCGCTTCCCCCACTGTTCGGGATCGATTAAGATCGTCCGGGACACGCCCACGGCCGGGCAACCGGGGTAGCCAGCAACAGCCAACGTGCGAAGAATCAGGGAGCCGAGTTCGTGTCGGAGATCGCCGCTACGGAGAACCACCCACTGCTGCGCCGGAGGTATCCGGCCGACTGGACGGAGACGGACACCCGCGCCGTGGACACCGTCCGCGTCCTGGCGGCGGACGCCGTCGAACACTGCGGGAGCGGCCACCCCGGCACCGCGATGAGCCTCGCCCCGGTCGCCTACTCGCTGTTCCAGCGGATCATGCGGCACGACCCGGCCGACCCCGAGTGGCCCGCGCGCGACCGTTTCGTCCTGTCCGCGGGGCACAGCAGCCTCACCCTCTACATCCAGCTCTACCTCGCCGGGTACGGCCTGGAGATGGCGGATCTGAAGCAGCTGCGCCGGTGGGGGTCGCAGACCCCGGGCCACCCCGAGTACCGGCACACGCCGGGGGTGGAGACGACCACCGGCCCGCTGGGCCAGGGTCTGGCCAACGCGGTCGGCATGGCGATGGCGGCCCGTCGCGAGCGGGGCCTGCTCGACCCGGAGACGCCCGCGGGCGAGAGCCCGTTCGACCACCACATCTACGTGATCGCCTCGGACGGCGACATCGAGGAGGGCGTCACCTCGGAGGCGTCCTCCCTGGCGGGCAGGCAGGAACTGGGCAACCTCGTCGTCGTCTACGACGACAACAAGATCTCCATCGAGGACGACACGAACGTCGCCCTGTCCGAGGACACCGCGAAGCGGTACGAGAGCTACGGCTGGCACGTGCAGGTCGTCGAGGGCGGTGAGGACGTCGTCGCCTTCGAGGAGGCGGTCGCCGCCGCCAGGGCCGAGACCACCCGGCCGTCGTTCATCCTGCTGCGCACGGTGATCGGCTATCCGGCCCCGACGAAGATGGACACCGGGAAGGCGCACGGGGCCGCGCTCGGCGCGGACGAGGTCGCCGCCGTGAAGGAGACGCTCGGCTTCGACCCGGCGACCAGCTTCGCCATCGACGACGACGTGCTCGCCCACACCCGCCGGGTCGGCGACCGCGCCGCCGCCGAGCGGGCGCGCTGGCAGGAACGGTTCGACACCTGGGCCGCGGCCAACCCCGAGCGTGCGGAGCTGGCCGGGCGGCTGCGCACCCGGGAACTGCCCGAGGGCTGGGCGCAGAAGCTGCCGAGCTGGGAGCCCGACGCGAAGGGCATCGCCACCCGGAAGGCCTCCGGCGAGGTGCTCAACGCCGTCGCGGACGTGCTGCCGGAGCTGTGGGGCGGGTCGGCGGACCTCGCCGAGAGCAACAACACGGTCATCAAGGGCGCGTCCTCGTTCGGCCCGGCGGCGGCGTCGACCGAGATGTTCCCCACCGAGCCCTACGGCCGGAACCTGCACTTCGGGGTGCGGGAGCACGCGATGGGTGCGATCCTCAACGGGATCGCCCTGCACGGCGGCACCCGTCCGTACGGGGCGACCTTCCTGATCTTCAGCGACTACATGCGGCCCGCGGTGCGGCTGGCGGCGCTGATGAAGGCGCCGGTGGTCTACGTGTGGACGCACGACTCCATCGGCCTCGGTGAGGACGGCCCCACGCACCAGCCGATCGAACACCTGGCCTCGCTGCGCGCCATCCCGGGCCTCAACGTGGTACGGCCCGCCGACGCCAACGAGACCGCGGCGGCCTGGAAGGCGGCGCTGGAGGACGTGCACACCCCGACCGGCCTGGCCCTGACCCGGCAGAACGTGCCGGTGCTGGAGGGCACCGACCCGGAGGGCGTGGCCCGGGGCGGCTACGTCCTCGCCGAGGCCGCGAACGGTGCGCCGGAGGTGCTGTTGCTGGCCACCGGCTCCGAGGTGCAGCTCGCGCTGGCCGCGCGGGCGACGCTGGAGGCCGACGGCGTGCCCACGAGCGTGGTGTCGATGCCCTGCGTCGAGTGGTTCGACCGCCAGGACGCCGCCTACCGGGACGCGGTGCTGCCGCCGTCGGTGACCGCCCGGGTCGCCGTCGAGGCCGGGGTGGCCCAGTCGTGGCACCGCTTCGTCGGTGACCGCGGCGAGACCGTCTCCCTGGAGCACTTCGGCGCCTCCGCCGACTTCGGCACGCTCTACGAGAAGTTCGGGCTGACCGCGGACGCCGTCGTGGCCGCCGCCCGCCGGACGTTGGCCCGGCGCTGACTCCGGGCACCCCGGTGGGTGGTCACCGGGTGGGCCGCGAGGTGACACGGCGGCCCACCCGGACCGGGCAACGACGAGCGCGACAACAGAAAGGGATGAGATCATGGCCGACACCGACCGGCTGGCGGAGCTTTCGCGTGCGGGAGTGTCCATCTGGCTCGACGACCTGTCCCGGCAGCGGCTCCGGTCCGGCAACCTGGCCGAACTGATCCGCGACCGGCACGTCGTCGGCGTCACGACCAACCCCACCATCTTCGCGGGCGCCGTCGCGCAGGGCGAGGACTACGACGAGCAGGTGCGCTCGCTCGCCGAACGCGGCGCGGACGTCCACGCGGCGGTGCGCGAGCTGACCACCGGTGACGTCCGGGAGGCCGCCGACGTCCTGCGGGAGACCTGGATCGCCACCGACGGCAAGGACGGCCGCGTGTCGATCGAGGTCGACCCCGGACTCGCCCGGGACACCGACCGCACCGTCGCCGAGGCCGCTGAACTCTGGAAGACGGTCGACCGGCCGAACATCTTCGTCAAGATCCCGGCGACCGAGCAGGGGCTGCCCGCCATCACCCGCAGCCTCGCCGACGGCATCAGCGTCAACGTCACGCTCATCTTCTCGGTCGAGCGCTACCGGGCCGTGATCGACGCGTTCTTCGCGGGCCTGGAACAGGCCCGGGCCAACGGGCACGACCTGTCCCGGATCCGCTCGGTCGCCTCGTTCTTCGTCTCCCGCGTCGACGCCGAGGTGGACAAGCGGCTCGAGGCGATCGGCACCGACGAGGCCCTGGCCCTGCGGGGCGAGGCGGCCATCGCCAACGCCCGCCTGGCCTACGCCGCCTACCGGGAGAAGTTCGCCGACCAGCGGTGGGCCGCCCTCGCCGGGGCGGGGGCGCACCCGCAGCGCCCACTGTGGGCCTCGACCGGGGTGAAGAACCCGGAGTACTCCGACACCCGCTACGTCGACCGGCTCGTCGTGGCCGACACGGTGAACACGATGCCGGAGAAGACGCTGCACGCCGCCGCCGACCACGCCGAGATCACCGGCGACACGGTCACCGGCACCGGTGGGGAGGCGCAGCAGGTGTTCGACCGGCTCTCCGCGGTCGGCATCGACATCCCCGACGTGTTCCGCACGCTGGAGGACGAGGGCGTCGAGAAGTTCGACACGTCCTGGAACGAACTGCTCGACACCGTGCGCGGGCAGCTCGACGCGGCCGGGGCACGCTCCTGATGGCGGCCGGGCACACCGAGGTGACCGTCGCCGACCCCGCGCTCGCCGGCGCGGCCGCG
>NZ_KI912257.1:45010-45371 GCF_000231035.2 Saccharomonospora iraqiensis subsp. paurometabolica YIM 90007 | reverse complement strand
CGGGCGCGGCCGGACGCGGGCACACCCGCTGGCTGCTCGACCGCGCCGCGGCGGCCGGGCTCACCACGGCCGGAACGCCGCAGGTCACCGTCCGGTAGGAGGCTCCGCCGGCGGGCCACCGCTGACGTTACCGACGGGAAACGGGTGTGTTCCGTTGCGAGCGCACACGCTCCCGGGGTTGCGCGGCACGACACACCCACTGAAACCTCTCCTTGTCGAGTCCACAAGACGAGAGGTCGTACCAATGACCACAGAGGGAATCTCCCTACCCGGAGTCCCGGTCGGCGGTCCCGACGCGGAGACCGATCCGCCTCGGAGATCGACCACGTCACGCCCCGGCCCGTCCGGCCGCGGGCGCCCG
>NZ_KI912257.1:41128-44910 GCF_000231035.2 Saccharomonospora iraqiensis subsp. paurometabolica YIM 90007 | reverse complement strand
CGGCGACTCCCGCCGACGCGACGCCGGACCCGGTGTCGCCGGACCGGGCGCCGGAACCCACGCCCCCACCCCGCGGTCCGGTGCGGCGGCTGGTGGACCAGCTCGTCGGCACCGACCCGGACACCCAGCGCCGCCCCGCCGTACCGGGATGGGTGGCCGACATCACGTTCGTCGTGGTCGCGCTCCTCGACGTCTGGCTGGTGGTGCCGGACGAGGCACCCCCGTACACGGTGTGGCTGTCCGCCGCGAGCTGCGCGGCGCTGCTGCTGCGCAGACCGCTGCCGTTCCTGGCGCTGGTGTTGGCGGTGCCGGGGTTCTTCGCGGGCTGGGCGCAGCTCGCGGTGATGTTCGCCCTCGGTTCCCTGGCCACGCGCAAGCAGTGTCACTGGCACGTGTGGGTGGGGGCGGCACTGGTGTGGTGCTGCCGGTTCGTGCTCTGGCCGTGGTCGGAGATGCTGGCGTTGAGCTGGCGGATGCACGTGCTCGACGCGATCTACGGCGTCATCGTCGCGGGGATGCCGGTGGCGATCGGGCTGCTGATCGGTGCCCGGACGGAGCTGGCCACCCGGCTGGCCGAGCTCGCGGCGAGCCGGGACCGCGAACGGCAGCTGCACGCCCAGGCGGTGCGCGCGGAGGAACGGGCCCGGTTGGCCCGGGAGATGCACGACGGGGTCTCACACGACATCACCCTCATCGCGATGCAGGCCTCGGCCCTCTCGGCGGCCAGTGCCGACGACGAGACCCGGCGCACGGCGGCCACGATCCGCACCCTCAGCACCCGCACGCTGGAGGAACTGCGCACCCTGCTCGGGGTCCTGCGCTCGGACGCGGAGGACGGACCGTCACCGGACCTGCGGGATTTGGACGACCTCGTGCGGAACGCGGGGGTACCGGTGCGGCTCACGGCCGACGACCTGCCGGACACGCTGTCCGCGCAGGTGTCGGCGGCGGCCTACCGCACGGTCCAGGAGTGCCTGACCAACGTCCGCAAACACGCCCCGGGCGCCACCGCGCACGTCGACGTGACCACCTCATCGGAGCAGGTGCGGGTGGAGGTGCGCAACGGGGCACCGTGCGCACCCGCGGACTCCCCGCTGCCCTCCGGCGGCGGGTACGGTCTCGCGGGCCTGGCCGAACGGGCCCGCCTGCTGGGCGGCGACGTCGACACCGGCACGACCCCGGACGGCGGCTTCCGCGTCCGCGCCCACTACCCCGTCACCTGACCCGGCGGGGTGTGCCGTGAAGGACCCCTTCCCTGCCCCGGACGCCGTGAAGGACTCCTTCGCTGCATCACACGCAGGGAAGGAGTCCTTCACGGCACCACCGGTGCGTCAGGGCTCGCGGCGGCGCCGGATGCGGTCGAGGGCCTCGGCGAGGATCGCCTCGCCGTCGGCGTCGCTGCGGCGTTCCTTCACGTACGCCAGGTGCGACTTGTACGGCTCCGTGCGCGGAGCCGCCGGCGGGTTCTGCTCGTCCCGCCCCGCGGGGAGCCCGCAGCGCGGGCACTCCCACTCCCCCGGCGTCTCCGCGTCCACCGCGAACGACGGCCGGGATTCGTGTCCGTTGGCACACCAGTAGGAGATCCGGCGACGCGGGGCGGCCTCCCCCCGCTCCGCCTCGCCGGACGGACCCGCACCGATGCGCGTGCCCCGTATCGCGTGACCGCCAACCATGATCTCGTCACCCCACCAGTCAGTTGACGTACCCGCGCCGGGCACGCCGCATCGATCAGAGTTTCACGAGCAGGCCGAGTCCCACGATGGCGATCATCCAGACCGCCCCGAGACCGAGTGTCATGCGGTCCAGGTTCTTCTCCGCCATGCTCGACCCGGACAGACTCGACTGCATCCCGCCACCGAACAGCGACGAGAGCCCGCCGCCACGGCCCCGGTGCAGCAGCACCGCGACGATCAGCAACACGCTGGAGACGATCAACAGGATTTGCAGGAACAGCTTCATGTCATCCTCTGTGTACTGCGGGTGGCGGAACTCCAGGGTAACGCAGGCGGCGCCCCCGTCAGGGTAGTGGGCCGCCCGCGGCGAGCGCGCACAGCTTCGTGAACTCGTCGCCGTCCAAGCTGGCCCCGCCGACGAGCGCACCGTCCACGTTGTCGCACTTGATCAACTCGGCGATGTTGTTCGACTTGACCGAGCCACCGTAGAGCACGCGCACCTGCTCGGCGAGCTCGGCGCCGTACTTGGTCTCCAGCGCCGACCGCAGCGCCGCGCAGACCTCCTCGGCGTCCGAAGGGGTGGCGACCCGCCCGGTGCCGATCGCCCACACCGGCTCGTAGGCCACCACGACGTCACGCACCTGCTCGGCCTTGAGCCCCTTGAGGCCCTCGATCAGCTGGCCGGTGGTGTGCGCGAGGTGCTCACCCGCCTCGCGGACGTCGAGGGACTCCCCGACGCACAGGACGGGCGTCAGCTCGTGCTTGAACGCCGCGCGCACCTTGGAGTTCACGACCGCGTCGGTCTCGCCGTGGTGTTCCCGGCGTTCGGAGTGTCCCACGACCACCCAGGAGCAGCCCAGCTTCGCCAGCATCGGGCCGGACACGTCCCCGGTGTGCGCGCCCGAGTCGTGCGGCGAGAGGTCCTGCGCACCGTAGGTGAGCAGGAGCTTGTCCCCGTCCACCAGCGTCTGCACACTGCGCAGGTCGGTGAACGGCGGCAGCACGGCCACGTCCACCTTCGAGTAGTACTTCTCCGGCAACGAGAAGGCGATCTTCTGCACCAGGGCGAGGGCCTCGAGGTGGTTGAGGTGCATCTTCCAGTTGCCGGCGATCAGCGGCTTGCGGCTCATCACTGCTCCTCACTCAGCACGGCGACGCCGGGCAGGTCGCGGCCCTCCAGATACTCCAGCGAGGCGCCCCCGCCGGTGGAGATGTGCGAGAACCGCTGCTCGTCGAGCCCGAGCACCCGGACCGCGGCGGCGGAGTCCCCGCCGCCGACCACGCTGAACGCGTCCGCATCCGCGATCGCCCGGGCCACCCCCCGGGTGCCCTCGGCGAACGGGGCCATCTCGAACACCCCCATGGGGCCGTTCCAGAACAGCGTCCGCGCCGACGCGATCGCCGCGGAGAACTCGGCCACGGTCTCGGGGCCGATGTCGAGCCCCATCCAGCCTTCCTGCAGCGCCGTGGTGGCCACGGTGCGGGTGTTCGCCTCGGCCGAGAACGCGTCCGCGGCCACCACGTCGACCGGCAGCACGAGCTTGCCGCCCGCCTCGGCCAGCAGCCGCTCACAGGTGCCGACCATGTCCTGCTCCAGCAGCGACGAGCCGACCCCGTGGCCCTGCGCGGCGAGGAAGGTGAAACACATGCCGCCGCCGATGAGCAGCCGGTCCACCTTCGGCAGCAACGCCTCGATCACCGCGAGCTTGTCGGAGACCTTGGAGCCGCCGAGGACCACGGTGTAGGGCCGCTCCGGATCGCCGGTCAGCGTCCGCAGCACCTCCAGCTCGGACAGCACGAGGCCGCCCGCGTAGGCGGGCAGTTCGCGTGCCACCTCGTACACCGACGCCTGTTCGCGGTGCACCACGCCGAAGCCGTCGGAGACGAACGCGCCACCGGGGCCGGTCAGCGTGGCGAACTCGCGGGCGAGCTCGCCACGTTCGTCGGCGGACTTACTCGTCTCGCGGGGATCGAACCGCACGTTCTCCAGCAGGGCGACCTGCCCGTCGCCGAGCCCGTCGGCCACCGACCGCGCACCCGGGCCGACGACGTCGCCCGCGAGCGGGACGTCGGCCCCGAGCAGTTCGCCGAGCCGGTCCGCGACCGGCG
>NZ_KI912257.1:40860-41028 GCF_000231035.2 Saccharomonospora iraqiensis subsp. paurometabolica YIM 90007 | reverse complement strand
GTTGGCGAGCCGGTTGGCCGTGGCCCGCACCTCGCGGCGCATCCGGCGCTCCTCCCACGCCAGCACGCTCTCGTGCGCGCCGAGCCGGGTGAGCAACGCACCGATCGCGTCGCCGTCGCGCACCACCACCCGGTCGGCGCCGCGCACCTCACGGGACTTGGCCTGGAT
>NZ_KI912257.1:40303-40760 GCF_000231035.2 Saccharomonospora iraqiensis subsp. paurometabolica YIM 90007 | reverse complement strand
CCTCCAGCACCGCGGTGCGCTCCCGTCCGTCCCGCCCGCGCCCGAGCGGCGTGGCGTGCGTCTCCACGACGCTGCCCCGGCCCTCGCCCTCGGCGATGCGCATGACCACCGTGCGCGGCCCGGGACAGCGGAACTCGGCCCGCACGGGCACGCCGAACCGGCCGCCCACCCGGAAGGTCACGTCCACCACGAAGCGGTCGTCGCCGCCGCCGTCGGCGTCCGGTGGGGGCGCGTGCACCACCCGCAGCCGGGCGAACGAGTACGGGTGGAACCACGCGCCGTGCCACGGGTCGAGCCGGTTGGCCACGACGTCGGTGGGCTCGCACACGCCCTCCATCCGGGTGACGGCCACCAGTGCCCCGGCGAGGTCCGGCCGGGCGGGCGGATCCGGCTCCCGCGTCGGTGGCCCGCCGTCCACGTCGTCGAGCCGCACCCAGGTCAGCACCCCGTCGTCGAC
>NZ_KI912257.1:38371-40203 GCF_000231035.2 Saccharomonospora iraqiensis subsp. paurometabolica YIM 90007 | reverse complement strand
GCACCGCACCCGGGCTCCGGCGCCCGCGAGCTTCTCCGGGCGTGTCTGCGCGCGCGCCGCCGGGCGCGTCCCCTCCGTCGTCCACACCGGACTCCCCACACTCGACCTGGCCCACGGCACCGCGTCCCGGGAGCCCGGTGTCACGCGCCGGGGCCGACCGCACACGGTGCGGCACGGGTGTAGCCCGGACGGTGTCCGGTCAAACGCGCCCGGACGGGGGAGCCGGGGCCCCGGCACGGTGGGCGGGTCGGTGCCCGTCCCGTGCGGGGACGTCGGCACGCACCGTGCCCAGGGGTGGGCGCTCCCGCACGGCGAGGTCGGTGACGACGACCTCCCGGTCCGTGCCGTCCGGCCCGCCCCCGCGGAACTGGGTGAGCAACGCCGACGGCGGCTCGGCCGCCACCACCCGGCCGCTGCGGTCGAGCCGGTCCATGACCGTGAGCATGATCTGGCCCGCCATCCTGCCGAGTGCCTGGGTGCCCTGGTGGCGGTGGGTGCGGATGCCGAGGTCCACCTGGGCGAGCGCGTCCAGCCCGCGGCTGTGCAGCAGGTCGATCAGGTGCCCGACCTCCACGCCGTAGTGCGTGACGAACGGGATGGTCTCCAGCACCGAGCGTCGGCCCGCGTACTCCCCCGCCAACGGCTGGACGAACCCGGCGAGCTCCGGCCAGTACATGTTCAGCAGCGGACGGGCCACCAGCTCGGTGACCCGCCCCCCGCCGTCGGCCTCGGTGTGTGTCCCGTCCGCGAGCGGACGCCGGTAGAACCCCTTGACGTAGTCCACCCCCGGGTCGGTCAGCAACGGCCCGAGCAGCCCGACGACGTACCCGGCGGTGAAGTCGTACAGGTCGCCGTCGACGAACACCACCACGTCCCCGGTACTGGCCGCGAGCCCCTTCCACAACGCCTCCCCCTTCCCGTGCATCCCGGGCAGCGGGGGCAGCACCGCGTCCTGCGCCACGACGGTGGCACCGGCCTCGGCCGCCACCCGGGCCGTCGCGTCGCGCGAGCGGGAGTCGACGACCACCACCTCGTCGACCAGGCGATCCCGCTCGACCAGCGCCGCACGGACGGTCCGCACGATCCGGCCCACGGTGTCCTGCTCGTCCCGGGCGGGGATCACAACACTGACCGTGCGTGTTCCCTTGGCCACGGCCAGTTCCGCCGCGGTCCAGTCGTCCGCGCGCGCGGACCTGCGCCGCAACCAGTCGTGCACGCGACCGGGGAGGGCACCGGCGACACCACCGCCTTGCCCGACACCGCCGTCCCCGACACCGCCGGTGCCGATCCGTGGTCCGTCCACGAGGCCCCCTTCCTGGCGCGGGCGCCGTGCGCGACCCCGGAAGGACGCCGGCACGGGCCCGGCCGTTGGCGATGCGGTCGCCGGACGACGGACACCCGCCGACACGACGACCCGACCTCTCCACCCGGATGGACGAAACCCGGCCGGTTCACACCTGATCCGGGGACCGAATCGGGCCCGGCGGGGCGCGGGACGGGTCAGACCTCGTTCTCCAGCATCTCCTCGGTCACCGCCGACTCGGTGTCCGGGATCCCCAGATCCTTGGCCCGCTTGTCGGCCATCGAGAGCAGCCGCCGGATGCGCCCGGCGATGGCGTCCTTCGTCATGGGCGGGTCGGACAGCTGCCCGAGCTCCTCCAGGGACGCCTGCCGGTTGCTCAGCCGGAGCCTGCCCGCGGTCAGCAGGTGGTCGGGGGCCGTGTCCCCGAGGATCTCCACCGCCCGCTCCACCCGGGCGGCCGCGGCCACGGCGGCCCGGGCGGAGCGCCGCAGGTTGGCGTCGTCGAAGTTGGCGAGCCGGTTGGCCGTGG
>NZ_KI912257.1:35383-38271 GCF_000231035.2 Saccharomonospora iraqiensis subsp. paurometabolica YIM 90007 | reverse complement strand
CGGGCCCCGCGGCCGGCGACCCGTCGCCCGTGGATTCCGGGCCAGCGTCGGCGGCGTCCCGCGCCCGCACCGTCTCCCGCACCGGTTCCGTCCCTTCGCCGTCCCCCGCGGTCACACGAACCCCTGTTCCGTCCACGGCTGGCGCAGCCCGCGCAGCACGTGCGCGGTGGTCAACGCCGCCTCGACCGCCTCGTGCCCCTTGTCCTCGGTCGACTCCGGCAGACCCGCCCGCGCCAACGCCTGTTCCTCGGTGTCGCAGGTCAGCACCCCGTTGCCGACCGGGGTGCCCTCGTCGAGCGCGACGCGGGTCAGCCCCGCGGTCACCGAGTCGCACACGTAGTCGAAGTGCGGTGTCCCGCCGCGGATCACCACGCCGAGGGCCACGACCGCGTCGTGCCCCCGCGCCAGCGCCTGCGCCACGACCGGCAGCTCCACCGCACCGGACACGCGCAGCACCGTCGGCTCGTCGGCCAGCGGCACGTCCCGCACGGCCCGCAGCGCCGATTCCACCAGGCTGTCGGTGATCCGGGTGTGCCACCGGGTCGCCACGATCCCCAGGCGCAGGTTCGCGCACTGGCTCAGGTCCTGCCCCGTGTCGGGACGTCCTTCTCCACTCATCCCGGTGTCCCGTCGTCTCCGGTCGTCCAGTCAGTCCCTCCGGCCGGACGGGCCCCGGTCGGACCGGGGCCCGTCCGGCCCCGGCACCCGGTCACAGCGGGTCCCCGCCGTCGCGGTGCTCGGTCACCTCGGCGCCGACCTCGTCGAGGTGTTCCAGCTCGGACAGGTCGTGTCCCATCCTGTCACGCTTGGTCCGCAGGTACCGCAGGTTCTCCGGGTTGGGCGAGGTCGGCAACGGCTCCCGCCCGGTGACCCGCAGGCCGTACGCCTCGATCCCGACCCGCTTCGCCGGGTTGTTCGTCAGCAGCCGCATCGACCGCACCCCGAGGTCGGACAGGATCTGCGCCCCCGTGCCGTAGTCACGGGCGTCGGCGGGCACCCCCAGCTCCAGGTTGGCGTCCACCGTGTCGGCACCCGAGTCCTGCAGCTGGTACGCCTGCAACTTGTGCAGCAGGCCGATCCCGCGGCCCTCGTGCCCCCGGATGTAGAGCACGACGCCGCGCCCCTCGGCGGCCACCGCCCGCAGCGCCGCCTCCAGCTGCGGGCCGCAGTCGCACCGCAGCGACCCGAACACGTCGCCGGTCAGGCACTCGGAGTGCGCCCGCACCAGGATGTCCTCGCCGTCGCCGATGTCGCCGTACACGAAGGCGATGTGCTCGATCCCGTCCAGCAGGCTGTCGTACCCGATCGCGCGGAAGGTCCCCGCCGCGAGCGGGACCCGGGCCTCGGCCACGCGCGCGACCTGCTTCTCCTTGCGCCTGCGGTAGGCGATCAGGTCGGCGATGGTGATGAGCTTGAGTTCGTGGTCGGCGGCGAAGACCTCCAGCTCGTCCCGCAGGGCCATGTCGCCCTCGTTCTTCTGCGAGACGATCTCGCACAGCACCCCGGCCGGTGCCAGCCCGGCCATCCGCGCCAGGTCCACCGCGGCCTCGGTGTGCCCCGGCCTGCGCAGCACCCCGCCGTCCTTGGCCCGCAGCGGCACGACGTGGCCGGGCCTGCGGAAGTCGGACGGCTGCGACTTCGGGTCGGCGAGCAGGTTGATGGTGTGGCTGCGGTCGGCGGCGGAGATGCCGGTGCCGATGCCCTCGGCCGCGTCCACCGTGACCGTGTACGCGGTGCCGCGCATGTCCTGGTTGGTGTGGAACATCGGCGGCAGGTCGAGCCGGTCGCAGTCCGCGCCGGTGAGCGAGGCGCAGATGTAGCCCGAGGTGTAGCGCACCATGAAGGCGAGCAGTTCGGGGGTGGCCTTCTCGGCCGCGAAGATCAGGTCGCCCTCGTTCTCGCGGTCCTCGTCGTCGACCACGACCACCGGACGACCGTTCGCGATGTCGTCGATCGCCGCCTCGATCAGGTCGATGTCCGGTGCGGGACCGGCCTCAGTCATGGTCACGCGTCCTCCTTGCCCACGCCACTCCCCACCGTATCCCCCGGAAGGTGGACGGCGGCCAGTCGCTCCACATACTTCGCGAGCACGTCCACCTCCAGGTTGACCGCCTCGCCCGGCTCGTTCCGGCCGAGTGTGGTGGCCCGCAGCGTGGTGGGGATCAGCGCGACGGTGAACTCCTCGTCCGTGACACCGGCCACGGTCAGCGAGATCCCGTCGACGGCGATCGACCCCTTCTCCACGACGTAGCGGGCGAGCTCGGGCGGGAAGGCGAACTGGGTGAGCCCGTCCGGGTCGCGGGACAGGAACGTGCCGGTGCCGTCCACGTGCCCCTGCACGATGTGCCCACCGAACCGGTCGCTCGCCGCCATCGCCCGTTCGAGGTTGACCAGCCTGCCCGGTTCGATCCCGTGCAGGCTGGTGCGCTCCAGGGTCTCCGGCACCACGTCCACGGTGAACTCGTCGGCGGAGACCTCGGTCACCGTCAGGCACACCCCGTTCACGGCGATCGAGTCGCCGTGTTTCGCGTCCGGTGTGACCACGGGCCCGCGGACGGTGACGCGACTGCCGTGCGGCTCCTGCCGTACCCGCGTGACCTCGCCGAGCTCCTCCACAATGCCGGTGAACACCTAGTCGCCTCCCTCGCCCGTGACCGGGACGGCGGAGATCCGCACGTCCGCACCGCTCATGGTGGCCCGTTCGACCCGCCAACGGTGTGCCTCGGTGATCGTTGACACTCCCGCGTCCCCCAGGGCCGCGGGCCCGGCGCCCAGCAGCACCGGGGCGACGAAGGCCACGATCCGGTCCACCCGGTGCGCGGCGACGAACGCGCCCGCCAGGGCGGGCCCGCCCTCCAGCAGCACGTCCACGATCCCCCGCGCGTCCA
>NZ_KI912257.1:34885-35283 GCF_000231035.2 Saccharomonospora iraqiensis subsp. paurometabolica YIM 90007 | reverse complement strand
CGGCGGGCTCGGACTCCGCGGCGGCGTGCCGGGGCGGCACCGCCAGCCGCAGGACGTCCGCGAGGGTGCCGCCGTAGCGGCGGGCCACGGTGCGGCACAGGGTCACCAACCGCGGCGGTAGCACCTGCTCGGCGGAGACGACGCGCTCCAGGTAGGCCAGCCTGCCGGTGTGGTCGGTGGTCTCCGCCCGGTCGAGGAGGTAGCCGTCCACGAGCTGCCCGGCGAAGCGCACCCGCACGCGACAGCCCGGTACCGCCACGGTGTCCAGCTCCCGGGGCACCCGGTAGTCGAACGTGCGGTCCAGGTGCGCCAGCGGCACGTCGACCAGCACGCGGGCGATCGGGGCGACCTCGGCCGGGTGCCGCCGGCCCTTCCCGCTCCGCGTCCCGCGCGGACGC
>NZ_KI912257.1:34694-34785 GCF_000231035.2 Saccharomonospora iraqiensis subsp. paurometabolica YIM 90007 | reverse complement strand
CCCGCTGCACCAGCACGTCCCGCACCTGGGGGTACGGCGCGTGCGGGTCGGCGTGCAGATCGTCGCCGTCGTCCCACACCACGTACAGCCC
>NZ_KI912257.1:34398-34594 GCF_000231035.2 Saccharomonospora iraqiensis subsp. paurometabolica YIM 90007 | reverse complement strand
CGGCGGCGGCGACCCGGCCGTCGAGGCCCGCGGCGTACTTGAAGGTCACGTGCGGACGCCCGGTGCGCACCCGGTGCAGCCACGCCCGGAGCGGGCCCTGCCGTGCCTCCTCGGCGAGCAGGCCACCCTCGACGTCCACGCCCGCGTCCCGCAGGGCAGCGTGCCCGCCCGCACCCACCGGATGCGGATCGGCCAC
>NZ_KI912257.1:33920-34298 GCF_000231035.2 Saccharomonospora iraqiensis subsp. paurometabolica YIM 90007 | reverse complement strand
CTTGCGGGCGTCCCGCACGGCCCGCACGGCCCGCACGGCGTCGGCCAGGGCGCGCCCGTCGGTGCGCGGAACCCGCAGCAGGACCCGCTCCCGGTCGGCGTTACCGTCGGCGTCGGTCTCCCCGAGCGGCACCGGCCCGAGCACCTCGGCGGTGTCCGGCAGGGCGATCTCGTCCAGCAGTTCCGCCACCGCCTCCGGGGAACCCTCGACCCCGGCCATCCGCACCGCGGGCGGAAAACCCAGCTCACGGCGTTCGTCGAGTTCGAGTTCGGCGTGCCTGCCGGGGTCCCAGCGCACCAGCGCCTGCACCGCGGGGATCCCCGCCTCGGCCCCGACGACGACCCGGCCGCCCGCGTGGCCCGGCCGCACGAGCGTGGC
>NZ_KI912257.1:19946-33820 GCF_000231035.2 Saccharomonospora iraqiensis subsp. paurometabolica YIM 90007 | reverse complement strand
GCGCCGCCGACCGGTCCCGCCCGCCGTCTCCGCGCGCCCGTCACCGGAGGACGGCGTACCGCCGTCCGGACGGGTCGCCTCCCCGGGGGATCCGGGGGCGGTCGGTGGGGGGGACGGTTCCCACAGCGGTTCGGGCTCGGAACGGCGCACGCCGTCCTGCATACCAGCCCGCCGCTCACCCGGCGGCGGCACGGCGCAGGGCGTCGGCGCGGTCGGTGCGCTCCCACGGCAGGTCGAGGTCGTCCCGACCGAAGTGCCCGTAGGCCGACGTCTGCGCGTACAACGGGCGCAGCAGGTCCAGGTCACGCACGATCGCGGCCGGGCGCAGGTCGAAGACCTCGTCGATCGCGCGCTCGATCCGGCCGGGGTCCACGGTCTCGGTGCCGAAGGTCTCCACGAACAGCCCGACCGGGGCGGCCCGGCCGATCGCGTAGGCCACCTGCACCTCGATCCGGGCGGCCAGCCCCGCCGCGACGACGTTCTTGGCGACCCACCGCACGGCGTACGAGGCCGAGCGGTCCACCTTCGACGGGTCCTTGCCGGAGAAGGCGCCGCCACCGTGCCGCGCCATCCCGCCGTAGGTGTCCACGATGATCTTCCGGCCGGTCACGCCCGCGTCCCCCATCGGCCCGCCGACGACGAACCGGCCGGTCGGGTTCACCAGCATGCGGGTGGCCGTGGTGTCCAACGCGACACCGTCCAGGACGGGCGCGGCGACGTGCTCGGACACCGCCTCCACCAGCGTGGGTTCCAGGTCGACCTCCCCGGCGTGCTGGGTGGAGACCACGACGGTGTCCAGCCGCACCGGACGGTCACCCTCGTACTCGATGGTCACCTGGGTCTTGCCGTCCGGGCGCAGGTACGGCAGCTCCCCCTGTTTGCGCACGGTGGCCAGCCTGCGCGCGAGCCGGTGGGCCAGCGCGATGGGCAACGGCATCAGCTCGGGGGTGTCCGAACAGGCGTAGCCGAACATCAGCCCCTGGTCGCCCGCACCCTGCCGGTCCAACTCGTCCACCGCGTCCCCGGCGCCCGCGCCGTGGCGGGTCTCGTAGGCCGCGTCGACCCCCAGGGCGATGTCCGGCGACTGCGCGCCGATCGCCACGCTCACGCCGCACGAGGCGCCGTCGAACCCCTTCGCGGACGAGTCGTAGCCGATGCCGAGGATCTTCTCCCGCACGATCGTGGGGATGTCGGCGTAGGCCTTCGTGGTGATCTCACCCGCCACGTACACCTGGCCGGTGGTGATCAGTGTCTCCACCGCCACGCGGCTGTGCGGGTCGGACGCCAGCAGGGCGTCGAGCACGGAGTCGCTGACCGCGTCACACATCTTGTCCGGGTGTCCCTCGGTCACCGACTCCGACGTGAACAGCCTGCGGCTCGACGCGCTCACGGGCGATCGCCCCATCCTCCGGCCGGACGGCCCTGGCGGGCCGGTGCGTTGACGTGCTGCTCGTCGCAGCCTACTGGGCGGGCCCGGTCTCCCGCACCGCGTCGGCCACGGCGTCGAAGACCGCCGCGGCCAGTTCCGACTTGCGGCCGAGCGGGATGCGGCGTTCCGCACCGTCGGCCGTGAGCAGCCACCCGGTGTTGTGCTCGCTCTCGAACGCGCCGCCCTCGCCGACGGCGTTGAGCACGAGCAGATCGCAGCCCTTGCGCGCGAGCTTCGCCCGTCCGTGGTCGAGGACGTCGCCGTGCGCGTCCCCCGTCTCGGCGGCGAACCCGACCAGCAACCGCCCCGGGCGCCCGCGTTCGACCAGTCCCGCGAGGATGTCCGGGTTGCGCTGCAGCGACACCGTGGGCGCGGAGTCGTCGTCGGTCTTCTTGATCTTGTGGCCCGCCGTGTCCGCGGGCCGGAAGTCGGCGACCGCGGCGGCCATCACGACCACGTCCGCCTCGGCGGCCGCGTCCTCGACGGCGTCGGCCATCTCCCGCGCGGTGGAGACGTCCACCACGTCCACCCCGGCCGGGGCGGGGAGGTCGCCCGTGTGCGCGGTCACGAGCGTGACCTCGGCACCGCGCTGCGCGGCGACCCGGGCCAGGGCGTAGCCCTGCCGACCGGACGAGCGGTTGCCGAGGTAGCGCACCGGGTCCAGCGGCTCCCGGGTACCGCCCGCGGAGACGGTGACGCGCAGCCCTTCCAGGTCCCGCGGCAGCGCCGCCGGGCGGGCGAGCAGCAGCTGCGCCAGGTCCACGATCTCGGCCGGGTCGGCGAGCCTGCCCTTGCCCGTGTCCGCGCCGGTCAACCGGCCCGAGGCCGGTTCGGTGACCACCACGCCCCGACCGCGCAGCAGCGCGACGTTGTCCCGGGTCGCCGGGTGTTCCCACATCTCGGTGTGCATGGCCGGGACGAACGCGACCGGACACCGGGCGGTGAGCAGCGTGTTGGTCAGCAGGTCGTCGGCGAGGCCGTGCGCCGCGCGGGCCAGCAGGTCGGCCGTCGCGGGGACCACCAGCACGAGGTCGGCCTCCCGGCCGACGCGGACGTGCTGCACCTCGGGCACCCGGCTGAACACCCCGGTCTCCACCGGGTTGCCGGACAACGCCTCGAACGTGGCGGCACCGACGAAGTGCAACGCCGACTCCGTGGGCACCACCCGGACGTCGTGCCCGGACTCGGTGAGCCCCCGGAGCACCTCACAGGCCTTGTAGGCGGCGATCCCACCGCCGACGCCGAGGACGACCCGGCCGCGCGTGCCCACCGGCCGGTTACTCCCCTTCGGTGTGCTCGAGCAGACCCGAGTGGATCTCCCGCAGCGCGATCGAGAGCGGCTTCTCCCTCGGCCCCGGCTCGACCAGCGGGCCGACGTACTCCAGCAGCCCCTCGCCGAGCTGGGCGTAGTAGTCGTTGATCTGACGGGCGCGCTTGGCGGAGTAGATCACCAGTGCGTACTTCGAGCTGACCTTCTCCAGGAGGTCGTCGATCGGCGGGTTGGTGATGCCCTCGAGGGCCTCGCCCTGCGGCCCCAGCGTAATCGCGGTCACTGACTGTGCTCCGTCTCGTCGCAAGCGGTATTCCGGCCGGTCACCAAGCCTAGCAACTCCCGCGCGGCGGCCCGCACGTCGGCGTTCACGACGTGCGCGTCGAACTCCCCCGCGGCGGCGAGTTCGCGTTCGGCCTCCGTCAGCCGGGCCTGCACCGCCTCGTCCCGTTCGGTGCCGCGTCCGGTGAGCCTGCCGACCAGGTCGTCCCACGAGGGCGGCAGCAGCATCACCAGCCGCGCCTCGGGCATGGCCGCCCGCACCTGGCGCGCACCGTTGAGTTCGATCTCCAGGACGGCGGGCCTGCCCGCGTCCAGCATCCGCTCGACGGGGGCGCGCGGCGTCCCGTAGCGGTTGCCCGCGAACTCCGCGTGTTCGAGCAGCTCGCCGCGCCGGGCCAGGTCCTCGAAGGTCGGCCGGTCGACGAAATGGTAGTGCTCGCCGTCCACCTCGCCCGCGCGGGCGGGGCGCGTGGTCACCGACACGCTGAAGAAGATGTCCGGGCACAACCGCCGGAGTTCGCCGACCACACTCGACTTGCCGACTCCGGACGGGCCCGAGACGACCGTGAGCCGGTGCCGGGTGCTCTCCCCCGGCGCCGGCTCACGGTGGGTCGCGCGGCCGCCCCGGGGGCCTGCCGCGTCGACGCCGCGGTCCTGCTCGCTCACTCGCCGCTGAACTCGGCGAGCAGCGCCTTCCGCTGGCGGTCGCCGAGGCCACGCAGTCGACGGCTGGAGGCGATCTCCAAGCGCTCCATCGTCTGCTGTGCACGCACCTTGCCCACGCCCGGCAGGGCCTCCAACAGGGCGGAGACCTTCATCTTGCCGAGGACCTCGTCCTCGTCGGCCTGCTTCAGCACGTCGGCGAGGCTCGTGCCACCGCGCTTGAGCCGTTCCTTGAGCTCCGCGCGAGCGCGGCGGGCGGCGGCGGCCTTCTCCAGCGCCGCAGCACGCTGTTCCTCGGTGAGCTGGGGAAGTGCCACGTTTTCCTCCGGTGTTACTCAAAATTCTGGGTGGGTGTGGCGACCGTACCCACCCCCGACCTGGACCTTCAATGCGGGGTGGCGTCGACCTGCGGGCCTGGCACGGACACACACCGCCCGGTGCCGGGCCGTGTACCGTGGTCTGCCCCGGTGTCGCGCCGGAATCCCCGTGACGCCACGGCAGTCACCCTAGTGCAAGATCAAAATGTACGTGGACCAGGGCAGCGATTCAGCCGCCCGCGGGCGGATCGCCGGTGAGCGCGCGGGTCGCGTCGTCCACCGCCGCCCGCAACGCGGCCGGATCGGGGCCGTGCCGCAGGATCTCCCGCGACGAGGCGGGCAGCACGTCCGGCAGGGTCGGTCCGAACACCCGGCGCAGGTCGTCGGCGGTCGCGCCCTGGGCGCCGAACCCGGGGGCGAGCACCGGTCCGTTGAGCGCGTCCAGCCGGAGCTCGGCCGGTCCGACCGTGGCGCCCACGACCACGCCGATGTCGCCCAGTGGCACCGCGCCCGCGTTGAGCTCGGCCGCTTCGTCCACGATGGACTGAGCGACATGGCGTTCCGGTGCGGTCTCCGCCCGTTGCACCGAGGCTCCCTCCGGATTGGACGTCCGGGCCAACACGAAGAGCCCCCGCCCGCTGTCGCGCGCCGCGCGCAGCGCGGGTTCCAGCGAGCCGAAACCGAGGTACGGCGACACCGTGATCGCGTCGGCCGCGAGCGGCGCCCCGTCGGTGAGATAGGCCCGGGCGTAGGCGGTCATCGTGGAGCCGATGTCGCCGCGTTTGACGTCGAGCAGCACGAGCGCCCCCGCCTGCCGGGCGCGCGCGCACACGCGCTCCAGCACGGCGATCCCGGCCGCCCCGTGGCTCTCGAAGAAGGCGGACTGGGGTTTGAGCACCGCGACGTGCCCGGCGAGCGCCTCGGTGGCCGTGAGCGCGAACCGCTCCAGCCCGGCGGCGTCGTCGTCCAGCCCCCAGTCCCGCAGCAACCCGGGATGCGGGTCGACCCCCACGCACAGCGGCCCCCGCGCCCGCACGGCCGCACGCAACCGCTCCCCGAACGACTCACCCACGCGACACACCTCCCGCCCGGCAGGCAGGGTGGGCCGTGAGGGGCACATTCGCTGCGTCGGGCGCAGCGAATGTGCCCCTCACGCCACCACACGCAGTGGGAGTGCCCTTCACGGCAACCCGCACGGTCACGGGGTGGCTCCCTCGCGGAGGTGGTGGCGCAGGGACTGGAGGGGGCGGACGCCGATGTCGCCGCGGATGAGGGCCTCGATGCCGTGCACGGCCGCGGCGGCGCCCTGCACCGTGGTCACACACGGCACCCCGCGGGAGACGGCCGCGGTGCGGATCTCGTAGCCGTCCACGCGCGGACCGCTGTTGCCGTACGGCGTGTTGATCACCATGTCCACCGCGCCGTCCCGGATCAGCTCCACGACGTTCGGCTCGGAGTCGGTGCTGCCCTGGTAGTGCTTGCGCACTACGGAGCAGGAGATGCCGTTGCGGCGCAGCACCTCGGCCGTCCCGGAGGTCGCCAGCACCGCGAACCCGAGGTCGGCCAGCCGCTTGACCGGGAACACCAGGGAGCGCTTGTCCCGGTTGGCCACCGACACGAACACCGTGCCCCGCGTCGGCAGCGACCCGTAGGCGCCCGCCTGCGACTTGGCGTAGGCCTCCCCGAAGGACAGGTCGACGCCCATCACCTCACCGGTGGACTTCATCTCCGGCCCCAGCAGCGAGTCCACGCCGTGGCCCTCGGGGGTGCGGAACCGGTGGAACGGCAGCACCGCCTCCTTCACCGCGACCGGCGAACCCAGTGGCAGCCCGCCGCCGTCCCCGTGTGCGGGCAGTACGCCCTGCTCGCGCAGCTCGGCGAGGGACGACCCGGTCATCACCAGGGCCGCCGCCTTCGCCAGCGGCACCGAGGTGGCCTTGGACACGAACGGCACCGTGCGCGAGGCGCGGGGGTTGGCCTCGATGACGTACAGGACGTCGTCCTTGAGCGCGTACTGCACGTTCAGCAGCCCGCGCACCCCGACCCCGCGGGCCAGCGCCTCGGTGGAGGACCGCACCGCCTCCAGGTCGGTGTGCCCGAGCGTGATCGGGGGCAGCGCGCACGCCGAGTCGCCGGAGTGCACCCCGGCCTCCTCGATGTGCTCCATCACGCCGCCGAGGTAGAGCTGCTCGCCGTCGAAGAGGGCGTCGACGTCGATCTCGATCGCGTCGTCCAGGAACCGGTCCACCAGCACCGGGTGTTCCGGGGTGACCTCGGTGGCGCGCTGGATGTAGTTCTCCAGCGACGCCTCGTCGTAGACGATCTCCATGCCCCGGCCGCCGAGCACGTAGGACGGCCGCACCAGCACCGGGTAGCCGATGTCGTCGGCGATGCGCCGGGCCCCGTCGAACGACGTCGCCGTGCCGTACTTCGGCGCGGGCAGCCCCGCCGCGGCCAGCACGTCGCCGAACGCGCCCCGCTCCTCGGCCTGGTGGATCGCCTCCGGCGGGGTGCCCACCACGGGTACCCCGGCGTCGGCGAGCCGCTGCGCCAGCCCCAGTGGCGTCTGCCCGCCGAGCTGCACGATCACCCCGGCGACCTCGCCGGAGGCCTGTTCGGCGTGCACGACCTCCAGCACGTCCTCGAACGTCAGCGGTTCGAAGTACAGCCGGTCGGAGGTGTCGTAGTCGGTGGAGACCGTCTCCGGGTTGCAGTTGACCATCACGGTCTCGAACCCGGCCTCCCGCAGCGCGAGCGCGGCGTGCACACAGGAGTAGTCGAACTCGATGCCCTGCCCGATCCGGTTCGGCCCGGACCCGAGGATGAGCACCTTCGGCCGCTCCGTCTGGGCGACGACCTCGGACTCCGCCGCGGGGTCCCGTTCGTAGGCCGAGTAGTGGTACGGGGTGCGGGCCTCGAACTCGGCGGCGCAGGTGTCCACGGTCTTGAACACCGGGCGGACACCGAGCCGGTGGCGCAGCGCCCGCACGCCGTCCTCGCCCGCCAGCTCCGGCCGCAGCGCGGCGATCTGCCGGTCGGACAGGCCGATCCGCTTGGCCCGGCGCAGCAGACCGGTCTCCAGGACCGGCGCCTCGGCCACCTCGGTGCCGACCTCGCCGATCAACGCGATCTGGTCGAGGAACCACGGGTCGATCCCGCTGGCCTCGTTAACCTGCTCCGGGGTGGCACCCAGCCGCAGCGCCCGCTCGGCGGTGTAGAGCCTGCCCTCGTGCCCGGTGCGCAACCACTCCAGGGTGGTGGCGAGGTCGGCACCCTCGGGGTCGGGCCGGGTCCAGAACCCGACCGCCTTGGTCTCCAGCGACCGCATCGCCTTGTTCAGCGCCTCGGTGAAGCTGCGGCCCAGCGACATGGCCTCGCCGACGCTCTTCATCGTGGTGGTCAGGCCGGGATCGGCGCCGGGGAACTTCTCGAAGGCGAACCGCGGCGTCTTGACCACCACGTAGTCGAGGGTGGGTTCGAACGACGCCGGGGTCTCGCCGGTGATGTCGTTGCTGATCTCGTCGAGGGTGTAGCCGATGGCCAGCCGCGCGGCGATCTTGGCGATCGGGAAGCCGGTGGCCTTCGACGCCAGCGCCGAGGACCGCGACACCCGGGGGTTCATCTCGATGACGACCATGCGCCCGTCCGCGGGGTTGACCGCGAACTGGATATTGCAGCCGCCGGTGTCCACCCCGACCTCGCGCAGCACCGCGATGCCGACGTCGCGCATGTGCTGGTACTCGCGGTCGGTCAGCGTCATCGCGGGCGCCACCGTCACCGAGTCGCCGGTGTGCACGCCCATCGGGTCGACGTTCTCAATCGAGCACACGACCACCACGTTGTCCTGCCGGTCGCGCATGAGCTCGAGCTCGTACTCCTTCCAGCCGAGCACGCTCTCCTCGATCAGCACCTCGGTGACCGGGCTCTCCTCCAACCCGAGCGAGGCCATCCGCTCCAGCTCGTCGGGGGTGTGCGCCATGCCGGAGCCCAGCCCGCCCATCGTGAACGACGGCCGGATGACCACCGGCAGGCCCAGTTCGGCCACGACCTCGCGGACCTCGTCCATCGAGTGGCACACCGCGCTGCGCGGCACCCCGCCGCCCACCGAGGCGGCGATGTCCTTGAACTTCTGCCGGTCCTCGCCCCGCTGGATCGCGTCGACGTCGGCGCCGATCAGTTCGACGCCGTACTTCTCCAGGACCCCGCGCTCGTACAGGTCCACCGCACAGTTCAGCGCGGTCTGCCCGCCGAGGGTGGCCAGCAGGCAGTCCACCGGGCGGCCCTGCTCCTGCTCGGCGGCCAGCACCTTCTCGACGAAGTCGGGGGTGACCGGTTCCACGTAGGTGGAGTCGGCGAACTCGGGGTCGGTCATGATCGTGGCCGGGTTCGAGTTGACCAGGCTCACCCGCATCCCCTCGGCGCGCAGGACACGGCACGCCTGGGTGCCGGAGTAGTCGAACTCGGCGGCCTGGCCGATCACGATCGGGCCCGACCCGATGACGAGCACGTGCTCCAGGTCAGTGCGTTTGGGCATGGCGGGCCTCCATCAGCGTCACGAACTCGTCGAACAGCGGCGCCGCGTCGTGCGGGCCCGCCGCGGCCTCCGGGTGGTACTGCACGGAGAACGCGGGCACGTCGGAGCAGCGCAGCCCCTCCACGGTCCCGTCGTTGGCGCAGTGATGGCTCACGTGCGCCTTGCCGAACGGTGAGTCGAAGCGTTGTCCGGGCTCGCCCTCCAGGGCGAAGCCGTGGTTCTGGGCGGTGATCGCGACCCGCCCGGTGGTAGCGTCGAGCACCGGGATGTTGATGCCCCGGTGGCCGAACCGCATCTTGTACGTGCCCAGTCCGAGGGCGCGGCCGAGGATCTGGTTGCCGAAGCAGATGCCGAACAGCGGGATCTCCCGGCCGAGCACCTGCCGGGTCAGTTCGATCGCCGCGGTCTGGGTCTCCGGGTCGCCGGGGCCGTTGGACAGGAACACCCCGTCCGGGGCGACGGCGAGAACGTCGTCCACCGTGCTGCCCGAGGGCAGGACGTGCAGCTCGACGCCCCGCTCGGCGAGCTGGCGCGGGGTGTTCGTCTTGATGCCGAGGTCGAGCGCGGCGACCCGGAAGCGGGTCGCGCCGCGGGCGGGCACCACGTAGCTCTCCGCCGTGCTGACCTCGCCCGCCAGGTCGGCGCCCTTCATCGGTGCGCTCGCGCGCACCGCCTCCAGCATGGCCTCGTCGGTGACGAGGGCGTCGCCGGAGAACACGCCCGCGCGCATGGCGCCGTGCTCACGGATGTGCCGGGTCAGGGTGCGGGTGTCCACCTCGGCGATGCCCACGACCCCCTGGGCGGCGAGTGCGTCGTCGAGCGAGCGGGTGGACCGCCAGTTCGACGGCATCCGCGCCGGGTCGCGCACCACGTAGCCGGCGACCCGGATCCGGTCGGACTCGTCGTCCTCGTCGTTCCAGCCGGTGTTGCCGATCTGCGGCGCCGTCTGCACCACGATCTGCCGGTGGTACGAGGGGTCGGTCAGGGTCTCCTGGTAGCCGGTCATGCCGGTGGTGAACACGACCTCGCCGAGGGTGCGTCCGCGGGCCCCGTAGGCGGCGCCCCGGAAGATCCGGCCGTCCTCCAGCACGAGCGCGGCGTCGGTGGTTGCGACGGTCATACCTGGGCACCTCCCGTGACCCGGTCGATCCAGTGCGGGTAGGCGGCGAGATCGTCGCCGCGCAGGCCGGTGTCCAGGACGACGCCGTCCAGGCGCCAGGTGAACACCAGCAGGCTGTCGGTGCCCATCACCTTGCCCGCCATTCCTTTCGCTGTCGTGACGTCGACGACGTCGGCACGCGGGATCCAGAATCCCGGTGCCCCGCGTCGGTCGACCTCGATGCCGTCGGGGTACAGGCGCAGGGTCGCGGGACCGCGCATCCCCGCGCCGCGGGTGACGACCCGGTCCTGCCAGTGCCCCGAGCGGGTGGTGCTGACGTAGATCCCGCTGGTGGTCAGCAGCGGCTCACCCGGATCGGAGGGCACCTCCGGGAACGGGGGGATCCGCACGCTCTGCGCGCGGGCCTGCCGCCGCCAGCCGCGCCACATGCCGTACAGACACAGGGCGAAGAACGCGAAAACCAGCAGCGTCAGTGCGATTCTGTCCATGACCCGATCCCGTCCATCACACAGTCTTCCCTTCGCACGAGGTGAGACGCCCGCGCAGCAGCGTGGCGCGCACCACGCCGGGCAGCCGCATCCCCTCGTACGGGGTATTCGCGGCCACACTGGCCAACTCCGCCCCGTGCACGGTCCACTCGGCTTCGGAGTCCACCAGGGCCAGGTTGGCCGGTTCCCCCACCGACAGCGGCCTGCCCTGGTCCGGCAGGCCCGCGATCTCCGCGGGGCGTTCGCTCAGCACCCGCGCCACACCGCGCCAGTCGAGCAGTCCGGTGCGCACCATCGTGTGCGTCACCACCGACAGCGCCGTCTGCAGCCCCAGCATTCCCGGCGGGGCGGCGGCCCACTCGCGGTCCTTGTCCTGCACCGCGTGCGGGGCGTGGTCGGTGGCCACACAGTCCAGCACGCCGTCGGCCAGCGCCTGCCGCAGACGGGTGGTGTCCGCGTCGGTGCGCAGCGGCGGGTTGACCTTGTTCACCGGGTCGTGGGTGTTCAGCCGTTCGTCGGTGAGCAGCAGGTGGTGCGGGGTGACCTCGGCCGACACCGCCGTGCCCAGGCCCTTCGCCCAGTCCAGGACGTCCACGGTACCCGTGGCCGAGACGTGGCAGACGTGCAGCCGCGCCCCCGCGTGCCGGGCGAGGACACAGTCGCGGGCCACCACCGACTCCTCCGCGGACGGCGGCCATCCGGTGTAGCCGAGCCGCGCCGCCCGCTCGCCCTCGTGCGCCTGCGCGCCGACCGTCAGCCGGGAATCCTCGGCGTGCTGGGCGACGACGACCCCGAGCGCGGTCGAGTACTCCAGCGCGCGGCGCATCAGCAGCGGGTCGGCCACGCAGCGGCCGTCGTCGGAGAACATCCGCACCCCGGCCGCCGAGCGGGCCATCGTGCCCATCTCCGCCAGCCGCTCACCGGCGAGCCCGACGGTCACCGCCCCGACCGGGTGCACGTCGACCAGGCCGGTCTCCCGGCCCCGCCGCCACACGTGCTCGGCGACGACCGCGTTGTCGGCCACCGGGTCGGTGTTGGCCATGGCGAACACGGCCGTGTAGCCGCCCAGCGCGGCCGCCGCCGAGCCGGTCTCCACGGTCTCCGCGTCCTCCCGGCCCGGTTCGCGCAGGTGCGTGTGCAGGTCCACGAACCCGGGCAGCAGCACCTGCCCCGCGGCCTCGAGCACCTCGGTGCCGGAGCCGGGGGTGAGCGTGCCGATCTCGGCGATCACCCCGTCGGCGACCCGGACGTCGACCGGGTCCCCCTCGCCGTAGAGCCTCGCCTGCCTGATCAGGATGTCGGTGGTGGGCCCCTGCGTCACGACTCGTCCTCTTCTCCGGCCAGAAGGTGGTACAGCACGGCCATCCGGACGTGCACCCCGTTGCGGACCTGCTCGGTGATCGCGGCGTTCGGCGCGTCGGCCACCGGGGAGGCGATCTCCATCCCGCGCAGCATCGGCCCCGGGTGCAGCACGACGGCGTGGGCGGGCAGCATCGCCGACCGCGTCTCGTTCAACCCGTAGGCCAGCGCGTACTCCCGCGCCGACGGGAAGAAACCGCCGTGCATCCGTTCGGCCTGCACCCGCAGCATCATCACGGCGTCCACGGCGGGCAGTTCGGCGTCGAGGTCGTGGGACACGGTCACCGGCCAGTGCGCCACGCCCACCGGCAGCAGCGTCGGCGGGGCGACGAGCACCACCTCGGCGCCGAGTGTGGTCAGCAGGTGCACGTTCGAGCGGGCGACCCGGCTGTGCAGCACGTCCCCGACGATCGCCACCCGGCGCCCGGCCAGGCCGCCGAGCCGTTCCCGCAGGGTGGCGGCGTCCAGCAGCGCCTGGGTGGGGTGCTCGTGCGTGCCGTCGCCCGCGTTGACCACCGAGGTGCCCGCGTCGGTGAGCCAGTCGGCGAGCCGGTGCGCCGCACCGGAGGCCGGGTGGCGCACCACCACGCAGTCGGCCCCCGCCGCGGACAGGGTCAGCGCGGTGTCCCGCAGCGACTCGCCCTTGCCGACCGAGGAGCCGCCCGCCGAGACGTTGACCACGTCGGCGCTCATCCACTTGCCCGCGATCTCGAAGGACACCCGGGTGCGGGTGGAGTTCTCGTAGAACATCGTCACCACGGTGCGGCCGCGCAGCGTCGGCAGCTTGCGCACCTGCCTGCCGAGCAGCGTGCGCTTGAGTTCGTCGGCGGTGTCCAGCACCGCGGTGGCCACGCCCGCGTCGAGTCCGTCGGTGGTCAGCAGGTGTCTCATGCGCGCTCCCGCAGCAGCACGGCGTCGCGGCCGTCGACCTCGTCGAGCAGCACCGAGACGTCCTCGGTGCGCGAGGTGGGCACGTTCTTGCCCACGTAGTCGGCCCGGAGGGGCAGTTCCCGGTGCCCGCGGTCGACGAGCACGGCGAGCTGCACGGACCGCGGCCTGCCGTGATCGCGCAGCGCGTCCAGCGCCGCGCGGATCGTGCGACCGGAGAAGAGCACGTCGTCCACGAGGATGACGACGCGGTCCTCGACGCCCGCACCGGGCAGCTGGGTCTCCTCCAGCGGCCGGGTGGGCCTGCGGCGCAGGTCGTCGCGGTACAGCGTCACGTCGAGGGCGCCGGTGGGCACCTCGACCCCGGAGAACTCGCCGACCTTCGCGCCGAGCCGGGTCGCGAGCGTCGCGCCCCGGGTGGGGATCCCCACCAACACGGGTGGAGTCATCACCTCGGCACCGAGTGCGGTCTTCTCGATGACCTGATGGGCCATTCGAGCGATGGTGCGCGCGACGTCCCCGGCCGAGAGCAGTTCCCGCTCGGCGGCCGGTTCCGTCGCGCCACTGGGGCGTGGCGCCACGGTGGGACCTCCTTCCCCGCCTCACCGGACGGGTCCTTAAAGGATGTCGAAACCCTGCATGCGCAGGCGAACTGTGCTGACGTTAGCAGGTGCCCGGACCTCGCCCTCACGGGTGGTCCACCGCGCTGTGTCACACCCTCAAGTGAGGTTCTGCTTGACCTGGTGACGACAAGGAGTAACCATTACTGAGAGTATTCGGCCTACAAGGACCCTGTCCGGTCAGCGGTGGCCGCATCGGGGCGAGGAAATGGAGAACCACCAGATGGGCGATTACGCCAAGGCGCTCGGGGCCAAGCTCCGCGGGATCCGCCAGCAACAGGGACTGTCCCTGCACGGTGTCGAGCAGAAGTCGGGCGGCCGGTGGAAGGCCGTCGTCGTCGGCTCGTACGAGCGGGGCGACCGTGCGGTCACCGTGCAGAAGCTGGCCGAGCTGGCCGACTTCTACGGTGTCCCGGTGGTCGAGCTGCTGCCCGAGGGCCGGGTGCCCTCCGGGGCGGAGCCCGCCACCAAGATTGTGATCAATCTCGAACGGTTGCAGCAACTCCCCGCGGAGAAGGTGGGGCCGCTGGCCCGCTACGCGGCGACCATCCAGAGCCAGCGCGGTGACTACAACGGCAAGGTGCTGTCCATCCGGACCGAGGACCTGCGCTCGCTGGCGATCATCTACGACATGACGCCCGGCGAGCTGACCGAACAGCTCATCGACTGGGGTGTGCTGCCGCCGGAGGCACGCCCGTCCCGGGAGGAGTGAGCATCGGCACGGTCGGCACCGGCGGATCCCGGACACCGGCGTCCGGACCGGGCACCGGCGCCCGGACCGGGTACCGACGGCCGGCGCCCGGAGCGGCCGGGAGGGTGGAGGACGTACGGGGAGGGCCTCCCCCTTTCGGACCCCTTTCGGACCGGGCACGGGCGCGGGACCGTGCCCGGGACCGGCCGCGTC
>NZ_KI912257.1:16217-19846 GCF_000231035.2 Saccharomonospora iraqiensis subsp. paurometabolica YIM 90007 | reverse complement strand
CCGGCGGCGCCGGCGCCGTCCGCACCTGAGCATCCGGGCCCGGACACACGGGCCGTGCCGCCGGTGCGGGTGCCGGAGAGCCGTCAGTCCGTACGCTCGGCCAGCCAGCGCACCGCGAGGCGGTAGCCGTCCACCCCGAGCCCGGCGAGCACGCCGGTCGCGACGTCGGAGAGCACGCTGTGGTGCCGGAACGGCTCCCGCTTGTGCACATTGGTGATGTGCAGCTCCAGCAGCGGGGCGGTCAGCTGCGCGGCCGCGTCGCGCACCGCGATCGAATAGTGGGTCCAGGCGCCCGCGTTGAGCACCACCGCGGCACCGGTGTCGGCGGCCTCGTGCAGCCAGGAGACCATCTCGCCCTCGTGGTCGGTCTGGCGCACCTCGACGTCCACACCGAGCTCCGCACCGGTGTCGGTGCACAACCGCACGAGGTCGTCGTGCGTGGTCGCCCCGTACACCGCGGGCTCCCGGGTGCCGAGCCTGCCCAGGTTCGGCCCGTTGAGCACCAGCACCTTCACAGCAGCACCTTCCCCTCCTGCGGGTCCCCGCCCGCCACGACCGAGTACGCCGCGGCCAGCAGGGAGGGATCCGGCCCCTCCAGCCTGCCCGGCCTGCCGGGCCCGTCGAGCACCACGAACCGCAGGGTGCCGGACCGGGTCTTCTTGTCCGCGTGCATGTTCTCCACCAGCTGCCCCAGCGCGTCCGGGTCGTAGGTGGTCGGCAGCCCGAGCGCGCGCAGCACCGTGGTGTGCCGGTCGGCGGTCGCGTCGTCGAGCCTGCCGGCGAGCCTGCCGAGTTCGGCGGCGAACACCAGCCCGACGCTGACGGCGGCGCCGTGTCGCCAGCGGTAGCGCTCCCGGCGCTCGATGGCGTGCCCGAGGGTGTGGCCGTAGTTGAGCACCTCGCGCCCGTGCGACTCCCGCAGGTCCGCGGCGACCACTCCGGCCTTGACCTCGATCGCGCGGCGCACGAGCTCGGCGAGGACGTCCCCGGTGGCGTCCACCGCGGCCGCCGGGTCCGCCTCGATGAGGTCGAGGATGCGCGGATCGCCCACGAACCCGGCCTTGACCACCTCGGCCATGCCCGCGACGAGGTCGTTGGGCGGCAGGGTCTCCAGGGTGGCGAGGTCGACGAGCACCGTCGACGGTTCGTGGAACACGCCGACGAGGTTCTTGCCCGCGTCGGTGTTGATGCCGGTCTTGCCGCCCAGGGCGGCGTCCACCATGCCGAGCAGCGTGGTGGGCACGTTCACCAGCCGGACCCCGCGCATCCACGTGCCCGCGACGAACCCGGCGAGGTCGGTCACCGCGCCACCGCCCAGGCCCACGACGACGCCGTCCCGGTCCAGCCCGATCCGGCCGAGGACGTCCCAGCAGAACGACGCCACCGACAGTTCCTTGCCGTCCTCGGCGTCCGGGATCTCCACCCGGTGCGCGTCCAGTCCCGCCTCGGTGAGCTCGGTCCGCACCGCCTCCGCGGTGGTGGTCAGCGTCGGCGGGTGCACGATCGCCACGGCCGAGGCGTCGGCGACCGTCGCGGTGAGGTCGCTGAGCAGTCCACGGCCCACGAGCACCTCGTAGGGTCGCTCGGTCCGCACCGGAACGCGGACGGGTTCGTCGGCCCCGGGGGATCCGGAAGACCCGGGGGACTCGGAAGACTCGGTCATGCTGCTCCTCGTTGCGTCGCTGTGCGCGTCACGGCGCGCGTCGCTCGGCCGCCCGCCCCGCCGGGAGGCGTTCCGCGAGCGCGGCGACGACCTCCTCCGGCGTGCGACCGTCGGTGTCGATCTCGACCGTGGCCACCTCGCGGTAGACCGGTAGCCGGGCGTCCAGCAGGGCCTTGTAGGTGGCGCGCGGATTGACTCCCGCGAGCAGGGGCCGCGCCGTGGACAGGCCCGCCCGGCGCACCCCCTCCGCCATGCCGACGTTGAGGAACACCACGGTGTGCCCGGCCAACCGGGCGCGTGTGGCCGCGGAGAGCACGGCCCCGCCCCCGAGAGAGTAGACCCCGGTGTGCTCGCGCAGACCCCGCGCGATCGTGTCCTCCTCGACGGCGCGGAACGCGGGCTCGCCGTCGGTGGCGAAGATGTCCGCGATCGGGCGACCCTGGTCGTCGACGATGTCGTCGTCGGCGTCGTGGTAGGCCACCCCGAGGTGCTCGGCCAGCAGCCTGCCCACCGTGCTCTTGCCCGAACCGGGGGGACCCACGACGACGACGGGACCGCGCTCGCTCATGCCACTCACGGTATCCGTGACCGGTCGCCGCGCACGCACCGGAGGCCTCACCGCGACCAGAATCCGCCCAGCCGGTCGAGGTAGCCCCGCGCGTTGCGGGTGCTCTCGTCCAGCGAGTCCCCGCCGAACTTCTCCAGCGCGGCCTCGGCCAGCACCAGCGCGACCACCGATTCGAGCACGACCCCGGCCCGCGGCACCGCGCACACGTCGGAACGCTGGTGGATCGCCGTCGCGGCGTCCCCGGTGGCCACATCCACCGTGGACAGTGCCCGGGGGACGGTGGAGATCGGCTTCATCGCGACCCGGACCCGCACCGGCTCACCGTTGCTGATGCCGCCCTCCAGGCCCCCGGCCCGGTTGCTGCGCCGGGTGACGCCCGTGGCGCCCGCCCCGGCGTCCCGGTCGATCTCGTCGTGCGCCTCGCTGCCCCGGCGGCGCGCGGTGGTGAACCCGTCGCCCACCTCGACGCCCTTCATGGCCTGCACCCCCATCAGAGCCCCGGCCAGCCGGGAGTCGAGCCTGCGGTCCCAGTGCACGTGCGAGCCCAGACCGGGCGGCAGTCCGTAGGCGATCACCTCGATCACCCCGCCGACGGTGTCGCCCGCCTTCTTCACCTCGTCGACCTCGGCGATCATCGCGTCGGTCGCCTCCTGCCCGAACGCCCGCACCGGGGACTCGTCCACCTCGGCGAGATCCCCCGGGCCCGGCAGCGGCCCGTCCGGCGCCTCCGCCCGGCCGATCGACACGACGTGGCTGACGATCTCGGCGCCGAGCAGCTGCCGCAGGAACGCCCGCGCGACCGTGCCCACCGCGGTGCGCGAGGCCGTCTCCCGGGCGCTGGCCCGCTCGAGCACGGGACGGGCCTCGTCGAACCCGTACTTCTGCATGCCCGGCAGGTCGGCGTGCCCGGGGCGCGGGCGGGTGAGCGGCTCGTTCCGGGCCAGCCCCGCCAGCTCGGCGGGGTCCACCGGATCGGCGGCCATCACCTTCTCCCACTTGGGCCATTCGCTGTTGTCGATCCGTACCGCGATCGGGCCACCCTGGGTCCGGCCGTGCCGGACCCCGCCGAGAATCTCGACGTGGTCGGTCTCGAACCCCATCCGCGGGCTGCGGCCGAAGCCCAGCCGCCTGCGGCCGAGTTGTTCGCCCAGTTCGGCAGTCGTGATCTCCACGCCCGCGACCATGCCCTCGAGGACGGCGGTCAGGGCGGGACCGTGCGATTCACCCGCGGTCATCCAGCGCAACACGACTCCGATCCTGTCACGCGCCCCCCGCCGCGCCTCAGGCGACACCGTCCACCGCCGTGCCGGGGAACAGCAGCACCAGGCAGGTGGCCGCGAGCATCCCGGGCCCGTGCGGCACCCCGGCGGGCCACCGCGCCCCGGCGAGCCGCAGTGC
>NZ_KI912257.1:11414-16117 GCF_000231035.2 Saccharomonospora iraqiensis subsp. paurometabolica YIM 90007 | reverse complement strand
GCCGCCGCGCTGGTCGCCGCCGCCCGCAGACCGGGACGGGTGGGGGCGGTGGTGTCCCGGGGCGGCAGGCCCGATCTCGCGGGTCCGGCGCTGTCGGAGGTCCGCAGCCCGACCCTGCTGATCGTCGGGGGCCGGGACGAGCAGGTCCTGCGGCTCAACGAACGGGCCGCGGAGAGCCTGGACACCGAGCACGAGATCCGGGTGGTGCCGGGAGCCACCCACCTGTTCGAGGAGCCCGGGGCCCTGGAACAGGTCTCCCGGCTGGCGACCGGGTGGTTCACCGGCCACCTCGGTCCGGGGGGTTGAACCCCGCGCACGCGTCCGCTCCGGCGGAGGACCGCCCGTTAGGGTGGGGACACATGGACACCCTGCGTCTGGTCGAACAGTGGCCCGTGCCCCACGCCGCCGTCGCGGTGATCCGGCCCGACGGGACGGTGCCGTTCGCCCACGGCGACCGCACGCACGTTTTCCCCCTCGCCTCGGTGACGAAGCTGCTCACCGCGCACACCACCCTGATCGCGGTCGAGGAGGGTGCGCTGGAACTCGACACCCCCGCGGGGCCCGAGGGCGCCACCGTCCGGCACCTGCTCGCGCACACGGCCGGGCTCGGCTTCAACGACCACACGGTGTACGCGGCACCCGGCGAGCGCAGGTTGTACTCCAGCGCCGGGTTCGAGCAGCTCGCCGCGGCCGTGGCGGAGCACACCGGCATCGCCTTCGACGAGTACCAGAAGGAGGCGCTGTTCCAGCCGCTCGGGATGGTCGACACCCGGCTGGAGGGGTCCCCGGGTGCGGGCGCGTCGTCCACCCTCGACGATCTGCTCGTGTTCGCCCGTGAGCTCCAGGAACCCGCGCTGATCGACCGGTCCACCCTCGACCTCGCGACCCGGGTGGCCTTCGCCGGTCTCAACGGGGTGCTACCCGGTTTCGGACACCAGAAGCCGAACGACTGGGGACTCGGCTTCGAGATCCGGGACGGCAAGGACCCGCACTGGACCGGCAAGCGTGCCTCGCCGCGCACGTTCGGGCACTTCGGACAGTCCGGGACGTTCCTCTGGGTCGACCCGGACGCGGAACTGGCCTGTGTGGCCCTCACCGACCGGGACTTCGGCCCCTGGGCGGCCGAGGCGTGGCCCGAGTTCTCCGACGCCGTCCTCGCCGAACTCGCCTGACCGCACCACCCGCGGGGTGGCGCCCGGCACCTCCCGCACCCCGACCTGTGTCGACTGGCGGGCCTGGAGCGTCGACTCGCGGGGCTGGAGTGGCGACTCGCGGGGTGGAGTGGCGACTCGCGGTCAGGGGGTGAGGACGCGGGTGGGGGTGCCGGCCCGGAAGGCGGCGATGTCCTCGACCGCGTCCCGGTAGAACACCTCGTAGACGTCCCGGGTGACGAACCCGATGTGCGGGGTGAGCAGCGCGTTCGGCAGCGAGCGCAGCGGGTGGTCGGCGGGCAGCGGCTCGTGGTCGTAGACGTCGAGCGCGGCGCCGCCGATCTCGCCCCGCCGCAGGGCGGCGACCAGCGCGTCCTCGTCCACGACGGCCCCGCGGGAGGTGTTCACCAGCAGCGCGGTGTCCTTCATCGCCGCCAGTTCCGCCGCCCCGACCAGGCCCCGGGTCCGCTCGCTGAGCACCAGATGCACCGACAGCACGTCGGCCTCGGCCAGCAGGGTGTCCCGGGACACGGCGGTGACGTCGTGTTCGGCCGCCCGCTCCGCCGTCAGGTTCCGGCTCCACGCGATCGTGCGCATGCCGAACGCCTGACCGACCCGCGCGACCCGGGAGCCGAGCCTGCCCAGCCCCAGCAGCCCGAGGGTGCCGCCGCGCAGGCCCGTGCCGAGCGTGCTCTGCCAGCCGCCCGCACGCATCGCGGCCACCTCGGTGGGCAGGTGCCGCTGCGCGGCGAGGATCAACGCCCAGGTCAGTTCCACCGTGGGATGCGGCAGGTAGCCCGTGCCGCACACCACGATCCCGTGCCGCGCGGCGGCGGCCACGTCGATCGCGGCGTTCCGCGCGCCGGTGGTGACCAGCAGCCGCAGGTCCGGCAGTCGCGCCAGCAGCGCCGCGTCGAACGGGGTGCGCTCGCGCATCGCCACCACGACGTCGAACCCGGCCAGCCGCCGCACCAGGGCGTCGGGGTCGGCGACGTGGTCGGTGAACACCGCCACCTCCTCCGCCCCCAGCGAGTCCCAGTCGGCCAGCTCCCGTGCCACGTCCTGGTAGTCGTCGAGGATCGCGATCCGCATGCGGCCACGCTAGCCCATCGACGACCCCGGACCCGAGGCCCACGCCGGGACCGCCCGGACGTGCGCCCCGCGACACCCTGTTCGCTCGGTGACACCCCCGCCGATCCGGATCCGGTGCGCGTCCCCCCGCTCGTGCGGGGGACGGCACCGATGGAGAACCCCAGGTCAGTGCGGATCTCTCCGCCGGTGTGCCACCGACACGGACCACTGCCGCCCCGCCGGGGACGGGTGCGTGCGGTTGCCCCGCCCCGCGCGCTCACCGACCGTTCCCCACGGCCCCGACGGGGCCGGGAACGACTCATGCGACACGGCGAAGGAGTGACCAATGGAGACGGTGTCGGCACGTCCGGACCTGACGAGCACGCGACAGACGTTCGGCGACCACCCGCTCGCGGTCCGCGAGACCGACCACTACACCCGGGAGTACGTGGGTGGCCTGGTCGAGAAGTGGGACGACCTGATCGACTGGGACCGTCGCGCCGAGGCCGAGGGGACCTTCTTCCTCGACCAGCTGCGCGGGCGCGGCGCGCGCACGGTCCTCGACGCGGCAGCGGGCACGGGTTTCCACTCGGTGCGCCTGCGCGAGGCCGGTTTCGACACCGTGAGCGCGGACGGCAGCCCGCAGATGCTGGCCCGGGCGTTCGAGAACGGTCTGACCCGCGGGCAGGTGCTGCACGCGGTCAACGCCGACTGGCGCACGCTCGGCCGGGACGTCCCGGGCGTGTACGACGCGCTCGTGTGCCTGGGCAACTCGTTCACCCACCTGTTCTCCGAGCACGACCGCCGCAGGACGCTCGCGGAGTTCTACGCCAAGCTCGACCACGACGGCGTGCTGATCATCGACCAGCGCAACTACGACGCCATCCTGGACGGCCGGGCGGGCGGCAACCGCACCTACTACTACTGCGGCACCGAGGTCACCGCCGCCCCGGAACACGTCGACGAGGGTCTGGCGCGGTACCGCTACACCTTCGCCGACGGCGGCGAGTACCACCTGAACATGTGCCCGCTGCGCCGCGACTACCTGCGGACGCTGCTCCGGGAGGCCGGGTTCGGCCGGGTCGAGACCTACGGGGACTTCCGCACCGAGCAGGCCGGCGACGAGCCGGACTACTTCATCCACGTCGCCGAGAAGCGCTACGCGGCGGAGCCGGACGACACCGGCCGCGACGGCGCGGCGTGAGGCCCGGGGTGGCCGCACGCCGCGACGGCAGGCGGCTGCCTAGGATCGACGGCGACCTCCGGACCGGCCACCGGCGACACGGTGGCCGGTCCGCCCGGCGAGTGGGGAGTGACGCGTGCGGTCGGTGGAGCGGACGGTGGCGGTGTTGCGTGCCTTCACCGCGCGGCACCCGACACGCACGCTGACCGAGGTGGCGACCGCCTGCGGACTCGACCGGGCCGGCACCCGGCGGATCCTGCTCACCCTGGTCGAACTCGGCTACGTCCGGCACGACGGCCGCGAGTACTCCCTGACCCCGCAGGCACTCGAGTTCGGCCACGCCTACCTCTCGGGCCGCTCACTGCCGCAGATCGCGCAACCGCATCTCGACCGACTGAGCGACACCGTGCGGGAGATGACCGCTCTCGGTGTCCTCGAGGGTCCGGACGTACGGTACGTGGCGCAGGCGCCCGGGCCGAAGCTGCTGTCGGTCACGATCCCGGTCGGGACGCGATTCCCCGCGCACACGGTTTCCCTCGGCAAGGCCCTGTTGGCCGGGCTCCCGCCCGAGGACCTGGAGATCTGGCTGAGCGCCGGGACCCTCGATCCGGTGACCCCGCACACGCTCACCGGGCGACGTGAGTTCCTCGCCGAGATCGCCACCGTCCGACGACGGGGCTTCGCCGTCAGCGAGGGGGAGTTGGAGGAGGGGCTGCTCGGCGTCGCCGCACCGGTGCGCGACCGCGACGGTGCGGTCGCCGCGGCGGCGAACATCGCGTTGGACGCCCGCGGCAGGTCCGGGGACGAGATCCACCGGGACGTGATCCCCCTGCTGCTGACCACGGTCTCCCGGATCGAGGCCGATCTCCGCCTGCGGACGGGGGACGGGTGACGCGGGCCGGAGGACTCAGTCCGGGGCGAGCGGGAGCCGGTGCCCCGTCGCCTCGCCCAGCGCGTCGCGCATCGCCTCCCGGGGAGCGGGCAGCCCGGTGAACTGCTCCACCTGGCCGAACGCCTGGTGCAGCAGCATGTCCAGGCCGGTGGCCGGGCGGCCGCCCGCCTCGGTGACCTCCCGCACCAGCGGGGTCGGCCACGGGTCGTAGATGACGTCCAGGACCGCCGGGACCGCGGCCAGGGTGCTCACCTGATCGGCGACCGCGTCCGGGGGGACGGTGCTGATCAGGACGGCGGCGTCCGCGACGACCGCGGGGAAGTCGGTGTCGGCCCACCGGTGCACCGACACGGCCAGTCCCGCCCGCCGTGCCGCCGCCCCGGTGTCCGCCGCCCGTGCCGGTTCG
>NZ_KI912257.1:11208-11314 GCF_000231035.2 Saccharomonospora iraqiensis subsp. paurometabolica YIM 90007 | reverse complement strand
TGAAGAGTTCGTCCTGGTGCACCCCACGACCGTAACCGTGCCGGTCGGGCCGGTCAGCGGAAGGCGGGGTAGAGCGCCAGCTCGAGACGCGGCCCGAACCGCGTGT
>NZ_KI912257.1:6882-11108 GCF_000231035.2 Saccharomonospora iraqiensis subsp. paurometabolica YIM 90007 | reverse complement strand
GGGCGAGGTCGCGCCACCAGGTGGTCAGCGCCGCGGCACGGCTGGTCGGGCCCGCGCCGCGCAGCTCGGCCACCTCGGGGAGGTCCCGCCAGGTGGACAGCCACACCAGCACGAGCTGCGCGCCCAGCGCGTAGGACGACAGCAGGTCGTCGTCGGCGAGCGCGGGCCACAACTCGGTGACCTCCGCCCGCCACGCGGACGTCATGGCCTCGCTCATGCCCGACGGCAGGGCGAGCGCCCCCGGACTGGTGGCGAACGGCACCCGCAGGTGCGCCACGTCGGCGAGCGCGCTGCGGATGCGCCCGTGCTCGAAGTCCAGGAACCGGACCCCCGTCCCGGTGACGAGGTTGTTGTCCGGCCACAGCCCGACGGGGCTGAACGCCCGGTACGACACCGAGCGGGCGTGCTCCACCGCGCGGGTGACCGCCTCGGTCACCGCGTCCGGGGTCGACACACCGCAGGAGTCGGCCAGGAGCGCGGGAAGCTCGGTGAGCACCTCGGGCGGCACCGTGTCGTCACCGGGGTCGGCGTCGTCCTCGCCCCGGCCCGGGCCACCCAGTCTGCGCAGCAGCGCGTGGAAGTCGGCCTCCCTGCTGGCCGTGCTGGCGTGGATCCGGCCGAGGGAACGGGCCCAGGACAGCAGCGCGGTCTCGGCCGCCCGGGCGTCCGAGGCGCGCAGCTTGTCCTCCAGGGTGGGGGTCCGGCCCAGGTCGTCGAGCACCAGGATCCGCCGCTCGGCGTCGTGCGCGAGCAGCTCGGGGCACACCCGTTCCTCCGGCGGCAGCGCCGTGAACAGCTGGTAACTGGCGGCCTCCCGGGCGAACGAGTCCGGTTCACCGTCGACGACGGGATAGTGCTTGATCACCAGGGTGCGGGGCAGTGCGAACGCCGACGAGGCGACCCGGGCCCGCACCACGGTCGCCGGGCCGCTGCCGGGCAGCCCCTCGGGTTCGTCCAACGGGATCGAGCTGCCGAACCGGGCCGACAGCACCGCCTCGGCCGCCGCCACCGCGACCGTCACCGGGGATTGTTCCTCTCCGGGACCGACGGAGGAGGACGCTGCCGTCGAATCGTCGGTGGAGGAGGCATCCAGAATCATCGTCCACGACCCTACTAGGCGGAAAGCGACGCTCACCACAGTCGGAACGGGCAGCTCCGGAGTGCGGAACCGCCGGTCCGGCCGCGGCGCGGCGTCGCGACCGGGCGATTCAGCCGGACCGACGGGCCCCGTCCGGGGCGGCGTCGACGCCGGCCTCCTTGCGCTGCTGGGCGGTGATCGGGGCGGGGGCGCCGGTGAGCGGGTCGAACCCGCCACCCGACTTCGGGAACGCGATGACCTCCCGCAGCGAGTCGGCCCCGGCCAGCAGCATCACGATGCGGTCCCAGCCGAACGCGATCCCGCCGTGCGGCGGTGGCCCGTACTGCAGCGCGTCGAGCAGGAAGCCGAACTTCTCCTGCGCCTCGGCCTCGGGCAGGCCCATCACCTCGAAGACCCGCTTCTGCACGTCCGGCCGGTGGATACGGATGGACCCGCCCCCGATCTCGTTGCCGTTGCAGACGATGTCGTAGGCGTAGGCCAGGGCGTTGCCGGGGTCGGCGTCGAACTTGTCGACCCACTCCGGGGTCGGGGACGTGAACGCGTGGTGCAGTGCGGTCCACTGCCCGGACCCCACGGTGACGTCCTCGGTGTCCTCGGCCGCCTCGAACATCGGGGCGTCGACGACCCACACGAACGACCACGCGGTCTCGTCGATCATGCCGAGCGCCTCGGCGATCTCCACCCGTGCCGCGCCGAGCAGGTGCCGGGCGTCGGCGGGCCTGCCCGCGGCGAAGAACACGCAGTCCCCCGGCTTCGCCCCCACGGCGTCGGCGAGACCGGCGCGCTCGTGCTCGGCGAGGTTCTTCGCCACCGGCCCGCCGAGAGTGCCGTCCTCGCCGATCAGCACGTAGGCGAGGCCCTTGTGACCGCGCTGCTTGGCCCATTCCTGCCAGGCGTCGAGCTGCCGCCGGGGCTGGTCGGCCCCTCCGGGCATGACCACCGCGCCGACGTAGGGCGCCTGGAACACGCGGAACGGGGTGTCGGCGAAGAAGTCGGTGAGTTCGGTGAGCTCCAGCCCGAACCGCAGGTCCGGCTTGTCCGTGCCGTAGCGGGCCATCGCCTCGGCGTACGGCAGACGCGGGAACGGGGTGCGCACCTCGACGCCCACCAGCCGCCACAGCGCCGCGAGGACCTCCTCGGCCAGGGCGATCACGTCGTCCTGGTCGACGAAGCTCATCTCGACGTCCAGCTGGGTGAACTCGGGCTGCCGGTCGGCGCGGAAGTCCTCGTCGCGGTAGCAGCGCGCGATCTGGTAGTACCGTTCGAGACCGCCGACCATCAGCAGCTGCTTGAACAGCTGCGGCGACTGCGGCAGCGCGTACCACGACCCGGGCCGCAGGCGGGCGGGAACCAGGAAGTCGCGGGCGCCCTCCGGGGTGGACCGGGTCATCGTCGGGGTCTCCACCTCGACGAAGTCGTGCGCCTGCAGCACCTCCCGGGCCGCCCGGTTGACCTCGCTGCGCAGCCGCATCGCCCGGGCGGGCGCCGCGCGCCGCAGATCGAGGTAGCGGTACTTCAGCCGGATCTCCTCGCCGACCTCCAGCCGCTCGTCGAGCGGGAAGGGCAGCACCGCCGACTCGGACAGCACCTCCAGGTCGGTCACCAGCACCTCGATGTCCCCGGTGCCGATCTCCGGGTTCTCGTTGCCCTCGGGGCGCCGTGCGACCTCCCCGACGACCCGGAGGCAGTACTCCGCCCGCAGGTGGTGGGCGCGGTCGGCCATCTCCCCCTCGCGGAAGACCACCTGCGCCACCCCGCCGGCGTCCCGCAGGTCGATGAAGATCACCCCGCCGTGATCGCGCCGCCGGGCCACCCATCCGGTGAGGGTGACGGTCTGGCCAACGTGCCCGGCACGGAGCGTGCCGGCCTCATGCGTGCGAAGCACTTCGCGGAGTCCTTCCGACAGGGTCTGTTGATCTGGGTCGGTCTGTTGATCTCGGTGGGTCGTCGGTTGGTTCCGGCATCAGGGGAAACCGCTCGTCCTGCGGCCGGTGGGCCCCGGCCGGGCGGAGCCGACAGCACAGGTTAACGAACACGGCCGGTCCGGCCGCCACCAGGTTTCCCCGAACGGGGCACACCATGCACGGCGGGTCCCGGGCGGGACGGGCACGGCGGGGGTCCCGGGCGGGAGGGCCGTCAGAAGCCCGCCGACAGCGTGGTCGACATCGAGCTCGCGGCGCCGCGCACGGCGTCCGAGAGCCGGTCCACGTCGAGCGTCTGCGCGCGCCCGGTGACCGAGACGGCCGCGATCACCCGGCCGCCGGAGGAGAGCACCGGCGCGGCCACGGCCGCCACCCCGTGCTCGACCTCCTCCCGGGAGACGGCCACCCCGCGTTCCACCGTCCGCTCCAGGTCCCGGTGCAGCAGTCCGGGCAGCACGATCGTGCGCGGGGTGATCCGGGGCAGCCCCGCCGCCACGACCCGGCGCAGCCGGTCCTGCCCGCCCCAGGCCAGAAACACCTTGCCGGTGGCGGTGCAGTGGGTCGGCATCCTGCTCCCGACCCGCGACCGGACCGCCATCGCCCGGCCGCCGGTGACCTTCTCCAGGAACAGCGTGTACACGTTGTCCGGGACGGCGACGTGGACGTTCTCCCCGCTGATCCGCTGCAGATGCTCCAGATGCGGCAGTGCCGCCTTCCGGAGCACCCGTTGCCGCGGCACCAGCTGCCCGAGCCGGAACAGCTTCGTGGCCAGCCGGTAGTACCCCGGCCCGGAGCGCTCCACCGCACCCCACTCCACCAGGTCACCGAGCAGCCGGTGGACCGTCGGCTTCGGCAGCCCGGTCCGCGCGGCCAGCTCGGCCAGGCTCAGCTCCGCCGTGCCGTCGGTGAAGGCGTCCAGCACGGACAGCCCCCGGGCGAGCACGGACCGGTTCCGCGTCGCGTCTGGACGTTCGTTCTCCGCACCCACGGTCGCGAATACTACGAAAGTCGCGCACCGGGTGGGCGCACTCCCACGAGACCGGACCGGATCGACACCGCACCGCAATACCCGTGCCGTACCCGGGTCGATGCGCAGCGTGCGCATCGCCGGGCCGCTCGGTCACCCGCCCGTGGACGGACGCTCCGCCTCGCCGGTGCCGGCCGCGGGCTCCGCAGCGCCGACACCGGGGACACGGACCGCGAGC
>NZ_KI912257.1:3234-6782 GCF_000231035.2 Saccharomonospora iraqiensis subsp. paurometabolica YIM 90007 | reverse complement strand
CGGGGGCACCGCGCCGGACCGCCCCCGACGCACCCGGGATCGCCGGGGACGCGCACCGTCGACCGCGGATCGTGCGGGAGCTCAGCCGAAGTCGGGGGGACGCCGTTCGAGGAAGGCGGCGACCCCCTCGGCGTAGTCGTCCCCGGCGACGGCCTCGGCGCGGAGCGCCTCCACGGCCGCGTCGCTGTCCCGCTGCCCCTCCGTGATCCGCTCGATGATCTCGTTCATCCCGCGCACCGACGTCTGCGACCGCGAGCACAGGGTGCGGGCGAAGTCGGCGGTGGTCTCCTCCAGTGCGTCGTCGTCGACCACCTCGTCGACCAGGCCGATCCCGTGGGCACGGTCGGCGTCGAGCAGCCGCGCCGACAGGAGCAGGTAGCGGGCGCGGGCCGGCCCCACCAGGGCGACGAGCCTGCGGGTGGAGGCGAAGTCGTAGACGATGCCGAGCTTGGCGGGGGTGATGCCGAAGCGGCTCCCCCGCGCCGCGAACCGGAAGTCGCAGGCCACCGACAGCTGGCACCCACCGCCGATGCAGTTCCCCCGGACCCGCGCGATGCTCGGCTTGCGCATCCCGGTGAGCGCGCGGACCGCCTTCTCCACCGCGTCGTCGTAGACGGCCGCGCCCTCGGGCGTGGCCCGCAGCTCGCGGAACTCCCCGATGTCGGCACCCGCGGAGAAGTGATCCCCGGCACCGGTGAGCACGAGGACCCGGATCGCCGGGTCGGCCTCCACCTCGGCCACCACGTCCGGCACCGCCGACCACATGGCGTAGCTGACGGCGTTCATCTTGGCGGGGCGGGCGAGGGTGAGTGTGGCGGTCGCGCCGTCCCGGTCGAACTGGATCCCGTCGGTCACGCCGCAACCCTAGATCCCGCGCGCCCGCCACGGAGCCCGGAGTGGCACACGTCGCGGCACCGACGGGCGCACGCCGGGGTGTCGACTCGCGGTCGCCGGGGTGTCGACTCGCGGTCGCCGAGTGTCGACTCGCGGTTGTCAGGTGGCCGAGGTGACGCGGTAGACGTCGTAGACGCCCTCCACGTTGCGGACGACCTTCAGCACGTGGCCGAGATGCTTCGGGTCACCCATCTCGAAGCTGAACCGGCTGACCGCGACCCGGTCCTTCGAGGTCGTGACCGAGGCGGACAGGATGTTGACCTTCTCGTCGGCCAGCACCTTGGTGACGTCGGACAGCAGCCGGTGCCGGTCCAGCGCCTCCACCTGGATCGCCACCAGGAACACCGACGACTCCGTCGGCGCCCACTCCACCTCCAGCAGCCGTTCCGGCTGCCGGTGCAGGTCGTCGGCGTTGGTGCAGTCGGTGCGGTGCACGCTCACCGCGCCCCCGCGGGTGACGAAGCCGAGGATGTCGTCGCCCGGCACCGGCGTGCAGCACCGGGCCAGCTTCGTCCAGATGTCCGACTGGCCGCCCTTGACGACCACCCCGACGTCCCCGGTCGAGCGCCTGCGGGTGACCGTGGACGGGGTCGCGCGCTCGGCGAGCTCCTCCTCGGCCTCCTCGACCCCGCCGATCAGCGCCACCAGCCGCTGCACGACGTGCTTGGCACCGATCTGGCGCTCACCGACCGCCGCGTACAGCGAACTGATGTCGGCGTGGCGCAGCTCCTTGGCCACCGAGCCCATCGTGTCCGCCGACACCAGCCGCTGCAGCGGCAGGCCGATCTTGCGGACCTCCTTGGCGATGGCCTCCTTGCCGGACTCGATCGCCTCGTCCCGGCGCTCCTTGGCGAACCACTGGCGGATCTTCGCCCTGGCCTTCGGCGACCCGGCGAAGGACAACCAGTCGTGGCTGGGTCCCGCGCCCTCCGCCTTGGAGGTGAAGATCTCCACGACCTCGCCGTTGTCCAGCTTGCGCTCGAGTGCGACCAGCCTGCCGTTCACCCGGGCGCCGATGCAGCGGTGGCCGACCTCGGTGTGCACCGCGTAGGCGAAGTCCACCGGGGTGGACCCGACCGGCAGCGTCACCACATCGCCCTTCGGCGTGAACACGAAGATCTCGCGGGTGGCCAGGTCGTAGCGCAGCGACTCCAGGAACTCACCCGGGTCGGCCGCCTCCCGCTGCCAGTCGAGCAGCTGCCGCATCCACGCCATCTCGTCGACGTCGACGGCGTTGCCCCGGTGAGTGCCCTTCGTCTCCTTGTACCGCCAGTGCGCCGCGATGCCGTACTCGGCGGTGCGGTGCATCTCGTAGGTCCGGATCTGCACTTCGAGCGGCTTGCCGTCCGGCCCGATCACGGTGGTGTGCAGCGACTGGTACACGCCGAACCGGGGCTGGGCGACGTAGTCCTTGAACCGGCCGGGCATCGGCTGCCACAGCGCGTGCACCACACCCATCGCCGCGTAGCAGTCGCGCACGTCCTCCACGAGGATGCGCACGCCCACCAGGTCGTGGATGTCGTCGAGCTCGCGTTCCCGCACGATCATCTTCTGGTGGATCGAGTAGTAGTGCTTGGGCCTGCCCTCGACCTTGGCGTCGACGCGGGACTCCTCCAGCTGTTTGGTCAGCTCGCCGATCACCCAGCGCAGGTAGGTGTCCCGGGACGGCGCGCGGTCGGCGACCAGCCGCACGATCTCGTCGTACTTCTTCGGCTGCAGGATGGCGAAGGCGAGGTCCTCCAGCTCCCACTTCACCGTGGCCATCCCGAGCCGGTGCGCCAGCGGGGCGAGGACCTCCAGCGTCTCCTTCGCCTTCCGGGCCTGCTTCTCCGGCGGCAGGAACCGCATGGTGCGCATGTTGTGCAGCCGGTCGGCGAGCTTGATGACCAGCACCCGCGGGTCCCGCGCCATCGCGATGACCATCTTGCGGATGGTCTCGGCCTCCGCCGCGGTACCGAGCTTGACCTTGTCGAGCTTGGTCACCCCGTCGACGAGCTGGGACACCTTCTCACCGAAGTCTTCCCCCAGCTGCTCCAGGGAGTACCCGGTGTCCTCCACCGTGTCGTGCAGCAGGGCCGCCACCAGCGTCGTGGTGTCCATACCCAGCTCGGCCAGGATCGTGGCGACCGCCAGCGGGTGGGTGATGTAGGGGTCGCCCGACTTGCGCCGCTGCTCGCGGTGCCGCTCCTCGGCCACGTCATAGGCCCGCTGCAACAGCGTCAGGTCGGCGCTCGGATGCAGTTCCCGGTGGATCGCGGCGAGCGGTTCGAGCACCTGCTTCACCGAGGCGGGCCGCTGCGCGGTGATCCGCCGCGCCAACCGGGCCCGCACCCGCCGGGTCGCCGACGGGGCACGGACGGCGGCCGAGTCCACCCCCGTTCCGCCGTGCTGCCCACCCCCCGTGGACGCACCGGCGTCGGAACGGGCGGCGACCACGGAATCAAGCTCCTGGCTCACCCGCACACCTCCAGGTCGTCACACCGGCCGTCGACTCGACGTCGACCTCCAGCGTAACGCGCGACACCGTGCGGGTGCGGTCCCGGGCACTCCCGACGGGTACGCGGGCGGGCGCGGGACAGCCGTGCGGGCCGGGGCGCGGGGCGGGGTGACCCCGGTCAGAGGGTGCGCAGCGCGTGGACCGGAACCCCGGGCAT
>NZ_KI912257.1:0-3134 GCF_000231035.2 Saccharomonospora iraqiensis subsp. paurometabolica YIM 90007 | reverse complement strand
CCGGGCGCGGTGCGCGCGGGCCTGTTCGGCGGCCTTCGCCTCCGCCTCGGCGAGCCGCGACCGCATCGGCGCCCGCCACAGATGGCAGATCGCCAACGCGAGCGCGTCGGCCGCGTCCGCGGGGCTGGGTTTCGCCGCCAACCCGAGCAGTCGGGTGACCATGGTGGTGACCTGCGCCTTGTCCGCCCGTCCGGACCCGGTGACCGCCGCCTTCACCTCGCTGGGCGTGTGGAAGACGACCGGGAGCCCGCACCGGGCGGCGCTCAACGCCACCACACCCCCGACCTGGGCCGTACCCATCACCGTGCGGACGTTGCTCTGGCTGAACACCCGCTCGACGGCGACGACCTCCGGGCGGTGCGTGTCGAGCCAGGAGTCCACCTCGTCGCCCACCCGCAGCAGGCGGGTGGCGAGTTCGACGTCGGACGGGGTCCGGACCACGTCCACCGCCACACACCGGACGGAGCGGCCGAGGGCCCCGTCGACGACCCCGAGGCCGCACCGGGTCAGCCCGGGGTCGACACCCAGCACACGCACGCCGTTTCCGTCCTTTCCGCGAACACCCGTTCGAGCCCGCAGGCTACGCTACCGCCCCCGCGGACGAGCACGGGCGACGGACACGCCGGTGCGCCCGGTGCGGGTTCAGGGCCCGTCGACGCCGGGGGTCCAGTTCTCCGGGGCACCGCTGACGGTGAGCACCGGCTGCCACCGGGCGAACCCGGCGGGCGCCGTGGGACTCCACGGCCAGTCCCCGGCCGGGGTGGGCACGAGGATCTGCACGGCGGGGAAGTCACCCTCCGGGTAGACCAGGAACGCACTGCCGAAGAACTCGGGGTAGTGCCCGGTGGCCACCCGCTCGAAGGTGACCGGCACGCCCTCGAAGAAGTCGTGGTACAGGGTGCCGAACTCGAAGCGCTCCCCGGTCGCGGCGCGGTCGACGTAGGCGTCCAGCAGCACGGTCGCCTGCTCCTCCGGCAGTCCGACGACCACGGCCTCGGGGACCGCGTGCATGGCCCACGCGCACACCGTGAAGGCGTAGCCCGCCCCGTGCTCGTCGGTCGGGACCGCGACCACCGCGTTCCCGCGCCGCTCCGCCTCGGCGACGATCCACTCCCGGAGCTCACGGTCGTCGTCGGTCTCCCCGTCGCCGTCCGGGTCCGGCAGTGTTCCGGTCACGGGCACGTGGTCGGGATCCGGCATGGCGGGCTCCGGCATGGCGAACTCCGGGGCGTCCGGGTCGGTGGCGGTGTCGGGGGTCACGGCGGCCATTGTGCCGCACCCCGACGGCGCGTGGGGAGAGCCTCCGTGCCCCGCGTGCCGCGGGTCGCACCCGCCGGTCGCACCGGGTCAGCCGACCTCGGCGAGGATCTCGTCGCTGACGTCGAAGTTCGCGTAGACGTTCTGCACGTCGTCGCAGTCCTCGAGCGCGTCGATGAGGCGGAAGACCTTGCGGGCCCCTTCCGCGTCCAACGGCACGTTCACCGACGGGAGGAAGCTGGTGTCGGCGGACTCGTAGTCGTAGCCCGCCTCCTGCAGGGCCGTGCGGACGGACACCAGGTCCCCCGGCGCGGAGAGGATCTCGAAGCTCTCCCCGAGGTCGTTGACCTCCTCGGCACCGGCGTCCAGCACTGCCATCAGCACGTCGTCCTCGGAGAGGTCGTTCTTCGGCATGAGCACCACGCCCCTGCGGTTGAACAGGTAGGCGACCGAACCGGCGTCGGCCAGCGTCCCCCCGTTCCGGCTCAGCGCGGTGCGGACCTCCGAGGCGGCGCGGTTCTTGTTGTCGGTGAGGCACTCGATGAGCACCGCGACGCCGTTCGGCGCATACCCCTCGTAGGTGATGTTCTGCCAGTCGGCGCCGCCGGCCTCCTCACCGTTGCCCCGCCTGCGTGCCCGCTCGATGTTGTCCTGCGGGACCGAGTTCTTCTTCGCCTTCTGGATGGCGTCGTACAGCGTGGGGTTGGCCTCCGGGTCGCCACCGCCGGTGCGTGCCGCGACCTCGACGTTCTTGACCAGTTTCGCGAACAGCTTTCCACGCTTGGCGTCGAGGGCGGCCTTCTTGTGCTTGGTGGTGGCCCACTTGGAGTGGCCGCTCATCTCTCCTCCAACTCTCTCACGCGACTGCGCACATTCCGCACGAACAGCCGGTGCAGCCGCTCGTCCCCGGTCAGCTCGGGATGGAACGCGGTGGCGAACACCCGCCCCTGCCGGACGGCGACGATCCTATCGGCCGCGGCGCCGGCCTCCGCGGTGTCCGGGATCCGGGCCAGCACCTCGACGTCGGCACCGGCCTTCTCGACCCAGGGCGCGCGGATGAACACGGCGTGCACGGGGCCGTCGTCGACGCCCCGCACCTCGAGGTCGGTCTCGAACGAGTCGACCTGCCTGCCGAAGGCGTTGCGCCGCACCACGACGTCGAGCCCGTCGAGCTGGTGCTGGTCGGGCCTGCCGTCGTACACCCGGCGGGCGAGCAGGACCAGTCCCGCGCAGGAGCCGTAGACCGGGAGACCGTCCCGGATCCGCTCCCGCAGCGGGTCGAGCAGACCGAACGACGCGAGCAGCCGCGACATCGTCGTGGACTCGCCTCCGGGCAGCACCAGCCCGTCGACGTCGGCCAGCTCCGCGACCCGACGGACCGGCCGGGCCCGTGCGCCCGCGCGGTCGAGCATCGCGGCGTGTTCGGCCACGTCACCCTGCACCGCGAGGACACCGACCTCCGGTCGCCGCTGCACGTTCGTCACCCCTCCCGCGATCGGGTCAAGCCTACTGGCCGGGGTCCGCGGGCCTGTGGTCAGGGCACTCCGAGGAGCCGCAGACCGGCCGCCGTGGCCCCCGCGGCCAGCACAACGACGATGAACGGCGCCTTCTTCCAGGCCAGCACCCCGCCCACGGCGACCCCGGCGGGGCGGGCGAAGCCGGCGAACCCGGAGCCCTCCAGCAGGGCGGAGGTGGCGACCAGCGCGGCGAGCAGGACGACGGCCGCGACCGCGACCAGGTGCTCCACCCGGGGCGAGAGGGTGAACCGGGCACGCAGCAACGGTCCGGCGAACCGGAAGGCGAACGTCCCCGCCGCGAGCGCGGCGGTGATCAGGATCAGGGTGAGCGGGGTCAGCGCGGTCGTCACGAATCCACCT
>NZ_KI912256.1:24486-26757 GCF_000231035.2 Saccharomonospora iraqiensis subsp. paurometabolica YIM 90007 | reverse complement strand
TTCCCGGGTGTCGTGCTCGTCGCGGGTGTCGTGCCCGTCGCGGGTGTCGTGCTCGTCCCTGGTGCCGTGGGCTCGGACGGGCGCGCCCCCGTGGTGGTGTCCGCGGAGGTGCCCTCCGGTCGCCGCGTCCCCGGCAGCGTCGCCGCGGCGGACGGCGCACCGGACACCGCGGAACGGTCCCGCACGGTCGCCTCGGCCCGGGACGTGCGGGGATCCGACGCGGCGTTGCGGGTGGTCTGCCCCGAAGGGGCGGGAACCTGCTCCTGGCGGGGCTGGGTCACCAGGTGGTTCGGGATCCGCAGCACCACACCGGTGCCACCGCGGGACGAAGGCCGGAAGTACACCTGGAGCTTGTGCTTGCGGGCCAGGCACCCGACGACCGCGAGGCCGAGCCTGCTGCCGGACAGCTTGGTCAGATCGAGGCCGACGGTGCTCGAGACGGAGCGCTCGGCCCGCTCCAGCGCCTGCGGCTTCATCCCCAGGCCACCGTCCTCCACCGTGATGACGACGCCGGTGTGCAGCTGTTCGACGTAGACGTGCACCTCCTCCGACGGCGCGGAGAACTTGGTGGCGTTGTCCATCAGCTCGGCCAGCGCGTGCATCACGTCCTCGGCCGCGTAGCCGACGATCGCCGACGTGCTCGTCGAGTGCAGGCGCACCCGCTGGTAGGCGCGGATCCGGCCCATCGCACCGCGGAGGATGCTCTCCATGACGATCGGCTTCGTCCAGCGCCGTCCGGACCGGGCCCCGGTCAGCACGGCGATGCTGTCCGCGAGCCTGCCCGCCTGCGCGGTGCTGTGGTCCAGGCTGAGCAGGTCCCCGAGCACGTCCTCGGAGTGCCGGTGCTCCATCTCGCGGAGGTCGGCGAGCATGCTGGTCGCCATCGCCTGCACACGCCCGGCCGCGTTGGCACACGCCGACATCGCCGCCGCGCGCTGGCGCTCCCCGACACTGATCTCGCGGACCAGCAGCCGCAGCAGGCGCGTGTGGACCTCGTCCGACGGGCGCGGCAGCTCGGCCAGCACGGTGTCCGCCGAGGCGCCCTCGCGCAGTCGGTCCACCGCTGCGGGGAGCGTGTCGTCGGCCAGCCGCTCCAGTTCGGCGCGCCGGTCGGCCGCCTGGCCGCGTGCGGACGACAACTGCCCGTCCCGGTACACCGTGAACGCCACCGCGGCACACGCCAGTAGTGCCGTCACACCGCCCACAGTGGCCACCAGCGGCCGTTGCGCCGCGGGTGTTTCCCATGCCACCCACAGCCACACGCCCCCGGTGACGAGCACCGAGACGAGCAGGACGAGCGAAGCTCGGACCAGCGGCGGGCGCGAACCGGTGTCGCGCCGCCCTTCGGACAGGGAAATGGGAGCCCCCAAATGTACCTGTGACATCAGTATGGCCTCGCGTCGACGACCGCCCCCGAATCGCGTCGACGAGACCGAGAGCCTAGTAGGTCGTGCCCCGCCACGGCCAGAGAGGTGGCACCGCGAGTTGTGAAAAAGGCACGCTACGTCGTCAGCGCGGTGTCCGGAACGGTCAGCGCGTGTCCGGAACGGCGGGCGGGCACGGACGACGGGCGGTACCCGGCACCGACGGTGGACCCGGGAGCGGCACACTGGGGGACATGGTCGACGACACGGGGATCCCGCGGACGGGCGCCGACGCGGCGGGAGCGGACGGGGGTGGCGCCGCGCCCGGCCGCCCGTTGACGATCGCGTTCGTGTGTACCGGCAACATCTGCCGGTCGCCGATGGCGGCATCGGTGTTCACCGAACACCTGCGCGCCACCGGGCTGGACGACGGGGTGGAGATCGTCAGCGCCGGGCTCGGCTCGTGGCACGTCGGCGAGCGGGCCGACCCGAGGGCGCGGGCGACCCTGACCGAGCACGGCTACCCGGACGACCACATCGCCGCACAGGTCGGCGCCCGGCACCTGGACGCCGATTTGCTGCTCGCCGCCGACGGCGGGCACCTGGACGAACTGCGGGCGCTGGCGGGTCCGGACGCCGACGTGCGGCTCCTGCGCAGCTTCGACCCGACGGCGCCGCCGGACGCGGAGATCCCCGACCCGTACTACGGCGCGGGGGACGGGTTCACCGACGTCCTCGGCATGATCGAACGTTCCGTGGCCGGGCTGCTCGACTGGGTCCGGGAGAACCGGTGACGACCGGGGCCGAGGAGGCGATCGCGCGGCACGTCGGCACCGCCCCCACCGGCACGGGGACGCTCGGCGGTGGCGCGGTGGTCGCGACCCTGCCCAACGGCCGCCGCGTCGTC
>NZ_KI912256.1:23800-24386 GCF_000231035.2 Saccharomonospora iraqiensis subsp. paurometabolica YIM 90007 | reverse complement strand
CCGGTGACGTCCCGGTGCCCGAGGTCCACGGGTACGACGACAGCTGGCTGGTCTCCGACTACGTCGCCCCGGCGGGTCCGGAGGTGACCGCGGCCGAGGAGTTCGGGCGCGGCCTGGCGGCACTGCACCTGCGGGGGGCTCCCGCGTTCGGCAGTGCCCCGCCCGACGGCCCCGCCGACGCCTGGATCGGCACCGCGCCGATGCGCAACGAACCGCACGACGACTGGCCGTCGTTCTACGCGCGGGACCGGATCGAGCCCTACGTCCGCTCCGCCGTCGACCGTGGCCTGTTCACCGCGCGCCAGTCGGCGGTGTTCGAGCAGGTGTGCGTCCGGCTCCCGGATCTGGTCCCGGACGACGGGCCGCCCGCGCGGCTGCACGGCGACGCCTGGAGCGGCAACGTGCACTGGGCCGCCGACGGCCGGGCGTGGCTGATCGACCCGGCCGCCCACGGCGGGCACCGGGAGACGGATCTGGCCATGCTGGAGCTGTTCGGGACCCCGCTGCTCGGGCACATCCTGGGCGGTTACCGGGAGGCCGCCGAGGCCGCGGGCGCCCCGCTCGCCGCGGACCGGCAGCGGCGGGT
>NZ_KI912256.1:23267-23700 GCF_000231035.2 Saccharomonospora iraqiensis subsp. paurometabolica YIM 90007 | reverse complement strand
GTGTCGGGAGCAGGGTGACGGCACCGTCCACGTGGAGTAGCCACCCGCGCCGGTCGGGTGCGGCGAACCCGCTGCCGCGGGGGCGGTCCCGCCCACGATCCGGGCGCGCTCCCGGTTCACCGCCCGCGCCCCGAGCAGTCCCGGGACGCCGGCCACCGCGCCCCACAGCAGCGGTGTCACGACGGAGTCGACGGTGTCGGCGGCGACCTTCTCGACCGAGGCCCGCGCCGGCTCCGGGTCGGGGAGGTCGCCGACGTGCCGGGAACCGCTCCCGGCAGGCAGGGCCGGTGCGGCGTCCGCGTCCCCGGTCTCCAGACACCGGGCCAGCGCGCTGCCCTCGCGGACCATCCGGGCGGCACCGAGCGCCGCCCACGTCGCCGACGCCGTGCCGACCACGTGCACCGCCGGCCACCGCCTGCCGGCCCGTTCGACG
>NZ_KI912256.1:18060-23167 GCF_000231035.2 Saccharomonospora iraqiensis subsp. paurometabolica YIM 90007 | reverse complement strand
CCGGCGGCACCGGCGCACCGACGTGCCGGGCGACGTCGGCGGCGAGCGAGCCGCCGATCCGCTCCCGGGACGCCGGGTCCAGCTCCCACCACCGGCCGAGGTACCGGCGCACGGACAACGCGACGTCGTCCGGCAGGCCGGAGAGGTCGAGTGTGGACGCCCAGGACGCGAGGGCGGGCGGCATGGCCACCTCCGCAGGCGTCGCCGACCGCGGCGCACGCTCCCGCACCACCACGGTCCCGGCCAGGTAGTCGCCGAGGCGTTTGCCCTTCGCCGAGGCCAGCGAGGTCACGAACCCGACCACGCTCCACGCCCCGAACGGACCGAAGTCGACGAAGGCACCCGCCAGCGCGCGGATGAGCGCGTGCCGGACCGTCACCGGGCCCCCGTCGTCCCGCACGACGCGCAGGCCGAGCGCCATCTTGCCGAGGGTGCGACCGCGGGTGAGCGTCTCCATCAGCGTGGGGTAGCCGACGAGCACGGACAGCTGCACGGCGGTGACCACCGCCAGCACGAACGCCGTGTCGGTGGGTGCGGGGGTCAGCACGAGCACGACGAGGACCAGCACCAGCGAGGCGAGCTGGACCAGCAGGTCGAGGGCGTAGCCGAGCGCGCGGCTGGCCGAACGGGCGAGCCGCAGATCGAGGACCACGGCGTCGCCGGTGACGAGTTCGGATTCGGACCGCACTCCCCCAGTATCGTGGACACGACCCGAAGAGGTGAACGTGGATCTGGACGTCTTCGAAGCCGAACACCGCGCCGAGTGGGACCGGCTGGCCGAGCTGACCCGGCGCGGGCACCGGCTGCGTGGCCCCGAGGCGGACGAGCTGGTGCGACTGTACCAGCGCACGGCGACCCACCTGTCGCTCGTGCGCTCCACCACCCCGGACGAGGCGCTCGTCGCGCGGCTGTCGGCCCTGGTCGCCCGGGCCAGGTCGGCGGTCACCGGCACGCACACCCCCGCCTGGCGCGAACTGGGCGCGTTCTTCGCCCGCCGGTTCCCCGCCGCCGTCTACCGGGCGTGGCCGTGGTGGGTGTCCACGTCGGCGGTGTTCGTGCTCGTCACCGGCCTGCTCGCGGTGTGGATCGCCGGGGACGCGCGGGTGCGCGCCACCATCGCCGCCCCGGAGGAGATCCGCGCGCTGACCCGCCCGGGCGGGCAGTACGAGACGTACTACTCCAGCGACCCCGCCGCGTCCTTCGCCGCGCAGGTGTGGACGAACAACGCGCAGGTGGCGGCCGCGTCGCTGGTGTTGGGGGTGCTGCTGGGCATCCCGGTGCTGCTGGTGCTCTGGCTCAACGCGCTCAACCTCGGGGTCGGCCTGGGGCTGATGGCCTCGGCCGGGCGCGGCGAGTTCTTCCTCGGCCTGCTCGCCCCGCACGGGCTGCTGGAACTGACCGCCGTGTTCGTCGCCGCGGGTACCGGACTGCGGCTCGGCTGGACCGTGATCGACCCGGGCGGACTGCCGCGGTCCGTGGCCCTGGCGCGGGCGGGCCGCGCGGTCGCCGCGATCGCGCTCGGGCTGGTGTGCGTGCTGCTGGTCTCCGGGGTGATCGAGGCGTTCGTGACCCCGTCGGGTCTGCCCACCTGGGCGCGGGTGGGCATCGGGGTGGCCGCCGAGGCGGCGTTTTTGTGGTACGTCTTCGTCCCCGGCCGCCGCGCCGCCCGCGCGGGCGAGACCGGCGACGTCACCCCGGACCGCACCGACACCCCACTCCCCACCTCGGCATGAGGCGGAGAGGGGCGCGTATCCGGCCGACGGCATCCGCGTATGGTCGACCACGGTCGGTGCCGATCTGACCCGGACTTCCGACGCCACCCATCACCAACGTTCGGCACGGAGCTCGGCCAGCGTGTCACCGAGCTTTGTCGTCCCGTCACCGGAGTGCATGCGAGGTCGGTACCCCGGTCGCGGCGCCCGCCGGAGACGCCCCTCTGCCTCGAGGCGGCGCAGAACGGGGTGGGGTGAAGGCGCCGCACCGGCACGCTCCGGGCGAGCGATTCACCATCGCCGGTTTCGCTGCCGCACGATCGGGTGAATCCTCGTTCGTCAGCTCCCACGCGACACCGCCCCCAGGGAGGGCACCATGACCGCGACACCGCCGCAGCAGGCTCCGGCCCGCACCGAACTGGACACCGAGCGGATGGAGCGGTTCGCCGGGAGAGTGCAGGAGTTCGTCACCGGGGGCATGCTCAGCCACCTCATCGGCATCGGACACCGGACCGGTCTGTTCGACGCGCTCGCGCGCGGCCCCGCCACGAGCAGTGAGCTCGCCGACCGGGCGGGGCTGAACAAGCGCTACGTCCGCGAATGGCTCGGCGCGATGGCCACCGGCGGCGTCGTCGAGTACGACGCCCGCACCCTGACCTTCACCCTGCCGCCCGAGCACGCGCTGTGCCTGACCGGCACCCGTTCGACCAACCTCGCCCCGTTCGCCACCGGGGTGGCGGTGCTCGGGGAGCACCTCGACGAGCTCACCACGGCGTTCCGCGAGGGCGGCGGTGTGCCGTACGAGCGGTTCCGGCCGCGGTTCACCGAGCTCATGGACGGCATGAACCGCGGGCTGTTCGACGACCAGCTGGTGGACGGCATCCTGCCGCTCACCGGCGACCTGCCCGCCCGGCTGGCCGAGGGCATCCGGGTGGCCGACGTCGGCTGCGGCACCGGGCACACCACGGTGCTGCTGGCGGCGGCGTATCCGGCCTCGACGTTCGTCGGCTACGACTTCGCCGGGGACGCCGTCGGCCGTGCCCGCGCCGAGGCCGGCGAGTACGGACTGGACAACGTCTCCTTCGAGGTGCTCGACGTGACCCGGATGCCCGTCGACCCGCCGTTCGACGCGGTGTTCGCCTTCGACACCATCCACGACCAGGCCGAGCCCGCCCGGGTGCTGCGCCGGGTGTTCGAGGCCCTGACACCGGGCGGGTACTTCGTCATGATGGACACCCGCGCGGCCACCGACCTGGTCGACAACCTGGACAACCCGAACGCGCCGCTGCTGTACTCGATCAGCACGCTGCACTGCATGACCGTGTCACTGGCGCAGGGTGGGGCCGGGCTCGGCACCGTGTGGGGCGAACAGCTCGCCCGGACCATGCTCACCGACGCCGGGTTCGTCGGCACCGAGGTGCACGAGGTGCCGGACGACCCCCTGGACTCGGTGTTCGTCTCCCGCAAACCGGGCGAACCCCCGGCCCAGCGCACGGCCGGGTGAGCCCGCGCGCTGCGGACGGGTGGGCCGAGGGGTTCAGGACTCCGTGCCGTCGCACCAGGTGGTCAGGTGGGTCCAGACCGCGGTGCGGACCACGCGGTGCCCGGCGGCGTTGAGGTGGCTGTCGTCCTCCTGGAGCAGCCCCGCCTCGTCCGGCGTACCCCCCGTGGGGAGGTGCGGACGCAGGTCCAGCACGTGGGTGTCGGTGTCCGCCGCCAGGATCCGGACCACGTCGACGTAGGCCTGCCAGGAGTGCGACGGGTCCTCCGCCTGACGGAAGCCCGGCTCGTGCCCGATCAGGTGCAGCACGGTCGAGCGCGGTGAGACCCGGCGGATGTCGTGCACGAGCTGCCGGTACCGCTCGTCGAACTCCCCGGGATGGACGTCCCGGGCGTACTCGCCCGCCCCGAGGGCCACGACGACCAGGCTCGGTTCGCGGTCGCGCAGCATCGCGACGGCCCCGCCGGTGTCCTCCCACCGGCCGCCGGGGAGGAAGTCGGACACCATCGCCCCGTCACGGGCCAGTACGGCGGTGCTCGTCCCCCAGCGTTGTGCGGCCATCCGGTCGAGGCCCGTGGTCCAGCTGTGCGGCGTCTCGACGTAGCCGCCCCCGCCGTCGTACTCCGGCAACCCGCGTCCGGTGCTCAACGAGTCCCCGAGCACCACGGCGGAACCGGGGTCGCTGCACCACGTCGGCGCGTCGTCCCGGGCCGCGCGCGGCGCGGAGCATCCGGCCACCAGCACGAGAACGCCCACCAGGAGGGCGGCACGCACACGCCGCACCACCCCGGAACCCGGCTCCGCCCTCGCTCCGGACACCGCCCCCGACCCGAACATCGCCCCCGACCCCGATACTGGTCCCGACCCCTGCACTGGTCTTCTCCACCCTCGACCGCGACCGCCACGGTCCACAACCCACCGCGGCCTTCGCTCTGGATGTCGGCACCGTCCTACCCGATGTTTCACGCTCCCGGGTGTGAACCACCGATGTGGGTGAAGACACACCCCGACCGGGGCGTGCCCCGGTGCCGTCCCGGTGTGCCAAGTCCCCGTTGGACCGACCGTTACAGGTGACCCCGGGCCTTGAGGGTGAGGTAGCGGTCGGCCAGCGCCGGTGCCAGTTCGTCCGGCACCGCGTCGACCACCTCGGTGCCGTGCCGGGCGAGCAGGGCGGTGACGTGCCGACGTTCGGCCAGCGTGCGTTCGGCCGCCGCCGCCCCGTACACCGCGTCCGCGTCGCCCCGGCCGTGGGCCAGCCGCGCCACCTCCGGGTCGGCCACGGCCGCCACCAGCAGCCGGTGCCGCACGGTCAGCGACGGCAGCACCGGCAGCAGCCCCTCCTGAAGCGGCGCGGGGTCCAGACCGGTGAGCAGTACGACCAGCGAACGCCGCCGCGTGCGACGCAGGATCTCGCTCACCATGCCCCGCGCGTCCGACTCGACCAGCCGCGGGGTCAGCGGTGCCATCGCCTCGACCAGGCCGGGCAGCACCGACGACCCGGACACCCCGGAAACACCGGCGCGCACCTCCCGGTCGTAGGCCAGCAGCTCCACCCGGTCGCCCGCCCGGGAGGCCAGCGCCGCCAGCAGCAACGCCGCGTCCATCGCCGTGTCCAGGCGGGTGCCGTCGCCGACCCGGCCCGCGGCGGTGCGGCCGGTGTCCAGTACCAACAGCACGTGCCGGTCGCGTTCCGGGCGCCAGGTGCGCACCATCACCTCGTCGGCGCGGGCGGTGGCCCGCCAGTCGATCGAGCGCACGTCGTCGCCCGCCACGTACTCGCGCAGCGAGTCGAACTCGGTGCCCGGACCACGCACCCGGGCGGCGTTGCGCCCGTCGAGCGCGCGCAGCCGGTCGAGCTTCGCGGGCAGGTGACGCCTGCTGGTGAACGGCGGCA
>NZ_KI912256.1:12922-17960 GCF_000231035.2 Saccharomonospora iraqiensis subsp. paurometabolica YIM 90007 | reverse complement strand
CACCGAGGCGGGCGCCGATCCAGTCCGTCACCCGCTGCAGCAGGGACGGTTCCGCCTCCCGGTAGACGGGATCGGACAGTTCGGCCCGCGCGGCGCGGCGCGCCTCGTCCCGGCCGGGTTCGACCGGGACGTCGACGGCGGCACCCGCCGCGCGGGGAGCCGGGACCAGCGGGCGGGTCGTGGTCACGCACCTCCCGCCGCGCGGGAGAGCTCGATGTCCAGACCTTCCCGGCGCATCCGCTGGTCGATGTAGAGCAGCGCGGTGACCGCCGAGGCGAACGGCACGGTGATGGTCTGCGCCACCGCGCTGCCGAGCTCGGTGATCAGCAGCTCGCCGGTGGTCATCCCGCGCAGCACGGCGTCCGTGTCGACCAGGAAGCTGAACGGCACCTGGATGATCGAGCCGATGATGAGCGTGACCAGCAGAGCCACCGCCAGCACGCCGAACACCCGCCACCACGAGCCGCGGACCAGGTCGCGGGAGCGGCCCAGCGCCTGCCCCACGCGGCCGCGTTCGAGTACCAGGGCCGGGGTGGCCAGGCTCAGCAGCACGTAGAGCCACACCCCGGGGAGGACGAAGAACAGGCTCGCGACCGACACGGCGAGGGTCACCAGCACGGTGAGCCCGAACAACGGCAGCAGCCGGGGCCGCAGCTCCTCCCACGCCTGCGCCACCGTGATCGGGCTGCCCAGGACGGCCTTGCCGACCACGACGGTGAGCAGACCGGACAGGAAGGTCTGGGTGAGCATGGTGAGCAGCGCGACGACGAGGAAGCCGGGCACGCTCTCCCCCAGCACGGTCATCATCTGGTCGAGCTGCTGCTCCGGCGGAGCGGTCTCGTCGATCACGGGCGCGGGCTCGGTGGCCCCGAGCAACCACAGGTCGGCCGCGAAGAACAGCACCGCCCCGACCAGCGCCACCACGGCGGACGAACCGAACACGACGGCCGCGTGCCGACGCATCGTGGTGATCGCCCCGTCGAGGATCTCGCCGAGCGCCAGGGGCCGCAACGGGATGACGCCCGGTTTGCCCGCCCGGTGGCGGTCCGGGCCCTGGGGGTACCGGGGGTACTGTCCGCCGCCGCCGGAGCCCGCCGAGTCGGGATCGGGTGCGGACCAGCCTGTCGAGTCGGTCATGACCGTCATCCTCGCGTGTCGTCGTCGCCGGACGCCTCCAGGGGTGTTCCCGTGAGCCCCGCACAGTGGCCCGGGGGCTCCGTTATGCTGGCGGCCGAGACCGAGCTACCCGCGGGACGACCACATGACACAACCCCCACCGGGGCCGCCACCGCAGGACCCTCGGCCGGGCCACGGGTACGGCGACGACCGTTTCCCGCACCCCCACCGGCCCGCCCCGCCGCCACCGCCGCGGCGTTCGCACGTCCCGCTCGCCGTGGCCTCGGTGGCCGGGGTGCTGGTCCTGGTGCTCGGGCTGGTCGCGGTGGTCACGCTGACCGGCGGGGACGACCGGGACAGGCTCGCCGAGCCCGGCCGGGACGACAGCGGTGTGACCTTCCCCACATCCCCCACGGCGCCGTCGTCCCCGCTGTCGACCGACCCGACCCCGTCGGAGACGTCGCCCGGGACCTCGTCCGCCACCCCCTCCCCCTCCGGCGGGGTCGCGCCCCCGGCCCGGCAGGAGGGACCGCGGAAGGTCTACCAGCTGGCCGACCACCCGATCCTGCAGAACCCCGACGCGGGACTGCGCAACCGGGTCTGCGATCTGCCCGCGTGGCGGAGCTCCCCGGACGGGGCCAGAAAGTTCTTCACGGCGGCCCGGCACTGTCTCGACACGGCGTGGGAGCCGTTCCTGCGGGCCTACGACCTGCCGTTCCGGCCGCCGCGGCTGCACTTCCCGTCGAGCGGCAGCTTCGAGACCGAGTGCGGACGGATCAGCGTGGGGCTGACCACGGCCGCGTACTACTGCGAGAACGAGCTCTACCTGCCGTTCGACGGCCTGCAGACCGAGCAGTACGGCAACGCCCCCGGCGTGTATCTCGCCTTGTTCGCCCACGAGTACGGCCACCACGTACAGGAACTCGCCGGGATCATGGACGCCGCCTGGGAGCGGATCTACGCGGCGGGCCGGGACAGCCCCGCCGGACAGGAGATGTCCCGGCGCAAGGAGCTGCAGGCGCAGTGCTTCTCCGGGATGTTCCTCGGCGCGCACGTCGACCAGGGCGGCACGATCACCCGCGCGATGTACGAGCGCGCCTGGTACGACCAGGAGACCCGCGGCGACGACACCTCCGGGACCAGCGACCACGGCAGCAACGCCAACTACGCGAAGTGGTGGCGCGCGGGCGCCTACGACAACCGCATCGTCGACTGCAACACCTTCGCCGCCCCCAGCGCCGACGTCTCCTGACCCGGCGGGGTCAGGTGGTGCCGTGAAGGCCCCCTTGCCTGCGTGGGATGCCGTGAAGGGGTCCTTCGCTGCGTGCGATGCAGGGAAGGACCCCTTCACGGCACACCAGGCGGGTCAGGCGAGGGCGGGCTTCGGGCCGCGGGCCATGAGGTAGGCGTAGGTGCCGCCGCCCGCGCAGCTCAGCATGAGCAGCGCCATACCCACGGGACGGCGCAGGTCGCTCGTGCCGGGGGCGGTGGCGGCCAACCGGACGTCCACCGACCCTCCCCCGGTGGACGACTCCGGGGGTACGGCCACCCGGACCTGCTCGCCCTCGTCGTGGCCGCAGCCGCTCAGGCGTCCGTCACGTTGCCCGGCCCTGCCCTCGAAACGCACCGTCTCGACCGCGTCCGGATCACTGCACTCGGCGGGCGCGGTGACCGTGGCCTCCACGATCCGGTGCCGGTCCGCGGGCGGGGCGCCGAACAGCGACGCGCCCGTCCACCAGGCCCCCAGCAGGATCAGCAGTCCCGTCACCGCGGCGACACCGAGGACCTTCCCGGTCAGCGGCGGCATCGGCCGTCGTCGGTGATTCACAGGCGCCCGCACCCGGCCCATGGTTCCAGAACACCGGGGCACTGCCCAGCGATCGGAGGCACGCACAACAGCTGTCCGCGGGCCCGGCCCCGTGCCCGACACGGACACGGTTCGACGGATCACACCTCGCGTCCGGCGGTGGGAACCGGCGGCCGGCTCGCGGCCCCGGGGCGTCAGATCACGGGTCTGGAGTGTCGACTCGCGGGGCTGGGGTGGCGACTCGCGGGGCTGGGGTGGTGGGGGTTACGGGACGGTCTCCTCGCCGACGGCGACCTTGCGGACGTAGAGGAGGCGGTCGCCGCGTTCGAGGGAGTCGGCCTCGGGGGCGTCCACCCGGTAGAGCACGCCGCCGCGGACCAGCCCGAGCACGATGTCGGGCAGGTGCCGGGGTGAGCCGCCCTCCTCGAACTCCTCGACCGGGCGCTCGGCGATGGCCAGGCCCGTCTCCGGGGTGAGCAGGTCCTCGACCATGTCCACCACCCGCGGGGTGCGGGTGGCGATGCCCAGCAGCCGGCCCGCCGTCTCACTGGACACCACGACCTGGTCGGCGCCGGACTGTTTGAGCAGGTGCACGTTCTCCGCCTCGCGGACCGAGGCCAGGATGCGCGCCTTCGGCGCCAGTTCCCGCGCGGTCAGGGTGACCAGCACGGCCGTGTCGTCCCGGTTCGGCGCCACCACCACGGCGCGGGCCCGCTGGATCCCGGCCACGCGCAACACGTCCGACCGGGTGGCCGAGCCGTGGACCGTGATCAGGCCGCGCGCGCTCGCCGAGTCCAGGGACACCCGGTCGGTGTCGACCACCACGACCTGGCTCGGATCGAGGTCCTCCTCGGCCAACAGCGCGTTGACCGCCGACCGGCCCTTCGTGCCGAACCCGATGACCACGACGTGGTCGCGCACCTGCCGCCTCCACTTCTGCACCCGGAACGCCTGCCGGGACTTCTCGGTCAGTACCTCCAGGGTGGTCCCGATCAGCACGATCAGGAACAACACCCGCAGCGGCGTGACGAGGACGACGTTCACCAGTCGCGCCGAGTCGCTCGACGGCGAGATGTCCCCGTAGCCGGTCGTCGACAGGGACACGGTCGCGTAGTAGAAGGCGTCGAGCAGCGACACCCCGTCCCCGTTCGAGTCGGAGTACCCGTCCCGGTCCAGGTACACGACCACCACGACGACCACCAGCGCGAACAGCGCGAACAACACACGCCGCGCGATCGCCCGCGCGGGCCCGATCGTGTGAGCGGGCATGTTGATGACGCCGACGAGCGCGTGCCCCGGCTGCTCGGGCAGCCGCTCGTCACCGTTGCGTTTCCAGGGGCGGGCCACGGGAGTCCAGCCTATTCCCCGGACGGTTCCCCGCCAGACGGCGCCTCGCCCGTCGGGACGCCCCGCAGCAACCCGCGCAGGCCCTCGGCGTCGAGCAGGTCGACGGGGTGGACGGTCCGCCCCGGGCGCACGTAGTGGAACGCCGCGCGCACCTTCTCCAGCGGCGCCCCGGACAGCCCCGACCACGCCAGCCGGTAGGCCGCGAGCTGCACCGACAACGCACGCATCCGGTCGGCGTCGGGGACCGCGCCGGTCTTCCAGTCCACCACGGTCCATCCGCCGTCGGCGTCGGCGAACACCGCGTCCATCCGCCCGCGCACGGTGATCCCGTCGACGTCGGTGGAGAACGGGACCTCGATCTCGTGCGGCGTCCGCCCGGCCCACGGACTCGCCTCGAACGCCTCCCGCAGCGCGGCGAGATCCCCGTCGTCGGCGTCGGCGTCCGGCCCGTCCGCATCGGCCGACCCGGGGAGGTCGTCGAGGTCGAGCAGGCGGTCCCCGGCGAAGCGGCGCTCCAGCCAGCCGTGGAAGGCGGTGCCGCGCCGCACCGGGGCGTTCGGCGGGAAGGGCAGTGGTCTGCGCAGTCTGCGGGCCAGTGCTCCGGGGTCGTCGGCCAGCTCGACGAGCTGGCTCACCGACAGCTTGCCGGGCAGGGCGATGTCCGCACCGCCGTCGCGGGCCCGGGCGCGCTCGGCCAGCAGCACGTCGGTGTCGGCGATCCACCCGTCCGGGTCGGCCACGCCGTCCGTGCCGTCCGGGTCCGTGCCG
>NZ_KI912256.1:8261-12822 GCF_000231035.2 Saccharomonospora iraqiensis subsp. paurometabolica YIM 90007 | reverse complement strand
GGTGGCCGCGACGCCGTCGTCGGTGTCCGGCTCGCTCCGGCGGGGCGCGAAGTCGCGGTGCCCGGACGCGCCCGGCAGCATCGCGGAGATCGTGGCGACGGCCTCGTGCACCCGGGGAGCCAGGCGGTGCGACCGGGTCAGCGTGACGGTGTGCCGTCCGTCCGGGTCCGCGTCGGTGAGCAACCGCGGGTCGGCCCCACGGAAGGAGAACACGGCCTGGTCGGGGTCGCCCGCCAGCACCCGGTCCTCGGCGCCGCCGCCGAGCAGGCGCAGCAACCGGTACTGCAACGGGTCCAGGTGCTGGGCGTCGTCCACCAGCAGGTGCCGCACCCGGGCCTGTTCCCGGGCGAGCAGGTCGGCGTCGCCCTCCAGCTCCACCAGCGCGCTGGACACCAGCTCGGCCGCGTCCAGGGCGGGCGCACCGGACTCGCCGACCGCGTGCCCACCCACCCCCTGCAGGAGGGTGACCTCCTCGTACTGGCTCCAGAAGGTGCCCGCGGCGACCCACTCCTCGCGCCCCCGGGAGCGCCCGAGCTTGACCAGGTCCTCCGGCCCGAGCCCGCGTTCGGCGGCGCGCAGCAGCAGGTCCCGCAGTTCCTCGGCGAAGCCCGGAACCGCCAGCGCCGGGCGCAGCGTCGGCGGCCAGTCCCCGGCACCCCGGTCCAGATCACCCGCGAGCAGGTCCCGCACGACCGCGTCCTGCTCGGGCCCGGACAGCAGGCGCGGCGCGGGGAGACCGTCCCGCGCGGCCTGCAGCCGCAGCACGGCGAAGGCGTACGAGTGCACCGTGCGCACGACGGGTTCGCGCACGGTACGGACCACCCCGGCGGAACCCGCGTCGTCCCCGGCGGTGAGCATGCGGGTGATCTCGGCCCGCACGGCCTCCGCGGCCCGCCGCGACGCGGTGAGGACCAGCAGGTTCTCCGGGTCGGCACCCTGCCGGACCCGGGCGGCGGCGGTCTCGGCGAGCAGACTCGTCTTCCCGGTCCCGGGCCCGCCGAGCACACGGACGAACCCCCGCGGACCGGCGAGCAGCCCTCGTGCCGGACCGTCCCACTCCCGGTCCGGTACGGGCGCCGCGGTGGGGCGCACCAGTCGCGCATGCAGTCCGTCCACGGCCCTGATGGAATCATGCGCCGACGACAGGACGGCACACCGACGGGCGCGTGGCGGGACGGAGCGCGGATGGACGAGGAACTGCACGAACGGGTCCGTGAGGTGGTCCGGGCCCTCCCCGAGGGCAGCGTGGCCACCTACGGGGACGTCGCCGCCGCGGCGGGCGCGCCGACCCCCCGGCTGGTCGGCCGCATCCTGGCCGAGGACGGGCAGGACCTGCCGTGGCACCGCGTGCTGCGGGCGGACGGCACCCCCGCACCGCACCTGGCCACCGAGCAGCTCGCCCGGCTGCGCGCCGAGGGGGTGTCCTCCGAGGGGGGCCGGATTCCGCTGGGGAGGTTTCGCCACCGACCGAGGTAGGTTAGCCTCGCCTAATGACCACAGAGGCGACGACGCGCCCGGCACTGGCCTACCGCACCGGCACCGTCCGCGCGGTCCGCGACCTGACGCCCCGCCTGCGGCGGGTCACCTTCGCCGGTGCGGACCTGCGCGACGTCGCCGACGCCGGGCCGGACCAGTACGTGAAGGTCTTCTTCCCGACCACGGGCACGACCGCACCACGGCTGCCCGCGCTGTCGGACGACTCGCTGTCCTGGTACCGCACCTACCTGGCGCTGCCGGACACGGTGCGGCCGCCGATGCGCACCTACACCGTGCGCGCCGCCCGCCCCGCCCTCGGCGAGGTCGACATCGACTTCGTCCGGCACGCCGACCCGGGTCCGGGCTCGTCGTGGGCCGAGACCGCCCGCCCCGGCGACGAGGTGGCCTTCCTCGGCCCGCACGGGCTGTACTCGGTGCCCGCGGGCACGTCGTGGCAACTGCTGGTGGGCGACGAGACGGCGGTGCCCGCGATCTCCGCGATCCTGGAACGCCTGCCGGAGCAGGCCATCGCGCGGGTGTTCGTCGAGGTCGCCGACGCCGCCGACGAGATTCCGCTGCCGGGACCGGCCACGGGCCACGGGGACGTCCGGGTGGAGTGGGTCCACCGGGACGGCGTCGCACCGGGCACGGCCGTGCTCGACGCCGTGCGGCGGGCTGAACTGCCGGGGGCGATGCCCTACGCCTGGCTCGCGGGGGAGGCCGGGCTCGTCAAGCACACCCGGCGGCACCTCGTCCGCGACCGTGGGGTGGACAAGCGGGCCATCACCTTCACCGGCTACTGGCGCCGCGGCCGCACCGAGGAGGACGCGGGCCGCGAGCGCCTGCGCCGCCACGACCGGGGCGAGACCGGCGAACCGGGATGACCCGCACACCACCGCACGGCGACGCACAAGTGCTACCATTGAAGTCATGGCCACAGTGGGACTCCGGGAACTCCGTCAGCACGCGTCCGACCTGTTACGCAAAGTTGAAGAGGGAGAAGACGTCGTCGTTACCGTTGCCGGACGGCCGAGCGTGCGGATGGTTCCGGCCACACGTAAACAGTGGCGCACCTTCGAGGAGATCGCCGAGGCATTGTCCGGCGAGATGGATCCTGAGTGGGAGCGGGACCGCGACCTGATCGACCAGAGCATTGTCGATCCCTGGGAACGGCGATGAGGGTCGTTCTCGACACCAGTGTCGTCGTGGGTGAGTTGACACCCGTTCCGGGGCGAGCGGCGATCAGTTCGGTCACGATCGCGGAATTGCACTTCGGGGTGCTCATGGCGCGGGACGCGCAGGCACGTGCCGCGCGACTCCGACGTTTGTCGACGCTGGAGCGGCTGTTCGATCCACTCCCTGTCGACGACGCCGTATCGGTCAGTTACGGAGAGCTCGCGGCTGCCGTAGCCAATGCGGGTCGGCAGCCGCGAGCTCGTTCCATGGATCTGTTGATAGCGGCGACCGCCCACGCGCACGACGCGGCGCTGCACACCCGGAATGCGAAGGACCTGAAGGGCATCGAACACCTCGTGGACATCACGGAGGTATAGCGCAGTCCGGTCGGTGACCACTCCGTGCGGGCGCGGGTCACCGGCCCAGTTCCGCGACGAGGAGCTTGACCAGCGCACCGAGGCGCTGCCGTTCGGGGCACACGGTCGGCACCCCGGCCTCCCGCAGCGGCGCGGCGGTCACCGGGCCGACGCAGGCACACCGCACCCGGTCGGACAACGCGGCGCGGAATTCGTCGCCGCGCCCCGACTCCCGGGCTAGGGTCAGCAGGTTCGCCGCCGCCGGGGCACTGGTGAAGGCCAACGCGTCCACCGACCCGTCCAGGACGCCGTCGATCAGCCGGTGCGCCGGGGCGAGATCCTCCGGCCACCGCCAGCGGTACGGCTGCACCTCGACCACCTCGGCCCCGGCCTCGCGGAGCGCGTCGGTGTGCTCCGGCAGCGGCGCGCCGTGCAGCTGCACCACCACCCGCGTGTCGCGCAGGTCCCCGGAGGCCAGCCGGTCGAACAGCTCGCGGTTCGTCTCCCCGGGAGCGGACCACGTCTCCCGCAGGCCGCGCCCGCGCACCGCACCGACCGCCTTCGGCCCGCGCACGTGGATGCGGGCATGGGACAGGGTCTCGTGCAGCGGGTCGGACAGGCCCCAGCCCTCGGCAGCCGACAGCCACCCCCGGAAACCGGCGCCGGTGGTCACCGCGACGTGGTCGACCGGACCCGCCAGGGCCTCTTCCGTGGCGGCGCGCAGCCGGTCGTCGTTGGCCAGCGGCACGATCCGGATCGTGGGGCCGTGCCACACCGTGGCGCCGTGCCGCGTCAGTGCGTCCACGAACTCCCCGGCCCGGCGTTCGGCCGTGATCCCGATCGTGACGCCGTGCAGCGCGCCGCTGTCAGCCATACATCTCACCCATCCTCGTGACGGCCTCGGCCACTCTCCGCCGGAGGTCGGCGGGACCGAGCACCCGCAGTTCCGGGCCGAAGCACAGCAACTGGCCGAGCGCGGGGTCCCCCGCCTCGACCGGCACCTCCGCCCGCGACCATCCGGCGTCGTCCGGTGCACCGCCGGTCTCGCGCAGCGCGCGCTCGCCGGGCGGTCCCAGGTACCACGGTAGGAGGGCGCGCCCGCGGGGCGAGAGCTCCACCAGCGCGGTGGTCGGATACAGCCTCCGCTCGAAATCCCGCGCCCACCTGCGCCAGTACTCCGCGAGGTCGAATCCGTCCGGGCGTTCGAACGTCTCGCCGAGGTCGGCGACCTCGTCCACCCGGGCGGCCCGGTAGGTGCGGATCCCCCGGTCGGACCGGGCGACGACGTACCAGACACCCGTCTTGAGCACGAGGCCGAGCGGATCGAGCACCCTCCCGACCGGGCTGCCGTCCCACCGGCGATACCGCACCCGCAGCCGCCGCGTGCGCCACACCGCGTCGGCGATGTCCGCGAGTCCAGGGATCTGTTCGAGACCGCGGTGCCACCCGGCGACGTCCACGTGGACGCGGTCGGCGATCTCCCCGGCCCGGTGGCGGGGGTCGTCGGGCAGTGCCGCGCGCAGCTTGCCCGTGGCGGCGGCCAGGACGGCGCC
>NZ_KI912256.1:7774-8161 GCF_000231035.2 Saccharomonospora iraqiensis subsp. paurometabolica YIM 90007 | reverse complement strand
CGCGCCGGACGGCAGCGCCCGGCCGAGCAGCAGCGCGAGCCGGTCGGTGGGGGCGGCGCCCCGACGGTCGTGCAGCTGGGTGAGCGCCGCCGCCGCGTCGGGAAGGCCGAGCACGATCGCCCCGGCCACGGTGTCCTCGCGCAGCACGACCTTGGCGTAGCGGCCCCGCGCGGGATCGTGCAGACACACGACCTCGAAGTCCGGATCGTCCACGGCCACGTGCGCCCGCCCGAGCGCGGCCAGATCCACTCCCTCGGCCTTCAGCCGGGTCACCGTCGGCGTCCCCCGGTAGCGCGCGGCGGTGTCCGCCCCGGTCAACAGGTCCGCGAGCACCCCGGCCTGGTCCCACGCGGGTTGCACGAGGCCGCCGGCGGCGCCGGGGTGCCG
>NZ_KI912256.1:2939-7674 GCF_000231035.2 Saccharomonospora iraqiensis subsp. paurometabolica YIM 90007 | reverse complement strand
GTGACACCGACGGTGAACCCGGCGAGGTCGGCGACGCCCGCCGCGGGGCCGGTCACGGGGCCGCGACCTGCACGACGCCGTCGACCACGCGCACCGGGTGGGTCGGCACCCGCACCGACGTGTCGTCCAGGCAGACACCGGTGCGCAGGTCGAACCGCTGTTTGTACACGGGTGAGGCCACCACGGGCACACCCGCGTGTTCGCCCACGATCCCGCGGGAAAGCACGGCGGCACCGCTGAACGGGTCGAGATTGGACAGTCCGTGCAGGCTGTCGTCGTCGGTGCGGAAGATCGCCACCTGCACGTCCCCGTCGAGCAGGGCGGCCACCCCGTCGGCACGCGGCACGTCGGCGATCCGGCACACGGCCACCCACCCCGCTCCCGAGGGGTCCGGCCCCGGCACGTCGTACGCGCGATCGCCGGTCGTGGGCTGTCCGGTCGTGGGCTGTCCGGTCGTGGTCATCGGTGCGGCACCTCCGGGGTCGGCAGGAGCACGGGGACGTGCTGCTCGCGTTCCACCTCGAACGCCACGGTCGGGTCACCGACGCCGGGGGCGTTGACGAAGCTGGTGAACCGGGCGAGCTTGTCCGGGTCGTCCAGCACGTCCTTCCACTCGTCGGTGTAGCCGGCGATGTGTTCGGCCATCGCCCGGTCCAGTTCGGCGCCGATACCGAGTTCGTCGTCCACGACCACCGCACGCAGGTGGTCGAGCCCGCCGTCCAGTTCCTCCAACCACGCCGCGCTGCGCTGCAGCCGGTCGGCGGTACGGACGTAGAACATCAGGAACCGGTCCACGGTCCGCACCAGTGTCTCGGTGTCCACATCGGATACCAACAACTCGGCGTGCCGGGGCAGCGCCCCGCCGTTGCCCCCGACGTAGAGGTTCCAGCCGCTCTCCGTGGCGATGATGCCGACGTCCTTGCTCCGCGCCTCCGCGCACTCCCGGGCGCAGCCGGACACCCCCGCCTTGATCTTGTGCGGGGAGCGCAGCCCCCGGTACCGCAGCTCCAGCTCCACCGCCAGCCCGACGCTGTCCTGCTGGCCGTAGCGGCACCAGGTGGTGCCGACGCAGGACTTCACGGTGCGCAGCGCCTTGCCGTAGGCGTGGCCGGACTCGAACCCGGCGTCCACCAACCGCCGCCAGACCGCGGGCAGCTGCTCGACACGGGCGCCGAGCAGGTCGACCCGCTGCCCTCCGGTGATCTTGGTGTAGAGGCCGAACTCGCGGGCCACCTCGCCGAGCACGATCAACTTCTCCGGGGTGATCTCCCCGCCCGGCACCCGGGGCACGACCGAGTAGGTGCCGTTGCGCTGCATGTTGGCCAGGAAGTGGTCGTTGGTGTCCTGCAGGCCCGCCCGCTCGCCGGCGAGGATGTGTCCGTGGCCGAGGGTGGCCAGGATGGAGGCCACCGTGGGTTTGCACACCGCGCACCCCCGGCCCCGGCCGTAGGTGGCGATCAGCTCGCTGAAGGTGCCGATCCGGGTGGCGCGCACGATCTCGAACAGCTCGGCGCGGGACTGCTCGAAGTGCTCGCACAACGCCCGGGACTGCTCCACCCCGCACGCCGACAGCAACGTGCCCAGCATCGGCACGCACGAGCCGCAGGAGGTGCCCGCCCGGGTGCACGCCTTCAGCGAGGGCACGCTGTCGCACCCGTCGTCGACGATCGCGCGGGTGAGCATGCCTTTCGTGACGGCGTTGCACGAGCAGACCTGGGCGTCCTCGGCCAGCGCGTCCACGCCGACCGCCGCGCCCCCGCCCTCGGGGGCGAGCAGGGCAGCAGGATCGTCCGGCAGCTGTGCACCGAGGAGGCCGCGCAACAGGGTGTACTGCCCGGCGTCGCCCACCAGCACCCCGCCGAGCAGGGTACGGGCGTCGTCGGAGACCACCAGCTTCTTGTACGTGCCCGCGACCGCGTCGGCGACGGCCACCTCCAGCGCGCCCTCGGAGGTGGCGTGGGCGTCGCCGAAGGCGGCCACGTCCACCCCCATCAGCTTGAGCTTGGTGGCGGTGTCCGCCCCGCCGAACTCCGCGTGCTTGCCGAGCAGGGTGGCGGCGGCGACCTCGGCCATCGTGTAGCCAGGGGCGACGAGCCCGTAGACCCGGCCCTCGACGGCCGCGCACTCGCCGACCGCGAACACGTCCGGGTCGCTGGTGCGGCAGGTGGTGTCCACCAGCACGCCGCCCCGCGGCCCGAGGTCCAGACCGCAGTCGCGGGCCAGCTCGTCGGCGGGCCGGATCCCGGCGGAGAAGACGAGCAGGTCGATGTCGAGTTCGGTGCCGTTGCCGAGGCGGGCCCGCAGCCGGTCCCCGTCGGGCTCGATCACCTCGGTGGACGTCCCGGTGTGCACGGTCACGCCCAGGTCGGTGATCAGCCGGTGCAGCACCGCGCCGCCACCCTCGTCGACCTGCACCGGCATCAGTCGGGGCGCCATCTCCACCACGTGCGGGGACAGGCCCATGTCGCGCAGCGCCTTCGCCGCCTCCAGCCCGAGCAGGCCCCCGCCGACGACCGCGGCGGACGGCCTGCCCACCCCGGCGCGGGCGCGGGTGACGGCGTCGGCGATGGCGTCCAGGTCGTCGATCGTGCGGTACACGAAACAGCCGGGCAGGTCGCGCCCCGGCACCGGGGGCACGAACGGCCGGGACCCGGTGGCCAGGACCAGCGCGTCGTAGTGCACGACCTCGCCCGAGGCGGTACGCACGCACCGGCCCGCCCGGTCCACCGCGACGACCGGATCCCCGAGCCGCAGCGTGACCGCGTCATCGGCGGAGTAGTCGGCCCCCGGCAGCGCGAGCGCCTCCGCGTCCCGATCGGCCACGTACGACGTGAGATTGACCCGGTCGTAGGCGGGACGACGCTCCTCGGCGAACACGACGACCCCCCACGACCCATCGGTGTCGGCGGACCGCACGGCCTCCACCAGCCGGTGGGCGACCATGCCGTGCCCGACGACAACCAGCGTTCGACTCATCGGCAACCTCCGTAGCGACGGCTGTGGACCATGCTCACCGGCAGCGGTGTCCGGGCCGATTCCGCGGCGTTGCGGCGGTGTTTCCGCTTCCTCCCACCCGCTCCCGCTCACGGTGCTCACGCCCGCGCGTGGCGGGGAGCGCACGCGCGGTCGGCGGCGGATCGCCCGCCACCCAGGTAGCACCACCAGGTGACGGCCAGACAGACGACGTAGAAGGCCACGAGCACCAGCAGTGCCGGACCGAGGCCGCCACCCGCGTCGTCGAGGGAGAACCGGAACACGAGATTGACCAGCACGCCGCCGAGGGCCCCCACCGCCCCGCACACGCCGACCACGGCTCCCGCCTGCCGCCTGGCGGAGGCGGCCACCGCGGCCGGGTCGGTGCCGGTGCCCCGGGCCGCGCGCTCGGCCTCGGCGGCGACGATCACCGGGATCATCCGGTAGGTCGATCCGTTCCCGATGCCGGTGAGCACGAACAGAGCCACGAACGCGCCGAAGAACACCGGAAAGTCGTTCCGGGACACCCCGGCCAGCGCGGCCAGGGCGCCGGGGATCAGCGCGCCGAAGGTCCACACGGTCACCCGGGCGCCCCCGGCCCGGTCGGCCAGCCAGCCGCCCACCGGCCGGGTGACCGACCCGATGGCGGCGCCGAGGAACGCCAGCGACACGAGGTGCCCGTGTCCGGGGAAACCCGTCGCGATCAGGGTGGGGAAGGCGAACGAGAAGCCGAGGAACGAGCCGAACGTGCCGATGTAGAGCAGCGACAGCACCCAGGTGTGCCGGTTGCGCAGCGCCGAGCGGTAGGAGCGCCCGTCCGGCCTGGCCGCGCCGACGCTGTCCATGAACGCCCACGCACAGCAGGCCGCGACGATCACCACAGGCATCCACATCAGCGCCGCGTGGACCAGGTTGATCCCCGTGCCGAGACCGATCACCACCGGGACCAGCAGCTGCGACACGGCCACCCCGAGGTTGCCGCCCGCCGCGTTCAACCCGAGCGCCAGCCCCTTGCGGTGCTCCGGGAAGAAGAACGAGATGTTGGCCATGGACGAGGAGAAGTTCCCGCCGCCGAACCCCATCGCCGCCGCGGTGAGCAGGAAGAACCAGTACGGCGTGCCCGGGTTCGTGACGGCGTGGGCCAGCATCAGGCACGGGATCAGCAGCACCGCCGACGACAGCGTCGTCCACGCCCGCCCGCCGAGGACCGGGACCGCGAACGTGTACGGCACCCGCAGCGCCGCGCCGACCAGGTTCGGCACGATGAGCAGCCAGAACGTCCGCCCGACGCCGAAGTCGTAGCCCACGGAGTCGAGATGGATCACCACGATGCTCATCAGCGTCCACACGCTGAACCCGAGGTGCTCGGCGAAGACCGAGAACACCAGGTTCTTCCACGCGGTGGCCCGGCCGGTGCGCCGCCAGAACCGCGGGTCCTCCGGCTCCCAGTGGTCCAGCCACCGTCCGCGCCACCGGAAGGACTCCGGCGCCGGTGTCGGTGGCGGTGTCGTCGTGGCGGTCCCGGGTGCGCGGGCCATGGGCGTCTCCCTTGCCGTGTGCGAATGCGGAAACGGTCGGCACGAAGCGTCCCGTCGGACGGTTTCCGCGGTGCCGTCGGCGAGGTGGCAGCCGTGCTACGCCTCCCGCACCGCGGCGTCGGCACCCGGTGAGCACCTGTCCCGGAGCCGGTCCCGGAATGTCCGGGAGGGTCCGGGCGGGTTCAGGCCGTGTCCGCCAGCCAGTCGGCGACGCCCCGGACGGC
>NZ_KI912256.1:0-2839 GCF_000231035.2 Saccharomonospora iraqiensis subsp. paurometabolica YIM 90007 | reverse complement strand
GCCCCCCGGTGTGTCCGCCGCGGCGGAACGGCGTCCACCGGCACGCCCGCCGCGCGCCGCACCTCCGGTCTTCTTCCCGGTCCCTCCGGCGGCACCGCCCGTGGACCGGCTCCGCGTCGGTCCCGCGGCGCTGTCCGGTCCTTCGGCGTCCGACTGCTTCGCGGACGGGTCCGCGTTCCGGGCCGAACCCCGGACCTTCCGCTCCTTCGGGGACTTCCGCTCCGACGACGCCGTCGTTCCGGACGCCGTCGACCCCGTGGACGCCGACCGCGCCCCGGCGGAGGTCCTCCTCCCGGAGCCGCCACGACGACGGTCGTCCCGCGGGGCACGGGCATCGGCGGCGGACGCGCGGGAGTCGGCACCGTCCCGCTCGTGGCCGTCCTGTGTTCCTTCTGTTACCCGACCCACGGGCTCAGCGTGCCATATTCACGCTCCCGTGGACGTTCCCGGCTCGCCACGTTCGACCCCTCCCGCGTCACTCGATCGGCGGAGTATCCGCTACCAGTTCCCCTCGTCGGCTCGGTCCCACAGCCCCAGAACAGCCCGCGCCACGGTGGTGGGTCGCTCCATCTGGGCGAGGTGGCCCGTCCGGGGCAGCACGAGCAGCCGGGCCCGCGGCAACGTCCGCGCCGTCCGCGGGGCCCGCCGCACCGAGATCACCCGGTCCCGCATCCCCCAGACCACCAGCGTCGGCACGGTGATCCGCGGGGCGAGCGCCCACAGTGACCCGCGACCGGGGGTGAACCACGCCCGGAAGATCTCCGTCGTGCTGCGTCCGAGCGCCTCCTCCGCCCAGGTCAGCGAGGCACGCGCGCCGTGCTCGTCGATCAGCTCCGCCAACCGGTGTTCCGGGAACAGGGTCGGATCGGCGAAGCAGAGCCGGAGGACCTGCTCGGCGCGCTGCCGCGGGGACATCGCCGCCAGCCGCCTGCGCACCCGCCGACCGACCAGCGGCAGATACGCCAACGGCAACCGGGGGTCGGCGAGCCTGCGGGGGTCGGGCCTGCGGTCCGGGACCGCGGGCGAGACGAGGGTCAACGTGCGCACCAGCTCCGGCCGGTGCGCCGCCAGCATCATCGCGACCGCCCCGCCCATGGAGTTGCCGACCAGGTCCACCGGCCCCCGGCAGTGCCCGGTGAGGTAGTCGGCGAGCACGTCGGCCTGGGCGCGGAGGCTGAAGTCGAAGCCCTCCGTGGGCGGGGAGAACCCGAACCCCGGCAGGTCGGGGGCGTGTCCCTCCGCCCACGGCGAGAGCAGGCCCGCGAGGTCGCTGAAGTTGGTGGAGGACCCACCGAGGCCGTGGACGTAGACCGCCGTCCGGGCGCCGCCCGCCGGGTGCCGCCCGGGCTGCTCCCGCACGGACCCGGGACCGGGTGTGTGCCGCACGTGGAGCACGCCGTCGTACCGGCTGCCCGCCACGTCGGTACCGTCGACACCTCCGCACACCCGCACCTCGGCCCCGGGCCACGGACCGGTCATGCCGTCGAGCGACGGCAGGGGGGCGTCCGACAGCGGGACGTGCGTCAGCGGCGGACGCAACCGGGCCCGGGAATCGACGGCGTCGGCGAGCGGACTGGGCAGTCTTTCGGACACAATCCCAGGATGCCGCAGCCCGGTCGTCTTGGCGTGGGTGGCGTACCCACAAGTAATGTGCGGTGGGAAACGAAAACGGAGGCGGGGATGACGGACACGACGCACGCGCAGGGCGGGACCTCGGGCTCGACGCCCACCGGGTCCGCGGCGCCCGGACGGGGGGTTCGACTGCCGCGCACGGAGCGTCGTGCGCAGTTGCTCGACGCGGCCCAGCGGGTTTTCGCGGCCAACGGCTACCACGCCGCGGCGATGGACGAGATCGCCGACCGGGCCGGGGTGAGCAAGCCGGTGCTCTACCAGCACTTCCCGGGCAAACTCGAGCTCTACATCGCACTGCTGGAGAACCACGTCGAACACCTGGTGTCGGCCGTGGAACGCGCGCTGGCGTCCACGACCGACAACAAGCAACGGGTGAAAAACGCGGTGGGGGCGTTCTTCGACTTCGTCAACGGGGACGCGGGCGCCTTCCGGATGGTCTTCGAGTCGGACCTGCGCGGGGAACCCGCCGTCCAGGAGGCGGTCGACCGGGCCACCTCCGCCAGCGTCGACGCGATCACCGAGACGATCACCGCGGACGCCGGGCTCGACGAGGACCGGGCACGGCTGCTCGCCGTCGGCCTGGTGGGGATGAGCCAGGTCAGCGCCCGCTTCTGGCTGAACCAGGACAGCACGGTGAGCCAGGAGGAGGCGGTCGCCCTGACCTCCACCCTCGCCTGGCGCGGCATCGGCGCCGGCTTCCCCCTCAGCGGCCGCGAGTAGGCACCCCGGGTGGTGCCGTGAAGGACTCCTTCCCTGCGCCACACGCAGCGAGGGACCCCTTCACTGCATCACACGCAGGGAAGGGGGCCTTCACGGCACACCCACCTCACGCCGGCACCGGGGAGGGGCGGGTGCGGGTGGGTGTGGGACGGGGGAGGAGGGCGCTGAGGTGGAGGGCGACCTCGTGGGCGCGTTCCTGCGGGAGCATGTGCCCCGCACGGGGGTAGGTCACCAGCCGTCCGGAGTGCCACTCCCCCGCGATCACCCGTGCGTGCCGGGGCGGGCAGAGCCGGTCGGCGGTGCCCACCAGGACGACACCGGGGATGCCGTTCAACCGTGCCGGCGCCGCCCGGCGGTCGTGCCGGGAGATCGCGGTCTGGAACGCCCCGACGCTGGCGGGGTGCGCCCGGAGCAGCTGGTCGGCCACCGACCCGACGTCCGCACGACGCGGCCGGTCACCGAAGACGAGCCACCGGGCGCCCACCCG
>NZ_KI912255.1:49675-53272 GCF_000231035.2 Saccharomonospora iraqiensis subsp. paurometabolica YIM 90007 | reverse complement strand
TCACCCAACACCTGCTGCGGCACCGGGGACTCGACGCCGCCACCCAGTCGGTGCTGGCCACGGGCGGCACCACGGCCGCCGTCATCGAGATCGCCGCCGCGGCCCTGCGCCCGGGCGACGTCGTCGCCGTGGAGGAACCCGGCTACCAGCGCGCCGTGCGTGCGTTCCGGTACGCGGGGATGCGGGTCGTGCCGGTCGGGGTGGACGGCGAGGGACTGCGGTGTGACGACATCCCGCCGGGGGTGGCCGCCGTGTACTGCTCACCCGCGCACCAGTACCCGATGGGCTGCCGGATGAGCGCCTCCCGCCGGGTGGCGCTGGTGGAACGCGCCCGCGCCGACGGGTTCCTGGTGTTCGAGGACGACTACGACGGTGAGCTGCGCTACGACGTCGCTCCGCTGCCGATGCTGGCCTCGCTCGCGCCGGACGTCGTCGTGCACCTCGGCACCACGAGCAAGATCCTCACGCCGACGCTCGGCGCCGGGTGGATGGTCGCCCCGCCGGGGGTGGCCTCGGCCGTGCTCGACTACCGCGACGTCACCGGCACCCGCGCCTCCCCGGCGGGGCAGCGGGTGCTGGTGGAGCTCGCCCGGCACGGTGACCTCGGCAGGCACCTGCGGAAGCTGCGCCGGGAGCTGTCCGAGCGGCGGTCGATGCTGACCGGCGCGCTGCGCCGCGCGGGGGTGCCGTACCTGGGCGACGACGCGGGCGCGCACCTGGTGGTGCCCCTGGAGTCCGGGGACGGGGAACGACGCAGGCTCGCCGAGGGACGCGAACGGGGACTGCTGCTCGACGGGTTGGGCAGGCACTTCGCGGGCACTCCCCACGCGGCGGGCATCGCCGTCGGCTACGCCGGCTGCTCGCGTGCGGAACTGCGAGAGGTGCTCGGGGTGCTGGTCGAGGTGCTCCGGCCGAGGCGAGGGTAGGGTGCCGACCCATGAGTAGCCGCAAGACCCGAGTGGCCGTCGTGTTCGGGGGACGCAGCACCGAGCACACCATCTCCTGCGTGTCCGCCGGCAGCGTCATGGGCAACCTGGATCCCGAACGGTTCGAGGTCGTGCCGCTGGGCGTCACCCCGGACGGTGGCTGGGTGCTCGGCACGAGCGATCCCGAGCAGCTGCGCATCCACGGGCGGGACCTGCCGTCGGTGGAGTCGGGGGACGCGCTCGTGCTCGCGGGCGACCCCACCACGGGCGGGGTGGTGCGCCTGGAACCGGGGCGGCGCGCCGAGGTGCTCTCCGGGGTGGACGTCGTCTTCCCCGTGTTGCACGGGGCCTTCGGCGAGGACGGCACGATCCAGGGTCTGCTCGAACTGGCCGACCTGCCCTACGTCGGCGCGGGGGTGCTGGCCAGTGCCGCCGCGATGGACAAGGAGTACACCAAGAAGCTGCTGGCGGCCGAGGGCCTGCCGGTCGGCGACTACGCCATGGTCCGCCGTGGACAGTCGGCACCGGACGCGGTCGACGTCGAGCGGCTGGGGCTGCCCGTGTTCGTCAAGCCCGCCAGGGCCGGATCCTCGATCGGTATCAGCCGGGTCACCGACCGGGCGCAGCTGGACGAGGCGGTGGCCACCGCACGACGGACCGACCCGAAGGTGCTCGTGGAGGCCGCGGTCACCGGGCACGAGGTCGAGTGCGGGGTGCTGGAGTTCCCGGACGGACGGGTGGAGGCGTCGCTGCCCGCCGAGATCCGGGTGGTCGGCGACGACGCCGACGCCTGGTACGACTTCGAGACCAAGTACCTGGGCGAGGCCGCCGAACTGGACATCCCCGCGAAGCTGGACGACGAGGTCACCGAGCGGCTCCGGGCGTGCGCGGTGCGGGCGTTCCACGCGCTCGACTGCCAGGGACTCGCCAGGGTGGACTTCTTCGTCGGCGACGACGGCACCCTGACCATCAACGAGGTCAACACCATGCCCGGTTTCACCACCACCTCCGCCTACCCGAAGATGTGGGAGGTCACCGGGCTCGACTACCCCTCGCTGCTGTCCACCCTCGTCGACACCGCGCTCGCGCGCGGCACCGGCCTGCGCTGACCCCGCGGCCGCCCCGGCGCCGGGTGCCGCCCGGTACGGCACGGGCTCACCCGAATTGCAGCGGAACCTCGGGCAGCGTCTCCCGGACGGTGTCCGAGGTCTCCTGCAGCGGGCCGGTCCCGGCCTGCTCCGGCACCGTCAGCGCCACGTGCACCTCGCGGTCGACGGCGTAGAAGGTGGTCGACCCCTGGCCGGACACCGGCAGCCACTGCACCCCGTTGACGACCTGCAGCGGCGAGGTGCGCGTCAGTTCCGGCGGGCGGTCGAGGCCGCACCGCAGCACGACCGGGTTGTCGACGCCCCAGGCGAGCGTGGCCGGTGGCGCCGGCTCGGCGAGTGTGCGGCGTCGCAACTGTTCGTCCTTCGACTCCAGCGTGTCCGGCGCGGCCGCGGTCAGCCGGTCGCACTGCGGAGTGTCGGCTTCCGGGGCGGGGATCGACACCAGCGGCAGCGGGCCGGGCGGCTCGGCGGACCCGCCCGGATCCTCCCCGTCGGGGGAGGCGACGAGTCCGAGCACGACGACCGCGACGGCGAGCGCCGAGGCCAGTGCCGCGGCGACGATCAGACGGGCGCGTGGGGGAGCTGCGGTGTCGCTCACGACCCCACTACATCACAGTCTCAGAGGTGGACGACCGGGCAGGTCAGCGTCCGTGTGATCCCCTCGACGTTCTGCACCCGGGCGACCACCAGCCTGCCGAGCTGGTCGACGTCCTCGGCTTCGGCGCGGACGATGACGTCGTAGGGTCCGGTGACGTCCTCGGAACTGGCGACCCCGGGGATGTCGGCGATCTCGGCGGCCACCGCGGCCGCCCTGCCGACCTCGGTCTGGATGAGGATGTATGCGTGCACCACGGCGCTGCACCCTTTCGTGTCGGTCGCCGCCGGCAGCGACCGGCGGACAGGGAACCCGGCGGACACCCGACGGCGGCCGGGCACCCGACAGGCAAGGTACCGCAGCGTCGCGAGGATCTCAGATGCGCGGATCCGGTGTCGCGCATCGACCAGAGAAGCGGAGGTGTGTGTGGAACACGACTCGACGCCCGGCGCGGACACCGTGGCGGGCGCCGGTGAGTTCGGACTGATCCACGCGATCACGACGGGGCGGCCCCAGCCGTCGGGCACGGTGCTCGGCCCCGGCGACGACGCCGCGGTGGTGGCTGCTCCCGACGGCCGGGTGGTGCTCACCACGGACACGCTCGTCGAGGGTGTGCACTTCCGTCTCGACTGGTCCACCCCCGCCCAGGTGGGGCGGAAGGCGGCGGCGGTGAACCTCGCCGACGTCGCCGCCATGGGGGCGACGCCGACCTCGGTCGTGGTCAGTCTCGCGTGCCCGGGACAGACCCCCGTGACCACCGTCACGGAGCTGTTCGACGGGCTCGCCGCCGAGGTGGGGCGCACCCGGGCCGGTGTGGTCGGCGGGGACACGGTGCGGGCCGACAATATGATCATCGGGGTGACCGCGCTCGGGGACCTCGGCGGCCGGGAGCCGGTGACCCGGTCCGGGGCACGACCCGGGGACGTGCTCGCCGTGTGCGGCAGGCTCGGCTGGGCCGCGGCGGGGC
>NZ_KI912255.1:40701-49575 GCF_000231035.2 Saccharomonospora iraqiensis subsp. paurometabolica YIM 90007 | reverse complement strand
GCCTGCCCACCGGGGTCCGGCGGCCTCGCCGACGCGTTCGACGCGCGGCTCCCGTTCGCGCTCACCCCGGGGCAGCGGGAGGTGGGCGAGGGCATCGCCGCGGATCTGGCGGCCGAACACCCGATGAACCGCCTGCTGCAGGGCGAGGTCGGCAGCGGCAAGACGATCGTGGCGCTGCGCGCGATGCTCCAGGTGGTCGACGCGGGCAGACAGGCGGTGCTGCTGGCCCCGACGGAGGTGCTGGCGGCCCAGCACGCGCGGTCGCTGCGGGACCTGCTGGGCGGGCTCGCCCGGGCCGGGGAACTGGACGCCGCGGAGCAGGCCACCCGGGTCACCCTGCTGACCGGCTCGATGCCGGCGAAGCCGCGGAAACAGGCACTGCTGGAGGCGGCGAGCGGCGAGGCGGGCATCGTCGTCGGCACGCACGCACTGCTGCAGGAACACGTGGCCTTCGCCGACCTGGGGTTCGTGGTGATCGACGAGCAGCACCGGTTCGGCGTGGAGCAGCGGGACGCGCTGCGCACCCGGGGCGGGAACGGCACCGCCCCGCACGTGCTGGTGATGACCGCGACGCCGATCCCGCGCACGGTGGCGATGACCGTCTACGGCGACCTGGAGACCTCCTCGCTGCGGGAACTGCCCGGGGGCCGCCGCCCGATCTCCACCAGCGTGGTGCCCGCCGCCGAGAAACCCCGGTGGCTGGAGCGGGCCTGGGACCGGGTCCGGGAGGAGGCGGAGGCGGGCAACCAGGTCTACGTGGTGTGCCCGCGCATCGGGGACGAACCGCCGTCCGACAAGACCGAACGTCCCCCGGTCGCGGTGCTCGACCTGGCCCCACAGTTGGCCGAGGGGCCGCTGGCGGGGCTGCGGATCGGCGTGCTGCACGGGCGGCTGCCCGCCGAGGAGAAGGACGCCGTCATGCGCTCGTTCGCCGCCGGGGAGCTGGACGTGCTCGTGGCGACCACCGTGATCGAGGTGGGGGTGGACGTCCCCGCCGCCACGGTGATGGTGATCATGGACGCCGACCGTTTCGGGGTGAGCCAGCTGCACCAGCTGCGCGGCCGCGTGGGCCGGGGCACCAGGCCGGGGCTGTGCCTGCTGGTGACCGAGGCGGTGGAGGGCACCTCCACCCGGACGCGGCTGGAGGCGGTGGAGTCGACCACCGACGGCTTCGAGCTCTCCCGCATCGACCTGGAGCTGCGCCGGGAGGGCGACATCCTCGGTGCCGCGCAGTCGGGCACCCGGTCGGGACTGCGACTGCTGTCGCTGCTGCGGGACGAGGACGTGATCGCGCGGGCACGGGGGGTCGCCGAGCGGCTCGTGGCCGACGATCCCGACCTGACCGGGCACCCCGGACTGGCCGCGATGGTCGACGGGACTCTGGACGCCGACCGGCTCGACTACCTGGAGAAGTCGTGACCCGGCGGGCAGCGGGCCGCGCCGGATCCGCTCCGGAGGTCGCTCCGGGAGCCGGGGCGGGGGCCGGTGTACGGCCGGTGCTCGGGCGGGGTCACCGCATGAGGTCCGTCACGCCGGTTGTGTACTCCCGCTGAGCGGGAACTCCGATGTACCGTGCCTGATCGACCGATCCGAGAGCAGGAAGGACCGGGCATGTTCCGCAAGGTACTCGTCGCCAATCGCGGTGAGATCGCCATCCGCGCGTTCCGCGCCGCCTACGAACTGGGCGCGGGCACGGTCGCGGTGTTCCCGCACGAGGACCGCAACTCGCTGCACCGGCTGAAGGCCGACGAGGCGTACGAGATCGGCGAACCGGGACACCCGGTCCGCGCCTACCTCTCCGTCGACGAGGTCGTGGACGCGGCGGTGCGCTCCGGCGCGGACGCCGTCTACCCCGGGTACGGGTTCCTCTCCGAGAATCCGGACCTGGCGCGCGCCTGTGCCGAGGCCGGCATCACCTTCGTCGGCCCGGACGCCGACATCCTCGAACTGACCGGGAACAAGGCGCGGGCGGTGGCCGCCGCCCGCGCGGCCGGGGTACCGGTGCTCGGCTCGTCCGCCCCGTCAGCCGACGTGGAGACGCTGGTCGAGGCGGCCGGGGAGCTCGGCTTCCCGGTGTTCGTCAAGGCCGTCGCGGGCGGTGGTGGGCGCGGGATGCGCCTGGTCACCGACCCCGCGGGGCTGGCCGAGGCCATCGAGGCGGCCTCCCGGGAGGCCGAGTCCGCCTTCGGGGACCCGACGGTGTTCCTGGAGAAGGCCGTGGTCGAACCCCGGCACATCGAGGTGCAGATCCTCGCCGACGGCACCGGCTCCGACGAGGGGGTCATCCACCTCTACGAGCGGGACTGCTCGGTGCAGCGGCGGCACCAGAAGGTCGTCGAACTGGCGCCCGCCCCGAACCTCGATCCGCAGCTGCGGGAACGCATCTGCGCCGACGCCGTCCGTTTCGCCCGCCAGATCGGCTACCGCAACGCGGGCACGGTCGAGTTCCTCGTCGACCGGGACGGCAACCACGTCTTCATCGAGATGAACCCCCGCATCCAGGTGGAACACACGGTGACCGAGGAGGTCACCGACGTGGACCTGGTGCAGTCCCAGCTGCGGATCGCCTCCGGCGAGACCCTGCCCGGGCTGGACCTGTCCCAGGACCGGGTCTACCTGCGCGGGGCGGCGTTGCAGTGCCGGATCACCACGGAGGACCCGGCCAACGGGTTCCGGCCGGACACCGGCATGATCAGCGCCTACCGGTCGCCCGGCGGCTCCGGTATCCGGCTGGACGGCGGCACCGCGTTCGCGGGTACCGAGATCAGTGCGCACTTCGACTCGATGCTGGTGAAACTGACCTGCCGGGGGCGCACGTTCGCCACGGCGGTCGACCGCGCCCGGCGGGCCGTGGCCGAGTTCCGCATCCGCGGGGTGGCGACGAACATCCCGTTCCTGCAGGCCGTGCTGGACGACCCGGACTTCCAGCAGGGCCGGGTGACGACGTCGTTCATCGAACAGCGGCCGCACCTGCTCACCGCGCGCCACTCCGCCGACCGGGGCACCCGGTTGCTGACCTACCTCGCCGACGTGACGGTGAACAGGCCGAACGGCGAGCGGCCGCGGCTGATCGACCCGGTGCGCAAGCTGCCGAACGCGCCGGGCGGGACCCCGCCGGCCGGGTCGAAGCAGAAACTGACCGAGCTCGGCCCGGAGGGCTTCGCCGAGTGGCTGCGGTCGTCGCCGCACATCGGGGTCACCGACACCACCTTCCGCGACGCGCACCAGTCGCTGCTGGCCACCCGGCTGCGGACGAAGGACCTGCTGGCCGTGGCGCCCGCGGTGGCGCACACGATGCCGCAGCTGCTGTCGGTGGAGTGCTGGGGCGGGGCCACCTACGACGTGGCGCTGCGCTTCCTCGCCGAGGACCCGTGGGAACGGCTCGCGGCGCTGCGCGCGGCGATGCCGAACGTGTGCCTGCAGATGCTGCTGCGCGGGCGCAACACCGTCGGCTACACGCCGTACCCCACGGAGGTGACCGAGGCGTTCGTCGAGGAGGCCACCGCCACCGGGATCGACATCTTCCGCATCTTCGACGCGCTCAACGACGTGGAGCAGATGCGTCCGGCGATCGAGGCGGTCCGGTCCACCGGCTCGGCGGTGGCGGAGGTGGCGCTGTGCTACACCTCCGACCTGTCCGACCCGGCCGAGAACCTCTACACCCTCGACTACTACCTCAAGCTCGCCGAGCAGATCGTGGGCGCGGGCGCGCACGTGCTGGCGATCAAGGACATGGCCGGGCTGCTGCGCGCACCCGCCGCACGCACCCTCGTGACGGCCCTGCGCCGGGAGTTCGACCTGCCGGTGCACATCCACACGCACGACACGGCGGGCGGGCAGTTGGCGACCTACCTCGCGGCGATCGACGCGGGCGCCGACGCCGTCGACGGTGCGGTGGCGTCGATGGCGGGCACCACCTCGCAGCCCTCGCTGTCGGCGATCGTGGCCGCCACCGACCACTCGGACCGTCCCACCGGCCTCGACCTCGGTGCGGTGGGGGAGATGGAGCCGTACTGGGAGATCGTGCGCCGGATCTACGCGCCGTTCGAGGCGGGCCTGGCCGCACCGACGGGGCGCGTGTACCACCACGAGATCCCCGGTGGTCAGCTGTCCAATCTGCGCACGCAGGCCAGGGCGCTCGGGCTGGCCGACCGGTTCGAGGAGGTCGAGGCGATGTACGCCGCCGCCGACCGCATCCTCGGGCGGCTGGTCAAGGTGACCCCGTCATCGAAGGTCGTCGGCGACCTGGCGCTGCACCTGGTGGGCGCGAACGTGGCGCCGGAGGAGTTCGAGGCGGACCCCGGCCGGTTCGACATTCCCGAGTCGGTGATCGGCTTCCTGCGCGGGGAGCTGGGCGACCCGCCGGGCGGCTGGCCCGAGCCGTTCCGCAGCAGGGCGCTCGCGGGGCGGGGCGAGGCCCGTCCGACCGAGCAGCTGTCCGAGGAGGATCGGCGCGGGCTGGCCGGGGACCGGCGGCGGACGCTGAACCGGCTGCTGTTCCCCGGACCGACGAAGGAGTTCGAGAACCACCGCGAGGCCTACGGCGACACGAGTGTGCTGCCGAGCAAGGACTTCTTCTACGGGCTGCGGCCGGGGGAGGAGTACGCGGTGGACCTCGAACCGGGTGTGCGCCTGCTCATCGAGCTGGAGGCGATCGGCGAGGCCGACGAGCGTGGCGTGCGCACGGTGATGTCCACCCTGAACGGGCAGCTGCGGCCGATCCAGGTGCGCGACCGGTCCGTGGCCTCGGACCTGCCCGCGAAGGAGAAGGCGGACACCGACGACCCGGGGCACGTGGCCGCGCCGTTCGCCGGGGTGGTCACCGCGGCGGTCGCGGAGGGCGACACCGTCGACGCGGGCGACACGGTGGCCACCATCGAGGCGATGAAGATGGAGGCCGCGATCACCGCCCCCACCGCGGGCACGGTGCACCGCCTGGCCATCAACTCGGTCCAGCAGGTCGAGGGCGGCGACCTCCTCGTCGTCCTGCAGTGAGTGGCGCGTGTCCCACCCGGCCTCGGGTGGGACACGCGCGCACTGGTCGCACGGCCGGATCAGCCGGGATCCCGCCGTGCGACCAGTGCCCCGATCCCGTCGAGGATCCGGTCCAGACCGAAGTCGAAGTCCTCGTCGGGATCGTCGGGTTCCGGCCCCACGTCGAGCACTCCGCTGTCGAGCACGGCGTGCACGGCGGGGAAACGCTCGCGGTCGGTGAGGGCGGCGAGTTGGGCGCCGTACCCGTGTGCCGCGCCTTCCGGGACGTCTCCCGCGCCGTGCGCCGCGGCGATCTGGGTTTCCAGCTGGATCTGACTGCGCACGAAACCGGTCACCAGCTGCAGCGCGCCCAGGCGCTCGCCCGCGTCGAGGTTGGTGCCCTCCAGACAGCGCAGCGCACGCTCCATCCAGCACACGACGTTCGGTGCGGTCGGCGGACCACTGACGGGTACCTGGAGGATCCACGGCCGGGCGCGTAGGACGTCGCGCTCGGCCCTGGCCCAGTGACCGAGGCCGCCGCGCCATCCCTGTCCGGGCGGCGGGACGTCCGGGGGTGGACCGTAGGCCGCGTCGACCATGAGCGTGTGGAGTTCGTCCTTGGTCGCCACGTAGCGGTACAGCGACATCGTCGCCGCTCCGAGTTCCGTGGCGACCCTGCCCATCGAGACGGCACGCAACCCCTGGGCGTCGGCGACCGCACGTGCCGCCGCGACGATGCGCTCCAGGCTCAGGCCCCGTTTCGGGCCCCGTCTGGGGGGTGTCCGTATCCCCCACGCGAGTTCGATGCTCGCGGGGAGCCCCGTCCCGGTGCGCTCGTCGCTTTCCATCGCCTCCGCCTTCGCTCGGTTGACACCCCATCCTACTTCTGCGTATAAAGTACGCAGAAATTACTGCGTACTGGTTACGCAGTCCGTGGGAGGGAGTGGGTGATGGCGGATGCGGCGGCCATCGAGGTGGCCGGACTGGCGAAGACCTTCGGATCGGTGCGGGTCCTCGACTCGGTGACGTTCACGGTGCCCCGGGGTGGTGTGTTCGCACTGCTCGGGCCGAACGGTTCGGGAAAGACGACGACGGTGCGGATCCTCGCCACGTTGTCCCGCGCCGATGCGGGCCGGGTGCGGATCGACGGGCTGGACGTCGTCGGCGACCGGCGCCGGGTACGGCACCGCATCAGCCTCACCGGGCAGTACGCCGCACTCGACGAACTCCAGACCGGGGAGGGAAACCTGCGCATGGTGGCGCGGCTGTGTGGTCTGCCGGGCAGGACAGGGCGCGTGCGGGCACGGGAGCTGCTCGACCGGTTCGGCCTGACCGGAGCGGGAGGCCGGCTCGTCCGTACCTACTCCGGGGGAATGCGCCGGCGTCTCGACCTCGCGATGAGTCTGGTCGGACGTCCCTCGGTGGTCTTTCTCGACGAGCCGACGACCGGACTCGACCTCCCCAGCCGACAACGACTGTGGGAGGCCGTCACCGACCTCGCCCGGGCGGGCACCACGATCGTCCTCACCACGCAGTATCTGGAGGAGGCGGACCGGCTCGCCGACCGGATCGCCGTGCTCGACGACGGCCGGATCCGGGCCGAGGGCACGGCCGCCGAGTTGAAGGAGCGCGTCGCCGACCACCGGCTGGACCTCGTCGCCGCCGACACCGGCGCGTTCACCGACCTCGCTCGGGACCTCGCCGACCGCGCGACGACGGCCGATCCGGCCACGCTGCGGGTCCAGGCGCGCACCGACGGCAGCGCCGCCCACGTCCGGGCGCTGCTCGACGAACTCGACCCGGGCCGCGACAAGGTGCACCGGTTCGCCGTCCGGACGGCGACGCTCGACGACGTGTTCCTCGCGCTGACCGGCCGCTCGTCCACACCGGACGATCGGACCGCACCGCATACCGGGAATTCCCACGAGGACCGGGAGGTCGACCGTGTCTGAACGCGCTCGGGTCGTGTCCGCACCGGCGGCGCGCCCGCGGTCACCACTGGCGGACACTGCGACGATGGTCCGACGGTCTCTGCAGCTGAGTCTGCGCAACCCGGAGGCGATGATCACCGCGGTGCTGTTGCCCGCCATGATCATGCTCCTCTTCGTGTACCTGTTCGGCGGGGCGATCCGCACGCCGACGACGTACGTGAACTACGTCGTCCCGGGGGTACTGCTGCTGTGCACCAGTATGGTGTCGGCGCAGACCGCCGTCGGTGTGACACAGGACATGGCCGGGGGCGTGATGGACCGGTTCCGGTCCCTGGACGTCGGCGGGCCGGCCGTCCTCTCCGGACACGTCGCCGCGAGCGTCGCCCGGAACACCTGTGCGGTGGCGGTCATGCTCGCGGTGGCCGCGTTGATCGGGTTCCGGCCCGCCGCGGGTGCACTCGACTGGCTCGTCGCGGGCGGTGTGCTGCTGCTGTACGTACTCGCGCTGTCCTGGGTGTCGGCGGCGTTCGGGCTCGTCGTGCGCAGCCCCGAGGGGGCGAACGGGTTCGGGTTCTTCGTGATGTTCCTGCCGTATCCGAGCAGCGGGTTCGTCCCGGTCGAGACGATGCCCGGGTGGCTGCACGGCTTCGCCGAGCACCAGCCGGCCACCCCGGTCATCGAGGCGCTGCGCGGCTCCCTGCTCGATACCACGGCCACGGCGCACGGCGCGACCGCGTCCGCCGTGGTGTGGTGCCTCGGCCTCACCGCCGTGGGAGTGACGGCCTCCGCCGCCCTCTTCCGTCGTCGCACCGGGTGACGCCCGGGGTGTGCCGTGAAGGACTCCTTGCCTGCACTCAACGCAGTGAAGGAGTCCCTCACCGCACTCAACGCAGTGAAGGAGTCCCTCACCGCACTCAACGCCGTGAAGGGGTCCTTCACGGCACACCCCACGCCGTGCGGGTCAGAGCGCGACCGGGTGGCCGGTGCGGGCGGATTCGGCGAGGGCGAGGGTGGTGCGGAGGGTGCGCAGGCCCTCGCGGCCGTCGACGAGCGGGGTGGTCTCGCCGCGCACGACGGCGACGAAGTGGTCCAGCTGGGCGGCGAGGGGGTCGCGTGCGGCCACGTCCAGGACCGACGTGTGGAACGGGGCCCACCACGACGGCTCGCCGGTGTACACCCGCAGCCGCAGGGTGGGGACCCCCAGCGATCCCCGCGTGCCGGCGACGACGTAGCAGTCCTCGTCCGGGTGGTGCGGGTAGTCGGGATTCTCGCCGGACGTGTGCTCCCAGCTGCGCGCCGCGGCCGCGGTGTCCGAGAGCAGGACGCTGCCGAGTGCGCCGGAGGCGAACCGCATCGTGACCGCCGCGGTGTCCTCGACCGCGAACCCCCGTGCGGCGTTCGAGGTGCGTGCCTGCACCTCGACGATCTCGCCGCACAACGCGCGCAGGTTGTCGACGTCGTGGATCAGGTTGATCAGGATCGGGCCGCCGCCGGGTTCGCGGCGCCACGCGGCGTGCGCGAAGTAGTCGTCCGGCTTGCGGAACAGGGCACTGCCCTGCACCGCGACGACGTCGCCCAGCGTGCCCCGGCGGAGGGTCTCCCGGGCGGCCGCCATCAGCGGGCTGTGCCTGCGGTGGTGGCCCACGAGCAGGGGCACCCCGGCGTCCTCGGCCGCCGACACGGCGCGTTCGGCCTCGGCGACGGTGTCCGCGACCGGCTTCTCCACCAGCACCGGCACCCCCGCCCGCACGCAGGCGAGCGTGTGCTCGGTGTGCCGGGCGTTCGGGGAGGCGACGATCACCCCGTCGGGCGCCGTGTCGGCCAGCATCGCGGGCACGTCGGCGTACCCCGGCGCCCCGTGGCCGTCCCGCGCGGCCGGGTCCGGGTCGACGACGGACTCCAACGTGCAGCCCGGCTGCTCCCGCACCAGAGCGATGTGCCTGCGCCCGATGAGCCCCGCGCCGACGAC
>NZ_KI912255.1:39488-40601 GCF_000231035.2 Saccharomonospora iraqiensis subsp. paurometabolica YIM 90007 | reverse complement strand
GACCGGCGGGCGGGCGCCGACGACGTCGCGATGGCGGAGGCCGCCGCCGCCACCCGGCGCGGTGAGCTGGTGGTGGCCGACCGGGACGCGATCACCTGGCGGGGGCGGGCCGCGGCGGGGGACCTGGTCGGGCTGATCGACGGCGAGGTCGTGCTCATCGAGCCCGGGCGGGACCCCGACCGGGCCGCACTCGACGTGCTCGACACGATGCTCGCGGCGGGCGGCGAGCTGGTCACCCTGCTCGTCGGCGCGGACGCACCCGCCGACGTCGGGGACACGATCGGCGAGCGGTTGCGCGCCACGCGCCCCGAGGTCGAACTGGTGTGCTATCCCGGAGGGCAGACGGATACGTTGCTGCTGATGGGCGTGGAATAGGAGAGGGTGGCGAGTGCCGTGGCCGTGCTGAGTGACCGGTTGACGTCGGTGGTCGGGTCCCGCACCGCCGAGGCGCTCGCCGGCGCGCTCGACCTGCACACGGTCGGCGACCTGCTGCGGCACTACCCGCGCCGCTACGCGCGCCGCGGGGAACTGACCGACATCGCGGGGCTGGAGATCGGGGAACACGTCACGGTCCTCGCCCGCGTCGAGGACGTGCGCAAGCGGCCGATGAAGGCGCGCCGGGGCTCGATCCTGGAAGTGACGATCACCGACGGACAGCGCCGGATGTCCTGCGCCTTCTTCGGCAACCAGGCGTGGCGCGAGCGGGAGCTGCGCCCCGGCCGGTCGGGGTTGTTCGCGGGCAAGGTCAACGTCTTCCGCCGGACGCTGCAGCTGGCGAACCCGGAGTACGAGCTGATCGACGACAGCGCCGAGGGCCTGTCCACCGTGGACGACTTCCTCTCCGAGATCATCCCGGTGTACCCGGCGGCGCAGGGGTTGCCGTCGTGGCGCATCGGCAAGGCCGTCCGGCAGACGCTGGAGGTGCTCGACGCCGAACCGGACCCGTTGCCGGAGGCCGTGCGCACCGAGCAGGGGCTGATCACCGTGTTCGAGGCGCTGCACGCGATCCACCGGCCGCCGACGCAGGACGCCCTCGACGCGGCCCGCGCCCGGTTGACGTGGGACGAGGCGCTGGCGGTGCAGCTGGTGTTCGCGCGACGGCGCCGCGCGGCC
>NZ_KI912255.1:34041-39388 GCF_000231035.2 Saccharomonospora iraqiensis subsp. paurometabolica YIM 90007 | reverse complement strand
CGGGCCGGGCCCGCGGCGCGCGCGGGCCCGGCCGTCGGTTCCCCGGGTCACTCCGCGGACCCACGCACCTGCTCGTAGAGGCGCAGCTGCTCACCCGAGAGGTTGTCCATGAAGTACTCCTCCGCCCGCGCGGCGAAGGCCTCCCGGTCGACGTCGTCGACGACGGTCATCCCACCGTCGTTCTGCCACTGGTCGAGAATCTTCTGCTCCTCCTGCTCGATGCACTGCCGGTTCTCCGCCCGGGTCTCGTGCACCGTGGTGCGCAGCTGCTCCTGCTGCTCACCGGAGAGCTGCTGCCAGCGGTCCTCGTTCACCACGACCAGCTGGGAGCCGGTCTGGTGGCCGGACATGCTGACGTGGCTCTGCACCTCGTCGAAGCTCTGCGCGGCGATCGTCGGTACCGGGTTCTCCTGCCCGTCGATGACGCCCTGCTGCAGCGAGAGGTAGACCTCCTCGAACGCGACCGTGGTCGGGTCGGCACCGACCGCCTTCGCGTTCTCCAGGTAGATCGGCGAGTCCGGGTAGCGCATCCGCAGGCCCTCCAGGTCGGCGGGCTCGCGGATCGCCTGGTTGGCCGTGAAGTGCCGCATCCCGAAGAACCAGACGTCGAGGATCCGGGTGCCGGTCTCGGCGGCGAAGTCGTCCTTGAGCTGCTGGGCGGCCTCGCTGTCGAAGAACTCGAAGAGATGGTCGGGGCCGTTGAAGGCGTAGGCCATGTCCAGCACGCCGATCGGCTCGTAGGTCGAGGCCAACGCGGACGAGCCCTGCACGTCCATGTCGACATCGCCCTCCATGACGGAGGTGAACCGCTCGGTGTCGTCGCCGAGCTGGCTGTTCGGGAACGTCTCGACGGTGACTCCGTTGTCCCGGCCGTTCACCGTGTCGGCGACGGACTGGATGCCGCACCGGGTGTGCGGGTGTTCGGTGGTGTAGCTGTTGGCGAACGACAGGGTGAGGTCGCCGTCCCCACCGCCGCCGCCGGAGTCGTTCATCGCGGTGCAGCCGGTGGCCAGCAGGGCGACGGCGGGCAGCGCGGCGAGGGCACGGGGGATCTTTCGGGTCGGCATCGTTGCCTCCTGGTTTCCTGACGGGGACAGGGTGGTCGGGGACAGGGGTCAGAGCCCGAGGACGGTGGGCAGGAACGTGACCACGGACGGCACGAACGTGATCAACAGCAGCACCGCGACCAGCGGGACGAGGAAGGGTGCCGTGCCCCGGAAGACCTCGTGCACCGGCAGCTTCGTGACCGGGCTGAGGACGTAGAGCACGGCCCCGATCGGCGGGGTCAGCAGGCCGATCATCAGGTTGACGATCGTGAGCACGCCGAAGTGCAGCGGATCGACGCCGAACTGGACGGCGATGGGCAGCAGGATCGGCACCGTGATCATCAGTACCGAGGTGCCCTCCAACACCGCGCCGAGCAGGATGAGCAGGACGTTGACCAGCAGCAGGAACACGACCTGGTTGTCGGTGAGGCCGAGCATGAACTCGGCGACCGCACCGGGGACCTGCTCGCGGGCCAGGATCCAGGCCAGCAGCCCGGAGGCGCCCAGGATCAGGGTGATCGAGGCGGTGGTCGCCGCCGTGTCGCGCAGGATCGTCCCGAGGTCGCGCGGCCGCACCCTGCCGGTCGCGAAGCCGAGCGCCAGGACGTAGGCCGCACCCACCGCGGCAGCCTCGGTGGGGGTGAAGAACCCGCCGAGGATGCCGCCGAGGATGATGACCGGCGCGAGCAACGGCGCGATCACCCGCAGGGTGGCGGCGCGCAGGCGGGCCCACTCGAAGGGCTCCGCCTCGAGGTTCGACTGCCTGCGTGCCCACACGAAGACAGCCAGCGCCAGCCCGGACGCCAGCAGGAACGCGGGAACCACCGAGGCGGCGAACAACGCCCCCGTGGACACCGCCGCGATCGAGGCGTAGACGACCGCGGGGATGCTCGGCGGCATGACCGGGCCGATCAGGCTGGAGGCCGCCGTGATGCCCACGGCGAACCGCTTCGGGTAGCCCTTCCGCACCATCGCGGGCACCTCGACCTTGCCGAGCCCGGCGGCGTCGGCCAGGGCCGAGCCGCTCATCCAGGAGAAGCCGAGACTCACCCCGATGTTGACGTAGCCGAGGCTGCCCCGGACCCGCCCGATGAGCGCCTGCGCGAAGTCGAACAGCCGGTCGGCGATGCCCGCGTGGTTGGCCACCACGCCGACCAGGATGAACAACGGGACGGCCAGCAGCGGGAAACTGTCGATCGCCCCGGTGACCTCCCGCATGCTCAGGCCGACCGACTGGCCGTTCAGGGTCACGTACGTCAGGCACGGGCCGAGCAGCGCGAACGCCACGGGCACGCGCAGCACCAACAGCGCGATGATCGCCACCGCGAGAAGCGTCATGCTCATGCGGGCTGCTCCTCTCCGGACGGTCGCGGCGGCGCGACGACGGCCATCGCCGAACGCACGGTGGTCAGCACGAGCCCGGCGAGCGGAATGACGTAGAAGTAGTTCATCGGGATGCCCATCGCGGGCGAGCTCTGGCCGGTGGGCTCGACGACGAGGACGAACGCCTCGTAGGCGAGGTTCACGCAGACGACGGCGACCAGCACGTTGGCGAAGATCAGCACGAGCCGGTGTACGCGCCCACGGACCGCGTAGTCGATCAGCTTGAGCGTGACGTGCTCGTCCCGGCCCATCAGGTAGCCGGCCATCGCGAAGGTCAGCCACACCAGGCCGAACCGGGCGAGTTCCCCGGTCCACACCCAGCCGCCGGTCGGCAGGTAGCGCTGCACGGCCTGCACCAGCATCAACGTGAAGATCGTGACCAGCATCAGCCCGCCGACGACGGCCTCGGCGGCGGAGAGCGCGCCGGACACCCGGCGCACCAGCGTACGGACGCCGCCCTCCCGCGCTGTCCCGTCGGGTCGCGCCGTCCCGCCCGGCCGCGGGGGGTCGGTGTGTTCAGCCATTCCGGTCCTCCTGCCAACCGGTGAGGTCGATCCAGGACTTGCCCGGCACGGTCCGCGCCCCGGCGAAGGCCTCCGCGGCGGCGTCCGGTGTCGCGGTGTGCCGGAGGACGTCCGCCGGAGCGAGGACGCCCGCGGCGACGGCGTCCACGGTGTCCCGGAAGTCCTCCGGGTGGTCGTAGATCAGCGACCCGCGCAGGGTCACCTGCCGTCGCGTGAGATCGGCCGTGGTGGCCGACACCGTGCTCCCGCTCATGCCGATCAGCACGACCGAGCCGGTGGGGCGCACGGTGCGCAGCGCCAGATCCCAGGTGTCGGCGAGGCCGACGGTGTCGAACACGACGTGGAAGCCGTGTGCGGCGTCCGCGGTCCGCCCGGGGTCCGGGACGTGGTCCCGGGGGAGCCGGTGCGCGCCGAGTTCCTCGGCCAGCGCGGTCCTGCCGTCGTGCGGTTCGCTGACGTACGGCCGGACACCGAGCGCCCGCAGTGCCTGACAGACGAACAGGCCCTGGGATCCGGCCCCGACGACCAGGCACCGGTCGTCCGGGCCCACCCCGGAACGCCGGGCGGCGGCGCGGGCGACGGCGAGCGGCTCCAGACACGCCAGGGTCGCATCGTCCACGGTGTCCGGGACCGGCCGGGCGAACCGCGCGGGCACCGCGACCCGTTCGGCGAGCAGTCCGGGGAGGTTCATGCCGACGATGCCCCGGTCCGGGCACGCCGAGGTCGCCCCCTCCGCGCAGGCGGCGCAGGACAGGCAGCCGTAGTTGGGTTCGACCACCACCCGCTGTCCCGGATACCGGTCGGTGACTCCGGGGCCGACCGCGACGATCTCGCCGCCGCCCTCGTGCCCCATCACCCACGGCAGTTCGGGGGTGGCCCGGTGTCCGTCGTAGACACCCAGGTCCGACCCGCACAGCCCGACGGCCCGCATCGCGACGAGGACCTCGCCCGCGCGGGGTTCGGGCTCGGGCCAGGTGTCGACCTCGCGCACCTGCCCCGGGCGGGTCAGAACGATAGCCCTCATCAACCGTGTCCCTCTCGACGTCGTTGTCCGTCTGTCCGCCGCGCCGGCGCGCGGCCACCGGACCGCAACACACCCGGTCGGGGGCCGCCGGGCGAAGTCGCAGCAGACCCTAAGCAGGCGGACAACCGGATGACAAGCGGTTGCCATATGTTGCCATTCCGGCCTATGCTCGGCACCGCCTGCGGATCAGACGGAGCGGAGTACTGCGGTGGCGCACAGTGACGGACGGCGTCCGACGATCTACGACGTGGCCCGCGAGGCGGGGGTGGCGACGTCGACGGTCTCCCGGGCGCTCGCCAGGCCGGGCCGGGTCAACGCCCGCACCCGGGACCACGTCCTCCAGGTGGCCGAACGGCTGGGTTACCGGACCAACCCCCTCGCGCGGGCGCTGCCCTCCGGGGACACCCGGACGGTGGCGTTGTTCGTCGCCGACATCACCAACCCGCACTTCTTCGGCATCATCCGGGGCGCCGAGCAGCAGACCCGCGCGGCCGGGCGCACACTGATCCTCGGCGACACCGAGGAGTCGCCGGACCTGGAATCGGGCAACGTCGAACGGCTCAGCGGTTCGGTGGAGGGCTTCGTGATCGCCGCGAGCCGGATGTCCGACGGCCAGATCCGCGAGCTCGCCTCCGCGCACCGGCTGGCCCTGGTGAGTCGCCGGGTCGACGGCCTGCCGAGTGTGACCGTCGACCACGAGGACGGGACCCGGCAGATCGTCGAACACCTCGTCTCGCTCGGGCACACGTCCCTGGCCTACCTCGCCGGGCCGCGCCGGTCGTGGCTGGCCGCCGAACGGTGGCGGGTCATCCGGGAGACCGCCGACGAACTCGGGGTCCGGGCGATGCGGCTCGGCCCGTTCCCCCCGGCCGTGGAGGGGGGCGCCGCGGCGGCGGACGCCACGCTCACCCGGGACGTCACCGCGGCCGTGGCGCACAACGACCTGATGGCCATCGGCATGCTGCGCCGGTTCGCCGCCCGCGGCGTGCGGGTGCCGGGCGAGCTCAGCGTCGTCGGCTACGACGACATCTTCGGCGCCGACTTCTGCTCGCCGCGGTTGACCACGTTGGCCGGGCAGTTCGACGAGGCCGGGCGGGTGGCCGTGGACCTGTTGTTCGACGGGCATCCCCGGTCGGCCGCCGAGGTGGTGCTGCCGTCCCACCTCGTGGTCCGGGACTCGACCGGGGCCGCACCGCGTACGGCGCCGGGTCGGAGCGGGGCGGTGCGCACGTGAGCCCCCGCATCCACGCGGTACCGGTGTGGCAGGGAGCCACCTGGGCGGGCGCCGCGATACGGCTGACGTCCGGGTGCTCCGCCCTGGCCGGGCTCGTGGGTGAGGTGCTCGGCCGCGGTGGCGGTGGCCGTGACGC
>NZ_KI912255.1:29911-33941 GCF_000231035.2 Saccharomonospora iraqiensis subsp. paurometabolica YIM 90007 | reverse complement strand
GCCGCGGGTGCTGGTGCCGGGGACGATGTCGCAGGCCCGGGTGGCGGCGTTGGAGCGGGCGCTGCCCCGGTGCCGGCTGGCGGTGGGGCCGTGCGTCCCGCTGGAGGCCGTCCCGGACTCTCTGCGGTGGGCGCGCAAGGCGCTGTCCCTCGTGGACGACGGGGTGCTGCCGCCCCGCCGGGTCGTTCCCGTGCACGACTGCCTGCCCGTGCTGCTGCTGCACTCGGACGACGCCCTGGCGGCGCAGCTGCGCCGCCGGTTGCTCGCCACGCTCGACGGGCTGACCCCGCGGCAGCGGGAACGGATGCTCGACACGCTCCGGGCGTGGCTGGACGCCCAGGGCAACGTCCTCGACATGGCCGAGCGCCTCGCCGTGCACCCGCAGACGGTGCGCTACCGCATGCGGCAACTGGAGAACACCTTCGGCGACCGCCTCCGCGACCCCGACGCCCGCTTCGAACTCGACCTCGCCCTGCGCACCCTCTCCCCCCGCGACAAACCCACCCTCCCCAAACCCCGCACCCGCCCGTAACCCGTGCGGGGGTGTTGTCGTGAAGGCCCCCTTGCCTGCGTGTGGTGCAGCGAAGGACTCCTTCACTGCGTCGAGTGCAGGGAAGGAGTCCTTCACGGCAAACACCCGGGGTGAGCGGGTGGGGTCAGTGGACCTGCAGGTGGGTGATCAGCCAGGTGCGGTCGGGTTTGTGCGTGGTGACGACGAGTTGGAGGGGGGTGGTGGTCGGGTCGCCGTCGGCGCGGCGGGAGGTCTGATCCGCGAAGACGAGGACGCGGGCGGTGTCGTCGGTCAGGGACAGGACGGCGGCGTCGGTGACGTTGGTGGCCACGGTCAGCCGTTGCTCGGCGGCGCGGTCGTGCAGGACGGTGACCAGCTCGCCGTACTCCCGTCCCGCCCGGCCCGTCAGCAGCTCCTCCGCCGCCCGCTCGGTGGCGCCCAGGTCGTCGGAGGAGTACGACAGCACCCGGTTCACCGCACGGGTGACCGCGGAGCGCACCTCGGCGGTGGCATCGACGTCGACGAACGCGCGGTCCCGCGCCGACTCCGAGCCGCGCAGGGCCTCACCGCGCACGACGAAATGGGCACCGAGCCCGGCCAGCGCCACGGCGAGCACGGCCAGCAGCAACGGCAACCGTTTCACGACCCACCTCCCGGCCCCGGCCGTTCCAGCCCGGACACCTTCCACCCGGATCCGGTCTCGGCCAGCGAGACGACGAAGCGTTGGCGGGTGGTGGTCGGCGGTTCGCCCTGCCGGGAGCGGGTGATCTCCACGGCGGCCAGCAGCGTCGCGGTGCCGGTCTCCGGGGAGAACGCGGACAGCCCCGCCTCGACGACCTCGGCCCGGGCGACGGTGGCCGCCCGCCGGACGGCCTCCCGGGTCCCGGCGTCGGTGTCCGCGAGCTCGGCGTGCAGCGGCCCCGTCGTCACCGACAGCCACCGGTCGATCCCCGTGTCCACGTCGTGGTGGTCGAGGGTGGTCAGCACCGCGACGTGCTCGCGCGCGGTGCGCACCACCTCGTCGCGGTCGGCCGCCTTCCCGATCTCCGCGTCGGTGGCCGCCCATGCCCACGACAGCAGCGACCACACGGCGAACACCCCCGCGACGAGCACCGCGACCCCTGCGGCGACGGTGGCGGTGCCCGCGGGCGGTGACGTCAGTCGTCGAACCACGGCAGCCCCCGCGGTGTCGTCGGGGTGTCCGGGTCGGTGTCCGCACCGCCGGGAGTGCCGTTGGGGGTGCCGCCGGGGGTGCCGCCGCCACCGGAGCCCGTCCCACCGGAGCCGGTCCCACCCGAGCGGGTCGCGCCGAGGGTGAGCGCGTCCACCAGGTCGGCGATCGAGCCGGAACCGGGTTCGGCCACCGCGGGGACGCCGCCGTCCGGTGTGTTCTGCGAGCCGCGCACGGAGCCGGCGTGTCCGCGGGGCAGGGTGCACGCGGCGTCGGTGTTGAACGGGGCGTCGCCGGTGCTCTCGCCGTCGCGGCGTTCGGTGCCGCCGTAGCCCCGGGTGCACGGTGCCGGGTCGAAGAACGTCAACGCCTGGGACAGCTTCGTGCCGTCGGAGGTCACCGCCGCGGAGGTGGAGGCCACCGCCTTCGGGGTGTAGACCAGCAGATGCTCCAGGCCGTCGGTGCGCGAGGCGAACATCCGGGAGGTGGTGAGCAGGTTCGCCATCAGCACCGACAGGCCGGGGTCGGTGTCCGCGAGCAGCCCGCTGATCTCGGTGGCCGCCCGCGGGGCGGTCCCGATGAGCTGCCGGAGGTCGCCGTCGGAGTCGGCGAGTTCCGCCGCGAACAGTTTCGCGTCCCGCCCGAACGACCGCCACGCCCGCGCCGACTCCGCCTGGGTCCGCAGCACCGTCGCCCCGTCGTCGATCAGGTCGGTGGTCCGGGGCAGGTGCTCGGCCGCGGTCCGGGTGAACCCGGTGGCGGTGTCCAGCAGCAGCTGGAGGTCGTCCCCCGTGCCGTGCAACGCGGTGTACAGCTCGTCGACGACCACCCGCATCGCGTCGGTCGGCACCGACTCGGTGAGCTCGCTGAGATTCGCCAGCAGGGTGTGGACGGGCAGGGGGGTGGTGGTGGACTCGCGGGGGATCACCGAGCCCTCCTCCAGGTACGGGCCGGCGTCGGTGCGCGGCTGCAGATCGACGTACTGTTCACCGACCGCCGACCGGTTCGCCACCACCGCGCGGGAGTTCACCGGGATGGGCGGGGCGTCCTCGTCGAGCACCAGGTCGGCCTCCATCCCGTCGTCGGTGAGCCGCAGCTCGCCGACCCGGCCGACGGACACACCCCGGTAGGTGACCTCGCTGCCGTCGAACAGTCCACCGCCCTGCGACAGTTGCAGGCGCACCACGTCGCCCCCGTCGCCGACCAGCCGGGGCAGTCCGGCGTAGTTGGCCCCGACGAATGTCACCGCGGCCGCCGCGACCACCACGAACGCGACGACCTGCGCGCGGATTCTGCGGGTGAGCATCAGCGACTCCCTCCGTCCGGGGCGGGCGTGGCGGTGTCCGTGGACGGCAACGGCAGCGGCGGGATCGGCTCGGTGTAGTTCTCGTCCGGCAGCACACTGAGGTAGGTGTTGAGGTAGTCGCCCTCGATCCCGTCGAGCACGGCGTCGGTGAACGGGAAGGTCGGCAGGATCTCCAACGCCCGGGGCAGCGAGGCGCCCGCGTCGGCGAGCCGGCGCAACACCGGGGCCAGCGCCCGCAGGTCGGCCACCAGGTCCTCCCGCGTCCGCTCGACGACGTCCACGGCCACGCCGGAAAGCTCGTCCAGCGACGACAACATCGACACCAGCGCCTCCCGCTGGTCCCGCAGTTCCCGCAGGCCGGGGGTGAGGTCGTTGAGCGCGCCGCGGATCTGCTCCTCCCGCCCGGCGAGGGTGGCCGACAGCCGGTTCATCCCGTCCAGCGCGTCGGTGATCTCGTCGCGATGCGCGTCCAGGTCGGAGACCAGATGGTCCACCTCGGACAGGAACCGCTTGATGTCGGCCTCGTTGCCGTCCATCGCGGCGGTCAGCTCCTGGTTGATGGTGCGCAGCTGGGCGATGCCGCCACCGTTGAGCAGCAGGGACAGCGCGCCGAAGACCTCCTCCACCTCCGGGTGCCGGTTCGTGCGGGCGGCGGGGATCAGCGCGTCGTCCTCCAGTGGGGCGCGGTTCGCCCGTGGGGTGTCCGACCGTGGTGCGTCCAGTTCCACGAACTTCTCCCCGAGCAGGCTCGACTGCCGGATGTTGGCGATCGAGTCGGCGGGCAGCTCGACGTCGCCGTGCACCGACAGCACCACCTCGGCCTGCCAGTCGTCGGTGTCGGCCAGGGCGATCGACTCCACCCGCCCCACCGCGACGTCGTTCACCTTCACGGCGGCGTGCGGGACGAGGTCGAGTACGTCGTCGAAGCGCACCGTCACCCGGTACGGGTCGTCCCCGAGGTCGGCGCCCCCGGGCAACGGCAGGTCGTGCACCCCGTCGAAGCCCGCGGGCGCGCAGCCGCCCGCGGCCACGCCGAGCGCGG
>NZ_KI912255.1:28267-29811 GCF_000231035.2 Saccharomonospora iraqiensis subsp. paurometabolica YIM 90007 | reverse complement strand
GGCCGTGACGCGGGGCCCACCGTGGAGGACATCCCGTGCGACCCGGCCGCCACCCCCGCGGTGCGCGGGGTCGCCAACCGGGCCGCGCTGGTGGCGAACCGGCGGCCCCAGCTCGACGCGCTGGAGAATCCGGAGGGGCCGGTGCTCACCGTCGGCGCGAGCTGCGCGGCCGACCTCGTGCCCGCGGGGGTGGCCCGGTACCGGTACGGGGAGCGGCTGGGACTGCTGTGGCTGGACACGCACCCGGACTGCAACACGGCGGACAGTTCCCCGTCCGGCGCGTTCAACGGCATGGTGCTGCGCTCGCTCCTCGGTGAGGGCGACCCGGACTTCGCCGCCGCACCACCGGTGACGCCGGGGCGGGCGGTCCTCGCGGGTGCGGGCGTGTTCGACGAGGAGGAACGCCGGGTCGTCGACCGTGGCCTCGTGCGGCCCGTGCCCGCGCGGCCCGACGACGTCGTCGGTGCGCTGGCCGACGCCGGTGTCGACCGGGTGTACGTCCATCTCGACCTGGACGTGCTCGACCGTGACGCGTTCCGGGCGACCGTCGGGCAGGGCGCACCGGGGACCGGCGTGTCGGTGGCGGGGCTCGTGGCCGTGCTCGACGCGCTGGCCGACCTGGAGGTCGTGGGGGCCGCGATCACCGAGTGCACGGCCGCCGACCGCGCCGAGGTGCTCCCGCTGGTCCCGGTGGTCCAGGCGCTGGGCCGCCGACTGGGCGGCTGAGTTCGGCCGACTTGTCACGACGGCACAACGGTTCGTCCGGTTCCTGTCATATCCACCGAAAACGCCGTGCGTAGCGCGCCCGCGGTGATACTTTCGGTGACACTGCGGTTCGATCTCGTGGTCGGTGTCATCCCTCGGTGTCGTGGGAAGGGGGCATGTCGGCGTGCCGGAACGGACAGCGGAACAGGTCTCCGACACGATCGTCTCCGGGCGGCTGGCCGAGATCATGCGTCCGGAACTGGAGAGTGTCGCCGACGAGATCGTCGCGGAGATCCGGTCGTCCATCCCGGAGTACCGGCGTCCGCTCGACGGCCCCTACGGCAAGTCGATCACCGCGGGGGTGCGGCACGCGGTGTCGCTGTTCGTGTCCCAGATCGCCGATCCCGGCGCGTCCAAGCAGCACGCGCACGAGGTGCACCGCAGGCTGGGGCAGTACGAGATGCGCGAGGGCCGCAGTCTCGACACGTTGCAGGCCGCCTACCGGGTGGGCGCCCGTGTCGCCTGGCGGCGGATCATGGAGGTCGGCCGCCGTCGCGGGTTCACCTCGGGGGTGATGTCCCAGCTGGCCGACGCGATGCTCGGTTTCATGGACGAGCTGGCCTCGGTGGCGCTCGACGGTTTCCTGGAGGCGAAGGCGAGTTCGGCCGACGCCCTGGACACCTGGCGGCGCAGGCTGTTGCAGCTCGTGCTCGAACGTCCCGCCGCGCCGCCGGAGGCGATCGACGAGCTGGCACAGCTCGTCGGCTGGACCCGGCCGAAGACCGCCACGCCCGTGGCCGTGCGCCCGCTGCGGCCGCTGCCCTCGGGGCACCGGCCCC
>NZ_KI912255.1:14553-28167 GCF_000231035.2 Saccharomonospora iraqiensis subsp. paurometabolica YIM 90007 | reverse complement strand
CCCGCGGCCACGCCGAGCGCGGCGAGCGCGGCGACGATCGTGGTCCGGGTGCGGGGCGGTCCCGCACGCCGGGGCACCCGGGCGCGTCGAGGGCCGGTGTCCGGATGTCTCGCGGCCATCAGTTACCGCCTCCCGTGATGACCGGCAACGGCAGGTCGTCGGTGTACTCGAGCAGGTTCACGCGGCCCTGGAGGGTGCCGCTGTCCGGGTCGTAGGCGTGGTAGGCGTTCTCCACCGCCGTCGGCACGGTGTCCAGCGCCTCGCTCACCGATTCCCGGCGGTCCACCAGCAGTTGGGTGGTCCGCGCCAGCTTGTCCACGTTGCCCGTCAACGCGGCGCGGTGGTCGGCCACGAAGTCCTGGACGTCGGCCAGCGCCGTGCCCAGGGTGTCCAGGGCGGCGCCCAGTTCGTCCCGGTCGGCCGAGAGCGTGCGCCACACCTCGGACAGCTGCTCGGTGGCCTCGCGGACCCGGTCGTCGTTGCCCGCGAGCATGGCCGTGAACTCGCTGAGCTTGTCCACCGTGCCGAACAGGTCCTCGTCCGAGTCGGCGAGGGTGCGGGCCATGTCGGCGAAGTCGCGCACGCTGTCCGCGAAGGCCCGGCCGTTGCCCTCCAGCGCGTCGGCGCCGGAGTCGAGCAGGTCGGACAACGCCCCCTCGGAGTTGGCTCCCTCCGGACCGAGGGCGGTGACGAGGTCGTTCATACTGCCGTAGAGCTCGTCCAGCTCCACCGGCACGGCCGTGCGGTCCCGCGGGATCACGGTCCCGTCGGTCAGCCGGGGCCCGTCGCCGGCGAGCTCGGTCAGCTGGACGTAGCGGTCGGCGACCACGCTCGGGGAAATCACCGCCGCCCCGGTCCCCTCCGCGACGGGCGCGTCGTGCGCGACGCGGAGCACCGCGCGCACCTGCTCGCCCGACGGGGTGACCGACTCGACCTCACCCACCGGCACACCGAGCACCCGTACGTCCGAGCCCGGATACACGCCCACCGCGCGGTCGAAGTGGACGGTGACCCGCTTGTCGCCGTCCCCGGTGAAGACCCACCACAGCACGCCCGCGAGGGCGACGACGAGGACGAGGGCCGGACCGGCCGCCCGGGTGAGGCGGCGTCCGGAGCGAGTTCTGATCATTGGTCACCCCCGGGAACGGGCGCACGACACGGATTCCGGTTCTCCTCCACGAGTCCGCACAGGTAGGTGTCCAGCCACCGGCCGTTACCCAGGGTGTTGTTCACGACCCGGAAGTAGGGGCCCGCGAGCTCCAGGGTGCGGTCGAGTTCGTCGGTGTGGGCCTGCAGGACGTCGGTGACGGTGCCCAGCTGCTCCAGCGCGGGGGCGAGTTGCTCGCGGTTGTCGGCGACCAGCCCGGAGATCTGCCGGCCGAGCCGCCGCGTTCCGGTGAGCAGGTCGCTGATCGCCTCGCGCCGGGTGTTCAGCTCGGTGAGCAGCAGGTTCCCGTCGTCGATGAGCCGGTCGAACTCGTCGCTGGTGTCGGCCAGCGTCCCCGCGATGGTGCGGGCACCGGCGAGCAGATCGGCGAGTTCGTCGTCGCGGGAGGCGATCGTCGTCGACAGGGCGCTCAGGCCGTCGAGTGCGGACCGCACGTGTTCCTCGGTGCCGTCCAGGTTCCGGGAGAGCGTGCGGAAGCTCTCCGCGAGCCGGTCGGTGTCGATCGCCCCGGCGGTGTCGGCCAGCTGCTCGAAGGCCTCGGTCACGTCGTACGGCGTCGTGGTCCGTTCCAACGGGATCGGCGTCGCCGGGTCCAGGACGGTGTCCCCGACCGGGTGCAACGCCAGGAACTTCTGGCCCATCAGCGTCTTGATCTTGATTTCGGCGGAGGTGCGGTCACCCACCCAGGCGTCCGACACGGAGAACGACACCAGCACCCGGTCGGTGGTCAGGTCCACGTCGGTGACCTCGCCGACCTTGATCCCGGCGACCCGGACCTCGTTGTCCGGCCGCAGCCCGGCCGCCTCGGCGAACTCCGCCTGGTACGTGGCGCCGGTGCCCACGATCGGCAGGTCCTCGGAGTTGAAGGTGGCCGTGACCACCGCGGCGAGCACCACCGTGCCCACCACGCCCAGCGTGAAGGGGTTGCGTTCGGCGAACGACTTCATGGGGTGCACCTCGCGGGAACCGGGTCCGGGCGCGTGCCGGTCGGCGGGTCGGTGAGCAACAGGCCCTCACACAGGTAGAAGTTCATCCAGCTGCCGTAGGAGGCCACGCGGCCCAGTTCGGTGAGCTTGCGCGGGGTCGTGGTCAGGAACCGTTCGAGCTCCCCGGATCCCGCGGCGAGGTGGCCGGAGACCTCCCGCAGGCCGGCGATGCTGTCCTTGAGCGGGGCGCGGGCGTCGGTGAACAGGCCCGCGGTGGAGGTGGTCAGGGCGGACAGGCCCTCGATCGACTCGCCGATGACGGCGCGGTCCTCGGAGAGTCCGCTGACGAGCCGGCGGACGGTGGTGACCAGATTGGACAGTGCGTCGCCCTCGTTGTTGATGGTGTCCAGCACCGAGTTCAGGTTGGTGATCACCTCACCGATCACCCGGTCCCGGTCGGCGATCGTCCGGGTCAGCGACCCGGTGTGTTCGAGCAGGCTCTCCACCGTGCCGCTCTCGCCCTGCAGCACCTGGATGATCTCGCCGGAGAGCCGGTTCACGTCCTCGGGTGCCAGTGCCTCGAACAGCGGGCGGAACCCGTTGAACAGCTCCGTCATGTCCAGCGCGGGGGTGGTGCGCTCCATCGGGATCTCCGCACCCGGCGGCAGGGTCTCCGTGCTGGGCTTTTCCCCACGCTCCAGGGCGAGGTAGCGCTGCCCGATCATGTTGCGGTAGCGCAGCGTGGCGGTGACGTCGGCGGGCAGGTCCCGGGACTTCCGGACGGAGAAGTGCACGAGCGCGAGGTGCCGGTCCACGATCTCCAGCTGCTCGACCTGGCCCACCCGGACCCCGGCGATGCGCACGTCGTCGCCCTCGGCCACCGACGTGGCGTCGGTGAACCGGGCGCTGTAGTGCGTCCGGTCGCTGACCGCGGTGTTGGTGATCGACAGCGCCAGCACCGCGGTCGCCACCGTGGTCACCAGGATGAACACCAGTGCCTTGGTCAGTGGGGCGGCGATTGTTCTCATCGTCGGCACTCCCTTCGTGCGTGTGCGCGACGCCGGGTGGACTGGCTCATTCGAGCGTCACCTCCGTGCCCCGGTAGACCGGCCCGACCAGGGCGCTGCTCCACTGCGGCACGTCCCCGTCCGACATCTCCAGGTCGGCGGTGAGCAGGGTGGACAGCAGCTCCCGCTCCTGGGGGGAGTTCGGCAGTCCCAGGCCGTCGGTGTCGGCGGACAGCAACGGGTGGGTCGAGTCCGGCTCCGGTGGTGGGACGGCGCCCGCCTCGGTGGGGGCCAGCCCGCTCGGGTAGCAGCGTGGACCGTCCGTGGCGCTGTGCGACGGGTCGTCGCGTCCCGGCACGTACGCACCGCGGTCCGGGGTGACGATCGTGCTCTCCAGGTGGATCCCCGGCCGGTCCGTTCCGGCGCCGAGCACCGTGTCCATCGCGGGTTTGAGCGCGTCGAGCGCCTTGAGGGTGCAGGCGAACGACGGCGAGTACTCCGCGGCGACCTCCAGCGGGGCCCTGGCGGTGGTCGTGAGGCCGATCAGGTTGTCCCGGTTCTCCCGCAGGAACGTCTCCACGTCGGTGGAGGTGGTGGTCACCTGGTCGTAGAGCCCGCGCAGATCCTCCCCGCGATCGACGACGGTGTCCATCGTGATGGCCGTGTCCGTCAGCGCGTCCAGCACGTCCGGGGCGATGTCGCCGTAGACCTCGCTGACCTCGGCCAGGTCGCGGATGTTCTCGTGCAGCCGGGGCAGGTTCGGGTTGAACTCCTCCAGGTAGTCGGCCGCCACGGTGAGGGTGTCGCCGATCTGCTCGCCCCGGCCGTCCAGCGCCGTCGCCGCGGCACTGAGGGTGCTCGCCAGTTTGTGCGGCTGCACCGCCCGCAGCACCGGCAGCAGATCGTCGAAGACCCGCTCCAGCTCGATCGCGTTCGCCGAGCGGTCCTGCGCGATGACGTCCCCCTCGGACAACGGTGTCCCGGTCGAGTCCTCGGGGATGGACAGCTGCACGTAGCGCTCGCCGAACAGCGTCTTCGGCACGAGCAGGGCGGTGACGTCGGTGGGCAGCCGGGAGATGCTGTCCGGGTCGAGCGCGAGGTCGATCTCGGCGCCGTCGTCGGTGGCCGCGATGCCGCGCACCTCACCGACCAGCACACCGCGGGCCTTGACGTCGGAGTTGCGGCGCAGCTGGTTGCCGACGTGGTCGGTGCGCAGGGTCACCGCCACGTCGTCGGCGAAGTCCTTGTTGTACACCTTCACCGACAGCGTCACCAGCAGGGCGAGCACGAGCAGGAAAACCACGCCCGCCAGGCGCACCCCGAGCTTGCGTATCCATCGTTGTCTCATCCGGCCACCCGCACCGTCGTCGTGGCGCCCCAGATCCCGAGGCTGGCGAAGAAGTCGAGCAGCGCGACGGCGACGATGGCGGTGCGCACCGCGCGCCCCACCGCGACACCGACGCCCGCGGGGCCCCCGCTCGCGCGGAAGCCGTAGTAGCAGTGGGTGAGCACCACCACCACACTGAAGATCAGCACCTTGCCGAACGACCAGAGCACGTCCTCCGGCGGGAGGAACAGTTCGAAGTAGTGGTCGTAGGTGCCCTCGGACTGGCCGTAGAACCACACCGTGATCTGGCGGGAGGCCAGGTAGGAGGTGAGCAGGCCCACCGCGTACAGCGGGATCACCGCGCAGAAGCCGGCGATGATCCGCGTGGTGACGAGGTAGGGCACGCTCGGGATGCCCATCGTCTCCAGCGCGTCGATCTCCTCGGAGATCCGCATCGCGCCGAGCTGCGCGGTGAATCCGCAGCCGACGGTGGCCGACAGCGCCAGGCCCGCCACCAGCGGCGCGATCTCGCGGGTGTTGAAGTAGGCGGAGATGAACCCGGCGAAGGCCGCGGTGCCCACCTGGTTCATCGCGGTGTAGCCCTGCAGGCCGACCACGATGCCGGTGAACAGCGTCATGCCGACCATGACGCCGACGGTGCCGCCGATCACGGCCAGCGCGCCGCTGCCGAAGCTCACCTCGGCCAGCAGCCGGACGATCTCCCGGGTGTAGCGGCGCAACGCGCGCGGGATCCACAGCAGGGCCCGCAGGCTGAACAGGATCGCGTCGCCGAGCGTGTCCAGGAACGACAGTCGCCGGTCGACGACCTCGGCGGCACGCTGCCTCGGGGTTCTCGGGGTCGTGGTGACCATGTGCCTCACATCCCCTTCGGCGGCACGATCTGCAGGTACAGGGTCGTGAGCACGAAGTTGATCAGGAACAGGAGCAGGAAGGTGATGACGACCGACTGGTTCACCGCGTCGCCCACCCCCTTCGGCCCGGGGGAGGGGTGCAACCCGCGGTAGGCGGCCACGACGCCGGCGACGAAGCCGAACAGCAGTGCCTTGAGCTCACTGATCCACAGGTCGGGCAGCTGGGCCAGGGCCGAGAAGCTGGCGAGGTAGGCGCCCGGGGTGCCGTCCTGCAGCACGACGTTGAAGAAGTAGCCGCCGCAGACGCCGACCACGCTGACCATGCCGTTGAGGAACACCGCGACCCCCATCGCGGCGAGCACCCGGGGCACGACCAGCCGCTGGACCGGGGAGACGCCGAGCACCTCCATCGCGTCGATCTCCTCGCGGATGGTGCGTGAGCCCAGGTCGGCGCACATCGCCGAGCCGCCCGCGCCGGCGATGAGCAGCGCGGTGACGATCGGGCTGGCCTGCTGCACGATGGCGAGCACGCTGGCCGCGCCGGTGAACGACTGCGCACCGATCTGCGTGGTCAACGAGCCGACGTGCAGGGCGATCACCCCGCCGAACGGGATCGCGACGAGTGCGGTGGGCAGGATCGACACGCTGGCGATGAACCAGAACTGCTGCACGAACTCGCGGAACTGGAACGGCCTGCGGGGAATGCAGCGGAGCACGTCCAGCGCGAGCGCGTAGAGTTTGCCGGTCTGCCGCACGGCCGCGGCTCCGGGAATCGTCGCGCCGCGCCGGGCGTCAACGTCGTGGGCCACTGCGTCTCCTATTCCTGATCGCCGTTCTTTCGCGTCGCGCGGAGTCTCCGTGGGGCGTCTCGGTGATCGCATCTCCCGGTTCTCGTGAAACTGTCGTTCCGGTCGTCGGTACCCTGCGCAACAGGGCGTGTTCTGACACCAACGGCGCGGTCCGGCCCCGGTTACGGCGGATTTTTCATCGGTTCGTGACAAAATCGAACGACGCCGTGCGTCCGTGTTGCGCATCCCGGTGCGAAACCGGTGGTCGGAGTGGTCGTGGATGCGGAGGGAACGAGCTCTGGTACAAGAACGCCGTCCGGTTTGCGGCCCCGTTGACAAACACTCGTCCGAATGGAGGAGAAAGCTGCGGGGAAGGGTTTTTCCGTGGTTGTGGCCGCGGTCACGAGCCGCTACCGTACTCGGCGGTAGGTAACGCGGAGGTTTCCTGCCGGCAAGCACATCGGCCGATTTCCGCGGACCGGGCACGACGTCCGCACCGCTTGCTCACTGCCCACACAATGTTCGGAGGAAAAGCAATGCGTAGGCGCATCACCGGCATCGTCGCTACGGGCGCCGCAGCGGCGCTCACTCTCGGCTTCACCGCCCTGTCCGCCTCGGCCCAGCAGGCCGAGTGGACCGTGGACCCGGGCGGGGACTACACGGCGGCGTCCGGCACCACGGTGCTGACCAACACCGCCAACGGGGTCACCCTCGACTGTGCCTCGTCCGACGCGAGCGGCTCGTTGGTCGGCAGCGCGACCGGCACGCCGGCCGAGATCGGCACGATCGACGCGATCAGCTGGGACAACTGCTCGGGCCCGCTGGGCCTGGCGTTCGAGGTCGTCCCGGGGAACGTGCCGTGGACGATCAACGGAGAGTCCTGGTCGAACGGTGTCACCACCGGCTACATCGGTGGTGTCGTCGCGAACCTGACCGGCCCGGACTGTGACGCGACAGTGGAGGGCGAGGCCCCGGGCACGTACGACAACGCCACCGACACGCTGGCCCCGTCCCCGGACGCCGGGTCGGGTCACGAGTTGGTGGTGACCGAGGTGGACCCGTCCGCCAACTGCTTCGGCCTCATCAACGAGGGCGACGTGGTGACGTTCGAGGCGGAGTACACCGTGACCCCGGGTCAGGACGTCGTCCTGCAGTGACGCTGATTCCGCACGAGGCGCGCGGATGACGGGCCTGTCCGGTCGGGCGTTGGCGCCCGGCCGGGCAGGCCATCCGCGCGCGGCTCCGTCGGACCGCGAGACCCGCCGCGGAGTGCTGCTCGTCGGTGATCAACGAACGGTGTTGTCGAACGGAAGAGAAGACATGAGACGGAGATGGCGGTCGGGACGCCGCGGAGGTTCGGGGTCCCTGCTCGGCGTGGCGGTGCTGGCGGTCGTGGTGGGAGTGCCGACCGCGGCGGGCGGGCAGGGCGCCGCGGACGGCGGCGAGTCTTCCGTGCGCGAGACACCGGATCTGGTGTATGACTGCGAAACGGAAGCCGGACAGCGGCAACTGCGGGCCCGGGTCGGGATGTCGCTTCCGGGATCCGGGTCGGTGTCCACTCCGATCGAACCGGGCGGGGTGACCGTCGAGATGACCCTGCCGAAGCCGGTCGTCGGTGAACTCGCCGGGAGTGGGGTGTCGTCGGTCACCGGGCAGGCGATGCTCGATGTTCGGCTCGCGGATCGCGAGCTGTCGGCCGGGTCCGGCCCACGCATCGTCCGGTTTCCCGGGCTCACCGTGGCGCCGACCCCGTTGCCGCAGGACTCGGCGGTGACGCTGACCGCCACGGGTGAAGGACCCGAGATCACGCCCGCGGCGGCCGGGGAGCTCGCCGTGTCGGCCGGTCGGATCAACCTCCTGCTGACCTCGGACCGGTCCGGTGCGGAGCCCGGTGCCGGGGAAGGTGCGGGCACGGACGGGGAGACCGGTGGGGACGACGGGGACAACGCGACCGGGGACAGCAGCACAGCACCGGGAACGGCACCCGGGACCGACAGCGGGGAGGACGGTGAGGCCGCGCCCGCCGCGACGGACGAACCGGGCGACGGTGCGCCGGCGATTCCCGCGTTCGACTGTGTTCCGGCGCCGGACCAGGACACGGTGATCGGCACGGTGACGGTCGACGGGGAGGGGCCGGCGACGCCGGATCGGTCGCCGGAGGCCGGGGTCGGAGAACCCGACGCGCTCCCCGACAGCGGTGACGGCGGCGACGTCGCCGCCGCCCAGCAGGGTGAGGTTCCCGAGGACTGCGTCGATTTCGCGGACAAGAACAACGCGTGGTGTGCCTACATGGGCGGATACACCAACATCAAGAAGTTGGGCGCTGCCACGAGAATCGATCCGGGGATCGTCAACATCGCCCTCCCGGTCGCCGCGCCGTGTGACGACGGGTCGGAGTGGTACTGGTTCTGCATGGACGCCGCCGCGCTGTTGCAGCACAACGGGACACAACAGTTGCCGCCGACGAGGAATTCGTTCCACGCCTTCGATTTCATGCCCAACAGCGCGACCGTGCGATTGACTCAGGTGGGCGCCATGGACCTGGTCGTCCGGATGCGGATCGACGGTGCCGAAGGGGGGTCGGTGGTGGCGCACGCGAATCTGCTGCTCCAGCTCGAGGACGTGTCCGTGAACGGCGAACGGCTCGAGGTCGGTCCGGAATGTCGCACCGAGGAGCCGCTCGAGGTGCAGCTCACGGCCGATTATCCGGGTGATTACACACCCACCAATGGTGGATTCCTGGACGGCTACGTGCGCATTCCCCCGTTCGCCGGGTGTGGTGTGGACGAAAATCTCGATCCACTACTGACCGGACTGATATCCGGTCCGGACAACTACGTGAAGATGACCCAGGGGCAGATCTGCAGCATCAGAAGTGCCAGCGACTGTCCGCCGAGCCCGCCCGAACTGGTTCGTTGATCCGGGTCGGCGGTCGACAGAGCAGGGAGATCACAGATGAGGGAATCGAAGACGGACCGGGCGGGTAGGCGACGGAGCGGCACCCGGCGAAGAGTCCTCGGCGGTACGATGGCCGCGATGCTGGCGTTCGCGGCCACGACCGTCGCGACCCTTCCCGCGGCAGCGGACGAGGGCGACGGTGGGCCGGCCGCGTCGGATCTGGCCGGGAACTGGGCGCCGTTCGACCGGTGTCCGGTGGACGACCCGGCGATGCTGGACGCCGACGGCGACGAGCTCGCGGCGTTGTGCCTGGCGTCGTCGTCGGAGTCCGGGACGATGACGATCGGGGAGAAGACCGTGCCGACGGCGGGCACGGACCTCCAGTTCGGCCTCCTCGGGGACGGGGTGAACTACACCACCGTCTCACCCGAGGGCACCGGGATCGAGGCGGATCCGGTGCAGGTGCCGGGCGGGCTGCTCGACCTCATGTGCCCGAGTGACATCCCGGTGCTGACCAGCCTGTGCGAGAAGGCCGCCGACAGCAGCCTCAACGCGGTGACCGCCACCGTGGAACCGGCGGGCGACCCCAGCGACTTCAACCTGAACGCCGGTCTGTCGACGGGGCAGCCGATCGTCACGCTCCCGATCAAGATCAAGCTGGACAACCCGCTGCTCGGCGGGAACTGCTACATCGGCTCGAACGAGGACCCGATCCTGCTCAAGCCGGCCAACGCCGAGCAGCCGACGTTGAACCTCGTCCGCTACGCCCCGGACGGCACCACCGACCCGACCGGCGTGATGAGCAACATCGCGCTGTCCGGTGCCGACCAGGTGGACGACTCGTTCGCCGTGCCGGGCGCCGACGGGTGCGGGCTGTTCGGTGCGCTGGACTGGGCGGTGGACTCCCAGCTCGGCCTGCCCTCCCCGGAAGGTGCGAACAGCCTCGTGCTGCACAGCGCCGACACCACCACCGGCGGCTTCTACACCCCGGCCAACTTCACGCCCGACCAGGGCGAACAACTCGCCGACCACTGGCACGCCGCCCACACCGACTGACCGGACCTCACCCGGGTGCCCGGGTGTTGCCGTGAGGGGCACATTCCCTGCACTCCACGCAGGGAATGTGCCCCTCGCTGCGTGTGACGCAGGGAAAGTGCCCTTCACGGCACAACCGCGGTGGTGCGGGTGGCTCAGGCGGGGTGGCCGGTGGCGAGCAGCATGGTGGGGATCTCCTGCTGGGGCAGGCCCAGGAGGGTGGACAGGGCCGCGTCGTCGAAGCCGGCCACGGCGCACGAGGCGAGGCCGAGGGCGGTGCCCACCAGGGAGAGGTTCTGCACCGCGACGCCGGAGTCCACGTGCAGGGTGCGGTAGTGCCGCAGCGGGTAGCGGTCGAAGGCCACGTCCAGCCGCGCCGTCAGCGCGATCGTCACCGCCGAGGCGCCGAATTCCTCCTGCAGGTACACCCCGCGCAACGCGGCGGCCGGGTCGTCGTCGGACAGCTCCACCAGTTCGTGGGAGATCGCCTCGTAGCGGTACACGCCCGGGTGCAGCCCCTCCACCCGCTGGACGAGGGCGTAGGCCCGCAGGATGTCCAGACCGCCCGCGCTCGGTGCCATCCCGAGCGGGTACTCCTCCACACCGTAGGCGGGGACGAACCGCTGCACGCCCACCGAGAACCGCAGCAGCGCGCTCACCGTGGTCAACGCCACGGGCCGGGGGGAGAAGTCGTAGTGTGAGCGCCGTCGGGCCAGCGTGGCCACCAGCCGGTCCCGGGGCGGTTCGACGTCCGGCAACGGGATGTGCCGCAGTTGGGGCAGCGGTGCCGTGGGTTCCGGGCGCTGCGCGTTGAGCAGCCGGTGCACGGCCAAGGCGCGTTCGATGGTCCCGTGGTCGTTCGCCACGATGTCTGCCGTCGCTCCCACGTCGCTGGACACGGCCGCATCGTAACCCTTTCGGGTGGTTTTGTGTGCCCGTTTCGGCCGAGCGAAACGTTCCCGATGTCACCGCTCGTGTCCGGACTCCGGAAGCCACCCGTCGTCGGAGGCGAGCACCACGAGCCGCTGGGTGGCCCGGGTCAACGCCACGTAGAGCACGCGGGGGCCCGTCGTCGACTCCGTGACCAGCTCGGTCGGCTCGACCAGCACCACGGCGTCGTACTCCAGCCCCTTCGCGTCCAGGCTGCCCAGCACCCGCACCCGGTCGGCCCGGTCGTCGGCCAGCCACGCGCCGACCTCGTCCACCCGGTGCATCGCGCAGACCACACCCACGGTGCCCTCGACCGCGTCCAGCAGCTCCTTGGCCGCCGCACGCACCTCACCCGCGCGGGTGCCGTCGTCGACCCGCCGGATCTGCGGCTCGACCCCGGTCTCCCGCACCGCGTGAGGCAGGTCGTCCGGCTCGGCCTGCCCGGCGACCACCCGGGCGCCGAGCTCGAAGATCTCGGCCGAGTTCCGGTAGTTCGTCCGCAGGGTGAACCGCCTGCGCGGGGTGCGCGGACCGAACGCCCGGTCGCGCGCCTGCCGTGCCTCCTCCGGGTCCGGCCACGAGCTCTGCACCGGATCGCCGACGACGGTCCAGCTCGCGTGCGTGCCCCGCCTGCCGACCATGCGCCACTGCATCGGCGAGAGGTCCTGCGCCTCGTCCACCACGAGGTGCGAGTACTCGTCGTAGTGCTCCGGGCGGTGCCGTCCGGGGGTGGGCGAGGAGTCCCGTTCCGGTTCCGCGTCGAGCTGCACCGTCTCCCGCTGCCTGCGGCGCTTCGGCGGCGGCCCGACCAGCACCCGCAACTCGTCCAGCAGTGCGATGTCGGCCACCGTCCACTCTCGGGTGGTGTCGGCGAGTGAGTCGGCGAGCCGCGTGATCTCGTCGGCGGTGAACACGTTCTTCGCCAGCCTGCCCAACCGGCGCCGGTCGCCGAGCAGCCGCAGCACCCGCGCCGGGTACAGCACCGGCCACCACTCGACGAGGAACCGGTGGAAGTCGATCCGCTCGCCGAGCCGGGTGATCAGCTCCGCCCGGTCGACGGTGCGGCCGTCGTCCCGGGCGTACTCCTCGGCCTTGTCGGCCAGTGCTGCCAGCAGCGCCTCCGCCGCGCGCACCCGCGACGGGTTCGGCGGTTGCGAGCTCTGGTGCAGCTTCCGCCGCACCCGGCCGAGCTCCTTCGCGTCGAGCTTGAGCACCTCGCCCCGGTAGACGATGCGCATCTCGGTCGGCGCCTCGGGCGGGGCCTCGCGGACCGCCTTGGCGAGCACCTTGCGCATCCGCAGCGACCCCTTGACCGCCGCCAGCGGGGCCGGGTCGTGGGCGGTGGCCTCGATCCCGTCCAGCACCTGACCGAGCGACCGCAGTTCGACGCTGGTCTCGCCCATCGACGGCAACACCCGGGAGATGTAGGTGGTGAACGCCCCCGACGGGCCGACGACCAGCACCCCGGCGCCGCCGAGCTGTCGCCGGTACCGGTAGAGCAGGTACGCCGCCCGGTGCAGTGCCACGGCCGTCTTGCCGGTGCCCGGCCCGCCGGTGATCTCGGTCACCCCGCGCCACGGCGCCCGGATGACCTCGTCCTGCTCCTTCTGGATCGTGGCGACGATGTCGCGCATCGTGTCACCACGGGCGCGGCCGAGCGCGGCCATCAGCGCGCCCTCGCCGACGACGGTCATGTCCTCCGGCACCGAGCCGGGCATCAGCACGTCGTCGTCGAGGTCGAGCACCGACCGCCCGGAGCACCGGATCACCCGGCGCCGGACGACGTCCCGGGGATCGGTGGCCGTGGCCTGGTAGAACGGCGCGGCGGCGGGCGCCCGCCAGTCGGTGACCAGGTTGTTGAACTCCGCGTCGCGGATGCCGAGCCTGCCCACGTGGACCGGCTCGGAGGAGGTGTGGTCGAGCCTGCCGAACACCAGGCCCTCGTACTCGGCGTCCAGGGTCTGCAGCGTCTGGTTCGCGTGCGAGACCATCATGTCCCGCTCGAACAACATCGACGCCTGCTCGAACACCGCTTCGTTCTGCGCGCCCCGGCCGAGCTCGTAGCCCTTGTCGCGCATCGACTCCGCCTGGTCACGCAGTTCCGCGAGCCGGGCGTAGACCCTGTCCACGTGTGCCTGCTCGACGGCGATCTCGACCCGTTTGGGTTCCGACACTCGGCGCTCCTGAACGCTCCATCGCCTGAAGAAGGGGGAAGGACGACTTTACGCGAGACGGTGCACGTGCCCCGACCATGTCCCGCCCGAGGGCGCGACGGCCTGCTGGGACCATGAGCCGGTGACCAGGATCGTGGCGGGGCGGGCAGGGGGCCGGACGCTGTCGGTGCCGCCGAAGGGGACCAGGCCCACCTCGGAGCGGGTGCGCGAGGCGCTGTTCAACGCCCTGGACGCCGCCGGTGACCTGCGGGGAGCCCGGGTGCTCGACCTCTACGCCGGGTCCGGGGCGCTCGGGCTGGAGGCGCTGTCCCGGGGCGCGGCGGACGCGGAATTCGTGGAGTCCGACCGCGCCGCCGTGCGGGTGCTGCGGGACAACCTCGCGCGGGTCGGGCTGGGCGGGCGTGTGCGGCACGGCACGGTGGAGGCGGTCCTCGCCGCGGGGCCGGACGGGCCGGTCGACCTGGTGCTGGCCGACCCGCCGTACGCGGT
>NZ_KI912255.1:7583-14453 GCF_000231035.2 Saccharomonospora iraqiensis subsp. paurometabolica YIM 90007 | reverse complement strand
GGGGGCGCGGCCGGGGGCGGGTGACGGCCGGCCCCTGCGGGCGGGCGCCCGGTGGCGCGTGCGGATGTGATCAACGGCGCGTCCGGCGTGTGTTGCGTGGCGTGTCCAGGCGCTTGGTAGCGTCCGCGCCATGCGGCGAGCGGTCTGTCCCGGCTCCTACGACCCGGCGACCAACGGGCATCTCGACATCGTCGAACGGGCGGCCGAGCTGTTCGACGAGGTCGTCGTGGCCGTGTTGGTGAACAAGAAGAAGCAGGGTCTGTTCTCCGTCGAGGAACGGATGGAGATGCTGCGGGCCACGACGGCGCACCTGTCGAACGTCCGGGTGGACTCGTGGCACGGCCTGCTCGTGGACTACTGCCGGGACAACGGGATCGCCGCCATCGCCAAGGGCCTGCGCTCGGTGAGCGACTTCGACTACGAGCTGCAGATGGCGCAGATGAACCGCGAGCTGTCCGGTGTCGAGACGCTGCTGATGTCGAACAATCCGACGTACAGCTACCTGTCCAGCTCGCTGGTCAAGGAGGTCGCCACCTACGGCGGCGACGTCACCGGCATGGTCCCCGACCTCGTCCGCGACCGCCTCCGCGCCAAGTTCCCGGACTCCTGACCCCTCGCCGGTCACTCCCCGTGGTGCCGTGAAGGACCCCTTCCCTGCGTGCGACGCAGCGAGGGCCCCCTTCACTGCGTCCGGTGCCGTGAAGGGGTCCTTCACGGCGACCCCCCGGTGACACGCTGCGGGGTGGTGCCACCACCGCGCGGGGTGAGCGGGCAGACTGGGGGTGTCGCGTGGGAATCGATGGCCGCGAGGGAGTTGGCGTGTACCGGGTGTTCGAGGCTCTCGACGAGCTCGTCACGATCATGGAGGAGGCCCGCGGGGTCCCGATGACCGTGAGCTGCGTCGTTCCCCGTGGCGATGTGCTGGAACTGCTCGACGACGTGCGCGACGCCCTGCCCGGGGAGGTGGACGACGCCCAGGACGTGCTCGACAAGCGGGACGAGATCGTCCGGATCGCCCGGGAGCAGGCCGAGTCGACGGTGAACTCGGCCAACGAGGAGGCCGAACGCCTGCTCACCGAGGCCCGGGAGCGGGCCGAGCAGCTCGTGTCCGAGGCCCGTGCCGAGGCCGACCGCACGGTGGCCGCGGGTGAGGCCGAGTACGAGAACCTCACCGAACGCGCCCGCGAGGAGTCCGACCGCATGGTGCAGGCGGGCCGGGACGCCTACGAGCGTTCGGTCGAGGACGGCAAACACGAGCAGTCCCGGCTGGTGTCGCAGACCGAGGTGGTGCAGGCCGCGCACGACGAGGCCGCGCGGATCGTCGACGAGGCGCACGCCGAGGCCGACCGGCAGCGCGCCGACTGCGACGCCTACGTCGACGACAAACTGGCCGAGTTCTCCGAGCTGCTGTCGGCGACCCTGCGCACGGTCGACTCCGGCCGCAACCACCTGCGGGGGACGCTCGGTCCCCCCTCGCGCGCGACGAGCCACGAGTACGACTATCAGGCGCAGTGAGCGCATCCGGTCGCGTACGCTGGTGAGGTCGGCACCGGCCCACGGTCGTCGGCGTCCGTCCCGTTCCGCACCGCGCAGAAAGCCCCGATGTCTTCCCAGAGTTCGAGCCCGCAGCGCACCGACGCGCGCAACCCGTGGCTGTTCGACACCCACGAACTCGGCCGGAGCCCCGGTTCGAGTCACCACCTGCGCCGCGAACTGCCGGCGACCACCGCGTTGGGCGTCCCGGACGTCGTCGTCGTCGGCGAGGGCACCACGATCACGGTGGACCTGCTTCTCGAATCCGTGGTCGAGGGCGTGCTGATCACCGGCACCGCGCACACCACGACCGAGGGCCAGTGCTCGCGGTGCCTCGATCCGATCACCGGCGAGGTGGACGTTCAGCTCACCGAGCTGTTCGCCTACCCCGACTCCACCACGGACGAGACCGCCGAGGAGGACGAGGTCTCCCGGATCGTCGACGACATGATCGACCTCGAACCCCTCGTGCGGGACACGCTCGTGCTCGCGTTGCCGCTGGTCCCGTTGTGCAGCGACGACTGCGAGGGCCTGTGTTCGGGATGCGGCATGAAGTGGGCCGAGCTCGAGCCCGGACACGGGCATGAGACGATAGATCCCCGGTGGGCCGCGCTGCTGGACCGTCTGGAGGACACTTCGGGCGGCGAGACGGCGAACGGCTCCGACCGGTAAGCCGGTCGGGCGTGAAGTCCGACCGTTCGCAAGCACGCCCGCGTCGCGCGGGCAGACCTTGATGAGGAGACCCAGCCGTGGCCGTCCCCAAGCGGAAGATGTCGCGCTCCAACACCCGCTCGCGCCGGTCCCAGTGGAAGGCGACCCCCGTGCAGCTGGTGCCCTGCCAGAACCGCGCCTGCCGTGAGCTCAAGCCGCAGCACGTCGCCTGCCCGACATGTGGCCAGTACGCCGGTCGGCAGGTCGTCGAGCCGGCCTGAGGTCGTCGGTATGGGGGACAAGTCGCCCACCGGGCCCGCACCGGATCCGGCGTCCCTGCTCGACGCACTCGCCGTCGAACTCGACGACGAGCTGCTGACCCTCGCCCTGACCCACCGCTCGTACGCCTACGAGAACGGTGGGCTCCAGCCCAACGAACGGTTGGAGTTCCTGGGTGATGCCGTGCTCGGCCTGGTGGTGACCGACCACCTGTACCAGCGGCATCCCGATCTGCCGGAGGGGCAGCTCGCGAAGCTGCGGGCCAGCGTGGTGAACATGCACGCGCTGGCCGGCGTCGCCCGTGAACTGGGCGAGGGGGGACTCGGTGCGCACCTGCTGCTCGGTAAGGGCGAGGAGCTCACCGGAGGCCGGGACAAGGCGAGCATCCTCGCCGACGGGCTCGAAGCCGTGATCGGCGCCGTCTACCTGGCGCACGGGATCGAATCCGCCCGCTCGCTGGTGCACCGGCTGTTCGGCGACCTGCTCGCCGAGGCCCCGTTGCGGGGTGCGGGCCTGGACTGGAAGACGAGCCTGCAGGAGCTGACGGCGTCGGCCGGACTCGGCGTGCCGGAGTACAAGGTCGTCGACACCGGGCCGGATCACCGCAAGGAGTTCAACGCCGTCGTGCTCGTCGGTGGGCGGTCCCTCGGGGAGGGGGACGGCACCACCAAGAAGGAGGCCGAGCAGAAGGCCGCCGAGTCGGCCTGGCGCGCGCTGAACGAGGAGCTGCGGAGCCACCCGCCCGCGACGGCCGGGGACGGGGCGGACGCCCCGGCGGACGCCGTGGTCCCGGCCGACGACACCGAGTAGGCGGGCCCACCCGTGCCCGAACTCCCCGAGGTGGAGGTCGTGCGCGCCGGTCTCGAACAGCACGTCGTCGGCCGCACGATCACGTCGGTCGAGGTGCTGCACCCGAGGGCCGTCCGCAGACACGAGGCGGGCGCGTCGGATTTCGTGGGGCGCCTGCTGGAGGCCACGGTCACCGCCGTGCGCCGCCGGGGGAAGTACCTGTGGCTCGATCTCGGGCCGACGTCGGAACCCACCGGGGCGCCCGAGGAGGGGCTGTTGGCCCACCTCGGGATGAGCGGGCAGATGCTGATGCGCCCCCCGGGTACTCCCGACGAGCGGCACCTACGGGTGCGCATCGGCTTCGGCGACGGCGGTCCGGAGCTCCGGTTCGTGGACCAGCGCACGTTCGGGGGCCTCACCCCGGTGGAGCTGGTCGACGTGGACGGCACCCGCGTGCCCCGGCCCGTGGCGCACATCGCCCGCGACCCGAGGGACCCGCTGTTCGATCCGGTCGCGGCCGCCCGGTCGATCCGCCGGCGCCGTACGGAGATCAAACGGGCGCTGCTCGACCAGACCCTGGTCTCCGGGATCGGCAACATCTACGCCGACGAGGCGCTGTGGCGGGCCCGGCTGCACGGGACCCGCCCCACCGACCGGCTCACCGCACGTCAGGCGCGGGAGACGCTCGATGCCGCGACCGCCGTGATGGCCGAGGCGCTGGCGGCGGGCGGTACGTCGTTCGACGCGTTGTACGTCGATGTGAACGGGGAGTCCGGCTACTTCGAGCGCGACTTGGACGTCTACGGGCGCGAAGGCGAGCCGTGCCGACGGTGCGGCACGCCGGTGATCCGGGAGCCGTTCATGAACCGCTCGTCGTTCAGCTGCCCCCGTTGCCAGCGCCGGCCCGGGGCACAGCGCTAGGAATTCGCCTCCAGGACCTCGCCGGGGTATTTCTCACCACTACTACGCAATGCGTGGTAGTGTCGCTCACGCACTAACTGGAGGGCCGGTGGAGATCAGTCAGCTACTGAAGGGCGTGCTCGACCTCGCGGTGCTGGCGGTGCTGCGCGACGAGGACGGCTACGGCTACGACGTCCTGCGCAGACTGCGCCAGGCGGGGCTCGACGAGATCGGGGACGCCTCGGTGTACGGCACGCTGCGCCGGCTGTACAAGGCGGGGCTGCTCACCTCGTACGTCCAGGCCAGCGAGGAAGGCCCCCACCGCAAGTACTACAGCGTCAACGAGCTGGGCCGTGCGCGTCTCGCCGAGTCGGCGGCGACCTGGCGCGGTTTCGCGGCGACCATGGACAGCCTGTTGGGAGAGGCAACATGAGTTCACACACCCGGCCCGCCGTACGCGCCTATCTGGCCCGGGTGCGCACGGCACTGTCGGACCTCCCACCCGACGAGGTCGACGAGATCGTCGAGGACGTGCGGCCGCACCTGGCGGAGATCGCCGACGGCCTCGGCGCGGACGCCACCCTCGCCGCGATGACCGCCGAACTCGGTTCCCCGGAGGACTACGCGGCCGAGGTCCGCGCCGCGGGCGACTATCCGCCACCCCCGGGACCGTCCGGCGACGGTGACCGCACCGAGGCCCCGGTCTCCCGGCTGGCCCCGCGGACCGCGTTCTGGGGCCTCGCGCTCGGGGTCCCCGTCGCCGCGCTGCTGGGACTGGCGCTCGGCCTCACCCACGAGGCCGCACCGCGTGCGCTGTTCGCCTACCTGGTGCTGGTCGGGGCCGGGATCGGGCTGGCGGCTCTCGCCGCCTCGACACGGGGAACGGATCAGATCCGCGACCTGCCCGAAGTGCGGTGGCTGGCCGCCCGGAGCGGGCTTCCGGCGCGGTTGTGGACCCTGCTGGGCGTGTTGTCCCCGCTCGGGTGGTGGTTGGCCGCGGCGGTGCTGGCGCTGCTGGGCGTGCTCCTCGCGGCGGACGACGGGTGGCCGGCGCTGCCGTTGATGATCGGCCTCGCCGCGCTGGTCCTGTGGGCGGGTCCGCGGTCCCGCACCGACCACCGGAAGCTGTGGGCGACACTACCGGTGACCGCGTTCGTCACGGGCACGGCCGTCGGCCTCGCCGGCGCCCTGCTGGAATCCGCCGTGGAGGCACCGCACGCGAGCCCGCACGACAGCGTGTACGGAGGCGCGACGGGGGAGGGCACCGGGGAGCTGTTCCACGACGGGGAGCGCCTGGACAACCTCTACGTCTTCGACGCCGAGGGGAAGCCGCTGACCGACGTCTACCTCTACACCGAGGACGGACGGCCGCTGTCGATCCCCCGGTACGGGTGCGACGAGCACACCTCCGCACGGATCCGGACGGGCTCGGACAACCTGTTCCCCCGACCGCGCGTGGAGACCGGTGCCGTGGACGACCACGGCACCGTCGGCGGCTACAACGCCTACCGGCCCGTCTGTGCGGAGCGGGAGGGGGTGCCGTTCACGGTCGCCGTCCCCACCGAAACGCCGGGCGGGAACTGATCGGGGGTATCCCGCCCGTCCGTCGGGACCGGACGGGACGGCGCCGGTGGCGTGCCGATTTGCGTCCGGTCAGAACCCGTTCGGTCCCGACATCGCCAGCTTGCCGAGCAGGTCCCGCCCGCGTTCGGCGTTGCGGGGTTGGCAGAGGACGTCGTAGCGACGGGCGACGAGCTGGCTCTGCGACACGAAGTCCCGCCTGCCCCGGGTGGCCGCGTAGCCGGCCGCGGCGAACGCCACGCCGAAGCCGACACCGGAGATCAGACCGATCACGATCGGTGCCAGGCCCGCTCCGGGGGTGAACAGACTGAGCAGCAGGCCCACGAACAGACCGAACCAGGCACCGGACCCCGCCCCGCTGCCGAGCACCTTGCCCCAGGTCAGCCGGGACGCGACCCGCTCGACGACCAGCGGGTCCACCCCGACGATGGTGACGTCGGCGACCGGGAACTCACTGTCGGCGAGGTGGTCGACGGCCCGCTGGGCTTCCTCGTAGGTGTCGTAGGAGCCGATCGGCCACCCCGTGGGCATCGTCGGCAGCTGGGGCGGTTGGGACGCCCTGGTGAACGCCGTCGGGGAAAACGCCGTGGTCATTACTCCCACCTTCGGGTCTGTCGGTTGCTGTCCCGTTCAACGCGCGGAGCGTCCCGGCAGTGCCCGAACCACCCCCCGGTGTGCGCAGATCACACGGGCACCCGTGCCCGGGGCCGGGCGACGCGACGGGAACCGGTCAGGCCCGGACGCGCTCGCCCGCGGTGTGCAGGTCCGGGATGCCGTTCGGGGAGCCCGCGTGCAGCCAGCGGCCGAAGTGGCGGACCGAGAAGAGTTCGTCCAGCACCATCCAGGCCGCCCCGACCAGGCCACCCTCCTCACCGAGCCGGGCCTGCTCGATGCGCAGCTCCCGGGTCGACAGGGGCAGCGACCGGCGGTAGATCGTCTCGCGGATGGTGGCGAGCAGGAGGTCGCCGGCGCCCGCGACCCGGCCGCCGAGCAGGATGGTCGACGGGTTGTAGAAGTTCACCAGCGTGGCGAGCAGGGCGCCGATCCGGCGTCCGGCGGCGACCAGGAGCTCGACGGCGGTGTGGTCCCCGGCCCGGGCGGCCGCGGTGACGTCGGCGCCGGTGACGGCACCGCGTT
>NZ_KI912255.1:7195-7483 GCF_000231035.2 Saccharomonospora iraqiensis subsp. paurometabolica YIM 90007 | reverse complement strand
CCGTGCCGGGCCGGTGCCGGAACCCGGCCGGGCACCACCGCCGGGGCCGGGACCGGGACCACGGAGGCAGAGCCGACCAAGCGAACGGAGGCGGAGCCGACCGGGCGAACCACCGAGGCGGAGCCGACGGAGCGTGTCCGGGAGGCGGAGGCCCCCGAGGCGACCACGGCGGAGGTCGAGGCGGCGGAAACGACCGCGCCGCCGACCACGGCACCGGAGACGGCGGCACCGGAAACTCACCCGGACGGCACCGCCCCGACGGCGCCGGTGGAATCCGCGCCCGCGGAG
>NZ_KI912255.1:3518-7095 GCF_000231035.2 Saccharomonospora iraqiensis subsp. paurometabolica YIM 90007 | reverse complement strand
TGGCCGACGCGGTCGCCGTCGCCGCGGGGGACGACGCGGTCACGGCGCTGCGCTGGCTCAAGGACACCGAATCCGGCCGGGCGGGGCTGTTGCTCGGCGCCGCCCCCGACACCGTCGAGGCGTCCGGCCTGCCCGCGTTGCCGGACGGTGCCCGCTGGGCACGCGAGGTGGTGCACGCACCCGAGGCGTTGCGGCCCGCCGTCGAGAAGGCGCTGAACCGGGTCGCGCTGGTCGGGGAGCTGGACGAGGCCCGGTCACTGGTCGCGACGCACCCGGAGCTGACCGCCGTCACCACCGACGGCGACGTGTTGGGGGCGCACTGGGCGACCGGCGGCTCCGCACGGGACGAGAGCGTGATCGAGACGCAGGCCGCGGTCGACGAGGCGAAGGAGCGGCTGGCCGAGGCCGAACGCAACCTGGAGCGGGTGACCGCCGAGCTGGACGGTGCCCGCGCCGAACAGCAGGACCGCCGTGCCGAGGTGGGCGAGGCCAAGGAGGCGCTCAACGACGCCAAGGTGCGGCACGCGCGCTCCTCGGAGCGGCTGAGCAGCCTCGAACAGGCGGCGCGCTCGGCGGAGTCGGAGGTGCGGCGGCTGCGGGAACAACGCGACAAGGTCGAACACAACCGGGAGCAGGTCCTCGCCGAGCTCGCCGAACTCGAGGAACGCCTGGCGTCGTTCTCCGACGAACCGGTGGAGGAGGACCCGGACACCACCGAGCGCGACGAGGCCGCGGAGTCGCTGGCCGCGGTGCGGCAGGAGGAGGTGGACGCGCGGCTGGCGTTGCGCACCGCCGAGGAACGTGTCCAGGGCATCGCGGGCCGGGCCGAGGCGCTGCGGCGGGAGGCCGAGGCCGAGCGGCAGGCGCGGGAACGTGCCGAGCAGGCCCGCATCGCCCGCGCCCGCGGCGCGGAGATCGCCGGCGCCGTCGTGGACGGCGGGGAGTCCGCACTGGAACGGATCGAGACGTCGTTGCAGCGCGCGGCGGCGGAGCGGGACGCCATCCAGGCCCGCCGGGAGGAGACCGAGCAGGCGCTCGGCCAGGTGCGCAACCGGGTGCGGGAGCTGACGGTGGAGCTGGAGAAGCTCACCGACGCCGTGCACCGCGACGAGGTCGCCCGTGCGGAGCAGCGGCTGCGGCTGGAGCAGCTGGAGGCTCGGATCACCGAGGAGTTCGCCATCGGGCTGGACGACCTCGTCGCCGAGTACGGCCCGGACGTGGACGTGCCGCCGGGGCCGGGGGAGATGGCCGAGTACGAGGCCGCGAAGGAGCGCGGCGACACCGTGATGGCGCCGCAGCCGATCCCGTACGACCGGGACACCCAGCAGCGCCGCGCCAACCGGGCGGAGAAGGACCTGGCCAAGCTGGGCAAGGTGAACCCGCTGGCGCTGGAGGAGTACGCCGCGCTGGAGGAGCGCTACAAGTTCCTGTCCACCCAGCTGGAGGACCTCAAGCAGACCCGTGAGGACCTGCTCTCCGTCGTCAAGGAGGTCGACGAGAAGATCCTCGAGGTGTTCACCAGCGCCTACACCGACGTCGCGCGGGAGTTCGAGACGGTGTTCTCGGTGCTGTTCCCGGGTGGGGAGGGGCGCATGGTGCTCACCGAACCCGGGGACATGCTCACCACCGGGGTGGACGTGGAGGCCAGGCCGCCGGGCAAGAAGGTCAAGCGGTTGTCCCTGCTGTCCGGTGGGGAGAAGTCGCTGGTGGCCGTGGCGATGCTGGTGGCGATCTTCCGGGCGCGGCCGTCGCCGTTCTATGTGCTCGACGAGGTCGAGGCGGCGTTGGACGAGACGAACATGCGCAGGCTGATCGGGCTGTTGGAGCAGCTGCGCGCGAACTCGCAGCTGCTGATCATCACGCACCAGAAGCCGACGATGGAGATCGCGGACGCGCTGTACGGGGTGAGCATGCAGGGCGACGGCATCACCCGGGTGATCTCCCAGCGGCTCCGGGCGGACGACGGCGTCGAGGAGCCCGCCCCGGCGTGAGACGTCGTTCCCGCGCCGCCGCGTCGGTTCGTGGGCGGGGACGGTCGACTCGTCGGGCCGGAACGGTCGACTCGTGGGCACGGGGTGGCAACTCGCGGACGTGGGGCGTCGACTCGCGGGCTCAGATCACCCGGACGGGTGGCGGGTCTGTCAGGATGCCCGCATGGCAGAGGTGGCAGAGCACGGGTGGCCCGCGGGGGATCCGCGGAGGTTCTTCGACGCGCCGATCGACCCCGAACACCTTCGGCAGAGCAGCCCGAACGTGTACCGCAGGGCGCTGTGGCTCACCCTCGGGATCCTCGTCGGGGGTGTGCTGATCGGGCTCGGCGTGTGGTCGATGCTCGACGGCACGTGGTGGGCGATCCCGCTCGGCGTCCTGGCCGTGCTGGTGGGGCTGGGGCTGTTCCTGCGCGGACTGCTGACCGGTGGTGCCACCCGGCCGTACCGGGCCGGCCAGCTCGTCCCGGGCATGGTGGTGGAACAGGCCGACGCTGACGTGCAGCTGCTGGTCATGGCGGACATCTCCCGGGACCCGGTGGCGCCGCCCGCCTTCGCCTACCGGCTGATCAGCTTCCGTGCCCGGGAGGGCACCCGGTTCGTGCCGGGTCAGTGGCTGCCGTGCGTGACCCACGGCTTCGTCGCCCCGCCGTGGAGCAGGCGCTGGTGGAGCTTCGAGGCGTCGCCGGTGGTGTGGGCGACGGCGGAGGCGCAGGTGCTCGACCGCGCGAGTGCGGCCGTGCCGGGTGCGGAGTGGGAACAGCTGCTGGCCGGGGCCGCACGGGTCGCCGAGATCCGGCGCCGCGGAACCCGGCTCGGCCGGATCGCCGACGACGACCTGCCCGAGTCGCTGCGCCGCCCGCCGACGCGCCTGGGCGTGCCCGTGGAATGGCAACCGGACGGCCGCGCCCGCTTCGTCGGCTCGGTCGCCGACACCCCCACCACACCCCCGCTCACCCCCACCGGCACCTGACCGCCGGGGTTGCCGTGAAGGGCACATTCCCTGCGCCCTGTGCCGTGAGGGGCACATTCGCTGCGTCGGGTGCAGGGAAAGTGCCCCTCACGCCACAACGGAGGGTGACCGGCCCGGTGTGCCGAGGAATCCGTGGGCGCTGACCGGGTCGGCAGCACGAACGCCACCGCCCTGCCGACGGCGTGACCACCACGTAAGAACCTTCGCGAGCAGTGGATCCGTATCCGGTTGGCCGCTCACCGTGCTCCCGGGGCGACCTGCCCGGGTGGAGGACGGGTGGGAGGATGGCAGCGTGTCGAACACCTGGTTGTGGATCATTGTCGTAGCGGCCGTCGTGCTGTTGGTCGCGCTCGTGGGCGGGCTGACGATCGCGCGCAAGCGTCGGATCAGCCTCCAGCGCGAGCGCGAGCGGGAGGTCGAGGAGAAGCCCAAGGGCGGTGGGTATCAGGCCGGGGGCGGGATCGCGCTCGCACCCGGCGGTGACCAGGCCACGACCAGCACGGCGCCGCCCACCCCGCCGGCGCCCGAACGCACCGAGACCGACGGCGAGCCCGGTGTGGGTGACGATGCCGCCACGCCCCGTGACGCCCCGCGTCGGGACATCGTCGACGTGCGG
>NZ_KI912255.1:2783-3418 GCF_000231035.2 Saccharomonospora iraqiensis subsp. paurometabolica YIM 90007 | reverse complement strand
CGTGCGCCCGTTCGCGTGACCCGGCGCGGACGGGGGCCGTTCAGGCGGGCGCCAGCGACAGGCGCCGTCCGGTGATCTCCCCGGCGGTCACCCGCAGGTAGCGGTCCCGGCGGCCCGGCGCCCACGGGCGGTGGTGCGGGTCGCTGATCCGCACGAGCGAGTCGATGTCGGTGACCACCGCCGCCGTGCCCAGGACGACGACGCTCCACCCGGTGTGCGTGTCCGGATCGATGTGGTCGGCCTCGAACGCCACCACCGAGCCCGCCAGCCGGTGCGACCACGAGTCGGGCGCGGTCCGGATGATCACGTCGGTGCCGTCGAGCAGGAAGTTCACCGGCCGCACCGCGGGCAGGGCGTTCTCGGTGAACACCAGGCGCCCGACGGGTTGCGAGCGCAGCAGGTCGAGGCACTCGTCTTCGGACAACGTCCGCATCTCGATGGGGGGACTCATTCCTGCGCCCTTCGGCCGGGGTGTCGCGTCGCTTGCTGCCGACTGTGCGCGCGCCGCACCGGCACCGGCAGGGCACAAAGCCTCCTGTCGGTGCGCCGAACAGCACGCGTGAGGCGGCACCCCGACGCTCAGCCGAGCAGGGTGCGCAGCCGCTGCCCGCGCGCGGCGGGCGTCTGCCGGGGGA
>NZ_KI912255.1:0-2683 GCF_000231035.2 Saccharomonospora iraqiensis subsp. paurometabolica YIM 90007 | reverse complement strand
GGCGGGCGTCTGCCGGGGGCAGCTCACGCACTTCGCCGCGTCCGTGCCCCCGCCCGCGACCCCGGGCGCCCGGTAGATCAGGCAGCACGACGAGCGGCGCACCACCACGCGCCCGCCCACCGTCTCGAACCGGGGTCGCGGCACGGTCGTCACCGAGGACGCCGACGACCGGCCCAGGGCCGCGGAGACCTCCCGGACCAGGTCCCCGGCCCGTTCCCGCGCCTGGTCGGGTGTGCCGACGGCCGAACCCGCCCACAGCAGCCGGTTCGCGACCGAGTCGACGGCCACCGCCCACAACGCCCGCGCCGGGGCGCCGCTCACCCCGGCCAGGGCCGCCACCACGGGATCCAGCGCCCGCGCCAGCGCCGCACCGAGATCCGCGGTGTCCGACCCGAGCGTGGCGTCCGACCGTGCGTCCAGGAACCGCCCGTTCGGGTGCATGTCCAGCGTGACCGCGTCGAGCGCGGGATCCCGCGCCACCCCCGTGTGCGCCCACGGCTCCAGCGCCGGGGCCACCAGCACCGAGGACGCCGAGTACCAGCGGATCGTGCCCAGCACGCGGTCGCCCGCGCGGCCGTAGAGCCGTTCGGCCCGCACGAGGTCCTCGGCCAGCCACGTCGGGTCCGCGAGCACCGTCGCCGGCAGCGTCGGGGGAACCGGGCGGGGCGCCGTCCCGTCGGGGTGGTCCCCGGCTGCGGGCGGTGGTGTGCTGGCCATGCCCGTCATTCGACCACGGGGTTTCCCGGCCGGACGACACGGTCCCCGTCCCCCGCAACGTGGGCGTAACGCAGCGCCCGGAACGTTTCACGGCGCCGAAACGGCACACGTGACCGCACGCAACACGGGATCCCGACGCTGACCGGTGACGCGACGGGGTCGCCACGACGGCGGGGCGGCCCCGTCACCGGAACGGCGACGTGGTCGCCGCCGACAGCGAGGAGGCGGGCGTGGAAGGAAACACGGCCTGGTTGCTGACCAGCGCCGCCCTGGTGCTCCTGATGACGCCGGGGCTGGCGTTCTTCTACGGGGGCATGGTGCGTGCGAAGAGCGTGCTCAACATGCTGATGATGTGCTTCGGCGCCATGGGGCTGGTCGGGGTGCTGTGGATGGTCTTCGGCTACTCCGTGGCCTACGGCGCCGACATCGGCGGACTGCTCGGGAACCCGGTCGAGTTCCTCGGCCTGTCCGGGCTGATGACCCCGGAGGGCGATCCGACCTCCGGCACGGTGGACGTCGCCTTCCAGGCGATGTTCGCGATCATCACGACCGCGTTGATCGCGGGCGCGGTGGCCGACCGGATGCGGTTCGGGGCGTGGATGTTGTTCGCCGGGTTGTGGGCCACGCTGGTCTACTTCCCGGTGGCGCACTGGGTGTGGGGGGACGGCGGCTGGATCGAGGGAACCGGTGCGCTGGACTTCGCGGGCGGTACCGCGGTGCACATCAACGCCGGTGCGGCCGCGCTGGGCCTGATCCTGGTGCTCGGCAGGCGCCTCGGCTGGCCCCGGGAACCGATGAAACCGCACAACCTCCCGTTCGTGATGCTCGGGGCGGGGCTGCTGTGGTTCGGCTGGTTCGGGTTCAACGCCGGTTCGGCCTACGCCGCCGACGGTGTGGCCGGGATCGCGTTCGTCAACACGGTGACCGCGACGTGCGCGGCCATGCTGGGCTGGCTGCTGCTGGAGCGGCTCCGGGACGGCAAGGCCACCAGTCTGGGTGCGGCCTCCGGCGTGGTCGCCGGGCTCGTCGCCATCACTCCGGCGTGTGCCTATGTCGACACCTGGGGTGCGTTGACGATCGGCGCGATCGCGGGCGTGGCCTGCGCCGCCGCCGTCGGGCTGAAGTACCGCTTCGGGTTCGACGATTCACTCGATGTGGTGGGCGTCCATCTCGTGGGCGGGCTCGTCGGCACGGTGCTGCTCGGCTTCGTCGCCACCGCGGACGTCGTGGGCGGCGACGGGGAGAACGGGCTGTTCTACGGCGGTGACGCGGGCCTGCTGGGTGTGCAGGTGCTCAGCGCGGTGGCCGTGCTGGCGTACTCGGGCGTCGTGGCCGTGCTGCTGGGCCTGCTGGTCAAGGCCGTCACGGGCGGCCGGGTCGACGCCGAGGCGGAGGCCGCCGGCATCGACGAGGCCGAACACGCCGAGTCCGCGTACGACTTCGGCGGCGGCCACGGCGGCAGGCCGGTGACCGCCGGACCGGGCGGAGCCGGTGTCCCGGCCGGGGCCGCCGGGGCCACCGCGAACCTGAACACTGTCGAGGAGGCCAGGTCATGAAACTGATCACCGCGATCGTCAAGCCGTTCACGCTGGACGACGTCCGCACCGCGCTGGAACAGCTCGGGGTGCTCGGCATGACGGTGAGCGAGGTCCGCGGCTACGGCAGGCAGAAGGGGCACACCGAGGTCTACCGGGGTGCCGAGTACGCCGTGGACTTCGTCGCGAAGTCCCGGATCGAGGTCGTCACCGACGACGCCGGGGTGGACGCGGTGCTCGACGCGATCGTCGACGCCGCGCACACCGGCAGGATCGGGGACGGCAAGGTCTGGGTCACGCCCGTGGAGACCGTGGTCCGGGTGCGCACCGGCGAGCGCGGCCCGGACGCGGTGTAGGGCGGCACCCGTGGCCGCAGGGGGACTCGCCGCGGCCGTCGACCGGCTGCTGGACGGCCACAACGGGGGTGCCGA
>NZ_KI912254.1:105851-109955 GCF_000231035.2 Saccharomonospora iraqiensis subsp. paurometabolica YIM 90007 | reverse complement strand
TCGCCCCGGACCGGGCCAGCTCCGTCCCGTCCCGCGCCAGCGCCGCGCCCCCGGCGACGGCCTCCAGACACCCCGTCTTTCCGCACCGGCACACCACCGCGTTGTCGTCGGACACCGCGGCGTGCCCGATGTCGCCCGCACAGCCCTGCGCGCCCCGGTGCAGGTGCCCGGCGTGGCTGACGCCGGCACCGATCCCCGTCCCGACCTTGACGTAGAGCAGGTCGCCCAGGTCGACCGCGGACCCGGGGGTGCGCAGCTCTCCGAGGCAGAGAAGGTTGACCTCGTTGTCCACCCACACCGGGGCGTCGTACCGTGCGCCGAGCCGTTCGCGCACCGGGTAGTTGTTCCATCCCGGCATGATCGGCGGCTCGGACGGGCGCGCCGTGGCGAACTCGACCGGCCCAGGCAGGCCCAGGCCGACCCCCCAGACGTCCTCCGCGGCGCCGCCGATGCCGGTGAGCAGCTCGTCGAGTGTCGACTCGACCTCGGACAGCACCGCCTCCGGACCCCGGGCGATGTCGACGTCGCAGTGCCGCATGGTCAGGACGGCGCCCATCAGGTCGGTCACCCCGGCCGTGTAGCCGGTGGCGCCGAGTTCGGCGGTGAGGATGCGTCCCGCGTCCCGGCGGAACCGGAGCGCGCGCGCCTGCCGCCCACCGGTCGACGGGTTGAGGTCGCCCTCCTCGAGCAGGCCCGCGTCGAGCAGGGTGGTGACGCGCTGGGTGATCGCGGTGCGGCCGAGACCGGTCCGGGCGCTCAGCGCGGGCCGGGTGTCGGCGGCTCCGCTGCGGATCAGGTCGAGCAGGCGTGCGGAGCTCTCCACCAGCTCGGTACTCGGCTCGTCCACCACGGACCCCCTTGTGCTCACTTCCCCGGATGATATCTCGCGACGAACGAACTTCTGTTCGTGGTGGACGTTAGCGGGGCGGTCGGATGCCCGAAGAGCGGCGCCGGGTGACGGGTGTCCCGGTTCAGGGGGCCGTGATTGCGCCGTCCGGGCGATCCGGGACGGGGACCGCGCACACCTCGGGTGGACGGGCGCGGCCGGTCACCGGGACAGTCGGTCGGTGCCGGTCCCGGTGTCGCCGGTCGGGACCGTCATCGTGCCGGTGGTGCCGGTGGTTCCCGGCGTCCGGGTCGCGACGGTGCCGGTCACGGTGCCGGTGCCGTCCCCCGTCGTGGCCCCGGACGACGTGGCCGCGGCGGGGGACGAGGAGCCGCCGTCACCCTGCTCCGGCGGGTCCCCGTCTCCGTCCCCGTCCCCGGGATCGGACCCGGTGGTCGTGGTCTCTCCGGGCTCGTCACCGGAGGGCTCGGTGGATTCCGTGTCGGTCGGTGTCGTATCCGTGGGCTCTGTCGTTCCCGTCGGGACGGGGTTGGTCGGGTTGGGGCCGCGGTCGGGCGGGGTCGACTCGTCACTCTGCCCCGTATCGGAGTCCTCGTCGTCCCCGTCCTGCGGGGGCGGGGGCACCACCGAGGTCGTCTGCCGACCGTCGTCGCCGACCCGGACGACGGTGGTCGGGGCGTCGGTGGACGACGGCAGGGTCCCGGTCACGGGGACGCCGTCCACGACGACGGTCGTGTCGGCGGGGACGGCCTGTCCGGGGATCAGCTCCGGGCCACCGCCCCCGCTGCGGTTGTCGTCGGTGAGGCCGTCCGTCGGGGCGGCCCGGTGGTCGCCGGTGTCCTCCTCCGGTGCGGCCACCTGGGCGACGGCGGCGAAGGCGGTACAGACCAACAGTCCGGCAGCGGTCAGCGCCAGGTATCCGGTGCGGTGCAGTCTGCCGGGGGACTCCCGGGGTGGCGCGAGTTCGACCCGCGTCGGTTCCCCGGACGAGTTCGTCATGCCCGACTCCTTCGACAAGACACCTGTGCACGAGAGATCGGTCCAGCGTCCCCCGGCACCGCCGTGTCGCGGGACACTACCACCGCCCCGGACACGCGGCGAATGCGACACACGTGACCTCGCACCGGTCCCGACCACCGTGGTGCGGCACGATGGCGGGGTGCCTGACGAGACAGAGACGACCCGTCTGACGGCGTGGGTGCACGGCTCGGTGCAGGGCGTCGGTTTCCGCTGGTGGACCCGCAGCCGGGCCCTCGAACTCGGCCTGGTGGGCCACGCGCGCAACCTCCCCGACGGCCGGGTGGAGGTCGTGGCCGAAGGGCCGGGCCGGGACTGCGCACGACTGCTCGACATCCTGCGTACCGGGAACTCGCCCGGCCGGGTGCGCACGGTCGTCGAGCGGTGGTCCGAACCGCGCGGTGGTCTGGACGGCTTCGTCGAACGCTGACGCGGGCCGTCCCGGCGAAGCCGGACACCGTCGTCCGAGTGAGCGCCGACGCGGCCGTCGGACGTCGACGCGGCCGACCGGCTCCGCTCCGCGAGCCCACCCTGCCACGCGGGAGCACCGGCTCCCACGTGCGTCAAATCGGCGCGGGTAGCATCATCCGATCGGACACACCGAAGTCGGTGAGCGAAAGGTCGACGCCGCGTGCACCTGAAGAGCTTGACGATGAAGGGCTTCAAGTCCTTCGCGTCGGCGACCACCCTGCGCTTCGAACCGGGCATCACGTGTGTCGTCGGGCCGAACGGATCCGGCAAGTCCAACGTGCTCGACGCGCTGCGCTGGGTGATGGGAACCCAGGGGGCCAAGGACCTGCGCGGCGGCAAGATGGAGGACGTCATCTTCGCCGGCACCTCCGGACGGTCCCCGCTCGGCCGGGCCGAGGTCACCCTGACCATCGACAACGCCGACGGCGCGCTGCCCATCGAGTACACCGAGGTGTCCATCACGCGGCGCATGTTCCGCGACGGGGCCAGTGAGTACGAGATCAACGGCAGTTCGTGCCGCCTGCTCGACATCCAGGAGCTGCTGTCCGACTCCGGCATCGGCCGCGAGATGCACGTCATCGTGGGCCAGGGCCAGCTCTCCGAGATCCTGCAGGCCAAGCCCGAGGACCGGCGTTCCTTCATCGAGGAGGCCGCCGGGGTGCTCAAGCACCGCAAGCGCAAGGAGAAGGCCCTGCGCAAGCTCAACGCGATGCAGGGCAACCTGGACCGGCTGAACGACCTCACCACCGAGTTGCAGCGCCAGCTCAAGCCGCTCGGCAAACAGGCCGAGATCGCGCGCCGGGCCCAGGTGGTGCAGGCGGAGCTGCGGGACGCCCGGCTGCGGCTGTACGCCGACGACCTGGTCACCCAGCGCACCCAGATCGAGAAGGAGGAGGCCGACGAGAAGGCGGCCCGTGCCCGCCGCGCCGAGGTCGAACAGACCCTGGAGGCGGCGACCTCCGAGCAGACCGAACTGGAGGCCGTGCTCGCCGAGGACGCGCCGAGGCTCACCGCCGCCCAGGACACCTGGTACAAGCTGTCGTCGCTGGCGGAACGGCTGCGCGGCACGGTGCGGCTGGCGGTGGAGCGCAGGCGGCACCTCTCGGCCGAGGTGGACACCGGCGGCACCGGGCGGGACCCGGAAGAACTGCTCGCCGAGGCCGAGGAGGCCGCCGCCCGCGAGGAGGAACTGGGCGAGGGCGTGGGGCAGGCCCGTGCGCTGCTGTCGGAGACCGTCGAGCGTCGGGAACAGCTCGAACAGCGGGTGCAGGCGGCCGAACGGGAGCACCTGGCCGCCGTCCGGGCCATCGCCGACCGGCGGGAGGGCATCGCCAAGCTCTCCGGCCAGGTCGACGCGCTGCGCAGCAAGAGCACCGCCACCGCCGACGAGGTCGAACGCCTCACCAACGGCATCGAGGAGGCCGTGGCCCGTGCCGAGGCCGCCTCGGAGGAGCTGGAGCGGGCCCGCGCCGAGGGCGGTGTCGAGGACTCCGACGACGCGACCCTGCGCGAACGGCACGACCGCGCGGTGGAGGCGAACACGGCCGCCAAGGCCCGGGTGGAGGAGCTGGTCAAGGCCGAACGGACCGCGGAACGCGAGATCGCCTCGGAGAAGGCGCGCCTGGACGCGCTGTCGATGAGCCTGTCCCGCAAGGACGGCGCCGGCTCGCTGCTCGGCGCGGCCGACGACGTGCCCGGCCTGCTCGGGTCGGTGGCCGCGTTGCTCACCGTGGAACCCGGGCACGAGGTGGCGCTGGCCGCCGCGCTCG
>NZ_KI912254.1:99382-105751 GCF_000231035.2 Saccharomonospora iraqiensis subsp. paurometabolica YIM 90007 | reverse complement strand
CCCGAGACCCCCACAGAGCCGATCACCGCGGAGTCGGCCACCGCGGAGCCGGTCGCCCCGGAGTCGACCACCGCGGACACCGCTCCGGCCGAGCCCACTCCTGCCGAGGCGCCGTCCGTCGAGCGGGTGGCCGAGGCGCCCGAGATCGAGGAGCCCGCTCCCGTCGGCGGGCGGATGGAGCGGCTCCGGGGGCGGCTGTCCAAGTCGCGTTCGGCGCTCGGGCAGAGCCTGCTGGGCCTGCTCGGTGCCGGTGACCTCGACGAGGACTCCTGGGAGGACGTCGAGGACACCCTGCTGGTGGCCGACCTCGGAGCGGCCACGACGACCGAGATCGTCGAGCGGCTGCGCACGGAGCTGTCCGCGCGGGGCGTACGCACGGCCGAGCAGGCGCGGGCGCTGTTGCGGGAGGTGCTGGTCGATGCGCTCGACCCGGCCGCCGATCGTGCGGTCCGGGCCCTGCCGCACACCGTGGACGGGGCCAAGCAGCCCGCAGTCGTCCTCATCGCCGGGGTCAACGGCACCGGGAAGACGACCACCACCGGCAAGTTGGCGCGGGTGCTCGTGGCCCAGGACCACCGGGTGGAGCTCGGCGCCGCCGACACGTTCCGCGCCGCCGCCGCCGACCAGCTCCAGACCTGGTCGGAGCGGGTCGGGGCCGGTGTCGTCCGGGGCAAGGAGGGCGCCGACCCGGCTTCGGTGGCGTTCGACGCGGTCAAGCGCGGCGCCGACACCGGGGTGGACGCCGTGCTGATCGACACGGCGGGCCGCCTGCACACGAAGACCGGGCTGATGGACGAGCTCGGCAAGGTCAAGCGGGTCGTGGAGAAGCAGGCGAAGGTTGACGAGGTGTTGCTCGTGCTGGACGCGACCACCGGGCAGAACGGGCTCGCCCAGGCGCGGGTGTTCTCCGAGGTCGTCGACGTCACCGGCATCGTGCTCACCAAGCTGGACGGCACGGCGAAGGGCGGCATCGTCTTCCAGGTCCAGCGCGAGCTGGGCGTGCCGGTGAAACTCGTCGGCCTCGGCGAGGGCCCGGACGACCTGGCCCCCTTCGAGCCGGGCGCCTTCGTCGACGCCCTGCTCTCCTGACGGCCCGCTCACCCGGGTTGTGCCGTGAAGGCCCCCTTGCCTGCATCTGGTGCCGTGAAGGACTCCTTCACGGCACCACGCGCAGGGAAGGAGTCCTTCACGGCACACCCTCGGTCAGGTGGTCGGAGAGTTGGGTGGCGGTGCGGAGGACCGCGGGGGCGATGCGGGCGACGGTGGCGTCGGTGAGTCGGCCCTCGGGGCCGGAGACGGACACGGCCGTGGGGGTGGGGGCACCCGGGATCGCCACGGCGATGCAGCGCACGCCGAGCTCCTGCTCGCTCTCGTCGAGGGCGTAGCCGCGGTCGGCGACCGCGGCGAGGTGGTCCAGCAGCGCGTCCGGGTCGGTGTAGGTGTGCTCGGTGTAGGCGGGCATCCCGGTGCGCTCCAGCAGCGCCCGCGCCTCGTCGCGGGGCAGGTGTGCCAGCACGGCCTTGCCGACGCCGGTTCCGTGCGGCAGCAGCCTGCGGCCGACCTCGGTGAACATCCGCATGGAATGCCGTGACGAGGGAACCTGGGCCACGTAGACCACCTCGTCCCGCTCCAGGACCGCCAGGTTCGCCGTCTCCCCGACCTCCTCCACCAGTTCGGCCAGCAACGGTCGCGCCCAGGTGCCGAACTGCAGGCTCGCGTTCTCCCCGAGCCGGATCAGCCGCGCGCCCAGGGCGTAGCGGCGGTTGGTGTTCTGCCGCACGTAGCCGTGGCTCACCAGGGTGCGGATGAGCCGGTGGATCGTCGGCATCGGCAGCCCCGACGACGTCGCCAGTTCGGACAGGCTCGTCTCGCCGCCCGCGTCCGCGATGCGTTCGAGCAGCTCGAACGCGCGCTCGAGCGACTGCACGCCCCCGCTGCCTTCCCTGGGCGCCACCGGTGACTCCTCTCGCGTTGAGGTTCCGTATCGTAGAAACTATAGTCCGAATAGCAAAAGAACTCGATTCCTGTTTGGGGTGTTCCATGTCTGATGTGCGCGTGCTCGGAGCCGCGGTCGAGCGTGGCGACGAGGTGCTGACCGACGACGCCCTGCAGTTCGTCGCGGACCTGCACGAGCGGTTCGCCGCGCGGCGTGACGAGCTGCTCGAGGCCCGCTCGCAGCGTCGCGAGGAGGCCGCCCGCACCGGCAAGCTCGACTTCCTGCCCGAGACGAAGCAGGTCCGGGAGTCCGAGTGGCAGGTGGCCGAGGCGCCCGCCGCGCTGCGCGACCGCCGTGTCGAGATCACCGGCCCCACCGACCGCAAGATGACCATCAACGCGATGAACTCGGGCGCGAAGGTGTGGCTGGCCGACCTGGAGGACGCCAACACGCCGCACTGGAGCAACGTCGTCAACGGCCAGATCAACCTGGCCGACGCGATCCGTAAGTCCATCGAGCTGGAGTCGAACGGCAAGCACTACGCGCTGCGCGACGACGTCGAGCACGCCACGATCGTCGTCCGGCCCCGTGGCTGGCACCTCGACGAGCGCAACATCGAGATCAACGGCCGCAAGGCCGTGGGCGCGCTCGTCGACTTCGGCCTGCACTTCTTCCACAACGCGAAGGAGCTGCTGCACCGGGGCAGCGGGCCGTACTTCTACCTGCCCAAGATGGAGAGCCACCTCGAGGCGCGGCTGTGGAACGAGGTGTTCACCCACGCCGAGAAGACGCTGGGCATCGAGCACGGCACCATCCGGGCCACGGTGCTGATCGAGACCATCCCGGCCGCGTTCGAGATGGAGGAGATCCTCTACGAACTGCGGGAGCACGCCTCCGGGCTGAACGCGGGCCGCTGGGACTACCTGTTCAGCGTCATCAAGTACTTCCGCGACGCGGGCGAGAAGTTCATCCTGCCGGACCGCAACAGCGTCACCATGACGGCGCCGTTCATGCGCGCCTACACCGAGCTGCTGGTGCGCACCTGCCACAAGCGGGGCGCGTTCGCGATCGGCGGTATGGCCGCGTTCATCCCGAGCAAGGACCCCGAGGTCACCGAGAAGGCGATGGCCAAGGTGCACGCCGACAAGTCGCGGGAGGCCACCGACGGCTTCGACGGCTCCTGGGTGGCGCACCCGGGCATGGTCGGGCTGTGCCAGGAGGAGTTCGACAAGGTGCTCGGCGACAAGCCGAACCAGGTCGACCGCAAGCGCGAGGACGTCCAGGTCACCGCGGAGCAGCTGCTCGACGTGGCCGCCACCGAGGGCAGCGCCACGAAGGACGGCCTGCGCGGTGCCGTGGACGTCGGCATCCGCTACATCGCCTCCTGGCTGGGCGGTAACGGCGCGGCCGGCATCCACAACCTGATGGAGGACGCCGCCACCGCCGAGATCTCCCGTTCGCAGGTCTGGCAATGGGTGCGCAACGGCGTGGTGCTGGACACCGGCGAGACGGTCACCGCCGACCTGGTGCGCACCGTGCTCGCCGACGTGCGCGCCGAGCTGGAGAGCGAGATCCCCGCCGACCTGCTGGGCCCGGCGGTGGAGCTGTTCGAGCAGGTCGCGCTCGCCGAGGAGTTCGTCGACTTCCTGACGCTGCCCGCCTACGAGCGGATTCAGTGACGCGATAGTCACCGGACGCACCGACCACCGGGCCCCGGTCCCGCCCTCGCGGCGAGGCCGGGGCCCGGCTCGTGTCCGGGGGTGGGCGGAACCGACCGGGGTACACTCCCGTCGAACCATAGAAGATCATTCACGTTGGTCGCGTGCCGTGGAGAGGGGAGCCCATGCTGCGGGCAGGCAGGCGGGAGGACGGGAATCCGGGCGCGTGCCCGTCCCGACGGTGCGGGCTCGCGTTCGTCGCGGTGTCCGGTGTGCTGGCGCTGACCGGCTGTGCGACCAGCGTGGGCGGCACGGCCGTGGGCCCGGTGCCGGGGGCGGTGCCCGCGACGGAGCGTTCCTCCGCTCCGGGCTTCGACTCCCCTGCCCCGGGCTTCGAATCCACCCCGACCGCCGAACCGTCCCCGCGCTCTTCCGGGCGTGGCGGTGGTACGCACACGGTCAGCGATCTGCCGGTACCGATCGAGTTCTCGCTGCCGGACGGATGGGAATCGATCGATCCCAGCACGTTGGACACCCCCGGAGTAGCGTTCGTCGCGGTCAACCGGGACTCATCCGCCCAGTTCACCAGTAACCTCACGATCTACGGCGAGGTCCGGGACAACGACACCACGCTGACCGAGATCGCGGACGAGGCGTCGACCGACGGGTCCGGCCAGCTCGATGGTGCGCCGGAGGTGGTGCACCGGAAGAAGGAGGGCGAGGGACTCGTCGCCGCGATCACCCAGGTGGTGGAGTTCCCGGCGCCCGAGGGAAGCGGTGTCGAGCGGCTCCACCAGACACAGACGCTGGTGCAGTTCCCCGACAGCCACGGACCGGACCGTCGCGGGATCATCATGTTCGGGGCGACCGCTGCGCCGGACGACCCGAGTGCGATGGAGGTCCTCGGACGAGTGATCGACACACTCCGCGAAGTCGAGAGGTGAGAGCTGATAGTCCGTTCGGGTGATCGGCGTGGAAGTGCGCACGCCGCCGCGCCCGGGGCGGCAAGATCACCCGTGTGGCTGAAGGAGGGGACCCGCGCCGGGCGCTGTGCGTCCGGGGTCTGATCGTGCTCGTCGTCGGCTGCACCCTCGCGATCGTCGCCGGGTGCGCCACCACGACGCCCGGCACACCGCACGCCGCGCCGTCGTCGCGAGCGGAACACGAGGCGCGGGGCGCGGCGACCTCCACCGCGCCGCGCACTTCCGGTGGGAGCCCGGCGGCCACCCTGCCGGTGCCGATCGAATTCTCCCTGCCGGACGGTTGGCGTTCCGTTTCGCCCCGGGAGGTCGATGCCGACGTCGCGTTCGTGGCGTTGCATCCGGCCTCACGCGAACGCGGGTTCACGCCCAACATCACGATCGACGGCGACGTCCGGGACAGCGGCGTGCCGCTGACGGAGGTCGCCGACGAGAGGCTGGCCGAACAGCGTGACGCGGGAACCGATGTGCGGGTGGAGAAGAGCGAGAAGAGCGGCACCGCGGATAACCCGGGGCTGACGCGGGTGGTGCGGTGGACCCTTGCGCACAACGGGAAGACGCTGGATATCGCGCAGGTGCAGGCATTTCTCGGGTTCCAGGACACCGGAAATCCACGACGCAGAGCGGTCCTGCGATTCGCGTTGACCGTCCGGACGGAGCAGCTCGAGCAACAGGTCGGCGACTTCCAGCACTTTCTCTCCACTGTTCGTCCGGAGGGTGGGTGAGTGATGCCCGCGCGCAGGTGAACGTGCGGGTCACCGCCGTTCCCGGCCGTGGCGATATCCGTCGGGCGGCAGCGCTCGACCTGCGTTGTGACATTCTGGACCGGGTGTCGAACGACGGCACCCGGCTCGGACACACGGTGGAAGTGACCTCCTACGACGACGGTCGCTACTACTTCGACATCCGGGTCGATGACACGCCGATGCCGTCCGGTCGGGAGAGCGCCGGGCGGTGACCGGGCCCCGGTCGTGCCCGCGGCGACGAGGCACCGCGGTCCGCGAAGACCCACCGCCGCCCCGGGTGGGCGCAGTAGGCTGAGGCGTGTGGACGACGTGGCGATCGATCTCAACAGCGACCTGGGCGAGGGCTTCGGTGCCTGGCCGTTGGGCGACGACGAGGCGCTGCTGGACGTCGTGAGCAGTGCGAACGTCGCCTGCGGGTTCCACGCGGGAGACCCGTCGGTGCTGCGGCGGGTCACCGAGCGGGCCGCCGAGCGCGGGGTGGCGATCGGGGCCCAGGTGGGCTACCGGGACCTGGCCGGGTTCGGGCGCCGGTTCATCGACATGGACCCGCACGACCTCGCCAACGACGTCATCTACCAGATCTCCGCGCTCGACGGGTTCGCCCGGATCGCCGGCTCCGCGGTGCGCTACGTCAAGCCGCACGGTGCGCTGTACCACGCGGTGACCACGCACGCCGAGCAGGCCGACGCGGTGGTGGAGGCGGTCCGCCGGTACGACCCGGCACTGCCGCTGCTGGGGCTGCCGGAGTCCGAACTGCTGCGCCGTGCCGAGGCGGCCGGGTTGACCACCGTGCCGGAGTCGTTCGCCGACCGCGCCTACACCCCGGACGGCAGGCTCGTCCCGCGCCGCGAGCCGCACGCGGTGGTGCTCGAACCGGACGAGGTCGTCAAGCGCAGCCTGCGGATGGCCGTGGACGGGACGGTGGACGCCGTGGACGCGAGCACGCTCGCGCTGCGCCCGCGGTCGCTGTGCGTGCACGGGGACACCCCGGGTGCGGTCGAGCTGGCCCGGCGGGTCCGGAGGGCGTTGGCGGAGGCCGGGGTCGCCGT